>DASRSV010000018.1:0-164815 GCA_035656255.1 Thermoplasmata archaeon
GCCATCCGCCCCGCGACGCGGCCGAGCACGCCCGCCCGGCGACCTCCCGCGCGGCCGCCCGCGAAGGCGGGCGCGTTCTCGCCACCCCGCAAGATCGGGCGGCGGACGTACTGGTCGCTCGTCCTCGCCGGCATCGTCCTCCTGGGCGTCGGCGCTGGGCTCGAGGTCGCCTTCTACCCGTACATCGTGAACGCGCAGTCGGCGAGCCAGTTCATCGTGAACTCGCACGCCCAGCGCGCCCCCGACCCGGCTGTGAACGTCATCGAGATCACGGGCGGGGGGCTCTCCGCCGGCAACACCGTCGTCATCCGCGACACCGTCTCCAGTGCCACGTACAATTCTACCTCGGATACGACGACGCTCGTCTTCCAATCGATCGCCAATCTGCCGTCCAGCCAGAAGTCTGCCGAATCGAACCTCGCGAACGGTCTCTTCGGGATCGTCCAGGGACACCCGTCGTGGATCGCGAGCGGCTCGCAGATCGTGGCGACGTTCACGATCGTGAAGAGCACGCTCCCCGGCGGCCCGTACCAGGGCCAGAGCTACCTCACGCTGGACGCCGCGGCGGACGCGACCCACGCCGCGATCCAGAACGGCTACACCGGAGCCGCGACGACGGCGATCGGGGCGCAGTACTACCAGCACTACCCCGCGCTCCTCTACGACGGGCTGTTCTTCTTCCTGATCGGCGCGGGCGCGGCGATGCTCATCGCGGCGTTCCTCTTCGCCGGAAGGATCGAGCGGTGGCTGCTCCGCCAGACGAAGGAGCCGAAGAACCTCGCCGTGGCGCTCATGGGCGCGACCGCGATCTTCGGCGGCGTCTTCCTGCCGTTCTACCCGTGGCCGTACGTCCTGTTCATCGCGGGCGTCGTGATGCTGATCGCCTGGAAGTTCCCGCAGCTCGCGCTCCTCGGGCTCGTCCTGTTCACCGCTCCCGAGGTCGCCTACCAATCCGGGACGCTCGGGTTCATCTTCCTCTTCGCCTCGATCCCGGTCCTCTTCGCGGCGCTCATCGACTGGCGGTTCGGCCTGGGGGCGTTCCTCACGCTGTTCCTCGCGCCCGTCGGACTCTCGTTCGTCGTGCCGGTGTTCATGGCGATGATCTTCTCGCTGTACCTCGGCCTCGCCGTCGCGGTCGCGGGCGGGCTGCTGATCTCGCTGTTCGTCACGCTCGGGAACCTCCCCGTCCTGGGCTATCTCGTGGGACCGGGGGCGAACGGCGCGCCGAGCCTGATCGCCGGCCATGCCGCCGCGTTGCAGCCGACCCTCCCGATCGAGACGTTCAGCTTCAATTCGGTCGGGCAGGCGTACGCCGCGATGCTGAACCCGAACCCGTCGCTCCTGAGCGTCGGATCCGGCGGGCTCGGGTCGATCGCGATCCCGCTCATCCAGGTCGGTGCCTGGTGCTTCGCCGCCTGGCTCGTTACCTACGCGCTCAAGGACCGCGAGAAGCAGACGTTCCCGCAGGTGGTCCGCTACTCGGTCTACTCCGGGCTCGCGATCGCGGTCGTGACGATCGGCGCGTTCGCGGCGTTCAACTTCATGAGCTGGACGATCGGCTTCGCCTTCCTGATCGTCCCCGGGATGATGACGGCGGTTGCCGGCTCGCTCGTTATCCGCGACGCCTTCGAGGCGTACTTCACGAGCCAGCTCGGCGGGACGAGCGTCGGGACGCGCGTCGCCGAGATGCGCGGCCTTCAGAAGGTGACGTTCGAGATGGTCGGGGGCCTCCACGATGTCAAGGCCGACATCAAGGAGTCGATGATCATCCCGCTCATGCGGAAGGACGTCACGACCCGCTTCAAGCTCGAGCCGCCGAAGGGGATCCTCCTGTTCGGCCCGCCGGGCTGCGGGAAGACGATGCTCATGAAGGCGCTCGCGAGCGAGCTCGGGGTCGAGATGATCTCGATCAAGTGCTCGGACGTGATGTCGAAGTGGTACGGCGAGTCCGAGAACCGGATCGCCGAGCTCCTCCGCACCGCGCGGGAGCGCGCGCCGTGCATCCTGTTCATGGACGAGATCGACGCGATCGCGAAGCGCCGCGACATGTACACGGCGGACGATGTGACGCCGCGGCTGCTCTCCATCCTGCTCTCGGAGATGGACGGGATCGACAAGTCGGCGGGCGTCATCGTCGTCGGCTCGACGAACAAGCCCGACCTGATCGACCCGGCGCTCATGCGGCCGGGCCGCCTGGACAAGATCATCTACGTCCCGCCGCCCGACTTCAACGAGCGGATGGAGGTGCTCCACGTGCACCTCGTCGGACGCCCGGTCGCGAACGACATCGACCTCGCCGAGATGGCGAAGAAGACGGAGCGGTTCTCGGGCGCGGACCTCGCGAACCTCGTGCGGGAGGGGGCGACGATCGCCGTCCGGCGCGAGATGATGACCGGCGTCCGGGCGCCGATGGGGATGGACGACTTCCGCCAGGTGCTCCCGCGGATCAAGCCGTCGATCTCGCTCCGCATGATCGCGGACTACGAGACGATGAAGCTCGACTACGAGCGGAAGATGCACGCCGTCCAGCGGATGGAGCGGAAGATCGTCGTCCGGTGGGACGACGTCGGCGGGCTCACCGAGATCAAGCAGGCGATCCGCGAGTACGTCGAGCTCCCGCTCACCCGGCCCGAGCTCATGGAGAACTACAAGATCAAGACCGGCCGCGGGATCCTCCTGTTCGGCCCGCCGGGCTGCGGGAAGACCCACGTGATGCGGGCCGCCGCGAACGAGCTCAACGTCCCGATGCAGATCGTGAACGGCCCCGAGCTCGTGAGCGCCCTCGCCGGCCAGAGCGAGGCCGCCGTGCGGGACGTCCTCTACCGGGCGCGCGAGAACGCGCCGTCGATCGTCTTCTTCGACGAGATCGACGCGCTCGCGAGCAAGGACTCGATGAAGACGCCCGAGGTGTCGCGCGCGGTGAGCCAGTTCTTGACGGAGATGGACGGGCTGCGCCCGAAGGACAAGGTCATCATCATCGCGACCACCAACCGGCCGCAGACGCTCGACCCGGCGCTGCTCCGGCCGGGCCGGTTCGACAAGATCTTCTACGTGCCGCCGCCGGACGCGGATGCGCGCCAGGACATCTTCCGCATCCACCTCAAGGGCGTGCCGACCGAGGGCGCGATCGACTTCGGCGACCTCTCCCGTCGCAGCGCCGGCTTCTCGGGCGCCGACATCGCGAGCGTCGTCGACGAGGGGAAGCTCATCGCGCTGCGCGAGCAGCTCGCGAAGGAGGAGACGGACGTCTCGGGCGGACGCACCGCGACGGGCGGCCTCTTCACCGCCGGCACCACCCCGACCGGCCCGACCCGGATCGAGCCCGTTTCGAAGGTCGTCGGCGTCCGGATGGCGAACCTCCTCGAGGCCGTGATGAAGACGAAGTCGTCGATCACGCCCGAGGTGCTCGCCTGGGCCGAGGATTTCATCCGGTCGTACGGGACGCGGCAGTAGGCCGAAGGGAGCGGACGGAAGGACGGGGGGGAGGTCGCGTAACGAAGGATGTCGGGCGGGCTCCCCACGGCCGGCCGCCCCGGTGACCGGGGCGACCGGCGCACCGGTTCCGGCGCGGTCGAGCGATGGCAGGCCCGGGTGCCGCCGCCGCGCCTCGCCCCGCGGTCGAGACGAACGTCTACCTCGCGGTCGGAGGGGCCGGGGTCGTCCTGTTCCTGGTCGGGATCCTCCCGAAGGTCGTCCTCAGCCACCTCCCGATCCCGGCGCTCGCGCTCGGCTATGTCGAGCTCCTCGTCGCCGCGTCGGGAGGAGCGCTCGCCATGTTCGGCTTCTCCCGCTGGTACGACCGGCGGAAGGCCGACCGTGAGCCAACGGACCGGCCGGAGGACGTCGAGTCGACCCGCCGGCGGCTCGGCTCGAGCTTCGAGGTGTACGACCCGAACGCCGACGACCCCGCCCGCCGACGGCGCTCGAACCGGCCCTAGCGGTCACCGCGACCCGCGCCTTCGTGAGGCGTCGGCATGAGCGGTCGCTCGATCGCGTGGATCGTGGTCGTCGCCGCCTTCGTCGCGGCGCCGGGCTTCTGGGTAGCGGCCTCCTCGGCGAGCGGGCCGGCGATGGCGCCCCAGCATTCACCTGTCGCGGCCCATCCGGGCTCCCACCCCACTCTGACCCGTAGCATGGGAGCGGCCCGGGCGTCACCGCACCCGAGCGTGAAGTGCCCCAACCCGCCCTACCCGGTCTACTACCCGGTCGGGAACGGTTGGCCGCCGGTGCCGAACGTGAACGGCCAGGGGAACTGTCCGCTCCTCGAGAACGACCAGGTCCACGCGTCGTTCTTCTCGAACGTCCCCCACTCCGCCCAGAGCTTCGCGATCCCGATCTACCTCCCCGGATTCGGGAGCACGGGGCAGTTCTGCAACTACAACGACACCTACTTCGGCATCGTCGTCGGCGGGAACGCGAAGAGCCTCTACAACGAGTCGTACGCCGAAGTGAACTTCGTCCCGACCCAGCCGTGCCCGAGCCCGTCGGCCACCACCGAGTCGTACACGGTCGGCGTGATGGTCTGGTCGTTCGTGAACACGTCGATGACCACCACCTTGTGCGCGGGCGGTGGGCTCTCGCTTTCCTGGAACAACGCCTTCTGGTGCGTCGACAACGAGATCGGGAGCGGCTCGGGCAAGAGCTTGGGGACGCTCGCGGGTAACCACTGGTACAACGTCTCCTTCTTCGGCAACAAGGGGTCGAGCCCGACCCTCAACGCGTACGTGAACGATACGACGAACAGCGCGAACGACCTCTCGTTCACCTTCTCGAGCGCGAACACCGGCTCGTACACCTACTATCCGTTCTACGACGCTTCGTGCCCGGACGCATGCGACCTCAACTGGTCGACGGCGTTCGGCCTCGGGACCGGCTTCGACCTCACGAACAGCTACAACCCCAGCAACGTGACCTCACCGAGCTCGTACGACGAGTGGAACTGGCTCGACGCGCCGCCGGTGCAGATGCGGGCGCCCCACTCCTTCGCGAACGGTGGCTGGGGCGCCGACTACCGCTACATCGCCCCCGAGTCGACCTCCGGCGTCTGCACGCTGTTCGTCTGCCCGGACTACACCGTCTACGGAGGGACCGGGTTCTACCCGTACTTCACCTACAATGGAAGCGAGCTCAACTTCGGTCCCGCCTGGCCGTGGACGTCCCAGTCGATGGGCGGGGCGAGCGGCGAGTACCTCTCGAGCTACTTCGCCCACGACATCACCCCGCTCTGGCTCGACACCGTCAACAACGACAGCCGCGGCGGCTACGCCGCCTCCGGCCACGCCGTGAACGTCTCCGCGCGCGTCCAGGTGCTCGGCGAAGAGAGCGCGGTCGACCTCAACTACGCCCTTCCCGGCCAAGGGTTTGTCACGCTCCCGATGGCGCGGATCAGCGGCAACAACTCGACCGGGATCTACAACGCGACGATCCCCGGGACCGGCGGCGACGGGACGATCCGCTACAACGTGACCGCCTACGACCGGGCGGGGGCGTCGATCGGCTTCCCCGCCTACCGCAACACCTACGACCAGGTCGTCCGGGGCCCACTCCCGCACTTCAACGTCACGATCACGACCTTCCCCGGCCGTTGCGGGGTCGTCTTCTTCAACGGGACCCAGTACCGCAGCCCGTCCACGGTGAGCACCTATCCGGGGGTCGTCCCGATCCGGGCGCAGCCGTGCTGGCCGTACGTCTTCCAGAACTGGTCGACCCGCGGGAAGGTGAGCCTCGCCTCCGGCGCCGCCTCGACGTACATCACGGTCCAGGGCGACGGCAGCGTGGGCGCCTACTTCGCCTACGTCCGGCCGTACGACAACATCACGTTCCGCACGTACCCCTCGACGTGCGGCTCGATCAAGTTCAACGGCAACGTCTATTCGACCGGTTCATCGCCCGTGAGCGTCCTGGACGGGCTCAACTACTCCCTCTCCGTCGCCGGCGGCTGCGCCCAGATGGAGTTCGGCGGCTGGGGGCTGGTCGGGAGCTTCACGATCCTCGGCTGGAACGTCGTCCCCCACGGCAACGGGACGATCATCGCGAACTTCATCTCCGCCTCGACCGGCGTGAACGTTCGGTTCCTCACGGGTCCCCCCGGCTGCGGCGGAGTCATCTACAACGGGAGCGGCTACGCCGACCGCGAGACGCTCAACTTCACGCCCGGCAGCTACGCGATCGGCCCGGATCCGTGCGCGCACTACGGCTTCCTTGAGTGGAACACGACGGGCGGTGTCAAGACGAGCGGCAACACGATGACGGTCACCACGACCGGCACCGTCCGCGAGGTGAACTACCATCTGACCGAGGTGTCGCTCCTGACCGACCCCGGCTGGTGTGGCGGCCTCACTTGGGACGGAACGGCGTACACGAACGGGACCACCATCGTTGTCGCGAACAACTCGACCCACCTCGTGAAGGGGGTCGCCTGCCAGAACTACTACTTCTTCGGCTGGCGCGTCACGGGGGGCGTCGCCGTCGCTGGGAACGTCGTCACAGTGAATGCCTCCGGGACGCTCACTGCGGTGATGGTCCCCGGCTCCGGCTCGAAGTTCGTTGCCTTCATCACCGACCCGTCGACCTGCGGCGCCGTCAACTTCGGCGGGAGCGTGTTCGTGAACGCGAACTTCACGCGGGTCCCCCCGGGATCGGTCGTCGCGATCCAGCCACTGCCTTGCCCCCTGTACGGGTTCGTCGAGTGGATCACGCAGGGCGGGGTTTCGATCGTCGGTGGGAACGCCTACGTGAACGACTCCGGTTCGATCGAGGCGGTGTTCCGCCCGCTCGCGACCGTCTTCCTCTTCACGAGCCCCGCGACGTGCGGGGGGATCGCCCTCGGCGGCGTCCTCTACCACAACAACCAGAGCGCGACCGTTCCCGAAGGCGCGGTCGTGAGCCTCGCCGCCGTCCCGTGCGCGGGCGAAGCGCTCAGCGCGTGGGAGAACTCGACCGGCGCCATCCTGACCGCTACGACCGCCTACTTCCAGACGAACTCGATCCTCACGGCGGTCTTCGCCCAGGTCGGCTACCCGGTGAAGTTCCTCCTCTCCCCGGCGGCCTGCGGAGAGATCCGGGTCGGCAACCGGCCGGTCCACAACGGCTCGCTGTTGGATCTTCCGCTGGGGAGCTACCCGATCCAGGCGGTGCCGTGCACGGGCGACCACCTCACGAGCTGGCAGGTCTCGGGTGCGGTCGGTGTGGTCGCAAACACGACGCTCAACGTGACGGGGCCGGGGAACGTCACGGCGATGTTCCAGCCGGTCCCGCCGGTCGTCTTCCTCTCCGTCGCCTCGAGCTCGCTGACGAACTCCCCCGTCGAGCTCGTCGCGACCGTCCAGACGCTCGTCCCGCCGTACAACTACTCGTACGCCTGGACCTTCGGCGACGGGAGCGCCCCGCTCACGACCCCGGTGAACTTCACCGACCACATCTACGCGCACGCGGGGACGTACCACGTCTCGGTCAAAGTCACCGACGGTCTCAACCGGACGGCGAACGCTTCGCAGCCGATATCGGTCGTGAACCCGACCACGAGCGGGTCCCTCTCGTTCCTGAACTCGGGGACGTACGCGGTCGTCGGGGCGCTCGTCGCGCTCGCGGTCGCCCTCCTCGCGGTCGGGGCGTACCGTCGCCGGCACCCGCCCGCCGAGGATATCCCCCCTTCGACCGCCATGACTCCCGCCGACGCCGAGAGCGAACTGGTTCCCATCGCAGATAGTGAGACGAAACCATGAAGTACGGAAGCCGCCAGGGAGCGCCACTCGCCATGTCGACGAATGGAACCGCAGGCTCAAGCGTCGCTCGCCGACCGTTCATGACCACGCCCCGCTGGGCGGCGGTCTCGCTTGTCCTTCTCTTCGCCGGATCCGGCCTGCTCGCCGGGGCCGGCGGGTCCACGGTCGTCGCGGCCCGCCACCCGACGGTCGTCCCGCCTATCGCCTCCCCGACGGTGCAGCTTCCGTCGACCGGGGCGAGCGGTGTCGGAGGCTGGGCGATCAACGTCCCCGCCACCCCGGCCCTCGCCCAGTTCGGCCGCACGCACGCCCTGCCGCTCAGCACCCTCAGCGCTCGGGAGGCCGCCGCGCGCGCTGCGGGCCTTCCCGAAGCGAGCGCGGTCCCGGGCGTGGCGGGCTCGACGGCGACGCAGCTCGCCCCCCGGATCTTCCACTCGGGCGGAGCCCCGCTCGCGCCCCGGCCCGCGGGCGGCTCGACGACGACGAACGCCTTCGTGTCGAACTCCAACTGCACGGAGCAGTCGAACGTCGTCCAGGTCGGGGCGAGCAACACCTCGCTCCTCGCCTCTGCGGTCGACCTGCAGGGGATCTACAACGGAAGCGGGGGGGCCCTCTGCGGGAGCGTCGCGCCGTCCGGCTACCTCACGAACCACGGCCTCTCGGCCGCGTTCCACTCCTCCGATGGGGGCCGGACGTGGACGAACACCTCGATCGGGCTCAACAAGAGCGCGGGCACCTCCTCCTCGAAGGTGTACAAGACCATCACCGGCGGGGACGGGAACGTCGTGAGCTCCCCGAGCGGCTACTCCCTCTACGCCACCACCTACTTCGGCCAGTGCTTCTTCTTGGGCTCCCAGTTCGACTCGACCAACTGCACGTCGTCCGGCGTCGACCCGTCGACGTACCTCAACTGGGGCGTCGAGGTCGCACGGAGCGCGAACGGCGGGGTCACCTGGTCGGATCCGGCGGTCGTCTCGGGCGCCCAAGCGTGGAAGCACTACGTCGGGAGCGGCAACTGTTCGGGCTCGGTCGACTACTACGCGAACCTGACCGAGCGGCCGTGGCTCGCCTACAGCCCGACCGGGCACATCGCGGTCGTCGGCTGGGACGTGCTCGAGTTCTTCTTCAACAACACCGCGTGCGTCGCTCCCTACGCGATCGCCGCGTTCCTCTACGTGTCGGTCTCCTCGAACGACGGCGTCAGCTGGACGGTGCCGAAGATCGTGAGCGGGGCGGGCGCGGAGACGGCCCAGGTTGTGGTCGGACCGGCTCCCAAGTACCCGATCTCGGTCGTGAGCGAGGACTACGTGAACGCGTCCGTGAGCGCGACCACGGGCCAACTCTCCATCTCGCTCCTCTTCCAGAACTCCAGCAACAACGGGGCGACCTGGTCGCGGGCGTACGATGTCGGCGGGAGCATGATCGTCCACAACGCGCCGGACACCTCGCCCGACCAGATGGGGATGTGGTCGTTCGAGAGCCTCGCGACCGACAACTGGAGCGGCTCGCCGCACGTTGGAAACCTGTACATCGCCTGGTCCGACAACCAGACCGGGAGCGACAACGGCTATCCGGCGATCGAACTGACCCGCTCGACGAACGGCGGCGCGTCGTTCGGCGCGCCGCTGCGGATCACCCCCGGGAGCCACGCGCTCACCTACTTCCAGCCGGCCGTGACCGTCCAGCCGAACGGGAACGTCTACGTCGTCTACTACGGGGTCAACCAAACGACGGGCTTCTACCGGGAGTACGGGGTCTACTCGACCGACGGCGGCGCCACCTGGAGTTCCCAGTTCGTTATCTCGGACTCGGACAGCAATCCGGTCCCGCCGTTCACGGGTCAGGCGTCGTCGAACATCGGGTTCAACCAGGGCGCCGTCGGGACGACGGCGGGGGTCTACGCGGTCTGGACCGATTGCCGCAACCTGTGCGGCTCGCCGAACTACGAGAAGCAGCTCTACGCAGCACAGTTCCTTCCGGTCAAGATCGACTCGAACGCGAACGTCGTCGTGACGCTCCAGGTCTCGGGGATCCGCAGTCAGATCGCGCTCCCGACCACCCAGGCGTGGGAGGTCGGCGCGTCGGTCGCCGTGACCGCGCCGCCGACCGCCTACGACAACACGTCGTACATCTGGGCGTTCAACGGCTTCACCGGGCTCTTGACGAGTTCGAACGAGGCGATCGCCTTCACCTACGCGAGCGGGACGACGCTGACCGTGAACTACGTCGCCGTGAAGGCGGCGTGGGCCTCCGGGACGTTCAAGCCCGCCGTCTCCACCTCGAAGCTCACCATCGATAACTTCAACGTGCCCCTCACGTCCGGCTCCGGGCTGGACACGTTCAACTACACGCTCGCCGGCGGTCAGACCTATTACCTCAACGCGACCGCGAACCTCTACCAGCCGATCATCGACCAGCTGATCACGACGACGAGCGGGCAGACGACGGCGCTCACGATCAATCTCCCCAAGGCGGTCGGATGGATCGCGGGCGCGATCGTGCCGCTCGCGGCGGCGTCGACGGCGGTGCTCAAGGTGAACGGGACGGTCGTCCCGGTCAACGCGGCGACGGGCTTCTTCAACACGTCGGTCGGCTGGGGAACTTACTATGTGAATGCGACCGCCACCGGCCGCACCACGTTCTCCACGATCGCGGTCGTGAACCCCGGCCGGACGACGTCTGTGCCGGTCGACCTCGAGGGCGGCTGGCTGAACGGCGTCATCAAGAGCAACTACGTCGGGATCCGCGTGAGCGTGGACAACGTGGCGCTCAACTCGACCCAGCTCACGCCGCCGTCGTTCAACGTGAGCCTCCAGGGAGGGACGTACACCGTGACGGCGACCGCGCCGGGCTACAACCTCTCCTCGCAGCTCGCCATCGTCCGGCCCGGCCAGGTGACGCTCGTGAACGTCTCACTGACGAACAAGGGCTGGATCGCGGGGATCGTGCTGCCGCTCGCGGCCGTGAAGAACGCGACCCTGAAGGTCTACAACGGCTCGTCCGGCGGCTACCAGACGATCGCTCCGACGACGGGTCTGTTCAACGTGACGGTCGTGGGCGGGCGAACGTGGACGGTCCTCGTGAAGTCGACCGGCTACACTTCGTTCTGGGGCAACTACTCGATCTCGGCCGGCAACGGCACCACAAACGGCCAGATCACGGCGCAGCTCACGCCGCTACCGAGCACCGGTTGCACGTCGAACTGCCCTCCGCCCCCGAACGGCGGGGGCACACCGAGCAACGGCGGGATTAGCACGCTCGAGCTCGCCGGCATCATCATCGCGATCGTCGCCGTCGCGGCGATCGCCGCGGTGGTCGTGATCGTGCGTCGCCGCGGTGGCGGCGGCGGCTCGGAGCCGATGGCGGAAGAGGCGCCTCCTGCCGAGGAAGCGTACATGGAGACCCCCCAGAGCGATATGCCGAAGCTCCAGAGCGACGGGTCGTTCGGCCCGAACCGCCCGCAGGGGTAACGACCGGGTAACGCCGTAAGCCCGTCCGTCTTCGCGCTCGCGTGGACGGACGCTCCCCCGTGGGCCGGGCGGACGCTGCGGACCGCCCGCGGCCCAGGCGGTCAGCGGGTGTGGCGGCGGGCGGCGTCCGGCGGCGGAGGCCGTGGAGCCTCCCGTCCTGCGTTGCCGTCGCAGCGCTCGTCGTCCTCTGTCTGCCGGGGGTTCGGGCCGTTCCGGGCACCACGGAGACGGGCGGCCATGCGACGGGGGGGCGCTTGTCGACCGCGCACGCTGCCTCCAGCATTCACGGGCCCCCTTTCTCCGTCGCGCACACGGCAGCATCGCTCCTCGCTCCCGCTTGCCGCCGCCTCGCTGCGGAAGCGAACCGCTCGAGCGCCTACGGGCTCCCTGCCTTCCCGATCCGGGCCGCCGAGCAGGGGAGCTGCCCCACCGGGCGTGATACCTCGATACTCGGGTTCGTGTCACCGGGCCCGCCTTCGGGCGAGCGGTTCCGGGTCAACCTGACGCTTCCTCTCGGGACGGACGCGGGGCGGGCGCTCGCCGATGAGTTCGTTGGGGGCTACGTCCGGGGCGTTCCGTGCTCGTGGAACGCCATGGCGTACCTGGAGGTCGCCCTCGTTCCCCCGTACTCCTCCCTCGCCGCGGCGCCGACCGGAAACTGGAGCGTCGAGACCCCCCTGTTCGCTGCGGTCCCGGCGGGAAGCTGCGACCCCGCGTGCAACAACGACACCGCGACGACCACCATCGGCGGGGTGGCGTACTGCGACGAGGACGTCGGGGCGCTCCCGGTGATGCGCGCGCCGGTCACGCCGGGCGGTGGCTTCGCCCCGGGCGACCGCCTCGTGGTCGATTGGGTCGGAACGGCCGCCGGGTCGGCCGGCCTCGTCCTCTACGTGAACGATACGAGCCGTCCCCTACGCTCCCTGACGGTGACGCTGGGCCCGGCGGCCACCTTCGGCGGGTCGCCGATCACTCCGCGCTTTGCCTCCTCTCCTGCGACGCCCGCGCTCTGGGGCTATGGGGCCGACGTGGGTGTCGGATGGACGAGCTGTCCCGCGCTCTCCGGCCCCACGGGCTGCAACAGCTACGACGGGGCCGTCCTTGGCGCGGCCGGTTCGGTCGTGGTTCCCTCGGTCCACTATTGGAACTCGACCGCCGCCGCGTACTCGAACGATTACTCCGCGGTCGTGACCGCCTCGAGCTCGGTCGGCTGCACCGCGAACATCGGCGCCGCGGCCACGTGCCCTGACGTCTCCTCGTTCGGCGGGGACGGGTCGACGTACCCCACCTGGTCGCTCGTCGCGGACGGGCGCGCCTCGGCGTGGCGGGCCGGCCCTCCCGGGCCGACGACCGTCGACAACTTCGGAGGACGAGGGCAGGCGTTCGGCGGGAACGGCACCCACCTGCCCGTCGCGCCCGTCGGCCTCGCGCCGCCGATCGTCACTTCTCGAGCGGCCGCCTTCGTCAACGTCTCCGTCGTTGCGGGCGCCCCCGATGGGGTGGGGGCGGCCCGCCTCTCGGTGTTCGGCTGCGTCGGCTCGCCGACGCCGTCCGTATCCGTCGTATCGGCGTCGCTCGGTCCGGGGCCGGGGAACAGCTCATCGCTCGGAACCTGGACGGCGTCGCTCGCAACGAGCGGCTATCGCGGCACCTACCCTTTCTGGGTCGAAGCCGAGTCCGCCATCGGCGGGTGGAGCGCCCCACGCTGGGGTAACGCGACCGTCGGCGGGGGTGGCACGCTGTGCACTTTCACCGCTCCGGCCGCGCCGGGGTTCACCGCGCGCAACGTCTCCGCGGTCGGAGGCGGCTACCGGCTCAACTGGAGCGAGAGCTCGCCCGGGGTCACCGGCTATCTCCTCTACGTGAACCAGTCGGGGGGCGGCGTTCACGACCTGTACTCCACGGGAAACGCGACCGCGTTCGTCGTCGACCCGGGGATCGGCGGGGCGGCGTTCAACGTCTCGATCGCGGCGACCAGCGCGGCCGGGCTCACCTCCGCGACGACGCCGGTCGTCGTGGGACCGAGCACGCTCTCCCAGCTCACGCTCTCGCTCGGCGCCTCACCCGGCCGGCTCGTGGCGCCGACGAACGCCTCGACCGTGACCGCGACGATCGCCGGGGGAGCCCCGCCGTACGCGCTTGCGCTCTCCTTCGGAGATGGGACGAACCTCTCCGCGACGACGAGCTCCGCGCTCTTCTCGGTCCGCCACGCGTTCCCAACGGGAGCCGGCAACCTCCGGCTCTCCGGGTCGGTCTCGGACGCGAAGGGGGATGCGGCCGTCGCTCCGCCGGTCGCGCTCCCGCTCGTGGCGACCCCGTTTGGTGTCTCCGCGCAGATGGCGGGGGCGGACGGGTTCGTCGCCCTCAATTGGACGACCCCCGCGATCGCGGGGTTCGGCGTTACGCACTTCACCGTCTTCTACGCCGAGGGTGCGAACGCCTCCGACGACGTGAGCCGAGGCTGGTGGGGGAACGGGAGCGCGCCCGACGCGCCGCACGTCTGGAACACGACCCGTTACGCCGTCTCGCTCCCGGCTTCGGACGGGACGCCGGTGATCGCTCGGGTGGTCGCTTTCGACCGGTGGGGGGTCGGGAGCCTGGCGAACGGGACCCAGGCCCTCGCGGCGGTCCCGGCCACCCTCCTCCTCCAGCCGATCGGCGGCACGGCCGGGGGCCCGGCGCCGTTCACCGACCTGTTCTCGACCGTGGCGACGACCGGAACGAACAACTCGATCTCGAGCGCGATCTACGCGTTCCCGGGCGGCGCGTTCCTCCCCGCCCAGGTGACGGGCGGGAACGGGACGTTCTTCCTCAACGTGAGCTACATCTTCGGGCGCACGGGGACGCAGGTCGTCTTCCTCCACGTCGTCGACCTGTTCAACGACGTGGCGACCGAGACGACCGACATCTTCGTCGCCATCGGCGCGGGCCCGAACGTCGCCGTCCTCTTCTCCGCCGGCTTCGGCGCCGCGGTCTTCCCGCACCAGAACGTGACGTTCGTGCCGACCGTCACGGGAGGGAGCGGGAACTACTCGTACGCCTGGCAGTTCGGCGACGGGGGGCAGTCGAACCAGACGATGCCCCACCACGCCTACGCGGCCGCCGGGAACTACACGGCGCTCCTCACGGTCCTGGACAACGATACCCGCGGGACGACGACGTGGACGGGGAGCGTCGCGATCCTCGCCGTCCCGACGGTCGGGATCGGAGTGAGCGCGGGTCCGAACGGCTCCCTCTCCTATCGCTTTCAGGCGATCTACCACGGCGGGAGCGGGGTCACCACGTTCAGCTGGGCGTTCAGCGACGGGACCGCACCCGCGGGGCCGAACGTGACGCACGACTTCCCCGCCCCGGGGCGCTACGCGGTGAACCTCACAGCGGTCGACGTGCCATCGGGCCGTTCGGCGAACGCGAGCATCGTCCTCGCGGTCGCCGGGGGGAACGCGCCGACCGGTTCGACCCGGGCCCCGAACGACGCCTACCTCGTCTACGCGTTGATCGGCCTCGGGATCGCGGCGGCGGCTGGCTTCATCGCCTGGGCCGCCGAGCGGAGCCGACGGCGGAACCCCCCCCCGCGGCCCCCCGAGCCGACCGGATACCGGATCTCCGGCGGCACCCGGCGACCGGCGCTCCCCGAGCCCGAGGGGAAACCCGCGCCGGAACCGGTCGGACCCGACGCGGACTTCGCGCCGTAGGCGTGCGAACTTCGGTCGGCGCTATCCGAACCGTTCGTCCGACTCGGGTGCGGCGGAGCTTACGTCGTCCTCGGGGTACGGACGGTAGATCTCGAAGTCGGTCGGCTCTTCCGGCTTCGGCGCTGAGGGCCCTCGCTCCCGCCGCGCCGAGAGGATCCCGGCGAGGACGATGCCGAGCGCCGTGACCCCGACGGCGGCGAGCAGGATGGTCGCGGTGAGGTCGCCCGACCCCGCGCCCCCGCCGGTCGCGGGGACGGCCTTGAGCGTCACGATGACGGGCACCGCCGAGCCCGGGCTCACGGAGATGTTGAACACCTGACCGATGTAGCCCGGCGCCGAGATCTGGACCCGGTAGCCCCCCGGCGGGACGGAGAGGTTCGCCCGGCCGTCCGTCCCGAGGGAGACCGCGCTCCCGTTCACCACGACGAGCGCGGAGAACGGGTTCACCGCGATGCGGAGCGTACCGTTGAGCGGGAGGAGCGTCACGTTGATCCAGACCACCGCGCCGCCCGGCACCGTGACGTACCGGGTCGAGGGAGCGAAGTTCGGGGCCCCGATGCGGAGCGTGTGGTTCGTGAAGCCGTTCGCACCGATCGAGTACGCCCCCGCGCCGCTCACAAACTGGGGCACTCCGTCCCAGCTGACGGTGGCGGTCGTCGGGCGGACGAAGCCGCGGACCGAGCCGGGGGACGCGGTGAGGTTCACCCAGACTTCGGCCGTGGTGTTCCACGGGAGAAGCACCGTCTCGTTCGTCGGGTCATAGCCGGGCGCGCTCGCGTTGAGCCAGTGGAACCCGGTCGTGGCGTTCACCGAGAACGAACCTCCCGTGATGGGAACGCTCCGGCCATCGATCTGGACGGTCGCCGAACCGGGTAGGACGTAGCCAGTCAGGTCCGCCCACGCGGTGAGCGTCACGGCGACCGCGGCCGACGCGGGCCCGTTCCCTGCAGGATTGTACGCGGCGACGGTGACGGAGTAGTGCACGAACGCCCGCAGCCCGAGGATCGTCCCGTTCAGGGTCGTGAGACGGTAGTAGGAGGAGCGGGTCGGGAGACCGGGCGCACTGACGTTGACGACGAAACCGCTCACGGGGCCGCCGCCGACCGGCGGCGACCAGGTCACGGCCAGGCTCGCGACCCCCGGGGCGACCGACACGATGGACGGGGCGTCCGGAAGCGGCTCCCCGTAGATCGCGGCGAACACCTGCGATGAGGTCGTCAGGTTCGGCTGTTGGACGCCGTACGTCCAGCTGACGGCGACGGTGCCGCTTCCGAGGTAGGTGACGCCGATGGTGTCGCCGACCCAGTAGCCCGAGAGCCCGGTCTGGGCCGAGAGCCGCGACGGGCTCCCGACCGCGGTCCCGTTCCCCGTGATCGGCGCGATCCACGTGCTCCACGTCGCTCCGGTCGAGTTGTTCGTCATCCACGCGACGTAACCGACCCCCGGGCCGGCCCCCGTCGGGGTGACCATCAAGTGCGCCGCGGCGTTCCGATCCGGATTGACCCGGAGCGGCGTGGTCCACGTCGAGCCGTTGTCGGTCGAGACGGCGACCCAGGCGGTGTCGTTGGTCCCGTTCTGGGTGTCGAACCCGGCGTAGAGCGTTCCGTCGGCGGCTCGGGAGAGCGCCCCGTCGATCCACCAGTCGGTCGGGGCGAGGAATCCGTTCGAGACCTTGACCCGCGGGGTCCAGTTCGTTCCGCGGTTGAACGACCGCGTGTAGTAGTCCGAGCCGTTGACGAGGTAGTGCGAGGCGTTCGTCGTGTAATCCTCGTAGAACACCTCGAGCGTCCCGTTCGGCGTCACCACGAGCGGGCCGGCGGGAGCTGCCCCCCACGGGTACTCCGGGTCGACGGCGACCGGGTTCGACCAGTTCCGGCCGCCCGTCGACGAGCGGACGAGGAGGATGTTGTACGCTCCGCGGACGAAATAGCAGCTCTCGCTGACGACGCAGCCGACCGTGTCGGGCGAGCCGATCGGGGAGTAGTCCCAAGTGAGGTAGAGGGTGCCGTCGGGGGCGACCGCGAGGAAGTCGCGGTCCTGGAACGCCGAGACGTTCGGCCGGAACGCGGAGGCGTTGCCGGCGAACGACAGGCCATGGTTCCACGACCAGGCCACCTCGGGGAAGGGGCCCTTCCCCGAGTTGTGCATGAAGGCGACGTAGACGGTCCCGTTCGGCGCGAGGGCGATCGCGGGGTCCCACGACGAGCCTCCCGAGCTCCCGAGGACGGGCATCGCGCTCGAGAACGAGTATCCGCCGTCCATCGACCTCGAGAAGCCGATCCCGCCGCATCCGATCCACAGCTCGTAGAGGTAGCCGAGAGCGGCATCGTACGCCTGCTGGACCTCGGCGTTGCCTCCGATGTTGCATGGAGCGTCCACGAGCACATTTCGAGGGGTTCCCGCCCCGGGGACGGGGGCGGCGCCGGGGTCGAGGGCCGAAGGACTCACTGCTCCGTCGGTCGAAAGGACACCCTCGGCTCGAAGTGGGGTCGGGATCGCCATCGGCCGCGGCGCGGCGGCCGCGAGCCTCGGGGCCGACGGCAGGGCGGGGGGGATGCTCAGGAGCAGCACGACGACGAGCGCCGCTGCCCCGACTGCGACGGCCGAACGCACGGCAGCTGAACGAGGGTTCGTCACCGTATAACGCTCCGCGCGGCGCACGTAACGCCGGAAACGGTCCGGAATCACGCCGGAGCGTCGAAAAAAATTCTGCGCGACAAAAGATAGATATGGCTCCCACCCGTGCGCGGCTCCGCCCGAGGCCAACGGGTAGGCGTAGCGGTGCAGCCTTCACCCGACGGAAGGCTACCGGATCCTCCGGAGCCGAACCAGGAGTCGCTCGACATGCCCGACGGTGCGACCGCTCACCCCGGGGAGCGACCCCTCGCCGGCGACCTCGTCGGGGGTCCGGTCGCCGGCGTCCCTCCCGCCCGGCCCGCCCCGACGACGGGCGACCTCTTCGACGCGATGATCGGCTACTCGTCCGAGCTGTTCAAGGGCGATTTCGAGATCCTCCGCGAGTCGTACGTCCCGGCTCGACTCCCGCACCGCGAGCATCAGCTCCGGCAGGTCGCGGAGGTGCTCGCGCCGGCCCTGAAGGGCAGCGTCCCCTCGAACCTTCTCATCTACGGGAAGATCGGCAGCGGCAAGACCGCCGTCGTCGCCCAGGTGCGGGCGGACATGCAGCGGCGCTCGGAGGCGAAGGGCCGCGTGACGTTCATCTCGGTCAACTGCGCCTCGCAGGACGGGTCGTACAGCCTGCTCCAGTCGATCGGGAACACCTTCGCCCAGCGCGAGTCCGAGCGGATCCCGACCGGCTGGTCGCTGGACCGGGTCCAGGCGGTGATGCGCGAGCTCCTCGACCGGAACGGCGGGACGCTCGTCCTGATCCTGGACGAGATCGACCGGCTCGTGAAGAAGAACGGCGACGGGGTCCTCTACACGCTGAGCGAGCTCAACAACCAGCTCAGCCGCGGGCGGGTCGCGATCCTCGGGATCTCGAACGACCTCACGTTCACGAGCGGCCTCGACGCGCGCGTGCGGAGCCGCCTCCACGAGGAGAAGATCCTCTTCCCGCCGTACGACGCGCCCCAGCTGCAGGACATCCTGCGCGACCGCGCCCTCGAGGTGTTCCGCGAGGGGGTGCTCGACGCGGGCGTGATCGAGCGGTGTGCGGCGTACGCCGCCCTCGAGCATGGAGATGCGCGGCGCGCCCTCTCCCTCCTCCGTACCGCGGCCCAGATCGCCGAGCGGGAGCGGGCGAAGCGGGTCACGAGCGACCACGTCGTGAAGGCGAAGAGCCGCCTCGAGCGGGACATCATCCTGGACTGCGTCCGGACGCTCCCGCAGCACTGCAAGGTCCTCCTTTACGCGATCCTCCAGATCTACGAGCGGCGACGGACGGGCGTGCTCACCGGCGAGGTGTACGAGAGCTACGCGCACCTCTCGCAACGCCTCGGCCTTCCGCCGCTCCACTCGCGCAGCATCTCGAACTACCTCACCGAGCTCGAGAGCCTGGGGCTGATCGGGGCGAAGATCGTCTCGAAGGGCCGCGGCGGGCGCACCCGCGAGATCGTGGTCGAAGTGCCGACGGCCGAGACGATCCCCGCGCTCGAGGAGGACGAGCTCCTCGCCCCGCTCGCGCGGACGCGCAACCTGTCGCAGACGATCCTTTCGAACTTCGACAACCCGAACCGCTCCGGTTCCTTCTGACCGTCCCGTAGAGCTCGGACGGGAGGCGACCGCCCGGGTTCGCCTAAGGCGGAGCGACCCGGAGAGGCCGGACGCCCACGAGCAGGCCGCGGCCGGAGGTGAGCCCCGGCCGGAGGAATCGGGCGCTCAATCGCGCTCGGCGCATGAGGGAGATGAGGCGAGCGCGCGGGACCCCCAGCCCCACGTCGACCTCTTCGAGATGCTGGACTCCGCGACCGCGCCGCCCGACCAGGTAGTGGTAGCGGACCACGGTGTGGTTCCCCCGGCGACCGGAGAAGGCCATCCGGGCGATCTTGAGCTCGGGGTCGTCGTGCGTCGTCAGGTGGACGCTTCCCACGAGGAAGTCCGCGGGATCGATCCAAGGTTCGACGATCGCGACGCCGCCCGGTTTCAGGTGTCGGGTGAAGTTCGCGAACGTCGCTCCCAGGTCCCGCTCCGACCGTAGGTGACCGACCGCGCTGAAGAGGCAGCTCACCACGTCGAACGACGCCTTGAGGCGGAAGTTGCGCATGTCGCCGGCGACGAGCCGAACTCCGGGAAGCCGGCGCCGGGCGGCCCGGAGCATCTCCCGACTTAGGTCGACGCCGGCCACGGAGTAGTGCCGACGGAGGAAGCTCAGGTGTCGGCCCGTACCGCAGGCGACGTCCAGCCAATCGTGCCCGCTCGATCTTCCCCATCGACGAGCGAGCGACTCGAGCGTTCGACTCTCCCCCGCGTAGTCCCTGCCCCCGTACAGGACGTCGTAATAGCCGGCCAGTCGATGGAACATGAGGGACCGATGCGGCGTCACGGCGTCCTCACGCTGGGCACGGAGGTCGGGCCGCGGGTCATGGGCGAGGGGCGACCGATCCGTCGATCGATCCGCGCCGCCTCGAATCACGCCGACAGGGTGCCCGGATGCTCCGGTTCACGCCGCCGCCTGGCCCGCCGCCGAGACCGGCACCACGGATCGGGCCCGACGCCGAGCGCGCTCCGATTTCAATTCGCTAAGCTCGCGCTCGAGCGCGTTCAGCTCGCGGGTGTAGCGCCGGAGGCGCTGGCGGGCGATGGCCTCGAGGACGACGATCTCCGCTTCGAGGACTTCGTCCGAGCCGCGGAACCCCGACATCACTCGCCGAGGTCGATCTGGGCCTTCTGCAGGCGCGACGAGAAGTCGATGAAGACCGTCTTGATCTCGGTGAACTCCTCGATGGCGGTCGAACCGGCCTCGCGGCCGCCGTTCCCCGTGTTCTTCACTCCGCCGAACGGGAGCTGGACCTCGGCGCCGATCGTCGGGGCGTTCACGTAGGTGATCCCGGCCTCGAGCTCGTCGACCGCCTGGAACGCGCGGTTCACGTCGCGCGTGTAGATCGACGAGGAGAGACCGTACGGCACGTCGTTGGCGATGGTTCGAGCTTCGGCGTAATCGGCCGCCTTCAACACCGAGAGCACCGGCCCGAAGATCTCCTCCTTCGAGATCCGCGTCCCGTGCTTCGTCTCGAAGACGGTGGGCGCGATGAAGTGGCCCTTCGCGAACGCGCCTTCGGTCAGCTTCGACCCCCCGGCGCGGGCGACGGCCCCCTCGCCCCGCCCGACCTCGATGTAGTCGAGGATCTTCTTCTCCTGATCGAGCGAGGCGACCGGGCCCATGTCCGTCGCGGGGTCGATCGGGTCGCCGACGCGGAACTTCTCGAGGCGCTGGAGGAGCTTGTCGAGGAGGGTGTCGTAGACCGCCCGGTGGATGATCAGGCGGCTCGTCGCCGTGCACCGCTGGCCGGAGGTGCCGAACGCTCCGAAGAGTACCCCCTCGAGCGCCAGGTCGAGATCGGCGTCGTCCATCACGATCTGGGGGTTCTTCCCGCCGAGCTCAAGGTGGACCATCTTGAGCCCCTTCGCACCCCGGACGTACACTTCACGCCCGGTGTCGACGCCGCCCGTGAAGGAGACCGCGCGGACCCGCGGGTCGTCGATGAGCGCGTTGCCCACGACGCTTCCCGGACCCGTCACGAGGTTCAGGACGCCGGGCGGAATGCCCGCCTCGGCGTACGCCTCGACGACCTTGGCGGCGCACATCGCGGTGTTCGATGCCGGCTTGAAGACGACGGTGTTTCCGCAGATCAGGGCGGCCGCGATCTTCCAGTTCGGGATCGCCGTGGGGAAGTTCCACGGCGTGATGCAGGCGATGACCCCCTTCGGCTGGCGGACGGTCATGCAGAACTTGCGGTGCAGCTCCGACGGGACGGTCTCGCCCGCCAGCCGTCGGCCCTCCCCGGCCATGTACTCGACGAAGTCGATCGACTCCTGGACGTCGCCCTTCCCCTCGGCGATCACCTTCCCCATCTCTCGGGTCACGATCGCGCCCAGTTCGTCCTTCCGGTGGCGCAGGATCTCGGCGACGCGTAGCAACAACTCCCCGCGGTGGGGCGCGGGGGTGTCCCGCCACTTCGGGAACGCGGCGGCGGCGGCGGATATGGCATCCCCCGCGTCCGACGGACGGGCGGAGACGAAGCTCGCGAGTACCTCGTCGTTTGCCGGGTTGCGGGTCGTGAACCGCCCCGTCCCGGAGGGCGACGCCCACTTCCCCCCTATGTACAGCCCGAACTCCGGGGTCGATGTCACTGCGGAACCTCGAGTATCGGCGTCGAGTTCGCTCGGCGTAAAAGGGTGCTCGTTGGGCGGCCTACCCTGAAGGGAGCCTCCCCGGTCCGCTCGTCGGGGCCAGCCCACGCAGGACGCACTCCTTGGCCGGGGGAGCCCCTCAGGGTCGACCGCCGTTCGGTCGGCCCTAGAGCTCGACGTCGCTCAGATTGGCCCGGCGGCCACCCATGACCGGGGGGGCGCGCCGGACCACTAATATCGGGGGCCGCGGTCGGCGCGCCGAATGGAGAACTCGATCACGGCGGTGATCACCCTCAGCGCCGCGCCGCCGGACCCCGCCGCGGTCGGCCGGACGATCGCGCCGCTGGCGGACGACGTCTTCAAGCGCACCGTCGGTCAGCGCGGTAGCGCACGCCTCGCTCGCCACGAGCTCCGGGGCGACCAGCTCACGGTCGAGATCGATAGCGACGGGGTTCGGCCGCACCAGAGCCTTCTCTCGCTCGCGCGGCGGCTCGGCGAGGAGCTCGGGAAGACCGCCAAGGTCGGCGTGCGCAGCATCGTGGCGAGCCGATACCGCCTCACCTTCACGGTCGATCCGCCCCCCAAGGCGCCCGTGAAGCTGCCCCTCCCGCACCGGCTAAGCTTCCACGGGACACGGGCCGAGCTCGAGCTCGACGAGCTTCCCGAGGAGGCCCTCCGCGACAACTGGGCGGACCGGGCCGTGACGCTCGTCCAGCAGAAGGCCCGCCGCCAGGAGTACGCCGGGAAGGAGCAGTTCTGGCAGCTCATCGAGCAGCGCCCCGCCCAGGAGCACCGTTTCCACGACGACCCGACCGAGGCGATGCTCAAGCGGCACTGGCTGCGGAGCGGCCCGACGAAGGGAAAGTGGTTCCTCGGCCCGCGCGCCGCGCACCTGCTCCGCACGATGGAGCGGATCGCTGTCGAGGAGGTGCTCCGCCCCCTGGGCTTCCAGGAGGTCGTCCAACCCCACCACGACACGTTCGAGACGCTGGTGAAGACGGGCCACCTCGAGGGGGTGCCGGGGGAGTTCTACTACGTCACGGAGCCGCGCTCCCGCGACCCCGCCGATTGGGAGACGTTCACCGACCTGGTGGCGATCACGCGACAGGTGCCGCACGCCGAGCTCGCGAAGCTCGTGAGCCCGCCGTCCGCCGTCTCCTGCTACGCCCAGTGCCCCACCACGTACTGGTGGCTCTCCGGGCGCACCATCGCGACCGAGAGCCTCCCGCTCCTCGTCTACGATCGGGCGTCGATCTCGAACCGGTACGAGAGCGGCGGCCGACACGGGCTCGAGCGCGTGGACGAATTCCACCGCATCGAGCCGGTGTATCTCGGCACCGCCGCTCAGCTTACGGAGCTGCGAACGAAGATGCTCGAGAAGTACCGCCGGGTCTTCGACTCGATCCTCGAGCTCGAGTGGCGGACCGCGTGGGTGACGCCGTTCTACCTCCAGCAGAGCGGGGGGGTCGGCGGCGAGGCGGACGGGGAGCGCGTCACCGGCACCATCGACTTCGAGGCGTACCTGCCGTACCGCGGCGAGCGGACGAAGGCGGAGTGGCTCGAGTTCCAGAACCTCTCCATCGTCGGCGAGAAGTACACCAAGGCGTTCACGATCCGGGCCCAGAAGGGCGACCTCTGGAGCGGCTGCTCGGGGATCGGCCTCGAGCGATGGCTCACCTCGTTCCTCGCGCAGAAGGGCCTCGACCCCGAGGGATGGCCCGATGGGTTCCGGAAGTTCGTGGGAGAGTGGCCCGCGGACGTGAAGTTCCTGTGATTGGGGCCGCGGATTTCCGCACCCCTGCAGACGCACGGCCCCCTCGCAACTGATGTCGGGCGGCCGCCAGCGCCAGCTCGACGACTTCGCTTCCGATTCTGCGGAATCGGCCGTCCCCCGCGTCTGGCTCCCGCCCCCTGCCCTCCCGGGGATCTGGCAGGAGTCCGACGGTGCGGTAGTTCACCCGCTCCTCACTCCGGGGGCGATTCGCGCGCTTCCGTTCCAGCTCGAGATGGCCCACGCCGCCCTCACGGACGACCTCCTCGTGGTGCTGCCAACGGGTCTCGGAAAGACAGTGATCGCCGCGCTCGTGGCGGCCGAGCGGCTCCGGCCCAGGGAGGGGAAGCTCCTCTTCCTCGCGCCGACTCGTCCGCTCGTGCTCCAGCACCAGGAGGCACTCGGCCGCTGGTTCGTCCGCCTCCAGAGCGCCCGATTCACCGGGACGGTGAAACATCCGGTCCGGGAGGGTGCGTGGGAGAGCGCCGACGCGGTCTTCGCGACCCCGGAGATCGTCGCGAACGACCTGGCCGCCGGGCGGTACGACCTCTCCTCGGTAGTTCTCCTGATCTTCGATGAGGCCCACCACGCCGTCGGCAAGTACGCGTACGTGCCGATCGCGGAACGGTACCGGACCGACCGGCCGCCGAGCGGCCACGTCCTCGGTCTCACGGCCTCGCCGGGCGGCCGGGACGAGCGGATCGAAGAGGTGGTGGACCACCTGGGGTTCGGCCGGATCGAGGCGCGGAGCCGCGACGACCCGGGCGTCGCTGAGTTCGTCCAGGCGGTCGACGTCGACTTCCGATTCGTCCGGCTCCCTCCGGAGGCGCTCCGCGTGCGGGCCCACCTCCAGGGCGCGGCCCACGATGAAGCCCGGAAGCTCCAGAAGATGGGGTACCTCCGGCGGAAGCCGATCGCGAACCTCGCCGTGCGCGACCTTATCGACCTCCGCGCCGAGATCTTCGCTCGGCCCGGTCCGATGGTCCGCAAGTTCGGGCCGCTGTTCCACCAGCTCGTTCTCCTGCACCTTCACCACGCGACCGAGCGACTCGAGACCCAGGGGCTCGTCCCGCTCGTCCAGTACCTCGACCGGGTGGGTGCGAAGCCGAAGCCGTCGCGGGGCGACGCGGCGTTCCTGAAGAAGGCCGGCGTGGTCGCCGCGCGCGCGGAGGCGGACGCGTTCCTCGCCCGCGGCACGGAGCCGTCCCATCCGAAGCTCGACACGCTCCTCGGGGTCATCCGGGAAGAGCTCGCGGTACCCCGTGATCGGCCAGCGCGCGTCCTCGTCTTCGCGCAGTACCGCGATACCATCCTCGGGATCGAGGAGCTCCTCGGACGGGGGGAGATCCGAGCCCGCCGCTTCGTCGGCCAGGCCCGGCGCGATGCCGACGACCCCGGGATGAGCCAAACCGAGCAGGCCCGGGTACTGAAAGGGTTCCGGGAAGGCGCCTTCCCCGTCCTGGTCGCAAGCAGTGTCGCCGAGGAGGGGCTCGATGTGCCGGACGTCGACCTGGTCGTCTTCTTCGAGGCGGTCCCGAGCGAGATCCGGGCCATCCAGCGCCGCGGCCGGACCGGCCGCAGCTCGCTCGGCCGGGTCGTCGTCCTGCTCACCGAGGGGACGCGGGACGTGGGGTACCAGGCGGCCGAGGTGAAGCGGGAGCGCGCGATGCGCCGGATCGTCCGGCGGCTCTCCGACGAGGCGCGGGGTCGCCGTGCGCGGGAGAAGTCGGAGGCCAACGTGGCCGATCCGGGAAGTACGCGTCCCAGACGGCCACGCCGAACTAGCGTCAGCGCGGACAGCTCCGCAACTCAGCCTAAATACCGGGCGACCCGGTAGCGTCCGGCCGATGACCTTCTGGGGCGGCTTGGAGGCGAACCTCGGGCTGGCGGTCTTCACCGGGCTCGCCTTCGCGCTCGTCCTCTACCTGGCCTACTCGATGCTCCACCCCGAACGGTTCTGAACGGATCGTCCGTGCCGTCCGCTTATCGCGCACCGGGTCGTGCCGGGGCGGGACCCGCGTAGTCCCGAGCATCGATGTACCGCCGCATCCTGATCCCCGTCAGTCAGGCCGCCGACGTCGAGCCCCTCATCCGGTTCGGTGCCTCGCTCCTCGATGCCGACGGCGAGATCCGTGTCCTCCACGTGATCCCGATCCGCTCGCTGCCAGAGGTCACCCGTCGCTGGCGCGAAAGCGTCGCGCTCGTGGTTCCGGCGCACGAGGCCGGCGCCGCATTGGACGTCCGGGTCGACCCCGAGGTGCGGTCGGCGCCGGATGTACCGGGCGAGATCCTGGAGAGCGCCTCGACGCACAGTGTCGACGCGATCCTCATGACGCTCCGCGGTAGCCGAAAACGGGCGAACCTTCTCGTCGGGCACACGGCGTCCAGCGTCCTGCACCACGCGCCGTGCGACGTGATGGTCGTGAACCGTCTCGCGCTCGTCGCCGGAAAGCTGGCGCGGATCCTCGTCCCGAGCCTTGCCGACACCCCGCCGGCGAAGGCGATGAAGATCGCCGAAGAGCTCGCGATCCGCCACCAGGGGGCGCCGATCGTCCGCCTCACGATCGCCCGCCGCCGCACCCCCGGCACCGAGGAGGCCGGCTCCACGCGGACGCCGCGGGGAATCACGGTGACCCACCATCGAGCATTCCTCCCCGAGACGATCTTGGGCCGGCGCCACCGACTCCCCGAGCTGCTGCTCCAGCAGGCGGCCCGGTATCGGTACGGCCTGCTCCTGGTCGGCGAGGAGGTCGCTCACGGGGAGGGGCCGCTGCTCACGCGGCGGTTCTTGGAAGAGCTGTTCCGTCGCGCGCCCTGTCCCGTCGTCGCCGTCCGGGGCTGGAGCGGCCACGGTGAGTGAGCTCGGCTTCGTCGGGGCGGGGCTCGGGGACGAGCGCGACCTCTCCCGTCGGGCGCTCGATTACCTCCGCTCGGCCGGCCGGGTGTTCCTCGAAGAGTACACCTCCCGATTCCCCGAGGGGTCGATCGCGCGGCTGGAGTCCGAGATCCAACACCCGATCGAACGTCTCGATCGCGCGGCGGTCGAGTCCGGGGCGGGGATCCTCGCGGCGCTCGGATCGGTGGATCGCGTGGCGCTCCTCACCCCCGGGGACCCGTTCGCCGCGACGACGCACCTCGCGCTGCGCCTCCAGGTGGAGTCCGCGGGCCATGGGTGGAAGTATCTGCCCGCGGCGAGCGCGCTCGTGGCGGTCGCGGGGTACCTCGGTCTCATCCACTATCGCTTCGGGCGGACGGTTACGCTCCCGATCCCCGAGCCCGGGTACGATCCTTCGTCGCCGTTCGAGCGGGTGTTGCGGAACCGGTCGGAAGGGCTCCACACGCTCGTGCTCCTGGACGTCCAAGCGGAGCGCGGTCGCTACCTCACGGCGGATGCGGCTTTGGCGGCGTTCGATCGATTCGATCCGGAGCATGCGCGATTGGCCGCGGAGGTACCGTTCGGGGTCGTTGCCCGCGTGGGCACCGAAGAGGGTGCGGCGTGGTGGGGCGATCGCCGCGCCCTGGCGACCGTCGATTTCGGACCGCCCGTCCACTCCCTGGTTCTGCCTGCGCCCGACCTTCACTTCCAGGAAGAAGCGGCGGTCCGCCGGTTCCGAGTGGTGTAGCGCACGCGAGCCGAGGGCTCGCGGCGAACGATGATCCTGCCTAGGGTGTGGCGGCGGCTGCGGCGGCGCCCGCCCCTGTCGAAAGCACGTCGGCGAACTCTTGGATCCGGAACGGGCGCGTCAGGATGGCATCCGGTGGGGTCGTGCCGAGCGCGGGTACGGGACGCCTCCGATCGGGGGTGATCACGACGATCCAGGTGGACGGTTCGCTCCGACGGGCGGTCTCCACGAGGCTCCCGCAGTCGCCTTCGGTGAGAGTCGCGTCGGCGACGAGCACCTTCGGGTGGTAGGCGGCGAGCAGCTCAGCGCCTTGCGTCGCCCCTGCGGCCTCCCCGACGACCCGCACGTGGTGCAGCCGCAGGAGTCCGCGGAGCAGGACCCGGGTCTCCTCCTCACCGGCGACGACGATGGCGGTCCGCGACTCGTGGACCGTCGCGCCGCCGGAACCCGTACGCATCACGAGGGATACTCGAAGGTGTGACGGCGGACCAGAAACGCTCACTATTTGGAGTCACGTGAAATCAAACTGACGAGCACGGATTCCGCGCGGGCCACCGCGGTCGTCGGTCGTTCGTCGGGTCCCGCTCGGGGAGCGCTGGGACGGTGGCTCGGGCGTTTCCGGCCCATCCGACGCCTTAAGGTGGGTCCCCAACTCGGCCGGGTCGCGGGACCAAGCGGCCGCGCGCCGGACCCAGGCCTCGCACTCCCGAGGGCGCTACGCGGACCGACGTACCGACAGGACCGAACCCCACTCCTCGCGATTCGCGACGGCCCCCATGATCCCTCTTGGAACGTTTCCCGAGCTCGTACTGACCTTCCTGATCGGGGCGACGCTCGCCGCGTTCTTCGGATTATACGTCGCCGACGTCTACACCGGCCGTTCGTCCCGATGGGACCGGGTCCTGCTCCCGATCGAGCGGGGGGTCTACCGGCTGCTCGGCGTGGACCCCCAACGGGGCATGTCGTGGAAGGAGTACGTCCGGGCGCTCGTCATCACCGACGGCCTCGCGCTGCTGTTCGTCTTCGTCCTCCTCCAGGTCCAGCAGGGGTTGCCGTGGAACCCGCTCGGTGCCCCCAACATGAGCTGGGACCTCGCATTCCACACCGCGGCGTCGTTCACGACGAACACCGACTACCAGCACTATGTGCCGGAGAAGCAGGCCTCGCTGTTCGCCTCGCTCTTCGGCCTCCAGACGCTGATGTTCATGTCGCCGACGACCGGGCTGTGCGTCTTCGCGGCGTTCTCCCGGGGGTTCGCTCGCCGCGACGGCAAGCTCGGCAACTTCTACGCGGACGTCGTCCGCACGCTCACCCGTATCCTCATCCCGGTGACGATCCTCGGGGCGTTCGCGCTCGTCCTGCTCGGGGTACCGGAGACCCTCTTCGTCTCGGTCGCCCACGTCCTCCCGCTCGGCGGCGGGACCGAGACGGTCCCCCTCGGACCGGTCGCCGGTTGGGATTCGATCGAGTTCGTGGGCTCGAACGGCGGGGGCTACTTCTCCGCGAACGCCGCGCACCCGTTCCAGAACCCGTCGTCGCTCACGAACTTCGTCGCGATCGTCCTCATGATGCTCCTCCCGTTCGGCGCGCCGTTCGCGTTCGCCCGCATCGTGCGCCGTCCGGGCGAGGCGTGGCCGCTCATCGGGACGATCCTCATCGTCTTTCTGATCGGCATCGGCCTGTTCCTCTACTTCGAGGGGTCGAACTCGTACCTCCCGGTCCAGGTGAACCAAGGAGGGGGGTACGTCCTCGGCGCGGAGAGCCGGTTCACGATCTCGGAGAGCGCGCTCTTCCAGTTCACGTCCGTCTTCGATAACGTCGGGGCGACCAGCATGGCGCTCGCCTCGCTCACGCCGATCGCCCAGACGACCCTGCTCTTCGGGATGTTCACCCAGTCGACCCCGGGCGGGGTCGGGACCGGCTTCGGGTTCTTCCTGATCTACGTCACGCTCGCCGTGTTCATGGGCGGGCTGATGGTCGGGCGGAGCCCCGAGTACCTGGGCAAGAAGATCAGCATGGGCGAGGTGAAGTGGGCGGCCGCCGCCCTCCTCTCCCACCCGTTCGCGATCCTCCTGCCGCTCGCGGTGACGTTCATCAGCGGCAACATGACGAGCGCCATCGGCGGCTACTCGCCGCACGGGTTCACGATCCTGCTCTACGAGTTCACGAGCGAGTCGGCGAACAACGGCAGCGGGATGTCCCCGATCAACGACGGGACCCCGTTCTTCAACGTCATCGGCGCGCTGATCATGTTGTTCGGCCGCTACTTCCCGATCCTCGCCATGCTCGCGATCGCGGGGTCGCTCGCGACGCAGCGCGCGCGGCCGCCCGGGCTCGGCACGCTCAAGACGGAGAGCCTCACGTTCACGATCTTCCTCGCGCTGTTCCTCATCATCGTCACCGCGCTCCTCTTCCTGCCGGTCCTCGCCCTCGGACCGTTCTCCCAGATCGTGGGGGCGCCGTGACGTCGGAGGTCCCCCTGTCGACGGCCGTCCACGCCCGCCATCGACCGCACCTGAGCCTCCGCCGGATCGTCGCGAAGTCGTTCGCCTTCCTCGCGCCCCGCCACATGGCGCGGAACCCGGTGATGTTCGTCGTCTGGGTCCTCATGCTGTTCACCGGGCTCGTGACGCTCCTCCCCTCGCTCTTCCCCGACCTCTCCTCGGCCCACTTCAGCCGGACCTACTTCCTCCTGATCACCGTCATCCTGTTCCTCACCGTCTGGTTCTCCTCGCTCTCCGAGGCCATCGCCGAGGCCCAGGGGAAGGCGCAGGCCGAGAGCCTCCGCGACCTCCAGAGCGGGGGCCGGGCGAAGCGGCGCAGCCCCGACGGGGCGCTCACGGTCGTCGGCGCCGCGGAGCTCCGCAAGGGCGACCAGGTCGCCCTCGAGCCGAACGACATGGTCCCCCTGGACGGCGACGTCATCGAGGGCGCCTTCGAGATCGACGAGTCGATGATGACGGGCGAGTCGGCCGCCGTCATCCGCGAGAGCGGCGGCGACAAGACGAGCGTCCTCGGAGGGAGCCGGATCCTCCGCGGCAAGGGGTTCGTCCGCATCACGTCGGACCCCGGCCAGAGCTTCCTCGACCGGATGATCCAGCTCGTCGAGAGCGCCCGGCGCGACCGGACGCCGAACGAGCTCGCACTGAACCTCGTGCTCGCCGCGTTCACGCTGAGCCTCCTCGCCGTGGTCGTGACGTTCTACTACCTCATCGCGACGTCGTCGCTCGCCACCTCGGCGGTGGTGACCGCGGACCTCGGTACCCTCATCGCGCTCCTGGTCTGCCTCATGCCGACCACGATCGGCGGGCTCCTCCCCGCGGTCGGGATCGCGGCGGTGAACCGCGTCGCGAAGGCGAACGTCGTCGCGAAGTCGGGCCGCGCCGTCGAGGCGGCGGGCGACCTGGACGTCCTCATCCTCGACAAGACGGGCACGATCACGACCGGGAACCGGATCGCCGTCGACTTCATCCCGGCGGCCGACGCCGACAAGAACGAGCTCATGGTCGCCGCGGCGCTCGCCTCCGCGCACGACGACACGCCCGAAGGGCGCTCCGTCTCGCGCCTCGCCGTCCGCCGGCTCGCCGACCCGGCGGCCCTCAAGGCGACGATCGCCGAGGTGATCCCGTTCTCGGCCGAACGGAGGTTCTCGGGCGTGATCCTTCAGGACGGCGGGGAGATCCTGAAGGGCGCGATCACGGCGATCCAGGCGCACACGGGCGCGATCCCGACCGAGGTCGACCGGGCGGCGGCCGAATCGGCGCGGCAGGGGATGACGCCGCTCGCGATCTCCTCCGGGCGGCGCGTTCTCGGGATCGTGGTGCTCAAGGACGTCGTGAAGCCGGGGATCCCCGACCGGCTCCGCGAGCTCCGCCTCATGGGGATCCGCACGGTCATGTGCACCGGCGACAACCGCGTGACGGCGCGCGCGATCGCGAAGGAGAGCGGCGTCGACGAGTTCATCGCCGAGGCCCGGCCCGAGACGAAGCTCGAGCTCGTCGAGCGGGTGAAACGTGCGGGGAGGCTCGTCGCCATGACGGGCGACGGGACGAACGACGCGCCCGCGCTCGCCCGGGCCGACGTCGGGCTCGCGATGAACAGCGGGACGTCCGCCGCGAAGGAGGCCGGCAACATGGTCGACCTCGACAGCGACCCCACGAAGATCATCGAGATCGTCTCGCTGGGAAAGCAGCTCCTGATCACCCGGGGCGGGCTCACCACGTTCTCGGTGACGAACGACGTCGCGAAGTACTTCGCCATCCTCCCCGCGATGTTCGTCGGCGTCTTCGGGGTCGGGCTCCTCAACATCCTCCAGTTCCACCAGCCGCACCTCGCGGTCCTCGCGACGCTCCTGTTCAACGCCCTCATCATCCCGATCATGATCCCGATCGCCGTCCGCGGCGCGCCGTTCCGTCCCCGGACCGCGGTCGACCTCCTGCGCGGCAACATCCTCGTCTACGGGCTCGGCGGCCTCCTGAGCGCCTTCGCCGGGATCTGGCTCGTCTACCTCGGCCTCCAGTACGCCCTCACGTCGCCCGTCGTCGTGAACGCGTTGAGCGGCCTCCGCGCGCTCCTGGGGAGCTAGCCGTGCTGCCCGAGATCCCCGAGCCGTTCGAGTCGAACGGAGCCGAGGTGGCGCCCGCGCCGGAGGCACCGCCTCCTCCGGTGGCCGGCCGTGCGGTCCGCTCTCCGCTCCGGGCGTCGATGGTCTTCGTCGCGCTGCTGATCCTGATGAGCGGGGCGGCGTACCCCGGCCTGATCCGGGAGGCGGCGAAGGTCCTGAGCCCCGCCACCGCGGGCGGGTCGCTGGTCACCTGTCCCAACGGATCGGCGTGGGGCTCGAGCCTGCTCGGAGAGAACGTGACGAGCCCGGCCCTGTTCTGGCTTCGCCCGTCGATGATCGACGACCAGGCGTTCACCGGGGCCGGGAACGAGGTCCCGTACGGACCTACCGACCCGAACCTCGTGAACCTCACCCGGTACTACATCGCGCTCTACGGCCTCAACAACACGAGCGTCCCGTTGGACGTGGTCGCGCCGACGGCGAGCGGCCTCGACCCGTACGTCACGCCCGCGGGCGTTCTCGTCCAGGTACCGCGGGTGGCCGCGCATTCCGGACTCCCCCAGGCGTGGCTCACGTCGTTCGTGAGCGCGCACATCGTCGAGCCGCTCGCGGGCTTCTTCGGGCCGGCGTACGTGAACGTCCTTGCGCTCGACCACGACCTGGTACCGCACCTGCCGCCCGGCGCGGCGCCGACGTTCTGCTAGGCCGACGCCGGGCCGCCCTCGACGCGGGTGCCCCACTCGGCGACACCCGCAGCGTTCAGGAACGCGCCCAGCGCCTCGTGATACTCCGGGGCGGGCGCGGCGAGCAGTCGGGCGGCGAACGGCTCGAGCGCCGCACCGAACTGCCGCTCGGTGTCGCTGAACTGCCAGAGCTGCGGCTCGGCGCGGCCGAGCGCGCGGAGGAGCCCGAAGGCGAGGCCCCGCACCTTCCCCTCGCGGGGGAGGGCATGGAGGAGGGCTCGTTCCGCGGCGACCGCCCCTTCGGCGTGATTGGTCCGTGCGACCCGGTCGACGTACTCCGCCTCCGCGGAGAGCCCCGCGTATTGGGGAAGCGCCCCCGCGCGCGCCCGGACGCGACCCTGTTCCGCGGCGCGCTTGAGCAGCTCGGAGACGCGGCCCGGGGCCGCGCGCGACTCGCGCACGATCCGCTCCGCCTCCTCCGGGTCATCGACGATGGCCCGCACGATCGTGGCCGCGTGGACCGGCCAGAGCCGCTCGAGGGCGCGGCTCGCGGTCGGCTCGTCCAGCTCGAGGCGACCCGAGACGGAGGGCAGGACCTCCTCGAGGGCGCGCCGCTCCTCGGGCGTCGCGGTGAGCGCGGCGACGAACGCCCGCCGATCGTCCCCGTAGCACCGTCCTTGCGCCACGAACAGGGGCCCGCGGACGGCGTCGAGGAACTTTCCCAGGTCGGAGCGGTATCCGTCGATGAGCTCACGGTCGGCGACCCGCCCGAGAACGTACGACCGGAGGAGTTGCCGGCCGAGTCCGGGCATCTGGGAGTGGACGCACGAGGCGCCCCGGTCGCAGCGGACGTTCGCCTCGACCGAGACGACGAACTCGTCCTCGGGCGCGGGACCCGCGACCCCGCTCGTGAGGCGGGAGAGCAACTGCCGGTCGGGTCGTGCGCACCGGGCGCAGACCTCGAAGTTCCGGTTCGCCCCCTGCCATGCCACCTCGAGGAACGGCTCCCGCAGGTCGGCGGCGAGATGGCTGCAGACGTACCGCCGCCCGCCGTCGACGGACGAGAGGCGGTACGGAAGGTTCGCGATCTGGTCGGTGAGGAACTGGGGCGGCGGGGCCGGCGACTTCCCCGAGCAGTAAAGCGCGGAGTCGGTCGCGAAGAAGTGGAACCCCTTCCGCGCCCAGTCGAGGTATCCAAGCATGAGTCGCTTCGGGTCGTCGAACTGCTGGATGGCGATGTGGGATTCCGGAGGCGCCCGGCCGAGCGGGGCGAACGGGATGTTCCCGCCCGCGATCGGCGCGACGACGACGGCCGGGAGCTCGGGGTCCAGGTAGAACTTGAGCAGACCCGCATACGCGCGGACGAGCGGCTCCCCCCATCGGCCGCTCGACCGCTCGAGCGCCTTCTCGTCGTCCCTAAGCTCGCGGACGGACTCCAGTTCGTCCCGGAGCCGGTCGAACCGGTCGGGGGGGCACCCCTCGACCAATTTCGGGAGGAGGGGGTCGACGGACTCGCGGAGCTTCTTCGCCCGCTTGAGGAGCTCCCCCTCCCGGCCGCCGGACGCCCGTCGCGCGCGCATGGGGTCGGTGGACCTTCGGGGCGATACTTATCGGCGGCGGGAGGCGGCCCCGCCCGCTAACGACGGCAGAGGGCGAGGAAGTTCTGGAAGATCTCCCGCCCCCGCTCGGTGTGCTCGACCTCGGGGTGGAACTGCACGCCGCGGATCGGTCGATCCGGGTGTGCCATCCCCTCGACCCGGCAGCTCTCGGAGTGGGCGAGAGCCCGCCAGCCGGGCGGGAGCCGCACGACCTGGTCGTTGTGGCTCGCCCAGACCGTGAGCCGGGAGGGGATCCCGGCGAACAACGGGTCGTCGGGCGCGTCGACCTCGAGCGCGACGCGGCCGAACTCGGGCGCGGTCGCCTTCTCGACGGTTCCGCCGAAGTGGCGGGCGAGGTACTGGTGACCGACGCAGATCCCGAGGACCGGGACGGCGATCGTATCGATCCACTCCCCCACCCGTCCGAGCGGCGCATCCGACCCTTCCAGGCTGAGCGCCCCGCCCGAGAGGACCACCCCGTCGACGTCGGCGCCGAGGGGCGCGGTGTTCGGAACGATGGAGCTCTCCGCCCCGAGGTCGCGCAGGACCCGGTACTCCCGATGGGTCCATTGCCCCCCGTTGTCGATGACGGGGATCTTCACGACCGCCTCGGCGGGGGTGCCTCGTCGGAGGCCGGGTCGGGGTTCATTTGGGCGCGCAGGCGCTCCATCTGCTCCCGGAGCGTCTGGACGTCGGCACGCATCTTGAGCATCTCCTCCTCGAACGGCGAGAAGCCCCGCGGGGAGAGGAGCCGCTGCGAGATCGAGATCCCGATGAAGATCGCCCCGACGATCGCAACGATCGTGGTGAAGATGAGCGCGACCACGAACGAGACGACGTTCGCGAACGCCGACTGGATCGGGATGGTGAAGACGTGCGTGACCTCGGCGAACTCCACGACGAGGAGGAGGGCGATGATGCCGACCCAGAGCCAGATCTCGCGGCGAGGCGTCACGGCGTGCCTCCCGCACGGACGGTCCCGAGGAGGAAGACGAGCGGCTCGGAGGTCGGGGTGAGGTACTCGGTCGTCGCCGACACGGTCCCGCCGCTGAGGTCATCGACGAAGAGCGTCGGCGCGGCGTAGTGCACCGCGAACACGCCCCCGTACTCGACGGCGGTACCGGCCGCGTCCGTGTAGACCGCCGTGACGTTGAACCCGACCGGGTCGGCCGTCGACGCGAAGGTGACGACGAGCACGTTCGAGCCGTTCGTGGCGCTCGCCCAGTGAAACCGCGCCGGGCTCGGCGTCGGCGGCCACGAGACGTTGGTCGCCACCCAGAGGCGGATCGCGGTGTACCGCACCGAGCTCAGGCCGTAGACGTAGACGTGGGTCACGTTCGAGCTCGGGACCCGGTCGACGACGAACTGGGCGGTCGTCCCGATGCTCCCCGCCCCCGGTGAGCCGGACGACAGGAGGTTCGGTGTGAGGAAGATGAGGAGGACGAGGAGGAGCGCTACCCCCACGAACGGGAGCGGGAACCAGCGGGCAACCCGCTCGCGGGACGTCACGCCGCTTCCGCCTTCCATCCGACGTAGAGCCGGTGGGGGACGCCCAGGTGGTCGAGGACCTTTCCCGCGAGGTAGTCGACGACGTCCCTCACGCTCTTCGGCTTGAGGTAGAACGCGGGAGCGGCGGGCAGCACGACCACTCCGAGGCCGCTCAGCTCGGCAAGCTGCCGCAGGAGCAGGGTCGACATGGGGGTCTCCCGGGGGACGATGACGAGCGGGCGGCGCTCCTTGAGGTGGACGTGGGCCGCGCGCGTGATGAGCGTGTCGGCGATCCCGCTCGCGAGCTTCCCGACCGTGCTCGCCGAGCACGGCACGATCGCCATGCCGCGCGTCGGGCTCGACCCGCTTGCGATCGCGGCGTCAAAGGCGGTATCCGGGTAGACCTCCCGTGCGAGCCGCTCGAGCTCGGACGGCGCGACGCCGAGCTCCTCCTGGACGACGGCCCGCGCCCCGTGCGAGATCACGAGCGCGACGGGTCGACCTTCGGCCCGGATCGCTTCGACGACCCGCTGGGCGATCGCGACGCCGCTCGCCCCCGTGACCCCGATCACGTACGGCGGCTCCCTCGACAGTTTCGCTCCCCGGCCTTATCTTTCGGAACGGCTCGGTGGCTATCACGATTGGGGGAACGGGCTCGATGGGGCGACGACGAGCGGCGATCGTGGGGGCCGGGCACACGCGGTTCGGCATCCTCCCCGAGACCCCGCGCGAGCTCCTCCGCGCCGCGGTCGACGCCGCGTTCGAGAGCGTCGACCGCGGGATGCCCCGCACCGACGTCCAGGAGGCGTGGGTCGGGACGCTCGGGTTCTCGGGCTGGCAGATCGGGAACGTCTCCGCGGTGGTGGCCGAGGAAGGACGCCTGGTCGGGACCCCCGTGACCCGGGTCGAGAACGCCTGCGCCTCGGCCGGCTTCGCCCTCCGCTCCGCGGCGCTCGGGATCATGAGCGGGGAGCGCGACGCCGCGCTCGTGGTGGGGCTCGAGAAGATGAACGACGCACCTTCGCCGCGCCGACGCTACTGGCTCGGGGTCTCGGGCGACACGGAGTGGGAGCGGGCGAGCGGGCTCACCTTCGCCGGGGTGTACGGCCTGCTCGCCTCCCGGTACCTGTACGACTACCACGCTCCCCCCGAGGCCCTCGCGGAGGTCGCGGTCAAGAACCACGCGAACGGGGCGCTCAACCCGAACGCCCAGTTCCAGAAGCCGGTCTCCCGGGAACGCGTCCTCGCGGCCCCGCGCGTCGCGGACCCGCTCGGCCTGCTCGATTGCTGCCCCGTCACCGACGGGGCGGCCGCGCTTCTCCTGGTCGGCGAGGATCTGGCCCGCAAGTACACGGACACCCCCGTCTTCATCGCGGGTTTGGGCGCCGGGAGCGATACGCTCGCGGTCCAGGACCGCACCTCGCTCACGAGCCTCGCTGCGACCCGCTCCGCCGCGGACCAGGCGTTCCTCCGGGCCGGATTCGGTCGGCGGGAGGTCGACTTCCTCGAGGTCCACGATTGCTTCACGATCGCCGAGCTCCTCGCGCTCGAGGACCTCGGGTACGCCGCACCCGGGAGCGCGGGGGCCCTGACGCTCTCCGGGGCCACGCGGATCGGCGGCGAGCTCCCGGTCAATCCCGACGGCGGGCTCAAGGCGAAGGGGCACCCGATCGGCGCGACCGGGGCGAGCCAGGCGTACGAAGCGTTCGTCCAACTGAGAGGGGCCGCCGGGGCACGCCAGGTCGCCGGGGCCGAACGCGCCCTCACCCACAACGTTGGCGGATCCGGGGCGAGCGCGACGGTGACGCTGTTCGCGACCGCATGACGGGGGCTCGGGGGGTCGCGCGGGTCCGGGTCACGCTCCCGAGGGGGCGCCACGGCGGGCACCCGTTCCCGGCCGCCGACGAGGACATGTTCACGCTCGCCGTCCGCGCGGCGGGCGCCGTGGAGGAGCCCGCCGGAGGGGAGGGACCGACACCGTACGGTCGACTCCATCTGGTCGGGGAGTTCCGGGCGGAGGGCGACTGGCAGTTCGCCGCCGCGCTCGCGATCCCAGAGCTCCCCATCGTCCACTATCCGGCGACCGCCGCCGGGGTCGCGCAGGCGCTCGTCGCGATGCGCTCGGGGAGCGGGTCCCCTGAGCTGCTGCTGACCGTCGACACGCCTCGTGAGGGAGTCGAAGCATCCGAAGTGGCCGCGGCGGCGGCCGTCGTCGCAGACAGGAGCGAGGAGTTGCTCGAGTCGCTCGCCTCGGTAGAGGCTCCTACTGCCGCGAGCGGGGGGGGCCGCCCGTCGACCGAATCGGTCGAACGACTGCTCGAGGCCCACTCCGAAAGCTCCGCGGTGGCGTTCCGCCTGTACGGCGACGTTCCCCCGGGGATCTCGGCGGTGATCGGACGACGGTTGGAAGGTCCGACAGTGATCGTCGACCGGGCCGGTTCGGGCCCCGACGACGGCCATCCCACCGGCGTCTTCCGGGTCGCGGCCAGGCTGGCGGAACGGCTCCGGACCGGTGAATCCGGCTGGGCGGCGGTCGTCGACGCGCGCCGGGTCGCCGCGTTTCGGGTACGTCCGGGTGCGGGCTGGTCGGTCGAGCCGCCGTCGGCGGAGCCTTCCGAGGCGATCGAGGCCGCCCCCTCGGCGCTCCTCTCCGCGGTCTCGGAGGGCGCGTACGTCCCGCGGCCGACCTACGTGGGAAACATCTCCGCTCGTTGGAGGTTGGTCGCGGCCCGGTGTGCCAACTGCGGGACGAGCACCTTCCCGCCCCGGGGGAGCTGCCGCAGCTGCGGGGCGACCGAGCGGCTGGAGCCAACTCCGCTGCCGCGTCGCGACGCGCGGGTCGTCGCCGTAACGACGGTGCATCCGGGGGCCCACCCCACCGAGTTTGACCCGCTCGTCACCGCGCGGGGCGCCTACACCGTCGCCCTCGTCGAGCCGGTCCCCGGCGTACGGATCACGACCCAGCTCGCCGGTCCACCCGGGGTCCGCGTGGCGATCGGCGACCTCGTCGATCTCGAGCTTCGACGACTGTATCCGATGGAAGGCGAGTGGCGCTACGGGCTCAAGGCGGTCGTCCGACCCCCCCACCGGGAGCGGACTCCGACGGCTGCGACCCCGACCCCTTCGGCCAAGTAGCTTCGAGCCAACTTTCGTACACCTTGCGCTCCGCTTCGCCCGGGTCGTCGAGGGCGGAGAACTCGTACTCCCCGGCGGGCGCCTTGCCGGTCGTGACCTCGACCTCGGTGAGGAGGCCCCGCCGGAAGACGGTCACCGGGACGATCGACCCCGGCGGGAAGCGCTGGAACGATTCGGGGAACTTCTCCGCCGACACCTTGATTCCATCGAGCGCGACGATCTCGTCCCCGGGGTCGATCCCCCCCCGGCGGGCGGGCGAACCGTCGCGCACGCTCGTGACCCGGACGAAACCGCCGTCGACGCGGGTCTCGATGCCGAGGTACCCCGGCTCGGTCTCCCCGCTCTCCCGCTTGGGGGCCTTCGGCGCGAGCTTGAGCCCCGCGCGGCGGGCGAGCCGCTCGAAATCCGGGTCCTCCGTGCCGCTCACGTACCGGGCGAAGAAGCCGTCGAGGTCGACGCCGGTCGCCGCCCGGGCGATCCGGGGGAGTTCGTCCTCCTCGATCCCTCGGCCGACGCGGCCGAAGTCGGTCCAGAGCCTCCGCCAGACCGAGTCGAGCGACGCCCGGTTCTCGGTCGCGTGCCGGATCTCGAGGTCGAGCGCCCACGAGACGAGGGCTCCCTTCGCGTAGTAGGAGACCGACTGGTTGACCGTCTCCTCGTACGGACGGTAGAAGTCGATCCAGGAGAGCAACGACGCCTGCTCAAGGCTGCGTACCGCGCGACCGGGGACCTGGAAGTACTCCCCGAGGTCGCTTCCCAGCCGCTCGAGGTACCGCTCCGGGGTGACGAGGCCCGCGCGACGCAGGAGGAGGTCGCCGTAGTAGGTCGTCGTCCCCTCCATCGCCCAGAGGAGCCGCGTGTAGACCTCGCGCGTGTAGTCGAACGGACCGAGCAGGGCCGGCCGGATCCGTTTCACGTTGTAGAGGTGGAAGTACTCATGGCTCGCGAGCCGAAGGAGCTTCTCGTACGACTTCGCCGGCTTGAACGTTGTCCGGGGAACGACGCCCGAGAATGAGGCGCGGTGCTCGAGCCCGCCGTCCGGAACGTCGGTCAGGTGGTAGAAGAACGTGTACCGCGGGACCGGGCACTCGCCGAAGAACCGGATGTGGGCCTCCGCGAGCTTGTGGTGGTCCTCCTCGAGACGATGGGCCTCGTAGTTCCCGCCGGAGCCGCAGAGGACGATACGGTGCGGGACGCCGACCGCGCTGAACGTGAGCTCGACCGGCCGACCGCAGTCGAGCGGGGAGTCGACGAGCTCGTCGTAGTCCCGCGCCCGGAACCGGTACGGGTTCCGTGCGACCTCCTCGAGCTCCGTGTACACGCGCCAGTCGGGCGGGAGGTGGAGGAGGAGCTCGCACGACTCGTCCTTCCGACCGTCGACGTACGGGAGGCAGAGGGCGGCGTTCAGGAAGAGGTGGTCCCGGCTCAGGTCGACGCCCTCGGTCACGAGGTCGTGCGCGTAGACCTCCAGGACCGCGTCCACCCGCGCTGCCCCGAGCGTGCCGATCCGCCACCGCGCCTTCTCGACCCGCTCGACCGGAGCGGGAGTGCGCTCGGGGCCGGCGGTCGCGACGAGGCCCCGCACGTGGCGGACGTACTCCTGGATCCAGTAGCTCCCGGGTACCCACGACGGAAGTACGAGGTCGACCATCGCGGCCCCCCGGCTCTCGACCGAGGTCGTGACACGGACCCGGTGGTTCTCGGGCTTGTCGAAGCTGACCGAGTACTCGACGACCACGCCGCGGCTCCGCGGGAGCGGGGTAGGGGGGAGCGGGATAACGCTTCGGCGCGCCTCATCCGGCCGCCGCGGCGCGGGGCGCCCGGACTACCCGAAGCCGGGGATCTCCTTCGTCTTGGCGTCGCGGCCGGACTTCACGTACGGCTCCGCGGCGATCCCCAGGTGCGTCGCGAGCGAGCGGAACGTCTGGGTGAGCTGGTCGACCGCCCGGGCGAGCTCCCGTTGCTCCGCACGGAGCTGGGTGATCGCTTCGCTCAGCTGGGCGAACATCGCCTCCACCCGGTCCGACTCCTTGCCGCTCGTCACGCCGGTTCCTCGGGGCGGGACACCGGCCGCGGGTACTTGACGGTCGTCCCCGGTGTTAGCGTTTGGCGTCGGGTCCGAACGGGCTCTCGGAACGGCCCTTATCTTGGAACGGGAGCCAGTCGCCGCGCGCGGCCGAGAAGTCGACCCGCGTGAGCTCCACGACGAACTTCTTGAGCTGGTCCTCGGGCGCCGGGCGGACGACGAACTCGTAGACGTAGATCCCGAACCCCATGAAGTCCGAGATCCGCTGGAGCGCCTCCGCGAGGTCCTCCTTCGGCACCACCACGCGGATGCGGTTCGAACCGAGCAGGGCCGCAAACTCGTCGACGCTGAACGGCCGCTCGAGCGCGATGAGGCTCAGGGGGGCGGGAGCCGGGGCTGGCGGGGGGGCCGTGGCCGCGGGGGTAGGGGCGGGCGGAGAAGCGGCCGGAACGGAGCGGGGCGGTTTCGCTGGGGGCGGCGCTGGGGGTGCGCCTCGCGCGAACGGGTCGGGTCTCGGGGGATACTTGTCCAGTACGGGTGAGCCGGCCTTACCCACGAATCCTCCCGGCTTTGGTCGCGGGGTCCGAGGCGGGGGGGTCGGCCTGGATCGCGCGCTCTTCCGCTTCCGACGGACTGGCATCGGTGACCGCGCCGACTCTAACGACTTTGGGTGATAAGTGTCCGGACGAAGGACGCGGTCGAGCTTAACCCCGCGAAGCGTACCGGCGCCGAGTCGTGACGTCGATTCCCCGGCCGCTGCGGGCGCTCATGGCGATCGTGATCGGCGTCAGCGTCCCCGAGGGGCTCTCGCTCCTTCTCGGCCCCGCCGCTTGGTACCCGCTCATTTGGGGCTGGAACATCACGGCCCTCAGTGCACGATTCATCGCGGGGATCTACCTCTCCGTGGCCCTCGGTTTCCTGCTGGCCTGGAGGGAGGGCACGTGGGAAGGCGCTCGCATCCCGCTCGCGATGCTCTGGTCGTTCGCGGTCATCGCGCTCGTGAGCGCCGCCGCGACGAGCGCCTTGGGCGAGGGGACGGTGGTGCTCGGTCGGCCGTTCCCCTGGGTTTGGATCGTGCTTTACGTCGTCTCGACGGTCGGGGGGCTCTACTACTTCCTACGGGCCCCGCGTGCGGTCGATCGGGAGCGCGAGGCCACCGGGCCTCCCCCGTGAGCGTCGGACAAATGTCCGACGTCGGCGATCCAGCGGAAGGGAGCGCGAGATCGCTTCGAGGGGGGGCGAATGAGTGCGCATAATGACGCACTCAGGTCGATTTGTAGCGACGCGAACCATGCGATTGCACGTCACGGCCTGTCGCTACTGTCGTCAACTTAGCGACACATGGGTTAAGTAACCCGCAAAGGGTGGGCGTGGGTAAGGCCCCGCGAAGGCGGAGGCCACCGAAGTCGTAGGGTGTAAACATGCCAGCTCGGGTCATGAAGGAGTTCCAGGCGCCGCGAGGCCTTCCCCGGAAGACCGCCAGCGTCTGCCCGGAGTGCATCAAGGTCATCCCGGCCGTCGTACGCGAAAAGGAAGGGCGGGTCATCATGGAGAAGACCTGCCGGGTACACGGGTACTTCTGGGACATCATCTCCAACGACGTCGACTTCTACCTCCGGATGGAGGTGTACGCCCACGACGGGGTCGGGTACGAAAACCCGTACTTCGAGAAGTTCCGCGGCTGCCCGACGACGTGCGGGATGTGCAGCCACCACAAGTCCCACACGGGGCTCGCGCTCATGGACCTCACGAACCGGTGCAATCTGAAGTGCCCGGTCTGCTTCGCGAACGCGAACGCCGCGGGGTACGTCTACGAGCCGACCCGCGAGCAGATCCACTTCATGCTGAAGACGCTCCGCGAGCAGAAGCCGGTCGGAGCGGTCGCCGTCCAGTTCTCGGGCGGCGAGCCGACCCTCTCCCCGCTGTTCCTGGACGCGTGCGGCATGGCCCGCGACCTGGGCTTCAAGCAGATCCAGGTCGCCACGAACGGGATCCGGGTCGCGAACGAACCCGGCTTCGCCCAGGCGGCCCGGGACAACGGGCTCCACACCCTCTACCTCCAGTTCGACGGGCTGGACGACGAGATCTACCGCAAGGTGCGGGGCGTCCCCCTCCTCAAGGTCAAGCAGAAGGCGATCCAGGCGGCGCGCGAGACCCACACGAGCGCGGCCGAGCTCGCCCAGGGTAAGCCGGACAAGCCGCTCAGCGTCGTGCTGGTCCCGACCCTCGTCGGCGGCTTCAACGAGAAGGAGATCTGGCCGACGGTGAAGTTCGCGATCGACAACCTGGACGTCGTCCGGGGCGTGAACTTCCAGCCGGTCGCGCTCACCGCGCGCATCCCCGACAAGGACCGCTTCCAGATGCGGTTCACCCAGTCGGACCTCGTGAAGATCCTCTGCACCGAGGGGCCGTTCGAGAAGTCGGACTTCTTCCCCGTCCCGTCGGTGGCGCCGATCAGCGAGCTCGTCTCGATCATCCACGGCGAGGAGAAGATGACGCTCACGACGCACCCCGGCTGCGGCTGCGCGACGTTCGCCTTCGTCTCCCAGGACGGGCGGACGATCACCCCGCTCCCGCGGTTCATGGACGTCGACGGCTTCTTCGAGAACGTCGAGGCGATGATCGAGAAGTACCGGGACGCGCGGTTCGCGCGGGTCCGCACCGCGGTCGCGGGCGCCCGCCTGCTCCACGACGTCGCGAAGTACTTCGATTTCGCGCGCGCGCCGGAAGGTCTCAACGAGAAGAACTGCGTGAAGGTCATCGCCGCGATCTTCACGGAGGGGAACAAGGAGGCGCTCGCGAAGTTCACCTGGCGGACGCTCTACATCGGGAACATGCACTTCCAGGACGCCTACGACTACGATATCCAGCGCTTGATGCGCTGCGACATCCACTACTCGGTGCCCGACGGGCGGATCATCCCGTTCTGCTCCTACAACTCCGGCCCGATCTACCGGACCGAGGTCGAGAAGAAGTTCTCGATCCCGATCCCGGACTGGCAGAAGGCGAAGGCGCAGAGCGGCCTGCAGCTCAAGACCATCGAGACGATGGGCGTCAATGGCGAGGTCGTCGTCGACCCCGAGTACTACAAGGTCCGGGCGCTGAAGGGCGCCCCGGGCATGTCGAGCTAGGCCGGCCTGCAGCCAACTCGGAGCGCCCGCCCCTCTCGCGGGCGGGCGCGCCGCCTGCCGAGGTCGATCTCCTCCACTCGCCGCCGGAAGTGAGTCCCGAGGCGGCGGCCGACGGCTTCGGGAGGGCTCCCGGACGATGGTCGAGATTCTCGTCTGAGTCAAATATTATGGTGGGGGACCAATCCGGGGGAGCCCTCTGACTTTGGAGGGCACGACCATGACGTGGGATCTAGCCGGCAGAACGCTCAGACGATCGCCGAAGGTTCGTAGCGTGCACCCGCTCTTGTGGATCGCACCCGCGGCGGTCGTTCTCCTCCTCGCCGTCTCGTCGGTGTCGTTCCTTCCCAGGGCCGTCGCCGCGAGCGCTCCCATGGGGGCGGTGACTGCCACACCATCCGTGGGACCCCTCACCGCGGCAACTCCGGGATTGCGCCACGCCCCGACGGTGACCCCGGCCACCTCGCTCCCGATCTCGTCCCCTGAGGCCGCCCGCCAGCAGCTCTCCGTCCACGTTGACCCGAATTCGTTCCGAGGGCCCCACCCCAACGCGTGGGGTTCGGGCGGGATTCCTCCCGGAGCGCCGGTGCCCAACGGCGCCGAGCTGCCGTCGGTCGGCGCCGCGTCCCGTTCGGCGGCGGCCGCGACCCACCTGAACCAGGGTAACACCGGGTGCTGGTCGCTAGGCCCGTCTCCCGGTACGGGGAGCCAGTACCTGCCGGAGTGCTACGGCCACGACGAGCCGAACGTCGACTTCTACTCGAACCTCCCCGGGAGCGGTGGGAACGTCACCTGGAACGTCACCCTCCCGGTCGACCGGAACGCGACCGCGAACCAATCGAGCCTGTACGTCGCGATCTGGTTCGGCATGACCCTCCACGACCCCTTCGCCTGGATGGACCAGTGCTTCCTCGAGCTCCAGTTCTACCCCGACCAGACCTGGACGAACGGACCCGGCCAGGCGAACCCCGCGCTCACGGTGAACGGCGCGTGGGTCGCCGCCGCGGTCGCGTGGCAGATCGAGGCGAGCACCGGCTTCGAGGACCCGTGCTACTACGCTCCGCTGTACGTCCACAACGCGACCGTCGGCGCTCCGCGCGGCGCCTTCCTCAACATGACCCAGGGCGATCGGATCACTGTCAGCATGACGGGCTGGGCGAGCAGTCCGTACGGGGAGAACCTCACGATCCGCGACCTCACGAGCGGGCTCTGGTCGAACCTCACCCTCTACAATGCCGTCCAAGGGTATCCCCTGAATCCGGCCTTCACCACGAACTCCTACGAGAACGGCCTACAGTGGACGCCGGGCGGCGAGTTCCCGGTATCGTTCGCCTTCGAGATCGGGCATGCCGCTTCGACGTTCCCGCAGAACAACAGCTACGGTGGGTGCAGTCCGGGTCTCCCCCCGCCGACACCGCAGAACCCGTCGGCCCCGTGCCCGAGCTACGACCCGGGTAGCTGGGTGAACGACACGCTCCGTCCGTGGCACATCGACCGGCCGGTGTTCTTCAACCAGGTTTCACAGCAGATTCCGACGCAGGTCGGGTTCGGTCAGGACCTGGGCGGGATCGGGTACACCGACTTCGGCCCCGGTTGGACCGGCTGTCTCGGCCGCGAGGGCAGCGCCTGGTGCAGCTACCCCTGGTACACCTTCTCCTGCGTCCAGCAGACGTTCTACTTCGGCGCGACCGATTATCCAGGCGGCCTCAACGACTTCGGGAAGTACCGGCAGTTCACGACGCTCCCGACCGCGGACGCCGCGGGGTGGGGCTACTACGCCCCGACCAACTATTCGATCCCCACCTGCGGCGCGGCGAGCTACGCGGCGACCGTCGGGACCGGCGCCGGCGGCTGGGTCAACTTCCTCTCCACCCCCGTCGTGGGGACGACGACCTTCACGGGACTGGGGCCCGGGGTCTATTCGCTGCACGGGATCGGCCTGGGGCCCGACAGCTTCGAGCACTGGACGACGACGGGTGCCGTGACCGTCTGGGATCCCCAAGGAGCGTACACGGTGCTCACCGTCTCGGGAAACGGGACCGTTACGGCCGTCTTCGGCACGACCCCGCCCCTCACCGACGTGACCTTCTCCTCTGCCGTCACCACCGCGCAGTTCGGTGTCGCGCCCTCCTACCAGTTCGGCACCCTGGGGCCGAGCGGTCGCGCGGATCTCGCGACGCTTCCGGTCGGGGGGTCGATCCCGCTCGCCCCGGGCATCTACGCCATCGAGGCGTATCCACCGTCCGGCTACAACTTCTCGAGCTGGAGCTCGAACAGCTCCGCGGCGGTCGTCGCCTCCTGGGGGTATCCCGTGAGCGACCTCGTCGTCGCGGGAGGGTCCTCGAGCGTCACGGTCACGGCCGCTTTCGTCGCCTCCACCTCGATGGCGAGCGTCACCATCTACGTGGTCGGGAACGGTACGGTGACGTTCAACGGCACCCCGGTCCCCGCGTACCAGCCCAACGCCGGGTACCTCGGCGGCCTCGGCGTTCGTGTCGGGAGCTACCCGCTCCTCTCCGTTCCGGGACCGAACTGGACGTTCGCCAACGTCTACTACGGCTCGAACGCCGTCATGACCAATTTCACCCCCGACACGTGGGTCAACGTCGAGGATGCTTCGGCGTTCCTCGAGGTCGTCTTCGTCGCGCTGCCCACCGCGCCGGTCAACGTCACGTTCGCGGACTTCGGGGCGGCCGACGGCGAGATCGCGCTCAACGGTATCCAGCTGCTCGGGAACGGCGCCGTCGTTCCGCTCGAGACCGGAGCGTACACGGTGGTCGCGGCATCGAACGCGACGTATCAGTTCCTCCTCTGGTCGGTCAACAACAGTTCGGCACTCTGGGTGACGCCCTACTACCTCGGGGTAGCGACGTTGTTCGTGAACGCGTCGGGGACGCTCACCGCGACATACGCTCCCGGCACGCTGCTCAACCTCACGTTCGGCCTCACTCCCGCGATCGCGGGTGGCGTCGCGACGAAGGTCCAGTTCAACTTCGCGACCACTTACACGAGCGGGACGACCAACACGACCCTCACCTCCGGGTACTACTCCTTCGCTCCGGTCGCGCCCCCGGGGTGGTTCGTCGTGAACGAGTACACGACCGGCAACGCGTTCTTGAGCGGCGCGGGCGAGGTCTATGTGTACGGTCCGGTCGGCGGGACCCTCAACGTCACGTTCGCTCAGCTCCCGTCGGCCCCGTGGCCGGTTACGTTCGTCGCAGAGCCGCTCGGCACGCTCTCTGCGACGATCAACGGCACCGCGGTAACGAGCGGCGGAACGGTCTGGCTCAATCCCGGGACGTATGCACTCGATGCCCTCACCGCGACGGCGAATGCCTCGTTTTTCGACTGGGCGAGCGTCGGAAACGTAGCGGTTCTGGACGCACGGAACGGGACGACCATGATCACGGTAGTCGGTGGGGGTACCGTTGAGGCGGTCGGCGCGACGTTCGGAGCCTCGGCCACGGTCGCCGCCCCCAACCCCGTCGATATCGGCAATACGACGAACGTATCGACTACAATTCGTGGGACGACCGGGGCGGCGGTTGGCTGGTACGGCCTGCCGGCCGGCTGCACGGCTGGGAACGTTACAAGCTTCGCGTGCACGCCGATGGCGGCTGGCTTGTACACCGTGGGGGCCACGGTGACGGTCCCGAGTGGCGAGACCGCCCGCGCGGCACCCACCGAGATCTCCGTCGTAGTGGGGCCGACGATCTCGATCTTCTCTGCCTCGCCTTCGAGCCTGACCGTCAACACCCCGCTGCGGTTCAGTGCGACCGAGGCCGGAGGAACCGGACCTTTCGGATGGGCCTACTCGGGGCTTCCGATGGGTTGTACGACCGTGAACGGTGCGACGTTGAGTTGTACGCCGACGGGGGCGGGGTCGTCGGTCGTCACGGTCCGGGTCACGGACGCATTCGGGCACTCCGCCACCGCGACGACGACGGTCGTCGTGAATCCGACGCCCGCGCTCACCTCGTTCACCGTGACCCCGGCGGCCGTCACGGTCGGGATCCCGGCGAACTTCTCGCTCGTCGTCTCGGGCGGCACCGCGCCGTTCACCTTCGGCTTCGCCAGCAGCGCGGGCCTCGGGGTCCCGTGCGGGCTCCCCACGCCAGCGGCCGGCGCGACGCGATTCACGTGCACGCCGTCCACGGCCGGGACGTACGTGGTGAACGGGACCGCGGTCGACAATTCGGGCGTCTCCGTCCGCGGGCAGGTCACGCTCACCGTGAACCCCGCCCCCGTGATCACCTCGTTCACGGCGTCCCAGACGAGCTTCCCGCTCGGGACGAGCACTACCTTCACGGTCGTCGCCTCGCTCGGGACCGGAACCCTCGCGTACGCCTACGCCCAGCTCCCACCGGGATGCACCGGGATCGACGCCGCCCAGTTCACGTGCAAGCCCGCCCAGGTCGGGACCTACAATGTCACCGTGACGGTGAAGGACGTCTTCGGGGTGGCGGCGACCGCCGGAACGACCCTCACCATCGGAAAGGCGTCGACGCCCCCCGGCCCGACCCCGTCGGGCGGGTTCTCGAACCTCGACTACGGGATCATCGCCCTCGTCGCGGCGCTCGTCGTGATCGGCGTCGTGGCGGCGGCGTGGACCCGACGCAAGCGACCGACGTCGCCGGAGGCCTGGGACCCCGGTTCCGGGGGAGCTCCCCCCGCCGGCGGCGCCCCCCCTCCCGGAGCGTCCTAGTCCTCGGAGCCCACGGAGTCGGGAGTCCGGCGCCGGCGCTTCACGCCCGCGCGGCCGGGCAGGGAGCCGTCCCACGGGTCGACCGACTCCAAGAGCAGGCCCCCCGCGGATCGAAGACGGCGGGGATCCCAATCGCGCGGCGGGCCTGCCGCCGAGAGCCGCTCTCCGACCGTCCTCCAGAGCGCGCGGGCCCAGTCCGGGTCGAACGGAAGCGACGTCCCGGCGGCGGGTCGGTGTGCGGCCAGCGCGAGCAGGGACGCCTCCACGTGCTTGCACGTCCCGACCGGCCGCCGCGTGAAGTCGTCGCAGCTGCACATCGCCCCGCCCCCCCCGGGGAACTCCGGGAGGACGACCTGGTACTGGGTCCCGTGCGCCGGATTGCGTACCTCGACGATCGGGAACGGGGCGCCGGACCGCTCGACCACATCGAGCGGCTCGCGAGCCGCTCGCGCCCGCCGCGCGCCCGCCTCCACTTCGCGGTCGGCGACCGGGCTTGGCCCGGACGGGGTGCCGATCCCACCCGGCCGCTCACGCCGGGGAGGCACGCTTTGCCGCCTCCCAGACGGTCCGGACCGGCCGGTTCATCGGGCCGTCAGGCCGCGCCGCGCGACCCAGAAAGCGAGCGCGCTGATCACGAGGGCGAAGAGTGCGAGCTCCCCCAGGTAGAACTCGGGGGGGTGCGGATAGTAGGCGGCGGAGGAGAACAGGTTCTCCCGCATCACGTCGATCGCCATCGACACCGGGTTCAGGCTCGACACCGACTGGAGCCACGCCGGCATGATCGTGGTCGGGTAGAGCGCGCTCGAGGTGAACAGGAGCGGGAGGTTGAAGATGTTCACGATACCGAAGTACGCTTCGGGCGAGTTCAGGACGAAGCCGACCGCGAGGAACAGCGCGGAGAAGGCAATCGATATGAGCAGGAGCGCGACGGCGACCTCGCCGACCCCGAGGACCGTGAGCGAGCCGCTCACCGTGAGGCCGTTCAACCCGTTGATGTGGGCGAAGAGGAGGGCGATCCCGATCACGAGGCCGCTGAAGAGGATCGGGCGGATCGCCCCCGCGATCACCCGCCCACCGAAGATCGACATCCGGGGGATCGGGGCGACGGCCGCCTTTTTCACGTAGCCGAGCCGCTTGTCGAAGATGACCTGCGCGCCCAGGAACAGGCTCCCCGTGAGCGCGACGAAGCCGACCATCCCGACGGAGAAGTACGAGTAGTAGTTCGGCGCCCCGAGGAACGCCGCCTGCGCCGTGATCGGTCCACCGCGGCCGACGAACTTGCCGAGGTTCAGCGCCTGGCCGAACAGGGCGAGGTACATGAACGGGAAGATGATCGAGGAGATGATCGTCACCGGCGAGCGGAACCAGCGGATCATCTCCCGCCGGACCAGGGCGGCGAGCGCCCGGTACATTAGCGCCTCCGCTGGCGCCACTGGTTCATCCGAAGCGCCATGTCGGTCGCGGTCGGCCCGTCATCCTCGCGGTACGCCCGTCCCGTGAACTCGAGGAACACCTCGTCCAGGGACGGCTTCTTGAGCGCGACGTTCGTGACCGTGACCGACTTCTGCACGCACGCGGCGACCGCGGCCGGCACGACGCTCTCTCCCCGGTGGCACTTGAGCCGGTAGCTCCCGTCCTGTCGCTGGACGCTCAGGACGCCCTCGACGGCCGCGAGCGTGGCCGAGAGGTCCGGCGCGCCCTCGGCGACCGTCAGGGTCACGACATCGCCCCCGATCTTCTCCTTGAGCTCCGCCGGGGTACCGATCGCGACCAGCTTGCCGTGGTCGATGATGCCGATCCGGTCGCAGAGCTGGTCCGCCTCGTCGAGGTAGTGGGTCGTGAGGAACACCGTCGTTCCGGACTCCTTGCGGATCTCCCGCACGTACTCCCAGAGCCCGGCGCGGCCCTGCGGGTCGAGCCCGAGCGTGGGCTCGTCGAGGAACAGGACCTTCGGCCGATGCAGGATGCCGGAGGCCAGCTCGAGCCGGCGTCGCATGCCACCCGAGTAGGTCTTCACCAGGCGCTTCTGGGAGTCTGCGAGCTGCATCCGCTCGACCAGCTCCTCGATCCGCGCGGTCGCCTGCGCGCGCGGGACACCGTAGAGCGCCGCGGAATACTCGAGGTTCTCCCGTCCCGTGAGCTCGTCGTCGGCGGTCGACTCCTGGAAGACGAGACCGATCCGTCGACGGATCTCGTCCGGATAGACCGTTACGTCCAGACCATCCACCATCGCGCGACCCGCCGTCGGGCGCAGGAGGGTCGTCAGGAGCGAGACCGTCGTCGTCTTCCCAGCACCGTTGGGTCCGAGGAAGCCGAACGCCTCGCCCTCCGCGACCGAGAACGAGACCTTGTCGACGGCGTGCACGCCGCCCGGAAACACCTTTTCGAGCTCGATCACGTCGACGGCGTTGGTCACGGACCCCTCCCGGGGGCGGGGTCGGCGGATAAGCGGCGTCGGCGCGCCGCGCCGGACCCGACGGGCAGACGAGCCCTGTGGGGAGAAATCGCCGTCAGGGTTCGCTCTACTTGCCGAGAATCGCCAACCGGTCCGCGAGCTCCCGGATCGACGGTCGCTCCGAAGCGAGCGCGGCGGAATCGCTGCGCCCTACGTCCTCGAGGTAGGAGACGTAGCCACGGACCTCCGACACGATCTCGGGGACCGACTTCGGTGAGCGCCCGAATCCCCCGAAGAGGAACGAAAAGTCGTCGCCCGCCTTCTCCGTGAGCTCGTACCGCCCGTCGCTCAGCTTTCGGATCGCGCCTTCGCTCGCGAGCTCCTCGAGAAGTGGGTAGAGGGAGCCGGGCGACGGGCGCCACCACCCCTGGCTGAGATGCTCCATCTCGTCCATGATCTCCGCGCCGTTCTTCGGACCCCGCCGGAGCATGTGCAGCACCCAGAACCGGAGCCCTCGGGGGCCCTTCCTCGAACTGCCGAACATCCACATCGATATCGAAATTCCGATATCGGATAGTTGCTGACTACTTAAGCACCTCGCACGGAGCTCGGATTGAGGGATTGGTCCCGGCTTCTGTACGACGTGTCCGGGTATTCGCACTGATCGTGCGCCCTTCGTGCGCGCTTGCGGCCTCATCCTTAAGCCGCCTCGCGACGGAGCGACGGTCCTTGTCCAGCGGGCCTCCCACACCACCAAAGCCGACCCGGTCGCTGCGGCGTCAGATCATCGTCGTCGCGGGCCTCGTCGCCACGCTCGCGGGGGTCGCCGTGCTCACGGTCGCGCTCCCTTCGGCCTTTACCGCGCTCGAGGCGAGCCTCCCGTACCTGGCCGCCGGCGCCGTCTTTCTCTGGATCGGGGGAATCCTCATGGGCATGGGTTTCGGACAGAAGGCACGGGGACGCCCCCCGCCCCCGCCCTAATCCAATGCCGTCGTTTCCCTGGCGGCTCGTCACCTTCGATATCGACGGCACCCTGACCCTCGTGCACGGTTGGAAGTACATCGCGGATCGGCGCGGGCTCGCGGAGCAGTGGCGACGGTCGACCTCACGGTACCTGCGAAAAGAGTCGACCGAGAACGAGCACCTCAAGGAGCTACTCGGGCTCGGCGCCGGTCTGAGTCGTCGGGAGCTGTACGCCTTCCTCTCCCACATCCCCAAGCTTCGGGGGATCGGAGCGGCGGTCGCGGCGCTTCACGAGCGGGGCGCCCGGGCCGCCTTGCTGACGCACAATCCGCCGTACGTCACCGACTGGTGGAAGCGCCGGTATGGGTTCGATGACGCGGCGGGGATCGGGAACGGGCCCGAGCTTAGGCGGGGGATCGTACCGGAGCCGGGGGCGATCCGAGCCGACAAGATCGGAGGGCTACGGCGACTTTCGAAACGGTGGAACGCACCCCGATCGACGATCGTCCACGTCGGCGACGGTTGGGCCGATGCGGAGCTGTTCCACTGCGTCGGCGGCTCCGTCGCCCTCAACAGCACGCTTCCCGAGGTGCGCGCGGCGGCGGACGTCGCCCTCCGCCTGCGCGACCTTCGACCCCTCGTCCCCGAGCTCGGACGGATGCACCCCCACCGGGCTGAACGATGACGCCGTTCCGGTAAGATTTCTAATACCGGGTCCGACCGTCGAACCGACGTCCCGATGGAGTACGTGATCCTGCGCGCGGCGCACCCGACCTGGATGAACCTTCAGCTTCCGACCGAGGTCGCGGAGATCATCCAGTACCACCCCACCGAGCTGAAGGAGCTTCGGCAGCCGAGCCGGGGGGTCGCGTTCCTCGCCCGAGGACCGGGGATCGTGCGCGTTGTGCCGACCTTTCGGGCCCGTGAGGTCCTGCCGATCGAGACGGTCCGGAATCGCTACATCGCGCCGGCCCACCTGACCGAGAAGCTGCTGTTCACGATCCCGGGACCCGTGGCGCGCCACCTCGGGATCCAGGTCCAAGCCCGCGGACCGCACGACGCCCGCGCGACCGACGACAGCGTGATGTGGTTCCTTCCCGCTCCGGAGTACTATCAGTTCCGCACCGATAGCCGCACCGAGCGCGGCTGGACTGGACCCCGGCCCGCGGGGTACGCGCACGTATATCTCGCGAAATCGCTCATACCGCTCACGCGCGACCTGAGCGACCTCGAGTCGCGCATCGAGCAGGAGGAGTGGCGGCCCCGTCTGGAGGCCCTCGAACGCGTCGTGCGGCCACGGGGGCGCGCCGGCTGAGCCGGCGCACGTGTGCGCGTGCGCCGTGCGAATCCTGCCCGAGTTATTGAACCCCCCAGCCGGTTCGCGAAGGTATAAGTACGGTCTCTTGGAATGAATTCTGTTACCGGGTGTTCAGTTGAGCGGTCCCGCCCGTAACTCATCGGATCGGAAGTACACGCTGCGGAACCCTCTCCCCCTGAGGACCGCCGCCGATATCGCCACGACCCGGGCGGGGATACCGCAGGACACCGCGCTCCAGCTCGCGGGGCCGGTCGACCACGACTCGCTCGCGAAGGCGATCCGCCGCTCCGTCGGCCACGAGGGGATGCGGGCCGAGGACGCGCGGGGGATCGCGGCGCACGTCCTCAACTTCTTTGGGTTCAACGAACGGATCATCGACAACGTGCTCGAGCCCGACGACCGCGACACGTTCTACATGCTCGAGGACTCGGGGATTCTCGAGACCGAGCGGGACGAGACCACCCTCTACGACGGCCGCGAGTGGCGCATCCACTACTGGATGTTCCGCAAGGACCGCATCTTCGACCTCGCCCGCGAGGAGACGCAGGCGCTCGCCGCGGCCGGTGAGCCCGACGTGGTCTACTCGCCGAACGTCGCCCGCTCGACCGCGTTCACGCTCCCCCACGGCGAGGTCGGAACGGGCCTCCCCTCCCATGCGGTCTACCACGAGCTCGGCGACGAGATCTGGCTCGAGCGAAAGGTTCCCCCCCAGCAGAGCCCGCCGCCCGGGCCGACCCGCCGCGGTCGCCCCAACGCGCGGGTGCGCGAACCGTAATCGTCCCTCGGTGGCGTCCGGCGGCCGGTGCGCCGGTTCGTCCTCCTCGCCCATCGGGTCCCGGTCGACGGTCAGTTCACGCTGAACGACCTCGCCGGCGGCGGCGGGCGCATGGACGAGGTCGCGCGCGCGGTCTCGACCGCGTTCACGCTGTCGAACGACCTGCGTCGGGACGTCGAATTCTCCATCCTGTTCGGAGCGGCTCCCCCACCGAGGGCCCGACGGATCGAGATCCGGGGGGACCGTGTCCGCTACCTCAACCCGGACGAGCGGTCGACCGCCGCCCTTCTCAAGAACGCGCTGAGCCGTTCCTCACTGCTGGACCAGGACGTCGAGTCGTCGCCCGGCCTTCGTGTCGGGCCGGTCGACCCGCTGCGGGAGCTGGACCGATGGGCCCGCAGCCCGGGAGCCCTCTGGCTCACCGAAGACGGGACCCCGATCGACGCGTGGGCTCCGACCGACGGGTCGTTCGTGGCGATCCTGAGCGACCCGGACGATCCGTCGCCCGAGGAGCGGTCCATCCTCGACCAGGCGGGGACTCCCAAGGTTTCGCTCGGGGTCCGGAAGCTCCGCACCTCCCAGTGCATCGACCTGGTGCACTACGCGGTCGATCGCCGCGGCGCGGACCGACCTACGGGGCGGTCGAGCTGAGGGCGTTCGGCCGCAACCCGCCGACGACCGCCGTCAGGCGCACGACCTCTCGGCGCTCGGGGTGCATCCGCGTGCCGAACAGCAGTCGACGAGGCTCGCCGAGGCGGCCGCGGAGGCTCTGGAGCACGCGGTCGAGCGTGCGCAGGGTGAGGTTCGACCCGCCGTCCAAGTGAACGAGGGCGCTCGGCGCCGCATCGAGCTCGAAATCGAGCAGCGTCCCCGCGAGCGCCTGGTGCACGAGGTGCTCGGGCTCCGAGATGTGGTGCTCGCTCAGCAGGAGCGTCGAGAGACCCGAGTCCCGCAGGTGCGTCTTGAGGCTCGCGAGGTCGACGTTCAGCTGCGAAGGGTTCTCGACCATGTCGACGAGGGACGAGACGAGGCTGTGCAGGTAGGTGCTCCTCAGATGGAAGATCCGAGGGAGCGGGAGCGCCTCGAACCGCCGCAGTTTCTCGTTGGCGAGGAGGAGGAGCAGGCCGCCGAGATCCTCGAGCTCCCGCAGCGTCGCGCGGACGTTCTCTCGGCGGTTCGAGTTCGTCTCGAGTTCGACGTGGAACGGAAGGAACGCGACCGGGACGGCGAGCGTATTGCTCGACCGGAGCAGTCCGGTCAGGTACGGGAGCAGGGCGCTACCGGTCCCGCCGCCGAGCCCCGCGAAGAGGAACACGATCTCGTACCGCGAGAGGCGACGCACGAGCTCCTCCTTGCTCTCGGCCACGGCGTCCTGGACGCATTCGCGGCTGCCCCCGCTGCCCGCGCCCCGGAGCGTGCGCTGGCCGAGGAGGATACGCGCGTCCGCGCGGACCTGGTTCAGGTGACGCGCGTCCGTGTTGACGGCGAGGCTCTCGACCCCGGGAATGCCGAGGCCATTCATGTCGTGTACCGCCTCGCTCCCGGCGCCGCCGAGTCCGACGACCGCGAACTCGGCGCGTGGGCGGAGGTCGGGCGCGTCCGCTTCGGTGGAGATCGGCATCGGGGCGCCGGGGTTCAGGGCGATGGGCCACCGGCGGCGGCCGCAGCCGACTCCGAGTCGCGTCGACGGGAAGGGGACGGACCGAGGTGGTCGAGCCGGACGCGGATGTACTCGCGGACCGCGGAGCGGACCGCATCGTCGACGCTCACGGACCCGCCCTCGCGCACGAACTCCTCGAGCTGTCGGTTGTCCTGACGGGAGAGGTCGATCACGACCTTGCGGATGTTCGGCGGAGGGAGGTTCATCTCGACGAACCGCTCGAGCGCATCCCGGATGGCGTCCGAGATCGTGGGCGTGCCCTTCGCCTGCTGGATCGACCGGAGCTTCTCAAGGAGGTCTTGCGGGATGCGAACAGTCACCCGCTCGGAAGTGTCGCCCATGCCGCGTCAGACAAAACGCTGTCTCCTGTCTGACGTTTGACAGATATCGAGTTTCGAGGCCTTAATACTTGCTTAGACAACGGCACTCCGTCGGGCTCTGGCTCCATGAAGGGTCCATGATTCGCTCGCGCCGACTGTGACACGAGGGCGACCGTCAGCCGGGAACGATCGGCCGGTCGTGGCGTTCCTCCGGGCGGTGAACGTCGGCGGCCACGCGCTTAAGCCGTCCGAGCTCGCCCGGAGCCTTCGGGCCTTTGAGGTCGAGAATCACGGCGCCGCCGGGACGTTCGTCTCATATCGACCTGGACGTCCGGGAGACCTGGGGCGCGCCATCTCGGGGGCGATCCCCTACCCGACCGAGGTGATGGTCTGTGCGGTCGATTCCTTGGGCGACCTGGTCCGGTCGCGGCCGTTCGGGACGGAGACCCCCGAGCCTGGGTCGGCGTGGTACCTCACGATCCTCACGCGGCCGCCATCTCCGTCGCCCACCCTGCCGATCGAGATGCCCGAGGGCCCCGGTTGGGTGCTGCGCGTGGAACGCGTGATCGGGTCCTTCGTGCTGAGCCGCCGCCGCCTCACCGAGCCCGGAAAGTTCTACCCCAACGAGGTCGTTGAGAAGCGGTTCAAGCTCCCGGCGACGACCCGCGGCTGGCCTACCATCGAGGCGATCGTCGCGAAAGCCGGCCGCGCTATGGCCGGCGCGGAGGGAAGGCCGGCCGGCACCGCGAACAAGAAGGGGAAGTCACCGACCTAGGGGGCGAGCGGCCGGACGCCGTCCCTAGGCGTAGAGCCAGCAAGATTCCACAGACAGCTGGACCGAGGGTACCTGGACCGCACCGCGGACTTCGAGTCCGAGGATGACCTCGGGATAGGCGAAGTGGATCCGCACGGGTGTCCACGTTCCGGAGCTCACCGACGAATACGGTACATCGAGCGAGTACTGCACCGCTTGGCCATACGCGTTGACGGAGAGTCGCGCGACGATCGTGGACGGCGGAGGCAGACTCTGCCCGGGAAAGCCCGGGCTGGCCCGAATCCACACAGTGGCGTTGTAGTTTCCGGCGGGTACGTCGGCACCCGGTCCATTCCAGACCACCCCGGCGACGCCGATCGAGGAGACCACCGCCGAGCCCCCGACGGCGGAGGGGTCGGTGACCACCGCGCCATCGGCGGCAGGTAGGAGCGCGACCCCCGCCAGCCAGGGGGAGGGGACCGGCGGCGCATCTACTGTAGCCAGACGGCCCTTGTACGCCTCCTCGAAAAGGACCACAACCCCCGAAGGGCCGTCCCATGCGACGGACCGGACGCCGTAGAACGACGAGTTGTAGAGGAGAGCGAGCAGCCACGGCGGAACCGAACCGAGCGGGGAGAGGTACGAGTCGGAAACGACCACGTACTGCGGGGGGGCGGAGGGGGTGAACGGCAGCTGGAGCTCGAGGTCCCGCGATGGTCCGAACATCGAGTAGGCGTTGACATCGTTGGCCACGAGCGGGAAGACGTCGCGCGAGGCGAGCACGGTGGCGCCCGACGGGATCTCGGCGACTACCTGTTGCACGTCCGAGAACCCATGGGGTACCCCGGGCTCCAGCAGGAAGGCCGCCCCGAGAGGCGCCGTGGGCGCCCCATCGAGACCGGGATTGATCGGGGTAAGGAACAGGTTCCCGACCACGAGGACTCCGACCAGGAAGGCCGCCACCCGGAACTTCGCGAGCGTCCCTGTGGCGGCGGCACGTCTGGCGGGGTCGAGGCGCGGAGGGTCGCCCGGATGGGTGCGGGGGCTCGACCAAGCCACCCACCATCGATCGACCCGGCCGAGGCCGTACGCAAAGGCAACGAACATTCCGGCGGCGGCGAGGAATCCGTACTGGTTGCCGACCACGACGTAATTGAGTCGTGTGCTGAAGACGCAGAACGCGAACCACGGTGCGACGACCAACAAGGCCCGCGGCGCGAGGAACGGGACGAATCCGAGCGAAGCGGCGACGAGCAACCAGTAGCCGGCCTTCTCGAACAGGCCCGTCGCGAGGTTCGGGGCCGCGAGTCCGAGGACCGAGGGGGTCGTCCCGAGCGGGTAGCTCGACGCCGATGACGGGAACGGCGGCAGAGCGAGGGCCATCTCGAGGAAGCGCGTGCGGACCAGGACGAGTAGGTAGTACGCCGCGATCGAGGCGACCATGAGCGCGAACGAGCACCAGAGGGCTCGTCGGGCTCGGGCGGGGTCGGACGCCCGGGGTGCCGAAGTCGGCGCCCGCAACCGGAGCACCCGCTCGAGCCACGGGCGCAGTCGAGGCCACAGCGCGTCGAGAACGAAGTAGAGCCCGACGAAGAAGACGAACACCGGCACGACCTCGAGAGTCGCGAATCCCAGGACCGCCACCGCGGCACCCCACGCGTACCGGCGGCGCTGCCAGAGCAGCACGAGCAGGAAGATCTCGAGGGGGACGAACGACTCGACGTGGAAGTCGTAGAGATTCGCGGAGACCATGGGGAACCACGTGAGGTAGACCAGGCCCGCGACGAACGCTCTTCGGGGCGAAGACGTCAGATCCCGAGTGAGCGCATAGAGCGGGATCGCGGCGATCGCCGCCACCGTCGATTGGATGACGAACAACGTGAGCGCGTTGGGGAACGCCGCGTAGACGGGAACGACCGCATAGAGGATGAAGAGGGAGTGGACCTCCAGGAGCGAGCCGTAGTTCCCGAGCTCCCAGTCCGCGGCTTCGAAGAACGGTCTCCCGTGCGCGGTCGACCAGAGCGCCTGCTGGTAGACTCCGAGGTCGAGGGTGTTCGTGACGAGCTCGAGCTGACGCAGCTCGGAGAGGGCGGTGATGGCGACGACGTAGCCGAGAACGGCGACGAGAAGCCACCGGAACCAATTCCGTGCCGGCCGCTCCCTGGGTGACTGGACCGACGTTTCCCGGCCCGTCCCGGCCATCGACGGCCGAGCCGCCGCTCCGCCAAAAAGGGGGGGGACGGTTTCCGCTATCCGGTCGGAAGCCCCTTCTACCCCCGTCTCGCCATTCCTACGGGGACCCGATGACGGTCAACCTCCGCCTGAGCTTAGCCATCTTCTCGCTCGGGTTCGCGATCGAGGGGGCGGGAGCCCTGTACTCGTTCGCGACCCATAGCTCCCAACTTCCGGGCGGAACGCTCCTCTTGTTCGTGAGCCCGGCGTTCACGGTTCTGGGGCTGCTCTTCCTCTTCATCGGGCGCCACGAATGGTCGGAGCTCCACCGCCGAAGGGTGCGCCACGCCCACGGAGCCTTCGGGCTGGTCGTCCTGCTGCTCATCCTCGCCGCCGCACCCGTCGCGTACTTCGGCCTCGTTGCCCCGCCCGGCGACACCCCCCCGTGGGCCGCGTTCCTCTTCGGCGGAGCGGTCGCGGGGTTCCTGTTCTTCAGCTACGTGACGTACGCGCTCGTCGTCTTCCACCTGGTCGGCGGCGGCGGCAAGGCGGCGGTCGGTCTCGCGGTCCTCTGGTCGGCGGTCATCGGCGCCGAGGTCGGTGCGGTCCTGGCGGGCCAGTTCGGGACTTTCCTCCTCGCGGTCCGCGCCCGCTCGCTCTCGGTCGCCGGCGTCGCCGCTCCCGTGTCGTTCGAGCTGTCGCTCCTCTTCGGCGCCTACTTCTTGTTCCTCGCGGCGTTCCTGGACGCGCACCGGCGCGTCGCCGGCTCTCAGCCGACGGGCGCGCCGCCCGTCATGCCGAGCGGTTCGTAGGAATCGGAACGCGCCGGCTCAATCCATGGGGCCGGACTGCCCGTTCCCGAGGTTCCCGTCCCTCGCGAGGTAGTACTCCCGCCACTTCCGGCGTATCTCCTCCTCGGTTCCCCCGCGATCGTAGGCGGGTGAAACGAGCGGCGCGGCCTCGGTCACGTTCACGTAGACCACCGCACGAACGCGCTCGCGGCCGCCGTCCAGCCCCGACCGCTCGAAGAACGCCACTCCTTGGTCGAACTCGGGACCTTCGGTCGCGACCCGCGCGGTCCCGCGAAAGCGGAACCCTTTGCGGACGAGCGGGTCGACGACGTTGACCTCCACGTCCGGCCGTTCGCGGAGGTTCGCGACCGTCCGGGGGGACGCGAGGTCCGCGAAGACGAGGGTGTGGTCGTCCCAGACGTCGGTCGTTCCCTTGGGCGAAACGTTCGGCGTTCCGTCGGAACGGACGGAGGCGACGAACCCGAGTCGCTGTTCGTGGACGAGCCGTCGCATCTCGGGTGTGATGATCCCCGTCGGTGCCACGGGATTCTCGCTAGGCCCCCCGCGGCTCCGGCGGTCGCGGGTTGATGGCGCCCTCCGGGGGGAGCGCGGCGCTCGCCGGGTACATCGTGAGGTTCCGGAGCGAACGCGAGAGGGAGAGGATCCCCCCCGTCGTCGCCGTGAGGACCCCCGAGAGGAGGAACGTCACCTGGACGGCCCCCGTGAGGAGCGTGGCGTACCCTCCGGCCGCCTGGCCGACGGGCATGAACGCGTAGCTCCCCACCTCGTCGGCGGCGAAGACGCGGCCCAGCAGCTCGTTCGGCACGCGGGCCTGCACGGTCGCGAGGAACACGGTCTGCCCCATCCCGGGGAAGAGGCCGAAGAGGAAGATGTCAACGAGCGCGAACGGCACGCTTCGCACGAGGCCCAGGAGCGCGAAGGTGATCCCCTGGCCGACGATGAGGAGGAGGAGCACGCGCCCGGCTCTCCGCTCGAAGGGGATGAACGAGATGAGGAAGATGCCGACCCCCGACCCCACCGTCGCGACGCCGAACAGGAGCCCGTAGAGCAGGGCCTGGTCCGGGGCCACTCCGAGCCAGGCCCGTGCGTACAGCGCCAACTGCACCGTCGCCATCGCGGTGAGGAAGTTGATCGCCAGCGAGCCCAAGGTGAGCTGAAGCAGGGCCGGTTGCCGGGCGAGGTAGCGGTACCCTTCGACCACGTCCGAGCTGAACTTCGTGGGACGCCGAGTGGGAGCCTCGTCGATCGTCCCGGGGGTCAGCTGGAGCGCGAACTGGGTCCCAACCCCAAGCGCGAGCGCGAGAGCGATGGCGACCCCGGGCCCGAACCCCGCGACCGGGATCAACCCCGTCGCGACGACGCTCGCCGCGACCCCGAACGCGATCGCGAGGGCGTAGACGAGCGCGTTCGCCCGGCCGAGCTCCTCCTTCGGGGCGAACTTCGGGATCGAGGCGTTGTACGCCGGGCGGAAGATCGTCGTCGAGACGGTCACGGCGGCGTAGAGGGGGAACGCCAGAACGAGCCAGGTTGGAAGGAAGAAGCCGGCCGGGCCGGGGAACGGGATCCCGGTCGTCGGGAGGACGGCCAGATCGAGGACGAGCCCCGCCGCCGCGGCGATCAGGACGGCGTTCGCGCCGAGCATCAGGCGCCGGCGACGCGCCCGGTCGGCGAGCGCTCCCGCGAATAGTGCGGAGGCGAGCGTCGGGACGGTGGCGCTGAGCCCGTTCAGGACGAGGGCGAGCGCGACGAACGAGCTCGCCGCCCCGACCCCGGGGTAGGCGACCGCGATCGACCACGCGAGCACGACGTTGACGACCAGGGGGGCGGCATAGGCGAAGGCGCCCGCGAGAACGAAGGAGAGGAACCCGGGCCGACGGACCAGCGTCGCGTAACCGGCCAACCGAGCCTCCCCGGACCGGGGGGCAACCGCGGTGAGGGGTCCATAATCCTTCCGTCAACGCGCCTCGGCGGTCCCGACCGAGGGAGCCGATGGAAAGCCGAAAGCGAGGGCTATCTACGCGTCACCGCTCGGCGGCCCCGGGTCGCGAGCCGCTTGCGTCTGATCCACCAGGACCCGAAGACCGGGATGCTCAAGCTCCGGCTCGAGAGCCCGAGCGACCTCTGGAGGATCTCCCGGCTCATCCAGCCGGGAGAGGCCGTCGGCGCTTCGACCACCCGGCGTGACCCCGAGGCCCCCGAGGAGACCCCGGGCGCGCAGCGCGAGCGACGACGGGTGTGGATCGTCGTGCGCGCCGAACAGGTCGAGTTCCACGGCTTCTCGGGCCACGTCCGGGTCACGGGGCCGATCGAGGAGGCGCCGTTCGACGTCGGGCGGCACCATACGCTCGACCTCGAGGAGGGGGCCGAAGTCACCGTCGTCAAGGAGTCGATCTCGCCGGCCGAGCGCGCGCTCCTCGAGGAGGGGATGCGCCGGACGGGCGAGCCGACGATCGTCATCGCCGCGGTCGACTGGGGCGAGTCGAGCGTCTTCCGCCTCCGCGGCCGGGTCCTCGAGCCCGTCGCGGACGTCAACCGGACCCTCGCCGGCAAGCAGTACGACAGCGGCCGCGCCGAGCTCGACCGGACGGCGTACGTCGACGAACTGGTCCAGGTGATCGTCCGAGCGGCCGCCGACGCGGGCGGGCTGGTGATCGCCGGTCCCGGATTCCTCAAGGAGTCCGTCGTCCGGCGGCTCGAGGAAACCGCGCCGGCGCTACGGGCCAAGGCGCGGGTCGTCGGCCTCGGCGCCGGAGGGCGGGCGGGCGTCGACGAGCTTCTGCGCAGCGGGCGCGCCTCGGAGGTCCTCGCGCAGAGCGCCGCCGCCGAGGAGATCGCGCTCGTGGAGCAGCTCCTCCGGGCGATCTCGGGGGGCCGCCGGGCGGCGGTCGGGGAGCGGGAGGTCGGGCTCGCGAGCGAGGCGGGGGCGATCGAGACGCTGCTCGTGAGCGACGTGAAGCTCCGCTCGGAGCGGGTCGTGCCGGCGGTCGACCGCGCCCGCGACCAGCGCGCGCGCATCTTCGTCGTGCGGGAGGAGGGCGAGGCGGGGAAGCGGCTCGCCGCCCTCGGCGGCGTCGCCGCCATCCTCCGCTACGATTGGATGCCGCCCGCGGCCGAGCCGGCTACGGGATCGCCTGGACGGCCTCGCGCAGTTCCTCGTAGCGGCGCTTGAGGTCCTTGAGGGCGAACCGAAGCGCCTCGCGGGTCGTGAGGCTCCCGTCCGTCTCGAACCGGAGGAAGAACTTCTCGGCGTCGCCCGTGACCGTGATCGTCCCGTCCGGCAACGCCTGCTCGCAGGCGCCGCAGAGGATGCACTTCGACTCGTCGGTGACCGAGAGCTTCCCGTCCGCATACTCGAGGATGTTCACGGGACAGGAGGCGGCCGCGCGCTTCAGGCCCGCTTCGGTCGTGTCCTTCTGCTTCTGGATCTTGACGTGGGGACGCGGCGAGACGCCGACCGCCTGGGCGACCTGCCACTTCGCGTGCTGCCGCGCGGTCCCGACCACGGCGGTCGCGTAGGCGAGGAGCGCCTGGCGGGCGCCCAGCCGAACGATCGGGACCTCGGGCTCGAGGACCGCGAGCGACTCGTCCCCGAGCGGCGTCAGGTCCCGCGCGTAGACCGTGCACGGCCCCTTCTTGTCGATCGAGAACATCACCTGGCAGTGCGGGCACCCTTCGCCGCCGCACGTGCACTCGGACTTCTTGCGGAACTGCCCGAGGTCGGTCGGGATCGGGAGGAGCCCCAGCCGGAGCGCGACCGCCTCGTCGAACATGCTCGTCGAGGAATCGTAATCCTTCCCGGAGGCCTCGTCGCGGATCGGCCCCAGGTGGAACTCGACGTCCTCGATCGCAAGCTTCGGGACGTCGGCGAGGAGCGTGCGCCGGACGGCGTTCACCTGCGAGGCGCTCGTCCCCGAGAGCTCGAGCTTCACCGACCGTGGCTGCAGGTCGAGGACCTGGACGTCCATCCTAGACCCTCCGTCCGCGCCGGCCGCCCTTCGGCTTCGTCCCGTCGTGCGGCACCGGGGTCACGTCCTCGATGCGGCTGATCTTGACGCCGGCGCGGGCGAGCGCGCGGATCGCGGCCTGAGCGCCGGGGCCCGGCGAGCGCGAACGGTTCCCCCCAGGAGCGCGCACGCGGACGTGCAGGGTGTCGTACCCCTTCTCCTTGATCGCCGCGGCGACCTGGTCGGCGGCTTTCATCGCCGCGTACGGGCTCGACTCGTCCCGCGCGGCCTTCACGACCATGCCGCCGGTCGCCTTCGTGAGCGTCTCGGCGCCGGTGATGTCGGTCACGGTGATGTGGATGTTATTGTACGACGCGAAGATGTGGGCGATGCCGACCTTCCCCATCGTCTACGGCCTCGATTCGGCGGGCGGCGGCGCCTCGACCTTGGGGGGCGCCTCGAGCCGGGCTCGGATCGCGACGCGTAGGACGTGCTCCTCGTCGTTGAGCCCGCTCGCGGGTGCGTAGCCGAGCCGCGCCTCGTCGGCGCCTTCGACCAGGTACCCCGGCCGGGTCACCTTCTGCCCGTCCAGGGCGACGTGCCCGTGGACGATCAGTTGGCGGGCTTGCTTCGGCGACGCGGAGAGTCCCCGGGTCACGACGATCCACTCGAGCCTTCGACGCAGGAGGTCGTCGGTGGTGAGCGCCAGCACGTCATCGATCGTCGGACTGCCGACCGGCAGCATCCCGAGACGGGTGAGCCGACCGAGCAGCCCGTCCGCCTCGCGCTTCGCCTGCGCCTCGCCCGTTCGGAGGCGGGCCTGCAGGTCCCGCGCTTGGCGACGGAACCCCCGCAGGACCGACTGGGCGCGCCAGAGCTCCCGCTTGTTCTTGAGCCCGTACTTCTGGAGGAGCTTTCGCTCCTCGTCCATGCGCGCCGCCTCCCACGGATGCTTCGGGGTATCGTACCCGCGGCGGGTGAACTTCGGGTCTCCCATCGCCGGTTACACCTTCTTCGCTTCGGCGGCGGGGGCGGGGGCGGGGGCGGGCGAGGCGCCCTCCTTCGACTTCGCGGCGGCGGCTTCCTTCGCCGCCTTCTTCAGTACGCCCGCGGCCATTCCGGTGCGTCCGTTGCTGCGGGTCCGCTGACCGCGGACCTTCTGCCCGCGCTCGTGGCGCACCCCGCGGTACGACCGTATCATCTTCATCAGATTCACGTCGTCCCGCCGTCCCGTCTCGAGGTCGGCGGAGATCACGTGGTGGGGCTCCGCGCTCGTGTGGTCCACCCGATGGTTCAGCATCCACGGCGGCGCCTTCGCGGGGAGGTCGTTCACGAGTGCCTCCATCCCCTCGACCGTCGGTTCGGGCAGGTTACCGAGCATCTCGTCCGCGTTCACGCCGGCGAGGCGGCACGTCACTTCGGCGAGCCTCAGACCGATCCCGGGAACCCCGGTGAGGGCTAGCGCCGCGGGACGCAGTCCGTCCAGGTCGGTGTTCGCGAAGCGCACGATGTAGCGGAAGTTCGGGTTGTCGGGCGCCGGCCGCCGGAGCTTCTTCTCGGTCGCGGGCGCGCCCGCCTTGCCCTTCTTCTCCTTCGGCTCCTTCCCTTCCTTCCCCTTCGGAGCCTTCTCTTTCTTCGCCGGCTTCTCGGGCTCGGCCGGCGCTTCCGCTGGCTTCTCCGCCGCTTTCTCGGCGGTGGGCTCGGGCTTCTCTTTGGCCGCGGTAGGCACGCTCCTTGCGGATTGGCGCCCGGTCGGAACGCGCGGAGAAAGGGAGCGGGGGCTCCCGTCACCCCCCGCGGCCCGAGGGCAGCGTTGCGAGCGGAGGACCCCTCATAACGCCTTCGGCGGGCGCACTCCGCGCGCACGCCACCGCTATCCGCGGAGGCCGCTCGACGCGGCGTGCCCACCGGCGACGACGTGACGGTCGTCGTCCCGACGCTCGAGGAGCGGGCGTCGTTCGAGCTCCTCGCACCCCGTCTGCAGCGAGCGCTCGCCCCCTTCGTCGCCGAGGTGATCGTAGTCGACGACGACTCGCGGGACCGGATCGATGAGCTGGTCGGACGGCTGGCGTCCCCCCCGAGATTCCGTGCGGTGGTGCGCCGCGGCGTCCGCGGGCTGGCGAGCGCCGTCGTGGCCGGGATCCGCGAGGCGCGGGGGACGGTCGTGGTGGTCATGGACGCGGACGGGAGCCATCCGCCCGAGATCCTCCCCCAGCTGATCGGACCGATCCTCGAGGACCGGGCGGACTTCGTCCTCGCGAGCCGAGGTGCGCCGGGCGGCGCGGCCCCGGGCCTCCACGGCGGGCGACGATTGATCTCGTGGGGCGCGACCCGGCTGGCGCGGCCCCTAACGCGCGTCTCGGACCCGATGAGCGGCTACTTCGCGGTCCGCCGGACGTTGATCGATCCCGATCGTCTGGCGCCGCTGGGTTACAAGATCGCGCTCGAACTGCTCGTGAAATGTCGCCCGCCGCGCGTCGTCGAGGTCCCGTTCGTGTTCGGGGAGCGGCTCGCGGGCACCAGCAAGCTGGACCGGGGTCAGATGGCCGCCTACGTCCGGCACGTCCTCCGGCTCTATGCTTGGCGGTTCGGCCGCGCCGCGGTGGCCCGCAGCACCCGGTAGCCGCTCTGGCGTTCGGCCACCTCGACGTCCGGCGCCCAGTGCTCGGCCAGCCAGGCCTGGTAGAACCGGATGCCGTGGCTCCCCTTCCCCACGATCAGGAGCCGTCCTCCCGGCGCGAGGTGCTCGGGGGCGTGGCCGAGAAGCTCGAGGATCGACGGCCGCCCGACATGGTAGGGGGGGTTCGTCGCGATCACGTCGAACCGCTCGCCGGTGACCGGCTCGAACAGCGGCCCGACGCGGACCTCGGCGTTCGCGACCTTGTTCCGACGAAGGTTCGTCTGGGCAAGGTGGACCGCTCGCCGGTTCACGTCCGTGAGGACGACCCGACCCCGAGGCGCCGACCGCGCGGCCGCCACCCCGACCGCGCCCCAGCCGCAGCCGAGGTCCAAGAGGCTCTCGGTCGGCGTCAGGTCGAGCGCCTGGATGAGCAGCGCCGTCCCCGGGTCGAGGCCGTGGGCCGCGAACACTCCACGGTCGACCTCGAAGGTGAGGATGGCGCCCCGGTACAGGAACCGCAGTTCGTGGGGTGCGGAGGCGCTCCGCGGCCGGGCGGTGAAGTAGTGCTCGGTCTCGCCCTCGGGCGCGCCCGCCATCGACTAGTGCCGACGGCGGAACAGTCCGGAGCGATCGGCCCCGACCGGATTCGGGCCGACGCCGAGCGCTTCGCGAACGAGGTCCTTCTGTCGGGGGTCGAGCGCTCGGGGCAGCTCGACGTGCACCGTGATGATCAGGTCGCCCCGGTCCCGTGCGTTCAGCCGGGGGAACCCCTCACCGCGGAGACGGAACTGGCTCTCAGGCTGGGTGCCGGCGGGAACCTTGAGCGCCGCGTGGCCGGTGAGGGTCGGAACGCGGACCTCGCCCGAGAGGAGCGCGGTCGCAAGCGGGATGTAGGTCTCACTGTACGCGTCCGGACCGAGCCGTCGGAACGTCTCGGACGGCTCGAACAGCACCTGGACGAACAGGTCGCCGGGGACGCCCCCCTGGTTCGAAAGCTCCCCCTGCCGGGCGAGCCGGAGCACCGTCCCGTCCTCCGCCCCCGGCGGGACCGTCACCTCGAGCGTCCGGACCTCGTGGCGGACCCCGCTTCCCCCGCACCGAGGGCACTTCTCCCGGATGCGGCGGCCGGCGCCGTGGCACGTCGGGCACTCGCTGATCGTGATGAGCTGCGTGTGGCCGCGGCTCTGCGCGCGGCGGATCTGGCCCTGGCCGTCGCACTGGGGGCAGGTCTCGAGGGCGGTCCCGTTCCGCGCTCCCGTTCCCCCGCACTCATCGCACGGGCCCGTGTGCGGGACCTCGATCTTCTGACGAGCGCCGGTGACGGCCGCCGAGAGCGGGAGCCGGACCGCGATCTCGACGTCGTTGCCGCGGAGCGGCACGCGACGCGCCGTTCGAGCGCGCGGCCCCTCGGTGAAGAAGCCCCCGCCGAACCCGCCGCGCAGCAGTTCCTCGATGAACGGGGTCGCTCCGATCAGGTCCTCGATGTCCCCGACGTGGGTGAAATTCTCCCAGCTGAACCCGCCCGGTCCGAAGTCGCCCTCGATCCCGCCGAAACCGCGCTCGTCGTACCGCCGGCGCTTCTCGGCGTCGGCGAGCACCTCGTACGCCTCGCTGAGCTCCTTGAACTTCTCCTCGGCCGCCTTCTTGTTGTCCTTCACCACGTCCGGGTGGTACTGGCGCGCGAGGCGCCGGTAGGCCGATTTGACCTCGTCCGGGCTTGCGCCCTTGGGGACGCCCAGAACGTCGTAGTAGTCGCGCTTCGCCATCGATGAAGGGACCTGGTGCCGGAGACTCCCTCGGCGCCGGAACTTACCCGCCGCCCTATTTACGGCTCCGGTGCTCGGACGCCGCCGCCGGCGAGCGGAACCGGATCGAGGTCCCCACCTCGATCCCGAACCGGGCGGCGGACGACGACTCGCGCACGGAGATCTCGAGCGTGCCGAAGCTCGAACCGAGGACGCCGGCCTGACCGACACGGAGCTCCTCGTACGTCCGGCGCCGGTGCAGCCGCCGAGGTCGGGCGGCCCCGATCTCCACCTCTACGAGAGCCCCCTCCGTCGGCAGCCAGTCGGACGGCACGTTCGTGATCGCATTTCCGAACCGGTCGACGTAGACGATCTCCCCTCGGATGCCGCGCGCTGTGCGGGACGGCTCGGGGCGGGGCGGCCGCACTCGAAGCGTCCACGCGGTGCCGAGCGAACCGAGCGGCGCCCCGAGCGCGAGCTTCGCGGCGGCCGGAGCGAACACGTCGCGGCCCTCGAAGGTCGTACTTACGCGGGCCCCCGGGGCGACTCGCTTCGGATCGAGGCGCATCACGCGGCGGACGCCGAGCGCCTCCGCCAGGGGAACGAGTAGCCCGTTGTCCGGGCCCACCAAACGAGAGCCGTCGGCGGTCTCGATCGCGACCGGAGCTCGGCGACCCCCGACCCCGGGGTCGACGACGGCCAGATGCACCGTACCGGCGGGGAAGCGCTCGGCCGCATGGTGAAGAAAGAAGCCGGCCTCGCCGACGCGGTGCGGCGCGAGATCGTCCGCGAGGTCGACCACACTACCCGGCGGGAGGGAGGAGTACAGGACCGCGCGCATCTGCGCGGCGTAGACCGGACCGACGTCGGTGGTGAGCGTGACGAGGCGCGGTCGGGGCACGATCGCGCGGCCCGGACCGGTGCGAGCGCGGAGCGCCGTCTACGACTTCATGATCGCCACGAGGAATATGGCGACCGCGGCGATCGCACCGATGGCCCCCGCGAGGATCACGAGGAACGCCTGCCAGATGAGGCCGCTCAGGGACGGGTCCTGCCCCGCGACGTGGTACCAGTAGCCGCTCGCGAGCCCGACGACGAGCCCGACCACGAGGAGGACGACGCCGATCGTCCGGCTCTTGCCACTGCCGAAGTAGGCGGTGAACAACCCCGCGAGGATGAGGAACAGCCCGAAGATCAGGAGGAGGATCACGCCGAACTGGAACACTCCGACGCTCAGCGCTTCGGCCCCCATCGTCACGATATCCATCGATGATTTCCCCCGACTGCTCAGAACTTGATGCCCGTGAGGGTCTTCGTGTCGATCACGCCCGGCACCGACCGGATCTTGTCGACGACGAGCTGACCGAGCGCGTTGAAGTCCTCGGCCTCGACCTTCGCGATCAGGTCGTACTCGCCGAACAGCGGATGGAGCTCCACGATCCCCTTCACGCGCAGGAGCTCCGTGTAGACCTCATGCTCCTTGGCCGGGGCGGTGCTGATCAGGACGAAACCGATCGCCAACGGTAATCCTCGCCGTGGACGCGCGCCGACTACGGCCCCCCGTTATAAGGGTTGTCGCCGGAAGAACGACCGGTTTCACGAGAGGCGCGCGTTGGCGCGATCGTGGAGTGGCCCGGTCACCGCCGCTCGAAAGCGACCCTTATAGCGAGCGCCTCCGACGAAGGGCGCTGGGCGACCGATGGAACACCATGTCCGGACCTGGCCGACCCGATTGGTCGCGCGTCCGTGGTTGCTCGCCTTCGTCCCGGTGAACGCCGCGAGCGCGGGATTCGGCGTCACCCTTCCCCTCCTGATCCTGGTGCGGCTCCACGGGAGCTGGGCCCAGGTTGCGCTCGCGGCCGCGCTCTTCAACGGCGCGGTGATCGGGGCCTCCCTCGTCTGGGGTCTCGTCACGGACCGCGTGCCGGGCCGTCGGTATCTCCTCCTCGTGAACTACGCCGGCTTCGCCGTCGGGTACCTCGCGCTCGCCTTCGTCCACTCCATCCCTGGGGTCCTCGCGCTGTACTTCGGGATCGGGCTCGTCGCTCCCGCCGGTGCGAACGCCTCGAACCTCCTCATCCTCGAGCGGTTCGGCACGGCGGAGCGGCCCGGCGGGTTCGCCTCCTTCCAGGAGGTGAGCATGCTCGGCGCGGTGGCCGGGCTGCTCATCGGCTACGTCTGGCTCGCCGGTCACGCCCCGCTCGCGCCGCTCCTCTACGTCCTCGCCGCGCTCGCGGGCGCGAGCGCGGTGGCGGTCGTCTTCGGAGTGAGGGACGCGCCCACTCCGATGCACATCTCGGCGGTCGTGCGCCATCCCGAAGGGCTCGCCTCGCGGCTGAGGCACTCCCTCGCGATGCGGACGACGTTTCCCTTCTTCCCCCGCGTTCCGAAGCTCCGGGCGGGTGCCGGGTCCCGATTCCGTCGTTGGGTCCGTGAGGAGGCCCACCACGAGCTGCCGCTGATCTTCGCGGCGACCCTCCTGTTCAACTTCAGCGCGAACCTGTTCAACGTATCGTACACACCTTACCTCCTTGCGGCCGGAGTCGGCACGGCCTCGATCTTCCTCGTGAACCTCGGCAACAACCTCGCGCAGACGGTCGCCTTTCCCTTCTCCGGATCACTCTCGGCGCGCGAAGGCGCCGACCGGCTCGTCCGACAGTCGACGTACGTCCGTAGCCTCGGGTATCTCGCCGTCGCCGGTTTCACGTTCGCGGTGCTCACCGGAGGGACCGCGTTCGCCCTCAACGCCGTGGCGTTCGCCGTGATGGGCGCGGCGATCGCCCTCTACTCGACCTCTTCCTCCGTCATCCTGTTCCGCTCCCTTGAAGGCCGGGACGCGGGCAGCCTGATCGGGCTCAACAGCGCGCTCGGCGGCCTCGCGGCCGTCGGAGGGGCGGTCGCCTCCGGCGTGCTGGCCGTGTTCGGAAGCTACCGGATCGTGTTCCTGGTCTCGGCGCTCACGCTCCTCGCCTCGTTGCCGCTGTGGGCGCTCGCGCACATGGCGACGATGCGTCGTCAGCCACGGGGCGGCCCGGCCCCGTCGGCAGCCCCGGCGAAGGTGGAGCGCGAGAGCCGCGCCGTGATCGCGGCGCAAACCGAATAGCCCACCTCCCGTCCGGTCCCTAGGGTCGACCGTCGTGCCCGAGCCGGAGGTCCAACGCGGGCTCGAGGACGTGGTCGCCCTCGAATCCGGTCTCTGCTTCATCGACGGTAAGGGCGGCCGCTTGCTCTACCGCGGCTACGACATCCGCGACCTCGCGGCCCAGTCGACGTTCGAGGAGGTCGCCTACCTGCTCTGGTACGGACGGCTCCCGACGCGCGACCAGCTCGTCGAGCTCCGTCATCGCCTCGTCGAGCTGCGCCGGCTCCCCGCCGAGCTCGAATCGCTCCTCGACCGGCTCCCGGCGACGAGCCTTCCGATGGACGTCCTGCGCACGGCGGTGAGCGCGCTCGCTTCGGTCGAGCCGGACGGGTCGCGGGCCGGCTCGAGCTCGATCGGTGGGGCGCTCCGACTCACCGCGATCCTCCCGTCGATCATGGGCTACCTCCAGCGGCGGAGGACGGGCGGCGCCCCCCTGGGAAGTCGGCCGGACCTCCACCACGCCGGCTACGTCCTCTACGCGCTCAACGACGACCCGGGCGACGAGCTCGCGCAGCGGGCGATGGACGTCGCGCTCATCCTCCACGCCGACCACGAGCTCAACGCCTCCACGTTCGCGGCGCGGGTGACCGCTTCGACGCTGAGCGACCTCTACAGCGCGATCACGAGCGCGATCGGGACGCTCAAGGGCCCGCTCCACGGAGGGGCGAACGAGCGCGTCATGGAGCTCCTCGCCGAGATCGGAACCCCCGACCGCGCCGAGGAGGTCGTCACCGCGAAGCTCGCCCGCCACGAGCGGATCATGGGGTTCGGCCATCGGGTCTACAAGGTCGAGGACCCCCGCGCGACGATCCTCCGCGCCTGGTCGCGGCGGCTCGGCGAGGCGAAGGGAAGCCTCACGCCCCACGAGACCCTCGGGCGCATCGAGCAGATCGTCCACCGCGAGAAGGGACTCTACCCGAACGTCGACCTGTACAGTGGGAGCGTCTACTCCCTCCTCGGAATCCCTTCGGACCTGTTCACCCCGCTGTTCGCGGCGAGCCGCGTCGTCGGGTGGACGGCGCACGTGCTCGAGGAGTACCAGGACCTCCGTCTGATCCGGCCGATGGCCCGCTACATCGGGCCTACGGAGATGACGTACGTCCCGATCGAGCAGCGCCTCGCCGCCGCCGAGGCGGCTCCCGCCGGGGCGAGGGCGGCGAGCGAACCCGCTCGACCCGCATGAGCGGGTAGCGCAGGTCCGCGCGGTGCCGCAGGGTCGCCTCGACCGAGACCGGGCCGTCGGCGAGCCTCAGGCGCACGCGCAACATCTCGGGCGTGAGGTAGCGGTAGGCGAACGCCCCGCGGCCCCGCGGGCCCCCGCGCCGCGGGTCGATGGCGACCGCGGCGGCGACGACGTACGGTTGGAGCTCGACGGCGCGGGCGATCGTCCGGGCCAGCGCGCCGGCCGTACGTGCGTCGACCGGCGTGCCGAGGTACTGGTGAAAGACGCCGCCCAGCTTGACCCCGGCCTCGAAGAGCAGCGCCTCCCGGGGCGTGAGCACGGCCCGATGGAGGGCGGCCGGTCCGCGCGGGCGCGGTCGGCGGCTCAACGGTCGTCCTCTCCTCGCTTCTTGAGGAGGATCGGGCCGGCGACATAGTACGCCACCACCCCGGCCGCCGCGACGCCGGCCGCGACCTCCGTCGCGAGGAACGCGACCGAGCCCGGGGCGAGCCGGAGCTGGAGCGGGACCAGGGCCGCGGCGATCGCGACCGCCGTCACGATCGACTCCCGTCGGAGCGGGGCCCCGCGACGGATCTTGGGGAACGGGAGGGGCACGAGCATCATCACCGCCGCCGCCGTCGCACCGAGCAGGACGAGCGGAGGGAACGTCCCCAGGTACCCCGGCACGTCGGCGAAGAGGACCAAGAGGATCACCGAGAGTGCGGCCTGCGGGGTCGGAACGCCGAGGAACGACGACCGCCGATAGCCGGCCGTCGAGAAGCGGACAAGGCGCGTGAACGCGCACACGGCGTAGAGGCCGGCGAAGACGTAGATCCCGGGGGTGAACACCGCCCACGCCTGCGGTTGGTCGGTGTGGACCGCGAGGAGCATGGCGGGGGCGATGCCGAAGGTGATCGCGTCCGCCGCGCTGTCCGCGTACCGGCCGAACGTCGAAGCCGGGCCGCCGGCCCGCCGCGAGAGCACCCCGTCGAGGCCATCGAACGCGATCCCGCTCGCGATGAGGAGCATCGCCCAGAGCTTGTTGCCGGCGAGGACGTAGGCGACGGAGCCGACCCCGACGGCCGCGTTGGCGAGCGTGGCGAGGTTGGCGTAGAGTCGCGCCCGCGACATCACGGCTTCACGCGCGCGATCGTCGTCTCGCCGGCGCGGACGCGCCCCCCCGGGACGACGGTCGGATAGACCCGGTCGGCGGGGAGGAGCACGTCGACCCGCGAACCCAGGACGATCATGCCGAGCCGATCGCCCTTCTTCCGCTCGTCCCCGCTCCCGACGAACGAGACGAGCCGCCGCGCGAACGCTCCCGTGAGCTGGGTGAGCTCGACGGGGCCGACCGCCGTCGTGAGGTGGTAGGCGCGCCGGACGTTGTGCGCCGCGCCGGCCGCATAGGCCGGACGGAACCCCTTCCCCGCCTCCTCCACGCGCTCGACCTTCGCGTCGATCGGGAAGCGGTTCACGTGCACGTCGTAGACGTTCATGAAGATCGAGACGAGGAGCGTGTCGGCGTTCTGGCCGACCTCGCGGATTCGGCCGTCCGCGGGGGAGACGATCCCCTCGCCGGGCGCGCGGTCGGGGTCGCGGAAGAACACGGCGAGGAACGCCCAGACGGCCCAGCCGGCGAGGATGAGCGCGATCAGCGCGAAGGTGCGCGGCAGGAGGTCCGCGCCACCGAGCGCGGAGACGACCGCGAGCGCGACCGCCCCACCAACGAGGGGGCGACCCACGCCGGGGGCGAACACGGGCCGGCTACGTCTTGAGGACGATCTCGATGTTGACGCCGTCCGGCACCTGGATCCGCATCACCTGGCGGAGCGCCCGTTCGTCGGCGTCGATGTCGATGAGCCGCTTGTGGATCCGCATCTCCCAGTGGTCGATCGTGCTCGTCCCCCCGCCGTCGGGGCCCTTGCGGACGGGGACCTTGAGCCGCTTCGTCGGGAGCGGGATCGGCCCGGCGATCTCGACGCCGGTCTTCTGGCCGATCTCTCGGATCTGGCTGCAGACCCGGTCGACCTTGCGGGGGTCCGTGCCGGAAAGTGCGATGCGGGCCTTGGCGGGCAAACGACTCCCGGGAAGCTCGTGGGGGGCCTAGCCCTCGCGCTTCTTGACCTCGACCACGACGCCAGCGGCAACGGTCTGGCCCATGTCGCGGACCGCGAACCGTCCGAGCTGAGGGAACTCCTTGTACTTCTCGATCACGAGCGGCCGCTTCGGCGTGATCTTCACGACCGCGGCATCGCCGGTCTTGAGCGTCTGCGGGTTCTCTTCCGCGGACTGTCCGGTCTTCGGGTCGAGGCGCTTGAGCAGTTCCGTGAATTCGCAGGCGACCTGGGCGGTGTGGGCATGGAAGACCGGTGTGTACCCCGCCGTGATCACGGAGGGATGGTTGAGCACCTGGATGTTCGCGGTGAAGCTCTCGACGACCGTTGGCGGGTTCGCGACCGGGCCCGCGACGTCCCCGCGGCGGATGTCGTTCTTGTCGATCCCGCGGACGTTGAAGCCGATGTTGTCGCCGGGCTGCGCCTCCGTGACCTGCTCGTGGTGCATCTCGATCGACTTGACCTCGCCCGACTTCCCGCTCGGGAGGAAGATGATCTTGTCGCCCGTCTTGACCTTCCCCGTCTCGACGCGGCCGACGGGCACGGTCCCGATCCCCGTGATCGTGTAGACGTCCTGCACCGGGAGTCGGAGCGGCTTGTCGGTCGGCTTCGGCGGGACGACCAGGTTGTCGAGCGCCTGGAGCAGGGTCGGGCCCTTGAACCACGGCATGTTCGGGCTCGCCTTGTTGATGTTGTCGTCCTTGAACGCCGAGATCGGGAGGAAGACGACCTGCTGGTCGACCTTGAAGCCGACGTTCTTGAGGAGCTTCGTGAGCTCCTCCTTGACCTCGTTGAACTTCGCCTCGGAGTACTTGACCTCCTGGCGGTCCATCTTGTTGATCGCGCAGATCAACTGCGAGACGCCGAGCGTCCGGGACAGGAAGATGTGCTCGCGCGTCTGCTCCTGCACGCCCTCCGAGGCCGAGCAGACCAGGACGGCCGCGTCGGCCTGGCTCGTCCCCGTGATCATGTTCTTGACGAAGTCACGGTGGCCGGGCGCATCGATGATGGTGAAGTAGTACTTCTGGGTGTCAAACCGCCGGTGCGCGATGTCGATCGTGACGCCGCGCTCGCGCTCCTCCTTGAGGTCGTCCATCACCCAGGCGAACTCGAACGTCGCCTTCCCCTTCGCCTCGGCCTCCTGACGGTACTTGTCGATCTCCTCCTGCCGGATGTACCCGGTATCGAGGAGCAGCCGACCGACGGTCGTGGACTTGCCGTGGTCGACGTGGCCGATGAAGACGAGGTTCAGGTGGGGCTTCTGTGCCATGCTGTGGCCTTCCCGCGCGCCGAGAAGGCTCCGCTATTAAGGACTTCCTCAACGAAGGCGTGCGTGAGAGGGACGCGCACGCCGGGCGGCGGCGCCCACGGCGAAATCCGGCGGCCGTCGATGCGGTGGCCGCCGCCATGGCCCTCTCGGATTTGGGGCGCTTGGCTCCAGCGTCGCGCGACCCGTCGATGGGGACTCCGCCGTCGGCTCGACGCGCTCGCTCCCGCGCTCGGGAGTCCACGCATCGTGGTGGATGTCGGGGCCGGGACCGGCCTCTCCTCGGAGCTCCTCTTCACGCGCCTACCGTGGGGACACGACGCCCGTTGGGGGCTCCTCGAGCCGAACCGGGCGATCCTCGACAAGGTCCCCGCTCCCCTGCGCGGCGTCGCGCATCGCGCGGTCGCCGACGCGACCCAACTCCCCATCGCGTCGGATTCGGCCGATCTCGTGGTGAGCGTCGGGGTGCTGTGTTGCGTCCGCCGAGAGGCGATCGGCCCCGCCGTCGCCGAGATGCACCGGTCGCTCCGCGCGGGAGGCCGCGCCCTGATCTCCGTGCCGCCCGGGATGGCTGGCGCCACCGACCGAGCGATGACCGGCGTCGGATTCCGCGCGTTGCGCTTCGCGCGGCCGGGGTCCGTCGTCTATGAGAAGTGAATATGAGCCGGCGGCGCTCCATGGGCAGCGAGCCGGGAGTTCGGCTCGGTCGGCGGGAGCTGTGGTCGGCGGAGGTCAGGCCGCCGCGCCGGCTCCGGGCGGCCGAGCGATCCCGAGGTAAGTCACACCATGCTGTGCGAAATGTGCGGGAACGACGTCGCGAGCCTTCAGCGCGTCCAGATCGAGGGCTCCGTGCTGCGGCTGTGCGCCGAGTGCAGCCGGTTCGGTGCGGTGCTCGATTCGGTGACGACCGCGGTCGGCGGCCCCGTCGGCGCCTCGACCGGCCGCCCGGGATCGATCGAAGGACGGCTCGCCGAGGGGTCGCGCCGGCGCGAGGAGCGCGACCTGTTCCGCGAGCTTCCCGACATGGACCTCGCCCCGGACTGGCCCAAGCGGGTCCGGGTCGCCCGGGAGAAGCTCACGTGGACGCCCGAGGAGCTGGGAAAGCGGCTCAACGAGAAGAAGTCGGTCGTCCTCAAGATCGAGGCCGGGGCGTTCCGCCCCCCCGACGCGCAGATCCGAAAGATCGAGCTCTTGCTCAAGGTGCGGCTGCGCGCCGATCCCGTCGCCGAGGTCTGAGCGGGCGGCCAGCCGCGGCGGGCCGGCGTCAGGCCGGATCGCCGGTCCGGCGGGGCAGTACCCATTCGAGCAACGCCGACTGCGCGTGCAGGCGATTCTCGGCTTGGTCCCAGACCGCCGAACGGGGTCCGTCCATCACCTCGTCCGTGATCTCGAGGCCTCGGTGCGCGGGCAGGTCGTGCATCACCCAGACCGACGGTCGCGCGCGGCGGACCAGCTCCGAATCGACGCGGAACTCCGCGAACGCGCGCTCCCGCTCCGCCTGCTGGGCCTCGTCGCCCATCGACACCCACACGTCGGTGTAGAGGGCGTCGGCGCCCTTCGCGGCGTCCTTGGGGTCCGCGACGATCTTCACCGTCGCGCCCGAGTCGGCCGCGTACGCCTCCGCGCGGGCGAGCAGGTCGGCCGGCGGGCGATACCCCTTCGGGATCGCGCCCACCACGTTGACCCCGACGATCGCGGCCGCCTGGACGAGCGAGTTGAACACGTTGTTCCCGTCGCCGATGTACGCGAGCGTCTTCCCGCGGAACGCGCCGTCCCACTTCTCGTGCAGCGTGAGCAGGTCGGCGAGCGCCTGGCACGGGTGCTCGCGGTCGTCGAGTCCGTTGATCACCGGAATCGAGGCGGCGCGCGCGAGCTCGACGACGAAGTCGTGGCGGAACGCGCGGTACACGACGGCGTCGACGTAGCGCGAGATCACGCGTGCCGTGTCGGCGACCGTCTCGCCGCGCCCGAGCTGCAGGTCCTTCGGTGACAGATAGAGGGCCCGACCGCCGAGGTCGCCGATGCCGACCTCGAACGACGTCCGCGTGCGGGTCGATGGCTTCTCGAAGATCAGGGCGACGCAGCGGTCCGGTCGCGACTTCGCGAAGCGGCCCGCGCGGCGGGCCTCCTTGAGGTTCCTCGCCCGGAGGAGGATCGACGGGATGGCGTCCTGGACATCGGCGATGGACAGCACGTCGCGTTTCGGGGCGCCGGGCTCGGCCACGGCCGGCGCGGAGTGCGTCCGCTCAAAAGAATCACGGCCGGTTCCGGGCCGACGCCCCCGGACGGCCCCGCCGAGGTCCCGCCCGCCTCCGACCGCGGCAATCCTATCAAGGGGACCCGGTACGCGGGCCGCGAGGTAGGTCCCGTTGGCCCAGCGAAAATCTCCATCCCGACGTCCCTCGGCGGGAACCGCTCCGGCGCGCCCGAAGCCGGCGTCCAACGGCGGCCGCCGGGTCTACATGGTGACCGGCGGCGTCACGAAGTTCGCGAAGGCCCATCCCGCGATGGACTTCCGATTGATGGTCAAGCGCGCGTACGATTACGCGCTCAAGGGCATTCCGAACCTCACGAAGGACCGGTTCGACGGGACGCGGATCTCGTACTTCTCGGACCACTTCACGCGGCAGCTCAAGGCGGCGAGCATGGTCCAGGACTACCTCGGCATGAACCCGAAGGGGTCGATCCGCCTCGAGTGGGGCGGCGCGACGGGTGGGGAGTGCTTCCAGGCGGCGTACGAGTCGGTCGCGAGCGGCCGGTTCGACGTCGTGCTCGCGGCCGGGTTCGAGACGATGAGCCGGGTCGCGACGTGGAAGGGGAACGAGTTCATTGCGCTCGCCTCCGACACGAACTTTGACTTCCCGCTCGGCGGCTTCTACACCGGCTACTACGCCCTCATGGTCGTCCGGCACATCCACGAGTACATCCGGAAGACGAAGTTCGCGCACATCACGGACGAGCGCGAGGCGCAGCGGAAGGCGATCGCGGAAGGCTCCCGGATCATGAGTCTCGTCTCCGTGAAGAACCACCTCAACGCGACCCACAACCCGTACGCGCAGTACCCGAAGTCGCTCTCCGTCCAGGACGTCCTCAACTCGGAGATGATCTCCTACCCGCTCACGCGGGAGCAGATCTGCACGATGAGCGACGGCGCCGCGGTCGCCGTCCTCTGCTCCGAGAACGTCGCGAAGGAGTTCACCGACCGGCCGATCCGCGTCACCGGCGTCGGCTGCGGTACCGACACGATGCGGCTCGCCGACCGGCCGTTCGGAACGGTCCCGCTCATGCCGAGCGAGCAGGCGAGCGACTACGAGGGGCTCGACTACCCCGGGGTCCACTCGTTCCGCGCGGGACGCTCCGCCGGGCTCGAGGCGTACCGAATGGCCGGGATCACCGACCCGAACCGCGAGCTCGACTTCATCGAACTGCACGACGCCTACGCGTCGAGCGAGATCCAGACGTACGAGGACCTCGGGCTCTGCAAGTACGGCGAGGGGTACGACTTCACCGAGCGGGGCGACCCGTTCCTCCCGAATGTGAAGTACCCGTTCGCGACCCCGAAGGCGGGCGCGATCCCGGTGAACCCGTCCGGCGGGCTCATCGCCTGCGGCCACCCGGTCGGCGCGACCGGGCTCATGCAGGGCGTCTTCGCCTTCTGGCAGCTCCAAGGGACGATCCGGCAGCATTTCGGTGACGCGACGCTCCAGATCCCGAACGCGCAGCGCGGCGCGATCCACAGCCACGCGGGGACCGGCTCCGCGGTGACCGTCAGCATCTTGGGGCGGGGGTTCCGATGAGCGCGATTCCGAAATACTCGAGCTTCCGCGACGTCGCCTCCGAGCTCGAGCGGAGCGGCCGCGCGATCTTCCGCGACAAGAACGGGTTCGAAAGCCTGGTGATCCGGTTCCCGTACTCGATCAACTACATCCACAGCTACGCGGAGGACACGCCGTTCTTCCTGGGCCTGGCGGAAGGCAAGCTCCGCGGCTCCCACTGCACGGACAAGAGCTGCGGCTTCGTCTACGCGACGCCGCGCGGCCACTGCATGGAATGCGGCTCGCCGACCGAATGGATGGAGCTCCCGAACCGCGGGAAGATCCACTCGTGGACGACCTGCCACTTCGGCAGCGAGGCGTTCCTCAAGGAGACCCCGTACAATCTCGCGCTCGTCGAGTTCGAGGGCGCCGGGAGCCTCCTCATGGTGCGGCTCAAGGAGTGCACCCAGTCGGAGATCTACGTCGGGATGCCGGTCGAGGCGCGGTTCGACCCGAACCCGAAGCACGTCATCTCCGACGTCTGGTTCGTGCCTGCGAAGACGCGCTAGGCGGGCGGTGCGTCCGATGTCCCCGGACGAGGCGGCCGGGGACGCGGCCCCGTTCGGCGGGGCGGCCGTCCCGGCCGGGGCGACGGACGCGACGGTGCGCGCCTTGACGGACCGGGTCGCCGACGCCCGCCGAGACCCCCTCGCGTTCTGGGCCCGGGTCGGCCGCGAGTCGATCGTCTGGCGGACGCCGTTCACCCGTACCCTCGACTGGGACCCGCCGTTCGCCCGCTGGTTCCCGGACGGCACCTTGAACGTCGGTGACTCCTGTCTCGACCGCCACCTCGCCGCGGGTCTTGCGGACCGGGTCGCGTACTTCTGGGAGGGCGAGCCGGGAGAGCGTCGGGTCGTCACCTACGGCGCCCTCGCGCGCGACGTCGCCCGGCTCGCATCGGCGCTCCGCGAGCGCGGGTTCGGCCCGGACGACTTCGCGGCGATCTATCTCCCGATGATCCCCGAGCTTCCCGTCGTCATGCTCGCGCTCGCGCGGCTAGGGGTCCCGTTCACGACCGTCTTCAGCGGGTTCAGTGCGTCGGCGCTGGGAGCCCGGATCAACGACCTCGGCGCGCGTCTGCTGTTCACCGCGGACGGGGGGTACCGCAGGGGGAAGGTCGTACCGTTGCGAGCGACGGCGGCCGAGGCGCTCGCGGGCGCCCCGCGGGTGGAGACCGTGGTCACGGTCGCTCGAACGGGCCTGGACGTCCCCGGGGACCCGAAGCGCGACGTTCCGTACGCAGAGCTCCTGCGGAGCGGGTCGTCGAGCTTCGCGGATCCCGCGCTCCCCTCGAACCATCTCCTCTACCTACTGTACTCGTCCGGCACCACCGGTCAGCCGAAGGCGATCGCCCACGGGACGGGCGGCTACCTCACGCACGTCACGGCGACGATGCGCTGGGTTCTCGACCCGCAACCGCGCGAGGTGCTCTGGTGCGCGGCCGACGTCGGCTGGGTCACGGGTCACTCGTACATCGTCTTCGGACCCCTGTCCAACGGCGTTACGAGCGTTCTCTACGAGGGCGCGTTTGACGCGCCGCGCCCCGACCGGTTCTGGGAGATCGTCGAGCGGTACCGCGTCAACATCCTCTACACCTCGCCGACCGCGCTGCGCGGCCTCCGCAAGCTCGGTGACGCCGGGCTCGAGTCCCACGACCTCGGCTCGCTGCGGCTGCTCGGCACGGTCGGCGAGGCGATCAACCCATCGGTGTGGCAGTGGTACTTCGACGCCGTGGGACGTCGTCGGTGCCCGATCGTCGACACGTGGTGGCAGACCGAGACGGGGGGGATCCTGATCTCGCCGGCCCCGGGGATCGGACTCGTTCCGCTCAAGCCGGGGTCCGCGACGTTCCCCCTACCGGGCATCGACGCGGATGTTGTGGGCGAGGACGGAAGTCCAGCGCCCCCGGGCACCCGCGGGTACGTCGTCCTCCGCGCGCCGTGGCCCGGCATGTTCCTCGGTCTCCATGGCGACGAGGAGCGGTACCGCCGTACGTACTGGACGCGGTTCCCCGGGCTCTACTACTCGGGCGACTACGCCCTCAAGGACGCGGACGGCTACTTCTGGTTCCTCGGCCGGGCGGACGAAGTGCTCAAGGTCGCCGGCCATCGGCTCGGAACGATCGAGATCGAGGACGCGCTCCTCGGGGACGCCCGGGTCGCCGAGGCCGCGGTCTGCGGCGCTCCGGACCCGATCAAGGGGGACGTCCCGGTCGCGTTCGTTGTCCTTCGTGGCGGCGTGACGACGACCCCGACGCTCGCCGATGAGCTCGCCGCCCACGTCGCGCACGCCATCGGCTCGATCGCCCGACCGCAGGCGATCTACTTCGTGGACGGGCTCCCGAAGACCCGGAGCGGGAAGATCATGCGGCGCGTCGTCCAGTCGGTCGCCTCGGGCGCGAAGGATATCGGTGACCTCACGACGCTCGAGGACGGGGCGAGCGTCGACGAGGTCCGCTCCGCCTTTCAGCGGCTGGCGCGGGAAGCCTCCCGCTCTGAATGATCCATTTCTCGGGCGGTCGCAGCCGCCCTCGGACGACTCGGTGAGGCTGTGGCGCGAACCGCCGGGTCCCCTCGCCGCTCGGGCGAAGCGGCCGCGAAGGACGTTACCTCTACCTGGAGGCGTCGAAGCAACCGATGCCCTTGCCCCGATGCTCGAAGTTGACGACCTCCTTCCGACGGCCGCTCCGAGCTCATGCTTCGGGACCGAGCCGACGCCAACCCGGGGTCGGCGACGCACGGAACTGGTGAGGGTTAGGACCTGGGGGCGTGCGGCAACCCGAACAGCCCGCGAAGTCGCTCGAATCCGGGGAAGGCCCGGAACGCGTCGAGCACGGGGTCCACCGCGAGGTCGGGGACGCCGACGATGCTGCGCTCCTCGCGGGCCCGCTCGTACCAAGTAATCGCCTCGTCGAACTCGCCGAGCGCCACGTGGATCCAGGCGACCGCCCCCGCTGGAGCTTCACCGCTGCTCCGCCGTGCGACGAGGGATCGTAGGATTTCTCGCGCCTTGTCCGCCTGGCCTCCTCGAGCGAACACCGCCGCTTGATCGATTCGGTCCTGCACGGACCCTCGGCGATCCTTGTCTGCGGCGATCGAGGCCTGGGCGACCGCCTCCTCCGAACGTCCGGAAAGAAGGAGCGCGTATGCGAGGATGAACCCACTGCTCGGCGATCCGACGAGGAGGGGGCTCCGCAGCACCGTGATGGCTTCGTCGTATCTCCGCAGCCAGTAGTACTGTTGACCGAGGATCACGCGGCGTCGGGGGTTCAGCGGATCGAGCTCCACCGCCCGAAGCGCATTCGCCAATCCCTCCTCGGGACGGCCGCAAGCCCCCGAGGCGACCGCTCGCCAGAAGTGCGCCTGAACGTTGTTCGGTTCGAGCTCGATCGCCGTGTCCAGCTCTCGGATCGCCCCCGTCCAATCGTATCGATTGTAGAGGATTGGGGCAAGGGCCGCGTGGGCTTCTCCGAGGTCCGGGTCGAGCTGGAGCGCACGGCGGACGGAGCGCTCGGCGCGCTCGAGCGCCGGCTCCAAGGGCGAGAACCCTCCGTTCCCCTGAAGTGCGAAAGTTTCGGCCAGCCCGCAATGAGCCAGCGCGAACTCGGAGTCGAGGGCGATGGCTCGCTCGAACAGGTCCACCGCCGCCGCGAGGCCCTCGCCGGTCGCCTCGAAGAACCGCTGTCGCCCCTGGAGGTAGCGGTCGTAGGCCTCGAGGCTTCGGGTCGGGATCCGGCCAAGCGGTCCGACACCGCCGCTCGCCTTCGGACCCACCAGCGATTCGGCAATCCGTCGTGCCAATTCTTGCTGGATCGCGAAGACGTTCTCAAGACGGCGATCGAACGAAACGGACCAGACGGGCTCCTCGGTATCCACGTCGACGAGCTGCGCCGTCACCCGGAGCTCATCTCCGGCGCGTCGGACGCTGCCTTCGAGGATCGTGCCGACCCGGAGCTCGCGGGCGGTTTCGGCCGCGCTCTTCGTTCCGTCCCGAAAACGCATGACCGAGGTGCGGGCGATCACCCGCAGCCCCCCGAGCCGAGAGACCGTCGCGATGAGCTCCTCGGTGAGCCCCTCGGAAAAGTACGAGTCCGCGGGGTCGGAGCTGATGTTCCGAAACGGCAGTATCGCGATCCTCTGGCTGGGATCGAGCGCGTTCGGCGTCGGGACGGTCGAAGGCGCCGGTGTGCCGGGAGGGGGGGACCACGGCGCCGCCGAGGCGAGCGGAGCGATCGGCACGAACACATCCACGAGTCGGCGCCGAACCTCTTCCCGCTCGTACCAGAAGCGCTTGTTCTCGGCATCCCCCGGCGCGAAGAGGTGGTCGTATCGGAACCGGTCCTCCCCGAACGGGACGCGCCGGGCGCCCTCGGCCGCCATCGCCCGGAGCTGACGGGCACTCTGCAGCTCCGGCTTCGACGCGAGGTAGAGAAGAGCGAACTTCTCGATCTCTCGAATCGCGCGCCCCTCCGAGGCCGCCGCTTCCCGAAGCTGAGAGGTCGCCACCAGGAGCTTGTCGCCCGGTCCGAGCGGCGGCACGGAAAACTCGTTCCCACGGGGGATACGGCTCAGGAGGTCAGGACCCTTCGGCCGGGCGCGGAGGCGAGCCTTGAACTCCTCCAGGTCCCCGCCCCCGCTGCCCGCGAGGCAGAAGACCGTCCGATGCTGCGGCCGAGTCGCCGGCTCGAGGGCGGGGAGCAGGAGCTCGTACGGCCAGGATTGCCCCCCTTGGGCGTCGAGCTCGTCGATCAGACAGACGACGTCGCTCGGGCCGGAGTTGGCTTCCGCGAGCTGGGCGCGAAGCCCTTCCGAATCGAGCTGGGCGAGGTTCGCCTGTACGAACTGACTCTTGGTCCCCGCGAAGCGTGCCACCTGCTGTACGAGGTACGACTTTCCGCTTCCCGGCGGCCCCCAGAGCAGGAGATTGGTGGGGTGACGATCCGCGGAAGAGAGAGCCCCGAGCACCTTGCCCCGGAAGTCCTTGAGGTGATTGCGCACGCCCTCGTCAGATCGAACGTAGCTGCCGGCAATCGTTGCTCGATCGAGGTCGATTCGGTCGAGCCCTTCGACCAACCGCTCGACGTCGCCCGCCCGGGAAACGTCGCGCTCGGCCTCCAGGTCGGCCATCCGCAGCCTCTGGCTACCGCCAGTCCCCTCAAGAAGCCGAGCGCCGGCCGAAGGCGCTTATCGCCGCACCGGGGGCGGCGGTCGCTTGGAGCACCCGGGGGACGCGCCCGGTCGGGGGAACGTGGGGGCCCATCGACCGGCGGGGAGTGCCGCGGGCCGGGCTTGAACCGGCGGCTTCAAGATCTTCAGTCTTGCACTCTCCCAAACTGAGTTACCGCGGCACGTCCCGGCCCTCCGACCTCGCCCCGCTTTAAAGAACTGCGACACGGGGTCTCGCCCGCACGCAACGTCGCGGCCCGACGGGGTTCCCGTCCCGTGCTGCGAACGCGCGCGCGCCTACGTTCTCCGCCGAAAAAGGGCGCCCCGGACCCTCACAATTTAACTAGGCCACCCGGCCTTGAGCACGTTCACCGTGCCCCGCACGCTCGTCATCACCGAGAAGTTCAGCACCGCCCTCCGCATCGCGATCGTCCTCTCCGACGGCCGGATGAAGCGGTCGCGGCTCGCCGGGACGAACGTCTTCACGTTCGACCGTCCCGACGGCGTCTGGAACATCGTTGGGCTGCGCGGCCACATCGTCGAGCTCGACTATCCGAACGAGCTCGCCGAATGGAACGTCGGCAACCTCCCCAAGCTGATTGAGGCGCCCCCCGAGAAGCGCATCACCGCGCAGGGGATCGTGGACGCGCTGAAGGAGCTCGTGCACAGCGTCGAGCGCGTCGTGATCGCGACCGACTTCGACCGGGAAGGGGAGCTCATCGGGATGGAGATCCTCGAGATCCTGCTTCGGATCAACCCGAAGCTCGAGGTGCGGCGGGCCCACTACAGCGCCCTCACGCGCGACGAGATCGAGACGAGCTTCACCCATCTCGTCGACGTCGACCGCGCGCTGGCGGACGCGGCCGCCGCTCGCCAGGAGATCGACCTCGTCTGGGGCGCGCTCCTCACGCGGTATCTCACCCTCACGGCGCGTCAGCACGGTTCGTCGTTCCTCTCGGCGGGGCGGGTTCAAACGCCGACCCTCGCGCTGCTCGTCGAGCGCGACCAGGCGATCAAGGAGTTCGTCCCGTCCCCGTTCTGGACCATCGAGGCGCAGGCGGAGCACGCCGGCGAAGGCTTCCGCCTCAAGCACGGCCACGGGATCTTCGAGGAAAAGGCGGACGCCGAACGGATTCTGAAGAGGCTGCACGGCGCGACGGAAGGGACGGTCCTCTCCTACGAGCAGAAGGAGAGCCGGCGTCGCCCGCCCATCCCGTTCAGCACGACCCTGTTCGTCGCCGAGGCGACCCGTCTGGGCTTGAGCGCCGCGCTCGCGATGCGGATCGCGGAGGACCTCTACACGAAGGGGATCATCAGCTACCCGAGGACCGACAACACCGTTTACCCGCGCGGGCTCGGACTGCGCGGGATCGTCGAACGCTTCCGCGAAGGTCCGTTCGGCGAGGCGGCGAACTTCGTCCTCGAGCAGCCGTCGTTCCGACCGACGCGGGGCCGGAGCGAGACGACCGACCACCCGCCGATCTACCCCACCCAGGCGGTCGACCCGAAGAAGCTCCGTGCCGACCACGCGAAGGTCTACGAGCTCATCGTCCGCCGCTTCCTCGCGACGCTCGCCCCCGACGCGATCGGCTTCACCCGGGACGCGGAGGTCGACGTCCGCGGCGAGAAGTTCACCGGACACGGCCAGCAGCTGACCGACCCAGGATGGTACCGGATCTACCCGTACTCCGAGCCGGAGATCATCCCGTTCCCGGTCCTCGCCGTCGGCGACGTCGTGAAGATCCTCGAGGTGAAGCTGCTCGAGGACAAGACAAAACCCCCGCGGCGCTTCACGCAAGGTTCGATCATCCAGGAGATGGAGCGACTCGGCCTCGGCACGAAGAGCACGCGGCACGACGTCCTCCAGAAGCTGTTCGACCGCCACTACGTACAGGCGCGGTCGCTCGAGCCGACCGGCACCGGCATCGCGGTCACGGAGGCGCTCACCGCCCATGCCCCCGTCATCACGCGCCCGGAGATGACCCACCGGCTGGAGGACGAGATGGCCCTCGTCGCCGAGTCGAAGAAAGCGAAGAGCGAGGTGCTCAACGACTCGCGGGAGATGCTGCGGGAGGCGTACGACCTTCTCGCCCGGAACGCCGACGGGGTCGCGAAGACGATCCGGGGCGCCCTCGACCGCCAGCATTTCGTCGGGCCGTGCGTCCGCTGCGGCGGCGCCCTCCGCCTCGCCCGCAGCCCGCGGGGCTCCCGGTGGGTGCAATGCGTCAACAATCCAGCCTCCTGCACGGCGAGCTACCCACTCCCCGCCGCGGGGTTCATCGAGCCGGCCCCGGAGTTCCTCTGCGGCACCTGCAAGGTTCCGCGCGTGAAGATCGTCTTCCGCGGTCAGCGACCGGATCTGTTCTGCATCAACCCGGAGTGCCCCGAACACAAGAAGCAGTGGCACTTCGGGGAGTGTCCCTCGTGCCACTCCCCGCTCAACCTCCGCTATTCGTTCCGAGGGAATCGGTTCGTCGGGTGCACCGGCTACCCGAAATGCCGAGTCACCTACCCCCTGCCCCAGCGCGGCAAGCTCGAGCGGAGCGCGGACCCGTGCCCGGTCTGCCACGCCCCGGTGGTCACCGCGATCGAGGCGGGACGTCCACCGTGGACCCTCTGTATCAATCCCGAGTGCCCGACGCGCGCCAAATCGGCCGCCAAACGTGCGGCGAAGCGGCGCGCCCCGGCCGCGCGCAAGCGGAAGGCACCGTCCGCGGCGACCGCCGCGCCCGCGCCGACCCCTCCGGCTCAAGCCCCCGCGGGGGCCGCGACGGCGCCGAAGCCGAAGCGACGTGCGAAGCGCGCACCCTCTCCGGCCGTCCCCGAGGCCCCTGCGGCGCCCCCGCCCGACGTCTCCGCGGCTTGACGGCGGGACGGGCGATCCAAACGAAAACCCCGAACGAGGCTCGGCGCGGCCAAGAGTTCGCCGGGCCTCCCCGCGGCTCGGTGCCGTTTCGTCACGTCCGATTTCGCGTTAAATAGCGGACCTCGGTCGGTACGACGTGGGGACGGCGTACGCCATCGACCGCATGGACTCGCGCAGCTTCGGGCACGCGCTCGCGGCAGGGCGGCTCCTCATCGTACCGGTCGGGGCGCTCGAAGCGCACGGGCCGCACCTGCCGCTGGGGGCGGATGCGATCCAGGCCCGGCGCACCGCGGACGAGCTGGCACCGTCGCTCGACGCACTGGTCGCCCCGGAGCTTCCGTACGGAAGCTGCCCCGGTGCCCGAGGATTCCCCGGCACGGTCTCGCTCTCGCCGGCGACGCTCCGGGAGTACGCACGGGAAGTGCTCGCCGAGTTCGCTCGGATGGGAGCGCGGCGGATCCTGGTCGTCTCGGGCCACGCGGAGCGCGGACACATGGCGGCCCTGCGTGACGCAGCATCGACGGTCATGACCGAGCATCCCCCCACCCGGATCGTCGTCCTCTCCGACTACGACTTCGTCTACGAACTCCGCGGCGAGCTCGCGCCCGCGACCGACGGGCACGCCGGCCTGCTCGAGACGTCGCGCGTGCTCGCGGTGGCCCCCGAGAGCGTCGGGCTCGATCGCCCGAAGGGGGCCTCGCGACGTTCGCCGTTCCTGCCCGGTTCTCCGTCCCCCGACGAGTGGCCCGAGAGCGTTCAGGGCGACACGACCTCCGCGTCGGTCGAGCTCGGGCAGAAGATCCACACGCACGTGCTCCGTCGGATCGAGGCGACGGTCCGTGAGCTGCTCCCGGCGTAGAGGCGACCGAACGTGGACGGACCCTCGGACGCCATCCGCATCCGCGGCGCGCGGCAGCACAATCTCAAGAACCTCGACCTCGAGATCCCCCGGAATCGGCTGACCGTCATCACCGGGGTGAGCGGCTCGGGGAAATCGTCGCTCGCCTTCGATACGCTGTACGCCGAGGGCCAGCGTCGCTACATCGAGAGCCTGAGCTCGTACGCGCGCCAGTTCCTCGGTCAGATGGACAAGCCGGACGTCGATGCGATCGAGGGGCTCTCCCCGGCGATCGCGATCGAGCAGCGCGCGGGGAGCCGCAACCCCCGGTCGACCGTCGGAACGGTCACGGAGATCTACGACTACCTGAGGCTCCTCTTCGCCCGGATCGGCGTCCCGCACTGCCCGAACGACGGGAGCGAGATCGCCCCGCAGAGCGTCGACAAGGTCGCGGAATCGGTCCAACGGAACGCGGCCGGGGAGAAGGTCGAGGTCCTCGCCCCCGTCGTGCGAGGGAAGAAGGGCGAGCACCGCGACACGATCGAGAGCCTCCGTAAGCAGGGGTACCGTCGGTTCCGGATCGACGGCGTCGAGGTGCGGCTGCCCGGCCAGGAGGTCCGCCTCGAGAAGAACAAGAAGCACACCGTCGAGGTCGCGGTCGACGCGTTCACGGTCGGCCCCGACGAGGCGACCCGGCTCGCGGAAGCGATCACCGTCGCCCGCGAACTCGCCGAGGGGCTCGTCATCGTGCGGCGCGCGAACGGGACGCGGGACACGTACTCGAGCCGGCGCGCGTGCCCTGTCTGTGGCTTCTCGATGGCGGAGCTCACGCCGCGGATGTTCTCCTTCAACAGCCCGTTCGGCGCGTGCACCGAGTGCCTGGGCATCGGCGCCACGCTCCACGCGGACCCGGACCTCATCATCCCCGACCGGTCGAAGCCGCTCAAGAAGGCGGTGAGCGTCTTCGGCCTCACCCCGGAGGACGACGCGATCGAGCGGTTCGGCAAGCTGTTCGACTACGCCCCGAGCCGCCCGGTGAGCGAGCTCAACGAGAAAGGGTGGAAGGCGCTGTTCTACGGCCACGACCGGCCGCTGAGCGCGAACCCCCGCTGGAACCGCTTCTGGTGGGGCGGAGGGTGGCTCCGCGAGGGCCTCGCCGCGGCCGTGGAACGCCGGTGGAAGGCGGCAAAGTCGGAGCACCTGAAAGAGTACTACATGGGATTCATGGCCTTCACACCGTGCCGCTCGTGCCACGGCAAGCGGCTCAAGCCCGAGAGCCTCGCCGTCACGGTGCTCGACCGGTCGATCGCCGACGTGGCGGCGATGACCGTCGACCGCTCGCTCGCGCTGTTCGACGGCCTCACGCTCGCGGAGCGGGACGAGGCGATCGTCGGGCGCGTCGTCCGCGAGGTGCGGGCGCGGCTCGGCTTCCTCGTCAACGTCGGCCTCAACTACATCACCCTCGACCGGGCGTCGGGGAGCCTCAGCGGGGGCGAGGCCGAGCGGATCGCGCTCGCCACGCAGATCGGCTCGGGGCTGGTCGGCGTGCTCTACATCCTCGACGAGCCGTCGATCGGGCTCCATCCGCGGGACCACGAGCGTCTCCTCTCGACGCTGAAGTCGCTGCGCGACCTCGGCAACACGCTCCTCGTCGTCGAGCACGACGAGATGACGATGCGGGCCGCGGACTGGCTCCTCGACCTGGGGCCGGGGGCCGGCGTGCACGGCGGGGAGCTGCTCTATGCCGGGCCTCCCGCGCGTGTCGGCTCCGCGCGGCGGTCGCTCACGGCCGACTACCTCACGGGCAAACGGGCGATCGAGCCACCGGCCCAGCGCGTCGCGCCCGGCGACCGATGGCTCATCGTGCACGGGCCGCGCGAGAACAACCTCAAGGGCGAGGCGGTCCGGATCCCCCTCGGGACGCTGACCGCGCTCTCGGGCGTCTCGGGGAGCGGGAAGTCGACGCTCCTGGGGGAGATCGTCTACAAGGCGGTGCGCCGCCACCTCGGGCTCGGCAAGGAGCCGCCCGGCAAGCACGAGTTCATCGAGGGGATCGACCAGATCGACCGGGTCCTCCTGATCGATCAATCGGCGATCGGCCGGACGCCGCGGAGCAACCCGGCGACGTACACCGGCCTCATGACGCCGATCCGCGAGCTGTTCGCCTCGCTCCCGGATGCGAAGGCGCGCGGGTTCGGGCCGGGACGGTTCAGCTTCAACGTCGCCGGCGGGCGCTGCGAGGTGTGCGAGGGGGACGGGGTCATCCGCTACGAGATGCACTTCCTGCCGGACGTCTACGTCGCGTGCGAGGAGTGCGGCGGGAAGCGGTTCAACACCGAGACGCTCGGGGTCCGGTTCAAGGGGAAGACGATCGCCGACGTCCTCGAGATGACGGTCGACGAGGCGCACGCCTTCTTCGCCAACCACCGTCGGATCGAGGGCCGGCTCGGGCTGCTCAAGGACGTCGGGCTCGGCTACATCCGGCTGGGCCAGAGCGCGACCACCCTCTCCGGCGGCGAGGCCCAGCGCGTCAAGATCGCGTTCGAACTCGCGAAGGTGCCGACGGGCCGGACCCTCTACCTCCTGGACGAGCCGACGACGGGGCTCCACTTCGAGGACGTCCGCCGTCTGCTCGAGGTCCTCCACCGGCTGCGGGAGGGGGGGAACACCGTCGTCGTCATCGAGCACAACCTGGACGTCCTCAAGTGCGCCGACTGGCTGATCGACCTCGGGCCCGAGGGCGGGGACGCCGGCGGCCACGTCATCGCGACCGGTCCGCCCGAGGCGGTCGCGACCGAGCGTCGCTCGTACACCGGCCAGTTCCTCGCTTCGTTGCTGGCCCGCACGGCCCGTCCCGTCGCCGTCCCGGCGCGATGACGCCGGAGGAGGCCCCCCTGCCGGGGTTCGTCCCGGCGAGCCAGCTCGTCGCCGAGCGGGGGGAGGGGTTCCGTTCCGGTCCGGATGTGCCGGGCGTCTACCTGTTCCGCTCGCGGCGCGGGGAGGTCGTCTACGTCGGGAAGGCGCGCAGCCTCCGCAAGCGGGTCCTGAGCCACCTGAACGCCCGCGTCGAGAAGGACGGGTCGATCCTCGCCGAGAGCGCGAGCGTCGAGTTCGTGCCGACCGCGAACGAGCGGGAGGCGCTCCTGCTCGAGGCGAGCCTGATCCGTCAGTACCAGCCCCGGTACAACGCGCTCCTCAAGGACGACCGCAGCTACCCGTACCTCGCGGTCACCCTCGGCGAGGAGTTCCCGCGGGTCCTCTTCGTCCGGCGGCCCCGCAAGGGGTCGCGGAGCCTGCTGTTCGGTCCGTACACGAGCGCCCGGGAAGCCCGGAGCGTCGCGATCTTCCTCGCCGAGACGTTCCAGATCCGGCGGTGCGTCCGCCTCCCCCCGCGCGCCTGCCTCTACTACTACCTCAAGACGTGCAGCGCCCCGTGCATCGGGGCGATCGGCGCGACCGCCTACCGCGCGCGCGTCGACCAGGCGCTCGAGGTGCTGAAGGGGCGCGGCGTCACGGTCCGTCCCGCGCTCGAGGAGGAGATGCGCGCAGCCGCGCGCGCCCAGGAGTTCGAGCGCGCGGCGCTCCTTCGGGACGCGCTCGCGGGCCTCACCGCGCTGCGCGAGCGTCAGAGCGTGGTCGGTCCCGGCCACGGCCGGTCCGACGTGATCGCGCTCGCGTTCCCGACCGACCCCGGGGTGCTCCGCGTGGCGGTCGGCCTGATCCACGTCGAGGAAGGCGAGGTGCGCCGGACCGAGCCGCACCTCCTCACGCTGCCGGCGGACGACGCCCCCGACGCCGGCGAGCTCCTCCGCCAGTTCCTGGTCCAGTACTACGCTCCGCAGGTCGAACGGCCCGAGCGCCTCTACATCGAGGGCCCGCGCCCGGACGGGATCGACGAGACGGTCGACTGGCTCGAAGGGGAGCTCGGCATCGAGGTGCGGTTCCGCCCGACGGGCCGCGCCGCCGGATGGGGGCGGCTCGCGGAGCGGCTCGCGCGGGCGCACGTCGAACAGGTGGTCGTGAAGCGACCGCCGCGCGAGGTCCTGGTCGCCCTCCAGAACCTGCTCCAGCTCCCCACGCTCCCGAACCGGATCGAGGGGATCGACATCTCGATCTTCCAGGGGTACGAGGCGGTCGGCTCGCTCGTCGTCTTCCAGGGGGGGGCGGCGGCGAAGGACGAGTACCGCCGGTTCCGGATCCGCACCGTCGAGGGGACGAACGACTTCGCGATGATCGGGGAGGTCGTCCGGCGCCGCTATGCGCGGCGCCTCCGCGAGGAGGAGATCCTCCCCGACCTCCTCCTAATCGACGGCGGACGCGGCCAGGTCGCCGCCGCGCTCGAGGCGCTGACCGAGCTCGGGCTCGAGGAGCGGGTGCCGATCGTCGGCCTGGCGAAGCGGGAGGAGGAGCTCTACCTTCCCGACGAAGCCGTTCCCCGCAAGCCGAACGTCAACGCGCCGCCGGTGCTGCTGCTGCGCGCGGTCCGCGATGAGGCCCACCGGTTCGCGGTCATCTACCACCGCACGCGCCGGCGGATCCGGCTGCGGGACGAGGTCGAGGAGGCCGCCCGGCGGCCGTCCCTCTCCGCGCCTACTTGGCGGAAGGCTTCTGTCGTTCTGCGGTCCCGATGAACGAAAGACCGCTCACGCGGCGGGCGACCTCGGCCCCGGTCAAGTGGCGGAGGTCGGTCCCGGGCTCAAGGATCGCGACGTCGAGCGCCTCGGCGGGGAAGGGCGTCGGGGACCCCTCGGCGACCGCATTGACGGCGAGCTTGAAGGCGGCCTCCTGGTCGCGATGCTCGCCGATCTTCTCCTCGAGGTAGTCCGCGACCGCGCGGCGGTTGCGGCCGATCGCATAGGCGCGCCAGCCGATCGTCGCGCCGCTCGGGTCGAGCTCGAGCAGGCCCGGCCCGTTCTCCCCGAAGCCGCCCAGGAGGAGGGAGACCGCGAACGGTCGTGTCCCCCCGAACTGGGTGAACTGCTGGAGGAGCGCGCCCAAGGCGTGGCCGAGGAGTCCGAACGGAGCCGGCTCGCCGTAGAGGATCCGGTGGCGCTGGGCTTCGACGCGAAGGAACTCCACGAGCACCCGGGAGTCCGCGATGAGGCCGGCCGTCACACAGCCGAGCCCGGTGTCCAGGGCGAACGTCTTCTCGATCGAACCCGCTTCGGCGAGGCTGCTCACCGGCAGGTTGCGGTAGGCGACGAAGACGACCCCGTTGTCGTAGGTGACCGCGACCGCGGTCCCGCCCATTTGGATCGCCTGCAGGGCGTACTCGACCTGGAACAGCCGCCCGTCCGGCGAAAAGACGGTGCTCGCACGGTCGTAGGCCATTTGGCCCGGTTGCATTTCCATGCGCGGTATCTCCCCTGAAGCGCGCGGGCGAGCAAGGTCGGGGATTTAGCGCCGACGCCCGTGCAGGCGTCCGGTTCACCACGTAGCCCCCGTTCCCCGTCGATTCTCCCCGCCCGGGCGGCGCGGCGCCCGGCCGGCGCGGCGCGGAACCGTCTTACCTCCCCCCACTCCGCGGCGGACGTGGCGGCGCCCAGCCTCCAATTGCTTCCGATGGCCTCCAGCCACCGGGGCGCCCTCTCACCGGCCTGCGCCCAGTGCGCGGAAGGACGGAAGATGGTCCTGTTCGTGACCGGGCTCTGCCGGTTCCGCTGCTTCTACTGCCCGGTCTCCGAGCGCCGGAACCAGAAGGATGTCGTCTACGCGAACGAGCGTCGAGTCGAATCGGACGCCGACGTCCTCGACGAAGCGCGAGCGATCGGGGCGTCGGGCACCGGCATCACGGGCGGCGATCCGTTGGGCGTGATCGACCGGACCGAGCACTACGTTCGACTCCTCAAGGGCGCCTTCGGCACCGAGCACAACATCCACCTCTACACCCACGAACCGAACGCCGAGAAGCTCGAGCGCCTCGCCCGGGCGGGGCTCGACGAGTTCCGTCTCCACATCCCGCACTACCTGTGGGGGCCCCTCGCGTCCGACGGGGGGGCGTACCGCGCGCTCCTCGAGTCGGCGCCGTCGTGGGGGATCCGCCGCGGGGTCGAGATCCCCGTGCTGCCGGAGAAGGAGCTGGAGCTCCGCTCCCTGCTACGGAGCCTCGAGCAGATCGGCGTCGACTTCGTGAACCTGAACGAGCTCGAGTTCTCAGAGACGAACGAGCGGAACCTGATCGGTCGCGGATACCGGGGGCGGATCGGGGAGGACTGGAGCGTCGAAGGGAGCCGCGAGGTCGCCGCCCGCATCGTCCGCGAGCTCCGGCTTTCGATCCCGATCCACTACTGCTCGTCCGGATTCAAAGATGGCATCCAATTGAGGCAGCGACTGTTGCGCCGCGCCGAGCGGCGGGCTCCCGCGTTCGCCCGTCCCACCGACGACGGTACCGTGGTGTTCGGGATCGTCGAGGCTCCGCTCCGTGGGTCGCTCCCGCGGCTCGGCGCGAAGGTCGCCCGACGGCTCGGCCTCACGGCGGACGACTACCGCCTCGACCTTCGACGGCGACGGGTCGAGCTCGATCCCGAGCTCCTCCGGCGCGTCGCGGGCTCGCTGCGTGAGCCGGCGTTCGTCGTTGAGGAGTATCCGACGGCCGACGCGCTCGAGGTCGAGCGGGAGCCGCTCAACGGCGCGGCGTTCCCCGGCCACGTGCGGACGGGCGGGACGTAGCCCTCGTCGCACGGGTGCGAGCCGTGCGTCAGATACCGCTCATCGCCCCGGCGATGCTTGATCGAACACGGTCCCCAGCCGGCATCTTCCGCCCCGTACCACATCGGGCAGTCGCGGCAGTGAAGGTCGGACGGCGGGGCGTCGGACGTCGGGCGCGCGCGGCGCCCGGGGGTGCTCATCGCGTGGAGTCCCCCCCGTGAAGGAGCTCCCACCCATGGACGACGTTCGCCATGAGCTCGGCGACCGTGACGGGACCGACGCCCCCCGGCACGGGGGTGATGGCGGACGCCCAACCTTCCAGCGAGGCCGCGTCGGCGTCGCCGGCGGCGCGGGTTCCGGACGGACGGGACGCGTCCGGGACGCTGCTGAGCCCTACGTCGACCACGACGACGCCCTCCGGGACGTGTTCGCGCGTCAGGAAGTTCGGTTGGCCGATCCCGACGAAGACGATCTCCACGTTCGCGAGCGCGGTCTTGAGAGGGCCGCTCTGTGAGTGAACGAGGGTCACCGACGCGTTCCCGGGGGTTTCCTTGCCTGACGCGAGGAGCGCGATCGGAAGGCCCACCGTGGGGGAGCGGCCGACCACGCCGACGCGGCGACCCGCGATCGGGATGCCGTGGTACCGAAGGATCTCGAGGCTCGCCAGCGCGACGGCCGGGACCTGGAGCGGTCGACCGATCAACAGGTAGCCGAGATTGATCGCGCCGACCCCGTCCGTATCCTTCTCGGGACGGAGCTCCGAGACCGCGCCATCGAAATCCATCTCGGGCGGGAGCGGGTGCTCGACGAGGACCGCATCGACCTCGGGGTCCGCGTTCAGAGCCCGCATTCGCCCGCGCAGCTCCCCCGCCGGGACGTCACGGGCCAGGGCCTCCGCGCGGAATGTGAACCCGCACGCTCGGGCGGCTTTCTCCTGCTGCCGCGCGTAGAACCGGAACGGGGACGACGGGACGTCGCGGAAGAGGCTCACGAGCGAAGGGCGGCGGTGCCCCCGACCGCGGCCCGCCTCCACCCTCGCTCGGACTCGGTCGAGGATGGCGTCCGAGACGGGGAGGCCAGAGAGCCGACGCACCGTGTAGCCCTCGCCGTCCAATGGAGAACGGCGGGTTATTAACCACGGGTCGGCCGGACCTGGGTAGGATCAGCGCGGTCACCGGACGAGCGCCCCTCGGGCTTCGCGCCAGCGCCGCGGGTCAGGGGCCGGTTCCGCGGATTCATGGTGTCCGGTCGCCCAGGTGAAGGAGTCGTTCGCGGAGGATTATGAGCCCGACCCGCGTCTCCGGGCCGAACGAGTCCCCTCGTGAACGGGAATCGACGGCGAAGTTACCTCGAGCGGCGGAATCCTCGCCATAAGGATTTATACGGAGGTCCACTTTGAATTCCTTGGCGAGCGGGCCGCGGCCCGTCATGGACTTCGGCCTTTTCGCTCTACCATGACCGAACCGACCGCGGAACCCTCGGAGTCCCCCGCTCCGAGCAATCTCGACGCGTGGGCGAGCGCGCTCCCGTACGAGACGACCGCGAACGTCGAGGTCCCTCCGCGACTCCTCGACCAGGTGATCGGTCAGGACGAGGCCGTCGAGGTCGCGAAGAAGGCCGCGACCCAGAAGCGGCACATGATCCTGATCGGCGAACCGGGGACGGGCAAGAGCATGCTCGCCCGCTCGATGGTCGACTTCCTGCCCCGGGAGCAGCTGCAGGACATCCTCGCCTATCCGAACACCGACGACCCGAACGAGCCGAAGATCCGCGTCGTGCCGGCGGGCAAGGGCAAGGAGATCGTCGCCGCCCAGAAGCTCGAGGCGGCGCAGAAGAAGGAGCAGCGGATGGTCTTCCTCTTCGTCGCGATCTTCGTCGTCGTCGGGATCACGGCGTACGCCGTCGTGACGAACCCGCGCGACTTCACGCCGGTCCTGATCGCGTTCCTGATCATCCTGGTGATCTACTTCCTGTTCCGGTTGAGCATCGGCCGGACCGACACCGGGCCGGGGGTCGCGAAGCTCCTGGTCGCGCACGCGCCCGACGAGAAGCCACCGTTCATCGACGCCACCGGGGCGCATGCTGGAGCGCTCCTGGGGGACGTGAAGCACGACCCGTTCCAGTCGGGCGGCCTCGAGACGCCGCCGCACGAGCGGGTCGAGGTCGGCGCGATCCACAAGGCGAACGGCGGGGTCCTCTTCGTCGACGAGATCAACCTGCTCAAGATCGAGAGCCAGCACTCGCTCCTGACCGCGCTCCAGGAGCGGAAGTTCCCGATCGTGGGCCAGTCCGAGCGGTCGGCCGGTGCGATGGTGAAGACCGAGCCGGTCCCGGCCGACTTCGTCCTGGTCGCGGCCGGCAACGTCGACAGCGTCCAGGCGATGCATCCCGCGCTCCGCTCGCGGATCCGAGGGTACGGCTACGAGCTGTACGTCAAGACGACGATGCTCGACACGGACGAGAACCGGATGAAGATCGTCCGGTTCGTCGCCCAGGAGGTCGTGAAGGACAAGAAGATCGCCCATTTCGACATGGGCGCGGTCACCGAGGTCATCCGTGAGGCGCAGCGGCGCAGCGGCCGCAGCGGCCAGCTCACCCTCAGACTCCGCGAGCTCGGCGGGCTCGTCCGCGTCGCGGGCGACATTGCGAACTCCGAGGGGGCCCGGCTCGTGACCGCCCACCACGTCGTGCGGGCGAAGCGCTCGAGCCGCTCGCTCGAGCAGCAGATCGCCGACCGATACATCGAGCGGAGGAAGGAGTACCGGATGTTCGCGACCGACGGCGCCGCTGTGGGCGTCGTGAACGGCCTGGCGGCCATCAACGCGCAGACGGGGATGGCGGAGTTCTCCGGGATCGTCCTCCCGATCGTCGCCGAGGTGACGCCCGCCCAGACGAAGGACGGCGGGGTCGTGGTGGCGACGGGCAAGCTCGGGGAGATCGCACGGGAGGCCGTGCAGAACGTGAGCGCCCTGATCAAGAAGTACACCGGCGAGGACATCTCGCGCTACGACATCCACATCCAGTTCGTCGGGACGTCCGACGGCGTTGAGGGCGACAGCGCCTCGGTCTCGATCGCCACCGCCGTGATCAGCGCCCTCGAAGGGGTCCCGGTCGACCAGTCGGTCGCGATGACCGGCTCGCTCTCCGTCCGCGGCCAGGTCCTGCCGGTCGGTGGGGTGACCGCGAAGGTCGAGGCGGCGGCCGACTCGGGCCTCCGCCGCGTCCTGATCCCCGAGGACAACCGCGACGACCTCGTCCTCGAGGCGCGGTACCGCGGGGGGATCGAGGTGATCCCCGTACGCACGCTCCGGGACGTGCTCAAGTACGCCTTGGTCGGCGCGGGGTCGAAGAAGGAGTCGCTCCTCGAGCGGCTCGCCGCGATGGTCCGGGCGACCGACCGCACGATGAACCCGGAGGGCGCCCTTAAAGGCCCGCCGGGACAACCGGCGGGGTCGTGAGGGGCGCGCCCCGGACCGCCCACCCCCGTCGACCGGGCTCCCCGTTCGCGCCGGCGGCCCGCGAGGAGGAGACGGACGAGAACCGGTTCATCGGCCGCGAGTGCTACGTCTTCAACCCGCAGCTCCGCTCGAACCTGAACGACACCCGGTGCAGCCACTGCCGCTTCTACCTGACGGCGAAGTGCCCGCACATCGACGAGTTCCTCGACGACGTCGAGGACCTGATGCCCGACTAGCGGAGCGTTCGCGGTCGAGGGTCGCGTGGCGCGGGGGCTCCTCGTCGGGCGGTTCCAGCCGTTCCATCTCGGGCATCTCTCGGTCGTGAAGCACCTGAGGGCGAAGCGGCCGAGGGACGCGTTGATCCTCGGCATCGGGAGCGCGCAGGAGTCGCATACGAGCGACAACCCGTTCACCGCGGGCGAGCGGCTCGAGATGATCGAGCGGACGGTCGCGGCCGAGAAGCTCGACGGCGTCACCGCGGTCCCGATACCGGACATCCACCGCCACAGCGTCTGGGTCGCCCACGTCGCTTCCCTCGTCCCCCCCTTCCGACGCGTCTACACGAACAACCCGCTCACCCGCCTGCTCTTCGAGGAGGCGCGGTATCCGGTCGAGGCCGCGCCGATGTTCGAGCGGGCGAAGTGGCAGGGCGCGACGGTCCGCGCGGCGATGCGGACGGGCCACGCCTGGAAGCGGTACCTTCCCGAGCCCGTCGCCAGCTACCTCGTCTCGATCGATGCGGAAGGCCGGCTCCAGGCGCTCGCCGCCCGGGACGCCGGGAACCTCCCGGACCCGACGCCATGACTCCGCGGGAGGCGGATTCGCCGGAGCCGCGACGGTCGGGCCGTCCCCGATTCGACCCGGTGCCGGAGTGGGCGGGCCTCGGGACCGTGCTCGTCCACGGAGCACGCCGGCCCGAGCGCAACGCGGCGGCGGTCGTTCCACCGATCTACCAGACGTCCACCTTCCATTACCCCAGCGACTTCTCCGAGGCGCGCGAGGGCGGAGACGTCCATCTCTACACCCGACTCGACAATCCGACCCACGAGGTCGCGGCGGAGCTCGTGCGGGCCGCCGAGGGGGGCGAGGCGGCCCGCGTCTTCAGCTCCGGCATGGGCGCGATCTCCTCCACGGTGCTCGCCTTCGTCCGGCCGGGCGACACGGTCGTCGCGCTGGACGAGCTGTACGGCGGGACCCTGGACCTGCTCCGAGACACCCTGAGCGGCCTCGGCGTCGGCACGCGCTGGGTGACCGCCGAGGAGGCGCGGGCGCCCGAGGACGTGGTGCAGGGGGCGCCGAAGCTGGTGTACGTCGAGAGTCCGACGAACCCCTGCCTCGCGGTCCACGACCTCCGGCGCTGGGCCGAGGCGGCGCACGACGCGGGGGCCCTGTTGGTCGTCGACAACACGTTCGCCACCCCGGTGAATCAGAACCCGATCGCGCTCGGCGCCGACCTCGTCGTGCACAGCGCCACGAAGTACCTCGGGGGCCACGCGGACCTGATCGCGGGGGCGGTCGTCGGGACCGAGTCGCTCGTGGACCGGGTGGGCGAGGTAAGCGACAACCTCGGCCCGACCCTCGACCCGTTCGCGGCATTCCTCCTCACGCGCGGCCTGCGGACGCTCGCGCTGCGCGTCGGGCGCCAGAACGAGAACGGGCGGTCGGTGGTCGCGGCCGTCGCGAAGCATCCCGAGGTCGATCGGGTCGACTACCCCGGACGCCGCAGCCCCGAGGACGAACGCCTCGCCGCCGAGCAGATGCGCGGGCGCGGGGGGATGGTGTCGATCACGGTCCGCGGGGGGCGGGCCGCGGCGGAACGGTTCCTGCACCGACTGAAGCTCGTCCACGTCGCCTCGAGCCTGGGGGGAGTGGAGAGCCTGGCGAGCGTCCCGTCCATCACCTCCCACCGGCATCTGTCGAACGCGGAACTCGAGCGACGGGGCATCCGCGAGGGACTCGTGCGGATATCGCTCGGCGTCGAGGAACCGTCCGACCTCGTCCGGGACGTGACCGAGGCCCTCGACGGGCTTGGGTCCGAGAGCGGCCGCGCGTAGGGGTTATAGAGCGCGTCCTTACCGGCGCACTCGGCGCCACTGTAGCTCAGCTGGCAGAGCGGCTGATTCGTAATCAGCAGGTCGGGGGTTCAAGTCCCTCCAGTGGCTCACGGTCGTTCGACGCGGGCGCGAGCCGCCTGCAACTCGCGGTCCGAAATGTCATGGGCCGCGACATACTCTGCGAGCGATGATCCGGCTTGAGCCCATGACGGCCGAAGAGTTCGACGAATCGCTCCGAGGCGGGATAGCTCGTCGCGCGGAGGACCAGGTGCGGCACGGGATCTGGTCCCCCGTCGAGGCGGCTCAGATGAGCCGTGCGGAGTTCGCCCAGCTACTTCCCCAGGGGAGAGAGACTGCCCATTTTCGATTCTCCAAGATCATCGACGCGGGGAGCTGGCAGCGTGTCGGCGAGGGCTGGCACAGTGTCGAGGAGAAGGGCGGGAGGGTCCAATTCTGGCTCCATTGGATCTGGATCGAACCTCACTACCGCCGGAGAGGATACGCGAAGGCGGTATTCTCAACCCTCGAACGAGAAGCCGTGACCGCCGGAGCCGACCGGCTAGGCCTGTACGTCGCGGCGGACAACAAGGAGGCGCTTGCGCTCTACGCCGAACTGGGCTTTCGAACGACCAACATGCGGATGGCGAAGACGCTACCCGCCCCTCGCTGAGGACGTCGACCCGGCGCCACTTCCCGCCCACCGCTCCAGGATCCCCTCGGGTACCGACTTCCCTCGATCCGACTCGAGTTGGCACCGGCCACGGCGGTCTCTCCTCTCGTCGTGCTCGCCGACCCGCCACCCGACGAGTGCGCCGCGGGCCGCAGGGCGGCGGACTTTGGAACCCCGCAACCGAGCTCCCCCCTCGGAGAAAGGCGAGCGCGGGTTCACACGGGGGGCTGCTTCCGGCGGACCACGACCTGTCCCCGCGTCCTTGGAGGCGGGCGGATCACATCGAATGCGCCGGGCAGTGCCTCCAACAGGTCGCTGAGCTTCGACCGCCCGTAGGTACGCGGGTCGAAGGCCGGGTCGATCTGGAGGAGCGCGTTGCCGAGCTCCGCGAGATAGGAGGATCCGTCTTCCCCTGCAACGGCGTCGAACGCCTTCTCGATCAGGTCGGCGGCCTCGTGGGGCGGGCGCCGCTCGGGGGTCGGAGCGCCGTCGACCGCGGGGGTCGCCGGCCGAGCCCGGGGGGCGCGCGGCACCGGGCGCTCCGGTCGGGGCCGGGCGGGCAGGAGGTTCTCGGTCGCCACGAAGACATGGCACGCGTTGCGGAACGCGGCCGGCGTTTGGGCGCGCCCGATACCGACCACGAGCATCCCGGACTCTCGGAGACGGGTCGCGAGCCGGGTAAAGTCGGAATCCGAGGAGACGATGCAGAAGCCGCGCACCCGCCCGCTGTGGAGGATGTCCATGGCGTCGATGATGAGCGCGCTGTCGGTCGCGTTCTTCCCCGACACCGCGACGAACTGCTGGATCGGGACCAAGGCGTGCTCCTGGACAACCGGCTTCCAGGAGCTCAGCTTGCCGGAGGCCCAGTCGCCGTAGACCCTCCGGATCTCCACGGACCCGTACTTCGCCGCCTCAACGAGCATCTCGCCGATCAGTCCGGCGGCCGCATTGTCGCCATCGACTAGAAACGCGAGCGGAGTCGTGCGGGCGGGCGCGAGCGGCTCGACCGACCCCTCGTCGGTTCGTTCACTACCCGCGCGGCGTGATGGGGCGGACACGCATCGCCCCACCGGGAGGCGCTCGTAAGACTTTGGCCCGGACAAGTCGGCCGATCCCCCGCCGGCAGTCCGACCGCTCCTGGAGGAGCGAGCCAGGTTCCCCCGGGGTGTAGGCCCGGCGTCCGACGCTCCCCCGGGGCGGGGGTCGGAGTTCGTGCGCCGCTCTTGCGGCTCCCCGGAGGTTTAAGATGGCCGTTCCGCTTTGCCGCCACTTACGTTTTCGAGGGGCGGCCGACAGGGGCAACCCTCCCTCCGGTGGGGTTCGAACCTTCGCCGAGCCGCGGTAGCGTGGTCGATCATCACTCTCTCCGTCATCGGTTCGCTGACCGGCAGCGGCCTCGGCGCTTTCGGGCACGGGACGGGCCGATTAGCGCCGACGCCATCCGACCGTTCCCCCCCAGCTTCGGGGTCGACGTTGACCACCGTGCCCGTGCCGGTGGCGGCTCCGGCGCCCGGAGGAAACGTCGCGCCCAGCGCGAGCGTTCCGGTGAGCTCGGGGCGGGGCACGTTCTTCTCGAGCTACCAGATGCCCGCGCCCACTCCCGGCAATCTCACCTGTAGCTACGGAACGAGCTGCTACAACGTATCCAACGAGCCGTCGCTCAACCTGACCCGAACGGGGCTCCTCGCCGTCGCCTACACCGCGCTCACGAACAACTCCCAGTGCCCACTCATGCGCAGCCAGGCGACGGTGGAAATCGGCTTCTCGGTATCTCGGAATGGCGGCCTGACGTGGAGCCGCCCCGCCTACCTCGGCAATCCGAACTGTGGGCAGGCTCAGGTGTACGCCAACGCCTGGCAGCCGAGCCTGACGTCCCTCGGCAACGGAACGCTCGTTCTGGCCTACATCCAGTCGAACTACACATACCGGGCGACGCCCCCCTACGTCGACTGCTACGCGACCACCTTCGACCGGCTCGTGGTCTCCGAGAGCTTCGACAACGGCTCGCATTGGACCACGCCGACGGGAGTGTACAACATCAGCGACCCCACCCCGAACGGAGTTTGTCCGGTGGGCTTCCCGATCGAGCGCCCGTGGGTCACCGCCTACGGCCAGACCCTTTACCTGGTGTGGGAGAACCTCACGACGCCCGTCAACGGCGGGCCTGTCGGCTCGAGCGCCGTCCACCTCCGGGTCTCCCGGGACGGCGGGACCACGTGGGGGGCGGTCCGTCACCTACCGACGGAGTACGCGTACGACCCGTACGCCGGCCGCTACGTCGGCGAGGCGATGAATCCGACGATCACGACCGACCCCTCGGGCGCCGTCTTCATCGCCTACGCGACCAACCTTTCGCTCCAACGCAGCTGCTACCTCACGTACTGCCCGTACTACTGGCACGCGGACGTCGTCGTCGCGAGCTCGACGAACAACGGGAGCTCGCTCAATCTGTCGCGGGTCGACAACACCACGGTCCCCGACCAGAATCCGTACGGACCGTTCAGCGACCCGTCGCCCCAACTCGCGTACTCCGCGCGGTTCGGTCAGCTGTATGCCACCTACGACGGCGGCGTCTTCGGCGAGTACTGCTACAATTACACTTACAATTACTACTACTACGGGTCCACCTACCACGCCGCGTACCCCAACTGTTACTACGCGGACCGGCCGACCGTATTCTTCGCAAACTCGTCGGATGCGGGCCGCACCTGGTCGGTCGCCCACGCCGTCGACCCGACGCTCATCCTGCCGTCGGGGGGACCTCCCGACCGGCTCTATCGGCCCGCGCTCGCCGTCGACGCCAGCGGTCGGATCCACCTCGAGGCGGCGTTCACGAACGCCTCGGTCTGCGGCCTCGTGCAGTACGCGTACTCGACCTCGTACTACTACAATTACACCGTCTGCGGCGCCGAGCAGGAGGAGTACTTTTCGAGCGTCGACAACGGGAGCAGCTTCGTCGGCCCGATCACCGTGGCTTCGAACGCGACGCCGTATTCGCAGAGCTCGTACGAATGGGACGGAGAGTACGCGACGATGGTCGCCGGCTACGGCCACGTTTGGCTCGGCTGGGTGAACGACCAGTGCCCCACGTGGAACTCGAGCGGCTGCTACTACGGGGGCCCGTCGGGTTCGTCCCGGGTCGTGGTCTCTGAGCTCTACACCGGCCCCGGGCTCGCGATCACCTTCCGGGAGAAAGGGCTCCCGAACGGGACGCTCTGGAGCGCCGAGCTCTTCGGGAACCAGCGGGCGACCGCGGCGCCGGGGACGCTGAGCGTTTCGGGCGTCCCCCCCGGCGAGTGGCTCACGTGGTCGTCCCCGTGGGTCAATCTGTCGTACGGAGTCAAGTACCAGACATCGCTCAATCCCCCGTCGCCGGGCGCGTTCCAGGTCAACTCGACCGTCATCGTGACCTTCGACGGTTTCGGACTCCTGAACCTCACCACGTTCCCCGCCCTCGGCTACAATGTCTGGGCGTCGCGCGGGGCGACCAACTACAACCTCACTCCGCTCCCGTCCGCGACGTGGCTCCCGCTCGGGCACCGCGTCAACCTCTCCGCGGCGGTGCTCGGGAACCTCTCGACGAGCTCGGTGTGCAGCTACTATTGCTCGTACTACAACCTGAGCTTCCTATCGTGGACCGGCGCCGGGCCCGGGAGCGTGAATTCGGTTGCGCCCGCTCCGGCGCTCCACGTCGCAGGCGCGATCAACGAAACCGCGAACTTCCAGTTCGACTCGATCTGTTCGGGGTACAATCGGTCGCTGGGGTACTCCCCGGCCCTCGCGTGCCTGAACTTCACCTACCCGCTCGTGTTCCACGAGTCCGGACTTCCGGCCGGCACGCCGTGGGCGGTGACCGTCGGCACCAACCTCACGAACGAGAGCACGGGCCCGTGGCTCGACTTCGAGGTCGGGGTCGGCCCGGTGCCGTTCACGGTCTGGAGCTCTCGCGCCTCGACCCCGAACAACGTCTGGGTCGGCGTGCCGTCGACGCCGTCGCCGGCCGAGCTCCCGATCGACCGCACGATCAACGTGACGTTCCACGAGGTGGCGCCCGCGAACGCGACGTTCGAGGGCCGGTTCCTCGCGGTGGGGCTGCCGGCCGGGACGAACTGGTCGGTCACGATCGGGAACCTCTCCTACGGGACCTCGGGACCGCTCCTCGGTCGGAACGTGAGCGGCGGTCCTCTCGACATGAACGTCACGCCGATCGTGGGCACGAACGGTACGGGATACTACCCCGCGGGATGGTCGATCGAGCCGTTCGATATCGGGACCTCCCCGATCAACGGGAGCTCCGAGCCGTTCGCCTTCTCGCCGAACAGCTCCTTCGCCGTGACGATCGACTTCCGACCGATGTACCTCCTCCGCGTCCTCGCCACGGTCGGGGGATCGGCCGGCCCGTCCGAGACGTGGGTGCCCTCGGGCGGATCGGTGGTGTTGCACGAGCTGCCGAACGCGGGCTTCCGATTCGGCGGATGGACCGGAGCCGGCCCCGGGGCGACCACCTCCGCGCAGGCGAACGAGTCGAGCCCTGTGGTCTCGCCGCTCGGGGCGGTGACGGAGACGGCCGAGTTCTACGCGTACGTTCCCCTCTGGTCGATCGCCGTCCTGGCCGCGGGCCTCCCGACCGGCCAGGGGTTCCCCGTCCAGTTCGGCCCGTCGACCTACTGGCTGCACGTCGGGGACCGGTTAGGAGGGATAGCTTCCGGCGACTACCGCGTCGTCTTCCCTCCGGCGTACTCGAACAGCTCGAACGACACACGGTTCGTCGCGACGTCGTGGAGCTCCTCGTACGGGCGGCTCGCGAACGGGACGCTCGCGATCGGCGCCAACGGCTCGATCGTGGTGACGTTCGGTGCCCAGTTCGCCCTCACCGTCGCCTCGACGCCGCACGGGAGCACGTCCCCACCCGCCGGGCGCTACTGGTTCGCCGCGGGGTCGACCGTGACCCTCGGCGCCGCTCCCGACCCGGGAGCGCAGTTCGTCAGCTGGGCGGGCGGCGGCTCCGGGGCCATCGCGTCCAGCCAACCGTCGATTTCGGTGCTGATGACGGGACCGACCTGGGAGTCCGCCCGGTTCGCGCTCTCGGGGGGGGCCGCGGGCTCGTTCACGCTCACGGCGACCGAGACCGGCCTCCCTGCGCGGACCACCTGGTCGATCGCCGCCGGCGGGAGCGGCATCGCGGGGAGCGCGTCGTTCCTCGTCGTGCCCGGGCTCAACGGAACCTACCCGCTCGCCGTACCGGCGGTCTACATCTCTCCCGACGAGCGGTTCGTCGCGCAGGCGCCCACCTCGGTGCAGGTCACCGCGGACGCGAGCGTGGCCGTGACGTTCACCGAGCAGTTCCGCGTGCAGCTGACCAGCTCCCCCGGTGGCACTGTCGCTCCCTCCGGCGTCCTCTGGGTCGCCCTCGCCGGCTCGGTCAACGTCCGCGCGCAGCCGAACGCCAGTGCCGCGTTCCTCGGATGGAACGGCACAGGAGTCGCGGCGTGCTCGAGCGCCTCCCTCGACTGCATCCTGAACGTGACCTCGCCCCTCGTCGTCGTGGCCTCGTTCGGGCCCCACGCCCCGCCCGCCCCTTCAGCGGCGACCTCCGGCATCGGTTCGGCGACCGTGCCACTGCTCCTCGTGGCGGCCGTCCCGGCCGTCGTCGGGGTCGTGCTGGGGGTCCTCGTCCGACGCGTGCGCGGTTTCCGACGGGCCTCGCCTGATTCCGAGGTTGGAGCTTCCCCCCCCGGGGAGGAGGTCGAGGCCGATGGCCCACCCGTGGGCTGATCCCTCCTGTCCACGCCGGCAAGGTGGTCGCGCGCCCGCGTGGCTTGCCTGCGCGGTCGGGGCACTATCGGTCGCGGTCCTCCTTGCCGTCCCGCCGTCGGACCATGGGAATGGCCGGCTCCAGGGTACCCAAGGGCCGGCCGTGCGCGCCACGGTTGAGCCGGCCGTTTCGAACCGGGCCCCCACCGCCCCGTCCGGCTCGATGAATACGTCGGTCACGGGCGTCTTCTTCGCGAACAACACCTCGTTCGCCGCGCCGGGGGCCGGTCGTCAGTACTGCGTGGTGGGTCCGTCGACCTACTACTACTACCAGTACGACTACTGCTACCCGCAGGCCCAGAATCCGTCCGTCGTCCGTCTCGCGAACGGCGCGATCGGGGTCGGCTACTCGGTCTACACGAACCGGTCGACGACCGCGTGTACGGCCGAGGCATCGCAGACGAACGCCCGGGTGGCGTTCTCCGTCTCCGCGACGAACGGTTCCACGTTCGCCGCCCCCGTCGACATCGGCAACGGAACATGCCGATTCCTCCAGGCGATCGAGCCGTCGTTCGCCGTCGCGCCCGACGGGACGCTCTATGCGGCGTTCATCGAAGAGAACGCGTCGAGCCAGGTGTACGGAAACGGCTCGACGCTCCCGGGGGATTTCGCGAACCGGTCGACCGATGCGCTCGCCTTCGTCGTCTCCCGCTCGAACGGGAGCTCGTTCTCGGCGCCGGTGCCGCTCGACGCGAGCGGGAACCTCGCGCGCCCGATCGTGGCCGCGTTCGGCCGATCCGTGTACGTCCTCTACGAGAACCTCACGAACACCACGACCCCGATCCCTTCTGCGGTGAATCCTTCCCCGACGCCGATCGCGCTCCGGCTACTCGCCTCGGCGGACGAGGGGGCGACGTGGTCCGGCCCGTACACCCTCCCCGGCCTGAACCGCAGCCAGGGATACACGGCGTTCGCCGGTTCGATGGCGGTCGAGCCGACCGGGAGCGTGGTGGTCGCGTACGCGACGAACCGGAGCTGCGTCCTCGACTACGTCAGCTACTGCTACCGATACGGCGAGCAGATCGTCGTCGCTGCGTCGACGACGAACGGGTCGACCTGGGGGGTGCCGACGGTCGTCGGCGCCGGGGTGGGGGAGGCCCGGTGCTTCGACTACGTGAACACCACCTCGGCGTGCCCCCGCTACCTCTTCGAGTGGGCGCCCGAGACGACCGTGGCGTTCGACCCCGCCGTAGGACGCCTCGTCGTCGCCTGGGCCGGGACGTTCGACCGGCACGCCTCGAACGTGTTCGAGAACTACCTCACGACCGGCGTCTACGTGGCGATCGCCTCCGCCCCGACCGGTCCGTGGACCGTGACCGCCTCGCATCTCCAGCCGGACCCGAGCAGCCTCGACGACTACTACACGCCGGCCCTCGGTGTGGTCGCTGGTTCCGTCTATCTCACCTACACCTGGAAGAACGCCACGACGTACTGCTACTCCTACTGCGACTACCTCGACGGGACGATCACCCAGTGGACGCAGTGGAGCCCGAACGGGCGGAACTGGAGCGCGTCCATCCTCCTCGGGCTGGCGAAGGTCTACGGCTATCCCGTCGCGACCCCCGAGACCTGGCCCGGGTACCTCGCGTCGGTCGGCGCGACCGCCGCGGGGCGACCGGTGATCGCCTACGCGCTCAACCAACCGGCGACCAGCACCAGCTGGTACTCGAGCAGCCTGGGAAAGTACCTGTACAACACCAGCTACGCGACCGTCCTCGCGCTCGCCCATCCGTATGTCGGGCGGACCGTGACGCTCAACCTCACGGAGACGGGCCTTCCCGGGAACGCTTCGTGGACGGTCGCTGTGGACGGCAACAACTTCACCGCGTCCACGCCGACGATCCTGGTAACGGACGTCCCGCCGGCGTCGGGCGTTCTGCTGCACCAGTTCCCGTTCCCCGCCGCGTACCGGACGATCTCCACCTCGTCCACGAGCACCCCACAGTTCGCGACCTACACCGTGAACGCGACCGTCCTGGTCGCCTACACCGTCCAGTACGGATTCGCCCTCTCCTTTGAGCCGACCACGATCAGCTACGTCTCCGTCGGGGTGGACGTCGCCGGATACTACTACTCGGACTACGAGTCGACGTCGCTCTACAACGGCGTGACCTACCATTCGGACTACGCCTACCCCTCGTTCCCGTGGTACCTCCCCCTCGGTGCGCGGGTCACCTTCGCACCGTCGTCGACGCCCCCGATCGCGTACTGGAACGGGACGGGACCGGGCGCGTTCAGCGGGCTCGGCGGCTGGGCGAACGTGACGATCGATGCCCCGATCAACGAGACCGGCTGGGGTGGAGCGTACGGCCGCTCGTCCGTCACCTTCCAGTCGCTCGGCCTCCCCCCCAGCTCGAACTATACGTTCGGCTTCCGCGGGACGAACCACACGGCACCCGGCAACGCCTCGGTCGTCGTCGCCAACGTCACGACCGGGGCGTACCCGATCGGTCCAGCGCAGGCGACGGCGCTCCGCCCGGGTTGGGAGTACTTCGGCCGCGCGTCGGTCGGAGATACCGTCGTGGTACCGGTCGAGCCACTGGTGAACTTCTCCTACGTCCTCGTCGATGTCGGCGCCCCGGCGGGCCCGGCACGGTTCCACGCGGTCGGCTTGACCGCCGGGACGGTCTGGCGGCTCGGGTTCAACGGCACGACGTACAGCTCGGCCACCCCCTGGATCAACCTCACGACCCGGCCCGGCACGTTCGACATCGCGCCGCAGCCGGTCGTCGCGGCGAACGGCTCGGCCGGCTATGCTCCGTTCGACCTGGGACCGTCGATCAACGTCACGACGGGATCCACCTACAACCTGAGCTTCACCGCGGCCTATCGGGTCGAAGCGACGGCCGGGGTCGGCGGGTCGGTGTCGAACGGGAGCCCCGGCTGGGTCGCGAGCGGGACGAATCGTTCGTTCACGGAGACGCCGAACTCCGGTTACACGTTCACCGGCTGGGAGGGGACCGGTGTCGGCTCCTACTCGGGGCCAAGGCCGACCGCGAGCGTGGTCGTAGGGGGACCGGTCACGGAGGTCGCCGGTTTCGCCCCGCTCGCCTCGGACCGTTTCAACGTTACGTTCCTCGAATCCGGGATCCCGTCCGGCACCTTGTGGTCCGTCGACGTCAGCGGCGCGGGATACGCCTCGGACCGGCCGACGATCACCGTGCCGAGCCTTCTCTCGTGCTCGGCCGGGACGGCGGGACGCTATTCCCTCTCGGTGCCGGACGCGTTCGCGAACGGCACGGGGGAGACACGGTTCTCCGCGATCAGCTATCCCACGGAGTTCTGCACCGACGGCGGAACGGTCGTGGGGGTCGCGTTCGAGGAGCGGTTCCGCGTCGGCGTCACATCGACCGATGGTGGGGCGGCCTCCGTTTCGGCCGGGGGGCTGGTCGGTCCCGGACCGGTCTGGGTCCCGAACGGTTCCCCGGTCGAGCTCGTCGCGCAGGCGGCGGCCGGCTTCCGGTTCGTCGAATGGGAGGGGAGCGGGACGGGAGCGTACTCGGGAACATCGGCGTTCGAGAACTTCACACCCGCCGCGAGCGTCGACGAGCTCGCGGTCTTCGGTCGAAGCGCGGGCGCCTCAACCCCGACCTTCACGGTCGCATTCACCCTCGCGGCCGAGATTCTTCCCGGGACGACATGGAGCATCGACTTCGCGTCGCGGGAGTTCTCCTCCTCCACCCCGGAGCTGAACGTCTCGGGACTACCCTCCGGAACGTACACGCTCACCGTGCTGCCGGCCTACGGACCGGACGGCCAGACGGAGTACATGCCGAGCGGCGGCTCGGTCCAGATCTCCGTCACGGAGAACCTCTCGTGGTCGGTCGCCTACGCGGCGAGCTTCTGGGTCGCGGTCGCGGCGACCCCCGGCGGGTTCGCCGGCCCCGGCTCGGGTTGGGTCCCCGCCGGCGCCGGGATCGCCCTGAATGCGACCGCGGCCCCCGGATACACGTTCGACGGATGGGTAGGGTCCGGACCGGGACGGAACTATTCGGGGCCGGACGCGAATCCGACGTTCCGCGCCACCGGGCCGGTCTCGGAGCTCGCGGTGTTCACTCCGGCCATCGCCTCGACGCTGCGCCCTTCGGCCGCGCCGGCCGTCGCACCGTGGATCTGGGCGGCCGTCGGCGGGACCGGTCTCGCGATCGGACTCGGGGCCGGAACATGGCTGATCCGACGGCGTCCTCCCGGCGCCTCTGCCGTCCGTCCCGCGGAGCCGGAGCCAGATGCGACCGAGCCCCCCTGGCAGGAGGTTGTGGCCCCGGGCACGAACGGGAGTGTCGAGGACCTCCCCCCGGAGGAGCCGTAGGAGGCCCCCGCCCCCCGGGCGACGCGCCCGGTGCGGCCGCCCGGAGGGTACGGCCGCTGCGTGCGGGGTGGCGGACTAGGCGATGGTGATCGAATTCAGCGTCGCTCCGTTGCCGAGCGTCGCGAAGTTCAGGCTCGCCTGCGCGGACCCGCCGGTGATGTAGGTGTTGTACGCGTCCATCTCGGCGTACGCCTGACCGAACAGATCGATCTCCAGGATGAACGATTGCGAGGTATTGAGCGCCGTCGCGTTCACGTACCAGACGATGTTCTGGCTGCCGCTGAACGAGCCGGTCGCGCCGCCGAGCGTCGCGGTCGAGCAGGAGCCGCTGCTGCACGTCGTCGAGTTCTCGGAGATGTTCTGGAACCCGATCCAGAAGTTCGACGAGGAGTAGACGCTGCCGTTGTAGGTGTCGTAGAGGTAGGCGACGCCGGCGAGGAACGCCTGCGCGACCTCGGTGCACCCGTACGTAGTGTTCGTGCTGACCTTGCACGCACCGGGGGTGAACTTCTCCGATAGCGCGGCCGTGAACGTCCAGTTCACCTTGATGTGCACGTGCGACTTGAACAGCTTCACCGGGAGCACGACCGAAACTTGGCTGGCCGCGAGCCCGCGATTGGCGATGTTCGTTGGGAGCCCTGCGCACGCCGCATCCGAGGCCGTGTCGGAGAACCCGCCGGTGCCGGTCTTCGGGGAGAAGTGCGGCGCGGCCGTCACTCGGTCCTTGCCGCACGCGACCTGCCCGGTGTTGCTGAACGTGGCGACGAGCAGGTGCTTGTAGGGGGCCTTCAGGATCGCGGGATGCAGGAGCGAAGCGGAGCCCATCGGCGCGAGGACCACGACAAGGGCGACCACGGCGAATCCCCCTCCCGACATCGCCCCCAGCCATCGGCCCGTCCGAACTCGTCCAACCCGTTCTCTTGCGTTCATGCGATTCTCCGTCCGCAGCTTCGTCCGGCCGGATTCTCCGTTGGAGGGAACCGGACCGGTCGGGCGACGCAGGCGCTCCCGCGTACATAAGCCCGTGAGATTGGATACTTCGAATCATCCCCGGCGAGAGCCGTGGAAGCGAGGGGACGCCCGGGCCAAGGCGGCGGCGACGGGGAATCCCCGCGGGGCCCGCTCAGGGCCAAGGGGCCGGTTCAGGCCGACGGGGTCGACCCCTCGGGGACATCGGCACTGTCGAGCTGCTCGGGGACCTCGACCCCCGGCGGGAGGTCGAGGAAGTGGCCGGCCTTGAGGCGCTTCGTCTCGAGATACCGCGCGTTGAACGGGTTCGGCGGGACGACGATCGGGATCCGGCCGTCGATCTGGACGCCGTGGAACGCGAGGTCGGCGACCTTCGCGGGGTTGTTCGACATGAGGCGGATCGATCGGACCCGGAGCGACTGAAGCATGTGCGCGGCGACGACGTAGTCCCGCTCGTCCGGCCGGAATCCGAGGAGCTCGTTCGCCTGGAGCGTGTCGTACCCCTTCTCCTGGAGCTGGTAGGCGCGGATCTTGTTCGCAAAGCCGATCCCCCTCCCTTCCTGACGGAGGTAGAGGACGATCCCCGACTCCTCCTGACCGATCATCTCGAGCGCGCGCTCGAGCTGCTCGCGGCAATCGCAGCGCAGCGAGGTGAACGCGTCGCCGGTCAGGCATTCCGAGTGCAGGCGGACCGGAACGCCGCTCTTTCCGACGACGTTGCCGTGGACGAGAGCGGCGTGCTCCTTCTTGTCCGATGGGCTGTCGAACGCCACGACGTGGAAATCACCGAAGCGGGTGGGGAGGCGGGCCACCGCGACGATCCGAACGCACGCGGGGCTCTGCTCGGTGCAATCGTGTTCGGCATCGAGCGCGACCAGGTCGTTGAGCGTCGGCACGGAAGGAGCGTCCATCGGAGCCCGCGGGACCGGGGCCCGTGGGCCTCGCGCGTTTATGGCCGTGACGCGCCGCGTCGGCGCATGTTCCCGCGTTTGGCCGGTGCGCGCTCCCCCCGTGGGGAGCGGCGAAAGGCCCTCGGTCCCGCTGAGATGGCGGCCCGACGCCTCGCGACCTCTCCCATGTCGCACTTGTGAGCTTGAATCACCAAGTGCAGAGGAATCTGAGCGATCCAGGAGTCGACCGGACTGGCGGTGCGGAATTCCGGCAGAGCCTCCGGTTCATCCAGGGCGGTGATCGCGAGTCCCGCCTCGCCCAGGACGCGCGCGTACCAGTTCAACGGGCGGTGGTGGCCCAACGTCCGGTAGAGCGTCCCATCCGGGGTTCGCCACGGGAACCGTTCGGAGAGGAGCTCTCGATATCGGCTGATCTTCCGGTAGACGGTCGTCGTCAGAAGCACGCGTTCGACCGACCAAGCGGAGGCCGAACCGTTGTCGAAGCATGGGTGGCTCAGCGTAGCAACGAATCGACCGCCGGGTCTGAGCACCCGGGCGACCTGGCGGATCGCTCCGGCCCCGTCGGAGATGTCCATCAGCGCCATGTTCGAGACCGCGAGGTCGAACGAGTCGTCGGGGAACCCGGTCAGGTGGGCGGCATCCCGTCGCTCGTACCGGACATCCAGCGACGGGGCGGTGCGAGCTTTGGCACGCTCGAGCATCGAGGGCGACGAATCGATGGCCACGACATGGGCCCCTGAGCGGGCGAGCCGCCGTGCGATGTACCCGTTCCCGCAGGCAAGGTCGAGCACGCGGAGCCCACGGACCCGGCCGACTCGCTTCCAGAGCCCAGGGTCGATGAGGGTCCGGTGCCAAGTATCGCCGCGATCGCCCTGCTTTTCGTCGTAGTACGCCGCGATCTCCTCCCAGCCGTTCGCCTCCGCCATCGACGTGGCCTCTGAGGTCCGAGGTGGGATAGTCTCTCCGGCTCGGCGGAGAGCCGAGCGCCGAACCGGGGGTCAGTGGCGCCGGCGGCGCCCGCCGTCCCGGGGCCGGCGCGGCGCCTTCGAGGCGTTCAATCGCTCGACGACCCGGGCGGCCCGCCGGATTCGTGTCGCGGACTCCTTCCCGGCCCGAACGTATTCCGAGAACTCCCGGCGATGCGAGGGAGCGAGCCCATCGTACTCCTGTCGGGACCGGGGCGACCTCCGCAGCGCCTCCGCGAGCTCGCGGGGTGGCCGCAATGGGCGGGCCGAGAGCACGGGGGAGAGTTCCACGCTGACGCGCGAACCGGCCGCGACGCCGAGCGCCGCCTGGAGGGGCTTCGTCACTAGGAGGATGAGGGATCCGTCACCCCACGGGATAGCCGTCGATTCGAACGGCTTGCCGAGCACGCTGCCGCGAACCCGCAGCTTTCCCCGAATTCCGAACGCGGCTCGAAGCCGGCCGCCGAGATCGAGGTACGTCCACGTCCCGGGGCCTCTCGACCGCAGCACCCCCTCCGCGCGGAAGGTTGGCCGAGCACTCCCGCCCGCCATCACCATCAACGGGCAGACCGAGAGCCGGAGGATGAAACTGTTCGGTCCCCTTCAGGGGATCGCCGGGCTCGTCGATAGAACCTTAAGCCGCGGGTGCTCGGGAGTCTAGTGCGTATGAATGCGCATTATCGCCGGTTCCGAATCCGACCCACGCGACCCGGCTCCTCACCGGAGGGCGGGCCGCCGTGGATCCTCGTTCCTGTCGTGGCGATCGTCCTTGCGGCGTGTCCCGGCGGCTTGCTCACCGATGGCGCCCGCGCTCCGGCGAAGAGCTTCGGGGAAGGAGCGACGACGCTCGCGGGGATGTTCCCCACTCCGATTCGGCATGTGATCGTGGTGTTCTTCGAAAACACGGAGGTCAACACCACCCTCGCCGGCGCGCCGTTCGAGCGGTCGATCGCGGCGCACTACGCGTTCGCGAGCCAATTCTACGCGGTCGCGCACTACTCCCTGCCGGACTATCTCGCCGCGACCTCGGGCGCCGTGAAGAGCCCGGCGACCCCGTTCAGCGCCCGGAACATCGGAGACCTCGCCAAGGCCCGGAATCTCTCGTGGGATGGGATCATGGAGGGGATGCCGACCGCATGCGACCGCCAGGACGACTGGAGCGTGGGCTACGACGTCGCTCATGACCCGTTCGTCTGGTATTCCGACGTGATCCACAACCCCGGTCGCTGCGACCAGCGCGTGGTCAACATGACGGCGTGGAACGCGTCGCTGGCCGTGGGAACGCTCCCGAACTACGTGTTCCTCTCGCCCGACACGTTCGATGACGCCCACAACGGCACCCTCCTCCAGGCGGACGCTTGGCTCGCGAACCTCACCCGTTCCCTGCTCGGGCATCCGCGTCTCTTCGCCTCGACCGCGCTGTTCGTCACCTACGATGAGGGTACGTCGAACCTAGGATTCAACGGAACCAGCGGGGGCCACGTGTACCTGGCTCTCGTGAGCCCGTTTGCCCGGTTCGGGTACAACTCCACCCACCCGTACAATACGATCAGTCTGCTCACCACCGCCGAATGGCTGCTCGGGCTCGGACGCACGGGACACAACGACAACTGGTCGGTGAATCCGCCGATGCGAGACCTGTTCAACTTCGCGAAGAGCTACGCGGTCGGCGGCTCCGTCACCGACCTCTCCGGGACCCCGATCGTCAATGCCACGATCTCGGACGGGCTCGGGGTGTCGACGACGACCAACGCCTCCGGAGGGTTCGTCCTCTACCTGTCCTCGGGATCCTACAATCTCACGGCCTCCGCGGCCGGGCTCGTCCCGGTCACCCGGTCGATCGTGGTCCACCACGCGGCGATCACGGGGATCCGGTTCCGACTCTGACCAGACCCGACGCGCCGGCAGGCCGAGCTGGAGCGTACTGCGGACGCATAGGCTAGGAATCCGGACGCGCCCGTACGGCGAGGAAGACGCGGAGCCACTCGAGCCCCTCGTCAACCCCGCGGTGCGCCTCCGCGAAATCGTGCGCCGCGAAGTACTCCCGCACCATCTCGGGCCGCTCGTACCCGAACAGCGGGATGAAGGTCGGGAAGAGGACCGCGAGGAGGCCGGTGCCGGTCCACTGCTTCTCGAGCCGGTCGGCCCGCTCCACGAACCACTCCCAGATCTGCCGGCGGGTGCTCGCCACGCGTCCCGCGTCGCGCAGCACATCCCAGACGCGCGACGAAGCGAGCGATCCGGAGTCGAGGAGGGCGAGCGCGCGCTCCATTTCGGGGCCGCCCGGAGCGAAGGCGAGGGCCTCGGCGAGGACCTCCGCCTCTTCGTCGCTCGCGGCACGGTCCAGGCGGGCGCGTACGTCGTCGAACCCCGCCGCTCCCCCGGAGAGCACGCGCCCGATAGCGACCGCGTTGCGGAGCGAGCCGGGAGTCCGCTCCCACTCCTCGAACCGAGCGCCCATCGACGCGGCGAACGCCGGGTCCCAGAGATCGCGGGCGTAGGTCGCGAGGGAGCGGATCACGTCGGTCGTCTCCGGCTCGCCCGGCACGGGGTCCAATCCGACCCGGTCGAGCTGGGCCGTGAGGAACGAGGTCGCCGCTCGCCCCCACGGGCTCCGGTCCCCCAGATACGGACGGAGTCCGATGAGTTGGGTCACCGCCGATCGGACCGGCAGGTAGTGCCCGGATTCGGAGAGCTGTCCGAGAGTCTCCCGGTACGCCGAGGCTGACGTACTGCCGTCGAGGAAGAAGAGGAACTCGTCCGAGAGGAAGCCCCATTGGTCGATCGCGTCCAACTTCGGGACGCGCGCCCGCATCTCCGGACCCAGGTCCCCACGGTACCGAACGTGGTAGAAGCCGGTCCGTGACGGATTGACGAGCGGAACCTCCCCGGGCGGGAACGACAGCGAAGCCTCCGCGCCGTCGAGGAGTACTTCCTGGGCTCGGGGGCCGTCACCGACCCGGACGGGAACGGGCCAGAGCTCTGCGGTCGGAGGTCGACCGATCACAAACGACGTTTGTCGGAGGCGGAGATGGCCGTCCTCCCGCGCCACCTCGATCACGGGATGCCCCGGTTGTCGGATCCAGCGCTCCATGACGCGGGCGACGGGCTTACGGCTGGCTCCCTCGAGCGCGTTCCATAGGTCCTCCCCGCGGGCGTTCGCGTACTGGAAGCGCGTGAGGTACTCCGTAACGCCGCGCCGGAAGGCCTCCTCGCCGATGTACGCCTCGACCATGCGCAGGACGCTCGCCCCCTTCCCGTAGGAGATCCGGTCCGCGATCTCCGCGATCTCCGACGGGTGGTGGACCTCGACCTGGATCGGGTGGGTCGTCGTGAGCGCGTCCTGGACGAGCCCGGTGCCCGTCTCTCGCTGCAGGAAGTCGCCCCACCAGTCGGCGCCGGGGTAGAGGCGGTCGCAGAGCGCGTAGCCGACGAACGTTGCGAAGCTCTCGTTGAGCCAGAAGTCGTCCCACCAGCGCATCGTCACGAGGTTTCCGAACCACTGGTGCGCCACCTCGTGGACGATCGTCGAGACGATGTACCGGCGGAGGAACGGGTCGGTCGTCGGGTCGACGAGCAGCGCCGTCTCCCGGAACGCGATCGCCCCCCAGTTCTCCATCGCGCCCGCCCAGAACGCCGGTACGGCGACCAGGTGGAGCTTCCGCAGCGGGTACGGGAGGCGGTAGTACTCCTCGTATCCGAGGAGGCTGCGGCGGGCGACGTCCAGCGCTACGGAGCCGGCGTCCGTCCTTCCGGGCGGAGCGGCGACCACGATCTGGACTCCATCCTTCGTCTCCTCGCGGAGCTCGAACGGGCCGATCCCGAGATAGATGAGGTAGGGGGACATCTTCGGCGTGGGCGCGAACCGGACCCATCGGCCGGTGCCCCGAGCCTCGTCGGTCTCGGCCGGCGTGTTGAAGATGACCCCGACCGGCTCGTCGACCGCGACGGCCATGCGGAACACGCCCTTCGCGGTCGGTTCGTCGACGCACGGGAACAAGCGCCGGGTCCCGTTCGGGTACATCTGGGTCGTCAGGATCGTTCGCCCGTCGCCGTAGTTCGAGCGGTACAGCCCCGTGAGCCCGCCTTCGAGCGCGTGGCCCGCGAACTCCACGCGGATCCGATGACGGCCGGGACCGAGCGGGGGCAGCCGGATCGACTCGGACGCGAGGTCGACGGGTGCGTCGACCAGCGACCCGTCGACCGCGGTGCTACGTACGTCGAGCTCGACGACGTTCAGGCGGAAATCGGGACCCGGATCGTCGACCTCGACCTCCACCGAACCGCGAAACTCTCCGGAGCGGAACCCGACCGAAAGGTCGACGTCGTAGTGCAGGTCCGGCACGGTCGCCGGGGAGTCGGTATCGCTCTTCAACTCTGGCGTTCGCCACCGTCCCCCCTACGGTCGCCGACCCGTTATCCGAATGCGTCGATGACGGCTCGGCAGCATGCCGGGCGTCTGCCGTAGCCGCGACCTCAAGGTCGCCTGGCACCTCCAACGGGTCGCCCCCGACATCCTCCCCGCGGAGGAGCCGCTCGAGGGATTCGACAGCATTCTCCAGGGCTCCGACCCGATGCTGAGGTTTCAGCTCCGGGAGCTCCTCGCCCCAGGCAAGCTCCCGCGCGTACGGTCCGGTGCCGTCGCGCCGCTCTTCCAGGGTCCGATCGCTCTGGTCGCTCTCGACTTCGGTGCGAGTTCGGGCGGGCCGAGCCTGAGCGACCCCGATGTCGCGGTCGCGGGGACGTTCGTTTCGAAAGCGCTTGGACCGATCGCCGCGTACGCGTCCCAGTACGGCCCCACCGCGCCGGCCTGGATGGGCCCGGCCCGCCAGTACCCGGTCGCCGCCGCCGGCGCGCGATACAACGACGCGCAACTCCGGGCCTGGGTGAACACCCTGGTCGCCCCGGGCGCGCCGGCCGCCGGAGCGGCGGCCCTCGTCGTGCTCAATCCGCCCGGTGCGCTCAACACCGACGCGGACGCGACCCAGGGCGTGCTCGGTTACCACGGGCTCGCGACCGTCCCGTACGGCTTCGTGAATGTGACCGCCGCGGGGCTCGACCTGAACGATCGCGCCGACCGGTTCGCGCTCGCCCTGAGCCACGAGATCGCCGAGCTCGTCGTCGATCCGAGGGCCGACCTGAGCAATCCGGAGGTCTGCGATCCGTGCGGCCCGAACTGCCAGACGGTGTTCCGCGACTACTTCGACGATCCCGGAGGGTTCATTGCTAGCAGTACATCGTTCCCGCCAAGCCAGCCGTACGCGTTCTACATCAACGGGATCGTCCGGCCGCCGTCAGCGACCGCCTGCCCCGCGCCGGACTCTGCGTGCGCGTACGCGCCGCCCTCGGGCGACCGCGCCCCGGGCGGTCGCTGGGTCATCCGCTCGAAGAACGCCCGACGGTCCTTCTCCATCTGCTCGGGGGTGGGGTCCGCGATGTGCGTCGCGATCCCCCATTCGTGTCCGTACGGGTCGACGACGCGAGCGTACCGGTCGCCCCAGAACATGTCCATCGGGGGCATGACGCCCTTCGCGCCGGCGCTCACCGCCCGGTCGTAGAGGGCATCGGCGTCCTCGAAGTACAGGTGGATGGACGCCGTCGTGCCCCCGAGCGTTTTCGGCGATTTGGCGCCCATCGCGCCCGCCTCGTCGCCCAGGAAGATGCGTGAGTCGCCGATGCCGATCTCGGCGTGGGTGACCGTCTTACCGTCCGGCTCGACATTCAGGACGAGCTGCTCGGCGCCGAGCGCCCGCGCATAGATTTCGATCGCCCGCGCTGCGTCGGGCACGATGAGCGCGGCCGTCACTGAGTGGTATCCGTCGGGGATCTTCTTCACGGACATCCTCAACGAGGGTTCCTCCGCGAGCTTCGTTCGCCGATAACGGTTCACCGGGCGAGCGACGTGGACGGCTCCTCTCCCCTCGGTTTGGCTTTCCGCTGGACGTCACAGGGTTTATGGCACAGAGAGGTCGGTTTCCCGTGGCGCGGCCGCCGCCGATGTATCGGGTCGCCCGGGCCCTCCGTCGGGCGGGGCTGCTCGCGCTCGTCGTCATTCTGGTCTTTCTCGGGAGCGCCCTCGCCTCGGCCCTCTCGCTGCGGCCGTCCTCCGCCTCGGCCGGTGCCGTCCACGTCGCGCCGGCGGGGAACGACCTCTTCCGAGTGAGCGTCGCAGTCAATCTCTCGAACCCCACCTTCTACAGCCTCTCGAACGTGAAGCTCGAGGCCCGGATCGCCTTCCCGAACGGGTCGCTCCTGGCGCACGGCTTCTCGCCCTCGGTCGACGTCGCGCCGGGAACGACCGGGGAGGTTCCGCTCCGGTTCCTGGTCAATCTCTCGGACATCCCGGGAGCGGCAACGATGTTGACCCACGACCTCGAACTCCCTTCGTACCTGCGGCTGAGCGCAACGTATGCGACGCTCTTCGGGATCGGCGTGAACGCGTCGAGCAACGTGAGTTGGGGCGCCCCCTTCGCCAATCTCAACGTGACGCCCACTCCGCCCGTCCTCCTCTCGAACGGGACGCTCGCGGAGTCGGCCCACGTCGCGTTCGACGACCACGCGAACTACGCGGTCGTGGGGACGTTCGTCCTAACGCTGCGCGCGCCCGGCGGAGCTACGTGCGGAGCGGCGGCGATCCCGCTCAACGTCCCCGGGCATGGCTCCTACGCCTCCTCCCCGACCATCTACGCCCGCGCCGCCTGCGCCTCGGGCGGGGTCGACCTTCTCGCCACGTTCACCGGCCCGACCCTCAGCCTCACGCTGCCGCCGACGACGGTCCCCCCATGACGTCGGAGCTGGGCTCCCTCTCCATGAAACCCCCGATCGCCTCGCGCGTGGCCGTCGGGGTCGTCCTGCTGGTGATCCTTCTCGTCCTTCTCGTGGGTCTCCCGATCTACTTGGTTGGGCGCCTCTCGGGGTTCGGCGTGACCTCGGACCTCCCGCTCGCGGCCATCTCGACCGGCGGCGCCGTCCTCGCCGCACTCTGGGCGCTCGCCTACATGGTCAAGCCCACACGGGCGTACGGGCCCGTCTCGGCGGCGCGCGCCGTCGCCGCGATCGTCTACCTGGTCGTCTTCGCCCCGTTCGGCGCGGTCCACGCCCACCTGATGGGGGCCGCGATCGACCTCACCTACGGCGACCTGTTCCTCGTCTTCCTCGCCCTGCCCGTCCTGGGCCTCGCCGCGGCCGCCGTGACGACGTACGAGGACGCTCGGCACCCGTTCGAGCGGCTGCCGTTCGATTTCCCTCCCCGGTAGCCCCGCCGAACGGCGGAAGGCCCGGTCGTCAGTTCACCGTCGTCCCGACGATCGTGATCGGGGTCCGGGGCTTGTCGCTCCCGTCGCGCGCCACGCGCGCGATCTTCTCGACGATGTCCTGGCCGCCCACCACGCGACCGAAGATCGCGTGCTTGCCGTCGAGCCACGTCGTCGGGGCGAGCGTGATGAAGAACTGGCTCCCGCCCGTGTTCGGACCGGCGTTCGCCATCGAGACGATCCCCGGGCCGGAGTGCTTGAGCTCGCGGTGGAACTCGTCACGGATCGTGTACCCCGGTCCGCCCGTCCCGTCCCCCTTCGGGCATCCCCCCTGGATCATGAATCCGGGGATCACCCGGTGGAACGTCGTCCCCTTGTAGAAGCCCTTCCGGACCAGGTCGATGAAGTTCTGGGCGGTCTTCGGCACCCGGTCGGCGAAGATCTCGAGACGGATGTCACCCATCGACGTCGCCAGCGTCACTTCGGGGTTCCCGGTCACGGCGGCCCGGAACACGCCCGGTCCAAAAGGTCGGCGCTCCCTTAGTGGAAGTGCCGGTGGACCGCGACCAAGTAGACGAGCACCACGAGGGTGATCACGAGGGGGAGTATCGCGAATTCGATGACATAGCCGATGAAGAGGATCCCGACGACGATGATCGAGAGAACGAGCGCCCACAGTTCGAGATGCCAGAGCCCGCTCGCGACGACGAGCAGGACGATGGCGAAGACCAGGAGCAGGATCCCACCGAGGATCGCCCCGACGCCGCCGAAGATCGCGAAGCCCCCCACGATGCCGTGGAGCGCGGGGAGCAGGAGCAGGATGAGCGCGGCGATCAGGAAGATCGCCCCGACGATGCCGATCAGCACCGCCAGGATCGCGACGCCGAGCGGGACCGCGCGCGTGGGGGCGACATAGCCAGTCGTCATCGGCCCAATGAAATGGGCCCGTCACCCGTCAAGAACCTTCCGGCGCCCCCCGCCCAACAAGCCATACTTATACCCGGGGGTCGGTCGATTTCGAGGTCACGTCCGACCTGCCTCAGGTCGTCGGATGAATCGCACCATCACCTTCCTCGGGCTCGCCGTTCTCCTCGGGGGCATCGGACTCGTCATCTACCCCCTCGTCACGTCGGGGTCGGAGGCGCTCGACATCGAGGTCGAGTCCGGGATCTTCGTTCTGCCGGTCGCGCTCTCCGTCCTCCTTTGGGGCGCCTCCGCCCCGGACCCCCGCGTGACGACCGTCCGGGGGGTCTTCGGGAATCCCGACGAGAACCTCCTCCAGCGCCGCCTCGACCGGAACCCGGCGCTCGCCGCCGCCCGGTATCGGCCGAGTCCGAAGGAGCCCGTCAACTGCCGGTCCTGCTACACGCTGATCGCCCCCGAACTCGCCGACTGCCCCCGGTGCGGTCGGCGCCGCGAGTGCCGCGGCTGCGGGAAGCCCCTGTTCTTCCTCGCCGGGGCCGTCCGCTGTGCCCCGTGCCTGCATGACGAGGTCTACTGTGACTGCCCGAAGGTCCGGCGGACCCCCCCGGCCGGCCGCGGATCGGCGCGATGAGCGGGACGCTCGACGACCGGCTCCCCCGAGGAACGGCCGTCATGGGCAGCACGGTGGAGGTGCACTTCGACGGGGCCTGCCAGCCGCCGCGGGGCGGCGGCGTAGCGACCTACGGATTCACGGTCCACGGCGGAGGCTTCGCGTACGAGGAGAGCGGCCTCGCTGTGACGCCGTGGTCGCCGCACGCCACCAACAATGTCGCCGAGTACACGGGGGCGCTACGGGCCCTCGAATGGCTCCGCGCCCGCGACTTCCGCGGCGCCGTGGTCGCTCGCGGCGACAGCCAGCTCGTGTTGCGTCAGATGAACGGCGGGTATCGGGTCCGCTCGGACCACCTCAAGGCGTACCACGACCATCTCCAGGAGCTCCGGCGCTCGTTCGCCGAGGTCCGCTTCGAGTGGGTTCCCCGCGAGGAGAACCGGCGGGCGGATGAGCTATCCAAGGAGGCGCTCGCGAAGGAGTTCGCGGTGGCCGGCCGACACCGGCCGCGCGTGAGTGGCGATCAGCCCCAGCGCACGGTGTAGACGAGGGTCCGCCCCTCGAGGGCGGCGCGGGCGCGGGCGGTGTCGACGAAGGTCGCGAACGCGGCTGCCGCCTCCGGACTCAGCCGGGGCCGGTAGCCGAACCCGCGGGGCGTTCCGGCTCCCAAGACCAGGCGTGGGCGGGGTGGGGCGGGCGGGTCGATGTACACGTCGGCGGCCGAGCGGCTCATCGGCGCCCCCAATTCACGGCCCGATCGAGCATCTGCGCGAACGACGGCCCGACGGGAATGCGGGGCTCGTAGGGGCGCGGAGGCGACGGGCGGATCGTCGCCGAATCGTCGAAAGAAGTCTCGTTCCGCGCATCCCCCGGCGAAGTCACTTCGCGCAAGGACCTTCCCCGCATCTGTCAGACAGCTGTCATACATAAATGCTAGACCTCGACGCGCAGAAGGGGGGTCGGACCGTAAATTCTCGTCAGAGATTCGCGGCCGACAAGCCGCCGACGCACCCCTTCGTTTCCAGTGGAACTCGGAGCCGTTTCCGGCGCGCGGACGCAGTTTCCGCAGACACTGACGGCCGATTGTGTGCGGAACGCTGCCTCCCCCAGTCGGGTGAAGGAATCTCCCGACGCTCTCGAGCTAATGTGTATATGTGAGCACGGATACCCACCCCCCCTTGCCCGGCGAATTCGACAGAGCGGGGTCCGGGGGCTCCGGGGACGAGCTGAGGACGGTCGAGGGGCCATCGGTCGCGGCCGACGGGCGGGGGCGCAGGGATCCGGTGATGGACGGCCGCTCCGGCTCCCCGATGCGGCGCCGGCGGGTCGAGCGAGCGACTCGGATCGCACTCCTGGTCGGTGTGGTGGGCATGCTCGGGGTCGTAGCCCCGGCGTACGGTGGGACGAGCGACCCGAACCGCGCCTTCGCGTTGGCCGGAACGACGAACAGCAGCTACCCGCTGTTCCCCGCCCCCCCGAACCCCGCCACCCTTCCGATCCAACACATCGTCGTCATCATGATGGAGAACCACGACTACGACAACTACTTCGGCACGTACTGTCGGCAGACGGGCCCCGACTGCGCCTACTCAGCGTACGGGATCCCGACCGGCACTTGCGTCCCGAAGGACCCCCTGCTTCCGACGCTCGGCTGCGTCGCGCCGTTCGCCTACCCGAACAGCACTCCCTACGTCCAAGACCTCCCCCACAACTGGATCTCGGCGCACTCGGCGTGGAACAACGGCAAGTTGAACGGGTTCTACCAGGCCGAGAGCTCGGGAGTCCTCCCCTTCGGGCACTTCAACGGCCAGACGATCCCGGGATACTGGGACCTCGCGGAGCAGTACGGACTGGGGGACTACTTCTTCGGGAGCACGCTGTCGTACTCCCTCCCGAACCACTGGTTCCTGCTCGCGGGCGCGGCGCCGAGCGTCTCGGAGTCGTCGCAGTTCGGGGCGTCGGCGGCGACCACGCTGAGCGGCCCCGACGAGATGTATCTCAACGAGTCGAACGCGACACGCGCCATCGACGACGTTCTGATCAACTCCACGGTGAGCTGGACCTACTTCGATTCGAGTCTCCACCCGACATACCGGGCCGCGATCAACGACCACACGCATGCCGGCGGCGCGTTCTCGTACTGGAACCCGCTCGCCGCGAAGGCCGAATCGTACCGCCCGGCGTTCGCCAGTCATTTCGTCGACCGGTTCCATGTGTTCTGGGATGCGGCGAACGGCACGCTGCCGAACGTCTCGTGGGTCATTCCGCCCATCAACAACTCCGACCACCCACCGTTCGACGTCCATCTCGGCCAGTCGTACGTCCTGTCGCTGGTCGATGCGCTCGAGCGCTCGCCGGAGTGGAAGTCGACCGCGATCTTCCTCACCTGGGACGACTACGGCGGTTTCTACGACCATGTCCTCCCGCCGTCGGTGGCGGGGACCTCGCTGTCGTTCCGAGCGCCGCTCCTCGTGATCAGTCCGTACGCTCGGCCGGGGTACGTCTCGAATCACCTCGGAGACTTCGAGTCGCTGCTCCGGTTCATCGAGTGGCGGTACGGGTTCACGAACCTCACCGGACGGGACGGAGCGGCGAGCCTCCCCCTCGAGTTCTTCGACTTCAACGCGACGCCGCGGGCGGCGCTGACGATCTCGAGCGCTGCTCCGGCCGCCTATCCGATGCCGCTGCAGCAGCTTCCCGCGCCGAAGGCTCCGACCAGCTTCTCGGCCTTCGGATCGTTGGGCGGAGCGGTACTGCGTTGGACACCGCCGAGCGGCGGTACCGCCCCCGCGTACTACCTCCTCTCGTGGTCGACCACGGGCAAGATCTCCGGCACCTCCACGGCGCGGGTCGACGGGGCGGCCGACGGGTACGTGTTGACCGGGCTCAAGGCGGGGAGCCGGTATTCGTTCACCCTCGAGGCGTTCGCGGCGGGGGGTCACTCGACCTCGGTGAAAGCCGGGGCCACGCCGATCGTACCGTTCGGCGGCGGGGCGCCGGCGGCGAGCGGACCGGCCGCGCGCTTCTCGATGTCGACTCTCGGCGCGACCGTCAGCGGTCCCGCGTGGTCCACGGGGTCCGGCGGCCGGATCCCGCCGGGGAAGGAGCTCCGGCCGAATACGTATTAATGGGGGCTCGCTCGGGAAACCTCCGCCGGCCGAGACCGACGGTCGAATCATGATTTTCCGGAGGTCCCCACCTTGACCGGGCTCCCTTCCCTCCGCGGGCCGCCGAGGTCTCGCGTCCCGTCCCGATCGGCAGCATCGGTCGCCGCACAGCGGATCGGACCGTGGGTGGGAGCGGCCATCCTGCTGCTCACGGTACCGGCCGCAGCCGTTCTGTCGACGGCGGTCCCGACGTGGAGCGCCGCACCGCGGGCCGGTACGCTAACGTACGCCCTGTACCCCGCCGCGCCCTCCCCATCGAAGATCCCGATCCAGCACATCGTCGTCCTGATGCAGGAGAACCACGACTACGACAATTACTTCGGAACCTACTGTCAGTCGACCAGTCTCACGTGCGCCTACGTCGGGAACGGAATCCCGACGGGGACGTGTGTCCTGAAGGACCCGGCGATTCCGAGCCAGGGCTGCATCTCCCCGTACCCGTTTCCGAACGGGACGCCGCTCACGGGCGACATCCAGCACAACTGGGTCTCCGGTCACGTCTCGCTCGACGGCGGGAAGATGGACGGCTTCTACCAGGCGGAGCGGTCCGGGAACGCGCCGTTCGGCTACTTTGACGGGAAGACGATTCCGGGATACTGGGACCTGGCCGAGCAGTACGGGCTGGGCGACAACTTCTACGCCAGCACGCTCTCGTACTCGCTCCCGAACCACTGGTACCTCATGGCCGGCGCTGCGCCGGCCGAGTCGGAGACGGTGCTCCTGAAATCCAAGGGCACACCGAACCTATCAGGCCCACAGGAGATCTACCTCAACGAGTCGAACGCCACGCGCGCCATCGACGACCTCCTGATCAACTCGTCCGTCAGCTGGACATACTACGCGGCGAACCTGTTCCCGAACTACACCGCCGCGATCAACGACCACGCCGGCGGGGGCGGCGCGTTCGCCTACTGGAACCCGCTCGCGGCCAAGGCGGAGACGTACGGGGGGTCGTTCCCGAGCCACTTCGTGGACCGGAACCAGTTCGCCTCGGACGTCGCGAACGGGAACCTCTCGAACATCTCCTGGGTGATGCCGTCGGCGGTCCAGTCGGACCATCCGCCCTACAACGTCTCCCTGGGGCAGTCGTGGGTGTTGAGCTGCATCAACCAGGTCGAGCAGTCGAACTACTGGAACTCGACCGCCATCTTCCTCACGTGGGACGACTACGGGGGCTTCTACGACCACGTCGCGCCGCCCAAGTTCGGGCAGAACTACCTCTCCTTCCGGGCGCCGCTCCTCGTGATCAGCCCGTACGCCCGACAGGGGTACCTCTCCCACCAGCTCGGCGAGTTCAGCTCGCTGCTGCGCTTCATCGAATGGCGGTACGGGTTCTCGAACCTCACCGCTCGCGACGGTTCCGCGGCCCTCCCGCTCGGCTACTTCGACTTCAACGCGACCCCGCGACCGCCGATGACGATCGGAGCGAACGGCAACGTCCCCCCGTACCCGATGGGGCTCCAGAAGCTGCCGCCCCCTCCGGCGCCAACCGGCTTCACGGTGACCGCGGCGAAGAGGAGCGCGATCCTTCGCTGGACCCCCGCGTCGGGCGGAACCGCCGTCTCCTGGTACCACCTCGCGTACCATCCGGCAGGGAACAGCTCCGCGTCGCACGCGATCCGCATCGACGGGGCGGCGAACGGCTTCGTCGTCGGGAACCTCACCTCGGGAACGAAGTACGTCTTCACGCTCCAATCGGTGACAGGGGCGAGTCGATCGGCTCCCGTGAACGCCACCGGTGTTCCAACAGTGCCGGTCGGGGGCCTACTTCCGGCACTGGCAACCTCCGCGCCGGGAGTTTTCGGCACGGGGCCGGTCTCCGCGGTCGGCGCCGCGCGCCTTTCGACGGACGGACGAGGATCCCGTACCCCGGTCTGATCGGACGCTCCGAGCGCACCGATGAGCCGCCCGGCCGACTCCCGTGCGATCACGTCCCCGAGGGGCAACTCCACTAGGGTGGCGGTCGGAGCGCGGACGGTGCGCGAGCGGGGAGCCGAGAAACGCCCCCGACCTCGTAGACTCGAGCTACCGGAGACGTCCCGGGTTCGACACATTCTGGAGCGCATCCGCGAGATCCCTCGCGGTCAGGTCCGGACCTACGGCGAGATCGATCCCGGGGCGCCCCGGTTCGTCGGCTTCGTCCTCGCCCGCACCACCGAGGAGCTCCCGTGGCACCGAGTGATCCGGGCGAACGGTCAGGCGCCGATGGGGGAGCGGCAGCTACGTCGGCTCCGCCGCGAAGGAGTCCCGATCCGGGGCGTCCGGGTGGATCTCCGTCTCGCAAAGTTGTGTGACTCCAAGCTCAGAGGAACGGCCGTACCGCACCCCCAGGCGATCCGATCCACTCCGGCGAACGACCTCAAAGCGACGGGTTCGGGCGACCGACCTGGGGGAAGGACGCTCTCCTGCTGACGATTCCACCGAGGCTTCGGACCACGCGGTCGAATGCGGGGGATCGTGGCACCTGGCGCTGTGAGTTCCATCTCACGTCGGGGGACAGAGGAGGTTGCACCAACGGGAACGGGGCCTACAGCCCCCCGCTTTCAAGTACGCTTTGCGGGTCGGCGCCAGGGAGGCCGGCCATGGTCTTTGTTCGCGACGAAGGGAGCACGTTTGATGCACCGATCGACCACGTGTGGAAGTACATTTTCGACGGTGCGGTTCACGACGCCGTTCACAAGACCGCTCGGAACTCGAGCTTCGAGAAGGTGTCGGAGATCACGTTCATCTACAGCTCGGAGAGACTTCTTCGGGGGACGTGGGCGCCGGACAAGATGCGGATCTCGATGTTCCAACCCGTCTCGGTCGTGACGGAGTGGCTGGACGGGGTCCTGGCGGGTTCGAAAGTCGTCTACCTCTATGCGCCGCAAGGCGAGAGAACGCGGATCGACGCCTATGGAGAATTCACGTCGAAGGTCCTCGGGGCCGAGGAGGTCGAAGCCACCGCCCGCGAGTTCCTCGATACTGAGTTCGAGGCCGATGCGCCGGTGATCCGATCGCAGTATCGGAAGGCCCGTGAAGCTCGACGTTGAACGCAGCGGTTCGGCAGCTCGAGATTCGCGTCGGGGGAAAAGTGGACACGGGGGGATTTGAACCCCCGGCCTCTACATTGCGAATGTAGCGATCTTCCGCTGATCTACGTGCCCGCGGGCTCGGCCGAACAGGGTCGGAGAAAAACCCTTGCGGTCGGCCGAGAGGACTACGCGCCCGCCACCGAGGTGGTGGGCTCGCGATCCGACGACGGCGCGGAGCTGCTCGCGGGGCGCGCCGTCGCGGTTGCGGCGGGCGGGCTCGGAGGCTTCGCCGACGGTCGGCGGGCCTGCCAGCCCCGCGGGAGCCAGAGCACATGCTCCTCCGGATCGTATCGGAACAGCTCGACGTAGCGCCCCCAGTTGATGATGTTCTGGACGAGCTCGTCGGCCGGCGCCGTCGTGAACTCGATCAATCGAAGCATCTCGGCTTCGCTGAGCTTTCGGGTCGAGGAGCTCTCGAGCGCGCGGACGAGGGTCTTGAACAGTGCCGTCCTGCGGAGCTGGTCGCGCAGGATCGACTTCCGGTCGCGGATCGAGCCGGCGATCAGCCGGCGGCCGACGTCCGTGAGCGTCGCCCGGCCGTCCGAGAGCTTCACGAGCTGCAGGGTCCCGGCGAAATCGACCGATGGAAGGATCTCGTCGATCTCGAGGTCCAGGTCCATCGCGAGCCGGGCGAGGTCCTCACTGCCCTTGTGCTCGTTCAGGAGGGCGAGGAAGCCCATCATCTCGGTCGGGGTCGACTTGGGGTAGTTGGTCGGCACGGGGTTCAGGCCTCGGTCGCGAGGCGACCGGGAGTAGCCGCGGGGTGGGGTATTACGATTTCCCGCTCGCGGTCGGAACGGCGGAGGCGCGGCATCACTTTCCCGCGGCCGCCAGAGCTGGCTCGGGCGTTGCTGTGCTCCCGTTCGACGGCGCGCCCTCGGTGATGAGCGAGTAGACGTAGTCGGTGAGCTCGTAGAACTGGCTCGACTTGCGATCCCGCGGGCGGGGGAGGTTCACGAGGACCCCCTGGAGCACCCGGCTCGGCCGCCGCGAGAGCACGACGATCCGGTCGGCCATCATCACCGCCTCTTCGATATTGTGCGTCACGAGGACGACGGCGTCGGGAGGGAGTTGTGGGTCACGCCAGAGCTGGAGCACCTCGTCACGCAGGTTTTCGGCGGTGAGTGGGTCGAGCGAGCTGAACGGCTCGTCCATGAGGAGGACCGACGGCTCGACCGCGAGCGCGCGGGCGAGCCCGACCCGCTGGCGCATGCCGCCCGACAGTTCGCGCGGGTATGCCTCCTCGAAACCGACCAGCCCGGTCGCGGTGATGTACCGGTCGGCCTGGGCGTCGATCTTCAGCTGAGGCCAGCCGCGGGCCTCGAGCCCGAGGGCGACGTTTTCCTTGACGGTGAGCCACGGGTAGAGGGCGAAGCTCTGGAACACCATCGCCATCTGGGTCGCGACCGAGGTGACCGGCTTTCCTTGGAACCGGATCGTCCCGGCCGTCGGGCGGTCAAGACCCATGATGAGGCGGAGGAGCGTGGATTTGCCGCAACCGGACGGTCCGACGATCGCGAGAAAGTCGCTCTCGGCGACGCTGAACGTCACCCCCGAGATGATCGAGATCGTCCCGTGGCGCGTCGGGTAGCTCTTGTCGATGTCGTTGACCTCGATGAGCGGCTTCACGGGACGGCCGGCGCTAGTCGAATCGGTATTTCTCGACCGCGCGGCGGTAGAGGGGTTTCCAAAGGACCTCGTTGAGCGCGACGACGACGATGATGAACGTGAACAGGGAGGCGACGATGAGCGGGTCGAACTCCCCGGCATAACCGTTGGTGTACGTCGCGTAGTCGAGGATCGACCCGACACCGAGCGTCTGGCACGTGTGACCGCCGCCGCAGCCGAACGGGAGGTACTCGGCGATGATCAGCGTGTTCCAGCCTCCCCCGAACGCGGTAATTGACCCTGTGATGAGGGCGGGGAGAATCGCCGGGATCACCACCTTGCGGTAGTAGAGCAGTCGCGACAGTCCGAGGGACTGCGCGGCCTCCTTCAGGTCGCCCGGAATCGCGCGTAGACCAGAGAGGATGTTGAAGAACAGATACCAGAGCATGCCGGTCATCAGGACGAGGATGGCCACCAGTTCGAAGCCGATCAAGGTGAGGAGAAATACGAGAAACAGCGGAAAGAGGACGATCGCGGGGACCGACGCGATGACCTCGACGACGGGAAGCCCAATCCGGTAGGCCCGGGAGCGTTGGACCAGAAAGATCGCGAGGGGCAGGGCCACCGCGAGGGAGAGAAGGTACGCCAGGGCGACTCTGCCGAACGAGAGGACGGCAGCGAGCGGCAGGAGTTCGATCTCCCGCAGGACGGGTGAGGAGAGTGGGTGCTCGAAGACCTGGTAGACGGTGACCCCGATCTCGATCACCAGAAGCCAGACGAGGACGAGAACCACCCCGATGACCAGGTGGTTTGCAGCAGAACGTGCGAGAGGACGCGGCTTCGCGCGGATGGGCCGGAGCGTGTACTCCGCCAGCCCCACGAACGGCACCGACATGCGCGAAACGCCCGTCCGAACACCTTGCGCGACGAAGCCGGCGGCGCGGCGTAGAGGTCGCGGCCCCGGCCGCCGGGGCGCGACCTCGCTGTCTCCGGCCGGTGCCTGGTCGTAGCGGTACTTCTCAGCTCGGCGACCGAGCGGACGCCAGACGAAGATGTCGAGCGCCGCGATCAGGGCGATGAGGACGATCAGCCCGGTGTACAATTCCGGTAGGTTATGGTTCTGGGCGGCCGTCAGCAAGAAACTCCCGATGCCCGGGAGAGCGACCCCGTTGGTGCCGGCTCGCGCGATGAACTCGGCGGCCACGAGGAAGTACCAGCCGGCGGTCCACGAGAGCACCGAGTTGTAGATCAGACGATTCACGGTCGCCGGATAGAGCACCCGGCGCAGGCGTCGGACGCCGGTCACCCCGAACGAGTCTGCCGCCTCCCGGAGGTCCGACGGGAGCGACTTGAGCGACTCGTAGACCCCGAACGCCATGTTCCACGACATGGAGGTGAAGATCAAGAACACCGAGGCGAGGTTCGCTCCGATCACTGGGCCAGCGCCGGGCAGGTGGAGGAAGACGACCAGCGCGACCGGGAAGAATCCGAGAATCGGGACGGACTGGAGGATATCGAGAATCGGGATGAGAACTCGTTCGCCAGTTCGGCGTGTGGCGGCGTAGTATCCGTATCCGAGCGCGAACCCGAGCGAGAGCGCGTACGCCGCGAGCATGCGTGCGAACGAGAACCCCAAGTCCTCGGCGGCGACCGGAAGGTTCGTAAGCAGCGGCTGGAATGTGGAGAGCCCGAACGCGAACGAGACGCCCGGGACCGCCCCGGCGGCGCCGATGAACGCTAGCGCGAGGACGAGACGGGCCGAGGTCCGGCTCGATCTATCAGCGGCTACGAGTTCATGGGGCCGTCGGCCGATCGGCTCGCTTGCCGGCGTCGTAGAACCCGAGCCCCTGATTCGGCCGAGCAACCCCAAACCCCCGGCATGAGCGGTTGCGGTACTGACGCGGCCCCGGTATTTGGGAGTTGACGAGCTCTCCCGCCGTTACGACGGCAAGCAGCGACCGTCGCGGGACTTCGCCGGCATCTTTATGGGAGCCGCCTAACTCAGAGCGTCCGTAGCCCCGTGGTGTAGTGGCCAATCATGCGAGACTCTGGATCTCGCGACGCAGGTTCGAACGCCGCGAGGCACCGCGACCTCGGGGACCGGAACTCCTGCCGGGGCTACTCCGCGGGCACGCGGGCGCGGTGGGTGATGGTGCGGGGGTGCTCCAGCTCGGCCAATCCGTCCGTTCGATCGGGCGGGGCCTCCGAGGCAGGGCTTAGAACCCTGTTGCTAAGGGCATTCGCCGGTTCAAACGAGCGGCCGGCCTCCGCCGGCCCCCGGAAACTCCGGCCCCCCGCACACGGTCCGTACAGCCGATGAGTCCCGCCGCTCCGGCGGAATCGGCCGAGTCCCGGGCCGGTATTCTGAACCCGGCCAGCATCCTCGAGCTCAACGCGGAAGAGGCGGACGGTCTCCTCGATCGATTGGAGCGAACGGTGCCGGTCGCTCCGAACCTGGCCCACCTCCCCGGACTGCCCGCGACGCAAGCGCACGTCATCGGAGACTCGCACGGCGATTGGCGCTCCACACAGGAGGCGGTGCAGCCGTTCCTCGCCGACCCGATGACCCACGTGTTCGTGGGCCTCGGTGACTATGTCGACCGTGCCCCGGACGACTGCGGCGAAGGATCGGTCGCGAACGCCCTGTACCTGCTCCAACTCGCGGGGCGGTTCCCGAGCCGGGTCGTCCTCGTGAAGGGAAACCACGAGCTCCACCGGGAGTTCCCCGTGCTCCCGCACGATCTCCCGGAGGAGGTCGACCAACTCTGGGGTCCGGAAGTGGAGCGGTACGCGAGGATCCTAGGACTGCTCGAGCGGGGACCGTTCGCCGCGGTTGCGGAGTCCGGCGCCTACTTCGCCCACGCGGGATTCCCGATGGGGGTGGGTCCACCGGTGGGACTCGCCCGATTCGACGCCCTGGACGTCGACGACCGCCTGAATCTGGTCTGGGCCGACTGCGCGGCGGGTCGGAGCCGCCGCGGTGTCGCGCGCACCTTCACGGAGCGCGATCTCACGGAGTTCCTGAACGGTTTCGGCGGCTCGGTATTCCTCCGCGGGCACGACCCCGACCTGGTCGGACGTCCGGTGCTCGGAGACCACTGCCTGACCTTGCACACGAGCCGACGCTACGAGCGGTTCGGCGGGGTCCTGCGTGCGACCGTCCCGCTCCAAGGCACGATCGGTGGCGCTTCGCGGCTTCGGCTCGAACACCTGGCGACCGAAGGTCGACACTACCCCGCGGTCTGACGACGACCGGAGTCGGAGAACGCGGCGGACTCGGCGGCGAGGACTCCCTCAGGTGGACCGGCCTCTGCGTACCGCGCGAGCAGCGCCCCGTTCACCTTGAAAAACGCGGTACCGCCCGCGAATCCGTCCAGCAGGGCGCGGGCCAGCGCGCGGTCGCCGAGGAGGAACAGCGCGGCCGCGAACGCCTCCGCGGTGGTGAGCTCGGTCACCCGACCGAAATGCTGCGGATTCGTGGCGAACAGGAGCGGGAGGCGCCGCGCCGGACCGAGCGGCCGTCCGTCGCCCGGGAGCCGCCCGCGGTCGCGCAGGCGGTTCCACGAGCAGTCGACCACGAGGATCCCACCGCGAGCCGCCCGTGGGCGGTCGTCTCGGGACAACGGTACGTTCGCGTGCGGGTCGAGGACGATCGGGGGTGCGACGGGGCGCTCCGACCCCCGAAACGGACGTGCGAGATTGTGCGCGAGGAGGCGGCGTCCGGTGCAGGCGCGCGGGTGGTCCTCGCGCGCGAGCAGCACCCAGAGGGGGATCGGGCGGCTAGGCGAGCGGCTGCGCGTACTCGCGGAAGATGGCATGGAGCTCGCGCGTGATCGCGAGGGCCTGCGCCCGCGGCCGCTGCCATAGGTTGCGGCCGAAGATGATGCCGGTCGCCCCGGCGTCCATCGAGTGGCGGACCTTCGCGAGGAGCTCCGCATCACCGACCTTCTCGCCGCCCGAGACGAGGACGAGCGCACGACCGGCGCTCTCGACGACCTTGCCGAACGCCGCTTCCGGTGAGAGGTCGAGCGTGTTGTAGGGTGGCGGGCTCTCCTTGTCCTTCTCGCTCCGCACCGGGTAGTTCACCTTCACGATGTCCGCGCCGAGCTCGAGCGCGACGCGCGCGGCGTAGTCGATCGCGTAGAGGCTCTCGCGGCCGCCCTTCTTCGCCACGAACTCGCCCCGCGGGTACGCCCAGACGATGACGGGCATCCCGAACCGGTCCGCCTCGCCGCGGACCTCCGTGAACTGCTTGAAGTCCCGGTCCTGGGCGGGCGAGCCGACGTAGATCGTGTAACCGACCGCATCGGCCCCCATCCGGACCGCGTCCTCGACGGTCCCGGTGAGGGAGCTGAACGCCTGCGCGTCGGACGGGATCCCGGTCTTCCCGTTGAGCTTCAGGATGAGCGGGACCGACCCGGCGTACTCCGCGAAGTACTTGCGGGCGAGGCCGATGTGCAGGGCGATCGCTGAGAACCGGCCGTCGAACGCCAGGCGGAACTGGTAGTCGGGGTCGAGCGCTTCGGGGTTGTCGAAGAAGTCGACCGGCCCGTGCTCGAGCCCTTGGTCGATCGGCAGGACGAGCAGCGTCCCCCCGCCGGGGCCGTAGTCGTACAGGAGCCGCTTGAGCCGCGTCCGCTTCCCGGGCGAGAGCCCGAGCAGGCTCAGCTTCGGGCGGACGCGCGGACCGCCCGCGGGTCGGACCGGCGTCGCTGGCTCGATCCCCGTCGCGGCGACCGCCGGGTGCGCCATCGGTTCGGCCATCCCCCTCGCTCCGAGCAAAGCACGCGGTCGACTCAGATAAGAAGGTCGGCCCTGACGTCTTCGGGAGCTTGGAAAAAAAAGGGGGGAGGTGGCCGCAGCCGCCTCCCCCCGGAGGTCGCGCGAAGGAATCGGTTGGTGTCCTCGGACCGGTTGACGGACCGCTTAGGACAGGGAGCTCACCACCACGACCACGGCCGTCGCGTGGAGTTGCGCGCCGTTCGAGAACCCGACGATCACGGTCGGGTGGTAGACGCCTCCCATCATCGGCGTGCAGTCCAGCGCCCGGGTGGGCGCCGACGTGCAGCCTCCGGGAAGGAGGGTCCAGGAGTAGAGGGTCGGGATCGGGCACGAGCCGCCGGCGCGGAGGGTCGACGCTTGGAGGTGGAGCGGCTGCCCGGCGACCACGGCCCGGGAGGGCGCGATCAGGGTGAGCACGACGCCGCACTGCGTGGTGAAGACGTGGGCGGTGCCCGCCGACCCCGCCGGCCCCGGGAGCTCGGGGAGCCGGGTCGGCGGGGCGGGGGTGGCCCCGGCTGCGGGCAGCAGGGTCAACGCGAGCCCTGCCACAAAGACGAAGGCGAACCCAGCCGCAACGCGGGGCACGGTTCGGCTTTTCATGCGGCGCCCAGGAACGGAAGGAGCGTCCGCCGGAGGAGCGAGCCGCGCCCGACCCCGGCGCCCGAGGCTTCGACGCCGACGACCCGGGCCGCGGCCCGCGCCTCGGTGACCGAGTCGGAAAGGTACTCGCCCTCCCGGCACAGGGAGTTCCCCGCGCGGAGGCAGCTGCGACAGCCGCGGACGTGGCTGTCCCAGGAGAGGAGCGCGTCCTCGAGGTGGAAGGCGGCGATCTCGCTCACCATCAGTTCGCACCCCCGGGACGGGACTTTCGGATCTTTCGGCGGGCCTGGGCTTCGGAGCTGTTGTTCGGCATCTGCGACCGACCTCAGACTATCATAGTGCGGAAGTTGTGGGCCGGATGTCGCAGGACGGAGGGTTTATCGTCAGGAAACGAGATGGGAACCATGTCGCCGACATGTGCGACAACTGTCGGGGTTCTGACGGTGGCGCGACACGAGAGTCGGGAGCTGGAGGAGGTCGTCCAACGCGTCGAGCGCGACCACGGGGAGTGGTCGGCGGTCGAGATCGAGCGGGAGCTCGCACGCCTCGCGCCGGTCGCCTACAGCCGATGGAAGGAAGGGACTCCGAACCTGCGCTCCCGCTTGCGTTCGGTCCAGCGCTGGCGCGCGGGTCTGCGAGGGCGGGGAGCGAGCGCGACCGCCCGCCAGCTGTTCCCGTACGTGTGGCCGGTCGGCGAGCGACAGCGGCGGGAGATCGAGCCGGCGTTCGGGGGAACCTCCCCGCTCCGGAGCGGCTGCTGGCGGATCTTCCTCTACAACTGCAGCGCGGAGGTCGTTCGGGACGTCCGCGTCTTCCTCGATAACCTCGAGATCGACTATGCGCCGTCGATCCTCGAAGGCAAGTTCGCCGAGATCCACTGGCAGAAGCACGAGGACGTGCGCGGTCGTCTTCTCGACCAGGCCCCGCCGCCGCTCTCGCGGCACCGCCTCAGGGTCGAATTCGTCATCGCGCGGGGGACCCGACAGAGCGCGGTCGACGGCGAGCTCGTGCTCGACGTGAGCCAGGGGTGGACCCACTTCGGGTCGCGGGATGGGCGCAGCCGGGACCTCGAGTAGGAACCCCGCCGGACGCGCGCCCCGGCCCATCGTCCTCGAGAAACTCAATCCTTAACCCACCCCCGCCGTACCGTGCTCCCCGAGCCTCGAGGAGATGCGTCCGCAGGTCGTCATCATCGCGACGATCCTGCTCGACGCGGGCCTGTTCCTCGCCAACCTCGAGGTCGCGGTGGTCACCGGCAGCCACACGGTCCTCTCCCAGGCGTACTACACCGTCGCCGACCTCGTCGGCGGGGTCTTCCTGCTCTGGGGATTCGTCGTCTCGAAGCGCCCGCCCGACGACCGCCACCCGTTCGGCCGTGGGAAGGAGCGGTTCTTCTGGGCGTTCACCGCGTCGATCGTGACGTTCACCATCGCCGGCCTCCAGACGATCTCGAGCGGGATCCAGCAGATCGTCGCGCCGCAGCCGCTCGACCACCTTCCCATCGCGCTCGCCGTGGTCGGGCTCACGCTCGGCGTGAGCCTCATCGGGATCGAAGTGACGCTCAGGGAGCTCCGTCGCGACGAGCGGTCGATCGCGTCGCTCCTGGAGTCGGCCCACCAGGGGCTCAAGACGATCTTCTACCAGGACCTCGTCTCGGTCTTCGGGAGCGTCCTCGCCTTCGGCGGGATCGGGGTGGTCTACGTCACCAACAACGTCCGCCTCGACGGGTGGACCGCCGCCGCCGTCGGCGTCGTCCTGGTGGCGATGGGGTTCGTCCTCGCGGCGGAGAGCCGCTCCTACCTCGTGGGGAGGGCGATCCCGCCCGAGCTGGCCCGCGACGTCCTCCACCTGGTCGAACGGGACGCGCGGGTGCGGAGGGTCCGGGAGGTCCAATCGATGCTCCTCGGTCCGGACGACGTGCTCCTCGCGCTCCGGGTGAACTTTCAGGACGGACTGACCACGGACCAGATCGAGACCACGATCGACGACCTCTCGAAGCGGATGCGAGAGCACTACCCCGTACTGCGGCACATCGTCCTCGAGCCGGAGGCGTGAACCGCCCCGCCCGAGCGGTCAGACCATCGCCGCTTCGGGCCGCCGGCGGCGGACGTCCGCGAACCGGGCGAGCGTGAGCGCGAGCAGCGCCGCCGCCACGCCTCCGAAGAAGACGTCCAGGCCGACCACTCCGAGAGCGTTGAACAGCGCGGTCGAGGCGAAGAGGCCGAGCAGCATCCCGAGGCTGATCGCGAGCGTGTAGACGGCCATCGTCGTCGCGCGCGTGATCGTGCGCGAGACGTCCGCGAGCGCCGCGAGCGCCGCCGGACCGTAGCCGAGGGCGAAGACGGCGCTCACGCCGGCCGCCACGAGCAGCGGCGGCTGGGGTCCCAGGTTCGCGAGGAGCGCGGCGACGATGAGGAGGACGACGAACCCTCCGGCGCCGACGCCCATGAGCCGCATCCGGCCGAACCGGTCGGAGAGGCGTCCGAAGAACGGCTGGGTCGCCAGGAGGACGAGCCCACCTCCCCCGATGATCGCGGCGAGATAGACGACGGGGAGGCCGATCGAGCTGGAGGCCGCCCCGAGGAAGACGAACGCCGTCCCGATGAGCATGTAGATGACGACCCAGGGCAGCACGACCAGCAGGACGTCCCGGCGGAGGACCGCCTGGCCGATCTGTTCCAGGACGAATCGGGTGGGGCGCGTGGGCTCCGAGCGGAACCCGACCGTCAGCGAAGCGATCGCGAGCCCTCCCCCGAGCACGGTCGCCCCGAGCAGGAAGACGGAATCGAGGAGACCGTTCGGGATCGACCCGAGGAGTCCGAACCCGACCGCGAAGCCGAGCACCCAACCGAGGAGATTCATCGCGTCGAACCGCCCCATCTCGTAGCCGCGCGCGACCGCGGCCGCCCGGTCGCCGACCACGGCGAGGCTCGGTGCGAGGATCGCGCCGCTCGCGACCCCGAAGAGGAGGTTCAGCGCACCGAGCCGTGCCGGGTCGCGCGTCGTGGCGACGAGCGCCATGGCGACGGTCGCGAGCAGCATCCCCCCGAGGAGCACGCGGAATCGGCCGTACGCGTCGGCGAGGATCCCGGAGAGGACGACGGTCGTGAATTCTCCGATCGGAGCCGTCGCGCTCACGAGACCGACGACGCCGACCTGGCCCAGGTCGAGCCCGGTCGACCGCCCGCTCAGGTAGGAGGCGAAGACGGCGACCGTGAGGCCGAAGCTGAACCGCACGAACAGTGTCGCGACGAGGACGGTGGGGAGCTCGCGGTGCCCTTCCGGCGAGGCCGCTGGGGCGGGGACGGCCACGGGAGGACCGACCCGGGGCTACGCCCGCCGCTCGATGAGCTCGATCCAGACGTCGTTCGGGTCGAGGACGAACGCGAGCCGCGACGAGCCGCCCTTGAGGCCGAACGGCTCCTTCGCGACCTTCACGCCGTGCTTTCGGGCCGCGTCGAGGAACGCGTCCAGGTCGCGGACCTCGAAGGCGAGGTGGTCGAGCTGCTCGCCGGGCTCGAACGTCGGCTTCTCGTCCCACCGGGTGAGCTCGATCCGTCCCCCGCTCTCGGGGTCGAGCACGAAGGCGATCTCGGCCTTGTTCTCCTCGATGCGTCGGCGCCGCTCGAACTGCAGGCCCAAGACCTCCGTGTAGAACTTCACGCTCGCCTCCATGTCCCGGACGGTGATGGAGGTGTGCAGGAAGCGCATCGACCGACTCTAGCTCCGGCCGACCGCTTGAAAGCGTCGTCCGGGCCGAACGGCTCGACCTACGGGTGCCCGAACACGACCCGGACGGGGCTCGTTCCGGGCACCCAGTCGCCCTCGACGCGCACGAAGCCGACGCGCTCGAACTGGTAGATGTCGCGGGGGCGGCCGGTGGCGAGCGTCGCCTCGGCGATGCCCGAGCGGTGGGAGCCGTCGACGTCGAGGACGTCGACCCGCTGCGCCCCGACCAAACCCGCCCACTGGATCCGTGGCAGGCGCCGGTTCTCGCGCGACGTGAACTGGGCGTGGAGCTCGCTCGCTCCCTCCGGGACGGAGGCGGGGAGCCGGACGTTCAGCAGGTCCTTGAGGCGGATCTCCTCGGCCGGGTGGGCGGCCAGGTCCTTGCGCGGGAGGTAGAACTCGGGCCCGGCCGGCACGGAGCGCCGGCCGAGCTCGGGTCGGTCGGGATGATTCGGCAGCTCCACCGTTGCCAGGTCTGCCGGGTAGCCGTCGACGACAACCTTGACCGGGTCCGGAACGAACGCGCGACGGGGCGTCGTCCCGTCGATCACGGAGCGGTTCTCCGCGTAGAGCGTCTCGGCCGGGACCTCGATGTCGGAGAGCGACATCCCGAACGAGAGCGTGAACGCTCGGGTCGCCTCCCGCGAGATCCCGCGCCGGTCGAGGGAGGCGATCGACCACGTGCGGGGGTCGGCCCATCCGTCGTACTGCCCGGACTTGACCTCCAGGTACGACTTGCTCTTCGAGATCTTCGCTTCGCGGACCTTGAGGAGCCCCCAGTGCAGGAACGGGGGGCCGTGCTTTCCGAGGATGCTCCAGATCCGCTCCTCCATCCGGTCCTCCATCACGAGGTCCTTCCCCCGCAGCACGTGCGTGATCCCGAGCTCGATGTCGTCGACCGCCCAGGAGAATTCGAGGAGGGGCCAGACCCGGTACCGGTGTCCGACGCGCGGGTGGTCGAAGTCGGAGATGCGGAAGAGGACACGGTCGCGGAACGCCGGATCGGGGTCGGCGAGGTCGGTGCGGAGGCGGAGCACCGCCTCTCCCGGACCGTACCGCCCGGAGAGCATCCCCTCCCACTCGGTGCGGGTCGCCTCGAGCGTCTGGCTCCGCTCCGCACAAGCACGGCCGGCGCGGCGGTTCTCCCGGAGCAGCTCGGCCGGGCACACGCAGACGTAGGCGGCCCCGCGGTCGATGACCTCCCGCGCCCACGGGTAGTGGTGCGGGATGCGGTCGGATTTGTAGAGGACCTGGTCCGGATGGACGCCCGCAAGCTCGAGGTCGTGGCGGATCACGTCGAACATCTCGGGCTCGACGACCTTCTCCTCCGAGCCGACCGTGTCGTCGAAGACGAGGAGGAGCTTCGCTCGGTAGCGCTCCTGGTAGTGTTGGTTCACGAACAGCATGCGTGCATTGCCGATGTGCAGGGCCCCGGACGGGAACGGGGCGAGCCGAAGCACGACGCCGCCTTCGACGGCGCCCGGGAGCGGGGGGAACTCCGCTCCGTGCGACGCGGGCGCGGTTGGAGCCAACGTCGGCTCCGCGCCGAGCGCCCGCAGCTCCGACCGTTGCTCGTCGGGCGAGAGATGTCCTACAGCGTCGACGACGGTCGCGACCGTTCGGCCGAGCTCCTGGGCCCGCGCTCGAAGCTCGGGCTCGGCGGCCAAGAGGTGGGCGAGGACAGTCGACGCTCGCGCCTCGCCACCGTGCTCCAGAGCGTTGGCCAACGCGAGTCGTCGCACGCGGCTCTCGAGCGACGGAGCCGCGGCCACCGCCGGTCGGACCGAGCGCGGGTTATGACGATTCGGGCGACCGCTGCGAACGGTCCCGTCGTGCGCGCGACCCGGCGGGGGCCGTCCCCCCGCGGGCACCGACGGCCTCCCCGAGCGTGATCTCCCCGCGCAGCACCCGGTCCGCGTCGGACCGGGAGATGGTGAGCCGCCCCCCGCTGTGTTCGCGGCTGATCCGCTGAACGTTCGCGATATCGCCCGGGGTGATGACGAGCGGTACCCGGCCCGCGACCGTCTGCCCCGGCGTCGTCGCGATCAGCCGGGCGGCGGTCGCGTCGCGCGGCCGACGGTGCCCTCGCGGCGTCGTCCGCCGCTCATCGACCAGCTCGATGGTCGGGTGGAGCGCCTCGAGTGCGTTCACGATTCGATCCCGTGCCGGGCGGTCGCCGCGACCCACCCGAAAGCGGAGCGTGCGCCCCGGGAACCCGCGCTTGAGCTGTTGACCGAGGCGTGCCACCGACTCCGGCGACTCGAGGGTCCCCTGGGCCACCAGCGCGGAGCCGAGGAGTGCCGCGAATCCGGGCCGAGGCCCGGGGTCGATTCCGACCGTGACCTCCTCGTGATCGGCCGAACGGAACAGCCCCTCGAGCGCCGCCCAGAGATGGGTGCGATCGGCATCGGCGGCGAGGCCGATCACGTGCGGATGATGGAGGGTCGGCGCTTCCGCATCGCTCGTGAGGACCGCAACGGCCCGCTCGGGGATCCGCTCCCCCGGGAGGAGGCTGATCGTGCGGATGCCCCGGTCGCGCAGCGCCGGCGCGAGCTCGGCGTAGAGCGCCGGGTCGCGGGTCGCGAGCGCTACGCACCGAGGTCTCAACGGTCCGCCGACGGGGATATACACATTAGAAGTTGCCGCCCCGTGCTGATCTGTCCGGCGTGCGGAACCCCCGCCGCCGAAGGAACCCTCTTCTGCACCACGTGTGGCCGCACGGTCGTTGAGGCGGAGGCACGACCGGCGCCCCCGTTCGTCCCTCGCGTGGGACCGATCCCGGGGCGGTCGGCGGCGCCCCCGGTCGTGACCACGATCGCTGCGCCGGCGGCGGAGTGGCTCCCACCGGAGCTCGAGGGACGCGCCGTCCACTGCGTGCGGTGTAACAGCATCATATCGGCCGTTGCGGTGGTGTGCCCCGTATGCCTCGCGCGGCAGCCGCCGGTCGGCGCGGGCGTCGCGGTCTCCGAACCGCCGCCATGATCCGCGTCGCCCACGAGCGGATCGGAGATCTGTTCGCGGCGGCGGAGGTCGAATCGGGCCGACGGTGCCTCGATCTGGCGACCCGGTACGTGCGGCTCGCGCGGCGGATCGGTTCGCGGTACAACGTCCGTCTGCTTCCTGAATACCGGGAGCTCTACTGCCGCGGCTGCTCCACCTACTGGGTCGAGGGGGCAACCGTGCGCACCCGCTTGCGCCGGTCGATGCGCGTCCGCACCTGCCTCAGCTGCGGGCGACGTCGGCGGACCTTGATCCGAGGACCGCGCCCGGCCCTCCGGACCCTTGAGGCCGCGCCGCCGGGGCCGGCGGCCGAGATGGACGCGGTCGTCGCCGAGGCCCCCGTCGGACCCGGGGACCTCTCCGAGGAAGAGGAAGAGGAATAGCCCGGAGCGTGCGTCGCCGGAGTCGCGCCGGGGTGGCCGAGCGGCCAAAGGCGGCAGACTCAAGATCTGCTCTCGCAGGAGTTCCCAGGTTCGAATCCTGGCCCCGGCATACGACTAAAGTTCATATGCCGGACAGCCTTCCCTCGAAGCGATGACCCGTCCTCGTGAGGTGTTGGATGTCCGCTTCGCCGACCTCCACCTCGTCCGCCGCGGGATCGACCATCGTCTCGACCAGCTGAAGGGTCAGGGTCCTATCGGCGAAGTCCTCGAACTCGACCGGACGAACCGGGAGGCGATCATCGAATTCGTCGAGTCGAGGCGCGGTACGGTTGGGGACCTCCGAATCCGGACGTACCTCGCGTGGTTGCCCGCGGCAGCCCAGCGCCTCGGCGGTGCATTCCTCGAGCCCAAGAGGGGGATTCAGGAAGACTTCTCTCGCGCCTTCCCGCGAGCGAAGTACAGTCGCTCATCGCGAGAGGGGGCGGCCCACTGCCTCACAACGTTCTGGCGGTGGAGGTTTGACCGTCTCGGCCGCGACTTCCCACCCTGGCTCAGGATACGGCTCGAGCGGTGGACGCCGACAAGCGGCGCTGCGGACATGCTGTCTCGGGAGGAGGTCGCGGCTCTCGCCGAGCACGCGCTCAACTTCCGGGACAAGGCGTGGATCTGGACGCTCTTCAATTCGGGCTGTCGACCGGGGGAGATCTACCGCCTCACCGTCGGCGACGTAGTCTCGCACGATGAGGGCTACATCGAGCTCCTCGTTCGGCGGGAGAAGGGGTCTGCACCCGAGCCAGCCCCGATCTACGAAGACGCCGTCCCCGCGCTTCTGGCCTGGCTGGCCTCGCACCCGAGGAGGGGTGAGCCGGACGCGCCCCTTTGGGTCGATATGGGTGGCTCGAGAACGGGCCGGGTTGCGACGTACCGGGCGATGTACAAGGCTATTGAGACAGCCGCCCGACGCGCGAACCTGAAAAAGCCGGTTTCTGCGTACGGGCTACGGCGTTCTCGGCTGACCCTGCTCGCGAAGGATCCCGCGATTTCGACTTCAATCCTCGAGAGGGTCGCCGGCTGGGTTCCAGGTAGCAGAGTCGCCCGACACTACGTCCATCTGAGCGGGAAGGACGTCATCAACGCGCTCAACGCCCGGTACGGTGTCATGTCGCCGGGTCCTCGATCTGCACCGGCGATGCCTCGGACTCCCCTCAAGTGCGGGCGATGCAAGACTGTCAATCCGCCGGGGGCGGCCTACTGCATGACTTGCGGAGGTCCCCTCTCGCTCCCGGCGGTGCGACAGATCGAGGAGGCCCGAGGTGCCGAAGAAAAGCTCGCGGAGCTCCTCCGGAATCCGGAAGCAGTTGAGTTCCTAGCGAAGCTTCTCTCCGAGGGTGAGAAAGGCAAGAGCAGGGGAGGTCGAGATTCGGCCTCGGGGGACGAAGAATCCCCCATCGAAACGACACCTCTTTCCGCCGAGCTCAGCTCGGGCCCGAGAATGGGGCTCCGGCCGCCTGGGCAGAAGGTCGTGCCTCTGTCAGACGCTGAGGGGTGGATTCAGTCCGGCTACGAATTCGTGGCGGTCTTGGGGGCCGACCGCGCCGTGCTCCGCGCCCCCCGTTCTTCCTGAGTGCCTCGTCCTCAGTTCGCTCAAAGCAGGTTGGCCGGCGACCGAGATACGCCACGAACTCGGGAGGGGCATCCCCGCCGGCGCAAACCCCCGGCGCGGAAAAGGGTCGATCAGATCCCTATTCAACCTCGGCAGTCCATCGAGTTCCCCCACGGGCCACAAGGTGCCCCTTTCGATGGAGGTCCCCGCTCTTGAACTCAAGAATCCCTTGTTGTGGTCGTACCGTCCGCGATTCGGGACGTACCCTGATTGAGTGTATTGGTCCGAAGGCCTCTTCCCGCAAAGGAAGCTCGGCCGGCCAATGAGGTCGGATCGGTTACCTCCCATCGCCGCCGCCCTGGCCGGTGGGGCCGTCGGGATTGTCTTGGTGCTCGCCTCGATCCCATTCATGCCCGTCTCCTTCTCGCCCCGCCCCTTATCGCCCAGCCGCGCACCTCCAAGCTCCACTGTCAAAGTCACGCAGGTTTGGTGGGTCGCGGAGAACTCCTCAAACCAAACCAGCCCTTCGGGGGGGTGCCTTGCTGGGATGCCCCGGACGACCAGCGGCCTAGCCGCGGCGACAGCCAGCTGGTTCTACGTCTCCACTAGTTTCTCGGCGGCTGCGGGATTCGTCGGCTCGTGCTACGTGTTCAGCATTTGGGTAGCCACCCCTGGATTCGCGGACGCTTCCCCCGCCCCTCCTAGCGCTTGGTTCGCCGTGAACGGTAGCGTACCCATTTCTTTGAACATCTCGACTCCCCGCACGTCTTTCGGGCCGGCACCGATCTTCATTCTCGTAGACACTTCGACCACTCCGGGATGCTTGGCTTGCCCGTAGCGCCCACAATTGGACCCGATCCAGTCGTCAACGCAAGGGGGGGGTGGACCCGACTTTAGTTCCCTCAGGTTGGCGAACGTCGTGCGGAGACTTGTGCTGGGCGCTCTTGTGGCCGCCATCGCGGGGCTGATCGTTGTCTCCGCTGTCCTAGTCACTCGGTCGTTGCCGACAAGCCGAAGTCGATATTCGCCTCCCGCCCAACCCCCCGATCAACTCCAGTTCGGCTCTCCTAGAGTGAGCGTGAATTCGACACACGGATTCTGGTACAACTTTACCGTCGTCATCGACCTTGGTAACCTGACCTGGAACCAGACGTGGGCTGTCGTGACCCCAGGTTACCTTGGCGGACCGGACGGGAATTGGACACTCAAGGTCCTGAGCACCAGCGGCAGCGGAATCGCTCGTTTCATGCCGCAGCTGGAGAATTGGACCACCGATTCCTCCGCTCTCATCCAGCAGGGTCAAGTGATCTCGTTTTCAGTCGACCGGTCGCTTGTCGGCGGGGTTTTAGCCTGGTTTGGGCCGACCCCACCCCGGGGGCATACAGCTGGGCCAGCTGAGCTCAAGCCAACCGATTTTGGGTGAATCGGTTGTTCCCTCCCACCGGCTCGACGACTGATCAGGCCGTAATGGAACGCTCGGTCTATGCCGCGGCGCGATGCATTTTGGAACTCGGCGAGCGCCGAATGAATTTCTCTGCTACACCCGCCTTCAGATAGACGAAAGACTGGGGCGGGATCGCTTGCCCGGTGACTGCGCGTAGGCTCAAGGGTCTCCGCAGCCGTCTGGGCGCCCGAATCGAGAAGACGGTGCCCGATTGTACCCCTGAGAGATATCGACGCACCTGGGATCGACTGAGTGAGAGCCCGGCTCTGAACCTTCGCCAGATTTGAGTCAGGGTGCCCCTGAACTGGGATCCGACCACGAACCACCCCGTGACTTTCGAGACCGGCGCGGTTTCGTAGACGAAACAGATCTTCGGTGTGGTCGAAGGAGTTCGTCGGCGCAGCTCCGCTCTCTTGGTACCCCGGAAGATTCTCGAGGCGTGCTCCGGGTGAATGGCAAGCATGATTGCCCTCATGCGCGAGAGCCCGTCAGGAGCTTGTACTCCCAGTCGGTTATTTGGCTGATCGCTTGAGGAGACGAAACGGTCGGAGGCAATTCGACGGCCTTGGTCCGGTCAGCACCAAGCGCCATGGCATTCCAGAACAGGATTACCAGAGCGGTACGGGCGCAAAGCTCGGAGAGCTTCTTGAGTGGGAAAACGGTCCGGTTCCCAACCAGCCCTAGCACCTGGTCAAGCTTGGTCCGAACTTCAGCTCGCTCGACGACTCCGATGTGTGTCACCCGTCGGACGTCTTGGGAGCGATAGAACAAGAGGATATCTCCGGGTGACACCTGTCGCGTGTTCGAGTTGCAGACATACGCCTTTCGGATCGCGTTCCCCGCGGCGTGCGTCGGGCCGATGAAGCCGTCTAGAGTTCGCTGAGTCCTCCCCAGCACGAACTCCGGGAACAGCATCGAGTGGAAGACGGGCTGGACCGGCACCAAGAACTTGCCCACTTCGGTGTCGTCCCGGAAGCGGGGGTAGAAGGCTCGAACGTAGTCAATTGGGGAGAAGGCCTCGGGGTCTACCCCCACGCCGAATTCCTTCATCATCACCTTCTCGCCGCGTGCCGAGTTGCCAATCGTCCGGAAACCGTACGACCTAAGGAAGGTGACCATCGGCTCGTGGATCGAGAAGACTTCGACGTAGGTTTCGTTGAAGCCGTTCCCCAACGCGTAGTTGAATGCATACTGGAGAAGGAGTTCTCCGAGCCTGAGACCCGCCTGAGCCTCAGAGACCTTCAGAGTCGAGATTTTCAAGCGCCGCAGGGTGGGTCGGGCTAGGAGTTCGCCCGTTTCCGGCTTGAGGATCATCAGGGCGCCGATCTGATTCTCAGGGCCGGAGACCCGCACGCACATCCTCCCCTCTTGGCGTATCTTCCTGAACCAGGCTTCGAACCCTTCGTACTCCTGCTCGATAGACCGAAAGATTGGGTCGGCTGGGTCCAGTGCGTACGCCGGTACTACCTCTAGATACGCTGGAGCTCTCGGATACCTGGTTCCGTAGAGTCGGGAAAAGTACTCGAGCGCTCCACGCACCGTTAGGACGCGCTCGCCGAGCCCGACCCGAGTGGCTCGGCCGACGAGCCCAAGGTCCTCGGTGATGAGGAAGGCGGCGGCGTCTTGACTTGTGGCGAACAACAGCGCCACGTCCACCTCACCGTTCGGAGACCCCACCCCGCCAGCGGCCTCGGCGAATTCTAGAGGGGTCGACGGAAGACCGCTCAGAACTGGATAGCTCCGGACCTTGGTTTGGAAAATCCCCGACCGATCCGAGTTACCGTCTCTCCGAGCTTCTCGAATCGATGCAGGATGTACGAAGATCTGGACGTTGTGCTCATGGAGCACCCGAACCAGATCGGCAACTGGGTGGGGTGTAACTCGGGGGTCCTCGCGGTCCATCAGGACGTTCGTGTCCAAAAGGACTCGCACGGGGTCGAGACGGCAAGGGGCTGTATTTCATGAAGACGACCTATTCGATGGCCACAGCGCACCGTTCGATCTTGTATCGCGTCCCTTGCGACCCACGAGGTCGGATAGGATTCGTGAGATGCGAATCGCCGCCCGCCGGCTTGATTTCCAGCCGCGCGGCGACTCGTCGAAGTCTATCTGCACGAGCGCGTTCCGCACGCCCGTCTATGCGTCGCGCCGGGGAAGGTCGGTGCTGAACGGAGACGCGGTGGGAACTTTATGGAAGGTGACGCAGGCAGATTCGCGTGGATCTGTAGGCGTCGAGGATTAGGTCGACTCACAGCGTTCGGGGCGTTGAGCGCGACGGTAGCAATCACGGCACTGATTGCGGTCTCGCCCATGGCAAACGCGTCGGTCACCAAGTCCGCGCCGTACCTGCGCACGACGTCCCTTCAGACAAAGCACCACTACACAATCGGACCGTGCGCCGCTACGGCCTACAGCAAGGCGGCTTGGAGTTCGGTGACCGGCAACGTGACAGGGTTGGTCTCAACTTCGAGCAAGACGTGTGCGACGCGCCCGTACGGAACGGCCGGCTCGATGGGGTACTCGGAAGACTACCTCCAGATTGCGATTCCGATCAACATCAAGCACGGCGGACACAACTTCACCGTGAACATCTCATATGCCCTATCGGTAATCGCCAGCTTCAACGGATCGCTGTATTGCGCGCCGACGGTCAACACGCCTGGATTGTTCACCGCAAAGCAATGCTACGCCCAGGTGGCGGCGGAAACCACTTGGGGTATACTCCTCTTTGACGCGACGAATGGGAGCACCCTTTATGGGGACTATCATCATTCGAACGTTCAAGGACCGACGACTTTCACGTACATCTCGAATACCTCGAGTTGTAATGGAAAGGGGTCGTGTCACTACTCGAACCAGAGTAGCTTCTGCACGAGCTCATTCTACTACTTTAACTGCGTCGCTTCAGGAGCCATGAACACTGGGAACAATTCGACGTGGCTCAATTCGGGCAAGAACTGTATTTACAGCTACGGGAAGGGGTGCTACTCCTGGCAGAACTGGACGCTCAACCGTTCACATAGCTTCTGGGTCGAAGTGTGGTTCGACGCCATCGCCGGGACCTACGTCTCTAGCGGGTACCCCCTGGGGCTCTGGGCTCTTGGCGAGGTCAATGGTGCCACCCTCGGGAACACCGGTTGGAAGATCACTTCGGTTACGGTGAAGTAGCCGCCAAGCGACTTCCGGACAATCAACCCTTTCCGTGATTTCCGGTGGAACCCCTTGACAGTGCTGAAGCCATATTACGAGCTGTCGCCACTCCCATCGTGTGAGAGAGAAGAGGTTCGCGCACGAGGATTGCGCCCCGCAGGCCGAGAGCCTTGCTCCATCGGACTATCCCCTACGCCAACCACCTCAGTACCTGCTGAGGCGGGATTTTTAGTGGCACGAAGGGGCGCCTTGGCCCCGAGTAGGGGCTGAACTTGGCGGAAGGACCATTTCCCCCGTACCGGCGCTTCCCCCACACACGCTAGAGCCATTAGGACACTCGTGAGATGTTCGCATCCTCGAAAACGGTCGGGTGGCCAGATCCTCCGATGTTCAGAGCCGCGTGCGCAACGTAGCTCGAGTTCACGACTTCAGTCAAGACTTGACCGTACAACGTGACTTGAAGCTGGTACATGTGGCCGACACTCATCGGCGCGACAAATGGAAAGGATACGTTGTGCTGGAAGCTACGATTCCCCGACCCGCCGTACTTGATGCAGGATTGATTGTCGTAGACGTGACTTCCAGTAACGAAGTACGGCGTGCATTCCATCGTTCCATAGGTGGCGGGCGAGCCCCACCATTCGCCGGTAGTACGGTCGACCAGCCAGACGTTGACGAAGACGTAGGCTTGTGCCTGCTCAGAGTATAAGACAGTCCCGTTAGCGACAGGTCCCCAGACGGCCATCCGCCATGACATATTCCAGTCAGTCCTGACTACGTACGCGCCACTGCTCGCAACGCTGAACTTCGGTCCGGTCAGAACGATCGAGGCTGTGGCGTAGGCTCCTCGCCAATTGTAACAGAAGTGTGGAAAATTTGCCGACACCGCGGAAAGTATGAACCCGATTGCGCCGGTCGAGGAATTGTAGAATGGCGCCTGCGCCGCAGACGCATGATTCCCCCGACACGGGGTTGAGTTTTGCGAGGAGACGTTGGCGCTGAATGCGGAGAAGGTCGTGGCGTACATCATCGGGAGCCCAGAATGAATCGCGGCCGACGGCGGGGTCACGAGTAGAAGCACGATCACGGTAGGCGGGGCCGCGGCCCCAATCGCGCCAGCCGACCACTTCGAGCTTCTCCAGATTCCTGCGCGGACCGCCTTGGGATTGCTACTTTTCCCCACCTGCGACATTTTCGTTGGTTCACGGGGTAGGCTTCGAAGCCCCCCATGCTACCCGGCGTCGTGATACGGACCCCCGGTCCAAATACCTCGACTCGGGGCCCGCGATGGTCAGGAAAGGGGTCAATATCGAACGCCGCGCCGAAGTGTTTCGGCGGGTAGCCCGACTCACATGGCGATGGTCGCTCGCCTCATTCCTTGGCTCCGGAGCCCCGCGGACAGGTCTACCGTTTCGAATGTCTCCCGTCTCGTCCGCCCAACCTATATTGCTGGTTCGTATCCCGCTCCCCGTGAGGCAAGTAGACCTGATATTCGCGGCGGCACCCACCTTGTCGGTGGTACTGATTCTTCTCGCCCCAACTGCCGTTGCGGGCCAAGCAACGGCAATCATCTTCAAAGCCCCATACTACGGCACGGCCAGCACGGCCTCGGATTCGAAGGTGCCCCTCCTTCCGATCTCATGCAGCAATGCAACTGTCCTGAGCCCTGCAGTCTGGAAGCCGGCCAAGGGCGTTGCGACATGGGGCGGCTCCGCGGATATCAAGAACGCGCCCACGTGCAGGGCGAAGGCAGTGGCGGGGGGAAGGGTCGAAGTTTCCATCCCGATCGGCAGTCCGCGTACAACTGGATACCACAACGTCAATCTCACAGTGCGGCTGGCCATGAGCGTCAACTGGAACTTTTCTCACGGCCCATGCCCGAACGTTACGGGCACCGGGTCCCAGTCTTGCTCACTTGCGGTTGCCGCGTCAACGGCGTGCACGTACGTAGTTGCCCTTCTCGACTTGACTACTGGCCGAACGCGCTACGCCCTCTTTCCCTTCGGCTGCCTCATCGCCAGCGGAGCCTCATGGAGCGAATCGATTTCGCAGACGTGCAATTCGGGGGGTTGTACTCGGACGGTTACGAACTCATCGTCGGGTAGCCCCAACGCCACTGCGAGTCTCAATTGGACAGGATCGGCCGTTTGGATGGGGACTTCTTCGAAAATGTACAAATCTCACCAGTACGCGGTCGAGATCTGGCTTGGGTGGGGTGTCGAGGCATTCGCAGTCTGCAAACCGGTCGCGTGTATCGCTTCCGGCGCGATAACGATGGATGGCTACTCTATCGGTAATGGGATCACGGTCAAGTCTATCGTCATCCCCTGAAGAAGTCGTGGTCAACTTGACCCTACGACCTGTGCGGCCTAGGGTCGCCGCGCGCGTTCGTCGGGGTTGTGCCACGATTCGCGCTGCTTTAGGCTTGCCACGGAGCGTGAATCGACGTGCGCCGAAAGCTGGTCGCTCAATAGACCGAGATATGGTTCGGATTCGCCCCTAACTTCAGCCGAATCCGCTCGGAGTATCCCATGGCGGCATTCGTCCGCCGGCCGTAACGAGTTCCGGCGGTCGCGCCCGCCCCGGAGTGTTTGGAAGTCTGGGGGGGAGCTCAAGAGCGCATTCGCTGTCCACGCGCTGGAGCCCTCGCGACTACTCGCGTAGGATCGGGATCCGGCGACCACACATGCCCAAGCAGACGAAGGAGCTCGTAATCACGGCTCCGAGCGATTCACCGTACGCGTCGAGACCGCGGCTTCGCATCATGAAGACGGTCGAGGGTTCCGACCGTAGCCAGTACCTGATTCCGGTGCCGGGAATCGCCCCTCCCGGGCTCAGGCTCTCGATTCACCCGTCCGGTACGATGCACGTCAAGTCTCGAGATCATGGAGTTGTGGCGCGGGGGAAAACCGGCCAGTTCATTGCAAGCGTAGAGGACGGTACTCTCGATCGTTTGGTCTCAACGATGCTTGTACGCCCGCCACGATTCCGGGCCGCGGGGTGCCTGGTCGTTCCCCACGAGTGGATTGCTGAGTTGGCCAGATCGTCTGGCAGTTACGAGTTTCGAATCGACGGATTCGTAGAGTCCGTCAGACCCGTACTTCTGGGGGATTCGCGTCATGTCGCCAGCGACCTCCGGCTACTTCGGCACTACGGGTTCCTTCGGCAGTTCGACACCCTTTTCGTTCCCGATCCCCGGCCCGATGGAACTCTCGTCTTCTTCAACGTCCAGGGCGTGAAACCTGTGACGATCCCACCATTCGAGATCTCTCACGACCTTCCATTTTGGCGATCGTTCACCCTGGCTCTGTCGCACGTCCGCAGATACGGCGGCGTGTTTGTTCTAATTCCTGAAGGCAAACGCCTTCAGAGGATTGCGGACAGATTGGGTTTCGGAGACATCCTCAGAGGGTTTGATTTTGTTGATGAGCCCCTCAAAGAACTGGGCGTCAACACCGAACTCGGGGCTCAAGTGAAGGCAATCGAGGAGGGATTCATCCCAGCGGTCGCGGGGCTCAAACCTTTGAGCTTCGTCCGAGTCGCTGCCCTAAGACGCCAATCCCTGCAGGACCGACTAACTCGACGTCGCCCCTATGAGGCAACGGCCGCCCGAACCGCCGCATCTTTGGGGCGCGCTCCTTGAGAGGGCCGCGGGAATCGGACAGGGTCCGGATGCGATTCGCGACCCCATCGAGAGTATCAAACGACATTCACCGAGGTGATGTTCAGTCCGTTCCCGAACGTCGCGATGTTGAGCGAAGCCGATGCGGTCGATTTCGGAAAGCCCTGAATCGTCGAGCTGGCCCATCCAGTGAACATGATAACGGCCCAGTAGTGGTGGGACTTGACCATTGTCGAATTGAAGTACCACGTGAAGTTCGTGTTTACGGAACTCGGCGCATTCAGTGAGTTCGACCCGTTGTAGTTGGTACAGGTGAAGGACGAACAAACCGTGTTGTTGTAGATGTAGGTGTAGTTGTCGTACGACCGCATGTTGGTGCTGGAGTAGACGTACGTGTTGTTCGTTGCATCCCACAAGTAGTTAGTCTGAGCATAGCAGCCGGAGAAGCAAAACTGCGTGAACGCGACGCAGTACTCATGGCCGTTCCCGTTCGGATCCAGAAGAACGGCAGGGCAGGCCCCACCGATGTGGATGCTCTGCGACGCGGTGAACGCAACCCGGGCCCCCACCTGGACGCTGTGCGCCCCGCTCGGAATGTGGAGGGGGATGGCGATCGACAGGGTGGTTCCGGCAGAGCCCAGCGAAGTACCTCCGAGGGTCGGAAGGCACGTCTTGGAGGACGAAATTGACGTCCAGCCACCAACCCCCGTCGCGTTGCTCCAGTGCGGGGCCACCCCGAACCTGTTCTTGGAACAGAAACTGTTGACCTGATTGTACGCAGCGAAGCTGCCGCCTCGATAGGGGGCGACGTGGTTAATCGAATTGAAGGTCCCCCCGAGTGCGAAAGCCGAAAGGGCGACCAATGCCGTAATCGTGACCGCTCCCGCGGCCGCTGCGATCGGGATCACTCTTGATTGCCGTCCATGTGCACTCGTACGATCCCTCCGACTCGACATCCTCAATACACGCCGGTCCGGGGAATGCCTCTCGCCGCTTATACCTCGGGCCATTGGGAAGTCAGACGGGACGCCGCTGGATTCGGTGTTTACCTCAATTCAGCGTTCATGCGAGGACCTCGCCAGATTCGGAGGTCGGGAGTCCAAGCCTCGGCTGTGTTGGACTCCTCGGGACGCCCGAGTTCACAAGAGAGTCGCATTTGGAAACGATAGCATCGGACAGGTCGAGGCGCGAGCAGATTTGTGGGACAATCCATAACTTCGCGTTTGGGAACGCATTCCAACCCGTTTACGGTTCAAATTCCGACCGAGCCACGCCGCTCGGTTCCAGACTGCGATGGAACCCCGGGCGGGCTCGACTGCCCCCGGATTGGAACCCTCGTTCGAATCCCTGCGCAGGAGCAGAACCCGACCACGTCCGGTGGGAATGCGAGCCGGATCGAGGCGTCGAGGGTGCTCGAGCTCCGGGCTATCGGACGTCGGGCCAAGACCGACGTCGACCCGGACCCGTTCAAGGGGAGCGCAACCGAGGTAGCGAGGAGGCTGGGGGTGAGCGCGAGGAGGGACTTCTACAAGCGAAGTAGGTCCAGCGATCAAGACTGAGTCGAGCTCACTTTACGACTATTCGGGCGGAGCGGCTCCTCCCTCAGCGGCGCACGTCCGACATTCGCACCGACGGTTCTCGATCCCGGGTCGATACACCTTGCCCGGCATTATCCCCGTTACCAGCTCAGTGAGGAGGCCACCGAGGGGATCGCGCTCCGGATGCTCCCGGGCCGCAACCAACACACCCGCCTTCCAGTCGGTTACGGATCGCAACGCCGTGTGAGCAAGGGCGTCCGCCTCGCGGTTCTCCTCTCGGGGCACCCAGACCCATCGAACCTCAGCGAACTCGCTAACGACCTCTCGAATTAGCCGGCGTCGCAACTCGAGCATGTGGAAGTCGACCCGTTCTTCGTCGAACGGCTCCCCAGATTGGAGGATCTCGGACAGCTCACGGCTGTCTCCCCGCATCTCGACCGCGCCGCGGAAGCCTTCGCTCTTCAAGTAGCAGAGTGCCTCGAGGGCGCCCTCCATGTCGGCGACGATAACGCAACGTGTTCGCATTGGAAGATTTGGATCATCAATCGGGCCAATCACTGCGGAGAGTAGGTTGGCCATGCGAGGGACGATCGTTGCGTGGCCGTATCGGTGCTCAAGCCCGGCTCCCTGAACCACGAAACCGTAAGACCAGAACTCGGAGCCTTGGACCCCAGGAGGCTCCCATGCACCGTCGAAGTACACGACTACGGAAGGAGGCGGTTCCATCGTCCGCGCCTATCGATTGGTCGCCATAAGACCGAGTTCGCAATGAGGCTGCGGGTGGGTAGGAGGACACTGTTCCATAGGCACCGCGACGACGAACGACGGAAGCGAGCCAGCCACGGTCAGAATCGGAACCGCTGTCTCAACTCCGGGCAACGCCCGGTTTGAACTTCTCGGTGAGAATCTCGCCAAAACGGCGCTCAACCTCTGCTTCAGGAATCCCATCCGTGACGAGTACGAACTCATCCGGGATGGGCTTAGTCTGCCATTTCATGTGGAGCTCTCTGACCCGCGCCTCAGGAAGGTCACGTTTGCGGAGTATCGCCTCCTCTACCTCTACCGAGAGTCTCACGAGCAGCACATCAGGGTCGCCTCGCCCCCGCTCGGCAAGCTCGAGAACTCGGTCGACGTGTTCGGGGTCCCGGAGTCCTGCATCGACCAGGAGGGGACCGGCAGGGAGCTTCCCCGCGACCTCCATCCCAACCCGGTCGAGGACAATTTCGAATTCGGCATCGTCCGCAAGCTCAGGATAGTCTACCCGATCTTGCACCTCGTCGGTCGACAACAATTCGAAATTGAAGGGCGCCCGGCGGGCCCAATAGCGGCAGAGCGTGGTCTTGCCTGAGCCGGAAGGCCCCCGGACCATCGCGAGGTAGCTTCTCGACATGGAGTCGAGCGAGCGAGTTCCCAACGACTCATAGCCGCGCGCTCTTCCGGCGAATCTTGAATCCTTCAGTGGGAGCGCGTCGAAGGAGGCGGGGCAGTGGGGGTGAATAGGAGGACCGTCAACCTCCCAAGGTTCGCCGGAAGCGGACCGCAGATAATCGCCACATCGGTCCGCAGGGTGCTCCAGGTAATCCAAATGTCCGGGACTGGTTCGCGAAAGGAGTCAAGACCCGGGGCGCCCTGCCGCGCACGTGCCCAAGAGGCCCGCGAGCGCTACCGCGATTCCGTTTGATGTATTCCATGGGACCTCAGTCAAGAACGGAACCCAGATTCTCTCCACGGGGGTGTTCCCACAGGCAGACTACCCAGGCAGCTGGCTCGGTCCCGGAACCTATTTCTGGGAAGGAGATCGTGATCGTGCGGTCCAGTTTGCAAGTCGGCGGTTCGGGGCGAATTACATGGTGCTGCAAACGCAACTTAAGCTGGGGAGGTGCCTCGATATGACGCAATCGAAGTGGGTCCCGTTTGTCAGGACAGCGTATGACAGCCTCGCCCTACAGCGCCGTCATCACAAGGACGCGATGCCTCGAAACGTCGGACGAAAGCACTTCCTTGACTTTCAGGTCATTTCGCATCTCTGCAAGACTCAAGGTGACTTCGACACGATACGTTGTGCCTTTCGAGATGGATCGCGGATCTATCCTGGCGCGGGGTTCTTCGACCTCAGCCAGGTCATGATCGTTGTTCGGAATCCAACTATGATTGTCGGACCAACGCAATTTGTGGCGCAGGGTATCTGATGGCAGAGCGGGTAGGTAGTGAGCACATCCGCCGTGAGAAGGGCTACCTCTACTATCTTGGAAAGGACGGATTCCTCTGGAGAATACCCACGAGGCTCAACCCAGCCGGGACTAGGGCGAGGGTGGGGTCAGAGAAGATCCTCCGCCAGGACGGCTACATGTACTTCATCGACAAGGCTGGCTACATTTCACGCGCGAAAATGCGGGAGGAACCCGAGGTATTCCCAAGCACCGTTTGTCCTGCCGGCCCGCACGAACTCGAAAGCGGAGAGTTCCTAGAACTACCGCTTTCTGTTAACCCGGGCGAGAGGATCCGGGGTCGTCTGTTCGAGGTCGATGGGCAAGACTTCGACTGGTACGTGGTAAACGAGGTAAACTCAACCCTGCTGCGCGACGGTGACGAGTTCGATTTTGAAATCGGGGACGACCATGTGTCCGCTAGCCCAGTCGATTGGCGCGTATCCAAGAAAGGTCCATGGTACCTAGTTCTGGAGATTCCGTACCGGCAGAATCCTCGGTCCGTCAGAGTTGAGCTTCGGGGGGAGGCCGACTGAGGTAGTGGATCACGCTCAGGACACTTGCTTCTTTCGGCCCAGACTTTAGCGAGCTGGAGCCTTTAGGTTATGGACTGACCGGCGCGAGCCGCCTCCCAAGCCACGCGGACTGGGGAGAGGCTCGATCGATATCGGCAGCGCGATCGAACCAGTACTCAAATGAGTGGTGCAGAAAACGGCGAATCGGTACTACCCCCCCACGTCTCGCGGGCTGGCTCGGATTCGAACTTCCGAGCCGTGCCGTGGGCAGGATTTGTCACGAGACGGAGACGCCTAATCTAGGTTCCCCCGCCTTTCCCTAAGACAAGAGGTCAATCTCGGTCAAACGTAGCGAGGGGTGATTTCTGATCGCTCTGTTCGCAGTCATGACGAGAGATACCAAGCGATTGGCCACGTCACCTCCCATTCGGTCGGCTCGACCTTCCAAGAGGAAGATCGGAAGAATCGAGTCCACGCATGACAAACCCGTTGCGACGCCCTGCTCGAACGCGTCTTGGCCAACGGCCCGCAAGTTACCTTTCCACCGTTGAAAATCCATCGATAGCGAGTTCGCCGTCCCTTCAAGCGTCTTGGCGTACTCTTCCCACTTCCGAGCGCTTTCCTGGGCGGACTCTAACGAAACCCTCGCGGCAAGTCGTTCGGTCCGTCGACTCTCCTCGGCAGAAGCCCATGCCGACTTGAGAAGGTCCCGTTCCTCCATCAACCAGCGAAGCACGTCCCACGGGTCCCTGAAACCAAGACCTTCTTCTCGACATTCGGAGTAAAGCCTCACGAGGTCGCCTAGAACGGCTTGGGGTATCTGGGGCAAATTCCTTGGAATCGGGACCCAGGGCTCATCCCGGTCTTCCGTCACTTCCACCGGGAGGGCGAGCAAGGTTGCTTGAGGCTCGGCGGAGACGATTTCGATCGCGCTTGACATGCTCGCCAACGCGTCGTCCACGGCCTAAACGCGCACCCGCAGTCGCTGAGCTATGCGAGAGTTAGACATCGCTGCCCCTTTCCATTTCTCGATGTCGGGCATTCGATCTCGGACGATGGCGCGATCCGTCTCGGTGGGGGGAAGGCGGAGGCCGGGAATTGCCCCTTCACGCGCGCGCGCGCGCGCGCGCGCGAGGGCGGGTTGTCTGTCGCGTGGCGGGTACCCCTCGGCACGAGGAATGTTTCTCTTACGATTCATAGAACGATGCAGAGCTCGAATCATGGGTCATTCCTAGCAGATGCAGAGGTCCCTCCAAGCCCTTGTAAGCCGCAGACCGAGCGTGCCGAGAACCGGGGCAGCTAGCTCAGAGTGGACGCTCACGTTTCCCATTAATACTCCCTTCCTCCTTCTAGGTGTTCTTGCTGCGGACCACGAGTGAAAACCGTCAGCGCGAACCCTTGCGCCACGGAGTCTGCGCATCGAAACCTCAGTCAATCCTCTTTTCAATCTGGGGCCGGCGGTCCCTCTTCTGCGACCTTTGGCCGGCCAATCTCCCTCGCACGGGCTTGGATCTGTCTCCACACCGCAAGGAGTCCTGACTCGGCGAACACGATCGCCCGCGTGCCCGAGATGCTCGGGGAGGGATCGGCCTCAGGCAGATTCTCTTCCACCCGGGCAACCCGATTTCTCACAGGAAAGGTCCATAGCTCGGGCGTCCTTGGTAAACGGCAATTTGTGACGGCAGACTCAATTTCGAAAATGAAGACCTGCGCTAAAGGCCGGCCTCCTAGCGGCGCGTATCCGCGGTCCGCCCGCCTAGTTCTCCAGTCGGTCGAACGACTCGAAAGGCAGGCTCGTGGCCTAGGCTGGCCTTACGTTCATACTGGAGAGGCGACATTTGCCAAGGACGAGGTGTTGGAGGAGTTGCTCCACGCAGATGAAGCGCGTCCGGTTCCCCCTCTGAAGCGGAGAGCTTGGGCGAAACGGACTTTCGACCGCGGTGTTTGCTTCTGGGGGACGCGCATCGCAGCCGACCTCTATGGGGTTATGGAGCGCATGCTTCAAGCCGAAGTGGCGGCGGGCCGGTTGGCCCAGCAGTGGAAAGACATCATGCTACGTCCGAAGACGCCGCGGTCCCGAACGGCCCTTTCCCGGCATGCCCGAGCTTCCGACGGCGGTTACAGCTCGGCAAGCCTCTCAGGATCCGCGGCTCCTCCCGAAGGACTTCCGGCAAGTCGCGCGTTGTTGATTGGCGTAAGAAATCTTTGCGACGCCATCGACGTTCTCCCGCCCGATACCGACATCGTCGAGTCTAGCATGAACGGGCGGCACGTGATGAGTGGCAGGAAGTGGAGAAAGGCGGCCGCCTTGGGCATTCGCGACCAATTGAATCAAGTCAAGGTCGCAGCTTGGCGACTCGAACGGGAACTCCAGACGGAACTTTTTGGTGAGGGCACGAAGTGACCTCGGCCCAGGCGCGGGCGGAGGATTCTGTCCGACGAGGCCAGTCGAGCTCCGAAAACGGCTCCGCATCACGTTTCGGAAGTCCTACCTGGCGCACCCCGAGGCTCAATCCCGCGACATGGTGACTATGCTGTCTTAGGATTCCTTGCCTTGATCTCGATTGATTCGACTCCCGCTTAGAGGTAAGCAGCTGAGTTCCAATCCTGGGCTCAGCACTCAACCAAAGTTCGAATCCTCGTTGATTCTTGGTTGGAATCCTACCCTTGTGCTCTCCCCTCGTCTACTCCGAAGCCTCTGGAGTGCCGCGCCGACCCGGAGTACCGGATGATCGCCCTTCTCTAGGCTCGATATGGGGAGGCCGGGGCGTCCGGAGAACGATGCTCCCCGCCGACCGTCGCGCTGCGGGGGATACGTGGACGGATCGCCTAGCGAATCGGCTATCGGGCGAGACGAGTCTCAGGAACATGACGTATGCCGGTTCGAGGTGCCGTTGGATTTCCGCCCATCCCAATTCGAAGTAACCGAAGCGTATCTCATAGATCTCAACAGTCCCCCTCCCTCCCTTCGTCCACCTTCGGCGAACCTCCTCTATCGCCTCCTCCGGTTGCTTGAGCTCGGGGGCCCGACGTGCAACTCCCCTAATCTCCCGCCAGAGACGCTCGACGCCGGTCAGCTCCGCGTCAGGCCCGATGTAGGCCACCACTTTGCTACCCGGACCTTCAACGGGAATCCCCCCGAGAACGCGTTGGAAGCAAACCCCAGCATCGATTGTCCGCTCCTCCCGGTGCGCTCCCTCCCTGTCGGCGTGGGCGACGTGAAGCCTGGCGATCTTGAACAGACGCTGCTCCGTGGATTTCCCTATCTGCAGCCGGGAAAGATGCCGGCGCGCCACCGACGCCGCATCATCGTCTGAGAGCGAGAACCGGGACTTTCCGTCGTCCCGTTGCCATCGGCCCCGGTCATAGAACCGAACCCCCCCCGATGCCCGGTAGAGATGCACCTCCAGTAGGCCCTCTGTGTAGGCAAGTCTATCCGGGCGGATTTCCGTTGTTCCAACGGATTCCCGGCCGGTTAGTCCGAACCGACGGGCCCACTGGACCATGGACGGAACATCCACTCTGGGCCGGCCAAGAGCGAAGATTGGCGTCGGGCGAGGCGGCGCGGCAGGGAGCTCAGCGAGGAGCTTGACTTCACTCACCCGCGATCACCGTCCGGGTCAGCTCACTCGCGCCACTTCCAAGCCATCCACGCGTTGATCGAGACGGACCAGTCGCGCCAATCAAGCGTCTCGTTCTCACGACGGTTGATGGCATCGTCCTGGGTCTCCCCTGAAGCGATGGCAATCGCCTTGTCGCCAGTCCACCAGTTATAGGCGTGGTCGAGCCACGTTCCACAAATCGCCTTACCGTTGCATACGTCGTCGGCGAAGTCCGAGCCCATGCTCGCAGTCCACCAGGTATCCATGCTGTCGCCGATGAAAGCAAGAACCAGATGCACTCCTTGCATTGGGGCTCCCCATACGCCGATGACACTGGGGGTGTCCGTCCCCAAGACCCCCTGACAGCCTGCCAGGACAAACCACTTCATCATCCCAGCTCCGAGTCGCCAAGTGTCTGACGACCCCATGCACTGATTGTGCTGACTCGCGAACGCGATGTGCATGATTCCGTTCCAATTGCCCCCGTGGTCGTCAAAGAAACAAAAATGTACGTTGTCGCTCCAATTGAGAGAGTCGCCTCCACCACCGAAGTCTGGATTGCGGAAGTCCGTCTCCCATGCATTCGAGTCACCCCAGTCGAACACCTGCGTGTGGCCGTGGTTTCCCATGTGGGTGGCGAAGCCTTCGGCTTGAGCATTGCACCAACTCAAGTCGTTCTGAGAACAGGCTTGACCTGAGGGGGGGAAGTTGTTGATCCATTCCACGCCCACACGAACGATTGTCATCGAGTCCCGCCCCCTTTCCGCCTACGTCAGAGGGTTCAGTGCATTTGTTGAAACCCTACATCTCAGTTCCGCGGAGCACCACCCAGAAGTCGTCGGAGAGATTCCGGTCGGCGAGATACTGGTAGGGCATCGTGAAGTATCCCTTTTGCCCCCAGCTAGTCCCCCAAGAGTTTCGGACCCTGAACCGCTGAGAGGGATCGTCGTATCCCACAGCTACAACCGCATGTCCCCCGACGACGGCCTCCCCCGGACCTGGCAGGGGAACAACGCCCGACTTTGCGACCGCCGCCGATTCGAAACTTTGGTAGACCGTGAATCCGAAGACGAATGGGTAACCTTGTGACAGGCAGACCCTCATCTCGTCGGTCGTTTGCAGACGATAGTATGAGGTGATCTTTCTCTTCATCGCGTCGGAATAGCACGCTGCTCCAGGCGCCACGGCAAATTTCGAGATATCATACGGCCACTCCGTCTCTGGGCAAACTCCCTGCTTCGCGAGGGTCTTGATTCCGTCCCTAATGGAGGCGCCCTTATCGATCGGTACCGTGTGCTCAATCGAGCGCTCGTTGTAGTAGATGAACAATCGGCTCGCGGGGGTGAAGCTGACCTTGTCCTTCATCTCAAGGAATTCCAAATCCCCCGCCAAGGCATTCGCTGTACAGCTGCTGAGCTGGCCCTGATCCTCGATGGGGGGGCACCGGGAGGTGAGATCAACAGATGGCGGAATCTTGGGAACCGCTGCCGGTACGGCAGGCTGCAGCTGGGCGAAAACTCGATCTCGCTTGTCCGGTAGATCGGGAACCCAGCCCTTTCCGTGCTGGGAAGTCGGGGTGCCTCTGGCCATAATCCGCCCTCCTTCGATCCTTCCGCACGCGAGCCTTGACAGCTGCTCTAGTCGCCCCCGGATTGGCCAACAGCTCGCGCGGCCTGTAGCACCTTAGTGCGTAGCGTAGTGAGAGCTCGGGTTTGAGCTTCGACATACTCTAGGATGCCTGTAGCGAACAGCCATTCAGGGGGAGTTGTCCAGCCGGGCATGTGGATGATCCTCCACAGCTCTGACCAGTCGTCCCCGGGAGCCAGTGCGGCGTGCGCGTCCTGGACTGCCTTCAATCTCTTTTCCAAATCGGCCAGATGCCCGCCAGCGCCCATCTAGTCACCTTCAGGACCGAGTCCCTCGTTCGGCGCGGGTCCGGGCAGCTATTTATTCCCTCCTTCGCCAACAGCGCTTTAGGCTCGCGCGGCGGGATGCGGACGCACCCCTATCTAGACGTACCGGTGTAAGGAATCTTACAGTTCTCGATTGGGGGGGACCCCACCGAATCTTTGCGGAGCGGTCTTCCCAATTGTCCTGGGGGGCCGCCCGACCGGCCCGCTCGAACCCCCACCCGTCCCGCCATGCGCAATCCGTGCTTCGTCGTGCCGATGTACCGGCGCGGATCGTCCCGCCCCTGGATTCTGACGACGGAAGGGATGCAAAAGTACGGGAACATTTCGATAGGTTTCAGTCCGCCTCCGAGCTTGGATAGTTCGCACCCCGGAGCCCGTCCGGGACCTGAACTTTTCTGAGATCTGGCCTCGGCCTTGAACGCATGGGCCCTCCCGACTTCTCAATCATGTGATGAGTCTAAGTACGGCTGAGGGAGAGTCTTTGTGATTCCCGACGGAGCCGGCTAGAGTATCGCGCGACACTTGTCGACTATCGCGTCGCGCCCAACAGCTCGGCGCGCCAAAGACATATGACCTTCCCACGGTTGCGGAACGACGGAGATTGGTGAGAGGGGAACTCGTGGCCGGCCCACCGAAGTCTCGAGCAGAGCTGCCACGCGTTTCATTTTCCGTCGCGTTTCGCTTGCGAATGCCCTTGGGTTCGGGTCCCAGGGGGATCGGGAGCGCGGTACAAGGCCTGGAGTGGCCAAACCGCCGGCTCCCGATCGAAATCGGGACCCGAGATGAAGGAACATAGACCGCTAGGCGCTTTGGGGCGCGCCACGGGGCAGCTCGAGATCCTCCTCTACCTCTACCGAAACGGTGCAACCCCGGTTTCGAAGTTCGGCCGTGCCCTGGAACCCACCATGGACACTCTCAACCGGACGCTCGATGTCCTCGCCTCCGCGCGCCTTGTTCGGTTTTCTAAGAGCGCCGGCTTCCCGTTCTCGAAGAAGTACGAGTTGACGGAGTTGGGCAGGCGGTTGGTTTCCGCCCCGATTACAGAGTGGGAAGTACTGCTCGAGATCGGACCCTCCTCACATCTCGACGTGGGCGACGTCCCCGACCCCGGCCGGCTTCGTCGAGTAGAAATCCGTCCACGACAACCTCGATAGCGAGATTTCGACGTTTCAGTTATCAGCGCCGATCCGTTTCTGCCCTCGTCGGCCAGCTGCGCCGAGCAGGTGATACCTTGAGCAAGCCAGTGGAAGGACGAGAGCGCCGAAACCTATTCGGAGAGCCTGCGACCCGAAGCTCGGGAGCTCGCGAGCCCCCCCGCCCCTGGCGCCGTCGACTTCTGGGTCGGGCGGGGGTGGGAGCCGGTGCGGGCGCGACGGTAGGAGTTGCCGCCTTGATGGCGCTTGCTCCAGGGGCGATAGGATTCTCGCCCTTCGGGCAGCCTTACACCGGTCAGACATGTTACGGGACCTTCAGCGGGGTGGTCGTTACGACCAACATCGGCAATACTGGGGGGAGTGGCGGGTGGACCACCAACCACGTGACAGGCCACTTCGCACAAAGCAGCATGTACGCGACTGTTCAGCCGCCAGCGAGTTCCGATCTGAAGCTGTCGCCATGGATTTCGATGGGTGGGCCGAGCACCACGAACAACTGCTTTTCGCCGTCGTCGTCCACAGGAACCGTCACTTACACATGGTCGAACGTGAAGTTCACGGTTCAACTCACGGCGAGCTGCCCGAGCGAGTCTACCGCTACCGCCAGCTACTCCATCGTCCTGCAGGGCGATCTCTACGACTTGACCACCGCGAGTTGGGCGTTTGGGACTACGCACCTCAACACCGTGCTCACCCAGAATCCCTCCACCGTCACCTGCACGAGTTTCGGTCCACATACCTACACCTTCCCGCCCACTCCGCCCCCCACCATCGTGACGGGTAAATCGACGACGTTGTCGACGACCGACACGTACTGGTTCTTCGTCGACCTCGTCATCGAGGTGTCAGCCTCGGCTACCGGGCAGGGCACT
>DASRSV010000019.1:0-45379 GCA_035656255.1 Thermoplasmata archaeon
TTCCAGCGGAAGCTCCCCCCCGAGACGCTGCTCGGCCTCTACTTCGATCGACTGGAGGCGATGGCGTGAGACGGCGGTCGCGCAGGAGGCGGACCCTCCCCCGCACCCCCTCCCCGCGAAGAGGAACTAATTCCTGTACACCACACCCTCGAGGGTCATATGTTGTCTTTTTATACAAGCGCAAACATGCCACTAATGGTGACCTAAGTCCATCATGACAGAAGTAGAGGGCCCCACAGCGATCGCCATTCGGCTGCACACCGACCCCTGGCACGACTTCGACGGCTGGTTCTCCGACGTCCACGACCGCCTCTGGAGCAGCTTCGGATTCGTCCCGTTCGCGGCTCCCGAGCGCGCCCCCGCGGCGCCGACCGGCCTCCAGGCCGCCCGAACCGACATCCAAGACACGGGCAAGGCGTTCAGGGTCTCGGCCGAGATTCCGGGCGTCCCGAAGGAGAAGCTCGAAGTCCACGTCCGGGGCTCGAACGTAGAGATCCGCGGCGAGCACGCGAACGGCGCCGCCGAGGAGAAGAACGGCTTCGTGCGCCGCGAGCGGACGTACTCGGGCTTCTACCGCGCCTTCGAGCTCCCCGAGCCGGTCGTCGGTACGAAGGCGACCGCGAAGATCCAGGACGGCGTGCTCGTCCTCGAGCTCCCGAAGGAGAAGCCTTCGGCCGAGCCCGACGACGTCCGCGTCCAGGTCCAGTAGGCAACCGTTTCCTTTCGGTCCCCGGGAGATCCTCCCGGGGGCCATCTCCGGCCCGGGTCCCATCGGCTCAACGGCGTTCCGCCGCGCGAGCGCAACCGGCCGGACTCCGGTTTCCCCGACCGGAACACGGTGACGGTGGGCGATCCCGTCGAACCCCCTCGCGGACGGCGCCGCGCCCGGTGGGGAGGTCTAGCCGAAGCCAGGGAGCGCCTTCGTGTCCTTGCCGGTCCCGGGCCGGAGCGGGGACTTGCGGAGCTCCTTTGGGCACTCGACCAGCCGCACGATCGGGGCGGACTGAACGATGTAGGCAGGGAGCCCGGTGTTCGGGTCGTTCCCGGCGCGCAGGATGTTCATGATCTCGAGCTTGACCTCGATGATCGACCCGTCCTTGAGCTTCAGCCGGATCCGGCCGTCCCCCTCGACGCTCGTGTAGTCGACGATCTCCGCGCTCGAGAGGTCGGGCATCGGTCCGCCCGGTCCGGCCATCATGCGGCGGCCCCCGTCGGCGACCGGCGCTCCCGAAGCACCTCGCGCGGGTCGCGCCCGTCGACCGTGAGTCCCATCGAGACGCACGTCCCGAGCACCTGGTTCACCCGCGACTCGGCGTCGCGGCCCTCGAGGTCCTCCGATTTCGCCTCCGCGACCTTGCGGACGGAGGCGAGGGTGACGTCCCCGACCGACTCCGTCTTCGCCTTGCCGCTCCCCTTCTCCTTGCCCGCTTCCTTGAGCAAGAGGGCGGCGACCGGAGGCCGGCCGACCTTCAACGTGAACGACCGGGTCGCGGGGTCGACGCGGACGATGACGGGGACGCGCATCCCCGCGAACCCCTTCGTCTGTTCGTTGATCTGCTGGACGACCTGACCGACGTTCACGCCGAGCGGGCCTAGCGCCGCGCCGAGCGCGGCGCCGGCCGCGGCCTTCCCGCCCTCGACGAGCACGCTCACCTCATCCGCCAGGCTTCCCACCCCCGCGCTCCAGCATCCGGACGTGGTCGCCACGGACCGTGACCGGGATCGGGACGACCGCCTCGATGAGCTCCACCGTGATCTCCTCCTTCGCCTGGTCGATCTTCTTCACGCGCGCCTTCTCGCCCTTGAACGGCCCGCTGATGAGCTCGACGATCGCGCCCTCGATGAACCCTTCGACCGTGATCTTCGGGACGAGGAGCGGCTCGACCTCCTTCAAGGTCGTCTCGCCGGCGACGAGGCCGCGCGCCTTGCGGATCCCCTTGAGCATCTCACGGACGCCCTCGAAGCTCATCCCTTCGGCGAACACGTAGCCCCGCAGCGCGGCGGGAACGAGGAGCGCGAAGACGACGTCGGGCTTCTCGTCGGCCCGCGCGAGCAGGGTGTCGGCGACCTCGCGCTCGTAGCTGCGGGCCGTCTTGATCGCAAGCACGGCCTGGCGTGCGACGCAGGCGAGCGTGAGCTTCGCCGGTTTCCCGCCCCCCTCCCACTCTGCGGCAAGCCGGACCTCGACCCGGTCGCCGTAGCGGACGCCGACGGGGGCGGTGATCTCGAAGGCGAGGGGGACGGGGACGTTCGGCTGGAGGGAGACCTCGACCTTCGCCCGCCCGGCGACGACCTCGGTGAACGACCGCTTCCCGGGCGGCATCCACTCGACCGGCCATTCCGCCCCTTCCCCCGGGTACCTCGAGGTGTAGGCGACCTCGACGTGGAGGCTCGCCGAGCCCGACGTCGCATGGGTGCTCGTGAGAACCGCGGACAGCGTCGTGACCGTCCCGGCGGTAACATCGCGAACGGTATCGTCGGCGGGTCGGAGGGAGAGGGGGGAGGGGACCTCGGGTTTCGGAGGAGCGGGCGCGGGCGCCTCGGGCTTGACGACCGCGGGCGCGGCCGCGGCGACGGGGGCGGCCGTCCGCTCGGCGACCTCCTCGCCGGAGAGGAGGCCGATGCCCTCCTCCTCGTCCGAGTTGCCCTGCACGCGCGACCCCGGGGGCGGACCTACAATCCCGAGAAGATGTTCGTCCAGAGCCAGGGACCCGCCTGCGAGAAGAAGATGTAGATGAGGAATCCGACGGCGCCGATCACGACCGCGCCGAGCCACGTCACCTCGAGCACCTTCACGTACTCGTCGACGGCCGGCTTCCGGGCCATCCGGAGGATGCGGCCGTACTTGCCGTGCCCGACGCTGCGAAGCCTCCCGTCGAAGTGGTCCTGGAGCTCGCGCGCGCGGTCGAGGAACGCCATTTCGTACCTAGTGGACGACGTCGAGCTCCGAGCCCGCCTTGCGGGCCGGGGGCGCGCCGATCTGGCCGCCGAAAATCTGTGGGGATTTAACTCCGGTGACCACGAGCATCACCCGGATCGTGCTTTGCATCGTCGGGTCGACCGCGGCGCCCCAGATGATCCGCGCCGTCGGGCTGATCGACTTCTGGACGACCTCGGCCGCCTTCTGCGCCTCGCTCACGGTCATGTCGGGTCCGCCGGTGACGTTGATGAGAGCGCCGGTCGCCCCGCCGATGTCGACCTTGAGGAGGGGCGAGTTGATCGCCTCCAGAACCGCGTCCTCCGCGCGGTTCTCGCTCTCGGACTCCCCGATGCCGATCAGGGCGACGCCGCCCCCCTTCATGATCGTGCGTAGGTCGTTGAAGTCGAGGTTGACGAGACCGGGCCGCGTGATGATCTCGGTGATCCCGCGGATCGCGCGGGCGAGTACGCTGTCGGCGACCTTGAACGCGGTCTGGATCGGGAGGCGCGGGACGAGCTCGAGCAGCCGGTCGTTCGGAATCGTGATGACCGTGTCGATCGACTGACGGAGCCGCTCGAGGCCCCACATCGCGTTCTCGCTGCGGACGAGCCCCTCGCTCGTGAACGGAAGGGTACAGACCGCGATCGTGAGCGTGTTGCCGCCGTTGACGTCCTTCGCCGCCTGCGCTACGACGGGCGCGGAGCCCGTTCCGGTCCCGCCCCCGAGCCCGAGCGTGATGAACACCATGTCGGAGTTCTGGAGCGTCTTCTTGAGCTCGTCCTCGGCCTCCTTCGCCGCCTGCTCTCCGACCTGGGGGAGCGCACCGGCACCGAGCCCGCGCGTCAGCCGCCGACCGAGGAGGATTTTCTTCGGGGCGTGGATCGCGAGGAGGTGCTGGGCGTCGGTGTTGCAGGCGAGCATTTCGGCGCCCGAGAGCCCCTCCTCCGCGAGGCGGTTGATCGTGTTGCACCCGCCGCCGCCGCAGCCGACGACCTTGATGTTCGTCTTGAGCGAGGCGAGGACCGCTTCGAGCTCGGCGTCGTCCCCGGCCGGCGGGGGCGGCGTCTCGGCGGCTCGCTTTCCTTCAGCCGGCAGGTGGGCGAGAATCTCCTGAGCGAGCGGGCGCATCGGTAGGTTTCCTCGGAGTCGAGAGAGCATGGGGGGCTCTATATAGTGGTAGTCCCGCACTCGGTGTCTCTCCGTCAGAAATCCGCCCGCCGGCCCCCGCGTCGGTTTTCCGCTCCCGTCGAGCTCCCCGGCGACCCCGATGGAGTACTCGCAATGGGCCCCGCGCTACGAGGAGATCGGGCGGGAGTTCGGATACCCGTTCGAACGCGAGCTCGAGGCCGCGGATCTACTCGATCAACTCCTCGATGAGCGGTCACGCCGCAACGGGCTCGGCCGCGCCCGGGGCCGGATCGGGGGGCGCACCGCGATCGTCGTGGGGGGGGCACGAGGCTTCGGCGCCCCGCCCGTCTGGAGGCTTGCGAAGGAACACCCGAGCCCCTCCCTCCTGGCGGCCGACGGCGCGACCGTCCCGTGCGTCGAAGCGGGTTTGGTCCCGGATGTGATCGTTACCGACCTCGACGGCCCCGTTCCGGCGGAGGTGAACGCCAACATGCGGGGCGCGCTGGCCGTCATCCACGCCCACGGGGACAACCGGACGGCTCTCGAACGTTGGGTTCCTGAGTTCGGCGGAGAGGTGGCGGGGTCGTGGGCCGGACCTCCCCGGCCGGCGCTCCTCAACGTCGGCGGATTCACGGATGGGGATCGGGCCGCGTACCTCGCCGAGGCGTGTGGGGCCCGACGGATTCTCCTGTGGGGGTTCGCGTTTGACGAACTCGATCCGCGCGCGTCGGGGCCGGTCGCGGTGAAGCGGCGCAAGCTCGCGTGGGCGCGTCGTCTCCTCGGAGAACTCGCCGCGGCGGGCGCGTCGCCAATCGCGCTGTGGGGTCGGGACGGAGCGATTCGCGACTATCCGGGGATCGTCGACCCTTCGAGCCAGTAGACCGCCTGCGGTCCGTTCTCGTACAGCGGGACGAACGGCGGTCGGTCGAACCAGCCGATCGCGGCGTGCGAGAGCGGCAACGCCGGAGCGCTGGGGTCTAGGGCGACCCCTTGGTACATCGTCGCGTCCACCGCGACGGACCAGACGGGCAAGAGCCGCCCCGCCGCGGACGGATGCGGCGCGAAGCTGCCCTGGAGATCGGCCGACGCTCTCGAGGCGTTCGAACCGACGAACAGCGCCGGGGTCGAGTCCCACGTCGCCCGGTTGCCGTCGAACCCGAACACCATCGAGCTCAGCCGGTGGTCGGAGGCGACGACCGCGGTGGGAGGGATGCCAACTCCTACCCAGAGCCACAGGCCGGCGTCCTGCATCGAGAGCCCTTCTTGGAATCCCCCGAACTCCGCCGGAGGCGGGTAGACGATGGCCGCGTTCGCGGCCACGACGACCAGGATGGCGGTCCCTCCGGCGACCCACGCTGAGCGACCGGGCCGGTCCGACCAGCGCGCGAGCAGGCGCGCGAGGCCGATCGCCACGAGGAACATCGCCGGGATGACGAGGTACTCCACGTGCCGGGAGGGGATCAGGACCGGGTTCGCGGTACCGATCGCGAACACGGCGGAGAGGCCGAGGGCTCCGATCCACGCGATCCCGAGCGGCCCGAGACGCTCGAACGTCACGAGCCGCCGGCTGCCCGTCGAAAACGCGATGGTCGCGAGCAACGGAGCGAAGAACGCGACCGCGGCCGCGCTCGTGGTCTGCGTCGTCCCCGGAAGCGGAACCAGGAGAACGACCGCGATCCCGCCGAACGTGAGCCCGAGCAGGATCGCCGCGTCGCGGACGATGCTGCGGTCGGTCGGGAAGCGCGCCCACCGAGCGGGATGGCGGGCGGACCGCCGCCGCCATCGGACGAGGAGGGCGGCCGCCAGGAAGACCAACGCGAGCAGTCCGGCCAGGACGACTGGAACCGTACCCTCCGAGTGGACACCCGGAATGCCCTGAGTGAGGAGCGTCCCGAACGACCGGGTGTAGGCGAGCCAATAGGCGAGGAGGACGGCGGTGAACCCGGCGAGGAACACGAATTCACGGAGCGGAAATCGACGACTCCAGGCGGCAGGTCGCCCCATCTCGAAGAGGACGAGCGCACCGAGGGCGCTCACGAGGAGGAAGTAGCTCGAAAGGTGATGCGTCACGATCAGGGCGCCACCCGCAAGACCGAGCGGGAAGTACCACCGGAGGTCCCGACGGCCCTCGACGAACATCCACAACCCCGCGACGACGAGGAAATCCCCGAGCGCCAGGGGCGCCGGGTGCGCGATCGTGAACATCCGCGGCATGGCGATCGTCGCGAGCGCCGCGCCGAGGACGGCGACGCCGTCGTGCCCGACCATTCGCCGGAAGAGCAGGAACAGCGGCAGGATCGACAGCACCCCCACGAGGGGGACGATGTACTCGAGCGCCGCGAGCGGGTCGATCCCGAGTGCACCGACCCCGGACGCGGCGAGGAGGAAGATCCCGGGGAAGTCGGGGTAGGAGAATCCCCAACCGGGGTACGCGCTTCCCCGAGGGATCCCCCCCGAGTTCACGAGCGACGCGGTGAGCCGGTAGTACTCTCCCGTGTCCGAGCCGAAGACGGAGAACGAGAGGAGCGGCTCAAGAGCGAGGAAGGCGACCAACAGCGCCGCGGCGACGAGGAAGGGAAGGACGGCCCGGCTGCGACTGCGCGAGGGCGGGGTCGTCGCGATCGTGCTCGCCGTCGGACACTTCGACCCGGGCGTAAGGTTTCTGGCGCCCGCGAAGCCGTCCGGGGGTGGGCGAGCGAGCGCGGGCCGGCGAGGGGTCGATGCGATGACCGTGGATTTTATTAGGGGGGCCAAGTGGGGGCCGATTCGAGGTTCTCACGGTGGCGAAGCGGCGCCCGGCGAAATCCTCCGCCGCTCCGCGCCCCCGCAAGGCCGCTCCGAAAGCGCGGCCGACCGCGAAACCGAAGCCGAAGACGGCGCTGAAACTGAAGCCGAAGCCTGCGGCGGCTCCGAAGCCGGCGAAGGCGAAGCCCGCGGCCACCGCGAAGCCGGGGAAGCCGAAGGAGTCCAAGGCGGCGGCTCCGAAAGAGGAGGTCGGCCCACCGGCACCGCGATCCGGGGACGCCCGGCGACACGTCCTCTCCCTCTCGTTCCTCCGAGACGGTGACGAGTTCCTCGCGCGCCTCGAGACCGACTCGGGCCAGATCACCGAGCTCAAGAACCGGTCCCTCGACCAGCTCCTCACCCTCGTCGCGGGCGAGCTCGAAGACCTGCTCGAATAGAGCCCGTCACGCGCTCGGCGGCCCGTCGAGCTCGAGGGCGCCGTGCCCGACCAGATAGTACCGGTGGTGGCCCTGGGCGTCGGCGACCGTCACGAGCTCCGTCGGGCCCGTCGCGAGCCAGCCGGCGGGGTAGCGGTAGACCACCGCGGTCGTGAGCCCCGCCCGGGCGAACCGCCGCACCCGTCCGAGGCGCTCCCGGACGACGAGCGCTTCGGCCCGCCACGCGACCGCCTTGGGAGCTCGAGCGAGCGTGAGGAGGAAGCCGATCACGAGCAGCACCACCACGAGCAGCGTGAGCGATCCGTATACCGCCGGATCGCCCCGCAGGCCGGACGAGCTCGAGCTCGCGACGAGCCCGGTGAAGAGCAGATAGATCCCGACCGCGAGGATCCCGAAGAGCGCGAACAGTCGGATCCCGCGTTGGGTCCCGAGGGAGTTCGCGCGAAAGTCGGGGCAGGATTCCGGTGGAGCGCCCGTCGCCGGGGCCGGTCGATCGGGACCCGGCTTGCGCGCGATCCGTACCGGGCGGGGCGTCGTACCGGCCATCGGCATCGGAGGTTTCTATGGCCCGGGCCAAGTTACTTTCGTTCCGCGCGCCCGAGCCGCTTCCCGGGCGCGGCCATGGGTTCGGTGCGCCGCGACGGTCGTGGACCGCGTCGAGCGTCCGGGCGGAGTCGTCAAGTCCCGCCGGTCCCGCGGGACCGGCATGAAGTCGGCGACGGAGTACCTCTGGTTCGAGACCAAGAAGCCGCGCGAGTTCCTGAACATCACCGAGCGGGTGCGTGGGGTGGTCCGGGGTTCAGGGGTCCACGACGGAATCGTCCTGGTCTCGGCGATGCACATCACGGCGACGGTCTACGTCAACGACGACGAGCGCGGGCTCATTCAGGACATCGAGGCGTGGGCCGACCGCCTCGCACCGCCCGGCGATTACCAGCACCACCGGACGGGCGAGACGAACGGCGACGCCCACCTGAAAAACCTCCTCCTCGGCCACCAGGTCGTCCTGCCCGTCACGGGGGGCGACCTCGACCTCGGGCCGTGGGAGCAGGTCTTCTACGGCGAGTTCGACGGCCAACGGCGCAAGCGGGTCGTCGTGAAGGTGCTCGGGGAGTAGCTCTCGACTACGCGTCGAGCGCGGACTCGGCGTCGACCGGCGGGCTGACGAACGTCCGGGGTGTCGGCCGGGGTTTCGCCAGATCGACGAGGGGGACCTTCCGCGCGATCTCCCTTCCGACCGCCGAGCACGTCGACGGGGGTACGGGACGCGAGGTGTACGCCGGGAGCGCGAGGTCGTAGGTGACCACCTTCTTCTCGGCGATCGTCTCCCAGACCGCGCGGTAGACCCGCTCCGCCGCCTCGTTCTCGCCGAGGTGCCGCAGGAGGAGCTCGAGGCAGAGGATCTCGGCGACCGGGTTCGCCTTGTCCTGCCCCGCGTACTTCGGCGCGGAGCCGTGGACCGGCTCGAAGAGCGCCAAGGTGTCGCCGTAGACCGCGCCCGGGGCGATGCCGAGCCCGCCCGCGAGTCCGGCGCAGAGGTCGCTTAGGATGTCGCCAAAGAGGTTCGTCGTGACGATGACGTCGTAGTCGGACGGCTTCCGCACGAGCTGCTGGCACATGTTGTCGATGAGCCGCTCGTCGGCGGCGACGTCGGCGAACTTCGCCGCGACCTCCCGGAACACCTCCTGGAACAGCCCGCCCGTCGTTTTCATGATGTTCGCCTTGTGCACGCCGGTCACGTGCGGACGGCCTTCGCGGCGCGCGAGGTCGAACGCGAACTGGACGATCCGGCGGCACGCCTTGCGCGTCACGACGGCGACGGTCTCCGCTTCTGTGTGTTCGGGGTCGCCCCACCGCTCGACCCCTGAGTAGAGCCCTTCGGTCGCCTCGCGGACGACGATGAGATCGGTCTCCGGGAACCGCGTCCCCTCCCCCGCGATCGCCCGGGCCGGGCGGACGGAGGCGAACAGGTCGAGCTGCTGGCGGAGCGCCACGTTCACGCTGCGGAAGCCGCCGCCGATCGGAGTGGTCACCGGTCCCTTGAGCGCCACGCGGTTCCGCCGGACGGAGTCCAGGACCGCGTCCGGGAGCGGCGTCCCTTCGCGCTGGAGCGCCGACTCCCCGGCGTCCACGACCTCCCAGTCGATCCGTACGCCGGTCGCCTCCGCGACGACCTTCGCGGCGTCGGTGACCTCCGGCCCGATCCCGTCGCCCGGGATGAGCGTCACCCGGTGAGCCAACCGTCCACCGGCGGCGCGCGACCGGAGACCGCCCTTAACAGTTGAGGGGACGCGGTCGCTGGAACGCCGTGCGCGGGGCGGCGGGAGCGTCAGACGGCGGGCGTCGCGGCGATGCCTCCGAGGCGTACGACTTCCCGGAGCACTGCGTCGCGAACGACGTCCTCCCGGGCCGCCGGGGTCCAGACTTCTACGACGCCGTCCCACGTGGTCGGGCTCAGGTCCACGATGAGGACCCGCGGCTGGGGTACCGCGTCCGACGCGGTCGGGTGGGCCTGAGCGTAGGCGCGGACCGCCTCCTCGAGCAGGCTCACGGGCGTCGTGCGCGGCAGCGTGGCCCGGACACGGACCAGGTGCGCTTGGGGGCCGGTCAGGTTCGTCACCACCGAGGCGTAGACCACGCCGTTCGGGATCCGGGTCAGTCGCCCCTCGTCGAGCTGGACCACCGTGTAGAAGAGACCGACATCGCGGACCACGCCCCGGAGCTGCGGGAGGAGCAGCTCGTGCGCGTAGGTCGGCGCAAGCGCCGGATAGCCGGGCAGCATCAACCCGATCCGCTCCCCCGGGTGGAACGGTCCGGCGAGGACGATGATGAACCCCGCGAAGATGTTCCCCAGGACGGTCTGCCCGGCGAGGCCGAGCACGATGCCGACGAACGCGCTGCCGGTGAGGATGGACGAGACGTTCGTGACGCCGAAGATCGTGAGCAGCGCAAGGAAGACGAGGGCCCCGACGACCACCTGGATCAGGAGATGGACCGACGGGATGCCCCGGACGTGGCCGACCGCGCCCATCGCGGCCTCGACCGCCCGCCGGAACGCGCGGCCGAACAGGTAGCCGACGAAGATGATCGCCGCGGCCTCGATGAGGTCGACGAAGAGGGCGGTGTTCGCCCCGAGGCAGTTGTGGCAGAGCGCGTGAACGCCGAAGTAGACGAGCGCGCCGAGACCGATGCCGACGGCCACCGTCCCCAGGAGTTCGAGGGCGAACCGGAGCGCGATGTGCGTCCGGGGCGGTGACGTCACGGCGGGGGCGGAGCCGGGCCGTTGGATAGAATTACTGGCCGCGAACGGTGCGACAATAAGATTTCTTATAGAACGAGGTTTTCCCATGCTCGATGATATCCGTTCCGCATCCCGAGGTCCTCCTTCCGGACTACGTACCACCGGTGCCGTTCGGCCGGAGCGGCGAGCTCGCACGGCTCCGTCGATGGCTGGGAGACCCGTTCCCGGTCGCCCCGCGACCGTGGGCCGCCGCGGTCGTCGGGCCGAGGGGCTCTGGGACCTCGGTGGTGGCGCGAGCCGCGGCCCGCGGGCTCCTCGAAGCCGTCCGGCGGGAGTCGCCGGGCCCAACCCCCCGCCTGCTCACCGCGCGAGTTCGCGCGTGCCGCAGCGCCCACGCGGTCGCGACCGCGCTGCTCGCTCAGATGGACGACGGGTTCCATGGCCGCGGCTTCCGTGCGATCGAGGTCGCCGCGGGGGTCCTCCGTCGGATCCGCCGGGACGCCGCCCCGACGGTGATCGTCCTCGACGACATCGGCCCCGGGGTCGGGGAGCTCACCGACCTCCTTCGCGCCTTCCTGCGCCCGGCCCGGTTCCTGCCCGAGGGGGGCGAGGAGTTGCCGCCGCTTTGGCTCATCATCGCTGGAGTCCCGGAAGCGACCGGGACGTGGTCACGCTCGGCGTCGTTCGGACTGCGGATCGAACAGACGGTCCGCCTTCCCCCGTACGACGCAGGCCAGATCGAACGGATCGTCCGAGATCGGGCGGGGCGGGCGCTCGGACGAGAGGCTCCGCTCGACCTGGTTGCCCGCGTGACCGGCCGGGCGGTGACCGAAGGGACCGGAGCGGCCCGCGCGGTCGACCTCCTGCGGCGGGCGCTGGTCGGCAACTGGATCGGAGACCGGCTCGACGGACCCGCGTCGGAGGACCGCCGACCGATCGAGCCGCGCATCCTCCGGGCCCTGAACCGAGCGGGCGCCCACCGCGGGGCGCGCCTCGGGGAGGTGCGCTTCTGGGAGGCCCGCTACGCCGAGGAGGAGGGCGACCGTCCCATGGCGCCGACCACCCTCTGGCGTCGGATCGTCCGCCTCGAAGCGGAAGGCGTGGTCCGCCGGCAGGTCCGGACGGGAGGTGCCGGCGGCACCGAGTCGATCGTCGAGCTCGTCGAACCCGGGGCTCCCCTCCCCCTCACGGCGCCCCGTCCGGAAACTCATCGAGCCGGCGATGCCGCGTCCGGCCCGCTCGAGTCGTGGAAGGAGCCGCAACGGGCGGCCCCGTAGGCGTCCCCTCCCCTTCGGTCGGGGCCGCGACCGAGGCTCCCCCGCGCGGGTGGCGGATCTGATCCGCGACCATTCGGGCGACGGCCGCTGAGCGGAGCACCTTCGTGAGCCGCTCGAGCGGCGCTTCGCGGAGCGACTCCCGGTCGCCGTAGCCGGCGGAGTAGAGCAGCCGCGCGCGAACCCGGCCGATCCCGCGCAGGCGGACCAGGTCGAGCAGCTCTTCACGGACTCCGTAGCGGACCCGCAGCGCCAGGTCATCCGCCGGACGTGCGAGGCGGGGATGGAAGGCGACCGCGATCCGACCGAGCGCGAAGAGGAGCCACTCCGCGTCCTCGGCCTTGGCGTGGAGGTCGCCCGCCCCGATCGAGAACCGCTCGGTGATCTCGAGGAGCGGCGTCTCGCTGAGCCACATCTCGAGCACCTCGGCCGTCTTGATCGTGCCGAGGAACGTCTCGAGGTCCTGGCGGAGCGGCTCCTCTTCCGGCTTTACCAGCAGCTCCCGCTCCTCGTCCGCGAAGCGGGTCACGAGCTCCGCCTCCTCCGCGCGGCGCGTGATGAGCGGGGTCATGTCCGGCGTCGCGGCGATGGCGGCAAGGAGCGGGAACGGCCGGACCCCGATCGGGGCCCGCTCGAGCGCCCGCCGAAGGACGATCGCCGAGAGCGGGTCGAGGTACAGGTCGCTCGTGAGCTTCCCGAACCGGGTCGCGCGAAGCTCCGTGCCCCGCGCGAGCAGGTCGTTCGACTCGAGGAAGTTGCGGACGCCCCCGACCTTTCCCGTGAGGTCGGCGAGCGGGAGCGTCCGCCCATAGAACGTCTCGGAGAAGAACTCCGTGAGCTCGCGGTCGTTCGCGACCTCCCCGCTCGCGACGAGCGCGAGCAGGTGCATGCGGAGCGCCGGCTCGGCGGCGAGCCGGGAGGTGACCTCCTCCGGGCGGGCCGTGAGGACCTCGTCGTGGATCCGCTCCTCGTCCTCGGGGCTCCGCGCAACGACGATCGCCTCGCCGACGGAGTCGAACCGCGGCCGCCCTGCCCGCCCGCACATCTGCTGGATCTCGAGCGCGGGGATCGGCGCCTGGCCCCCGAGCCGGTCATCGTACCGGGTCGTGTCCCGAACGATCACGCGCCGGGCGGGAAGGTTGATGCCGGCGGCGAGCGTCGGCGTCGCTGCGAGCGCCTTCAGTCGTCGGTCGAGGAACGCGCGCTCGATGACGCGCCGCTCGGGGTTCGAGAGGGAGGCGTTGTGGAACGCGACGCCCTGGGGTGCCAGCTCGGTCAGCCGGCGGGCGCCCTCGGTCTCCTCCTCCGCGACGAGCCGCAGCTCCTCCTCGACGGAGCGGGCGGCGGTCCGTTCCTCCGGCGAGAGCATCTCCCGCACGACGGAGGCCACGCCGCGGGCCGCCTGCTCGCTGCCGCGCCGGCTGTTGACGAAGACGATCGCTTGCCCGCCCTCGGCGACGATCGACCGCACGAGGCGCTGCACCCCGTCGCCCGGCGGGTCGAGGTCCCGCACCTCGGTGTCCGTGAACAGGACGCGCCCGTCGAGGTACGTTCCGAGCTTCAGCGGCACCGGTCGGAAGTCGCTCGCGATGTGCTCCGCGCCGAGCCAGTCGGCGAGCTCGCGCGAGTTTCCGACCGTCGCGGAGAGGGCCACGACCTGAAGGTCGCGATGGTGCCGGCGCAGTCGGGTGAGCGACACCTCCAGCGTCGGGCCCCGCTCGAAGTCCCGGAGAAGGTGGACCTCGTCGACGACCACGACGCCGAGCCGGTCGAGCCATTCCGCGCCGCGGCGGAGGAGCCCGTCGGCCCGCTCGCTCGTGGCGACGAGGACGTCGAGCCGGTCGAGCTTCGACGCCGGCAGGTCGACGTCCCCCATCGAGAGGCCGACGCGGAGCCCGAGCGGTTCGAACGCGCAGAGCTCGTCGTACTTCTCCTGAGCGAGCGCGCGCAGGGGCACGAGGTACAGGCCGGTCCGCCGCCGGCGCATCGCCGAGAGGAGGGCGAGGTAGGCGACGAGCGACTTCCCGCTCGCGGTCGGGCAGGCGAGCAGGGTAGAACGTCCGGCGAGGACGCTCGGAACCGCCTGCGCTTGCGGAGGGTAGAATCGGGTGATGCCTTGCGCCCGAAGGATTTCCCGTACGTCCGGGTCCGGCACGAGGTCGCTCACCTCGAGGGATGGCGGGGCCGCCGGCGGAGGGCGGACCGCGTGACGACCCATCGGGGTATCCTGACGGCGCTGGGCTCAAAGCGTGCCGGGCGGTGAAACGCCCCGCAGCGCTCAAGCCCCGGCGAGCGAGCGCCCGAGGATGAGCTCCTGGATCTCCGTCGTGCCCTCCACGATGGGGAAGACCCGGGCGTCGCGGAGGAGACGATTCGCGCGGGCGTCGGAGCGTCCGGCGTCGGCGCCGATCATGTCGAAGCCGCGATGGGCGATCCGGACCGCCGACTGGGAGGCGAGGAGCTTCGCGGCCGAGGCGGCCTCGAGGAACGGCTCGCCCGAGTCCTTGAGGTCGGCCGCGTGCAGGACGAGGGCGCGCGCCGCCTCATAGTCGACGAACGAGCGGGCCAGCTCGGTCCGCTTCCAATCCGCCGGCTCCGCCTGTACCGTCTCCCGAACGAGGGCGAGCCCGGCGCGGGCGACCCCCAGGGCGCAGGCGGCGATCGCCACTCGCCCCCCCGACAGCGCGCCGAGGGCGATCCGGAGCCCGTCGCCCTCTCGGCCCAAGAGGCATTCTGAAGGAAGTCGGGCGTCCTGAAAGAGCAGTTCGGTCGTCTCGCTGCCGCGGATACCGAGCTTGTCGAGCCGCTGGGCTACCTCCACCCCGGCCGTCTCCTTGGGGACGACGAACGCCGAGATCCCCCGATGGCCGGCCGAAGGGTCCCGCGTCGCGAACGCCAGAATGATCCCCGCGGTCGCGGCGTTGGTGATGAACATCTTCGACCCGTTGAGGACGAAGCCGCCGTCGGCCGACGAGTACCGGCAGGCGAGGCCGGCGGCGTCGCTCCCGACGCTCGGCTCACTTAGCGCGAAGGCACCGAGCGCGCGGCCCGCCGCCAGCGGTCGGACGAAGCGATCGCGCTGATCGTCCGTACCGAGCTGAGCGATCGGGATAGCGCAGACTGCGAGATGGACGGAGAGGAGCGTCGCGACGGCGGCGCTCGATGCCGAGAGCGCTTCGAGCGCAAGCGCCACCGCGCGCGTCGGCGCGGGGCGCCCCCCCCAGACGTCGGGGAGGCCCATGCCCATGAGCCCGCTCGCGGCGAGCGCGGAGAGGAGGCCGTCCGGAAGTCGGTCGTCCCGATCGATCTCCGGGGCGTGGGGATCGATCCATTCGCGCGCGAACCGCTGGGCCCGGTCGCGCCATACGGCGACGTCGGACCCCTCCGACGGCGCCACGTCGCGGGCCACGCGCGCATCCTCATATCCGTGGTACCCGCTCGCGGCTCCGCGCGATGTCGTTGCCTGCCGTGCTCGTTCCGAAGGACCGGTTCACCGCCTTGGATACCGCCGCCGTCGCGCGCGAGATCCGGGCCGCGGGGCGGATCCGGTTCGACAAGGCGTACGACGTCCCGAACGGGGGGATCGCCGCGTCGTTCCGAGTGCCCGGCTCGGGCCGCCGCGAGCTCGTGATCCTTCCCGGCCGGTTCGCGGCGTTCCTCTCCGACCGGGGCGAACGGATCGAGGAGCTCGGGCGGATGGCCCTCGCGCTCCGCCGCCTCCTCTCGGGAGCGGTCGTCACGGACGTGGACGAGCCGGCGGGGGAAAGGTACCTGTCGATCCGCCTGACACGGTCGGATGTCCCCGAACCGGTCGTCCTGGGAGCGGAGCTATTCGGTGCAGGAAACCTCGTGGTCGTGCGCGGCGACCGCGTGGCCGCCGTTCTCCACGCAAAGACATGGGCCCATCGCATCCTTCGGATCGGAGCGACCTTCGCCCCTCCGCCCCGGCGCCGCGACCCGTTCGCCGCCTCGGTCGCAGAGCTCGAGCAGCAGCTCGAGGGCTCCCGCACGGACCGGGCAACGACCCTCGCGGCCCGACTCGCGTTCGGCGGCCACCTCGCCGAGGAGCTGCTCGCGCGGGCGCATCTCGACGGAGCCGTCCCCGCTCCGACTGAGCCCCGCAAGGCGGCGTCCGCGCTCCACAAGGCAATCGCGGAGCTGCTCGCCGAGGTCGGGGAGAGCCCGAAGGGGTACCTGTACGCCGAGAAGGACGTGTACGTCGACGTCACCCCCTTCCGGTCGACGCGCCTGGGGGCTCGCGACGGGATGGTCGAGGAGGTCCGTCCGACCTTCTCGGAGGCGGCGCATCGATACTTCACTTCGCTGGCCGTGGAGACGGCCCCTCCGGTCGCATCGCCGGCCGAACTGCGGCGGTCGGAGCTCACTCGCCTCCTCGAGCGGCAATCGACCGCCGTCGCCGAGCTCGAGAGCAACGCGACCACGCTGGTCGCGACGGCCGACCTCCTCTACCGTCACTTTGCCGAAGCCGAAGAGCGGCTTCGGAGCGCGGCGGAAGCGACCCCCGCGGACGGACCGCTCACGGTCGAGCTCGAGGGGCGGACGCTCGAAATCCCCCGCGCGGGGTCGGTCAAGGAGGCCGCGAAGGAGCTCTTCGATGAGTCCAAACGGATTCGGGCGAAGCTCGAGGGCGCGCGGTTGGCGCTCGCGAACACGACCCGGACGCTCGAGAGCTCAGCTCCCATCCCGCCCCCGCGTACGGGCGGACGTCGAACCCAGGCGGAAACGGATCGGGCGCGGCGGCTCTGGTTCGAGAAGTTCCGCTGGTTCGTCTCGTCCGAGGGCGTCCTCGTGATCGCCGGCCGGGACGCCGCCTCGAACGACCTTGTGGTCCGACGCTACCTGCACGATCGCGACCTCTACGTCCACGCCGAGATCCACGGGGCGCCGAGCGTCGTCGTCCGGAACCCGCTGAACGCCACGAGCCCGGTCGGGCCGGCGACCCTCGCCGAGGCCGCCCAGTTCGGGGTCGCGTACTCGAAGGCGTGGCGGGCCGGCCTCGCCTCGGGCGAGGCGTTCTGGGTCCGCGCCGACCAGGTGTCAAAGGCCGGCGCGAGCGGAGAGTTCGTCCCCCGGGGCGCGTTCGTCATTCACGGCACGAAGACGATCCTCCGGGACCTGCCGCTCGAGCTCGCGATCGGAACGGTCGACTACGAGGGGCGCGAGCTCTGGTCGGTCGCGCCCCCCGCCGCCGTCCGGTCGCGTGGAGAGATCCGGTTCCTCCTTCGCCCCGGGGAAGAACGCGACCGGAACGCCCGCGAGGTGGAGCTCGCGGGCGCGCTCGGGCTCTCGCGCGACCGACTCCAGTCGTTGCTCCCGGCCGGCGGGCTCGAGATCCGACGTACGTAGAGCCGATCGATCGACTCGACCGGAACCGGCCGGTCGCTCCGCCGCATCGTTCGACCGTGGGTACGAATCCCCACGACGACGAGCCGGATGGAATCGACGGCGACGATCGCCCCGATGGCGAGCGTCGAGCCGGGAACGACGGGGAGCCGGGCGGACCGGGTCGAGGCACCCTCCACGATAGAGACCCGGATCGCCTCGGGGGCGGCGGGAACCGTCCATACGGTCCCGGCCTCTCGACCCCGGGCCCGCTGGGCCGAACGACCATCCGGGAGGTCGATCCGCTGGATCCTCTCGGCGGGCTCCCGACCGACGAGGAGCTCGCCCCGGATCAGTTCGAGGTCGGGCGGAAGATCCAGGAGAGTGACCTCGGTGCGCGGCCCGGCCGAGTGGATGCGCCGCACCTTGAGAGTTCGGGTAACCGGTATCTCGAACGCGTGGGTCGTTCGACAGACGGAGCATCGTCCCGTCCCCGACATTGCGGCGCCGGAACCCCCCCGCAGTCGGAAGACGCGGTGCGCCGTCGCGTTCCCACAAACCTCGCAGTAGACTTGGGCCGAGTGGATCCTCGGCTCGGACGACTCCGGTGTCATCTTCCCGCTCCCGTCGGTGTGCTCACGTCGTGGCTCGAGGGCCCTTACTCAGCTGGGCGCGATGCGCCGCAGGGAACGTTCCGAGCGTTTCCTGTGCCGGTCCCGGTTCTCCGCGACTCGAGCGCGCACAATTCGGCGAACGAGCGCTGTTGGGAGTGGATGCTCGGGGGAGAACCGGAGCGTCCCCTTCCCCGTTGCGAACGGCCTCAGCTCCTTCGCGAAGTTCGCCCGAACCGTGCCGCTGCCGACGAAGAAGCTGCAGTGGTCACGGAACGCGGCGTAGTAGACGAGCATCCCGTGGAGTCGAAAGGCCGGCATGCGGTAGCTGATGACCTCCTCGGCGCCCGGTGCGGCCGCCCGGATCGTCGCACGGAGGCGCCGTATTGACGGACGAAGCCGAGGGGAGACGCTCGCGAGATACTCCTCGACCTCGGGGTTCGGCCGCGATGGCATGCCGCGGGCGAGCCGATCGGAATAACGAGCCTTTCGGGGACGCGCGTCCCGCTGTATCGGCCCACCGCGCCCCGCCCCGCCGGCATCGAAGGTCCAGCGCCGGGCGAGGGGAGGGCGTGCGGCTCAGGTGATCGTGATGGAGGTCAACGTCCAGCCGTTTCCGAGGGTTCCCGCGTTGATGAACGAGGTAAGCCGGGCGGCGGAGTAGCCGTAGGGGTAACCGAAGAGCTCGGCGTACCCCCAGCCGTTCAGGCTCATCCGGATCTCGTACTTGTGGCTCGCATTGATCGACTGGTAGCCGGAGGCGTTGAACACCCACGCGGAGCCGATCGTTCCCGTGAAGTTGACGAACGAACCGTACGAGTTGTTGTAGTAGTTGCACGCGGCGCCGGAGCAGCTGCTGTCGTTGTACTGGACCGAATAGTTGTACATCCCGTACCAGTTCATCGTCGAGTACACGTACGAGCCGTTCGTGATGTCGTGGAGGTTCGCGAAAACGCCCAGGTCGATCAACGTCGCGGCGTAACAGTCGGAGTAGCTGTACTGACCGACCTTCACCGGTTGCGCGAGCGGGCACGTCCCCGTGATCGACGCCGCGGTGCGGACGGCGACGGTGAGGCTCCAGTTCACCGTCACGACGTGCCCGCCGTTGGTGGTGAAGTGGATCGGAACGTTCGGGTCGAAACTCGCCGTGTAGGAACCGACGCTGTCCGAGCCGATGCCCCCGAGCAGCGGCGGGCATGCGTTCGCCACCGCACGCTCGGAGAATCCCGCGAGGCCCGTGGTCGGGAGCCAGTAGGGGCTCCGAGGGATCGAGGCGCGGGCGCAGCCGCTGTACGTGTAACCGGATCCGTACGAGACGGTGGTATGCTTGTAGGGGGCCCGGAGCACGGTCGGAGCCGACGCTCCGACCGCTAACGGCGCGATGAGGACGAGGAGGGCCACGCCGGCGATCGCGGCACAGTTCCGCCCGGCGCGCCGAAAGTTGGGGCGGAGTTCGGTCCCCGTCCTCCGGGCGCGGAACCCCGTCGTCATCACACGATCCTGAGCGAGGTAAGCTTCCAGTCGTGGCTCGGCGACGCCATGTCGATCGAGACGGACGCGCCACCCCCCGAGAACCCGATGGGGTTGCCGTACTCGTATATGCGGACGGAGGCGGAGAGGTCGATGATCAAGGCGTAGCGGTGCGAGGCGTTGACCGCCTGTCTTCCGTCGGCGTTGAAGATCCAGGTCCAGGTCGTCGTCCCGGACAGGGAGCCGTTCCCGCTCCACTGGTGGTTCAGGTTGTGGTAGGTGTTGCACGACCCGCCGTAGCACCCGGAATTCACGTAGTACGAAGTGTCGTTGTAGAGCGGGTTCCAAGCGTTCGTCTGCCAGACGCTCGAGCTGTTGTTGAGGTCGGTCAGGTGCGCGTAGGCGTAGAGCCCGGCGTAGACGTCCACCGAGCAGTAAGCGTACTGGTAGAGGGTCGGATTCTTCGATGCAACGGGGCAGGTGGAGTTCAACGAAACGCTCTGATTGACCTGGAGGACCATCGTCCACGACGCTTTGAGGGTGTGGTTGCCGCTCGTCGCGAACGAGATCGGTATCGCGACGTACACCTCGGACGTGGCGCTCGCCGAGTTCGTTACCCCCGCGGCCGTGGTCGACGCACAGTAGTTCGCACCGGCCGCGACGCCGAGCGAGATAGCGCCCGTCGTGCCCGACCAAGACGGCTTCGGCGAGAGCTTGGCGACCCCACAGCCGCCGTGATTGACGCTGACGTTCGGCACCCACGCCGTTCCTCGGTATGGCGGGCTCTTGCCGGCGTGGGCCGCCCCGCCCAGCGCGCCCCACGGCACCAGTACGAGGACGAAAGCCACGAGCGTCATGCCGTAGAGGACGCGTCGGGGTGTGGGTGGGCGGGTCATCCGCCCAGCGACCGCGCGCAAGAGTAAACCCCAATGGGGTCAGGAATTTCAACCTCCGCTCCGTCGCGCAATCGACCCCCCCCGGTCAATCCGAATCTCAAGGGTGGCCCCGCTCCGCAGGCGCCCGCGTCGGTGGTCCAATCACCTGTTCGGGGAGAATCCTCGGGGAACTGGCGCCGCCAAGGCCTCCCGTGCCCCGAGCTGTGAGTCGGCCCCAGCCTCTAGACCACCTTCACGGATGTGACGTTCAGGCCGTCGCCGAATGTGGCCAGATTGAACGAGGCCGCTGCCGTGGACGCCGGGTAATTCGTGATCTCAGAGAACGCGAACCCGGAGAACAGAATCACAGCCCAGTAGCGATGGGACTTGACCATCGTCGAGTTGAAATACCAAGTGAAGACGGTGTTCACGCTCGAAGCGGCCCTCACGTTTGTCGTTCCATTGTTGTAGGTGCACATGAACGACGAACACGAGGTCTGGTTGTAGACATACGTGTAGTTATTGTGACTCGGGAAGTACGTATTGTCAAAGACGAATGTGTTGTTCGTTTGATCCCACAGGTACGGGGACGGGCCGTGGAAGCATTGGGAAAAGCACCACTGCGTTTCCACGCCGCAATTCTCCTGGCCATTCCCGTTGGCGTCCAGGTGCACGGGCGGACACACCCCGCCGATATGGTAACTGGTCACGGCCGTAAACACGATCGACACGCTTGCCTGGACGCTGTGGGCTCCGCTTGGGCTCCGGACCGGAATCGCGATCGACAGCAGCGTTCCAGCAAAGCCGCCCGAATAGCCGCCGAGGGCTGGAAGACACGATCTGGAGGACGAAACCGAGCCCCAGCCACCGAATCCGGTCGCGTTGCTCCAATGGGGGACGGCACCGAACCGGTCCTTGGAAGCACAAGCGTTGGCGACTTGGTTGGATGCTGAGAAAACCCCACCGGCATACGGCGCGACGTGGTTCACCGAATGTACGGTCGCCCCGAGCGCGGCGGAAGAAAACACGACTATTGCGATGAGGGCGGCCGGTACCGGTCCGATTGTGAACGCGACCCATCTCGATGCTCGGCCGCGTCGAGTTGGACTATCGATTCGATCCATCATGCTCGAGCCTAACCCGTCCCAGCAGGCGACTCTCGCCACTTAGACCTCGCCCCCGCGATTCTCTTCTCCGCCTGGCACCTTTCGCACGCCGCGCTCGCTAGATGCTTTAGTGGGGGACGGCGCCGGATACAGGGCTCGGGCATCGGAGGTTCGTCTCTGCCCGACTGCCGCGTGCCTTTCGGGATTCGCGGGGATTGCCATCCGTCGGCTGGGCGTTGAATCCGGTTCCGGCAGAATCGGCTGATTCGAAGAAACGACAGAAGTGCTCGACACGAACCGGACCACTCTCGGGGGGAGGTACCACCCCGAGCGATGTTCGAGTCTTCCCTCGAGACCGCTCCTGGGTCCGAGCGGGGCGTATCGGGCTCAACCATCGAGCCGGGTGCCAAACCCTTGAGCTGTTTCGACAGAGGACCGCCCGGACTTGGGGCTCGCTCATCGAAGGGCGCTGTATCGATTGCCTGCCGTAGACAGGTTTAAGCGCGAGTCTTGGGTCGGGGGTCTTATGGGTCGTTCCGCCATTTCTGTGTTTCATTCGACCTTCAGCGCCGGGAGGGTCGTGAGTCGGAGCGAGCGTCCCTCTCGAACCCGGACGGCTCGAGTCATTCTTTCATGGGCCGGAATCACCGTGGCAATCGGAGCCGTTGTGAATATGCCCTCCGCGGCGGCGGTCACCTCTCAAACTTGGACCGCTCCCTACAGCGGGGTGACCTACTCGACCCACCAGGTTTCGATCGGTGGGGGCTGCTCTGAGACGACTAATGTCGCCAACCCCACCTTCCACCTCAGCAGCGGCGACGTGACCGGCCACGCCTCGGTGACGGCCACCTCCTGTAACAACTCTAACTCGGGCGGCAGCCATGCCCACGCAAAGGAAAATGCCGGCATGACCGTGGCGAAATTCGTTAGCAAGGGTGGGAGGTACGCAGCGCGGGAAATGTGGACGCTTAGCTTCGACTTCTCGACTGACCTTTCCGGTGCTAGTTGCAACGACATTGGGCAGTCGGCATTCGTTTTCGTAGATGTCGAGGGGGTCTTCCTAAATGTCACCAACGGAGGGACCCCTATCAAGGGTGCGAGCTATTCAGCGTACCACATCCTCAGGACCTCCGGTTCCGCCTCGGCGACGTACAGTTTCCAGCACAATCTCACGTGGGGTGCGATCCTCGGCACGAGCGATACCTACGAGATTGCTGCGGTCCTGTTGCTCGAGGTCACCGTCGTCGTCAACAATGGCTACTCGGGAGATATGGACGCCTGTACCGCCACCGCAAGCGTTTCCGACACCAGCGCGAAGAACCTTGCCGTTCTGAACGGCGTGGGTCTGATCCACTACTGATGGGACACACGAGCCGGAAGCTCGAAGCTGATCGCATCCCGGGCGGATTCCGCGTTAGGTCCTGACCTCAACGGTGGCGGGAGATCCGGCTCCCGGACCTCTTAGCTTCCGGACCAGTTGCCATGTTTGCAATCTGGATTACACCGGATCGACCGCGGGCCGGAGCGGGCGGTCGTTGGTACGCGGCCCGGACCGCACGACGATGATTGAGGAATGGATGTACCACACAGCCCGCTTCTTCGACGTCTCGTGCTCGACGAACCGGTCTAGGAGGTCTCGAGTCCCCGTCTGGCGCTGGGCCCGCCGCGGAAATCTCCGCGGGTCAACGGCCATCCGCCCGCAAGACGGTCGGGGGCGTTGGTAGTTCACCTCGGCGGTGATCCGCGACTTCCGCGCCATCGCGCGGTACCACTTCTCGGCGTCCTTGGCGGCCGACCAGGGCCTCGCGGCAACCGGCACGGGGAGCCCTTGCCGGGCCGGAATCGAGCCTGTCTGCTTGGCAGGGGTGTAGTGGGGCTGCCCGAATTTGAATCGGGGTCCCGAGCTCCCAAAGCTCGAAGGATGGACCAGTAGAGCGGCGCGGGGTCCGACCCCGTCGCCGTAGCTACCCCACAGCCCCGCATCCAGCTACCGCGCGTCGACCTGCTTGAGCGTCCGCCCGATGCGGCACTCCGCGAGCGCTTCGTGCACGCGCTCGATCGTGTAGCGCTGCTTCGCGGGCAACGATGGCCCGGCACAGATCGTCCAGTTAGGGCAATCGAGCCGGCCGCACGGGTACCGCCCGATCTCGACGGTGCTGCCGGTGAAGGCGCTGGGTGCGTCGACGAGCAGCGGTCGCGTGACGGGGGCTACCTCGACGACGTTCGCTTCCGTCTCCTGCAGCGCGCACGGGTGACGAACGTTTCGGACCGCGGTCACTTGGTAGCGACGTCCCGGGTCGAGCGTGAGGCAGGCGTGCCGGTACGGGCATGTCCGGCAAACCGGTCCTCCGCCCAAGTAGACGAACTCGAAGCCGGGGCGCGCCTGCTGGTGCGCGAGGAGCGTGATCTCCGCCATGGTTAGCCGGTGACCCCCGTCACGGCCGCGAGTCGCTCCGCGGCCTCGCGGGTGAGCCCGTTGTCGCCGAGGATCGTGTACCGCTCCCTCCGTATCTCGTGCGCCTGGACGAGCGCGTCGACGATCTCCGCGTCCGATACCCCGAGCTCGCGGGCGTTCGTCGGGGCGCCGATCGTCCGGAGCGAATCCCGGAGGCGCCGCCAGTCGCCGCCGTGCAGGTACATCATCATGATCGAACCAACCCCGCACTGCTCGCCATGGAGCGCCGGATGCTGCGCCCCCCGGTCGAGCGCGTGGCTGAACAGGTGCTCGCTTCCCGAGCACGGCCGGGACGACCCGGCGACGCTCATCGAGATGCCGGCGACGATCATCGGACGGATCGCGATCCAGACCGACTCCTCGAGGTTCGGCTTGATCAGCGCGGCGTGGTCCGAGATCGCCTGGGAGGAGTACTCCGCGAGCGTGGCGGCCGTGCTCGAGAACTCCTCGTTACGGAGCCGCTGCGCGAGCTTCCAATCGAGGACCGCCGTCACGTTCGACATCACGTCGGCGCAGCCGCTCGCGAGGAGTCGAAACGGCGCCTGGACGATGATCGACGTGTCGGCGATCACGCCCATCGGTACGACCGCCTGTGTGCTCGTGACCGTTCCGGCGCCTCGGATCGACGCGCGCGGGGAAGAGATCCCATCGTGCGCGGCCGACGTGGGGACGCTCACGAACGGCAGCTTCAGACGAGCGGCGGCGACCTTCGCGAGGTCGATCTTGCTCCCCCCGCCGACCGCGACGACGAACCGGGCACCCGCGGCCTCGACCTCCCGCGTCACGCGGTCGACCTCCTCGACGGTCGAATCCTGAGCGACGAGCGTCGGGGCGTCGAATCCTTCGGACTGGAGGATCTCTTGGGACCTCTTCCCGGCGAGGCCGAGCGTCTTCGGCCCGGTGACGATCATCCCTCGCTCGGCGAAATCGAACTGGCGGCAGCAGCTACCGAGCTGGCCGAGCACCCCGTGGCCGGCGAGAACGGTCCGGGGGAACACCATCGATCGGAACTTCGCGAACGAGCTGTCCGGACCCATCACCGCGGGCCGGACCGCCGGAACCTCCCCCGACATCGGCGGCGCTGCGCTCGGAGCAGGGTGCTCCATATAACGGGCCGCTCGGGACATCCACCCTCAGCGCCCGGGGACGTCGCCCCATAGGACCTTGTGCTCCTGGAGGAGCACGCGGCCGTCAAGCCGGTCCCGAAGCACCCAGTCCGCCAGTCGACCTGCGTCCGACCCCCACACCGGCTGGAAGACCGGCTGCGCCCGGCTCGGCCGCTCCCGCATCACTCGACGGGCGTACAGGTAGTCCCTTCGGTCCTGGATCACGAACTTGGTCACATCCGACTCTCGAAGGAGCGGGAGATTCTCCCAGCGGTTGAGCGGTTCCATCTTCGAGCCCGGGCACTTCACGTCGACACTCAGCACCACGTTGGCGATCCCGAGGTACGGTCCAACATCGAGCGAACCCCCCGTTTCGATCACCGTGAGGTACCCATCGGTCGATAGGGCGCGAACGAGATCGACGGATTCGCGCTGGAGGAGCGGCTCCCCGCCGGTGAGGCAGACGTGGCGCGTTCGATGCCGCTTCACCTCGCGGAGGATCGAGTCGATCGACCGCTCGCGGCCCGGTCCAAAGGAGTACGTCGTGTCGCACCACACGCAGCGGAGATTGCATCGCGCGGTCCGGATGAAAGAGGTACGGTAGCCGGTGAACGGCCCCTCCCCCTGGATCGAGTGGAACACTTCGATGATGCGCATCCGGCCGGCGCACGGTGGCCCCGCGTAAATCAGCTCGACGGGCGACCCCGGAGGGCCCCGCGCCGACTCCGCCGCCAGAAATATGACGCGGAGGCGGGTCGGTCGCGCCGTGGAAGCCGCCCGCGAACGCCGATGGCAGGACGCGTGGGCCCGGGCGGAGGTCGCCCGTGCCGTTCGCGACGACGCCCGGGAGAAGTTCTTCGCGATCATGGCGTACCCGGGGTCGAGCGGGTTCCTCCACGTCGGCCATGTCCGCGGGCTCACCGTCGCCGACACGCTCCACCGCTACCATCGGATGCGCGGTCGCCGCGTGTTCTTCCCGACGGGGACGCACGCCTCGGGGCTGCCTGCGGTCACCTTCGCACAGCGCGTGAAGGAGCGGGAACCGCGCCTGGTGGCCCAGCTGCGCGAGCACGGGGTCCCGGAGTCCGACTGGACGGGGCTCGAGGAGCCCGCGGCCTCGGCCCGCTTCCTGGGCCGGTCGTACCTCGAGGTCGCGCGACGGTTCGGATTCCTCGTCGATGAGGGCGCCTACCTCACGACGATCGACGACGACTACCAAGCGTTCATCCGCTGGCAGTTCGACCGGCTCCACGACCGGGGCGCGCTCGTTCAGGGACCGTACTACGCCTCGGTCTGCCCGGTGTGCGGTCCGGTCTCCGTGGACCCCTCGGAGACCGACCTCGACCGGGGGGGCGACGCCGAGGTCGTCGTGTACACGCTCGTCCCGTTCCGTCTGGACGACGGCCGCTCCCTCCTCGCCGCGACGCTCCGTCCCGAGACGGTCTTCGGCGTGACGAACGTCTGGCTTGCGCCGGGGACCCCGGTCGCCGAATGGGTCCGGGACGACGGGACGAAGTTCCTCGTCTCCGACCCGTCCGTGGACCGCCTTCTCGAGCAGCACGGCGGGACGCGCGGCGACGCCGTCGAACCGGAGGCGCTCGCGAAGCTCGACGTCTCGGTCCCGCTGATCCGGAAGCGGGTCCCGATCGTTCTGAGCACGATCGTCGACCCCGCGGTCGGAACCGGGGCCGTGATGTCCGTTCCGGGGCACGCGCCGGCCGATTGGATCGCCGTAGGGGAACTCGACGTGGCCAGCCGCGAGCGGATCGGTGCGATCCCGGAGATCGTCGAACTGCCCCCGGACGAACCGCTCACCCCCTCAGAGCGCGCCCTCCAGGAAGGAACGGGACCCCCCGCCGATCGGGCGTGCCGCGCCACGGGAGCGGGACAGCTGACCGATCGAACGGCGCTCGACGAGGCGACCGAGCGACTCTACCGGCTCGAGTTCATCCATGGACGGATGAGCGTCCCTCAGCTCGGGCCGGTTCCGGTCGCGGAGGCCCGACTGGCGACCGCGAAGCAGCTCGCGGCGGCCGGCGACAGCTTCGAGCTCCGACAGTTCGACCGACCGGTCATCTGCCGGAACGGCCACGAGGTCGTCATCCGCAGGGTCCCCGACCAGTGGTTCCTCCACTACTCGGACGCCGAATGGAAGTCGCGCGCCCGGGACGCCGCCGGCCGGATGACGATCGTCCCCGAGGAGTACCGCGCCGAGCTACCGGGGGTCTTCGACTGGTTCCAGGACCGTCCGTGCGTCCGGCGGGGCCGGTGGCTCGGCACGCCGTTCCCGTTCGACCCCGGAACGATCATCGAACCGATCGCCGACTCCACGTTCTATCCGGCGTACTTTGTCGTCCGCCGCTACGTGGCGGACGGCCGGCTGCCCGTGGCGGCCCTGACGAACGCCCTCTTCGACTACGTGTTCCTGGGCGAAGGGGCCGGGGAGCCGTCCGTCGCGAAGCCGCTCCAGGAGGAGCTCCGGAAAGAGTTCACCTACTGGTACCCGCTCGACGTCAACATCGGCGGCAAGGAACACAAGCGCGTCCACTTTCCGGTCTTCATCTACACGCACGCGCTCCTGCTTCCGCCCGACCTCCAGCCGCGGGGGATCTTCGTCAATTGGTGGCTCACGGGTCCGAGTGGGGAGAAGATCTCGAAGAAGGAGGTCTCGAGCAAGGGGGGCCGCGTGCCGCCGATCGAGGCGGCGCTCGAGCGGTGGGGCGCGGACGCGCTGCGGCTCTTCCATCTGACGGCGGCCTCGCCGTTCCAGGATTTCGAGTGGGACGAGGCGGTCGCGGAGGCCGCTGCGGCGCGGATCGATGAGATCGAGCGTCTCGCGCGCGCGGCCCAGAACGACGGGGCCGGAGGGACGCCCGAGCTCGACGCGTGGCTCCTGAGCTCGCTCAGCCGGATCGTCGGACGGGTGAACGCCGCCATGGCGTCGATGGACGTCCGGATCACCGCCCAGGCCGTGGCCGTCGAGATCCCCACCCTGGTTCGACGATACCTCGCCCGGGGCGGGGAGGCGGGCCCGGGGCTCCAGCGACTCGCCGGCGTCTGGGTCCGTCTGCTCGGACCGGTCGCTCCCCACCTCGCGGAAGAGCTGGCCGAAGGGCGAGGGACGTCGCTCGTCGCCGTCGCGTCGTTCCCTCAGGAGGACGACCTGCCCTTGGCTCCCGAAGCGGAGGCCGCGGAGGCGTTCCTGGACCAAGTGGAGGAGGACCTGCGCGGGGTCCTGCGACCGGCCGAGGCTCGGGGTGAGGTCCCGGACGGAGCGATCTTCTTCGTCGCGGACGGTTGGAAGCGGACCGTCGACGGCTGGGTTCGGGAGGCGCTCACCCGGGACCCGAAGGCCGCGCCCGTCGGGGCGGTGATGGAACGCGCCAGGATCCACCCGGATCTGGCGGCGTACCTGGGGGCGATCCCGCGGTATGTCGGCCGGGTCGCCCCGCAGGTCCGCGCGGGTGACCCCCTGCGGAGCGCCGTCCGTGATGAAGCGGGGGTGCTTCGGGCCGCCGAAGGATACCTCGCCCGTCGGTTCGGGTTCAGTTTCGTGACCGTCTACGCGGAGGCCGAGGGGGCTCCGCACGACCCGATGAATCGCCGCGACCGGGCGCAACCCGGCCGTCCCGCGTTCTACCTCGTGCCCGGCGGGGTCCGTCGGGCGCGTCCGTCGACCTAGTGCCGCGTCTAGTGGGAGAGTTCGAGGTTTCTCTCTCGGTAGAAGGTCCGGAAGTGCCGTTAGACACGGCACTAGCCGACGATCGCCCCGGGGTTCACCGGCTCTTCTTGCGCGGTCGGCCGAAATTGAGGTACATCCGCGACGGGATCGGATGCGGCGAGACGCTCCGGTACTTCGCCGACGCCTTCGTCTTGTACGTCTGGTCGACCTCGCCCGAGACCTCGAAGTAGATCAGTTGCCCGATCGGCATCCCGGCGTAGATTCGGACCGGAAGCTTCACCGACATTTCGAGCGTCCAGTAGTTGCAGAACCCGACATCGCCCTTCCCCGCGGTCGAGTGGATGTCGACGCCGAGGCGCCCGACGCTCGACTTCCCCTCGAGGAACGGCACGAAGCCGTGCGTCTCGGTGTACTCCTCGGTGACGCCGAGGTAGAGCTGGCCCGGGACGAGTACGAACCCCCGCTTCGGGATCTTGAACTCGTCGACCGGGTTCGCCGACCGCGCGTCCAACGCCCCGTCGCGGTAGGTCGCGAGATACCGCCCCAGGTGGACGTCGTACGAGTTCGAGCCGAGGCACTCCGGGCGGAACGGCCGGATGACGATCCGCCCGTCCCGGATCGCCTCGCCGATCTTCCGGTCGCTCAGAATCATGGGGTCCCGCGGCGCGACTTGAGAGGGTCTAATAACCCCGGGCGTCGGCTTCGCACGGAGCGCGAGGAATGATTACAGGAAGGCGGCTCGCGCGCCCATGAACCCGACCGGCCCGTCCGACCCTCTCGGCGTGCGCACCGACCTGTCCACCGCCCACGAATCGTTCCACCTCTTCCAGCTCTCGAAGCTCGCGGGCGTCGACGCGGAACGTCTGCGCCGCCGTCCGCTCACCGTGCAGATCCTCCTCGAGAACCTCGTGCGGAACGCGGGAGCGCAGGACGTCGACGCGGCGACCCTGCGGGCCCTCGCGAACGGAGCGGCGATCCCCGCGGAAGTCGAGCTGCCCTTCCGGCCGGTGCGGGTGCTCCTCCAGGATTTCACGGGCGTCCCGATCCTGGTCGACCTCGCCGCGATGCGCAACGCCGCGGCTGAGCGGGGGCTCGAGGCGTCCCGGGTCAACCCCTCGGTCCCGGTCGACCTGATCATCGACCATTCGGTCCAGGTCGACAGCTTCCGACGCGCGAACTCGATGCTCGTCAATCTCGAGCGCGAATTCGACCGCAACGAGGAGCGGTACGCGTTCCTCAAGTGGGCCCCGAACGCGTTCCGCGGTCTGAGCGTCGTCCCGCCGGGGAACGGGATCTGCCACCAGGTGAACCTCGAGTACCTCTCCCAGGTCGTCGCCCTCGGCGGGGGCGACGGCGGTCGGGTCGCCTACCCCGACACCTTGGTCGGGAGCGACTCCCACACCACGATGGTGAACGGGCTCGGGATCCTTGCCTGGGGCGTCGGAGGGATCGAGGCCGAGTCCGTCATGCTCGGCGAGCCGACCTACTTCCCGCCGATCAACGTGGTCGGCGTGCGCCTGACCGGGAAGCTCCCGGAGGGATCGACCGCCACGGACGTGGTGCTCGAGCTCACGAGGGCGCTGCGCGCCAAAGGGGTCGTCGATCGATTCGTCGAGTTCTTCGGCCCGGGTGTCGGCGCGATGAGCGTTCCGGACCGGGCGACGATCTCGAACATGTGCCCCGAGTACGGCGCGACGGCGGCGCTCTTCCCGATCGACGACGCGACGACCACCTACCTTCGGGGGACGGGACGATCGGAGTCGGTCATCGAACGCGTCCAAGCGTACGCCCGGGCCCAAGGGTGGTGGCGCCAGACGGGCGACCCCGACCCCGAGTTCGACGAGCTCCTCGAGTTCGACCTCGGCTCGGTCGTCCCGACCGTCTCGGGCCCGCGCAACCCGGAGGAGAGCATGCCCCTCGCCGAGGTCCCGAAAGCGTTCCGGCGTGCGGCGGACGCGTACCGCAAGGACCATCCCCGTCCGGCCGCACCCGATCCTGGGGACGGGGTCCGCGATGGCGCGGTCGTCATCGCCGCGATCACGAGCTGCACGAACACCTCGAACCCCGACGTGATGCTCGGGGCCGGTCTCCTCGCGCGCCACGCGCTTGAGCGGGGCCTCTCGGTGCCGTCCTACGTGAAAACGTCGCTCGCCCCCGGCTCGAAGGTCGTGACCTCGTACCTCGAGCGGGCGCACCTGCTCGAGCCGCTCAACGACCTCGGGTTCTCGGTCGTCGGCTTCGGCTGCACCACGTGCATCGGCAACAGCGGTCCCCTCCCGCCGGACGTCGCGAAGAGCGTGGAGGCGAACGACCTCGTCGTCGCCGCGGTCCTGAGCGGGAACCGGAACTTCGAGGCGCGGATCCACAGTCAGGTGCGCGCGAACTACCTCGCTTCGCCGCTCCTCGTGGTCGCCTACGCCCTGGCCGGGCGCGTCGACATCGACCTCAGCCACGACCCGATCGGGACCGACCGGGCGGGCCAGCCCGTCTACCTGCGCGAGATCTGGCCGAAGGCGGAGGAAGTGCGCGGGGCCGTCGAGGGGTCGCTCGATCCCGAACTCTACCGCGCGAAGTACCGGACGATCCTCGAGGGCGACCCGCATTGGAACCGTCTACCCGAGAACCGAGAGCACCAGTACTCCTGGGACCCCCACTCCACCTACCTTCGTCTGCCCCCGTACTTCGAGCTCCCACCGCCCACGGCACCGTCCGGCAGCATGTTCGTGGATGGGGCGCGAATCCTCGCGGTCTTCGGAGATCGCGTCTCCACCGACCACATCTCCCCGGCCGGAGAGATCTCCGCCGACAGCCCCGCGGGGCGCTACCTGGAAGCGAACGGCGTCGCGCCGTCGGACTTCAACACCTACGGCGCGCGCCGAGGCAACCACGAAGTGATGGTCCGCGGGACGTTCGCGAACATCCGGATCAAGAACCGGATGGCCGGGGGCCGGGAGGGCGGCTACACGGTCCATCAACCGTCCGGCGAGCCGCTCACGATCTACGACGCGAGCCTGCGGTACCAGCAGGAGGGCGTCCCCCTGGTGGTCTTCGCGGGCAAGTCGTACGGGCAGGGAAGCTCGCGGGACTGGGCGGCCAAGGGACCGCGCCTACTGGGCGTCCGTGCCGTCATCGCCGAGAGCTACGAGCGGATCCACCGGAGCAACCTCGTCGGAATGGGCGTACTCCCCCTGCAGTTCGATCCCGGGACCACGTGTGCGGGGCTCGGGCTGACTGGGGCCGAGACGATTCGTATCTCGTTGACGCCGGGGCAATCGTTCGGTCCGCGGGTCCGGATGGTAGGGGTTGCGACGCGGGAGGGGGCCGTACCGATCGAGTTTCCGCTGCGCTCGCGGATCGATTCGCCGATCGAGCTCGAGTACTACACGAGCGGCGGCCTGCTACCCTACGTACTCCATCGCATCGCAGGTTGACCGGCCCCGTTCGAGAGCGCTGGGCGGCTGCGCGGGCGGTCGGGGGGCGTTCAGGCGGCCGCGTCCCGTTCCAGGAGCAGCCCCGCGTAGCCGACCACGGTCGACATCGTCTGCGCTTCCCCGGAATGGCCCCAGCGAAGGAGCCGGCCGGTGAGCGGCTCCCCCTCGAGCGCCGCAAGCAGCGCGGTGGTCGGGGCGATCCCGCACATCGAGATGTCCCGCTCGGCGACGACGTCGTAGAGGCGCTGGGCGTCGCGCGCGACGATCGCATCGATCGCGAGGTGGTCGAGCTCATCGGCGCGTTCCGGGGGAACGTAGTGCGAGAAGTCGGTCGAGGCGAGCAGGAGCACGTCCGTCCCCTGCGTAGCCTGGCGAACCGCGGCCCCCACCTCTCGGAGGAACCGAAGCGGGCCGTACCGGATCATGAGGGCGGCGAAGCGCGGCTTCGGGAGCACATACTGAAGAAACGGGAGCTGCACCTCGATCGAATGCTCGGGGAGGTGCGCTTCCTCGTCGACCTCGATGGGGCCGCCCGTCAGGGAGCGGACGAGCTCGTGGTCGACCGGGACGGGCCCGAGCGGCGTCGTCCAATCCCGGTCGGAGAGCGCGGCCGCGGCGCCGATGCCGGCATGGTTCACGCCCAGGATCAGCACCGACGCGGGGGCCCGTTCCCCCGCGACGGCGTCGTAGACGTGCGCGGCGATCGGACCGGAGTACGGGTAGCCGGCGTGGGGTACGACCGCCGCACGGATCCGGCGGCCCGAGGTCCGATGACGCTCCGGCAGGGCTCCGGGGCCCCGTTCGTCGAGGAAGCACGACTCGACCTGTCGGGCGAGCGCTGCCCCGTCCGCGGCGTAGAACTGCCCCGCGACCGCCGGAACGCGTGGCGCGACCATGGCCCTAGGGAGCACCGAGCAGCCGGACGAGCTCGGTCGCTTCGAGGTCGTCCAGCTTCGGTCGGCGCCCCGCGTCGAACGGGTTCATCCCGTCGTACCTCGGGATGACGTGGAAATGGAGGTGGAAGACAATCTGGCCGGCGAGCCGCCCCTGGTTGAGGGCGACATTGTAGTCGCGGCTCAGGCGCTCGACCTTCCGGCAGACGTTCGCGACCGCCGAGAGGAGCCGGCCGTGCTCCCCGTCGGCGAGCTCGGTCAGGCGATCGACGTGCCGCTTCGGGACGACGAGGAGATGTCCTCGGGTGAACGGGAAGATGTCGAGGAACGCGACCGCCTCCTCATCCTCGTAGACGAAGTGCGCCGGAGCGCGACGTTCGATGATGGCGCAGAAGATGCAGTCCGAGGGCCGCGTCACCATTCGCTCGGGCCACGGGGAGCCCGTGCCGCGATATAGAATTCGCGCGGTACCGGCGTTCGAGGCGCGCTTATCTCGGGTGCGAGGCTGATCGCACCGTGCGGACGCCCGGCGCGCCGGCCCTCCTGCTCGCGGCGGTGATCGTCGCCGTCCCCCTCGCCGGGATCCACTCCGGGCCATGGCTTCACTCGGCGTCCGATTCCCTCGCGACGGTCGCCAGCGACTGGGCGAGACCGACCTCGGCCGCCATCGGAAGCCGTCCCCTCCCGGCCGCTCAAACCCTGTCCGTCGTCGTCGCACTCCGACCGGCCAACCTCACGTCGCTCGAGCGGTACGATGCGGCGCTGATCTCTCCGAAAGACCCCGCGTTCCGCCAGTACCTGACCGAGCCCGAGTATCTGGCACGGTACGCTCCGTCCCACGCGACGGTCGCCCTCGTCGAGAATTACCTGGCCGGCTTCGGGATCCGGAATGTGACCGTGGCGGTCGACCGGTCCGGTCTCACCGTGGTTGCGCCCGCGTCCCAGCTCTCCGCCGCATTGCATACCTCGTTCGTCGTTCCCGGCGCTTCTGGGGCGTCGCCCACATACTTCGCCGTCCGCGCACCCTCCGTGCCCCTGCCGATCGCCTCCGTCGTCTTCGGAATCGGAGGCATGTCGGGGGTGAGGGCCGGGGACCTCGGACTTCAGGCGAGCCGACTCCTGCCCCACCCGGTGCGGGTCGTCGTGCCCGTCGACCGCTTCGTGTCGGACTCGTCGACGAACGGCGAGCAGTGGTTCCTCGGCTCGGATTTCGCCCAGCTGTACGGGACCTCGAAGCTGTTCCCCGGGTCGGGCTCGGTCCCGAACGCCACCTTCGCGGCGAACGAGGCGGTCGCGACCCTCCTCATGAGCGGATACAACGACTCCACGAAGCAGGACCTCCCGCCGTTCGACCCCGTCGCCGTCGAGTCGTACTTCAACGACACCTTCCCGTCCACCTGGCCGCACCCGAACGTGACCGGAGTGCCGGTCACGGTGGCGGGCCGCACCCCGCCGCTTCCCGGTTTCTACCAGGGGCTCAACGACACGACGCTCACCGAGGAAGAGAACTCGCTCGACCTCGAGATGGCCGGCAGCGAGGCGCCGGGCGCTCAGGTCGTGAACTTCTACTTCGCCTCCAGCCTCTACGCGACCTCCTCGGCCGCGCCCTCTGGGGCGATCGCTGACGACTTTGCCCTTACTCTTAGCGCTGCGCTCGACCACAACTATTCGCCGCGCCACCTCGCCGCCGTGAGCTGCTCCTTCGGGCTCACCGACCTCAACGATTCGCTCTGGGACACGCAGCTCCTCCATGCGGCCGCGCTGGGCGTCACGGTCGTCGCGGCGAGCGGAGACCAGGGGAACGCGCCGAACTTCCTGAGCGGACGCAACCAGGGAGCGTGGCCCTCGTGGCCGGCCACGGCGGCGTTCAACACCTCGGGGACGCTCGCCGTCGGGGGGGTCACCGTCTCGGCCGCCGGTGCCGGCTACGGCGTCTTCGACGGGACGAACCTCACCGAAGGGTTTGACTCCAACATGACCGGCATCGCCTCCCAGGTCGCGTGGTACGACACGCGCGGCGGCCTGGGGGCGATCTCGGGGACGGAGGGCGGCGTGAGTGTCGCGATCCACGAGCCGTGGTGGCAGTTCCACTCGGCCGCGCAGCCCCGCATCGTCGATGCGGCGACCGCCCAAGGCGCCAACGCGCTCGGCCGCGCCGAACCGGATCTCGCCCTGCCGGCGAACGCGACGATCGCCTACGTCGCGCGTGATACCTCGGGAGTGTACTTCGACGTCCTCGAGGGGACGAGCGTCGGGGCGCCGACCTATGCGGGAATGCTCGCCGCGGCCGCCGCCGTGGCGGGACATCCGTTCGGTTTCGTCGATCCGGAACTGTATCGGATGGCGGGCTACTTCGCGGCCTCGAGCGCGAACGGCACGCCGTTCACCGCCGTGACCTCGGGGTCGAACTGGGTGTTCTCCGCGGGGGCCGGCTGGGATGCGCTGACCGGCTGGGGGACGCCCACGATGCCGGCGTTCCTCGCGGCGGACGCGAATCCGGCGATCCGGAACTACACCTACACCGGACCGACGCCGGTGCTTCCGCCCCGTCCGCCGCTTCCGTTCACTCAGAGCGGGGGCCTCCTGCCCCCGATCGTTCTGGGGGCCGCCGTCCTCGTCGCGGCGATCGTGGTACTGCTCGTCGTCCGCTCCCCGAAGGATGCCGGCGCGGTCCGTCCCGTGCCCCCGGGGGCGAGCGGTTACACCTCGACCCTTCCCCCTCCGCCCCCCGGAGCGGTCCCCCCGGGGACCTGGATGTTCGACTGCCCGTACTGCGGCCGGTTGCGGCCCGCGGACCCCGTTCCGTGCCCGGCCTGCGGTCGGCTCTAGCCGCTCTCCCCGGTCCCGTCGGACGACTCGGCGACCGGTTCGCCATCCGGACCGGCGGTTTCGCCGGGCTCCCCGTCGACCGCCGCCGGAGGCTCCAGTGTCGCACCCTCGGTGGGGCCGGTCGTCGGGCTCACCCCGAGCTTCTGCTCGAGGAACTTCCGTATCTCCTCGGGGTCGGTCGTGGGGATCCCGAACTGCTCGGCGAACAGCCGGGTCGTCGTGAGCTCGAGCGTGGCACCGTGCGGCTCGGCGCGGACGAGGCCGAGCGACCGCAGTCGGCCCACCTCGTCGTAGGCGATGTCGCCGAGCATCCGGGCGAGCACGCTCTGGAGCATCGGCTGGTGGTAGGCGATGAGCGTGAGCGCCTTCAGCGTCCGCGGCGCCATGTCGATCGGTGTGACGGCGCGCGCCACGGGAACGAACCCTTCGCGCACCTGGAGGGCGTACTTGTCCCCGACGTGGCGCACCTCGAGGGCGGTCTGGCGACCCTCGTACGTCGTGGCGAGGTGGCGCAGGGCACTCTGGACCGGTCGGTGGTCGGCGAGATGCAGCGCGTCCGCGAGCTCCCGGACCGAGAGCGGCCGACCGCTCGCGAACAGGAGCGCCTCGACCTGGAGCACCAGCTCGTCGACCTTGGACGGCATCGGGGTCAGCCTCCCGGGACAGGCGCCGGGCGCTCATCCGCTTGGCGTGTCACGAGCAGGGGGCTCTCGCCGATCGCCTTCTGCTCGAGGTCGAGGACGCGCTCGCGGGCGAGGAAGAGGACGGCGAGGAACAGCGCGACCAGCCGGTCGCGGCCGTGGGCGCTCCGCCACAGCGCCGTGAACTCGAACGGGGCGCCGATCGCGTGGCCTCGGACCGCGTCCCACGCATCCGCGAGGTCCTCCTGGGGGACGTCGCCGTGGACGAGCACCTCGGGGGGGGCCCGCTGCTCCTCCCGGAGCCGTTCGCGCAGCTCCTCGACGCGCAGCGACTGGCGGGCGTCGCGCTCGGCCTGGCCGAACGCCTGGACGAGCTCGAGGAGCGTCACGGGACGCGTCTCGGGGTGCCGGACCATCTCGATGAGCGGCGACGGGCCAACGCTGTCGAGCACCTGGGTCGTCACGTCGAGGGCCTCGGGCGTCGCGAGGTCGCCCAGGTAGCCGTCGTCGAGCCCCGCATCGCTCACCGGCGCCTCCTCGGGGGGATGTTCTCGATGGGCGAGGATGGCACGCGACTGGAGCGTCAAGATCGACCACGCCATGTAGACGAGGCGGCCCGCGACGGCGAAGTCGACCGAACCGTCGGAGCGGAGGCGGTCGAGGAACACCTGGGTGAACCGGACGAGGTCGATCTCCCACGGGTCGAACTCCTCCTCCATCACGAGCTCGAAGAGGAGGGCGGTCGCCTTCGCGAACGGGTCCGGGATGACGATGTGGACCCCGTCCTTGAGGCCGCGGACAAGCGAGAGATACCGCTCGAGGAGCGGCCCCTTCCCTTCGTCCTCACCGATCAGGGAGCGGTGGAAGACGAGGTAGTCGAGCACGCGCTGCGCGGCCTCGCGCGGGACCGGCGACGTCGCGGACCGGAGCTGCTCCGCCTCCTCCAGGCTGATCGTCATGCCGCCTCCGGGGCGAGGGCGACCGGGGGCGGCTCGGGCGCGCGGTCGCGCTCATCGACGTCCACGATCTCGTCGAGCTTCAGGCCGACGACACGGGAGCAGCCGTCCCCGTGCATCGTCACGCCGAACAGCCGGTGCGCGAACTTCAGCGTGACCTTGCGCAGCGAGATCACGACGAACTGGGCGTGCTCGGCGTTCCGACGGAGCATCCGCCCGACGTTCTCCGCGTTGACGCCGTCGAGCGACATGTCGACCTCGTCGAAGACGTAGAGCGGGCTCGGGTCGTAGCGCTGGAGCGCGAAGATGAAGGCGAGGCTCGCGAGCGACTTCTCGCCGCCGCTGAGCTGTTCGAGGCGCGTGACGGTCTTCCCGACCGGGCGCGCCTTGATCAGGAGCCCGCCGGCGAGCGGATCGTCCGCGCTCTCGAGCGCGATCTCGCCCTCCCCGCCGCCCGAGAGCTCCGCGTAGATCTCCCGGTAGGCGCGGTCGACCGCGACCACGACCTCGGAGATCTTGACCCGCTTGCGCTCCTCGATCTCGTGGACGAGCCCCTCGAGCTCCGTCCGCTCGTTCGTCAGCCGCTGGACCTCGCCCTCGAACTCATCGAGGCGGTGCTTTTCGGAGTCGTACTCCTCGATCGCCATCAGGTTCACCGACCCCATCGCCTCGATCTCGGCGGTCGTCCCCTGGATCGAGCGTTTGAGCTCGTCCACGCTCGCGGGCTTCTCGTCCGCCGTCGGTTCGGGGAGGTCGCGGAGGGCCGCCTCGACCTCGGCGAGGTGCTGCTCGGCGGTCGCGAGCCGGACCGCCTCCTGCTGTTCGATCTGGAGCTTCGAGCGGAGCGACTCCTGCGCCCGGGCGAGCTTGTCGACCGACTTGAGACGCCCCTGCTCGAGCTGCGCCTTCTTCCGCGCCTGCCCCTGGACCGCCTCGAGCTGCTTCGACTCGACCTCCTTGAGGGCCTCGAGCGCGCTCCGGGCCTCCTCCCGCTCCTTCGCGAGGGCGTCGTGCCGGGCCTGGAACTCCGTGACCTTCTGTTGGTTCTCGTCCGCCGACGTCTTCGCGTGCGTCGCGGCGAGCTCCGCCTGGTCGGCGGCGGCCCGGGTCGCCTCAGCCGCGCGGGCCGCTTCCACCCGTGCGTTCCCGAGCTGTTCAGCGGCTTCGTGGAGCGACTTGAGCCGCTTCGAGACGGCGCCCGGGAGGCTCTCGAGGTACTGCTCCTGGAGCTGCGAGAGCGCCTCCTTCGCCGAGCCGATCTCCTGCGCCGACCGGTCGGAGTCCCCTTGGGCCTTCGCCAGCTGTGCCTCGGCGGCCTTCCGTACCGCCTCAGCGGCATGGAGGCGCTTGCCGGCCTGCTCGAACCGCTCGCGGGCCTGCTCGACCTCGCGGTCGAGCAACTTGCGCGACTCCCGGTCCGCCTCGCTGCGCGCCCCGCGCTTCGCCAGCTCTTCGCCGAGCTCGCGGACCTCGATCGCGAGGCGACCGAGCTCGGCCCGCGCGTCCGTCTCGGCGGCGCTGCGCTCGCGGAGCTCGTCCCCGAGCCGCTTCAGCTCGACGGCGGAGTCGGCGCCGCGGGCGCGGTCCCCGGTCTCGAGGAACCCTCCCGTGATCGCCCCGGTCGCCTCGATGAGGTCGCCCTGGAGGGTGACGAGCCGCACTCCTCCCATCGCGGATCGGGCGCGGCCGAGGTCTTCCATGACGACCGTCTCGCCGAAGACGTACCAGAACGCCGGCTGAAGGTCGTCGTCGTACTTGACGAGGTCGAGAGCGAACCCGAGCGAACCGTCCGATTTCGCGGCGACGAGCGCTCGGCCGCGAGGGCGGCCCGGGAGCATCTTGGTGAGCGGGAGGAACGTCGCGCGTCCGCGCTTCTCGTTGCGTAGGAGCCGGATGCACTCCTCGGCGACCTGGTCGGTCTCGACGATGAGCGCCTGGAACCGGCTTCCTGCGGAGACTTGGAGCGCTACCTGGTGCTTCGCGTCGAAGCGCGAGAGCTCCTCGACGGTGCCGCGGATCCCGGGGACCTTTCCTAGGTTCCGCTGAGAGAGGAGGAAGTCGACGGCGGCGAGCGGCCCCGAGCGCCCCGAGTCCGTTCGTGCCTTGAGTCGGGCGTCGAGGGCCATGTACCGGCGGTTGAGCTCGAGCACCTCCCGGGCGAGACGGTCGACGCTCTCCGTGAGCTGCTGCTCGCGTTTCTTCGCCTGGAAGAACTGTTTCTGTAGCTCGGAGGTGGACCGCTCGTCGGCGTTCGCGCTCTTCCCCGGTGGACCGGCCTGAATCTGGACGTCCTTGAGCTCGAGCTCCCGGTTCTTCCGCTCGTCCTCGGCGAGGGCGAGCTCCCGCTCGGCGGCGCCGACGGCGGCCTTCGCCTCCTCCAGGCTCTGGACGGACGATTGCCATGATTTCTGGATCGTTTCGAGCCGCTGCTGGACCTCGAGGATCTCCCGCCGTGTCCCGCGGAGCTTCCCGTGGGTCGGGTCGGCCTCCCCCGTCGCGTCGGCGAGCTCCTTCGAGCGGGCCTCGGCGTCCGCTTCGATGGAAGCGAGCCGCTTCGCCGCGACCTCCGCCTCTTTGCGGAGCTTGGTCGATTCCTTCGTGGAGTGGACGATCTCCTCCGCGAGGGCGTCCGCCTCCCCCCGAACGCGCTCGAGCTCCTCGTCGGTCTGACGGAGATTCTCCTCGAGGCGGGCGACCGCGATGCGCTTCGCGTCGAGCTCCTCCTTGAACTTCGCCGCCTCGGGTCCGCCTCGACGGGCGATCTCCTGCTCGATCGCGTCGATCGACGCCTGAAGCTCCTGCCCCTCGGCCTCGAGCTGGGTCGCGGAAGCGCGCAGCGTCTCGAGCTCCGTTCGGAGCCCCTCCAGCTGACGGCGGCACGTCTCGACCTCCTGCCGAGCGAGCAGGTGGCCGGCCCGGGCGAGCTGGGCTTCGGCCCGGTGCTTCTGGTCCTGGAGGTCCTTGAACCGGATCGCCTGCAGACGCTGGGACTCGAGCGCGGCGAGGCGGCTGCGGATCTCGGTGAGCAGCGTCTGGATCCGGTCGAGGTTCTGCCCGAGCTCGGTCCGCTTCGCCTCCGCCCGACCGAGCTCCTCGTCGTACTGGGCGATCCCCGCGAGCCGCTCGACCAGGCCTCGCCGCGGCACGGGACCCATCCCGACGATGCGGTTGACGTCCCCCTGCTGGACGAGGTTGTAACCGTCCCCCGAGAGTCGGGCGTGGGCGAGGATCCCGTCGAACTCGGTCTGGGTGCTCCGCCGGCCGTTGACGTAGAAGTACGAGTAGTAGCCGTTCGCGTCGTTCGGGGCGAGCTTCACGTATCGTGTGAGCTCGACCTCGTCCGAATCGACCGGCAGCGTCCGGTCGGAGTTATCGAACTGGAGGCCGACCTCGCATTCTGTCGCCGCCTTCTTCGACGCCCCCCCGTTGAAGAACAGGTGCGTCAGTCGGTCCGCCCTGAGCGCCTTCGAGCTCGGGGGCCCGAGCACGAACAGGATGGCATCCGAGATGTTCGACTTACCCATTCCGTTGGGACCGGCGACTCCGGTGAACCCCTGGATGAACGGGATCTCGGTCGACCCGGCGAACGACTTGAAGTTCCGGACCTTGAGGCGCTTGAGATGCATCGATGACCCTCCCGCTCGTCCGCCTTCGCGCAGCGCGTCCGTCCGACTCTAGCTGTTTGTCAGACAGATGTCAGCGGGGGCACCCGACTTTGTCCGCTCTATTTAACCCATTATGCGCAACCGAAGCGGACCACGGACCGGAGCGCCCCGCGCGCTCCTCCTCACCTGGGTTCGACGGTCCGGAGCCGACGCGGGCCTCCACCGATTCCTTCGGAGTATAACTGGACGCAGGGCAGTCATTCCCAGCGGGAACGGTTCAGATCGCCCAGTCCGGCGTGTCGCTCCAAGAGAACCTTGGCGAAGGGCAGGTTCACGGGGGGAACCCGCCGCGCATCAGTTCGACGGACTCTTGCGGCGTGCGGCGGCGACGAGCTGGGTCACGGGATGCCCACCGTGATCGTGCCCGAAAAGCTCCCGTGGGCGGTGAGAACCAAGCCGTCGCCGTCGAGCTTTGCGGCCGCGGAGTAGAGGTCGATGGACTGCCCGGACGTCACCAGGAGAGCAGCGCCTCCGGACCATGCGAGGGACGCAGGAGAATATGACGCGACCAGCGCGCCCGTCGAGTTCGTCACGACTAGGCTCCAGTTCGCGCCCGGGCTGACGGGCGTCCCGACGGCCGTCTGCACTCCGATCGCGACGTTCCCCCAGGTCATTCCGCAGCCCGCCGCTTCTACCGAGGCGTTGTACCAATGCTTCCCGCACGACACGGAAGGAACTGGGGTCCCCAAGGCCCACGCAGTGCCGATCGGGCTCAGCGGGGTCGGACCCCCCGGCACTTGCGGTCCGGAACAGCCGTTGGCGGACGCGGGTCGGTAGGTCGGGCCGAGGATCGCGACGCCGGCGGCGACCGCGCCCACCGCGCACGCCAGGAGGACGAAGAGCCACCATCGGTGCGGGGCGCGACGAGGGAGCCGTGGCTCTGGCGCGACCATTCGGCCTGTAGCTTGAATTGCATCGCACATCGATGAAGAGATCGTCCGCGCCGACGAGGCGCCGGTCGGGTTCTATCCGTACGAAAGGCGACCCGATGTCACACCGGAGCCGCGACCCCGCGCCCGTCCCGGGCCGCAGTCTTCGCTGCGCACAAACACTTATTATGCGGAGGACGCTCGTTGCCGGTAGAGATGCGCATCCCCCCGCGGCGAGGGTAGTCCCCTCGGGACTCTCTCCGAGTTTTCGTCGAATCCTGCATGGACGTATTCGAAGCCATCCGGGCTTACCGGCCCTGCCGCCACTTCCAGCCGAAGCCGGTTCCTCCCGAGAAGATCAAGGCCGTCCTCTCGGCTGCGCGCCTCGCACCTTCCCAGAACAATCTTCAACCGTGGCGCTTCGTGGTCGTCCAGGACGACGAACGTCGCCGCCGCCTCGCGCAGGCGGTTCCTCGAGGTAAAGTCGTCTCCGAAGCCCCGATCGCGATAGTCGCTTTCTCGGTCGAGGAGGACGTGCCGGTGACGATCGGCGGCTACATCTCGGCCTACCCACTCGATGTAGCCGTCGCCATCGGCCATCTGCAGATCGCCGCGACTGCCGAGGGACTCGGTACGAATTGGATCGTGGACTTTCACGAGGACAAGGTCCGCGAGCTGCTGGGCGTACCCGAGGGAATCCATCCGATCGCGGTCATCCCGATCGGCTTCGCCGCCGAGCCCAACGGGACGGCCCATCTCGACCCGCCCCCCGAGGGTCGCAAGAGCCCCGACGAGATCGTCGCGTACAACCACTACGCTTGGTAGTTCGGCCGATGGACGTCACGTTCGTGACGTCCAATCGAGGGAAGCGCGCCGAGGTCACGGAGATCCTGCAACCGTTCGGCGTCCGGGTGCGCTGGAGCCGGCGGGTCCTTCCCGAACCCCAGTCCGAGTCGCTCGCCGAGGTGGTCCGTGCAAAGCTCTCGGGAGCGGCCGGCCTCGGGGCCGTGGTGCTCGTCGAGGACTCGGGACTGTTCATCCCGGCGCTCGGCGGGTTTCCCGGAGTCTACTCGCACTTCGTGTTGCGAACGATCGGGGTGCCCGGTGTCATCCGCCTGGCGGGCGCTCGAACGTTGCCTGCGCGATTCGAGACGGTGGCGGGCGTCCGGAGGGGGAGATCGGTACGGCTGTTCCGTGGCTCCGTCGCCGGGCACTTGGCCGCCCGGCCTCGCGGGAACGAAGGTTTCGGCTTCGATCCAATCTTCGTCCCCGCCGGCTCCCCGCAGACGTACGCGGAGATGTCCCCCGAGGAGAAGAATCGATTCTCGCACCGCGGATTCGCGATCCGGGCGGTCGGGGAGTGGCTCGTCCGTTCGAAACGCTGAGCGCTACCCAGAGAAAGAACGAAGGCCGGGGACCCGGAGGGTCCCCGGCCGTGAATCGGTTCGGGCTCGGGAAGGAGGAGCGGCCTAGTCCTCGCCGAAGTCGCCGCCGCCCATCCCGCCCATGCCGCCGGGGCCACCGGGTCCGCCCGGCCCACCGCTCGGCGGCGGGGACGACTTGGACGCGATCACGTCGTCGATGCGGAGGATCATGACCGCCGCGTCCGTCGCCGACTCAATCGCCTGGCGGCCGACCCGGATCGGTTCGATGACGTTCTGCTTCGCCATGTCGACGACCCCGCCTTCCTTGACGTTCACGCCCGCGTGCTTCTGCCCGCTCTTGTGGGACTTCCGCAGCTCGATCAGGATGTCGATCGGGTCCAAGCCCGCGTTCTCGGCGAGCGTGCGGGGGACGGTCTCGAGCGCCTCCGCGAAGCTCTCGAAGCTGAGCTGCTCGCGGCCGCCGACCTTCACGGCCTCGTCGCGAAGGTGGAGCGCGATCTCCTCCGCCGCGGAGCCGCCGCCGAAGATCATCTTGCCGTCCTCGACCGCGACGGCGACCACGTTGAGCGCGTCATCGAGCGACCGCTCGATCTCGTCGAGCACGTGCTCCGTGCCGCCGCGGATCAGGATGCTGACCGCCTTCGCCTGCTTCGCGCCCGTCACGAACGTGAGCGAGTCCTCGCCGATCTTACGCTCCTCGACGAGCCCGGCCTCGCCGACGTCTTCCTTCGTGAGCTCGCTGACCTTGCTCACGATGTTCGCGCCGGTCGCCTTCGCGAGCTTCTCCATGTCCGACTTCTTCACGCGCCGGACGCCGTAGATGCCCGCTTTCGCGAGGTAGTGCTGTGCGAGGTCGTCGATCCCCTTCTGGCAAAAGATGGCGTTCGCGCCGCTCTTCTGGACGGTCTCGACCATCCGCTTCAGCATGTTCTCCTCCTCCTGGAGGAACGCGTTCAGCTGGTTCGGGTCGTTGATCTCGATCTTCGCGTCGATCTCGGTCTTCTTGATCTCGAGCGCGGCGTCCAGGAGCGCGATCTTCGCGTTCGGGACGCGCGGGGGCATCCCGGTGTGGACCTTCTCCTTGTCCACGATGACGCCCTCGATGAGCTCGGTGTCGACCATCGAGCCGCCCTGCTTCTTGATGATCTGGACGTTGTCCAGGTCGACGTTGTACCCCTTCTCGGTCTTCTCGGCGACCGCGGTGATCGCACGGACCGAGAGGTCGGCGAGGTGGTCGCGATTGTATGAGACCGCCTTCGAGGCCATCGCGGTCGTCGCGATCTTGCGGAGCGTCTCAATGTCGTCGTGCTTGACGGAGGTGGCGATGGAGTCCAGGACCTCCAGGGCCTTCACTGAGGCCATCCGGTAGCCTTGGCTGATGATCGTCGGGTGGATGTTCTGCTCGATGAGCCCCTCGGCGCGCTTGAGGAGCTCGCCGGCGAGCACGACCGCGGTGGTCGTCCCGTCGCCGCACTCCTGGTCCTGGGTCTTCGCGACCTCGACCAGCATCTTCGCGGCCGGGTGCTCGACGTCCATCTCCTTGAGGATCGTCACGCCGTCGTTCGTCACGACGACGTCGCCCATCGAATCGACCAGCATCTTGTCGAGTCCGCGCGGCCCGAGCGTCGATCGGACCGCGTCGGCGATCGCCTTCGCGGCCTGGATGTTGTTCGAGAGGGCGCCCCGGCCCTTCTCGCGGCGCGTCCCTTCCTTCAGCACCAGAATCGGCGTGTTTCCCGTCAGCATGGTTCGTTGATCTCCCTCGTTCGACTAGGTCGCTGGATACGCTGAATGAGCGCTTGTATTTAATACATCGGTTTGGGAGAGGGGGAGGGACGTCGGGCCCGGCCCGCGCGGCTCCGACCCTGGCCGTCAGCGGATCGAAGGCGGCGGCGGGGGCGGCACGAGGGGATGGGCGGGTCCCTCCGTCGCCCGCTTGTGGCGACGGCGCCAGAAGGCGTAGGCAAGGAGGGCGACCAGGACGGCCACGATGAGCACCCCGACCATCACCTGCGCGGTCGACCCCTGGATTCCCGGCTTCGCGCCGCCGCCGCCTCCGCTCGACCCACCACCCGGCTGGCCCGTGACGGTCACGCTGGTCGAGAGCGACGTGAGCGTCGACCCCTTCGAGTCGGTGACCGTGACCGACGGAGTGTAGGACCCCGCAACGGTCGGAGTGCACGAGACCGGATTCGTGTTCGCCGCCGCGCAGCCGCTCGGGAGCTCGAACCACGAGAAGGTGTACGGGAGCGTACCACCCCCGACGAAGACGCTCAACGAGATCGTGGATCCGATCTTCACGGATGCGGACGGGGCG
>DASRSV010000020.1:0-247198 GCA_035656255.1 Thermoplasmata archaeon
GAGGACCTCGACACGCTGCGTGGCGCGTCGCCGACATCGGACCGGGGAGCCGAGCCGCGCCTTCCGGGCCCCGAACGTCCCCTCGATCACGGACCTCCGACGATACCGGCACCGAAACTCCCGTCGGTGGTGGAACTGGTCCACGACCATCTTCTTCCACGCCGGGAACCCGTCCGGCGTCGTGGTCGCCCGGACGTTCGCTCGAAGCGCGATGACGGGCCGCCCGCCGCGGTCGGCGATGGCCGGAGCATTCCTCCGCGACGGATACCCCCGGTCGAGCGCCACATTGCCGATCGGGACGCTCGAAGGGATCTGACCGAGGAGACGAGGAAGTTCGCTGACCTCGTTCGTGTACGCGTCGGTGACGTGGGCGGCGAAGAACACCGGGAACTGGGCGCGGGTCTCGACGAGCGCGTGGAGCTTGACCCAACTATGGCGGTCGTCCCGGCCCCCCTTCGCGTGGAGCCATCGGTCGAAGCGGCGCGTGGAGATCCCGGTCCCATCTCCGGCGAGGTTGACCCGATGGGAGCGCCCCCTCCGAGCGAGCTGGCCGAGGAGACGTTCGAGGTAGGGCGGGGGAACTCGAACGGCGAGCGCGGCGACCGGGGGAGCCGCCGGGAGTCGCCGTACCCCGAGCACGCGAGCGACGTCCGGGAAGGCGAGGAGCATGGCGTGGGCCTGGTCGTACGAACAATGGTGAAGCGAGCGGAAGAGGAGGCACCGCACGACCTCCCGCGGGTCGGTCGGCGTCCGACCGGGGGTGCCGGGGGCTCGGACCCGGAACGCCGGCGGGGCGCGGGCGACGAGGCGGGCGATTCGGATGACGGTCCGGCGGAGACCGCGACGCAGGAAGCGACGGTAGCGGGCCCAGTCGAGCCGTCGGAATCGATGCGGCGGGGGCGGTGGGTATTTCGTTCGGTCGGTGCGTGCGGAAGGCTGGGCCGCAAGGCCCCCTCCGCGGCGGTTGGCGTGCATAACCAAACGGCCGCGGAGGTCCCCTCTTCCTCGTAGGGTTCGACAGGAAGCGACCCCCGCGGCCGCGGTGCACGTCGGCTGTCAACCGGAGTTCTCAGTCAACCTCACGCCGCGCCGAACTGTTTTAACCCGGTCGGGCCGATGCGCGCCCGCCTCCGATGACCGGCGACCGCGCGGTGGGCGCGCAGAAGATCACGTGGGCGCGCACGCACATGCCGGTCCTCGAAGGGGTGCGCCGGCGGTTCGAGAGCGAGCGGCCGTTCGAGGGGATGCGGCTCTCCTGCGTCCTGCACGTCGAGGCGAAGACGGCCGCGCTCGCGCTCGCGCTGCGCGCCGGGGGCGCTTCCGTCACGCTCGCCGCCGGCAACCCGATGTCGACCGACGACGACGTCGTCGCGGAGCTCAACGGCGACGGGCTCACGACCCATGCGAAGAAGGGCGAGTCGGTCCCCGAATACCGCCAGGGGGTCCGCGCGATGCTCGACGCCGACCCCGACCTCATCATCGACGACGGGGCGGACCTCGTCGTGCTCGCGCACACCGAGCGGCCCGACCGCGGGCGGATCCTTGGCTCGACCGAGGAGACGACGACGGGGATCACCCGGCTGCGTGCCCTCGAAAAGGACGGGAAGCTTCGGTGGCCCGCGATCGACGTGAACGACGCGGACATGAAGCACCTCTTCGACAACCGGTTCGGCACCGGCCAGTCGACGATCGACGGCCTCCTCCACGCGACGAACCTCCTCATCGCGGGGCGCGTGGCGGTCGTCGCCGGGTTCGGCTGGTGCGGCAAGGGCGTCGCGTCGCGGCTCCGCGGCCTGGGCGCGGACGTGATCGTCACCGAGGTCGACCCGGTGCGGGCGATCGAGGCCCGGCTCGACGGCTACCGCGTCATGCCGATGCTGGACGCCGCGCGCCAGGCCGATCTGATCGTGACCGTTACCGGGAACACCGGCGTCGTCCGCTCGGAGCACTTCAAGGTCCTCAAGGACGGCTGCCTGCTCGCGAACGCGGGCCACTTCGACATCGAGGTGGACGTGAAGGAGCTCGCGGGCCTCGCGGTCGAACGCAGCCCGGCGCGCCCGGGCGTGGAGCGGTTCCGGATGGCGGACGGGCGGTCGTTCTATCTGATCGGCGAGGGCCGCCTCGTCAACCTGGCGACCGGTCAGGGGCACCCGGTCGAGATCATGGACCTCTCCTTCGCGCTCCAGGCGCTGAGCGCCGAGTACCTGGTGAAGCACTCCGCCGAGCTGCGGCCGCGCGTCTACCCCGTTCCCGCCGAGATCGACCGGGGCGTCGCGGAGGCAGCGCTCGCTCCGCTCGGCGCCGCGGTCGATGAGCTCAGCGACGCCCAGCGCCGGTACATGGCGAGCTGGAAGGAGGGGTCGTGAGTCCGGTCCGGCTCCCGGAGGAACTTCGGTACACCGAGACGCACGAGTGGGTGCGCTCCGACGGCGAGGAGCTGGTGGTCGGGATCACCGACTACGCCCAGGGCGAGCTCACGGACATCGTGTTCGTCGACCTGCCGAAGGGGCCGAAGGACGTACGGGCGGCGGAGGCCGTCCTCGTCCTCGAGTCCGTGAAGACCGTCTCCGACGTCTACGCCCCCATCGCCGGAGCGGTGGTGACCGGCAACGCGGAGCTCAAGGCGCACCCCGAGCTCGTGAACAAGGACCCGTACGGGGCGGGCTGGCTGTACCGCCTGAAGCCGTCGACGCCCTACGACCCCTCGAAGCTGCTCACCGCCGACGCCTACCGCGCGAAGTTCGGACTGACGTAGGCCGCCCCAGTCGGGCGGCGGCGTCAGTCGCCCGTGAACTTCGGCTTCCGACGCTCGAGGAACGCCCGCATCCCCTCGGTGCGGTCCTGGGTGGCGAACGTGTGGCCGGCCGACTCCCCCTCCAGGCGGAGCGCCGCGTCGAGCGCCGCGTCCTGTCCCTGGTCGATGACCGCCTTCGCGCTCGAGACGGCGAACGGGGCCCGCTCGGCGATCATCTCGGCGAGGGCCTGGACGTCGAGCCGCGCGCTCGCGGCGGGGACGACGCGCGTGACGAAGCCGAGTCGCGCGGCCTCCTGAGCGGAGACGGGCACGCCGGTGTAGACGAGGAGCTTCGTTCGGGAACGGCCGATGATCCGCGTGAGCCGGCTCGCGCCGCCGAACCCGGGATGGATCCCGACCGTGACCTCGGGGAGCCCGAGCTGCGCGCCGTCCGCGGCGATGACGAAGTCACAGGCGAGGGCGAGCTCGAGCCCGCCCCCGAGCGCGTACCCCTCCACGAGGGCGATGACGGGTCGCGGGAACTCCTCGATCCGCTTGCACACCGCCTGGCCGGAGAACCCGAACGCGCGTCCGTCGGGGACGTTCTTCTCGGCCATCTCGGCGATGTCCGCGCCGGCGGCGAAGACAGGCGACGCCCCGGCGAGCACGACGACCCGGGCGGTGCGGTCACCGGCGAGCGACTGGAACGCCGCGCCGATCTGGTCGAGGACCTCGGTGTTGAGCGAGTTCAGCACTTCGGGCCGGTCGAGGAGCACCCACGCGACCGAACCTTGGCGCTCGGTCCGGACGTACTTGAGCGGCCACTTCGTCTCGCCCCGGCCGGCCCGGATCTTCAGCTCCTGCGCGACCGGGAACGCGTTCCCCCACCGACGGGCGTGCGCCTCGACGAGCTCGTAGCCGCGGCGCAGGCCGTTCGCGTTGAGCAGAGCGAACGGTCCCCGCTTCCAGCGGAGCCCGACGACCGCCGCCCGGTCGGTCGCCTCCGCGCTCGCCACCCCCTCCTCGACGAGCCGGGTCGCGATGCCGAAGACCAGGCCGAGCAGCCGGTCCCGGACGAGGTCCTTGAGGGCCGGCTCGACGCGGCCGGACTTCCAATCCCACGGAGTCCCTGCCTTGAACTGGGCTCCGAGCAGCTTGGAGGGGGCGTACGCCGGCCCGAACGCGCGTTCGAGCGACTCCATCGAGTGGAACGCGATCGGGATCCCGGTGACGTTCATCAGCTCGAACGGCCCGAGCGAGGTGCCGAACAGGTCGCGGCCGACGTCCTCGATCGTCGCGAGGCTCGCCGCCATCTCCTCGGCGAGGCGGGCGGCCTCGTTGAGGTACGGGACGAAGAATCGGTTCACCGCGAAACCGGGGCTGTCGCGGACGCGGACCGGGATCTTGCGGAGGCGGTAGGAGAACCGCTCGAGCGTCGCGAGGGCCTGCGGGTCCGTCTGCGGGTGTCCGATGACCTCGACGAGCTTGTTGACGGCGGCGGGGAAGAAGAAGTGCAGGCCGGCGAACCGATTCGGGCTCGGGAACCCCTCCGCGAGGCGCGCAACGCTGAACGACGAGGTGTTCGAGACGACGAGCGCGTCGGGGCGGACCTTCGGCCCGATCTCGGCGAAGAGCGCCTTCTTGACGTTCTCGTCCTCGAAGACCGCCTCGATGACGAGCGCGGCCCCGGTGACGGCCGCAGCGAGGTCGGTGGTGAACGTGATCCGGGCGAGCGTGTCCGCGTTCTGCGCGGGGGTGCTCTTCTTCCGTTGGACCGCGCCCTCGAGCGTCCGCTCGATGAGCCCCCGCCCCCGGGCGAGCGCCGCGTCGTCGACGTCGCGAACCCGGACGTTGAACCCGGCCTCCGCACACGCCTGGGCGATGCCGCTCCCCATGTTCCCGGCGCCCAGGACGGCGACCGTCTCCGACGGCTCGATCGAGGCGATCTTCATCGGACCCTGATCGCGCGGAGCGCGGGCACGAAGCCGGCCAGTTGGCCCCCCTCTTTAAACGTAAACCCTCTCGGACCGCGGCCGTGTTCCCGGACGTCGAGCCGCTCCTGCGCGAGGAACGCGAGTTCGTGCACGCCCTCGGCGGGCACTCGGTCGCGTTCCACGGGGGTACGCTCGTCGTCCACGAGCGGCTTCCCTTCCCCCGGTTCAACTTCATCCAGGAGCTCGACGTACGGCGCGACCGCGCCTCCGCGTTCTTCGAGCGCGCCCTCGACTACTACTTCCAGCGAGCGCTCCGGCCGTCGATCCGCGTCGCCGAGCCGGTACCGGCCCCGACGGCGGGGTTCCTCCAACAGTTCGGGTTCCGGCCCCGGCGCGAGCCGCTCGTCCTGCTGCGCTCCTCCGGGCCGGTCGCGCCCGCCCGGACCGACGGGCACCCCACGGTGCGACGGGCGGAGGCCGAGGAGCTCGACACGCTCGTGCGGATGCTCGCCGAGCCCGCCGAGTCCGAGGAGCTGCGGCGTCTGATCGAGGCCGCCTGGAGTCGTCCGGGCTCGGCGGAAGAGTTCGTTCCGCTCGTCGCCGAGCGGGACGGGGCGATCGCCGCGACGGCGATCGTCCATCGTTTTCACGAGATCGCCGGTATCCACGGCGTCGCGACCGTACCCCCGGCGCGGGGCAAGGGGGCGGCGACCGCCCTCGTAGAGTTCGCGGTCCGCGCGCCGGCCGTCCGGTCCGCGACCGTCTGGTGGCTCCCGACGGAGCACCCCGCGCTCGCAACGCACCTGCAAGAACTGGGGTTCACGCCGCTGACGCAGTACCGGGTCCACGATCTGCCGCCCGGAGCGGAGCTCGCCCTGCCCGCCGCGCGGACGTCCGGGCCACCCCTCTGGCGGCCGCCGCGGCCGCCATCGAAAGAGTAGGCCCCCGTACCGGGCCTGCTCCGCGTTCGGCCTAACGAGGACCGCGCCGCAGCCCCTCGAGCTTCATCCGCTGCTCGAGGGAGGCGATCGTGCGCGTGGTCGAGACGACCGTGTCGGCGTTCAGCGAGATCGAGTCGATCCCCTGCCGGACGAGGAACTCCGCGAACTCCGGGTAGACGCTCGGACCCTGCCCGCAGATCCCGACCGACCGCCCCGCGGCGTGCGCGTCCCCGATGAGCAGCTCGATCGCGCGCAGGACCGCCGGGTCGCGTTCGTCGAAGTACCCCATCCGCCCGAGCGTCTCGCTGTCGCGGTCCGCGCCGAGGACGAGCTGCGTCAGGTCGTTCGACCCGATCGAGAAGCCGTCACAGAACTCGGAGAACTCCTTCGCGAGGAGCACCGTCGACGGCACTTCCGCCATGAGGTACAGCTTGAGGTCGCGGGAGCGGCGCAGCCCCTTCTCGTGGAGCATCTCGCGGATCTGCTCGAGCTCCCAGGTGTTGCGGACGAACGGCAGCATCACCTGGGCGTTCTTGAGCCCCTTCTCGGTCCGGACCTTGTGGATCGCCTCGAGCTCCAGGAGAAAGGCGGGCCGGTACACCGGGGAGATGTAGCGCGAGCAGCCGCGCCAGCCGATCATCGGGTTCTCCTCCTTCGGCTCGAACTCCTCCCCGCCGGGCATCCCGCGGTACTCGTTCGTCTTGAAGTCGGACGTTCGGATGATCACCGGACGGGGATGGAACGCCTCGCAGACGCGCCCGATCCCCTCGGCGAGCTGGCGGACAAGCTGCTCCTGCTTCCCCTGCTTGATCAGCGCGAGCGGGTGCTCCCGCACGTGCGCGGTGAAGATGAACTCGATGCGGAGCAGCCCAACTCCCGCGACCGGCAGACGCGAGTACTCGGCCGCCTTCTCCGGGATCGCGACGTTCACCAGGATCTTCGTCGCCGTCACGGGGGCCCCGTGGTCGCCCCCCGACCCCATCGCGACCGGCGACTCCACCGGGGGGGCCACCGGCGCTGCGCGGGCGCCCTCGTAGACTTGACCGGCTTTCCCGTCGACGGTCACGGTCATTCCGTCGGCGATCACGTGCGTCCCGGTGCGGGTGCCGACGATGCAGGGAACTCCCAGCTCGCGGGAGACGATCGCGGCGTGGCAGGTCATTCCGCCCTCGTCCGTCACGATCGCTGAGGCGCGGGCCATGGCGGGCACCATGTCCGGGGTCGTCATCGTCGTAACGAGGACCTCGCGATCCTTGAGACGGTCGAGCTCGGCCGCCTTGAGGAGCAGGCGAGCGGTCCCCGAGGCGACGCCCGGGCTCGCGCCGAGCCCTCGGACCAGAACATGCTCGGTACCCTCCGTCTCCGCGGCGGCGGCGGGGGCGCGGGGAGAGGCCCCCGACGGGTGCGACGGGCGGTGCTCCGGTGCCTTCGGGGCCGTCGCCGGCGCGGTGTCGGCCGTGGTGGAAGGGATCGTGGTGATCGGACGCGCCTGGACGATATAGAGCCCCGAGGCGTCGGCGCACCACTCGATATCCATCGGACGGCGGTAGTGCGACTCGATCACCCGCGCGAGCGAGCTCAGACGTTCGATGCTCTCGTCGCTGAGCTTCTGCGCCGAGCGGAGCTCCGCGGGGATGTCCTCCTTCCGGTTCCCGCCCCCGTCCGCTCGGACGACGCGGAACGATTGTTCGGAGAGCTGCTTGTGGACGATGCGCTGCGTCGCCCCGTCCACCACGTAGTGGTCGGGCGTCACCTCGCCCCCCACGATCGCCTCGCCGAGCCCCCACCCGGCCTCGATGATCATGTGGTTCTCGCCGCTGTTCGGGTCGCGCGTGAACAGGATCCCGCTCACCGTGCTGTCGACCATCTTCTGGACGAGGACCGCGAGCCGCACCTGGAGATGGTCGAACCCCTTCTTCGCGCGGTAGACGAGGACGCGGGCCGTGAACAACGAGCCCCAGCATCGGCGGATCGCGGCGAGCACTTCGTCCGTGCCGGCGACGTTGAGGTACGTCTCCTGAAGTCCCGCGAACGACGCGCCCTCGAGGTCCTCGGCCGTCGCCGAGGAACGGACCGCGCTAAAGCGGACGTCGTGCGACTCGAGGTAATGCCGGTAGGCCTGCTCGAGCGCGGTCCGTAGGTCGTCCGGGAACTCGGTCGCCTCGAAGACGTCGCGGATGCGCCGCGAGACCGCGTCGACGCTCTCCGGGCGGTCGAGGTCGAGGGTGGCGAGGGCGTTCGGGATCTCGGCGGAGAGCGTCGTCTGGTCGATGAACGACTGGTAGCATTCCGTCGTCACAACGAAGCCGGGAGGGATCGGGAGCCCTCGGCGGACGAGCTCGCCGAGCTTGCTCGCCTTGCCTCCGACGAGCGGACGGTCCGTGTCGGAGACGTCCGCGAGGTCGACGATGAACGGCATGCGCCCCCGACCCTACCGGCCCCGCGCGAACGCGAAGGCGACGAGGTCGAGGCGCGGGGAGTACGGGTGTACCACCCGGCGCTCCTCGAGCGACCAGGACGTCGGTCCGGGAAGCTGGGCGAGAAGCGCGCGGGCCGCGGCCGCCGGCGCCGCGCGCGGCGTGACCGAATAGAAGGTGAGAACGCCGCCGGGCGTCACGCGGCTTCCGACCTGGGTGATATACTTAATCCCTTCGAGAGGAAGGTTCACGATCGCGCGTTCCGCGGCCCCGGCGGCGGGGAGGAACGTCTCCAGCGGGCCGGTCACTACCTCGACCGGGACGGTCGAGCGAAGACTGAGGAGATTGCGCTTCAGGAGGACGGTCGCCGTCGGGTTCACGTCGACCGCGGTGATCCGGCTCGCGCGCCCGTCCCGGGCGATCGCGAGCGTGAACGGGCCGACGCCGCAGCAGAGGTCGAGCACCCGATCGCCCTTCCGGACGCCGGCGGCGACGCGGGCATGCTCGCCCGCGAGCCGTGGAGAGAAGTACGCTTTCTCGAGGTCGACCTCGAAGGCGAGCCCGTTCTCATGCTGGACCGTGGTCCAGCCACCCGATCCGGCGATGCGTCGCAGCGTCCGGCGTCGCTGGGGGCCGGCGACGCCGAGGTCCTGGGCGACGACGCGGCAGCCCGGGACGAAGGCGAGCAACGCCGCTCCGATACCGCTCGATTCGCTCTGGAGCTCCTCGGGGATCCGGACCAGCACCACGTCGCCCACGACGTCGAAGGCTCTCGGGAGCCGGGACCGAATGGTCGCGTCGCCCCGGAACAGCTCACGATAATCCCGACTCCGCCCCTCGACCGGAGTGAATTCGCGCTCCTCGTACCGCCCCGGCGGGCCCGGTCCGGCGGCCGGCCGGTGCACGGGAAACGCGACCTCGAATGCGGTCCGGTGTGCCTTGAGGTCGCTGCGGAGCACCCCCGAATCCTTGAGTTGCCGCCGGAGCGATTCGGCGTGGCGCGGCTCGGCGATCGCCGCGAGGCTTCTCATGTCACGGAAGGCCCGAGCAGCCTCGGGAGCACAGCGCGGGCCGGGAGCTCGCCGAGGGCCCCCGCGGCGCACGTGCGCTCCGAGAACTTCGCACCGCTCGGAGCCGAAGGGATCCCGGCGCCTGCGAGGACCAGCGGCACGGGGTCGTCGCTGTGTCCCTTGAGGATGCACGGAGTCGCGTGGTCGGCGGTTACGGCGACGCGCACCGAGTTTCGGTCGACCCCCTGGAGGAACGGACCGAAGAACGACCGGTCGAGCGCCTCGACGACCTCGCGCTTCGCCTCCGCATCGCCGTCGTGCCCGGGCTCGTCGGGTCCCTTCAGGTGCACGTAGACGAAGCCGCCGCCCGAGAGCGCATCGAGGGTCGTGGCGGCACGTTCCTCGAGCGACCGGTCCCGGTCGCGTCCCATCGGCCCGACGAAGCGGTCGCGCATGCCGAGGAGTCGGGCGATCCCGCGCTCGACCGGCATTTCGGTGATGGCGGTTCCCTCGACCCCATACTTCGACCGGAACGACATGGGCGGCGCCGAAGGCAGCGCCCCGGCGTTCCGCAGGAGGAGCCCATTCGCGACCGGACGTCCGCCCAACGCGCGTCGCGCGTTGACCGTCTGAGCGGCGAGCACGGGGCCGGCGCGCGCCAGGAAGTCGTTCACCGCGTCCGCGGTCCGATGGGCTGGCGCGGTCTCGACCAGCGCCGACACGGCCGGGATCTTCCTCGAGGGGTCGGCCCGGACCCGCCCCATCCCGCCGACCTTCTCGTAGAACGGGTCCGCGTTCGACACCTCGGGGGACAGCGCGCTGCCGTCCTCCGGGTGGAGTACCAGAACCCCGCGGTGGCCGACGGTCGCTTCCACGGACGCCCGCACGCGGGCGTCCGCGAGCAGGTCCGCGCGATTGAGCGCGGACGCGAGCTCGTGCGCCTCTCCGGTGCTGAGACTGCGAGCTACCCGTGAGTCGAGAATCGTCCCATCGCCATCGAGCGTGGCGAAATTCATCCGGAACGCTACGTCGCCCGGACCGAAGGCGACGCCGGCGCCCATGGCCTCGAGCACGCCGCGGCCGGGAGAATCGTGGACGGGGTCGTACCCGAGCAGGGCGAGGACGCCAGCGTCCGACTCGGGCGCGGTCCCCGGCCCGATGATCACGACGCGGCCGCAGGTTCCCGCCGCGAGCAGGCGGTCCAGGTTCGGCGTGGCGGCGGCCTCGACCGGGGAGAGCCCACCGGTTTCCGGGTGCGGACGATCGCCGAGCCCGTCCAGAACGATGAGCGCCGCGCGGAACGCCGTCGGCGAGATTTCCGGCATCTGCTTTCTTATAAACGGCGCCCAAGTGAGCGGAGGCGGGCCGAGCTTCGCATGGGCATTAAGACCTTCGCGAAGACGAGGATCGGACAGGTCGTCCTCATCGCCGTGGCCACCGGCACGATGGTCGGCGCCCTGCTTTTTCTCGGGCCGTTCATCGCCATTCCGACCCTCCTGCTCTTCGGGCTGGCGCTCCCGATCTACGCCGGGGAGAAGCGCCCGAAGCGGCTCGCGGTCTGGGGGGTCATCATCCTCCTCGTCGGAGGGACGGCGGCGGCGATGATCGAGACGCAGCTGTTCCGGTCGGCCACACCCCCCCTCGATTCGGCGACCTCCGGCCCGTATGGGAACGGCAACGCCGTCCTGCAGCACGCGACCGTCACTCCGTACCTGGGGGCGGGCGGGACGAGCTTCGCGTTCAAGGCGACGCTCGTGCCGGCGAACCTCGCCTACAACACCAGCGCCGTCGCCTGGGTGGACCTCGTGGTGACGACATGTCCCGACGCGACCACCCCGAGCTCGCCGTACTGCAACGCCGGCTATCCGTTCCTCCTGCTCAACCACACGTTCACCACCCCGACGCGGAACACGTCGCTCGTCGAGTTCAACGTGACCCTCCATCTCACCACCATCTGGTGGTGGCAGCTCGCCGCGTTCGCGAAGAACACGACGACGGTCGGGGGTCCGCCGATCTGGATCTACCTGAACTCGCAGACCCTCTACTTCGACGCGACGGGGCCCGTCGTCGGCGACTTCGTGAGCACTCTCGGGGTCGTCGCGATCTCGGTCTCTCAGGACGTCGCGCTCTACGAGGCGCTGCCGTTCTACTTCGTCCTCCTCATCTACGCCCTGTTCAAGGCTCGGGAGCGGCGGCGCAGGGAGGCCTCGGCCCAAGGCGGATCCGGAGCGACTCCTCCCTCCGGGCCCGAGCCGCCTCCCGCGGACGACGCTCGGCCGGCGGCCGCGAACCCGCGCCCTTCCCCACCGACCGGGGGGAAGGAGCTGGCCTGCCCGAAGTGCCAGGCCGTCGTCTATCCGGGGGAGAAGCAATGCTGGAAGTGCGGGGCCGACCTGACCACCTCGTCGACTCCCCTGCCTTCGGCGCCTCCGAGCGGATAGCTCGATCCCGGCGGTGGGCCGCGCCCCGCCGATAGCGCGTCTACGCGAAGGTGACCGGCTGGTTCAGGATCGAGACCGGCATCTGGGTGTCAAGGTTGTCGAGCTGGCCCCCCGGCGCCGTTAGGACCACGCTCAACGTGTACTTCCCGCCGCCGGGCGCTTCCCAGTACAGTCCGACGTACGCCCAGCCACCCGCGGAGCTCAGGGTCGTCTGGTTGGTGACGGCGAGTCCCTGATAGACCGCGACCGAGCCGTTGACGTAGAGGGTCGCCGTGATGGTCGTGCCCGTCGGTCCGTTCTCGCGGATCGCGGCGTACACCACGGTCGCCTTCGTGTGGCTCTGACCGACGACGACCGTTCCGGCGAGGCCGAAGTCGTAGAGGGCGCGCCCCGCGGACGACGAGCTCGCGATGCCCGAGGTGAAACCGACCAGATTGTAGACGACGGAGGCTCCCGGCCCGCCGGTCCCCCAGGCGCTGCCGCTCGGGAGGGCCGAGGTGAGGAGGGACGGGTCGGTCGCGAGCGCGACATAGGTCTTGCTGCTGGCGGTGTTCCACGATCCCAGGATGTGCGCGCTTCCGTCCTTGAGGAACTGGTGGGTCGCGCCGTTCGTGAAGTAGGAGTACGGCACGAAGAGGTTCGAGCCGGCGAGCGTCTTGTTGAGGGTGAGGGTGGGGACCCCGTACGCCTGGAGGCCGCTCGCGGGCGTGCTCGTGTAGGTGAGGGTCGCGGTGGCGCTCGTCACCGCGGTCGTGCACGTGACGCCCGACGTCACCCCGAAGTCGGTGAGGAACGTCGCGCCGTAGCTCGAGCACGCGGTGGCGTGGAATAGGTCCGCGCCGGCGATTATGAAGTTCGTTCCGACGAGCTTCGCCTGCTCGGTCGTGGACGGCGACGCCGCACAGACCCCGCCCGACTGGCTACCGAAGTCGACGATCACGAGGCCGTAGGTATCGAGGGTCGCCGCGGCCGGGAGCGCCGCGTTGCAGGCGACGAACTCCTGGGTGAACGGGATCCCGTCCGCCACGAGCTCCTGGACGAAGTACCCCGACGTGTTGTTCGTCGCGACCGTTCCGGCCGCCTGGTCGTGGGCGATGAACAGGATCTTGGGAAAGACGGTCAGGTTGAGGGTCGCCGCGTTGCTCCCGCCGCCGGTGATCGTCGCGGTCGCGCTTAGCAGCACGGGCCCGACCGCCGCCGGCACCCACGCCTTCGAGAAGCCGACCGTCGCACCGCCTCCGATGCTCCCCGCTGAGGTCCCGAGGCTGCCCCCCCCGGCCGCAAAAGCGACGGTCACGGCGAGAGTCCCGCCCTGGTTGTTCGTGACGAACGCGGTGACGGTGGTCGAACCTCCGACCACCGGCATCGCGGTCGGCGTGGGGAGGAGCGAGACCGTGAGGAGGGACGTCTTGGTCGGCGAAACGATCGTGATCGGGATCGCGACCGAGTTCACCTGGCTCACGTTATCGGTGGCGTTCACGAAGACGTAGTACGTCCCGGCCGCGCTCGCGAAGCCGGACGTGAAGTTGTACACCCAAAGGCCCGTCGACTTCAGGAAGACCATCTGGGCGTGGCCGACGCCGCTCGAGCCGGGGAGCTGCGAGTAGTTCACGTAGACCGAGTGGAAGTTGAGGTCGTCATCGACGATCTGGGCGAACACCTGGAACGACTGCCCGATCGCGGGCGTCGTCGGCGTCGTGCCGACGTTCTCGAACGTCGGCGGGATATTCGGGTTCGCGCCCGGCAGGCTCACCCTCAGGAGGACCTGGGTCGGTGAGACGATGGCGACCGAGATGTTGTCGGGGACCTTGAGTCCGTACGTCGTGAGGGACAGGCTCCAGGTCTGGCCGAGCCCCCACGTCGTCGCTCCCGCGAGCCCTTGGGCCAGCGTGAACGGATTGCCCGTGACCTTGGTCGGATGCGCGGTCGATTGGATGTAGAACGAGATCGCGCCGCTCAGCGTCGGCCCGGCAAGGTGGAGGATCGAGACCTTGGTGATGTTCTTTCCTTGAACGCCACCGTACGTCAGGGTCGCGGAGAACTGGTTCGACGGTTGCGGCGGCGGGGTCGGGAACGTCGTGACGAAGAAGAAGATGGCCGCGAAGAGGGTGACGGTGAGCGCGAGGAGCAGGATCGTCGCGACGACGTCCGACACTCCGCGCCGCCGTGCGCGGCGAAGGCCCCGTCCGCGAACGGTCCAGCGGTGCACGAACTACGACCCGATCCCACCGAGCGAACGGTCGCGCGCCCTCGGCGGTCGTACGATGCGGGCCCCCGGTATATAGACCCTCACGTACGCCCGCTCCGAGGGCTCCTCGGAGGAGGTCGGCGACGCAGCTAGGACGCATCCGTACGCATGGATGCGCGGGGCAGTTTTCGCGCGATTTTTGGGGCAGTTATACGCGCGAAATCGAGCGAGAAATCGACCGTCCGGCCGCTCCGAATTTTGTTCGACACCTCGGCCGGTCCGTGGGACCAACTCGATGCCAACTTTCGGGGCGAACTCGACAATTGGTTTAAGTAATAGGATTCGGCTGGCCCTGCCCAAGCCGTGTTCGACAACGCCCCCCAAGACCCTCCGGCGCCCGGTTCTGAGGCGGACCGGCGCCGGCTACGGCCCGAAGACGAGCGGATCGCCCTCCGGTGCAACCGGCGCGAGCTCCAGCTCCTCGACTCGTTCGTAGCGAGCGGGGAGTTCCGGAGCCGCTCCGAGCTCATGCGGGCGGCCCTGCGCGACTTCGTTCGCCGCCGTTCCGCCGCGACCGTGGCGCCGGCCCCTCGTCCGAGCTCCGGCGAGCTCGTCGAGGTCGTGGTGCGGCTGCGCCCGGAAGAGGCCGAGACGCTGCGCGCCTACGGGCGCCTCGTTGCGAACGGCGCCGAGCTCTCGGACGTGGTCGCGCAGCTCGCGCGCCGCGGGGAGCTCGAAACGAAGGTCGGCGAGCTCGTCGAACGCGCCCGACGCTCGGTCCGCGGTGCGGCCGAGACCGAGGCGGAGATTCGGGCCCTCGAGCGGAGCGGAGAGGACCTCGAGCGGAAAGGGGTCGTGGGGCGGTAGGCGAGAGCCGATCGATGTCACCGGCGGGGGTGGGGACGACGTACGAGGCCGAGCGCACAGAGCACGATCTGGGACGACTGCGTCGCGTGAGCGACGATACGGACGAGCTGGGGATCGAAAGCCTCCGGCTCGGTAGGGACGTACGGTTCCTCCTCGCCGCCGTCGGCGGCGGGGCGATCCGGATCGGACGGGAGATCGCGCGTCGCCACCTCCGCCACCTGGAAACGGTCGCGATCAACTGCGACGACCGCGTCCAGGCCCTGGACGACTTCGACCGCCGCGTCTGCCTCGGGTGGAACGGCGGAGCCGACGACCCGCACGGTTCTCCGCTCGTCGCCGCGCAGCACGCGCGCGCGGCGGAGCCCGCCCTCGAGCGGCTGTTCGAGGGCGCGACCTTCGTCACGGTCGTCGCGAGCCTCGGCGGGGCCTCCGGGACGGGCGCCCTCCCCTCCGTCCTCGAAGCCGCGGCGCGGAACTCGGAGTTCGTGAGCGCTTTCGTCGTGAAGCCGTTCGCGAACGAGGGGGACCGCCGCGCGACGGCGCACCGGGCACTCGCCCACCTCCATTTCGTCGCGTCGTTCGTGGAGAAGCAGGAGCGCGGCTCGGCGACCCTGAACATCCTCGACAACGAGGCGTTCGCGCGCGAGCACCCCGGCGTGCCGTTCGGCCAGGTGAACCGGGAATGGGCTCGGATCGTCGCCAACCACATCGAGCAGCAGTACCTCGTTCCGGTCGAGGCCGCCATCGAGGCGCGCCGTCAGGCGTCGCCGCCCGACTTCACGGGCCCGCCGATCGTTCCGCCCGAGCTTTCGCCGTACGTCGAGGTGGCCCCGTCGTCGACCGGTCGGCCGCGGATGTCGCTCCCGCCGCTCGCGGCGGTCCCCGCGTTCTTCGGCCCGTTCGACCGACCGGACGCCGAGCTCACGATCGAGGTCGTGCCCGCGCGGAGCCCGCTCGTCCCCTAGTCGGCCGCTCGGGCGGCGTTAAGAGCCGCGGGTTCTCGGCCGGACGATGGACGGCCGCGTCTGGACCGGACTCCTCGGGATCGCCGTTCCCGGCGTCCTGGTCGCGATCACGGTCTGGAAGTTCGCCGCGAACCCGCTCGCCCTCGTCGCGTTGTTCACCGCCATGATCGTGGGCGGGATCTACCTGCTGACGTTCTCGGAGCCCGTGGGCTCCGCGTGAGCGGACCACCGGCACCGCAACCGGCGCCCGACTACTGGTAGATTGTCAGGTCCTTGGGGGGACCTTCGCTCGGCGCATCTGATGCGGAGCGGGCCTTCAGAGCCGCTCGGAGCGCCTTCTCGATCATCTCGGCCTGGCTCCGGAGCGGCTTCGTGTCGATCTTGAGGTGGGGGAGGAGCCGATCGAGCGTCTCGATCAGGACCGCACCGGCCCGGTGATCGGGGTACCCTTCGACCGTCCGCGCGCTCACCAGGAGCGTCGAGGTCGGGATCGCCCTGCGAAGCCCCTCGACGAGGAGCGCCCCCGAGACGCCGCCGAGCACGCCGTCCTCGAGCTTCCGCGCGCCTGCCTTCGCGAATCGATCCTGCAGGGCGGCGTCGGGCTTTGCGGTCACGGCCCAGACGCTCTCGTCGGCGACGTTCTCCTCCGGCCCGACGGGGTGGGGAACCACCCCTTCGACGCTGAGCACCAGGCTGGCCTTGCGCGCCTCGGCGCCGGCCAGGATCGCTCCGGCGAGGGCGCGGGCCTGTTCGAGCGGGACGGGGAACTCCGAGACGACGACGGCGAAGTCGTCCTTCGCATGCACCCGAATCGGCGGCTGGACCCTCCCGGCCTGCACAACGGCGAGCGGTGGGAAGGCGTCCGAATCGACCGTCCCGACCTGGGGGAGGTCGAGCGCGCGGATCATGAAGTGGGCGGCCACCGTCGCGGCGAATCCCACGCTCGGGAAGCTCACCAGCACCGTCGCGTGGGGGGGCAGCGGTCCGGCACCCCCGTCGTCCTGCCACGTGAACGCGTCCGCCATCGGCGGAACCGAGCCGGCCTGCGTACATAGGCGAGCCGCCCGCGCGGCCGGGGAAGCCGCCAAGTACCCTCCGCCGCTCGCCGGGGACCGTGGGCCTTCCGATCCGCGACATCGTGCCGTCCGAAGAGGTCGGATGGGCGGAGCTCGCGGGCAAGACGCTCGCGGTCGACGCCTACAACGCCATCTACCAGTTCCTCGCGACGATCCGGCAGCCCGACGGACGTCTGTTCACCGACGGCGACGGCCGGGTCACGAGCCACCTGATGGGCGTCTTCTACCGGACGACGTCCCTCCTCGGGGACGGGGTGCGCCCCGTCTGGGTGTTCGACGGACGGCCCCCCGAGCTCAAGTCCGGCACGATCCGGGGGCGTATCGCGGTCAAGGAACGGGCCGAGACGGAATGGAAGGAGGCGCTCGCGGTGGGCGACCTCGAACGGGCCCGGCGCAAGGCGGCCCAGACCTCTCGACTGACCGGACCGATGGTCGCCGAGGCGAAGGAGGTCCTGTCGGCCTTGGGCGTTCCGCACGTGCAGGCGCCGTCCGAAGGCGAGGCGCAGGCCGCGCGGATGGCGGCCCGTGGGGTCGTTTGGGGGGCCGCCTCCGAGGATTACGACTGCCTCCCGTTCGGCGCCCCTCGGCTCGTGCGCGGACTCGCCGCCCGGGGGAACCGTGCCAAGGGGAACCTGGCGCAACTGATCGACCGCGCCGCGCTGCTCACCCGCCTGGGCATCAACGACGAGGAGCTGATCATGCTCGGGATCGTCGTCGGGACCGACTACAACGAGGGCGCCGCAGGGTTCGGTCCGAAGAAGGCGCTCAAGCTTGTCCAGCAGCATCTCGGGTTCGAGGCGACCCTGAAGGCGGCGGGCCTCGACCCGGCCGAGCTCCAGCCCGTCGCCGAGCTGTTCCGCAACCCGGAGACGAGCGACGTCGCGGCCCCGCTCTTCGGGCCGGTGAACGACTCCGAGGTCCACCGTCTGCTCGTCGAAGGGCACGGGTTCTCGCCCGAGCGCGTCCAGGCCGGCGTGCGGAAGGCGCGCCAACCGGCGACCGCTCCGCCCCCGGCCGCGGCAACCCCCCCGCGCGGTCGCCAGCCGATGCTCGAATCGTTCGGTGAGGGCGCCGAGTGAAGCTGTTCGAATCGGTCCCGAACTTCTCCGAGGGGCGGAACGCGGCCGTCGTAGACGAGATCGCGGGCGCCGCGCGGTCCGTGGCGGGCGTGACCGTCCTCGACATCGAGCGGAACGGGGACCACAATCGATCGGTGATCAGTCTCGCCGGGGCGGGCGCGCCCCTGGTCGAGGCGCTGTTCCGCATGTTCGCGGTCGCCGTCCGGACGATCGACCTCACCCGCCACCACGGCGAGCATCCCCGCATGGGAGCGGTCGACGTCGTTCCGTTCGTCCCGATCGGAGAGGCGACCGTCCCCGAAGCGGTCGAACTGGCGAACCGGCTGGCCCAGCGGGTCTGGTCGGAGCTGAACGTCCCGGTCTATCTGTACGGTCAGGCGGCGGTGCGCGACGACCACCGGGACCTCTCCGAGATCCGGAAGGGACAGTTCGAGGGGATCCGCGCGTCGATCGCGACGGAGTCCGCCCGTCGTCCCGACGTGGGTGCGCCGGCCGTCCACCCGACGGCGGGCATCGTCGCGATCGGGGTGCGTCCGGTCCTGATCGCGTACAACGTCAATCTCGCGACGCCGGACGTGGCGATCGCGAAGCAGATCGCGCATGCGGTCCGCGAGCGGGACGGCGGTCTGCCCGCCGTCAAGGCGCTCGGCTTCGAGATCCGGGAGCGGAACCTCGCCCAGGTGTCGATGAACCTCACCGACTACCGAACCACCTCCATCCCGAAGGCGTTCGACGCCGTCCGGAGCGAGGCGGAGAAGCGAGGAACCACGGTCGCGGACTCGGAGATCGTCGGTCTCGTCCCGGAGGATGCCCTCGTAGACGCGGCCGAGGCCTACTTGCGGCTCGGTGGGTTCGACCGGCGGGCGATCCTGGAGCGGCGCCTCGAAACCGTGGGGGGGCCCGCGCCACCGGCCGTCGAGCGGCTCTCCGGTCTCTCGATCGAATCGTTCGTCCAGCGCCTCGCGGCCCGTACGCCGACACCCGGAGGCGGTAGCGCCTCCGCCGCGGCCGGAGCGGTCGGGGTCGGGTTGGCGCGGATGGTGCTCGCCTATTCGAGCAAGGCGTCGGCGCCCGAGCCCGAACTCGCCCGCGTCCACGCCGACCTCGAGGACGATCAGCGGGCCTTGGTCGTGGCGGTCGACGAGGACGCCGCGGCCTACGAGAGCGTGCGCGTGGCGCGGCGGGCCGCGAAGGCTCGTCCGGACGACGTCCAGGCGCGGACGGAGTGGCTCGCCGCCGTCCGCCGCGCCGCGGAGGTCCCGCTGTCGGTCGCTCGACGCGTCCGAGAGGTAGGCCGGCGCCTGACGCTCGTCCGCGAGCGGACGAATCCGAACGTCGCGAGCGACCTCGTGACGTCGATCGCGCTCCTCGATGCGGCGCGGGTAGGGGCGCTCGCGAACGTCCGCGTCAATCTCGCCGAGCTGCGGGCCGAGGGGGAGGCGGTCGACACGATGGAGCGGGAATCCGCGCAGATCGCCACCGGCGCGGCCTCGTGACGGACCATCGGACCCCCGATCGGAACGGCCGTCGACCGTTCGTCTTCGTGAACTGCGCGATATCGCTCGACGGCCGGCTCGCCTATGCGGGCGGAAGACCGGCGCGGCTTTCCGGGCCGGAGGACCGGAGGCGGGTACAGGAGCTCCGGGCGTCGTCGGATGCGATCCTCGTGGGGATCGGGACCGTGCTCGCGGACGACCCCTCGCTCCGGGTTCACTGGGACGAACTCGGACTCCCGCCGGGGCGAGCGCCGCTCCGCGTCGTGCTCGATTCGACGGGGCGCACGCCCGAGCGGGCGCGGGTCCTCGACGGGACGCAACCGACCCTGGTCGCGACGGCGCAGGAGTGCGCCCGTCGATTCCCGACGGGAGTCGAGGTGTTCCGTACCGGCGCCCCGCGGGTCGACCTGGTCCGCCTGCTCGAGGAGCTGGGGCGACGCGGCGTGAGGTCTGTGATGGTCGAGGGCGGCTCGCACGTGATCGGGAGCTTCCTCGCCGAGGGGCTGGTCGAGCGCCTCACCGTCTTCGTCGCCCCGCAGATCGTCGGGGCGGCCTCGGCGCCGCCGATGGTCGCTTGGCCCGAGAACGTGAGAGATTCCGCGCCCGTACAGTTCGTGCGGAAGGAGCTCCGGCCGATCGACGGCGGGCTCCTGGCGACGTTCGAGCCTACGGCGTCGGGGTGAGGGCGCTCGGCCCGATCAGCTTCGCGCAATCGTCGCACACCGCGCGTCCGTGGGTGCGCAGGCTCTCGACGAGGCAGTCCGCGCAGAGCGGGCTCCCGCAGATGCCACACCGTCGCCACGCGGCGCCCGCCGGAAGCTGCGTATGACAGCGGACGCACAATCCGGGCCCCCGGGCCGGGGCCAGGGTCGGGGTCGGCCCGAACCGCGGCCACTCTGCCGCCGGGACCGACTCGTACTCGCCCGAGACGGACGGAACTTCCCGCGCGGCGTCCGTCGGCGCGGCAGAGCGGGTTCCCAGGAGCTGGGGGGATCGCTCGCGGAGCACCTGTTCGAGCTGACGCAGCGGATCGCTCGACCCCCGGCTCATTCCGGCTCCGGACAGGGCGGGGATGGGAGCCTCGACCGGAACGAATTGGGGTTCCGGAGCGCGGACTGGAGGGCCTGGCGATGGTTCCGACGCGACCGGTTCGGGAGACATCGCGGGCGCCGCCGGGGCAGGATCGGAGTCGATCGCGGAGTTCTCGGACGATGGATCGTCGACCCGTGCGCCCCCGATCGGCCGTCGGAGCCCCGAGTAGAGGGCGGCCCCCGCGGCGATGATGCCGAGCCCGATCAGGAGCTCCGCGACAGGAAGGCGGCCGAGGGAGATGCCGCCCTCCGCCAGGGACAGCGAGGATCCTACGATCAGGAGGAGCCCGGCAGCGCCGAGCAGGGGCCACTCTACCTTTCGAACGGTCGATTCGGATTGCGCCCGGATCCATCCGGGCGACGAGACCGAGGTGGCCACGGAACCTGACCGACCCTGAGGACTACGGGCAGCTCCCGACCGATCCGCACTGCTGCGCGATCTGTTGGACGCTGTTGAGCACGATGCTCGTGGACGCTGCGTTCCCGAGGTCGTAGGCGAGGACGTACACCTGGCTAGCGCTCGGGGCGTGGGACTGGGTCTCGAGGTAGACGTTCACCGTCGTGAACGTAGCCGAGGTGCCCGTGGAGACCGTGATGGTGAGCTCGACCTCGGTGTTCGCGGGAGCGCTTGTCGACTCATTGAACCTCGCAAAGTGCTCGATGTCGCCGGCGGCGCCCGTATTGAGAAGGTACGTCTGCCCCGCGGCCCCGAGGACGGTCGGGCTCGTCGACGAGGTGCTCAGGGAGGTCGGGAGGGGGGAGGTGACCGTGCCGATCCCGCCGCTCATCGCCGTCCACCACGCCAGATTGGTGGTCGAGGTGTACGAACCGGCGGCGCTTTCCGTCTGGTTCCCGATGATCGTGAGCGCCCCGGCGGCCGCATACCCGACGGCGAACGCCGCCATGCAGAGCCCTGTCACGACGTAGAGCGTGCGCCGCGAACTGCGATCGGCCGTCGTCATCGGCCACCCCGGAGGGCCGTCCCAGTCGGCCGACCCCTCATAATGTCATCGTTCCCAGGGCCCGATTTACGGACAGCTACCGATGGCGCCGCACGCCTGGGCGACGTATAGCTCGCCCGCGAGCGCCGCCGAGACCGTCCCGAGGTCGAGGTAGAGCGTGAACCCGAGGCCCGAGGTCGGGGTCCGCGACTGGGTCTCGAAGAACGCGACGTAGGACGTGTTCGCGCCGGTGGTCACGTTGGTGACCGTGAGGGCGATCTCGAACTCGGTACTCGGGGGGGCCCCGGTGGTCTCGTTGAAGGCGAACCGGACCCCGGCGTGACCGGTGATGGCCGTGTTCAGGGCGAACGACCCGCCCGCCGCCGGGAGGAGTTGGGGGAGCGGATCGGTACCGTTCGCGGCCAGGGGGGCCGGGCTCGGCAGGACGACGCGATCGACGAACCGGAGGTGCCACCAGAGGAGGGGGGAGGTCACGGTCGACCCTCCGCTTCCGCTCTCGGTGAGGTTACCGACCGAGAAGGGACCCGCCACGGCGACTCCCGCGAGGAAAAGGATCGCGAGCATCGGTCCCACCACCGCCGCGAGTCGCCCGCGGCTCGACGGCGGCTCCGCGGGCCGTCGCGGGGGAGCGGGGGCCGCGGTCACGGGCACATCCCGACGGAGGAGCACGGAAGGGCGACGATTCGCACGCTTTCGACCAAGAGGTGACTCTGGGGCGACGGGCCGGTGTCGACCATGAACCCGTACGCGTGGGTGCCCGCGGGTACGGTCGACTGCGTCTCGATGTAGACCGTGATGGTGGACGGTGCACCGCCGTTGATCGCGACGTCCAGGCGCAGCTCGACCTCGGTGGATCTCGGCGCGCTCCCGGTCTCGTTGTACACGAACTCCGCGCCCGCCTGGCCGGAGATTCCGCTCCCTGCGAGCAGGACGGAGGCGTTGCCGGGCAGGACGGTGGGCGTCCCGACGGCGCCGGACGCGGAGGACGGGAGGGTGGCCGGTAGGATCACGTAGACGATCCGCTCGACGAGCCACCAGGTGCCCACATCGTTGCCGGAATCGAGCTGCGCCGAGCTGGTGAGGAGGGTCGGTGAATCGACGCGAAGTCCGCCCCCCAGCGCGTACCCGGAGATCGACGCTCCGACCGCCAAACCGATGAGCAGCAGACCGAAGCGGAGGTCCCGCGGCTGCCTCGAAGGAGCGAGCGACATCACCGACGGCGACCCGAACGCCGACGACGGCGTCCATCGGCCGCGCAGGTTTATAGGTGACAGCACGTCGGCGCGCCGCCCTCGGAGGTCGGCGCGTGAAGCTGGTCCACTTCCTCCTGGGGGAGCAGTTCCATTTCGGGATGGTCACCGACGCCGGCGAGTACATCGACCTCGATACGGCGTGCCGCGACTACTTCGGCGTGAACCCCGTGAAGGGGGCGGACCCGAGCCGGTTCCGCGACATGCGCGCGTTCTTCGCCGGCGGCACCGAATCGGTCGCGATCACGCGGAAGATCCTCGACTACATCGACCGCCGCCGCAAGATGGGCTGGACGCCGCGTGCTGCGACGGGCGCGCGGTACCTGTTCAAGCCCGAGGAGGGGATCCGCCTTCTCGCGCCGGTCCTGAACGGCGCGAAGATCTACTGCCTCGCCGCGAACTCGCGCAGCCACCTCGCCGAACAGAACAAGCCGACCCCGACGCGACCCGCGTTCTTCACGCGGTTCTTCAACAGCCTCGTCGGACCGAGCGAGCCGCTCGTCCTGCACGCCGCGGGGACGTTCCCGGACGTGGAGCTCGAGCTCGCCGCGGTGATCGGGAAGTCGGGGAAGCACATCCCGCGCGCGCAGGCGATGGAGTACGTCGCGGGCTACTCGATCGCGCTCGACCTCGGGTACCGAGACCTCCAGTACCCGGGCGACGGCGCGGTGGACTGGGTGATGGGCAAGGGGTTCGACGCCAGCATGGCCGTCGGGCCGTGGATCGTGCCCAAGGAGGAGGTGGGGGACCCGTACCCTCTTCCGATGGAGCTGAAGGTGGGCGGTCAGGTGCGCCAGGCGGGCGACACGGCCGACTACGTCTTCCGCCTGCCCGAGATCATCGAGCACCTGTCGCGCGGGATCACGTTCGAGCCCGGGGACCTGCTCTCGCTCGGGTCGCTCGGCGGCCAGCCGGGGTTCGAGTTCGGTAACGAGTCGCGGAAGCTCAAGTCCGGCGACACCATCGAGGCGACGATCGGCCGGATCGGTCGGCTCACGGTCCCGGTCCGGGCGGAAGTCTCGCCTCCCCCCGCAGGATCAGGAACAGCGCCCCCGCCGGGCTGACCTCGATCCGGCTTCGCGACGCGCCGGCGACCGTCGCGGCGCCGACGCGGTAGTCGACATCCTGGAGCAGCTCCAGAGCGATGGGTTCTACGGTATCGTCGGGGAGCGGCGCGTCGCGGAGCGGGTCGAACCGGTCGAGCGCCTCCCGTTCGAGCGGCACCACCCGGAACCCCGTACCTCCGTGCAACGATCCCGGGAGCCGGATGAGACGGTGCACGTCGGTCGTGACCGGCGCATCCGTCTCCCCCGCGACCTCCAGGACCGCCAAACGGAGGACGGTCGTGACCTGCTCCCGAGGGACGTTCGCGACGAGGTCGTCCCAGCGCCGGTCCGGCTCGGCGGCCCGCGAGCGCGCCCGAGCCGTCAGGCTGCGGACGATGGAGCTGGAGACTGCGGCGGGGACGCCGGCCGCTTCGAGCTCGGCCGCCGACATCTTGACCCCCTGCTCCGCCCAGCGCTGTACCAGAGCGGCGAGGCCGCGCTCCCGGCGACCCGACCAACCTGCCGAGCCCGCCGGCGCGGAGCGCCGGGGCGCTCCGTCCCGCACCTCCGCGCCGACACCGAGCACGTACTCGACGAGCTCGCGTCGCTCCGCGCTCGTCAACTGCAGGAACCGCTCGTCCCGGATGTGGATGTGGTACCCCCGCCCGCCGGAGAAGACGAGCTGCGTCGCGGCGGGGTCCACCCCGAGGTCGCCGAAGAGGTACTCGTCGAGGAGCTGTCGCGTCTTCGCCTTCACGCGGGCGAACTGCTCCGCGATCGGGAGCCCGTCCGCGCCCCGCAGGTGGTCCGCGTCCAGGTCGAAGATCACGTCGGCCCCGAGCCACTCCTTCTGGGCCATCGAGGCGTGCGCCGGATCGCGGTAGTACGCCGCCGAGTAGTACACGTTCCTCGGAACGTCGTCCGCGAGGAACCTACGGATCTCCTCCGCGGAGCGGAAGCTCGTGTGGCGCCGCATCATCGTCTCGGTCGCGAACGGGATCGCCGCGAACTCGCGGCGCCCGAATCGGGGCGGAGGCTCCAGGGTGGCCGTCGCGTAGTACGCCCGGAATCGATCGCGCGCGAACGCGAGGTCGGCGCCGGAGAGGCTCGCGGCGCGCCCCATCGTCACTCCGCCGGTTCGCCCGGTAGGTCGCCTGTCGCCTCCGCCAGCGCGTCGTCCGTCCGCCGGCGGACGAGCATGTGGAAGACGGCGGCGTGCTCGCTCCCGCGCAGGAGCAGCTCGACCGCCCGGGTCGCGCGCTCGAGCTCGCGCTCGCGGCCGATGAGGGCGACCGTCGAGCCGTAGACGCTCATCGAGCAGCCGGAGAGCTCCTCGATCCGCGATCGGGCGCGACCGTGCTCGCCGATGAGGCGAGAGCGGATCCTCCAGAGCGCCGACTTCGCCCGCCGGCCGGTGACCCGCTTGATGTCGATCACGCCGAGGTACGTCCCGTCGGTGAGCAGACGCATGGCCCGGCTGGGGGAGAACCCTCGACCGATCGCGAGGACGATGTCGCGGGCGGTCAGGGCGGCCTCGGCCTGCGTGTCGGGCGCGGAGACCCGAACCTCGCCCTCCTCCGCGTCGACCTCCACGGAGGTGTGGGTCCGGTTCTCGAGCTCCCGCTTCGTCGACCCGCCCGGACCGATGAGGACCCCGACGCGGTCGTCCGGAACGCGCACTACGAGGACCGGCATCAGGACTCCGGAACCGGGAGCACGTCGCCGCCCGCGGCGCGCAGGAACTCCTCGGGAGAGGTCTCCACCCCGAGGCGCATCAGGTACTTCGCAAAGTTCGTGCAGTCGCGCTCGAGGAGTCCGCGGGCGGCCGGGTGCGCGACCGGGATCGACTGAGCGACGTCGATCAGCACCGGCCGCTCCTCCTGAAGGAGGACGTTGTACGGGGAAAGGTCGCCGTGCACGAGCCCCGCCCGAGCGACCATCCGCCGGATCTGGCCCACGAGGTCGGCGCAGAACGCCGTCGGGTCCCCGACGACCGCACTCTGGAGCCGGGGCGCGGGGAGTCCGTCCGTCCCGATGAACTCCATGACGAGGACGTTCCGCGCGTGCCCGAACGGATGCGGGGCACGGACCTCGGCGTCGGCGAGGCGGCCGAGGATCGTGTGCTCGCGACGCGTCCACGCCGTCACGAGGCGCGCGAAGTTGCTCAGGCTCGCCTCCCGCTTGAGGTCCTCGAGCACGTACGGCGGGAGCCGGCGGAAGACGGTGTTTCCGACCCGGTAGACCTTCACGGCCCGGAACCCGTCGGCCGTGGTGGCACGGAACACCCCGCCCTCCTTTCCGGTCGAGATCGGGAAGTCCAGCGCGGCGAACGCGCCGCGGCTGATGAGCCGCGAGATCGTGATCAGGGTCGCGTGGTCGAAGAACTCGTCGAGCAGCTTGCGGTGCTGCCGTTCGTGACGTCGGTCCTCGAACCGCTCCTTGCGGCGCGGGAACATGACCTCCTCGGGGTCGGGCACCGTCCATCGGAACTGGAGCTCGCTATAGACCGTTCGCCGCCGAGCGGGGCACCGACCGGCCCCGAGGGGGTGTGATGGCTCCGGGGTAACCCACTCTATTTGAGGCGACCTCGCCACTAGGGGGTCGCATGAGGACGTTCTTGGGGCCCCGGTCGGGTCCGGTTCCTCCTTCCCGGCCGAGCACGATCCCGCCCGCGCGGGCCGGCGCCGGCTTCCCGTTCGCCGAGGAGCTCGACCGCGCGCGATCGTTCGACGAGATCTACCGCGTCGTCCGCCGGGCGGTGCGCGACCGATTGGGACAGGAACGCCCCGGCCTGGGTCTCGGACTCGCCGACCTGCCGCCCAGCCTCGGGGCGTACTGGCAGGTCACGGGCAACCTGATCGTGATGAACGACGCCCTGCTGCGCATGATGCGCGCGACGGCCGAGTCTCCGCGGCAGTACAATTCGTTCGTCTTCGTCATCCTCGCCCACGAGTACCTCCACGCGCTCGGGTACCTCGAGGAGGGCGCGGTTCGTCCGGTGACGGCCCAGGTCGCACGGGCGGCGTTCGGCGCGGATCATCCGGCGACGCGCATGGCGGAGGGGGACCTCTGGCGGATGTTCCCGTGGCTCCAATACGCGCGCGGCGGCGACGGGCAGACGGTCCGCGTCGTGCGGGGCTTCGACCTCGAGTCGACGAACAACTACATTCGTTGAACTTCACCGCTCGAACGCAACCCACGACGTCGGCCCCCGCGCACGCGATCGGCGGTCGAACGCCTCGGTCCTACGGTCTGCCGAGGCCGGGGTTTGCGTGATCCGCCCTACGTTCGTTGGGACGGCCGGAGCGCCGCGGACGATCATCACGTCCCACCGGTTTTCGGGCGAGTTGCGCCGCTGCGGCCGATACCACCGGGACCTCCGTTGACTCCTCCGGAAGGAGACCCGGATCGGCCGGGTCCCCGGCGAACGCGACGTCGGCGATGAACCAACGCGACGCTCGTTGCTGGGTTTGACCAGTCCCTTGGACCGCCCGAGGCACCGAACGCTTATTTCCGCGAACCCCATCGAACGCCGCCCATGGTTGACCTATTCGGCCTGGGGATCGGATTCACCCTCATCCTCGTCGGCATCGTGGTCGTCGTGTTCGAACTGGCCCACCCCGGGTTGTTCCTGCTGATCCCGGCCACCGTCCTGATCGTCGCGGGGATCCTGCTCGCGATCAATCCCGCCGACCTCCTGTCGACCATCTGGGGTCCGGCGCTGGTAGGGGTCGCCGGCGTGATCGCGGCCGCCGTGTCGATCCCGTACTACCAGCGAATGGCCCCCATCCACCGTCCGATGGTGACGACGCCCAGCTCGTTGCAGGGCGAAACGGGCGTGGTCGTCGTGGACGTCGAACCGAACTCCATGAAGGGCAAGGTGCGGATCCGATCCGAGGTCTGGTCGGCCCAGTCCGAGGCGCCGATCGCGCAGGGTACAAAGGTCCGTGTCGTGCGCGGGGAGGGGGTCAGCGTCTGGGTCGCTCCCGACGCGTCGTTCCCCGCCTCCGTAGGAGCCTCCTAGCCATGGTCGATGCAGGCACGGAGGCCGTCGTCGGTATCATCATCTTTTTTCTCCTGATCCTCGTCATTTTCATCATCGTTCGGGCCCTGCACTCGATCCAACCGTACCAGCAGGGCGTCGTCACGCTGTTCGGGTCGTACAAGCGGATCATCAATCCCGGTCTGAACCGGGTCAATCCGTTCGCCCGGGTGGTCCCGGTCGACCTGCGGACGCAGGTGCTCGAGGTCCCGCGCCAGGAAGTGATCACGAAGGACAACTCGCCGACGAACGTCGACGCGATCATTTACATCAAGGTCGTCGACGCGCCGAAAGCGATCTTCCAGGTCCAGGACTACCACGTTGCGACCGTCGCACTCGCCCAGACGACGCTCCGGTCGATCATCGGCGATATGGAGCTCGATGAGATCCTCTACAACCGCGAGCAGATCAACACCCGCCTGCGCGACATCCTCGACGAGGCGACCGACCGCTGGGGCGTTCGAGTGGAGGCTGTCGAGATCAAGGAGGTCGACCCCGTCGGACCGGTCAAGACCGCGATGGAAGAGCAGACGGCGGCCGAGCGTCAGCGGCGGGCGGCCGTACTGCGCGCGGACGGAGAGAAGCGCAGCGCGATCCTCGTCTCGGAGGGGCAGAAGCGTTCCCGGATCCTTCAGGCCGAGGGCGTCCGGCAGTCGAAGATCCTCGAGGCCGAGGGGGGCCGGATGGCGACGATCCTCGAGGCGCAGGGCGAGTCCCAGCGGCTGCGCATCCTCTCGCTCGGGGCGGGCACCCTCGACGCGAAGGCGCTCACCGTCCTTTCGCTCGACACCGTGAACTCGATGGCGAACGGCCAGGCGACGAAGATCCTCTTCCCGTTCGAATTCACGCGCCTGATGGAAGGCGCCGCGGAGTACCTCGGCACGTCCCGCACCGTCCCCGACCGGTCGCTCAGCACGATGGACGACCTCGAGAAGCGGATCGGGACGGTCGACGACATCCTCGGGCCGATTCCGAAGCAGGCGGAGCTCCTCACCGAGATCAAGAGCATCGAGGACGAGATCAAGGCCGAGTCGGACGCCGCCACCGCGATGGTCGGGCCGGGCGGCGCCCGGGACCCGACTGTCGCGGCGCTCGAAGACCCCGACGTCGCGCCGCGCGACCCTCGGCTCACCGCCCCCCCACCCCCGCGGCCCGACTCGGGACCGGCGCCGTCGGCCGGCGCTCCGCCCACTCGACGTCCGCCGCCTTCCACCTCCGGTTCCACGAGTTAGGACCGTCCCGCGGCCTTTTTGGGAGGGGAACCCTCGCGCCCGTCGCCATGCCCGCCGCCACATCGACCGTTCGACTCGCGGCCGGTGTGGTCGCCTACAACGAGGCCGGGAACATCCGGGCCGCGCTGCGTTCGCTGCTCGATCAGGAGCTCCCTGCGGGGGCGCGCTGGGGGACGATCTGGGTCGTGGCGAGCGGGTGCACCGACGGCACCGCAGAGGCCGCGCGCACCGTCGACCCCCGGGTCGAGGTCCTCGAGGAGCCCGTCCGGCGCGGGAAGTCGGCCGCGCTCGTCGAGGTGTTCCGGCGCGCGCAAGGCGACTATCTCGTCCTCCTGAACGCCGACGCCCGCGCCGAGCCGGGCGCGATCGCCGAGCTCCTGCGCCGCGGCCGGGAACTCGCTCCGCCGTTCGCCATCATGGGCCGACCGGTGCCTCCCGCGACCGGCCGGCGCGGCTTCGCGGACGCGGTGCGCTTGCTCTGGGAGATCCACCACCAGTTCCATGCCGTGGTCCTCGAACGGGGCCAAGGCACACACCTCTCGGACGAGCTGCTACTGCTCCCACTGAGCGACCTCCCGCCGGTCGAGCCCGGGGTCGTGAACGACGGAGCGTTCCTCGGCGCCTGGCTTTCGACCGTTCGCGGTCGTCTCGCTTACGCGCCGGACGCTCGCGTCGAGATCCAGGTCCCCGAGGAGCTGCGGGACCACGTCTGGCAGCGCCGTCGGATCGTCTTCGGCCACAGCCAGGTGCGGGAGATCCTGGGCGTCCGCCCAACGACGCTGGGCCCGTTCGCCCTCCGGCATCCGGGCGCGGCGGTGCGGCTGCTCGTCCGTTCCGTCCGCTCCACCCCGCGCGGGCTGCGCGCTCTCGTCCGATTGACGACGGCCGAGCTCGTCGCCGGCCTCCTGGCGCGATGGGATCGGATCCCGCCGCGGCGGGACCATACCCTGTGGGTCAGGGTTGGGGAGCGATCGCCGTCGCGGGAGCGAACAGCTCCGTAAGCCGGCCGAACTTCTCGCTCTCGAACGCGAGCCGGTTCCACCGCGTGATCGTCCGGAACCGCTCCGCCCCTCGACCGGCACGACGCAGCCGGCGGTTCCGCACGAGACCGGCCAGCTGCAGATAGAGCGCGACGGGGGCGAAGAGCGCGGCGTTGGCGACCCGCACGAGGGTCGGGGCGGCGCGGATCGGGGCAAGCTCGGGGAAGCCGCGGCCCTTCCACCGGTCATAGAGGCGGGGCGTCTCGCCCTCGAGCCACCCCGCCCCGCCGAGCAGCCCCCGGTAGTACTCCTCGCCGTGGAGGAGGCGAGCCGTCAGCGCCTCCCGGGCGAAGAGGAACCCACGAGGCTTCAGGAACTCCCGACGAACCGTCCTGTCGTCGAGGACGTAGTTGAAGCACCAGGTGCTCGGGAACTCGCTCTGGGGGGCGGGCGGCCGGAATCGCAAACGGAGGTAGGTGTAGGCGAGGAACGCCCAGACAGCTCCCGTCCGCGTCACGACCAGGAAATCACAGTCATCCCCCACCTCGGGTTCGCCGTAGGCGACCGAGCCGGTCACTCCGACGCATTGGAGTAGGGGACGCACGGGAGCGAGTGCGCCACGGAAGAGGGAACTCGCGGCAGCGAGGTACGCCTCGCCCCGAGCGCGGCGGGCCGCGAGGTCGTCCCGGCCCGGAGGCCGTAAGAACGCACGGCCGCCCAGCACGGGAGAGGAGGGCGCGTGGACGGCGAGCCAGTCGACCATCCCGTGGGTCGAGTGCGGCGCTTCGGCCGGCAGCAGCTCGGCTAGGTGCTCAAGCGGAACCCCGGTGCCGTGCTCGTCGGCCGCACGCAGCACCGTTTCCACCCGCCGCGCTACGAGCGGGCGCTCACGGTGGTCGGGCTCGTCGGCCAGTGTCGCCCCTCCCGAGGGGTCGCAGCCTTCGCCCCGTATTTATGCGGACTCAACGCCGCCAACGCTGAGAATCAATTGCGGCGACTGGCGACGGTGGGGGGAGCGGGTGGGCTGGGAACCGGGGGCAACCTTACGACTCCGCCGGAGCTGTTCGGAGGACGATGAACGAGCGGCCCGCGACATCCGAGGTGCTCTCCCTGAGCACCCAAGGCGGCTCGGTCCCCCTGGGGTACCTGCGGGAGGCGTCCACCGTGTTCCTCGTCGCGCGGGAACGTTCGGCGCAGTGGCCCATCGAAGTACTGCGGACGGGCCGGGCGCGCCTCCTGCTCGAGGACGGCTGGCGCGACGGCGTCGTGGAGCTCATCGGGTCGCCGGCCGACCGGACGGCGATCCTCGAGCGGTTCCGCGCGAAGTACGGCGAGGAGAAGTTCCGCCGCTGGTACGACCGCCCGGCCCGGTTGCTCCGGATCCAGCTCCTCGACGGGGGGGACCTCGGGGAAGACCCGACACGGTATCGTCGGTGGCTCGAAGCGGAGTTCGACGCGGTCGCGGCCGACTACGACCATCACATCACGGGCAACCGGATGAATCGGCTGCTGCGCGACCGCTCGCTCGCCCGCCTTCGCACGCTCTTCCCGCCCGGAGCTCGCGTGATCGAGGTCGGGTGCGGTTCCGGGATGGAGACACTACCTCTCCTACGATCGGGCCGCGAGATCGTGGCGGTCGACATCTCGAAGGAGATGCTCGACGTCGTCCGGACGAAGGCGATCGCCGAGGGGTTGACGGAGCGGCTCGAGACCCACCACGTGCGCGCCCGGGAGCTCCCGGCGCTCGCGAAAGAGCTGGGGGCGGAGTCGCTCGATGGCGGCTACTCCACCTACGGAGCCCTGAACTGCGAGCCGGACCTTCGGCCGATCGCGGACGGGTTCCGGACGCTGCTGCGCCCGGGGGCCCCGCTCCTCCTCGGCGTCTACAACCGCTGGTGCCTCTTCGAGCTGGTGGGCTACACGCTCGGCCTACAGTGGAGCCGCGCGCTCGGGCGACGCACGAACCCGGTACCGGTCGGCGCGTCCCGGTTCTGCATCGACATCTACGCCTACAGCGTCGCCGACGTTCGGTCCGTCTTCGCGAGCGGGTTCGATGTGCACGCGCTCGAAGGCGTGCCCGTCCTCCTCCCGCCGTCGGACCTCACGGTCTACGCGGAGAAGTTCTCCCGCCGCTTCGACCGGCTCGCCGGGTGGGATCGCGCCGTCGGTCGACGTTGGCCGTTCCAGGGTCTGGGCGACCATTTCTTGATGGAGCTGAGGCGGGCGCCGGGCGGGAACTGACCGGAACGCCGAGGGGGACCGGGCGATTCCCGGTCGTTAGCCCGAGCGGGGGACCCGATGCGTCCGATCTCCTCGTTCGAGCGCATGGTCGGTACGGCGTAGAGGCCCTGGACTTCACCGGCCCGCGCGCCGTCCCGAAGCGGGAGCGAGTACCCCGCCCCGAACCCATCGACTAGGTTCACCGGCGTCGGGAGAATCACCGGTGCTCCGGGCGGAGCCGAGAAGTTGAAAATGGGCATCAGGTTCGGGGAGGCGGCCACTCGTGCATCGAGCGGGGTCAAGTTCCAATTCTGATCGATGAACCCCAAGATCGCCGCGGGGTCGAGCGGAGCGTGGATGAGGCCCCCACCACGAGTCCACGGGGAGAGGACGAGGAGCGGTACGCGGAATCCGTCACCGAGCGGCCCGAGCTTCGGCGGGGCGACCGGATCCCAGTAGCCGCCGTTCTCATCGTAGAAGAGGAAGACGACGGAGCTCGAGCCGATGGCGCTCTCGAAGATCGAGTTCACGACCGACACGGTCCACTCGTCGCCGAGCGTGACGTTCGCCGGAGGGTGCTCTCCGTATACCAGGTCGTTCGAGGTATCGATCCAGGTCACGTTGGGTGGGTGTGCGCTCCGGATGGTGGTCAGGAAGTCGTTCATGGGAAGGAGCCGGGCCACGAGGCAGGGGTCGGACGCGATCTGAGGGACGAGCTTCGGGATGACCTCGGTTCCCGGCCCCGAGTTGAAATAGCTCCACGAGACGCCGGCCTGTTGGAGTTGTCCGGGCAACGTCGGCCCGGCGACGTACGGGGCCGTCGGCGCGAAGTCGGTCGTCCAGTTCGTCTCGGTGAGACCGAGGTCGAATAGGCGGTTCGGAAGCGTGGGTCCGAGGACACCCGTGAAGAAGTGGTCCGCAAGTCGGTAGTTCGCAGCGTAGGTGAAGTAGTCCGGGATCTGCGAGGCGTTGTAGTACCCGATCGCGGTGTGCGGGTCGCGGTACCCTTCCGTCGCCGCCTGAGCGACAAACAGGTCGTTCCGACCCCCGTCCAAGTCGACGAGATCGGTGACGTGATCGTGGGGGAGATCGGGCGAAGAGGCGTTCGTCAGATGGAACGGCCGGAGCGTCGGCGCCGCTCCGAGCGTTGCAGGGAACGTCCCGTTCGGCGGGGAGCCGGCGGAGCCTGGTACGGTCCCGAAGTAGTTCTCGAACGCATGGTTCTCCTTGATGATTAAAAAGACGTGCTGCACCGGACTCTGCGCCGGCGGCGAGCGAGCCCCACTCGGCCGACATGACGATGTCGCGGGGGTCGTCAGTACGATGATCAAAGTCGCCGCGACGAGGAGTCCCGCGACCGCGCCGACCGCCCCCAAGGCGACGGGACCGCGCTTCGACGTCGGCATCCCACCCTTCCGTTCGCCGAAACTCCCTCAGCGCCGCTGCGCCACCGGCCGGGGTCCATAAACACCGTGGCTGATTTCGTTCGCGGGACCGGCCCGGGTCCCCGGCTCCGGTAGCTCCCAAAAGTAGCCGACGGCGCGGGACTTATCGGCCGCCCGAACATCGAGCCGAGTGTAGATGTCAGGGACTCGCGCCGCCGCCGTCGTCGTCGTCGCGCTCATCGCGATCGCGGCGGTCGCCGCGCTCGTAGTACCGGGACCCGCCGCTTTCAACCCCGGCGCCCGGCTTACCGCGGCTGGGTTCCGCGTTACCGACCTCACCGGCTCTCTCGGGCCGAGCTTCCATCCGGGGATCATCCTCGGGGCGGGCTCGAACCGGACCTCGACCTTGTTCGGGGGGATCGGGGTCTACCACCGGTCGCCGGACTTTAGTCTCCCCGCGCTGGCGGAGATTACGCCCGCGGACCAACCGCTCGCGGCGTCCAACCTGACCCCTCTGGTGATCGACTACTTCTGGCTCGGCGGGGTCTACGGGATCGGTTGGAACGGGAGCTCGTGGATGCTCGCCGGCCAAGCCGCCTGGGGGGGCGGTACGAACAACTGGGGCGCCGCCGTCACTTGGGAGAACGGTGTGCTGGTGAACCGGACGGCCGGCCTGGGTCGGGTTTTCGATGGCGGCGGGATCTTCGCGATGGGATGGAACGGTTCGTCGTGGCTCCTCGGCGGCAATAACACGAGCGGGCGCCCGACCCTCGAGTCGTTCGACGGTACCCATTCCGTCGACCTGAGCTCGCGAATCGTGTTCCACAAGAACAACGGCAGCTGGCTGCAGCTGACCGCATGGAACGGGCGGGAGTGGTTGGTCGGCGGAGAAGGCGTTCTGGGAATCCTCAGCGGAACGTCGTTCCTCGACCTCTACCCCCAGAGCCCGTTCGTCGGCAGCGGGGTATGGACGGCCGATTGGAACGGCACCGCTTGGCTGGTCGGTGGGGGCGGAGGCCACCTCGCGGTCGTCGAAGGCTCCGCGATCCAAACGGTGGCGAACCTCGCCCCCAACTTCAATCAGGCGGTACTTATCATCCTGCACGAGCCCGGCGGCTGGCTCGTCGCAGGCAAGGGGTCGACGAGCCGAGGCATGTACGCTCCGGAGCTCGTCTACTGGAGGAGCACGGTTCCGACCTCGGCACCGATGGACTACAGCGGCTCTCTGCCGGTCGCATTCCGGGGCGGGGAGATCCAATCGGGGGCCCTAGCCCCCGGCTTCTGTCCGGGCTGTGCCGTGCTCGTCGGGGAGGGCTCGTACAACACCGCCTCCGGTTTCGGGGTCGGCGCCGTCGCTCTCCTCGAACCCGCGTGAACCGCCTTCGATCCGTCCCGGTTCGCACCGGCCCCGTGCGGTGCCACGGACGGCGAACTCGCCACCGCTTGCTTGTACTCCGGGGCGATCGATGACCGTCCCTGTTCCCGCCGAAGCGCCCGTCGATGTCCTGGTTCGGACCTTCAACTCCGCTCGGACACTCCCACGATGCCTCGCCGCTGCGCGGAGAGCGCTCCCCATCCATCGCCTCATCGTGGTCGACCGCAACAGTACCGACGCGACCCCCGCGATCGCCCGCGACTTCGACGCAGAGCTCCACCGAGAGGAGGCCGGAATCGGCCTCGCGACCACGCGGGCGATCGAGCTCGCGACCACTCCGGTCGTCCTCTTCCTGGACAGCGACGTCGAAATCGTACGTCGCGATTTCTTTCGTGAGGCCCGACGCGCGCTCGCACGTCCACGCGTCGTCGCCGTCGTCGGAGGCGCGGTCGGCCATCCGTTCGTCTACGGCCTACCACTGGGCCTCACCTTGCTGCGCCGGGAATGGGCTGCGTCCGTGCGGATACCCCCCCAACAGCAGGGAGCCGAGACCTGGTACCTTCGGCACGCGCTCGCACGGGACCGACTCCGGGTCGCGTACGTCCCGGAGGCGATGGTGCACGAATCGGTGTTCCGGGGTCGGCATTGGCCCGAGTGGCAGGGCGCGAACATCCGCACAGCCGCGGGGCTGAGCCCCCGTGAGCTAGCGTACGCCCTATGCGTCGTCCTTCTCATCCACATCAACAGCCGCCGGTGGCGGAACGTCCTGTACGCTCCGGTCTTCTACCTGAAGTTCCTCCGCGGATTCACCCAACCACGACGTTGGATAGTTCGAGATCGCCGCGACGCGAGGCTCGACTAACCGGGTGGGACGGAGCGACCTAGCGGGCGCTCACGATCGATGGAGCTTGGTAACGCCCTCCTCGTCGCATTCCTCGTTCTCTACCTTCCTCTCGCGCTCCTGTTCGTCGTCCTCGTGGTCGCCAACCGGAACGCGGAGAGCAGACCAACGCCTCTGCCCGTTCCGGGACGGCGGCTCCTCATCGCGATCTGCTCGAACGGAGAAGCAGCGCCGGTCGTCGGACGGATCATCCGCCGGCTCGAATCGTACCGGCTCGGCCCGATGGGGATCACGGCGATCGTCGAGGAGTCGGATACGAGCGACTACGGCGTTCCGACCGTGATCGTCCCCGCCGCGTATCGACCACCCAACGGGTCCCTCGACAAGCATCGTGCCTTGCACTACTTCTCGCAGTGGCTCCGACGAAACGGGTACGGTCCCGAGACGTACGTCGTCCATCTCGACGACGATTCGATCGTTACGCGGAGGTACCTCGAACATGTCCTAGGGATGCAGTCCGAGGCGGGACAGGGTGCGCTCCGATTGCGGGCCATCGGCGACCACTGGTTCTCGACGGTCGCGGATTTCGGCCGGGCGATCAACTGCGCGACGTACTGCACGTTTTTCAACCAGCGCGGCCGCCCGGTGGGAGTGCACGGCGAGGGTCTGGTGCTCCGCGCGGACGTGGAGTCGGAACTCGGCTGGGACTTTCAACCGGTATGCGCCGAGGACTTTCTGATGGGGCAGAGCGTGGTGAACCGCGGATTCCGCTTCGATTTCATCCCCGGGGGCATCTACATCGCGCCGCCGACCTCGACGCGCGACTTCTACGAACAGCGACGGCGGTGGGTCCATCGGTTCTTCGCATCCCTTCGGAACTGCTGGTCGTCGAACCCCGCGGCCACCGCGTGGTTCGTTTGGCAGGCGCTCGGCGGCGGCCTCGTGGCGATCGGACTCGCAAGTTGGGCCGTCCTGACGTTGGCCCCGTCCCACCCCGCGTACGCGCTCCTCGCCGGCACGACATTCTGCTTTGTGGTGACCCTCATCGCGTACCAGTGGCAGGCATCCCAGACGGGGATGGTGCGTTGGAATCTGATCGCGCTCGCTCTGTTCGTCCCCGCGGCGGCCTACAACTCCTGTACGTTCTTCTACTACCTGTTCACCCGGAGGCCCCAGCGGTGGGTGTCGATCCGGAAGGTCTAGGCGCGCGCCTCCTCCGCGGGGGCGGCACGGGGCTGCTCGTGGTCGGGTTCGTCGTTTCGCTCTACGCCCTCGTCGAGGTCGAGGTCTTCAGCCAGTACGCCCTCGTCTACCATTTCCTCTCTTGGTCGGTCCGAGCCCCGACCGGGGTGGCCGGCACGACCGCCTGGCCGTTGGTGCCTTGCCTCGCGACCAATCCGACCTACGGATACGTCGGGAACCGGTGTCTTTTCCCGAACTACGACGAGATGGTACTCCTGTTCGGGACCGCGATGGGCGCCGGCCTTGCGCTCCGATCATTTGCCTCACCGGAGCTCGCCGAACTCCCTCGGAGGGCTCGGGCGAAGCGCGCCCTCGTGAGCTCCGCCCACGCCATGGGCATCTACGTCGCGGCGGTGCTCGTCTGGAGCATCGTCGTGTTCGGGGCGCTCCCGACCTGGGATCAATCGGTCCTCTGGGCCGGGTCCACCGGTGGAGGGTACCCCGCGGGCATCTGGAAGCTCTTCACCAACACCTGTCTCATCGAGGACCCGTCGTACACCCCCGAGTGGCCGGCATGCTTCTTTCCCAACTTCTACGAGGCGATGGTTGGAACGGTGTTCGTGGTGATCATCACGTATACGCTCAAGGTCAAGTCGCGGCCGCGGGAGTTCACCGACCTGGAGTGAGCGCGACGGAAGCCCCCGTGGTGAACTGTAGGCTCGACCGTTCGAGAGATGGTTTCCTAGTACGACGTTCGCGCGGCCCGATCCGAACTATGACCGTTCGGAACGTAGGGCCGCGACGATCTCAGGAATCTCATAGTTGAGATTCTCGACGACCTTGTCACCGACGGGCCGTCGTTGGAAGGTCACGCCCCAGGCCGAGATCAGGAACAGGTACGACCGGTCCTTCAGGTCGACCCCGAAGCAGACCCCGTGGTTGGAGAAGAGGTACTTCAGGAATAGTCGCTCGGAGTAGATCTTCATCGCACTTGGGCCGGGTGCCCTCCGATGTAGGGCCGAGGAAGAGGGTTTCGAAGAATCTCAAGCCCGACTTCATTTTGAGGAAGACGGCCTCCCGGGCGCAGAGGTAGCGGTGGCCGAGGCGATTCGAGTCAATCGGACCGGGGCCGTGAGCTGGATCACGATCGATCGGCCGGAGCGAATGAACGCGCTCGATGTGCCGTCGCTCCGGGCGCTGCGACAACAGCTCTCGCGGGCCGCGATCGACCCCTCCGTGCGCGCGGTGGTCCTCACCGGCGAAGGGGCGGCGTTCTGCGCGGGGGGCGACGTCGCTGCGATGGACGAGCATCGGCAGGCTGGGCGGCTTCCGGAATTGTTCCACGAGCTCACCGGGGAGCAAGAGGCGGCCGTGCGGGAGATCGTGTCTATGGCGAAACCGGTCGTCGCCGCCCTCCCGGGCGTCGCGGCCGGGGGCGGCCTCGCGCTCGCTCTGGCGGCCGACTGGCGGATCGCCGTTCCGGGCGCCCCGCTCGTGCCGGCGTTCCCTTCGCTCGGCGCGGTGCCGGACGGGGGCCTCACGTACCTGCTGCCGCACTTCCTCGGGATCGGCCTCGCTCAGGAGCTCCTGTTCACAAGGGCGCGAATCCCGGCCGAGCGCGCGCTCGAACTGGGCCTTATCCATGAGATCGCACCGGCCGATCAGCTCGCGGTCCGAGCTGCCGATCGAGCGGTCGAGCTCGCGAACGGGCCGACGTTCGCCTTCGGCTGGATCAAGCGCTTGATGGTCTCCGCCTTCGAGAGCTCGCTCGAGACGCAGCTCGCCCTCGAGCGCCGCGGCGCCGTCGAGGCCGCCCGGGGGACGGAGCTCCCGGAGGGGATCCGGGCGTTCCGCGAGAAGCGGCCGGCACGGTTCAACCAACCCTGAGCCGCGCGCGCCACCCGGTCCGCGCAGATTCGCGACAACGGGCGCCCCCGCTGTTCGATTTCGAACGCGAGGTCTAAGGGAAGTTGGTCGGTTCGGGAACGCCGAGCGGACCCCGGCTCGCCCGGGGGCCGACGACGGGAGGACCGCGGAGAGCATGTCGACAGGGAGCGAGCGACATCGCCGAATCAGACCGAGTCTGTATGCGCGTCGGCTGAGCACGCGCGCGGGAGGAGTCGCCCTCGGGGCTGGATTGCTGATGATCCTGAGCCCGCTCGCCTCGGCGTCGACCACGGGCAGCGTCAAGGCACCGTTCGCGGGTGGCGTCTCCTCGCCGGTGACCTACGTCTCCGCCTCCGGCTGTGCCACGGCCAAGTCGTTGATCACGGCACACTGGAATGCGACCACCGGCAAGGGAGGCTTCTCGGAGTTCGCCGGCTCGAAGCCATGTGCAAGCCAACTCGGGAACGCCGGGACCTCGAGTTCGGCCAATGCGGAAGGCGCCCTCTACGTCGACGTTCCCATCGCGTTTGCGACCAACGGGTTCTACAAGCTGAAGTCAACGTGGTCCCTCCATATCGCCGACACCGCTGCGCAAAGCCCCGGCAACTGCGCCGCCAGCACCGCGAAGTACGCCGATTGCTTCGTGGAGACCGCAGACGAGCTCGGGGCGTTCGCGGAGCTGTTCGACAGCACGAACGGAACGAACTACTATCCCTCGAAGGTGTGCTGGCAGACGGGCTGCAGCTCGACCTCCTTCTGGTACGACCTCAACTACACCTACAACCAAACGATCTGGTCATCGGGGTCTGCGACCTACTCGAACCAGACCTACACCTACCAGGTCCCCGGTAACCAGCTCACGTTCTTCGTCAACGCGAGCTTTGCGCTACTGTCGACCCACTCCTACGTCCTCGAGCTGTACCTGTATGATTATGTCGCCGCGGCGACGGCCTCCTACAACACGTACCTCCACAACGCCACCGCGTCGATCACCTCGAACGGCGCCACGCTCGGGAACTTCGTCAAGCTCGCCGGAGTGAACTGGAAGTAGGACCCAGACGGAACGTCGGAGCAATCAGAACATGTCGAGCAACGATGCGCAAGGGCAACGGGACGGGGCCGGACGGTGGCTCGGCGCGGCTACGGTCGGCACCGTCGTGTCGGTCGGACTACTCCTGCTGCTCAGCCCATACGCCGCGGCGTCCACGGCCGGCAGCCTGAAAGCGCCCTACGCCGGCGCCGTGTCGTCGGGGCAGAATTCGGTCTACGCCTCGGGCTGCGCCAAGGCGAAGAACCTCGTTTTGGCGCACTGGAATGCGACCACCGGCAAGGGTGCGTCCTCCGAGTCCGCGATGGGGAAGACCTGCGCCAACCAGATTGGTAACGCGGGGGTCTCCAGCTCCTCGAGCGCCGACGGCGCTGTGTCGATCGCCATCCCGATCACCCTGGCGAGCAACGGGTACTACCACTTCCAGGCGTCGTGGTCGCTCCACGTCAGCAACGCCCGGACGCTAACCCCCGGAACGTGCGCGAAAACCAACGCGAAGTCGGCGAGCTGTTCCGGGTACGCCGAGACGGGATACAGCGCCTACGCGAGCGTCTACGACAGCACGAACGGATCGGCAAGCTACCCGAGCGCGGTCTGCTGGCAGACGAGCTGCTCGTCGAACTCCTACTGGTACTCGTTCAACGAGACGTACAACCGCACGACCTGGTCCTCGGGGGTCCCGACCTACTCGAACGGCTCGCAAGCCTACAACGTCCCCGGAAACCACCTGACGTTCTTCATCAACACCAGCATTCCGCTCCTCACGAACCACACCTACCTCCTCGAGCTGTACCTGGACGTCTGGGCCGGAATCGGACTGACCTCGTACAACACCTACCTCCACAACGCGACCGCCGCGGCGACGGCGAACGCCGCCTCGCTGGGGAACTTCGTCAAGCTCGCCGGGGTGAGCTGGAAGTAACTCCGTCCGCCGCCCGCTCGAACCCCTTCTCCCTCCTACTCCTTCGGCGATGCCCGACCGGAGGGTCGCGGGCGGTTCGTCGGCGAGTCCATTCCTACGGATGGTGCTCGGGTCCCTAGCTGGCAGTGTCCCGAGGCTAGCCGAGGACGCGACCGATCAGATCGGCGGCGGGCCGAAGGTCCCCTTCCGCCAGAAGATAGATGTGGTCCGTGTGGCAGATCATCGCCTGGACCACGTTGATCCGGCGAGCCGCGAGGAGGCTCGAAAGGAGCGACATGACGCCGGGGGTCTCTTCCACCGTGGGCGGAGCGACGATCGCGAGTTCGGAGAGGTTCGTTCGGACCTGAACCACTTGAGAACGCCCGACCGACCGGAGCACGTGACCGACCGAATCCTCGTCGAGAATCACGACGACGCCGCGCGAGACCTGGACCACCCGGAACAGCGCCTCGCGGTCGAGGAAGTGGCGGGCGAGCTCCCCGACCTTCCGAAGGGTCTCCCGTCCCTCCGACAGCGTCACCGAGGCGACCCGAGTGCGGGTCTGGACCCGGCTCTTGCGGAGGATCTCGACCAGCGCCGGATCGAGGGGACCCTTCAGTCGATCGCGGGGGTATCGGCGACAAGCCGCCACGATGGCGGGCTGGTTCCCGATCCCGAGCTCCTTGCCGATGCGGCGCGCCACCGAGGCGTTGTTCGCGATCCCGAGTCGAAGCGCCTCGCCGACCGCGGGATGGGTGATGAGGTAATCGCGGACGCGTTGAGCGAGCGACGCCACGGCGAGGTGAGGTGTTCCAAATCATACATGTTTGCCTTAATCCACCCAGCATCGTTCGTCCTGAGCACCTCCGACCCGATGGTCGCGAGCTCGGCAGGACGGGGTGACTTGGTTCGGCCTTCCGCGGGCGCTACGCTTCGACCTCCCCGGAGGTTCGCGGCCGACATGGCCGCGACTCGGCCCGGGGGCATCGGCCGACACTGCCTGCACGGCCGGATTGTCGAATCCGTGACGGAGAATCGCACGCTCCGGGCCGGGTTTAAATAAACTCCGAGGGTCGTAATCCGCTGGAGTTCGCGAGCCGAAGGAGGATGGTCATGGAGGCGGGCGTCGGCACGTTCCTCGTCTTCGCCGGCATCGCCGGCGCCTTCGGTATCGGCTCCATCTTTCTCAACCGGCTCTTCGGAGCGCGTCGGAGGCGCTCGTACCTCCAGGCGACCACGTACGAATGCGGCGAGGAAGCGGAGGGGGAGGCGCAGATCGACTTCCCCACGCAGCACTACACCTTCGCGATCGTCTTCGTCGCGGTCGACGTGATCGGGTTCATCCTTGCGCTGTGGGGACTCTCGTTCCGCCCGACGCTCGCCGCCGGCTGGAGCTGGTGGCCCACGATCTTCGCCTTCGGGTTCACCGCGCTCGCGCTCACCGGCATCTACTACGCGCTCCACGGGGAGCGCCGGTGGGTCGTATGAGTGCCGCAACGGTCCCCCTGGGGACACCGGCCAAGCCGGTCTCACTGACGGACGAACTCCCGATCGTGAACGGGCCGAGCGTGCCGTTCGTCGAGATCGAGACGCTCCGCGCGCGCGAGTTCATCCCCGCGGCGAAGGAGGCGCTCGGCTCGCTCCTCAAGGAGCAAGCCGATGGAAAGGTGCTCCGCCCCGTGTTCAACTGGGCGGGTCGTAACTCCCTGTTCCCGCTCCACTGGGGGCTCGCCTGCTGTGCCATCGAGTTCGCCGCCGCCTTCGGCGCCCGGTGGGACGCGGAGCGGTTCGGGGTGGTGCCCCGGTCCTCCCCCCGACAGTGCGACCTGTTGATTGTGAACGGGACCGTGACGTGGAAGGTCGCGCACAAGCTCATCACGCTCTACGAGCAGATGCCAGAGCCGAAGTGGGTCATCGCGATGGGGAATTGCGCGACGGGCGGTGGCCCGTTTCGCACGGCCTATTCGGTCGTTCCGGGCGTCGACAAACTGGTACCGGTCGACATCTACATCGCCGGGTGCCCACCGCGTCCCGAGGCGCTGCTCGACGGCATCCTTCAGCTGGAGGACCTCATCCGCCGCCGCGGGGAGTGACGGCCCCCGCGCGGACGGGGGTCGAACGGGGAGGGGGACGTTGGCCTCGGCAGGGCTGGGCGACCGGATCCGTGCGGCGTTGCCGGGCGTCACCGTCGAGCCGTCGGACGGGCTCGCGGGTCGCCTCCGTTTTCCCGCGGACCAGCTCCTGACCGTCCTCCGTCGCGTCCACGACGACCTCGGGTTCACGCACCTCTCGTTCGTTGGCGGGATCGATTGGGTCGACCACTTCGAGGTCGTCTACATCGTGTGGTCGGACGCCGACCACCGGTACCTCGAGCTTTCGACCGACGTCCCGGCGTCGGCCGCCCACGTCGAATCGGCGACCCCCGTGTACCCGTCCGCGAACTGGCACGAGCGGGAGGCCTGGGAGCTCGTCGGGATTACCTTCGACCACCACCCCGACCTCCGGCACCTGCTCATGCCCGACGGCTACCAGTTCCATCCGCTCCAGCGGTCGTTCAAGATCCACGAGCCCGAGGAGCTGGAGGTGAAGTCGCGCAGTGTCTGAGATGTGGGTGAACATGGGGCCTCAGCACCCCATGACGCACGGCCTCTGGAACCTCCGGGTCAAGATCGACGGCGAGATCATCGTCGACGTCGACCCCGAGATGGGGTACCTCCACCGCGGGATCGAGAAGATCAGCGAGGACCGGCACTACAACGAGATCATCACGCTGATGGACCGCACCTGCTACGTCGCCGGCATGGCGTGGGAGCACGTCTTCATCGGCGGTGCCGAGGCCGCGCTCCACGTCACGGTACCCGAGCGGGCGCAGTGGATCCGCGTGCTTTCGGACGAGCTCCAGCGGATCGCCTCCCACCTGATGTGGTACGCCGCGTTCGTCCAGGACCTCGGGCTGATGAGCCCGTTCCTCTACGGAATGCGGGACCGCGACCTGGTCCTCGACCTGTTCCAGAGCTACACCGGCGGCCGCCTCACCTACGAGTACAACCGCGTGGGGGGTGTCCGCAACGACCTCCCGCCGGGGTTCACGGACCGCTGCCGGAAGGTGATGGATTGGCTGATGGACCGGTACGTGGAGTACGATCGGCTCTGCCTCGGCTCGGAGATCTTCCGTCGCCGGTGCGACGGGCTCGGCGTGCTGAAGGCGCAGGAGTGCATCGACCTCGGCGTCACCGGCCCGATGCTCCGCGCGGCGAACGTGCGACGCGACCTCCGCAAGGACCGGCCGTACGCGGCGTACGACCAGGTCGCCTTCGAGGTCGCGCACGCCGACGCCGCGGACGTGACGGCGCGCTACGTCGTTCGAATGGAGGAGCTCCGGCAGTCGGTCGCGATCATCCGACAGACGCTCGACTGGCTCGACAAGCACCCTGGGCCGGTGCTCGCCGAGCGTCTCCCGCGGTGGCTCGGCGCGCCGTACGCCCCGATGGGGAACGAGGGGTACCACCTCAAGCGCAACTATCCGAAGGGCCGCGGCTTCTTCGCGATCGAGGAACCGCACGGCGAGGCGCAGTCCTACGTCGTGAACCAGGGCGGCGAGCATCCGTACCGCGTGAAGCTGCGGTCGCCGGTCTTCGCGAACATCGCCGCCGCGCGCCACTACATGATCGGTTACCGGGTCGCGGACATCCCGCCGATCATGGGGAGCGTCGACATCTGCGTCGGGGAGGTCGACCGCTAGTCGATGGCCACGGCGTCGCTCTTCTCCGTCGCCTCGACGCTCGCGACGGTGCTCCTCACCGGGCTCGCGGGCGTCCTTCCGAACCCGATCCACGACTTCCTGATCAACCCGAACACGATCTTCGCGCTCACGGCGCTGATCTTCGGCGGCGTCCTCCTCGCGGCGAGCATGCTCAACACGATCCTCCTGATCTGGTTCGAGCGGAAGCTGCTCGGGCGGTTCATGGACCGCCGTGGCGCGATGCACGTCGGCTATGCCGGGCTGCTCCAGAACTTCGCGGACGGTCTCAAGTTGTTCCGCAAGCACACGTTCAAGCCCCGCGAGGCCGACGGCCTCGGCTTCTACGCGGGCCCGACCGCCTACATGGTCACGTCGCTCGTCATCTTCGGCGTCCTTCCGATCTCGACCGGCTGGTCGAGCGGACCGCTCCCGCTCACCCTCCTGCTCGCGCTCACGATCTTCTCGTTCGCGCCGCTGTTCATCTTCGTGAGCGCCTGGTCGTCGAACAACAAGTACTCGCTCCTCGGCGGGATGCGCTCGGCGGCCCAGATGATCGCCTACGAGGTACCGATCCTGCTCGCCGTCGTCGCCGTCATCCTCCTCTCGGGGAGCTTCGACCTCGCGACGATCGTCCAGGAGCAGCAGAACTACTGGTTCTGGGGCCCGCTGTTCCTCGCCCTGATCGTCTTCGTCGCCGGGATGCTCGCCGAGATGGAGCGGATCCCGTTCGACCTTCCGGAGGCCGAGGCCGAGCTCGTCGAAGGATGGAACACCGAGTACGGCGGGATGCTGTTCGCGTTCTTCATGCTCGCCGACTATCTCCGGGCGCTCGTCGGGAGCATCCTCGTCGTCCTCCTCTTCCTCGGGGGCTGGACGTGGCCCTCATGGGTCCCCGCGCAGGTCTCCGCGTTCCCGCTCGCCGGGATCTTCTGGTTCATGGTGAAGACGTACCTCGTCTTCGGTCTGTTCGTCTGGGTCCGTGCGGCGCTCCCGCGCGTCCGAACCGACCAGCTGCTCCGCGTCGGTTGGTGGCGGATGATCCCGCTCTCGCTGTTGAGCGTCGTCCTCGCCGCGCTCGTGGTCGTGGTGAAGTGCCTACCGGTGTTCGGCTGCGTGCCGTCGATGGGGGGCTAGGCGTTGGCGACCGCGGAGAGCCCGGAAATCGAGAAGACCGCGGAGAACCCGGTCCTCTTCATCGCGAAGCCGCTCGCGACGGCGGCGCGGCAGTTCGTGAAGAGCTTCCGCCGCCCGTCGACGATCATCTACCCGTTCGAACGCCTCGAGGACCCGCAGTTCCGCGATAAGGTCGCGGTCGCCGCGGGCAAACCGATCGGCGTCGGGCACGTCTGGGACAACTACCGGGGGGTTCACGCGCTCAACATCGGCACGTGCATCTCCTGCAACCTCTGCGCGTTCAGCTGCCCCGACCTCTGCATCGAGATGGTGACGGTGCCGGGCGGCGACCCGAAGCACCCGAAGAAGTGCCCCCAGATCGACTACGGCAAGTGCAGCTACTGCGGCTTCTGCTCGGACGCGTGCCCCGAGGGATGCCTGTCGATGACGACGCGCTACGAGCTCTCGACGCCGAAACGGTCGGAGATGGTCTACTCGCCGCAGAAGATGTTCGAGGTGTTCCAGCGGAAGCTCCCGATGAACCCGATCCGGCTCGAGCGGCCGGCGAACGAGGACCAGATCCTCCTGGACCCTCCGGTCTGCATCGGCTGCAACGCCTGCGCCCGCGACTGCCCGACGAACTGCATCACGATGCTCGACATCCCAAAGCCGACCGCGAAGGCGGGCGAGAAGCTCCCGAAGCGGATCTGGAAGGAGCCGGTCGTCAACGATTCGGACTGCGTCCGGTGCGGCACCTGCATCTCGGTCTGTCCTAAGGAGTGCCTCTTCTGGGGGAATCGGGCCTGAGCCTGAGCCTCGAGGAGGCGGCGTTCGCCGTCCTGGGCGGGGTCGCGGTCGCGACCGCGCTCCTCGCGCTCGTCGTGCGCGAGCTGGTCCACACGATCATGTGGATCGCGGTGTTCTTCGTCGCCCTCTCGGCGATCTACTTCCTTCTCGAGGCGCCGTTCCTGGGCGTCCTCCAGCTCGGCGTGTATGCCGGCGCGGTCACGATCCTTCTCCTGTTCGGTGTCATGGTCACCCGCAAGAGGATCTTCTCCCGCGAGGCGGCGACGGGGTTCGGTCCCGCGCCGGTCGGACTCGCGCTCGCGACCGTCGTGCTCCTCGCGGCGGGCGTCGCGAGCGCCGGTGCGGGCGCCTCGGGGACGTTGGTCGTGCACCCGGTGGGTGACCTTGCCTCCACGTTGTTCACCCAGGACGGCGCATGGCTGCTCCTCCTCGGGCTCACGATGCTGGGCGCCCTCGCCGGGGCGATCTACCTCGTCCGGGAGGGTCGCGAGTGACTTCCCTCCCGCTCGCCGGACTCCTCGCCCTCTCCGCCACCCTGCTAGGCGTCGGGCTGTTCGGGATCCTCACCCGGCGGAACTTCATCCTCCTCCTGATCGCAATCGAGGTCGCGATCAACGCGGCAATTCTGAACTTCGTCATCTTCAGTGCCTACACGCCGGGGCTCGCCGGCGCGAGCGGCCAGGCGGCCGCCGTCGTGATCGTGGGGCTGGCTGCGACCGAGGTCGCGGTCGGTCTCGCGATCGTCCTCGCCCTGAACCGCCAACGCGGAACGATCAACGTCGCGGAAGCGTCTTCGCTGAAGCTGTAGGGGGGAAGGCGGCGTGTCGGACCCGTTCTCGGGGCTGTTCCCGTACGCCTTCCTCGTCCCGCTGTTCCCGGCGCTCGCCTTCGTCGTCATCGGGCTCTTCGGCACGTGGCTCAAGAAGCTCGAGTGGGGCGGGTGGGTCGCCGTCGGAGCCGCGGGGCTCGCGCTCCTCGTCGCCCTCCTGATCGCCGCGGGCGAGGCGATGGCCCCCGGCCAGTTCACCGACGTCCACACGCTCGTCGGGAGCGGCGCGAGCAGCGGGACGACGGCGTGGCTGTTCGTCCCGGGGAACGGCATGGGGGCGTTCCCGAACGGGTTCACCCTCGCCTTCGGGACGCTCGTCGACCCGATCTCGGCGCTGATGCTCGTCGTCGTCAACGTCGTCGGCTTCCTCGTGATGCTGTACTCGATCGGCTACATGCACCGCGACAAGGGGCTGCCGCGGTACTACGCCGAGCTCTCGCTGTTCCTGACGGCGATGAACGGCCTCGTCCTCTCCGACAACCTGTTCGAGTTCTTCCTCTTCTGGGAGCTCGTCGGCGTCTGCTCCTACTTCCTGATCGGCTTCTACTACGAGCGACCCGCCGCGGCGAGCGCGGCGAAGGAGGCGTTCCTCGTCACCCGCGTCGGGGACGTCCTGTTCCTCCTCGGCGTCTTCCTCTACTTCGTCACCTACGCGACCGCCGGCCCCGCCGGGAGCGGCGGCTGGGCGTACAACGGGTTCCTGTTCGTGAACGGGAACGCGCCGTACCTGGGCGCGCTCGTGGGGACGAACTCGCCGACGCTCACGATCGCCGGTCTCATGATGCTCGCCGGGGCCGCCGGAAAATCGGCCCAGTTCCCGCTGCACGTCTGGCTCCCCGATGCGATGGAGGGGCCGACGACCGTGAGCGCGCTCATCCACGCGGCGACGATGGTCGCCGCGGGCGTCTACCTCCTCGCCGTCACGTCGCTGTTCCTGGGCTTCACGCCGACCGACCAGCTCGCCATCGTCGCGATCGGCGGCTTCACCGCCTTCTTCGCCGCGACGCACGCGCTCGTGAACCCCGACATCAAACGCGTGATCGCCTACTCGACGATCTCGCAGCTCGGCTACATGGTGCTCGCCATCGGCGCCGGCTTCACGATGGTCGGGCTGTTCCACCTGTTCACCCACGCGTTCTTCAAGGCGCTCCTCTTCCTCGCGGCGGGCTCGGTCATCCACGCGGTCGGCACTCAGGATCTGTTCAAGATGGGCGGCCTCGGCCGCCGGATGCGCGTCACGATGGTGGCGTTCGCGGTCGGCGGCCTCGCCCTGGCCGGGGTGCCGCCGTTCGCCGGCTTCTGGAGCAAGGACGACGTCCTCGCCTCGGTCCTGAACGCCGCGCAGGCCCACCCGCTCTACTGGCCGTTCTTCGCCTTCGCGCTCGTGACCGTCTTCCTCACGGGCTACTACATCTTCCGCGCATTCTTCCTCGCCTTCTCCGGACCGAAGCCGCGCGACCCGATGCTCCCCGAGCCGCACGAATCGCCGTGGACGATGCGCCTCCCGCTCCTCGTCCTCTCCGCGCTCGCGATCGTCGGCGGCTTCCTCGTCTTCGACCCCGGGTTCGCGAACCTGCTGCCCGGGGTCGGCATCCCGCCGACGTACACCTCCTCCGACCTCCTCCTCTCGGGCGTCTCGACCGCACTCGCGGTCGGCGGGATCGGGCTCGCCTACGGGATGTGGGCGAACGGCAAGGTGTTCACGCTCGCCCCGGACTCCGCGGCCCGACCGTGGCGGACGCTCCTGCTCCGACGTTACTACTTCAAGTTCGCCTTCGACTGGGTCGGCGTCCGCGCGGTCTACTCGGTCGCACGCGCCGCGGACTTCGTCGACCGGTACGTGATCGACGGCACGGTCCACGGCTTCGAGCGGGCGTTCGGCGGCGCGTCGCGCCGGCTCCGCGCGATCCAGACCGGTGTGGTGAGCGACTACGCCGCGTACGTCGTCTCGGGGCTCGTCGTGGTCCTCGTCCTGCTCCTGTTCGTGGCGCCGTGGGTCGCGACCCACTGGGGGGCGTAGGCGCGTGTTCCCCTGGATCTCGGCGACCCTCGTCGTCCTCGTCGCCGGCACGCTCCTCACGTTCGTGGCGAAGGAGCGTGCACGGTGGGTCGCGCTCCTCACGTCGTTCGCCTTCCTCCTCCTCACCGGCGAACTGCTCACCCAGTTCCACTGGTGCCAGCAGCTCTGCCTCTCGGAGACCGAGACGTACGCGTGGCTCAGCGTGCCGTGGCTCCACGTCGACTACGCGGTCGGGGTGGACGGGATCGCGCTCGTCCTGATCCTGCTCACGGCGATCCTCCTGCTCGCGACCGTCGTCTACTCGTGGAACGAGGCGAAGCAACCGGGGGCGTGGTTCGGGCTCGTCCTCCTCACATGCGTCGGCTGCTTCGGCGTCTTCGTCAGCCTGGACGTCCTGCTGTTCTTCCTGTTCTGGGAAGCCGTCCTGATCCCGATGTTCTTCATGATCGGCTACTGGGGCGGGCCGCGCCGCCGGTATGCCGCGCTGAAGTTCTTCGTCTACACGCACGTCGCGAGCATCGTCATGCTCGTCGGCCTGCTCGCGATGGTCTTCTACTCGGGGTCGACGTCGCTCGATTTCGCCGCGCTCACGGTGAGCGCGCGGACGCTCGCGGTCTCGACCCAGGTCGTGCTGTTCGTCGCGCTCTTCTTCGGCTTCGGGGTGAAGTTCCCGATCGTCCCGTTCCACACCTGGCTCCCCGACGCGCACGTCGAGGCGCCGACCGGCGGGAGCGTGCTCCTCGCGGGCCTCCTCCTCAAGCTCGGCGGCTACGGCCTAATCCGCTGGGCGGTCGAGCTCCTCCCGCAGGCGGTCGCCCACGTCCAGTGGCTCCTCTACGCCGTTGCCTTCGCCTCGATCATCTGGGGCTCGCTCGTCTCGCTCGCGCAACGGGACCTGAAGCGGCTCGTCGCGTTCTCCTCGATCAACCACATGGGGATTGTCCTCCTCGCGATCGCCCTCTACTCCTCCGTCGGCCTGGTCGCGGCGGTCCTGTTGATGTTCGCCCACGGGATCGTGAGCGCGCTCCTGTTCATGGTCGCCGGGAGCGTCCACCACAGCTACGGGACGCGCGACATCGCCGGGGTCGGCGGGATGACGCCGAGGACGCCGGTCCTCGCGACGACCCTCATGGCCGGATCGCTCGCCTCCTTGGGCCTCCCCGCGCTCGTGAGCTTCCCGGCGGAGTTCGCCGCCCTCACCGCGACGTGGGCCGCGATCGGGTTCTGGGTCCTCGTCCCGCTCGGGACCCTCGTCCTCACCGCCGCGTTCTACCTCTGGGCGATGCAGCGGATGATGTTCGGCCCGCCGCGCGGGATAACGGACCACGTCGAAGATGTGCCGCGCCACGAGGGGATGGCGATGGGGATCCTCGTCGCCCTGACCGTCCTCTATGGGATCCTGCCGTTCCTTCTCGTCGTCACGATCGACAACTCGTTCGTCGCCTGTCTCCCGCACGCCGCCGCCTGCGTCGTGAACCCGCCGTAGGGAGGGGAGCGGTCGCATGGAGCCCACCGGTCTCGCGCCGTTCGCGCCCGAGGTCGTGCTCGTCGGGGCGGCGCTCCTCGTCTTCCTCCTCGACACGCTCAAGGTGCGGCGGAACGACCTCCTGGGCGCGATCGCGGCGACCGCGGTCGCGGTGGCGCTCCTCGCCGTGGTCGCCGACCTCGGCTTCGCACCGTTCGCCTTCGCGCGCACGATCCCGGCCTCCGCCGTCGGCGGCAATCCGGCGGGAGCGATCTATGCGTTCACGGCCCTGGGCTTCGTCTTCCAGGCGATCTTCCTCCTGACGGCGTTCCTGGTCGCGCTCGCCTCGATCAGCCGGCCGAACGACGAGCCGGGCTCCTCGATCTTCTATGGGCTGCTCCTCCTCGCGACGACGGGGATGCTGCTCGTCGCCGTCGCGGGCGACCTCATCTTCCTCCTGCTCGCCGTCGAGGTGACGAGCATCGCGACGTACCTGCTCGTCGGCTACACGCGCCGCGACCCGCGCTCGCTCGAGGCGGCGATGAAGTTCTACATCGTGGGCGCGCTCTCGACCGCGCTCTCCTTCTTCGGCGCGTCCCTCCTCTTCGGCGCGTTCGGGACGACCAGCCTGGCCGCGCTCGCGCAGAGCGCGGGCGGGGTGGCGGACCCGTACCTCGCCCTCGCCGGCTTCGCCTTCCTCGTGGTTGGACTGGGGTTCAAGGCGACGCTCGTCCCGTTCCACGCCTGGGCGGTGGACGTCTACGACGGCGCCCCGACCGAGGTGAGCGCGTTCCTCGCCGGCGGCTCGAAGAAGGTCGGCGTCTTCGCCTTCTTCCTCGTCTTCATCGGGCCGGTGATCGGGCTCAACGTCCGGGCCGTCGCCTGCACCGGCAGCTGCCTCGCCGCGACGAGCTTCGACCCGACGATCCCGTTCGTGCTGGGGGTCCTCGCGATCCTCACCATGACGGTCGGGAACGTCCTCGCGCTCATGCAGCGGGAGATGAAGCGGATGCTCGCCTACTCCTCGATCTCGCAGGCCGGCTACATGCTGATCGGGATCGCGGTCGGCTCGCCGGCGGCGCTCGCGGGGGCGACGCTCCAGGTGTTCGCTCACGTCTTCATGAAGAGCGGCGCGTTCCTCGTGGTCGCGGCCGCGGGGGGGCTCGGGATCGGCAGCGCGATCGACGACTACCGGGGTCTGGGGAAACGCCGCCCGCTCCTCTCGGTCTCCTTCGCGCTCATGCTGCTCGGCCTCGCCGGCATCCCGCTGACCGTCGGCTTCGTCTCGAAGTTCATCCTCTTCAGCGCCGCGGTCCACGCCGAGGGGTTCTTCGTCGCCCTCGCGATCGCCGGCCTGCTCAACAGCGCACTCTCCGTGTTCTACTACGCCCGTGTCCTGAAGGTGATGTTCCTCGATCCGGCGCCGGAGCCGACCCCGCTCCCCGGCGCACGGATCGAGGGCGCCTCGGGTCCGCCCGCGCTCGGGACGCACGGGATCGGCTACGCTCGTGGGGCCGCGATCGCGCTCGCGACGGTCGCGATCGTCGCCCTCGGGATCTATCCGCAGCCCGTCCTGGCCGCGATCCAGTCGGCGGCGAACGGTTTCTACCTGACCGGCCCGTAGTCCGCCGTGGAGCGGTTCGACGTCGTCGTCGTCGGCGCGGGCCCAGCGGGGAGCGTCGCCGCTCGCTTCGCGGCGGAGGGTGGCGCACGGACGCTCCTGCTCGACCGCCGCGAGGAGCTCGGCCACCCCGTGCAGTGCGGCGAGTTCCTCCCCGCCGCCCACGAGCTCACGGACCTGTTCCCGTGCCCCGAGGCGATCGGCGCCGCCTACGACGTGCCCCCCGAGTCGGTCCTGAAGACGACCAGCGCAATGCGCTGCATCGCGCCGACCGGCCGCCGCTACGACTTCCCGCTCGACGGGTTCGTGGTGAGCCGCCGGTCGTTCGACAAGCAGCTCGCGCTCCGGGCGGAAGGGGCCGGGGCGGTGCTCCGGCACCCGGCGGGCGTGACGGCGGTCGCGGGCGACGAGGTCCGGCTCGCGAGCGGCGAGCGGGTGCCGGCCAAGGTCGTCATCGGCGCCGACGGACCGGTCTCGACCGTCGCGCGGAGCGTCGGCTTCTCGGTCCCCCGGACGATGTACCGCATGATCACCGCCTCGGCCGCCGGCGCGTTCGACGAGCGAATCGACCTGTACTTCGGCCGAGTCGCGCCGGGCGGCTACGCGTGGGTCTTCCCCCGGGCGACGGACGCCAACATCGGGCTCGGGGTCGCCGAGCTGCCCGCGGACGGCTCGCTCGACCGGCTCCTCGAGGAGTTCGCGCGGGCGGGCGGACTCGGCCGACCGACCGACCGTACCCGCTGGTGGGTCCCGATCGGACCCCCGCCGCGATCGGCGGTCGTGGGCCGCACCCTGTTCGCCGGCGATGCGGCAAACCTCGTGATGGCCACGAACGGGGGCGGGATCCCGACCGCGATCCTCTCCGGATACTGGGCGGGCAGCGTCGCCGCCGCCCATGTGACGCGCGGGACCGAGCTCACCGAGTACGACCGGCTCTGGCGTCCCGCCCTCTTCGCGCCGCTCGCCCGGGCGCACCGTCTCAAGCGGATCGGCGACCAGCTGGTCGCCTACGACTGGCTCCTCGCGCTCGGCATGCGGTACCTCGGCACGTCGGGGCTTGACGCGATGGTCCGGCTCAAGTGGCCGGCCCGCCTCGGGGGCATCGCATGACGTCGGCGCCCCCGGAGGCCGGCGACACGCCGCTCGAGGCGCTGGCGGCGCGGGCCCTCGGGGTCGAGCTCCCGAGCGCCCTCGCGAGCTTGGTTCCGGTCCTCGTCGATGACCTCGCGCAGGTCGACCAGCTGCTCGAGCGGTCGCTGATCTCGAGGTTCGCGCAGCTTACCGAGGCCGCCACGTACGCGACCCGCACGGGCGGCAAGCGCGTCCGGCCGCTGCTGATGCTCGCGACGCACCGCGCGCTCGGCGGGAGCTCGCCCGCGCCCGTGCTCGCGCTCGCGGCGAGCTTCCAGCTGATCCACACGGCGACGCTCGTCCACGACGACGTCATCGACCATGCGGAGCTCCGTCGCGGACGGCCGTCCGTCCCCCGGGCGTACGGGCTCCCGGCGGCGATCGTCGCGGGCGACTACCTCTTCGTGCGCGCCTTCGAGCTTGCCGCGGAGTACCCCCGCTCGATCATCCTCCGATGCGGCGAGGCGTGCGCGGACCTCGCCGAGGGCGAGGTCCTGCAGGAGGCGAGCCGGTTCGACCTCACGACCGGCGTGGAGCGGTACTTCCGCGTGATCGAGCTCAAGACGGCGGCGATCGTCGCGGCGGCGCTCGCCGCCGTCGGCGAGATCGACGGGAGCGCCCCGGCGGTCGTGGAGGCGCTCGCGGCCTACGGCCGAGCGGTCGGGATCTCCTACCAGCTTCGCGACGACCTGCTGGACGTCTACGGCGACCCGGACCTCATCGGGAAGCCACTGTTCGCCGACCTTCGGGAGGGGAACCCGACGCTCGTCACCCTCGAGGCGCACCGCTCCCTCGGAGGGTCGGAGCGGACGGAGTTCGAGCGACTGTTCGCGCTCCATCGCAAGCAGACCGGGGACGTGCTGCGACTGCGCCAGCTCATCGACGCGTCGGGCGCTCCGACCCGGGTCGCCGACGAGGCGCACCGCTGGGCCGAGCGCGCGCTGGAGGCGATCGCGCGCGTCCCCGCCGGACCGTACCGCTCGCTCCTCGAGCTGCTGGCGCGCGCCGCGGCCGAGCGTCGGTTCTGAAGCCGACCGCCGCCGCGTGACGTCGAACGAAACCTACAAGCCGCGTCGGGGCGGATGAATCCGCCTTCGGACGATGAGCGAGCGCTCATACGCCGACGACGCGGCCGCTCCGCCCCCGCGCGGGACCGTCGAGGTCGGCCATCTACCGCCCCGGTGGAATCCGACCCCCCCGCGGCCCCGCCGGCCGATCGGGGTGGCGATCCTCGCCTTCGTCATCTCCGTCGCCGGGGTGGTCGTCCTCCTCTCGGGGGTCTTCTCCCTCGTGAACGGCTTCCTCGGCCCGGTCCTTCCGGGCGCGCTGTTCCTCTTCCCCGCCGTCGACCTCCTCGGCGCGGCGATCCTGCTCCTCTTGGGGGCCGTCATGATCGCCATCGCGAACGCCCTCTGGGACCAGGAACGGTGGGCGCTCTGGACGACGATCGTGGGGACGTTCCTCGCCGTCACCTACCTCTTCTTCACCCAGTCGATCTCGGTGCTGTTCGTCGTGCTGCTCGTCCTCTTCGTGTACCTCTTGGCGGTCCGTCGCTACTTCTACTGACGGGGCCCGATGCGCGTCCTGCTCGCCGAGCTCAGTCCGACCCGGGGGGACCTCCCCGCGAACCTTGCCCGCATCCGATCGGTGGTCGCGGGCGGCCTCGCCGACGTGGCGGTGTTTCCGGAGCTGTTCCTGACCGGGTACAAGGTCGGCGACCGCATCCACCAACTCGCGCTCCGCCCCGACGGGCCGGAGTGGGCGGAGCTCACCGCGATCGCCCGCGCCGCGAACTCGACCGTGATCGTCGGGACCCCCATCGCCTCCGCGGATCGCGCCGGCGAGACGCAGAACGCCGTGGTCGCGGTCGGAGCGGGCGGGGAACGGTTCGTTCAGGTGAAGCGATACCTGCCGACCTACGGGCCGTTCGAGGAGGGAGTTCATTTCACCCCGGCCGAGCGGAGCGAGCCCACGACCGTCGCGCAGGCCCCGGTCGGCCTCATGATCTGCTACGACGCGTTCTTCCCCGAGGTCGGTCGCGAGCTCGCCGCGCGGGGGGCGCAGCTGCTCGTCGCCGTCTCCGCCGCCCCGGTCACGTCCCGGCGGCTGTTCGACAAGGTCCTGCCGGCGCGCGCAGTCGAGAACGCCTGCCCCGTCGTCTACGTCAACCGCGTGGGCGTAGAGGATGGGTTGGTGTTCGGGGGAGGCACCGGGGCGTGGGACGCGCGGGGCGAACCGCTCGCTCTCGAGGAGCTCCCCCTGGAGCCGCGGGAGCGCGAGGAGCATCTCTACCGCACCGAGGTCGACCTCACCGACGCCGCCCGTTGGCGGCCGTTCCGGCCCGTGCTGCGCGACGTCGCCTCCCGGCCCTCACCGGTCGCCGGTTGAGCTTCCCCGGCGGCCGGTCACCGTTCAACCGCTCCAGTCGAACGGCGCCGTTATAGACGGCGACCTCACGACTCGCGTTGGTGGCGCCCGCGCGGTCCCTCGCCCAGCAGCTCGCCGCCAAGCAGCGCGAGATCTCCGTCGCGGAGTTCTTCGAACGGAACCGCCAGATCCTCGGGTTCGACAACCTGACCCGCGCGGTGCTCACGACCGTCAAGGAGGCGGTCGACAACGCGCTCGACGCCTGCGAGGAGGCGCGGGTCCTTCCCGAGATCTCCGTCGAGATCGCCAAGGAGGGCGCCGACCGGCTGAAGGTCGCGGTCGCCGACAACGGTCCCGGGATCCTTCGGAAGGAGCTTCCGAACGTCTTCGGCCGACTGCTCTACGGCTCGCGGTTCCACTCCAACCGCCAGTCCCGCGGCCAGCAAGGGATCGGGATCTCGGCGGCCGTCCTCTACGCCGGGCTCACCACCGCGCGGCCGATCCGGGTCACCTCGAAGGTCGCCGAGGAAGAGGCCGCCCACGTCCTCGAGATCGCGATCGACACCCAGCGGAATCTACCGCGGGTCATCTCCGAAGACCTCGAGCTGTGGGACCGCCCGAGCGGGACCCGCGTGGAGCTCACGATCAAGGCGAAGTACGTCCGAGGTCGGCAGTCGCCCACCGAGTACCTCCGGGCGACGGCGATCGTCAACCCGCACGCACGGCTGACCCTCCTCGAACCCGACGGCACGCGCGTCGTCTACGAGCGCGCCGCCACCGACCTTCCCGCGCTGCCGAAGGAGGTGCCGCCCCACCCCCACGGCCTCGAGCTCGGGGAACTCGATGCCCGCCTGAAGGCGTCCCGCCAGCCGACGATCGCGCGATGCCTCGCGGAGGACCTGACCGGCATCGGGCCCCGCGCGTCACGCGATATCCTCGGGAAGGCGGGGCTCTCCGGCCGGGAGCCGCCGGGGAAGATCGATGGCGCGGGGGTGGAGCGGCTCCTCGCGGCGGTCCAGGAGGTGCCGCTGGTCGCGCCCTCGGCCGAATCGCTCTCGCCGATCGGGGCGCTGCTCATCAAGCGCGGGCTCAAGAACGTCCTGGGGGACGCGCGTCCCGAGTTCTTCGCGCCGCCCGTAACTCGGCCGCCCAAGGTGCGCGGTGGGTTTCCGTTCGTCGTCGAAGTCGGGCTCGTGTACGGCGGAGCGCTCCCCGGCGACCAGCCGATCCAGCTCCTCCGGTTCGCGAACCGGGTACCGCTCCTCTTCCAGCAGGGCGCGTGCGCGATCACCAATGCCGTCGGACAGGTCGATTGGCGGCGGTACGGCCTCGACCAGAAGGGCGGAAGCGGCCTCCCGGTCGGACCGTGCCTCCTCCTCGTCCACCTGGCTTCGACCAAGATCCCGTTCACGAGCGAGGCGAAGGAGGCGGTCGCCGAGGACCCCGAGATCGACCGAGAGCTCATCCTCGCGGTCCAAGCGGCGGCGCGCCACCTCAAGGTCCACCTCTCCCGCAAGACCCGCCGCGACCGCGCGGCGGAGAAGTTCGCGATCATCCTGAAGATCCTCCCGAAGCTCGCCGAGAAGACGAGCCACCTCGTGGGGAAGCCGGTCCCCGACCTCACCCCGGTGGTGACCCGGATCATGGACATCGTCCACGTCGACACCGCCGCGCCGGTCGCGGGTCCCGCCCGGGTCGTCCCCACGACGATCACGAACTACACCCCGCGCGCCCGCGTGCTGGAGCTGTTCGTCGAGGCCCCGGCCGCCCCGTTCGCGACCGCGACGTTCGATCCGGTCCCGGACGGCACCGACGCCGAGCTCGGGCGCGCGTGGTGGACGCTCCCGAAGCTCGCGCCGAACACGCGATGCACCGTGACGGCGACGTTCCCGAAGGGGACGGACGTCGACGAGAACGACCTCGAGTTCTACATCGCCGGGGTCGACGAGGCGCGCCTCATCGGCGCCGAACCGCTTCCGGGCGACTGGGACGTCCGCCTTCCGAAGGAGGTCGTCGAGGCCGCGGAAGCGGCCGAACTCCCCGGGCCCGCGACGGACGAAGAGGAGGTGGACTACGATGCCGCGGAAAGCTCCGCCGAAGCCGAAGAAGAGTGACGACGCGCCGGCCGCGACCAAATCGGCGCTCGCCCCGACGCTGAACCTCGCCCGGGAGATCTACGACCAGCTCGACCGGGGGGAGATCCCGCGGATGCGGCTCCCGCTCCGGACGAAGCAGAACCTGCTCTTCCAGCTCCGCGAGGGGATCTGGAGGCTCGGCCGCGCGACGGGGACGCGGAGCGCGCGCAAGCTCGACGGGGCGCTGATGCTGCTGCGGACGTTCTACCTGGTCGACTTCATCAACGAGATGGCGCGCGACGGCAAGACGTCGACGCTCCGGGAGCTCTACTACATCAGCGAGGGGTGGGAGGAGTCGAAGTTCCACAGCGAGGACGAGTCGAACCTCCTCATCGAGGACCTCGAGGTGATCTGCGAGCGGCTCCGCGAGGACTTCCGCCTCCACCCCGAGGAGAACGGCGCGAGCGTGCTCGGCGACATCACGATCCGGGAACGGAACCGCAAGGGGATCGTCAAGAAGTTCAACTGCCGCGACGACGTCGGCGACGGCGGCTACGCGCTCCCGTTCAACGTCGAGCCCGAGAAGATCGAGTTCGTCAGCACCGGAGCGAAGTTCGTCGTCGCGATCGAGTGCGGCGGGATGTTCGACCGCCTCGCCGAGAACGGGTTCGACGAGGACGCCAAGGCCGTCCTCCTGCACCTGAAGGGCCAGCCGGCGCGGTCGACCCGGCGCTTCCTGAAGCGCCTCAACGAGGAGCTGAAGCTGCCCGTCGTCGTCTTCACGGACGGCGACCCGTGGTCGTTCCGCATCTTCGCGAGCGTCGCCTACGGCGCGATCAAGACCGCCCACATCTCGCACTACCTCGCCACCCCGGGGGCGGAGTTCCTCGGGGTCACGGCGAGCGACATCGAGAACTACGAGCTCCCGAACGACGCGCTCACCGACCAGGACATCAAAGCGCTCCACGCCGAGCAGACCGACCCCCGGTTCGGGACGGCCGAGTGGCGCGCCGAGATCGAGCTCATGCTCAAGAACGGGAAGAAGGCCGAACAGCAGTCGCTCGCGAAGTACGGCCTCAACTACGTCACGTCGACGTACCTGCCCGAGAAGCTCGGCGAGCTCGGGTACGTCTGAGCGAAGGGACTCGCTACGCGAGACCGAGTGCCCGGAGCCCCTCCGGCGACGTCAGCTCCGCGGCGAGCGGCGCGGGGGTGTAGAGGAACGAGCCGTCCGGGGCCTTCATCCGCTTCCAATCGACCCCCTGCTCCGAGAACTCCGATTTCTCCACCGCCGTCTCCGAGGCCGGTCCGACCGCGCGCCGGCCGGGGGTGGAGCCGTCGATCGCGATCACGAGCAGGTCGGCGACGGCGTCGTAGATCAGCCACTCGGCGGGGATCGCCACCCGGAGCCGGAGCAGCTTCGGGCGCAGCTTGCTCTCGCTCTCCGTCTCGGTTCGGGCGAACAGTGCGAACTCGCGCCCGAGCGCCGACACGGTCCGCTCGAAGCCGAAGCTCTTGCGGTTGAACTCGAGGACGTTCGTCTCGAGCTCCGCCTCGGTCGCCACACGGTTCGTACCCCGGAGGGAATGATAACGCGTTGGCCGGGCCCGGCGGACCGACCGCGCCCGGGCCGGTCCTAGCGGACCACGATTGAGGTCAGGGCGAATCGGTCGCCGTGGGCGCCGAGATCGATCGACGCGACCGCCCGACCCCCCGTGATGTGGGAGTGGCGCCCATAGATCTCCGCCCCCACGTCGTAGATCAACGCCATCACGAGCGAGTAGGGGTGACCGGCCGTCACGTTCACCGGGATCGACCAAACGACCGTCGTATTGACGAAGACCGACGCGTTGGCCCCGGTCGAGTAGTTCCCGCAGCCGTAGATCGGTCCCATGCACGCCGAGAGGCTCTCCGTCCGAACTTCGAACCCCGACCAGTTGGTCGTCGAGTAGCGCTGGGTCCCGGTCGTCAGGTCTTCCACGTACCCGTACGCGTTAAGGGACGACAACGCCAGCTGGTCGCAGAACCAGTATCCCGACGCGTTGCCGCCCGCGCATCGTCCCAAGGTGAGGTTCTCCGCCGCGCGAGCGACCAGACGCCAGTGGGCGATGATCCTGTGCGGGCCGGCCGGCAGATGGAGCGGGACGAAGACGGACGCCCAATTGTAGACGGAGGCGGCGTTGGACCAAGAGAGCGCGCAGCCTCGCGCGCGGCCGTCGACGTTGAGCACCCCGACGCCCGTCGTCGCATTGAACGCGAGGGGCTGGCGCCAGGTGAGATTCGAGCACCCCGACCGCGCCACGACGGGGGAGGAGCTGACCTTCGCGCCGTGGTACGGTGGTACGAGCCGCGTTGCGGCGCCAGCCGGGCCGGCCGAGGTGGGCGGTAGGCAGAGCAGGATGCTCACCGCAAGGGCCGCGAGAACGCCGAGTCGTGCCACCGATCGGCGGCCGTCGCCCGCCATCCCGTCCTCTCGCATCCGCGCCACTGCGAAGGCGCGACGCTTCAATACGTGGGTCCTGGGATCGATCGCCCTATCGATTCTGGTGTCCCAAACCTCGGACGGACCCGGGACGAGACCTCCCGCGAACGCCGGGACGGGGAGGGTGGCCCGAGTTCCGCGAGCTAGGGAGACGGTGCGGCCGGACCCCCGGCGATCCCGCGGTCCACGCCCGGCGACGGGCCGTCGCGGGAAGGGTAATAAACGCCCGCCCGTCCGCGCGCGCGGTTTCGGGCGCGGAGTGAATGAAACGTAGCTCGCGGGTTTGGAAGAAGCGCGGCCACATGCGCTGGAAGTGGCGCAAGAAGCGCATGCGGCGACGCATGCGAGCGCAGAAGCTCCGCAAGCAGTAGCCGGCGGGCGACCGAGAGACCCCGATCGACGGTTACCGGCCCAGCCGATCGTAGAGGCGCGCCTGCTTGGTGGCTTTCTTCCAGGCTCGGTAGTGTTCGCGGCACAGCGGTGCCCGCCGCCCGCTCTCCCCGACCTCCGGGAAGATCTTGCGAACCTCGACGCGCGCGAGCGACCGGATCGCCTCGCCCCCGCACCCCGGGACGGCACACGGTGCGGGCGCCTCGTCGTCCGCGGTCTCGCGAGGACGGCCGGCGCTCATCGGGGGCCACGTTCGGCCAAGAGTTGGACGACGATCTGCGGGATCTCGTAGGGGAATCGCGCGACCCGCGCGCCCGCGGCCTCGAGCGCGGCGACCTTGCTCTCGGCCGTACCCTTGCCTCGGGCAATGATGGCCCCGGCGTGTCCCATCCGCTTCCCCGGCGGCGCGGAGCGCCCTGCGACGTAGGCGACGACCGGCTTGGTGACGTGGCGCCGGATGAACTCGGCGGCGTCCTCCTCGGCCGTTCCGCCGATCTCGCCGACCAGTACGATGAGGTCCGTCTCGGGATCCGCTTCGAACAGGGGGAGCGCGTCGACGAAGCTCGTGCCGACGACCGGGTCGCCACCGAGGCCGATGCAGGTGCTCTGACCGAGGCCCTGCTCCTTGATCCCGTTCACGATCTCGTAGGTGAGGGTGCCGCTCCGGGAGATCACGCCCACGCGCCCCGGACGGAACACGACGTTCGGGATGATCCCTACCTTCGCCTTCCCCGGCGAAGCGATCCCCGGGCAGTTCGGCCCTATCACGCGCGCGTCGTGGAGCCGGGCGTAGTGGTACATCGTCAGCATGTCGTGGAACGGGATGTGCTCCGTGATCACGGCCGCCAGGAGGATCCCGGCGTCGACGGTCTCGAGGAGCGCCTCCTTGGCGAACGGCGCCGGCACGAAGATGGCGGCGGCGTTCGCCCCCGTCCTCGCGACCGCCTGCTCCACGCTGTCGAAGACCGGAACACCCTCGACCGTTCCGCCGCCCTTGCCCGGCGTGACACCGGCGACGACCTGGGTCCCGAACGCGCGCATCTGGACGGTGTGGACCGTCCCTTGGTGTCCGGTGATCCCCTGCACGACCACCCGGGTCGATGCGTCGACGAGGACCGTCATCGGTCGACTCCGGCGGCGGGTGCGGGCGCCTGCTCGGCCCGGACGACGGCCTGTACGGCCGCCTTGAGGTCGCCCATCGAGGCGACGCCGGCGGCCTGAAGGATCGCGATCCCTTCCGCCTCGTTGTTGCCCCGGATGCGGGCGACGAGCGGAAACCGGTCCGACGCGGGGACCTGGTCCATTGCGGCGACGAGGCCCCGGGCGACCGTGTCGCACCGCGTGACGCCCCCGAAGATGTTCAGGAACACCGCGCGCGGGTGCGCCTTGGCCATGAGGAGGAACGCCTCCGTGACCTTGTTCGGATCGTCTGTGCCTCCGAGGTCGAGGAAGACCCCCGGCCGTCCGCCGAACTCCTGCAGCACATCGAGCGTCGCCATCGTGAGCCCGGCTCCGTTCGCGATGACGCCGATGTCGCCGTCGAGCTGGACGAACGCGATGTCCTTCTCGTGGGCGATCTCCTCGAGAGGCGTTCGGTCGCCGTGGAGCTCGGCGTACTCAGGATGGCGGAAACCGGCGTCGTCCTCGATGATCACCTTCGCGTCGAGGGCGAGGAGTCCGTCGCCGACGACCGCGAGCGGGTTGACCTCCACCAGCTCGGCGTCCTCCTTGACGAAAACCTCCCAGAGGGAGGCGAGGAGCCGGTCGGTCGCGGACGCGAGCGCGGCTTCGACCCCGAGGGCGCTCCGCGCCTTCCGTCGCTCGTAGGCCGTGAGCCCCGTGAACGGATGGACACGGATGCGCGCGATCGCCGATTCCGCGACGTTCTCGATCTCGACCCCCCCGCTCGCGCTGACGATGAGGACGGGAAGTCGGAGGCTCCGGTCCAGGGCGACCGCCGCGTACAGCTCGCGCGCGATCGGGACGCGCTCCTCGAGGAGCACTTCGCGGACCACCTCGTCCTTGAACGTCAGGCCGAGGAGAGCACGCACCGCTTCCTCCGCTTCAGCGACGCTCTCGGCCATGCGGACCGCGCCGCCCTTGCCACGCCCACCGGCGAGGACCTGGGCCTTGACGACGCACGGGATCGACACCTTGCCCTGTTCGATCGCGGGGCGAACCTCGGCCAACGACCGTACCACGACCCCCTTCGGCAGCGGGATCCCGTACCGCCGGAAGAGCTCCTTGCCGCGCCACTCGGGAAGCTTGACCATGAGGGCCCGCGGGCGCGCAGCCGCCTCGGCTCTTAACGCCGAGGAGTGGGACGTCTCCGCCGTGCCGAGTTGGGCGCGGCAGCCTCGGACTTGCCCGCTGTTCGGCCTCGCGCTCGGGGAGCGGAGGCGCGGCGGCCCGGGCCGGGAACGCCGGTGTCCAGGGTGCGGCCGACCTCGTCGAGGAGAGTCCCCGCGACCCGCCATTTCGGCCCTTCCAGGTGGTGCCGCGTCCCGCGCGCCGTCACGACGAGGAGGTGCGTGTTCGCGCTCCCCATCGCCGTCGCATCGTTCGCCACGCCGACGTCGAGCCGGTTCTCGGCGACGAGCCGTTCCGCCTCCGCGGCGAGAACGGCCGGGTCGCCGGACGCTTCGAGCTTGAATCCCACGAGCCGGGTCGGCGGCGGGGCCGCTCGGCGGAGGTCCGGGAGGATCTTCGCGGCGCGGGTCAGTCGGATAACGAGCTCGGGGTTCTCGCGCGACGGGATCTTGCCCGGTCGCGGGGTGAGCGTGTAGTCGGCGAGCGCCGCGGGGACGAGGACCGCGGCCGCGTGGCGCAGCGTCGCCGCCCGACTGCGGATCAGGGACCGAAGGTCGGCGAGGCTCTTCCACGGGATCGTCGTCACGTACGACGGGACCGGAACGTGGACCGCCCCGAGCCACAGTTCGACGTCCGCCCCGCGATGCGCCGCCTGGGCCGCGATCGCGACGGCGGTCGCTCCGCTGCTCTCGTTCGAGACGGTCCGGACCTCGTCGATCGCCTCGCGGGAGGCGCCGCCGACCACGACCACGGTGCGTCGTGCCCACGGACCGCGGGCCAATCGGCGGAGGACCGCGGCGGCGACCTCTTCGGGACCGGCAAGCTTCGCTTCGCCCTCTTCCATCTTCGGGGGAACCACCTCGACCCCCCACGCCCGAAGCCGGTCGAGGCTTTCCCGGATCGCCGGGTTTCGACCCATGTCCCCATGCATCGCCGGCGCAACGAGGACGGGCACCCCCCCGCCGAGGGCCACGGAGGCGAACGACGTAACGGCGGTGTCGTCGATCCCGTGGGCGATCTTGGCGAGCGTGTTCGCCGTCGCGGGGGCGACGAGGAGGAGGTCGGCCCGCCCCTCGCCGGGACCGAGCAGGGTCACGTGCTCGACGCCCCCGGTGAGCTCCACGACGGTCGGGTGCCCGGTCGCGAACGTGAGGGCCTCGGGCGTGACGATCCGCGTCGCATCGGGGCTCATCACGGCCCGGACGTCCGCGCCGTGCCGGATCAGCTCGCGCGCGATCTTCGGCGCCTCGATCGCGGCGATCGAGCCCGACACGGCGAGCACGACCGTGCGGCCGCTCAGGAGGCCGCTCAGCCGGCCACGGATCGACCGGCTCGGATGCATCGTAACGCCAGCGCCTCGGACTGTGGTCGGATTCGAGGCCCCCGCGCGTAAAACCCCTGCCGGGCGCGGTTAAGCGGGGCCCGGTTTGGCAGGTCGTGCCTCGGTCGCGACCCCCCACCCCCGCTCCGGCCGACCTCCCGGTGAGCGACCTGGACGGAGCCGAGCTCCCCATGGCCACCTCCGCCCACGCGGAGGTCGCCCACGTACCGACCGCCGAGCCGGTCGTAGCGCCGCGTCAGATCGAGCATGGCGTCGTGGTGTTCGACCTGGACGGCACGCTTCTGGACGATATCGGTCTGATCAGCCACGTCGCGGGGGAGGTTCTCCACGACGCCTTCGGGACCCCGCTGGACGAGGCCCGGATCCATTACCTCGCGACGACCGGAATGCCGTTCGAAGCCCAGCTTGCGCAGCTCTACCCCGACGCGCCCGAGGAGCTCCGTCGGGCGACCGCGCGCACGTTCCACGACCGGAAGATCCGCGAGGCGTACGCGCACGCCGGCCCGTTCCCCGAGGTGCCGAAGCTCCTGAAGCAGCTCAGCCAGGACGGCTGGACCCTCGTCGTCTCGACCGGGGCCGAGCGGGAGACGGCCGACCTCCTTCTCGAACGGGAAGGGCTGCGGTACTGGTTCGAGGGCGTGCTCGGCTCGGGCCAAGGGACGAAGCGCGAACACCTCCTGGAGTACCGACGTCGCTATCCCGGCGTCCCGATCTTTCTGGTCGGAGACTCGCGGTTCGACATGGAGGCCGCGTCGGAGGTCCCCGGCGTTACCGCCCTGGCACGGGCATCGATCCTCCACGGCTGGGCGCTCACCCCGGCGGACCTGAAGAAGTGGGGCGCGGCGTGGTCCGACTACTCGCTGAGCGCGCTCCCCGACGCGGTGCGTCGCCTCTCGACGCCGGGGCGCCCTCGTCCTCCGCGCCGAACGTCGAGCTCCTCGCGCCGGAAACGGTAGGGCCGGGACCGGGACTCCCCGACCGCGGGGGTTGACCCCGCGGCCGTTTGAACCCGGGTCGAGGGATCCACAGTCCCCCAGGATAACCAGACTACCCCATCCCGGCCGCGGCCGATGCAGGTGGCCCGACCGAGAAAAAGTCTCGGGCCTGCCGGCACTCACGCTCGGTAAGGTCGCCGGGTGCGTTCGGGGCATACCCCGCCCCCGCCTGACCGAGGCCGATGATGCCGGTGATGAACCTCGCGAGTCCCCCGCCGGCCGCCGTCCGCCGAACGAGTCTCGAGGTTCCGGACTACGAGCGGAAGCTCGGGCTGGAGGACCGAACGTACTCGCGGCGAGACCGCGAGCTGGTGCTTCGCCGCTGTGGGGCAGGGGAGGGCGGGCGAGCCTAGCCGTTCCCCAGTGGGGTACGATCACGCTCCTCCACGGCCGGCGCTCCGCCGGCGTGAGCAGCACTCGGAGAGAGCGGGGCGAGCGGTCGATGCCCTTCGACCCGTCCGTCAGGCCCCGCAGGGGGGCACTATTCCCGACGCGGCAGGTAGAGGAGGCCCTCCGCGGGGTCGCCCAGGGCCTCCGCTCGTCCATCGAGGATCTGCAACCCGACCAACGCGAGCGTGACCGCGTCGAGCTCGTCGTGCGTGATGGAGACGTGGCGCACAGCGCCCTCGACGCCGAACCGCCGCAGCCCGCGCCGGAGCCGCTCGACGCCCCGGCCCTTGCGGGGGATCCCCCAGAGGTCCTGAGCTCCTCCCGGGTACCCTTCGACGGTCCAGAGTCCCCGCGACTCGAGCGCGGCTTTGATCCGGATCCCCCGCCGGGTCAGAAGGCGCATCGGCCCGAGGGTGATGGGGAAGAACGGAATCCGGCGGCGGAGAAGTTCCCGGTCGCATTCGCGGAAGTGGGGCCCGCGCCGGTCGCCGATCGTTCGACGCCCGCGGGGGAGCGAGAGCGGAGCGTCGACCACGATGATCGCGGGTGCGACCTCTCCACAACGTCGGACGATGTCGGCATCCGAGTGGTCGACCCACGTCTCGGCTGTCCAGCGTCGATCGATCCGACAGAATCCGGTCGACCGGGTCGGAGCGCCGGCGAGGTCGATGCCGACCGACACGCCGGCCGGCTGGACCGTGGGGTGAGGACCTCCCCGAACGTTCGGAGCGGGCACGAGCGCGGTCCAGCGGGAGAATCTATCTGAGGGCTCACGTGGGTCGGCCGCCGATGTCGGCATCGTCCGATCCCGGAGCCCGCGAACGGCTGCGCCGCTGGCTCGACCTACCAGTAGCGATGGCGCCCTCGGTGACGTACGACGGGGGCGGGATCCTCTTCCTCTCCACGATTCCGGGGATTCCCTCCGCGTGGCGGGTCGATCTTCCTCGGGGCGAGCCCCGACCGCTGATCGAGGGGCCGGAGCGGATCGCCGGCATCTACGCCTCGCCGACCGCTCCGGCGGCCATGGTCGCGCGCGACCACGGCGGCGACGAGCGATGGCAGCTCGAACTGGTCGAAGGGGAAGGGTCCTCGCCGTCGCGCCGGTCGCTCACGAGCGCCCCGGAGACGATCCACACTCCGGGCGGTTGGGACCGGGACGGGCGCACGTTCTACTTCGCGGCGAACCGTCGCGACCCGAGATTCTTCGATGTCCACGCCGTCGATGTGACGAACGGTCGCATCCGCTCGCTCCTGGAGGAGGACGCCTGGCTGCACGTCTTCGCGGTCGGACGGGGGAAGCTCGTCGTCGGTCGGCTCAACACCTTCCTCGACGTCGACCTGTTCCAGATCGGCGACGGCGAGCGGCTTCACCTCAACCCGCACGAGGGGGAGCTCTCGGTCCACGCCGCGACCTTCGGGCACGACGGGGTCTACGCCGCCGCGAATCCCGGACGCGAGTACACGGCCGTCGTGCGCTACCGACCCGGTCGATCGGGCCACGAGTTCGTCGCCGAGTATCCCGGGGACGTCGACCTGCTCCGCGCCTCCCGCGACGGCCGCCGCCTCGCGGTCGCCGTCAACCGGGACGGCTGGAGCGAGGTGCATCTGCTCGACCTCGACACGCTCGAGGATCGTCCGCTAACGTCCGGCCCCCGCGGCGTCGTCTACCAGTTCAGCTGGTCGCCGGACGGTGCGTCGTTCGTTTACGAGGTGAGCGTCCCGGACGGGCGCGACCTCTACGTTCGGTTCGTCGAGACCGGGAAGGAACGACGGCTCACCCGGCCCCCCGCGGGAGTTCCGGCTCCCGTGCCGCTGCCGCGCCTCGACCGGTGCACGGCGTCCGACGGCGTGCGCATCCCGTACTGGGAGTTCCGCCCGGGGCGCTCGCCGCCGCGGGGTACGATCGTCGACGTGCACGGCGGTCCGGAGGGGCAGGCACGACCCGAGTTCAACCGCGCGGTCGCCTTCCTGGTCAACGAAGGGTGGCGGGTGCTACTTCCGAACGTCCGGGGGAGCAGCGGCTACGGTCGGACGTTCATCCACCTGGACGACGTCCGCAAGCGCATGGACTCCGTCCGGGACCTGAAGGAGTTCGTCGACTTCGTCCGCCGCGACGCGACGGCCGCCGGAAGGGTCGGGGTGCTCGGGGGGAGCTACGGCGGGTTCATGGTACTGGCCAGCATCGCGACGTACCCCGGGCTGTTCGACGCCGCCGTTGACATCGTCGGAATCTCGAACTTCGTCACCTTTCTCGAGAAGACCGGTCCGTGGAGGCGACGGCACCGCGAAGTGGAGTACGGCTCGCTCGACCACGACCGCGAGTTCCTCGAGTCGATCTCGCCGATCCGCCATGTCGAGAACGTACGCACCCCCCTCCTGGTGATCCACGGGGCGAACGATCCCCGGGTGCCGCTCCACGAGGCCGAACAGATCACCGCGCGGCTCACGGAGCTCCAACGGCGGGTCGAACTCCTCACGTTCGCCGACGAGGGCCACGGCGTCATCCGGCGACCGAACCAGGAGGTCGCCTACGCGCGGATCGCCGAGTTCTTCGCCGAGCATCTCGGCGCGGGGGCTCGGCCGAACTGACGGCCCCGCCGGCGCGCCCTTCGCGGGCCGGCTACTTCTGGAGGAGCCGCCAGGCGTTGTCCCAGTTCCCCCGGCGGAGCGCGACGGTGACCCAGAGGATCGTGAGCGGCTCGAGCAGTCGAGCGCCCTCGATCCCTCCGATGTCCTCCGGGTTCCAGCCGAACTCCTTCACGATCTTGGCCACGGCCTTCTTCGCGCCGTCGTCCTTGCCACAGAGGAACATATCCGGTGGGCCGCCCGGGAATCTCGGATGGACCATGTGCGGGCTCCCCGAGGTGTTGAACACCTTGACCACCTTCGCGTCCGGTAGCGCCCGCTGAACCTGCTCCCCGGCGCTATCGGAGAAGCCGACCGCGAGGGACGGAGGGCCGTCCGGATGAAAGACGAGCGGGTTCGTGACGTCCAGCACGACCTTTCCCGAGAAGCTCTTCGGACCCGCGGCGTGGATCGTCTCGGCGTTCGCCACCCCGCGGGTCGCGATCACCACCCACTCGCCGAACCGCGCCGAATCCTCGAACGACCCGACCGTCGCTCCCCGGCCCTTCCCCGCAAGCCACGCGGCTAGCTCCGGCTTGCCCGGGTCGCGGGTCCCGAGCTTCACTTCGTCCTTCCGGCCCAGGAATCCCGCCGCCAACGCCTTCGCCACATCGCCGCTCCCGAGAATGCCCACCTTCACCGTACGCCACCCCGCTGGGCCGAGGCGGGGAGCGCCAAATAAGCGGCCCGGTCCCTTCCGCTCGGACGCGTCTTTATACACCCTTATGTGTATGTTTTCAACAGAGTATGACCCCGAAGTCCCGCACTGCTACCGGGCCGGCCGCGCTGGTCGCGGCAGCCGTCGCTCTCGCTCTCGCCCTCGCCCTGCCCGTCCTGGCGCCGCCGACGGCGAGCTTGGCGCCGCGTGGCGCGGGCCGTGCGACATCGGTGCCCTCGTTCCACCGGTCCGGCTACTGCGGCTGGGACAAGGGGCCCCAGCCCGCTGCCATCCACGCGGGCGTTCCCGAGCCGACCTTCGCGCTACGCCAGGGGGACTCGATCTCCATTGCGTATGAGGTCGCCGCCCAGAATTACACCGCCTCGGACAAGGGGCTCGTCGTGCACGTACCGAGCGTCTTCGGGCTGTTCCCGACGACCCAGGGAACGACCGTATCGATCCTGCTGTACCGCCAGAACCTCACGATCAACGGACCGGGGTTCACGAACGCTTCCCTCGCCTCTGCGACCAAGGCGCTGACGAGCGGCGTGGCGTTCCCGAAGGGCGGGACGGCGAACCTCACGAGCGAGAAGCTCGCGGTCCAAGCGGACGTGGCGAAGTACGGCGCCCTCACCCTCCAGCTTCGCTGGCACTGGATCACGGACCAGAGCGCGAACCGAGGCGGCGTCACCACCGGGAACTGGTCGACCCTCACGTACCGGACGACCCAGGTCGCTACCCCGACCATCTTCCTCGCCGCCCCTTTCGTCGACCTCCTCGCGCACACCGGACCGACCGCGGTCATCGGAAACAACTACACCGCCTCGGTCGACGGCGCGGACCAGTCGACGTCCTTCAACCTCGAGATCGAGAACGCGACCGGGACGATCTACCGGCAGCTGCCGATCACGACCCCCGCTGCGCCCCCGGATCCTCAGGTGGTCGCGATCGCGATCATGGGCGATGACAATGGGATCACCCCCGGAGCGTACTTGTTCCACCTCCACGACCACTGTGGCGCCATCCTCTACAGTGTGCCGGTGAAGCTCGCCTATCCGAGTTCGGCCTCGCTCCACCTCGGCGTATCCCCCAGCGCGTGCGGCCCGCTCTCCTTCGGCGGTTCCTCCTACGCCTCCGGGAGCCGGGCGACCGTCACTCCGTCCAGCACCGCGGTCGCGCTCTCCGTCGGCTCGTGCTCCGGCCATGCGTTCAATCACTGGGGCGACTCCGGAGGGGCCGACGTGGCGACGTCGACCACAACGTCCACATCGGCCGTGACGAGCGCGAACGGCTCGGTCGTGGCCGTGTTCAGTTAGGGGGCGACCTCGGATCGGCCGGCGCGGTCGACCGCAAGTCGATCCACATCCGGTCGTCAGCGTGCGCGCGCCCGCCCCGGACGAACGCCGCCGGAACCGTTCCGGCGTCCCGGAAGCCGGCGGCGGCGTACAGCTTCCGGGCCGCGTCGTTGCTGGAAAGGACGTTGAGGGTCACGATGGCGAAGCGGACCCTGCATTGCGCGAGGACGTGGTCGAGCAGACGTCGACCGAATCCCTGGCCCCGCAGACCGTCCGCGATCGCGATCCCGAGGACCCCGACGTGACGGTCCTCGACATGGTCCCCGCTCGCATCCACCGTCGCGAGGCCCCCGATCCCGTCTCCTACCTCGAGGACCGAGGCGAACGCCTTCTGCTCCAGGATTCGGCGCTGAAGGTCCGCGAACCACTCCGCCTCTTCGCCGAGGGTGGGAGGCACGTGGCGCGTGAAGACGCCGAGCGCCGGGTTGGTGGCCACTTCCCGGTACCGGTCGAGGTACAGCCCGACGGTCGGCGCGAAGTCGGTCCAGCGGATCGCGCGCACGACCGGAGTCACCCCTGCTGGGATCGCCCCGGGCGGCGGAGGAAGGGCGGGCGGCGGCGCCACTCTGGTCGGCCCCGGCGGGGGTTCGAGCTCGCGCCACATCCGAACGAGCTCGTGCCAGCGCTCACCCCGCTGGAACCCCTTGGGAAGGCGACCCCACTCGCGGAACCCCAAGCGAGTGTACAGCGCGAGCCCTGCAGAGTTCTCCGCGATCACCGAGAGGGTGATGACCCGGAACCGGACCCGCGCTTGGTCGAGCGCGTGCTCGAGGAGGGCGCGGCCGACGCCGCGCCCCCGGTGGCCGCGCGCGACGTTGACCCCCAGGATCCCGATCGAACGGACCTCGACGCTCTGCTCCGCCACGCCGATCACGCACAGCCCGACGATCGTCCCTTCGTCCTCGGCGACCGTAGCGACCGCGTCGCCGTCCCAGATCTGGCGACAGAGGTGACCGAACCACGTGGCCTCCTCCGCGCGCGTCGGGGGCCGCTCGTGGAGGTGGATCCCGAGGAGCGGGTCGGACGGAAGCTCCTGGTAGAGCGCGAGGTAGAGATCGGTCGCGCCCGGCCAGTCCCGCCACTCGAGCGCCCGGACGATCACGGGACGACGGGGCCGGAGCGGAACGGGGCGCGCCCGCGCTAGGGACGAGGTGCGGTCACGACTTCTTCTCGAAGTCGAGGATCGTCGCGAAGATCGCCGCGTACAGGTGGTTGATCCCCGGGGTCAGCTCGAGCTGCCAGACGTCGCGGATCGCGAGGATCTTGTGGCGGACGAAACCGACCTGCTGGTTCGAGGCGTTCAGGATCCGGTACTTCCGCCGAATGACGTTCCCCTTCGTGTGCATGATCGGTTGGCCCGTCGGGCCGTACCAGAACGCCTTCATGCCGCCGATGAAGCTCCGCTTCATCTGGATGTAGCCGGGGGATGCTCCGCCCAGCGGGTCGACGATGTCGAAGCGCGCCTTGTACGCCCCCGAGCCCTTGCGGATCTCCAGCGCGAGGCCGCCGGCCGGGTCCTTGACGGTGTACGTGTAGGCGAGGCTTCGCTGGACGAGCCGCCCGGCCCAGTCGCCCGCGACGGCGCTGACGGCGCCGCCGACGAGGGAACCCTTCACGTTCTGCTTCGCGTCGAGCCCGATCTGGCAGAGGACGTTCTGGCTCTGGTCCATGACGTCGTAGTTCTTGCCGAACGAGAGGATCCGCATTTTCATGAGCAGCGTCCCCTGGTTGGCCAGGTTGCGTACGATGTTCTCGGCCGCCACGTTGGGCGTCGGCGTCGCCATGGTCGGGCGCGAACGAAGTTCGAAGGATAATCGTTTGGGCGGCCGACCTCAGTGGCGGTCGGCCCCGCCGGCCCACTCGGTGATGGCATCGAGCTCCATCGGACGCCCCAGATAGTCGCGCAGCAGCTCCGCCGCGGGACGGGAGCTCCCGGCCTCCAGGATCGTGGAACGATACCGTCGGCCCTCCACTGCATCCATGAGCGGTCCGGCGCTTCGGAATCGATTCACGAGGTCACGCGCGATCGCGAGCGACCAGCTGTAGGTGTAGTAGAGCGCCGAGTAGCCGACCAGGTGCCCGAAGCGGCACTCCGGGTGCGCCCCGTCGACCCACCCCACGAGCTGGTACTCGCGCCACAGCTGCTCCATGAGTCGGGTCGGGTCGACGTCCTCGGGCCGGCGGCGGTAGAACTCGAGCGAGATCGCCGCGTGGGCGAGCAGGCGGAGCACCTGATTGGCGCGGTTCACCGCCTCGGCGCGCGCCCAACGCTCCGCGAGCTCGCGGGGCATCGGCGCGCCCGTCGCGTGGTGGCGGGTGAACCGGAGCAGCATGTCGGGGTCGCGGGCCCACTCCTCGAGGAACTGGGACGGCGCCTCCACGAAATCCCATTCGATCTCGCCGAGCCCGCTCGCGGTCCACTCCGGCCGACCGGAGAGGATGTAGTGGAGCAGGTGGCCGAACTCGTGGAAGAACGTCGCCACGTCGGACGGTTCCATGAGTCCGGGGTTGTCCGGCCCCGCCGCCGGGAAGTTGCAGACCAGCGTCGCTTGGGGGTCGGCGTGGCCCCGGAGCCCCGACACGACCTCGGCACACATCGCGTGCGTGAACTTGCCCGCCCGCGGGTGGAGGTCGAGGTAGAATCGGCCACGGCGGGTCGGTCCGTCGAACAGGTCGTAGACCTCGACGCTCGGGTGCCAACGACGCGGCTCGTCGACCGCCACGAACTGGAGCCCGAACAGTTCGGCCATGATCGAGAGCAGTCCGTCGCGCACGGCGGGGAACGGAAGGTACTCCCGGAGCTCCCGCGAGTCGGCACCGTACTTCTCGGACCGGACCTTCTCCGGGTAGTAACCGATGTCCCCGCCGAAGACGGCGGCGTCCCACCAGTCGACGGAGTCGGCGGACGGCTGGTCGACGCGCTTGCGCTCGAGGAGGGTCGCATACTCCGTGCGCGCCGGCCCGCGGACCCGCTCGACGACGTCCCGGAGGAACCGCTCGACATCTCCCGGCGACCCGACCATCTTGTCCTCCGTCACCAGGTCGGCGTAGCTCGCGTAGCCGAGCAACCGAGCGAGCCGATACCGTGCCCGGAGGAGCTGGGCGAGCACCGGGCCGTTCTCGGGGAACGCCTGGTTCAGGAATTCGACGGCAATCTGTCGACGCACGGCGGGCTTCCGCGCGTACTTCAGCATCGGGAAGGCGTCCGGGTAGGCGGTCGTCACCGGGGTTCGGCCCGAAGGACCGGGGGGATGGGCGCGACGGAAATCGTCGGGCAATCCCCCGAGCGGATCGTCCTCGGTGAGCTCGACGGTCCGGACCCGCTCCTGGATGTTCCGCTCGAATTCGAGCCCGATCCGAACCGTCTCCGCCTGGACCTGGCGGACCTCCTCGCGCGCCGAGTCCGGAAGGTGGGCGCCGTTGCGGCGAAGGCGCCGAAGCACTTTGGAGAGCGCGTGGCGGGCGACCGGATCGGAACCGTCCGGCGGGATCGCGGAAAGGTTCGCGTACACGCGCGGGTCGAGCTCGATTTCGGTCCACAGCGCCTCCGCCCGCTCGCTGACCTCCTCCCCGACACGGCGAAGCTCCGGCGACGGATGGACGCGGGCGAGGAGTCGCCCTTCGGACACGACCTGGCCGACCGTCCAGACGAGTTCGTCGTAGCGCCGGAACGTCCGTTCGAGCGTGGGAGGGGGCGCCGGGGCAGCGAGCGCGTCCCAGACGCTCCGCGCACGGTCGAGCTCCGCTTCGGCGCGGACGCGGACGCGTTCGGGGCGGTCGAGGAACATCAGCGCCGGCTCGACGCTCGGGCCAAGCTGCGCCGACATGGGGGAACTCGCCGCGCCGCCCGCCGGCCGCAGGTTCATAATGGCTCGGGCGGCTCCCACCCGCGGCGCGTTCGCTCGGACGCGCGCGGGTGAATCGTTGCCGACGCGAAGGTGTAAGAACTGGTCGCGAGTCGGCCGCCCCAGTCCGCCGAGAGAGTTCGGCGTCCACGGTTGAGAGGCATGGTCCGTCGCACCCCGAAACTCGACGGCCGCGCGGAGCGGCCCAACGGAAGCCGAACGCCGGCGTGGACGCTCCTCGTCGCCGCCGTCCTCCTCGCCTCGGTGGGTCCGACGGTCCTTACATTCGCCTCCTCCCCGGCAGGAACGCCCCATACCGCGTCGGGACTTCTCCTCCCTGCCCTTCACCCGTCGGCGCTCCTGCGAGCCCCGCTCGCACTCCCGAAGCTCGTCCGCGGTGCGGTCAACCCCTACCAGTTCGTCCAGAACGAGCCCGCGCCGATGGGGGTGGGGGACTTCGGGGTCGATGCGTCGCTCGCACCGTACACGTACTCGACACCCGAGTTCGTCGGCAACGTCACGATCCGCAGCATGTCGACCTACACCGCCATCGGCGGCGCCGGGGCGAGCTGGATGACGTTCCAATTGAACGTCGTGACGCACTATACGTCCGGGGGCGCCGAACGCGACTACTGGATCCAGAACGTCGTGGACGTGAACTCCTCGTCGAACCAGGTCGGTTTCCTGAACAACATCTGGAACCTCTCTTCGCCGAGCGCGGCGATCCACACCAACGATCTCTCCGGGAACGGGACCGTCAACACCGTGAGCAGCACCTTCGCTTGGTACGCCGCCACGGCCGGGTACGGCCTTCCCGGGAACGGTGCGTTCCTCGTCTATCCGGGGTACATCGCGGTCCGTGTGCTCTCGAGCACGATCGCGGGGGTGCCGCACGTGGCGTTCTCCTTCAACGACGGCCAGGGATGGCAGACGTACGACAATGTCTCCATCCCGACGGCGAAAGGGTGGGCGAACCCGGGATTCTACGTGACGGGCTCGAGCTTCACGCCGCTCGGGGTGTTCTTCGACGCCGAGTTCGACTTCACCGGCCCCCCGACGGGCGGAGGAGGGCCGGCCGCGCGGGACGTGAAATCGAACCTTTCAATGACGCTCGACCGCTGGAACGGCCACGACCTCTCCGCCGTACCGAACGCGTTCAACTTCGGGAGCGACACGGGCGAGCTGATTTCGAACGTGGTCTCCTCTCAGACGGTCGACCCGACCACGGGGACCATCTACGCGCTCGAACGGAACGGCTCGGGAAAGCTGGGGCTCCTCTACGACCACGCGAACGATTCCGTGCTGAACGTCACGATCCCGACCGTCGCGGCGGGGACGCTCGCCGTCGGCGCCGCGAGCCACGCGTACGTCGGGGGGGACGTGAATCTGACCCTCGCGCCCGGGACCTACCCGCTCCGATTGCTTCGGTATGGGATGGTGGTGGCGGCGACGAACGTCACGTTGAGGGCAGGCGAGTATCTCCCGCTGACCCTCGCCGCCTTCCGTTATCCCGTGGAGTTCACGGCCCGCGGTCTCCCCGCAAACACCCCGTGGTCGGTCAATCTCTCCGGGACCTGGAACCGATCGTCCGGCCCGACCATCTCGTTCACCGCTCCGAACGGGACCTACGCCTTCCAGGTGGGGGCGGTTCCGGGGTTCGTCCCGGACGCTTGGTACGGGACGGTGACCGTCGCCGGCGGCGGGGGGACGGCGACCGTCACTTTCACGGCGTTCGACCTGCCCGTGACGTTCGCCGCCACGAACCGCCCCAGCGGCGTCCCGTGGGGGGTCACGATCGGCGTCCAGACGGTGCAGGGCACCGGGCCGAATCTGGTATTCGAGCTGCCGAACGGCTCGTACGGGTTCAACGTGACCACTCCGCAGCGGTTCGCGGCCGACCCGGTCCAGGGGGGTGTCAACGTGACCGGTTCCCCCACGACGGTGGCGATCGCCTTCTCGATCCAATCCGGCTACCTCGCGGGGAGCCTCCAGCCCGCCGACGCCGTGCTCTTCGTCGATGGGGTACAGGTGTCGGCCCCCGGCGGAACTTTCAATCTGACATTGCCGCCCGGAACCCACAGCATCGAGGCGACCGCGAGCGGATACGCACCGTACTTCGCGAACGAGAGCGTCAATTCGTCCGAGACGACGTTCTTGCCCATTCAGCTGAGTTCGGCTTCCTCCTCCGGTCCGGTGCCGGGGGGAAGCTCGCCCGCGGTGCCGATCTGGTTCCTCGTCGCGCTGCCGCTCGCCGTCGTCGCCGCCGTCGGATTGCTCGTCGCCTCGATGCTCCTGGGCCGGCGCCCCAAGCGCCCGCGCTGAACCGGGGACGTGGGGCCGCCCGCCGCGAGGTCGGTCGGTTCGAGCGGGCGGACGGTCCCGAGAACCGCCCGCGGGGGTTAGATAGCGGCGGCCGCTAGAGCTCCCGTCGCATGCTTCGGACGGGCGACGCCGCGCCAGAGATCAACGCGACCACGGCCGACGGTCGTCCGTTCCGGCTGAGCGGGCTACGCGGCTCGCGCGTCGTCCTCTACTTCTTCCCGAAGGCGTTCACCCGCGGCTGCGCCGCCGAGACGCGCGGGTTCGCCAGCGTCTACGGCGAACTCCGCCAGCGCGGGGTCGAGGTCGTGGGGATCAGCGTCGACGACCCGACGGTGCAGCGCGAGTTCGCGGAGGAGTGCCGGGCCGACTTCGTGATGATCGGCGACCGGGATCGCGCGATCGCCCGGTCGTACGGGGTCCTCAACCTGATCGGACTCGCGAAGCGTGTGACGTTCTTCCTCAACGAGAACGGGGTCGTCCAGGACATCGTGCAGTCGATCCTCCCCGACAGCCATCTCCAGCGGGCCCGATCGTCGTTCTTGACCGGCGGAGGGAGTCCCCCTTCGCGGCCCGCCCCCGCGACCGACGGTTCGGGTTCGAGCGCCTAGGGGCCCCGGGGCGGCGGCGTGCCTCGGTCGAGCCAGGCGAGGAACTCGTCCACGCGAAGCTCGAGATCGTGCCGCGTCGCGTCGTTGCGGATCGTGTAGTCCGCGGCGGCGACGGCGTCGGCGGCCCCCCACGAAGCCTCCACGCGGTCCCGCCAATCGAACGCCGAACGGTCCCGCATGTCCCAGGGGAGACCCCGCGACGCGAGGCGGGCGAATCGAACGTCGGGCGACGCCACGACCGCCAGCACCACCAACCGGTCGGGGAGGCCGGCCCGAAAAGCGCGGACCTCATCGATCGACTTGATCGAATCGATCACCACGACCGGGTAGTGCTCGACGCCCGCCCGTACCTGGGGGAGCGCGCGCTTCGCGATGGCGTCGGGCCCCTCTTCAGCCCGCAGTCGGGTCGCTTCGGCACGGAGCGACTCGTTCGTCGCCGCACGGCCCTGCCGACGCAGCTCCTCTTCGACGATCGTCCGCAGATGGACGGTGACCCCCGGCCGCCGGCTGAGGAGCATCGCCTGCACCTCGCCTTTGCCGGCTCCGCCCAGGCCCGCGAGACCGATGACGAAATGGCGTACGATCGTCCCCGCGCCCGCGGGGGCAACCGTCGTGCGGGATCTCGAATCCACGAAATCCCCCGCGGGCGATACCCGCATAACTTGTTTCTGGTGTTGAGCGGCCCATGCCCGAGGCGCGACGATTCTGCCGATTCCGGAGCGACGCCGACGCCGGACGAGGGACGATCCCGCTGCCGAACGACGGCTTCTGTCTGTCGGCGTTCGTCCTCGTCCGCCCCGTATCGGACCCCACGAAGGTGCTGGTGGGTCAAGTCGGACGAAGCGGCGACTGGGGTCGCGTCGGGGGCATCGACCCGGCACGGCTCGAGCGGATCGGCGCGGACTGGATGCTCCCCGCGAGCCACCTGCTTCTCTTCGAAAGCCCGGACGAGGCCGCGCGAAGGATCGCCCGGGAGCAGCTGGGTGGGGAGGTGCCGGGCATGATGGGCCCCCTCGTCGTCTCCGACCCGTATCGCCGCGAAGGTGGGGCGTCGCTCGACCCGCACTGGGACATTCATTTCATCTACGAAGGTACGCTTCCCGCGGCTCCCCGGGCTCCCGAAGGGTTGTGGGATCGCCTCGCGTTCATCGACCCGGGTCGCGCTCCTCCCCCCGCGTTCGCCCGCGGGCACGGCGACATCCTCGAGTTCGCGCGAGCCGCCCGGTCTCGGCCGGTCAGCGGGGGGCGCGGCGAAGCTCGGCCGGCGTGAGCCGCCCCGCGTCCGTCCAGACCTCGCGGATCAGCCGGGCGGGAGTCCGGTCGTACCGTCCGCCGTCCGCCCACCTAAGGCGGCGCGGAGCGCGCTTGCTCTGACCGGCCACGACGACGACGGGAACGTGGGCGCCGTGCGCCGCCTCGGCGAGGGGCCGGGTCCCCCACTTATGGACGAGGCTCCCGTCCGGCTCGAGCGCATCCGCCCCGAGCAGCACCAGGTCGGCGTCGTGGAGGCTCCCTACGAGATCGCCATCGTCCACGACGTGAGCCGTCAGTCCCGCACGTCGGAGCGCCCGGACCGCGCGGACGCCCTCCCCTCCCGGCCGGCTTCGGAAGACGCGAACCTCGCGCGGTCGCGTCGCTCGCGGGAGGGCCTCGAGGAGCGCTCGGACGTTCGAGCTGTCGCTGATCGACACCACCGTCGCCTGGGGAGGGAAGACCACCACGCCCCAGCGGACCAACCGGCCGGTCTCGGCGGCCCAGGCCCGGATCCTCCGGGCGATGGCCCGTCGACGCCGGGTGAAGTCCGAGCGGGTGCGGTCGAGACGGGCCGCGCGGACCAGTTCCTCGCCGGCCCCGACGACCGGTGCCATCGCCGGCTGCGCACGCGCAAGACCGCGACCGATCGCTGCGAGCCACGTCCGCGCGGCGGGCGAGGGATCGCGTTGCGCCTGCTCGAGGGCGTCCTGGGAAATCCGGAGCGCCTCGATCCCGAGCGACAACGCCCCCGATCGACGATCCCTTCGTATCCGCCCGGCCCGGGCGGCGAGGGTTGCGAACTCCGAGGCCGTTCCCGTCGTCACGAGCACCGCGTGAATGCGCATCCATAAATATCGGGACTCGGTCGCGCCGCCCGGCGGTTCGGGCCTCGATGCACGCACACGTCCCGCGATGGTGGGTGGGCCTTGCGACGATCACCCTTCTGGCGCCCCTTGCCGGGGTGTCGGGGATCGCCGCGGCGGCCCCTCTTCTCGAGTTCCACGGCCTCCACCAAGGAAGCACCTCCAGCAGCAACTGGGCCGGGTTCGCGGCGACCGGATCGAAGGGGAGCGTCACGTTCGTCAAGGGATCCTGGATCGTCCCCAAGATCCAAGGCACGTGCCCGGCGGGATACCGATACTCCTCGTTCTGGGTCGGGATCGACGGATTCACCTCGGGGTCGGTCGAGCAGACCGGGACGGACTCGGACTGCCAAGGCGGCTCCCCGACGTACTACGCCTGGTACGAGTTCTACCCGAAGCCCTCGCACGTGATCACGAGCCTGACGGTCTCCGCCGGCGACACGATCAGCGCGTCCGTCACCTACGCCTCGGGCAAGTTCACGACCAAGATCACCGACACCGCGACGGGGAAGTCGTACTCGGCGACCGCCAAGGTCGCCGCCGCCCGGACCTCGGCGGAGTGGATCGCGGAAGCGCCGTCGTCGTCCACGGGCGTGCTGCCGCTCGCGGACTTCGGCACGGTCCCGTTCGGGATCGACTACACCTCGGTGAAGGGCACCGACAACGCGACGATCTCGGGGACGAACGGCGCCGTCGGCTCGTTCGGTCACGTCTCGTCGATCACGATGGTGAGCTCGGGCGGCAAGACCAAGGCGGTCCCGTCGGGGCTCTCGACCGACCTGACGAGCTTCACGGTGGCGTGGAAGAGCGCGGGCCCGTAGGGCGTTCGCGGCCCGCGCCGATCGCCACGCGGTAGTCCTGGCCCTCCCAGCGATCCCGCTGGGGCCAGTAGAGCGTGAACACCATCGATCCACGATCGTCGGCGCCGGTCGGGAGGTCGACATAGTACAGGGCGAGCGGGGTCGCGGTCGATTCGACATCCTCGACCGTCCGCCACTCGTCCCGGCTCACGTGGAGCCGGAACGGCTCTCCGGCGAGGACGCGCAGCGTAGTGCCCGCCCGCATCGACCGGACCCGCCGGTTGGGCTTCCAGATCTCGAACTCCGTCCGGTGCCGTCGGCCCCCGAGGTACCGCTCGGCCACCGCGGGAATCCGGCCGAACACTTCGCCGTCGCTCGCCGATCGGAGGAGCTTCAGGTACTCCGAGTGGGCCCAGAGCAGCGGGGTCGCCGCGCCGGTGGGCCGGCCGAACGTGAGGTGCAGCCGCGGGCTCTCGCGACGGTCCCAGACCTGCTCGGGGAGGAGCCCGGTCGTGGTCGCGAGGCGTTCCATCGCCCGGAGGTACGGGGCCGGGTCGCGCCCGGCGGCGAGCTCGTACAGGCCCCGTTCCCCGGTGAGAAGCGGCCACGCGCGTCCGGTCCCCCACGGGCCGAACGGGTCGCCGTTGTCGCGGTCGCCGTACCCATCGTGGTTGTAGCGATGCCAGACCGGCCCGTAGGGCGTTTCGACCTTGAGGAACCGGTCCACGAGCGTGAGCGAGTCCAGGACGATGGGATCGTCGGGGGCGCGGACACCATACCGGACGAGCTCGAGGAACCCGCCATCGATGATCTCGCGGGCGGGGAAGACCGCCGAGGCATCCGGATCCAGGTTCGGAAGGCGGACCGTCGCGGTGTTCGGGTCCTCGGATGATTCGGGGTCGTCCAGATCGACCGGGCAGATCCGAACGAAGTGACGGGGGACCGCGGGGTCGAGCGTACCCCGGTCGGTCACGGTCCAGCGGTCGAGGTGGCCCTCGAGGAAATCGGCGTACTCGAGCAGGAACCGCTCGCTTTCGGGCTCCTTCCGTTCGCGAGCGAACCCCGCGGCGACGACGAGCGCGGCGATGTTCGCCGCGAGCGTCGACGGCGAGTAGCCCGCGAGCTCCTCCCACCGTTCCTGACCGGTCGCGGGGCCCTGGTCAATGAGGAACCGCATCGCCAGCCGGATCATCGGGTAGGGGTCCCAGCAGCCGAGCGCCCGGTCCTGCCGAAGCCGTTCGGCCAGCAGGACCGGGAACGACACCTCATCGAGCTGAACGCCGGTCCAGTACGGTTCGCCGTTCAGCCACGAGTTCTGCGGGAACCCGCCGTCCGCCTGCTGGGCGGCCGCGAGATAGATGAGCGCGCGGAGCGGCGTTTCGGTGTTGCGCGCCGCGAGGAGGCCGAGGGCCGTCTTCACGAGGTCGCGCGTCCAAACCAGATGGTAGCCCCCACGGTCGTCGTCACCCTTGGAGTTCCCCCACGGGATCGACAGCGAGGCGATGAACGCGCCCGGGAACGTCTTGTCCTCGTGGCCGAGGAGGACACTGTAGCTCGCGTGGTAGAGCCGCGCGTCGTCCGGCTTCGCCGCGGAGAACGTCGGGAGCCGGCGGCAGGCGCGCTCCCACTGCTGCAGGGAACGGCGCCGCAGCGCATCGTAGGGCGTGCCGAGCGCCTGGAGCAGCGTTGCGACCGCGTTCTCGAGCCCCTGGCCGAAGGCGAGCGCGAGGGTGAACGAGCGGCTCCGTCCGGGCTCCACCTCCCCGGTCAGCGCGATATTGCCGTCGACGGCGCGGTCGAACTCCCAGTCCATCACGCTGTTCTCGGCGAGGTCGGTCCAGCCGTCGCTCGCCCCGACGAACCCGGCAGAGAGGCGGGTGAACGGGACGTCCGCCCCCAGCGCGAGCCAGGTGCCGTTCCGCTCGGCTACGAGGAGCGACCGGTCGGCGAGCTCCACGACGTAGCCGTTGTTGCCGTAGCCAGCGCCATCGAGGTGCGGTGCGAGCAGCGCGAACAGGCGGGGCAGCGATGCGCCGCGCTTGGTCGGCCGCAGGGCGGTGTGGACGAGCAGGCAGGGGAGGTGGGGATGGGCGATCACCTCCTTCTCGAGCCGGAACCCGCCGTCGGGGTCGTCGCGGCGGACGCGGTAGCCGAGGGCGTGGTCGGAGATCGGCGTCACGGTCGCCGGGAGGTGACGTTTCTCCTCGAGGAATCGGCCGTGCGCGTCGACCAGGAGGTACTGGAGGTCGCGCGTCTGGGGATGGTCGATGAGGGGGAAGTACACTTCCGTCACGATCCCGCGGGCGATCGTGAACCAGAGCCGGCAATCGGCGGAGTAGCTCGTCCCGACGCCCTCCTTGTCGCCGGCCGCCCATCGGGGGGCGAGTCCCGGCGCGCCGAACGCGTCGTGGTCGCCGCGGAACCTCACGGGGCACTCGGCTCCGGAGGCGGCGACGGCGCGGTCGGGAGCCCCTCGGCCGCGGCGCCGTCCAGGTAGACGGCGAGCTCCGTCCGGGATCGAATCCGGCCGGCGGGGACGACGGGAGGTGGACCCGGCAGCACGACGCGCCGGACGATGCCGCGCTTCTCGGCCCCGGTCGCCAGGAGGAACACGCGCTCCGAGCCTCCGAGCGCACGGAGCGTCAGCGTGAGGCGGGGCACCTTCGGATCGAGCGGCGGGTCGGCCTCCACTTCCACCCACCGGCCGCTCTCGAGCGAAGGGCGGCCGGGAAACAGCGAGGCGGTGTGCCCGTCCGGCCCGATCCCGAGCAGCGCGAGATCGAGCTCAGGGGGGCCCGCCGCGTCCGAGGCGGACGCTGCGGTGGCGCGGAGGGTCTCCTCATACGCGTCGGCGGCGTCGCGCGGGGGCGTTAGCTCGCCGAGCATGCGGTGGACGTTCTTGGACGGGATCGGTACGTCGCTCAGGAACGCGCGGAAGGCGCTTCCGTAGTTGGAGGCGGGATGCTCGGGCGGTACGCACCGCTCATCGCACCAGTAGAGGTGGACCGCCTCCCAGGGGATCGCCGAGCTTCCGGCACCCGCGAACCACCGGAAGAGGGGGAGGGGCGTCGAGCCCCCCGAGAGGGCGAGGCGAAAACCGCGCTCGCGCCGGAACGCGGCGTGGGCGAGCTCACCGATCCGGCTCCCGACCCGCTCGGCGAGCTCGTCGGGGTCCCGCACGACGTGGATCGTCGGCCCTACGGCTGCGACCATGTCTCTTCGTCGGCTCCGATGAGCCGCTGCGCGGCGTCGGGTCCCCAGCTTCCCGCGGCGTACGGCTGCACCGCGGGGGGCGCCGCGAGCAGACGGTCGTAGAGGCGCCACGACGCCTCGACCTCGTCCGCGCGCACGAACAGCGTCGCGTCGCCTTGCAGGACATCGAGGAGCAGCGTCTGGTAATCGTCCGGGAGCCCCGGGAACGCCTCCGCGTAGCGGAACCGCATCCGCTCCGTGCGGGTCGTGACGACGTCACCGGGCGACTTCACCTCGAAGAGGAGGTCGAACCCCTCGTCCGGCTGGAGCGTCACGACGAGCTGGTTCGAGCGCACGTCGCCCGGCGTCAGGTCCCGGAAGAACGTCACCGGCGGCCGGCGGAAGGTGACGACGATCTGTGTCACCCGCTTCGGGAGCCGCTTCCCCGTCCGGAGGAAGAACGGGACCCCGTGCCATCGCCAGTTCTCGACGAACAGCTTGAGCGCGACGAACGTCTCCGTGGTCGACGCGGGATTGATACCGGCCTCCTGGCGGTACCCGGGGAGCGCGGTCCCGTCCGCCGACCCGGCGACGTACTGGCCCAGGACCGCCTGGTCGGGGGTGACCGGAGCGATCGATTGGAGCACCTTCACCTTCTCGTTGCGGATCGCGTCGGCGGAGTAGGAGACCGGTACCTCCATCCCGACGAGCGAGAGGAGCTGCGTCAGGTGGTTCTGGACCATGTCGCGGAGCGCCCCGGCTCGGTCGTAGTAGTCGGCCCGCCCCTCGAGACCGATCTGCTCGGCGACGGTGACCTCGACCTTGCTCACGCGGTCGCGGCTCCAGAGGGTCTCGAACATGACGTTCGCGAAGCGCAGGACGAGGAGATTCTGGACGGTCTCTTTCCCGAGGTAGTGGTCGATCCGGTAGACTGACGGCTCGTCGAAGTACTGGTGGACGAGCCGGTTGAGAGCCTCGGCGCTCGCGAGGTCGCGGCCGAACGGTTTCTCGATGACGACCCGGGTCCACCCGGGGCCCCGGTGGAGCCCCGCCCTTCCGAGACCGTCGATCGTCGCCGCGAATGCATCGAGGGGGAGCGCGAGGTAGAGGACCCGATTGCCGGAGAGACCGTGCCGGTGCTCGAGGTCAGCGACCCGCGCGGCGAGCGCCCGGTAGTCGTCCGGGGTCCCTCCGCCGATCGACTGATAGTGGAGGAGCTCCCCGCACCACCGGTCGATGGCCGACGGGTCGTACTTCGTGAATTCCTTGAGGGCGGTGGCACCCCACCCCCGGTACGACGCGTTGTCGAACTCTGACGAACGCGCGGCGCCGAGCACGACGCTCTCGGGCGGAAGATGGCCCTGCGCAGAGAGCGCGAACAGGGCCGGAAGGAGCTTCCGACGCATGAGGTCACCGGTCGCGCCGATCACGACGAAGATCGGGCGCGGAGCCGAGGGGGCGGTCGCCATCGGACTACTCGTGCTCGACCGCATGACCGCCGAACTTGGCCCGCATCATGGCGAGCAGCTTGTCGCCGAAGAGGTCTGAGTCGCGCGAACGGATCCGGTCCATCAGCGAGAGCGCGATCACCGGAGAAGGGACGTCGAGGTCCATCGCCTCGGTCACGGTCCATCGCCCTTCCCCCGAGTCGACGACGTACGGCTTCACCCCCGCGAGCTGCGGGTTCTCCTGGAGCGCTTCGGCGGTCAGGTCCAGGAGCCACGAGCGGACGACGCTCCCGAACCTCCAGATCTCGGCGACCTGCGTGAGGTCGAGACCGAACGCGTCCTTCTTCTTCATGACCGAGAATCCCTCGGCGTACGCCTGCATCATCCCGTACTCGATCCCGTTGTGGACCATCTTCACGAAGTGACCCGCGCCGACCGGACCGACGCGGCCCCAGCCCCGGTCCGGCGCCGGCGCGAGGGTCTTGAGGATCGGCCCGATCCGCGCGACGTCGTTCTCCGCTCCGCCGACCATAAGGCTGTACCCCTCCGCGAGGCCCCAGATCCCTCCGCTCGTGCCCACGTCGACGTACCCGAAGCCGGTGCCCGCGAGTCCCGCGGCCCGGCGGAGCGTATCCCGGTAGTACGAGTTGCCGCCATCGACGATGAGGTCGCCCTTCGCGAGGAGCGGCGTCAGGTCCCCGATCGTGGCATCGACCGGGGGCCCCGCAGGGATCATGAGCCAGACGACCCGCGGGGGCGTGAGCTTTCCGACGAGCTCGCTCAGGGAGTAGGCTCCGACGGCGCCCCGGGCGACCGCGTCGTCGACCACCTCCTGGTGGCGGGCGTAACCGACCACACGGTGGCCGCCCTTCACGAGCCGCTCGGCCATGTTCGCGCCCATCTTTCCCAGACCGACCAGCCCTAGCTCCATCGTGCTCACCCTTCCGTTTCGCTCGGACGTGCGGAATCCCTGCCGATCCACCGCGCGAGTTCGCCCAGCCACGCCGTGGAGGCGGCCGGTGCCGTGAGCGTCACGACCCGGCGGTCGCGCTGCGCAAGCGCCGTCGCATCGCCGGACGACTGGGCATGGATCAACGTCCCGAACGTGAACGACTCGTCGGGGATCGGGAGGTCCGGTAGCGCGGGATCGACGATCTGCAGGAACTGACCCGACGGAGGTCCGCCTTTGTGCAGCTGGCCGGTCGAATGGAGGAACCGTGGTCCGTACCCTACGGTCGTCGGGACGCGCAGACGGTCGCCGATCGCGTCCCGGACGGAGGTGAGGGCCCGGTCCGTCTCCGGAGTAGGGGCCAGATACGCCTGGATGGCGACGTACTCCCCCGAGGCGGCCGCGGCCACGAGCGGTCCCACGTCGCTCGGACGCGATTCGTTGGGGAGGGCCTCCGTCTCCCCGGCGCGGCCCCGGGCGAGCGCCTGGCGCGCCAGGTCCTTAGCGAGCTGGACGTCGGGCTGGTCGAACGGGTGGATCCCCAATACCTGGCCAGCGGCCGCGATCGCGAGCTCCCATCGAAAGCACTCCGCGCCGATCGAGAGCGCGTCGCCCCACGCGATCTCGACGACCGGGATTCCGGCGTCGACGAGCTCGTCGAGCGCCGCCGTCCCGCGCCGATCGTCGCCGACCGTGAGGTTGACGACGACGCGGTCGCGCCCGTAGAACGACGCGGCCCGGGGGCGCTCGCCCACGACGGGAACGAGACCCCGGCCCTCCTTCCCGGTGCTCTCCGCGATCAGCTGCTCGACCCAGATCGGGTACGCCCCGATCGCCGACGACGCCCAGAAGGTGATCTTGTCGCGGCCGGCGCGGCCCAGCTCCCCGAGCGCTGCACCGAGCCGCAGCGCGGGGTTCGACGCGGGAGCGACCTCGGGGCCGCACCGGTCGGCCATCGCCCGGGCACCGGACAACAGCCGGTCGAGATCGACCCCGACCAGAGCGGCCGGCACGAGGCCGAAGACCGTGAGGGCGGAGTACCGGCCGCCCACATCGGGGGGCGACGAGAAGGTGGTCCGGAACCGACGCGAGCGAGCGAGCGCCTCGAGGGGGGTCCCGGGGTCGGTGATGGCGACGAACTGTCGACCGACGGCGTCGGAGCTCGACGCACCGAGCTTCGCCGCGAAGTAGCGGTAGAACGCGAGCGGTTCGGTCGTGGTCCCGGATTTGCTGGAAACGAGGAAGAGCGTGTGCGCGAGGTCCCCTTCCTCGGTGACGTGTCGAACGGACTCGGGATGCGTGCTATCGAGGACCGAGAGACGGAGGGTGGGCTTCCCGCCCTCGAAGAGGTGGGCGAACACGTCCGGGGCGAGGCTGGAGCCGCCCATCCCGAGAACGACCGCTCGGCGGAACCCCTCGTCGCGGACCCCGGCCGCGAACTCCCGAAGCTCCGGGATCCGCGACGACATCGTGGTCGGAAGGTCGAGCCAACCGAGCCGGTCGGCGGTCTCGGGCCGGGGTGGGGTGAACCAGACGGTGGGGTCCTTCGACCAGATCCGCGCGCCCACCCGGTCGCGCGACCATGCCGCGAGCCGCGCACTGACCGCGTCGTCGTCGCGGTGGGATGGTATGCGGAAGGCCCCGTCCGAGCTCGTCGCCATCATCGAGGGTACCGAGGTCGCGGACGTGCGGTTTGCATGAAGGCGGTCGTTATTGCCCTAGCGTAACGAGCGGTCCGTGGAGGGCCTTAGCCGGCGCCCTTTCGGTCGAGCAGCACGAGGGCGTGCCGGACGACGTTGTCGGCCGAGAAGCCATACTCCCGCATCACCACGTCCCCGGGAGCGGACGCCCCGAAGCGATCGATGCCGATCACGTCGCCGTGCTCCCCCACGTACTTCCACCATCCTCCGGTCGCCCCCGCCTCGACGGCCAGGCGAGGCACCCCGGGCGGGAGGGTCGCGGAGCGATACTCGGGGGACTGTTCGTCGAACACCTCGGTACACGGCATCGACACCACCCGTGCCCGGCGCCCGCTCTTCGTGAGGGTAGTTGCCGCTTCGACCGCGACCGCGAGCTCGGAGCCCGTGGCGATCAGTACGACCTCCGCGGCGCCCTGAACGGCGTCGACGAGCACGTACCCTCCGCGGGCCACTCCCTCGCGCGCGAGCGCAGCGGTCGCCGCGAGCGTCGGAACCTTCTGCCGCGTGAGAACGATGGCGACGGGGCCGGCCCGTCGCAGTGCGAGAGCGTACGCCTGCGCCGTCTCGTTCGCATCGCCCGGTCGGACCACCGTGAGCCCCGGCATCAACCGCAGGCTCCCGAGGTGCTCGACCGGTTCGTGCGTCGGACCGTCCTCACCGAGTCCGATCGAATCGTGGGTGTAAACGTGGATCCCGTGCGCGCGCATCAGCGACCCGATGCGGAGCGCGGGCCGGGCGTAGTCGGAGAAGCAGAAGAACGTCGCACTGAACGGCACGACGCCGCCGTGCATCGCCATCCCGTTCACGATGGCGGTCATGGCGTGCTCCCGCACGCCGAAGTGGACGTTGCGGCCGTTCCCGCCGTCCAACCCCATGTCCCCGAGTCCCGTCAGGTACGTCTTCGTCGACGGGTTGAGGTCGGCCGACCCACCGATCAGGGTCGGGATACGGGCCGCGAGGGCGTTCAGCGTCTTCGCCGAAGCGTCGCGCGTCGCGATCGCCCCGCTCTCGGGCTGGAAGACCGGGAGGCTGCCCTCCCATCCCGGCTCGAACCCTCCGCGGAGCGCCATCTCGAACTGCCGCGACGCCGCCGGGTCGACCCGCGTGAGGGCCGCCCGCTGCGCCTCCCACTCCGCCACCCAGCGCGCGCCGCGGGGCATCGCCTCGGCGAATCGAGCCTGCGCTTCGGGGGGGACGAGGAACGCGGGCTCCGTCGGCCAGCCGAGGCGCTCCTTCGTCGCCCGCGTCGCCGCGGCTCCGAGCGGCTCGCCGTGCGCCTCCCGCTGGTCCTGGACCGGGCTCCCGTAGCCGATGTGGGTCTTCACGTCGATCAGCGTCGGCCGCTCGGACTGTCGGGACGCCGCGGTGATCGCCGCGTCGATCGCGACGAGGTCGTTGCCGTCCTCCACCCGAGCGACGTTCCAACCGAAGGCGCGGAACCGCTCGTCGACGTTCTCGGTGAAGGCGAGCGCGGTCGGACCTTCGAGCGAGACGTGGTTGTCGTCGTAGAGGTAGACGAGCTTGCCGAGCCCGATCCGGCCGGCGAGGGACGCCGCCTCGGACGAGATCCCCTCCATGAGGTCGCCGTCCGACACGATCCCGTACGTCCGGTGGTCGACGACGGTCGCGCCCGGCCGGTTGAACGCATGGGCGAGGAATCGCTCGGCGATGGCGAGGCCCACGCCCATCGCGAACCCCTGCCCGAGGGGTCCGGTGGTGAGCTCGACCCCGGGCGTGTGATGGACCTCCGGATGCCCCGGGGTCTTGCTCCCCCATTGGCGGAACCGCTCCAGCTCCGCCATCGGCAAGTTGTAGCCGGTCATGTGCAGGAGCGCGTAGAGGAGCGCGGAGCCGTGGCCCGCCGAGAGGACGAAGCGGTCCCGGTTCGGCCACGCGGGATCGTCCGGATGGTGCCGCAGGTGCCGCGTCCACAGCACGTAGGCCATCGGCGCCGCTCCGAGCGGGAGGCCCGGGTGGCCGGACTTCGCCTTCTCCACCATGTCGACGGAGAGGAACCGGAGGGTGTCGATGCAGAGCCGGTCGAGGTCACCCGACCGCGCCTTCATCGATTCGTCCGGACTCATCGCATCCTTCGCAGATTCGGCGCGAGCCGTTCGGCCGGTTCCGTCCCTTGACGGCCCGCCCATAAAGCGGCGCCGATGAGCACGGCGTCCGTTCCGAGCCGAGAGCCGACCGCGCGCACGACGCGCGCCGCGGGGGGTTGAGGGCGGCGTCGGACGGCCGCGTCGACCACGGCCACCCACTCGGGGTGATGGTCGATGAGCCCGCCGCCCAGCACCACGCGCCGAGGATTCAACGCGTTCACGAGCCCGACGACTCCGTCGGCGAGCAGACGCCCGGTCTCGCGGTCCAAGCCCCGGGCGAACCGGTCCCCCCTCGCCGCGGCGGTGCTGACGGTCCCGGCGGTGATGCGCCGGACGCTGCCGGCGATCTCGACCAGCGTCCGGCTCGCACCGGGCGACCGGGCCGCGGCCTCGCGAGCCCGCGCGGCGATCGCCCATCCCCCGACATACGCCTCGAGGCAGCCCCGCCGGGGACAGGTGCACTTGCGACCGCCCGCCACCAGCGTGGAGTGCCCGATCTCGCCGGCCGCGTTGCTGGCGCCGTCGAGCAGGCGACCTCCGCTCACGATCCCGCCGCCGATCCCGGTACCGGTCCATACACAGAGGACATCGCGGACCCGGCGTGCGGCCCCGGTGGTCGCCTCCCCGAACGTGGCGGCCCGGCCGTCGTTAACGACGACCACGCGCGCGCCGAGCCTCCGCGCGAGAAGCCGTCCCAGCGGAACGTCGCGCCATCGGAGGTTCGGAGCGTAGCGGACCGAACCGTCGACCGGGTCGATCTGTCCCGCGACGCCGATCCCGACGACCGAAGGACGAACGGTCGCGCTGTCGATCGCCTCCTCGGCGGTCGCCACGATGTCGTCGACGACCGGCCGCGCACCCCGCCACGCCCGGTCGAATCGTCGGCGCATCCCATGCGGATGTCCGCGCTCGTCAACCACGGCGGCCGCGACCTTGGTACCCCCGAGGTCGATCCCGAGGACGGAGCGAGAGCGGGTCACCCCGGCGGAGCGGGAGTCACCGAGGCCGCGGCGCGGCGCCGTCAATCGTCGGTCGACTCCACGCCGCGCAGGGCGCGGTGGTACTTGTGCACGACATCGACGAACGTCGAGTGCGACCAGGTGAGCGGCACCGCGCTCTTCGATTCCCCGCTCTCCGCGTCGACCTGCTCGGGCAGGAGGAGCGTCGGCGTCGCGTGGTCGACGACCCAGTCCAGGAGCTCCCGACACCGGTCGATCTCTCCCAGATTGAGGCGCGCCTCCGCGAGCCAGAGCGTGCAGAGGATCCACGGGTTTTCGCGTCCGTAGTACTCGTCCCCCTCGAACCGCGCCACGCCGCCGACGCGCGGATTCCGCAACCGCTGCTCGATCGCGTCGACGGCGATCCGCGTCCGGGGGTCGCCCCACGGGAGGAGTCCGTGCTTGAGGGCGAGGAGCACGGAGGCGTCCAGCCGCTCGTCGCGCGGCTCGACCGAGCGGACGAACCGCTGGAGCTTCTCGTCCCAGAGGGCCTTGATCGCCGCGTCGTGCATCGCCAGGGACGCCCCGCGCCACGTCGAGCCGTCCTTACCCAGTTCGAGCGCGATACGGGCGGCGCGCTCCAATGCGTGGGCGACAACCGCGACCGAGTAGGTGTGGACCATCTTCCGCTCCTCCCAGAGGTCGTAGCTGGGCCGCGGGAGGCCGGTGGCGGGGTCACGGAACTGGACCAGGAAGTTCGCGGCCTGCTTCACCATCGGCCAGAACGTGAGGAGCGCATCGGGGTCCGTCTGCCGCTTGAAGTGGTGCCAGACCGCGGCGACGACGCTCCCCGTCTGGTCGATCTGAAGGAACGGCGGAGGGTGCCACGTGCTCCCGATCGTCCCGTCGGGGAAGTGCCGGTGGAGGAACGACCCGTCGGGTCGCTGGCAGCGGCTCGCAAAGGCAAGGTACCGATCGGCGTTGTCGTAGAGGCCGGCCTCGTCCATCGCCTTGCTGACGTAGGAGCCGTCCCGCCACCAGCAGTAGTTGTAGGTGTCCCCGCCGACCGCCAGCGATCGGGTGTCCGGCGAGGCGATGATCGCCCCGTTCGCACCGCAGGCGTGGCGGAGCGCGACGACGCTGGCGCGGTACAGTTGGCGTCCGCGCTCGCTCAGCCCCTGGGAGAGCCGGGGCGGATGGCGCGCGACCCAGGTACGCCAGAACGCCTGCGATTCCCTTTCGAACCGCGCGGGGTCGCCGGACCAGACGTAGTGGCGTAGTCGGTGCGCCGCCTCGGGGGTGTCGCCGATCGCGACGAACAGCCGGACGACCTTGTCCTCGCCGGGCTCGAGGTGCACGTCCCACTTCATCGCGCTGTCGGCCGCCCCGTGGCTGATCTCGCGGCCCTCGAGGACCCCGTCCTCCGCGTCCACGTACGTTCCGCGGAGCCCCTTCAGGGTGTGCTCACCGCAGACCGCCTGCGTGAACACCGGGTCGCCGAAGAACTCGAAGTAGAAGTTCCGCTTGTAGTGGACAACGCTCCGGTTCTCCGGGTCGACATACGCGGTCTCGTGGTAGAGCGACTCGGCGATGTTGAGTGACTGATAGGCGAACAGCCGGACGTCGCGGGCCGCGTCGCTCCGGAACCGGACGAGGCGGATGATCAGGTCGTGGTTCGGGTGGACAAAATCCTCGACGACCGTGGTGAGCCCGCCGTCGACCCAGACGGAGCGCGGAGCGTGACCGGGCCCCGGATACTCCTGGCGGAAGGCGAACGGCCCTCGGTCGCGGAGCCAGGTGAACCGGCGGGGACCGACCTCGTAGAGCCCGAGGCGGGTCTCGCGCAGGTGCTGATACTGCCCGGGGTACGGATAGAAGAGGCCGTTCCACTCGCCGTTCTCATCGATCGTGAGGAGGACCCGACCGTTGCCGGTAAGCTGGGTGATCATTCGTGAGCGACGTCAAAATCGCACGGCTCCGGCTGATAACCGCTTCGGGCGTGGGGGCGTCCGCGATCCCGGACGACCCTCGATGCACGTGGCCCCGCCCCGATCGACCGGACCCGACCGTGCCGCGGGTCGAACCCATGGTCCCGATCCTCCGATCGGCACGGACGAAATCGGTTCCCGTGCCCCTCGGCGCGGAGCGGCACAGCCTTAAACGAGAGGGCCGGGGCCGTCCCAGCGATGTCACGATCCGATGCGTCTCCCCGAACCCCGGCGAGCGGACGACGGTCATCCAAACGTCGGCCGGCGCCCCGGGTCCACCAGGAGTCCACGGAACGAAAGAGACCCCCCCTTCCGAAGCAGCGAGCGCGACGGGGGGGCGTATCGCGTGCCGAGCTCGAAGCCCTGGGGGAGAGCCTCGCATGGGAGCGGCCCGAGACCGAGGCGCCTCCGGCTCCGGTGCGGGTCGCCAGCCGCCGGCTCCACGTCCTGATGGTCGGGTGGGAGTTCCCCCCCCACCACGCGGGCGGCCTCGGCGTCCACTCGTACGAGCTCTGCCGGGAGCTCACGCAGCTGGGGCACCGGGTAACGTTCCTGACCCCGTTCGCGGGCCCGTTCACGGAGGTGGAGGGGGTGACGTTCGTCACCCCCTCCGCGCCGGCCGGGGCGCCGGGCGCCCCGCCGGGAACGTACGACCGGGTCCTCGAGCCCGACGGTCGCGTGGCGGACGCGATCACCGCCTACAACGACTGGGTCGGGGCCCTCCGGACGCCGCGCGATTTCGACCTCGTCCACGTCCACGACTGGTTCGGTACCGTGGGAGCCGTGGGGCTGGCCGCCCGAAGGCGCCGCCCGCTCGTGATGACGGTCCACTCGACCGAGTTCGACCGGAGCCTCGGCTGGCCGCACCCCGACATCCTCGAGCGCGAGCGGGTCGGCATGCGGGCCGCCGACCGGGTCATCGCGGTGAGCCGCCACCTCAAGCAGCAGCTCGTCGACCGGTACTCGGTTCCGGCCGACCGGATCCGGGTCGTCTACAACGCGGTCCGCCCGACCGATCGGCTCCGGCGGCTCGAGGCCCCGGACCCGATCGTGCTCTACCTGGGCCGCCTCGCGGCGATGAAGGGCGTCGACACCTTTCTTCGCGCGGCCGCGAAGGTCGCTCCCCACGCCCCGCGGGCGCTGTTCGTGGTCGCCGGCGATGGCCCCGAGTATCCCCGGCTCCTCACGCTCGCCGCGCACCTCGGGATCGCCGACCGGGTGCTCTTCCTGGGCTGGGTCAACGAGGAGGAGCGGACGATCCTCCTCGGCCGCGCGTCCGTCTACGTCCTCCCGAGCGTCGTTGAGCCGTTCGGCATCTCGGCGCTCGAGGCGATGGTCTCGGGTGTCCCTACCATCGTCTCGAAGACGAGCGGGGTCGCCGAGATCACGGAGACGGTCTTCGCCGTCGATTTCTGGGACATCGACGAATTCGCGAGCCGTATCGCCGAGCTGCTGAGCTATCCGGCGCTGCGGAACGTCATGGGGCGGGCGACCCGACGAGCGGCGCTCGGGGCGACCTGGGCCGAGCGAGCTCGCGAAACGGTCGCCGTCTACCTCGAGGTCGTCGGGAGCGGACGGGCCGGATGAGGGTCGTCCCGTACTTCCACCTCCACCAGCCGTGGCGCCTGGCCCGCTTCCGCTACATCGACCTCGGCAGCGGGCGACCGTACTTCGACACGGAGCGGAACCTCGCGATCTTCCGGCGGATCGCCGACCGAAGCTACCGTCCGGCGCTCGGCCGCCTGCTGGAGTCGCTCGAGCGGTTCCCCGAGTTCCGGTTCAGCGTCTCCGTCACGGGGACGTTCATCGAGCAGGCGCAGGCCGCCGCGCCCGACGTGCTCGACCTGCTCCGCCGCGCTGCCGCGACCAAGCGGGTCGCGTTCCTCGGCGAGACCTACTACCATTCGCTCGCCTTCCTCCTCCCGCCTCCGGAGCTCATCGAGGAGATCGACCAGCACCGGGAGGCGCTGCGGACGCAGTTCGGCGTGGCGCCGCGGCTGCTCCGGATGACGGAGCTTGCGTACTCGGACGAGCTTGGCTACTTCGCCGAGCGGCACGGGTTCAAGGGGATGCTCGCCGAAGGCTGGGAGGGGATCCTCGGAGACCGGACCGCGAACGAGCTGTACACGGGGGCGCGGGCCCCGGGCCTCAAGCTGCTGCTCCGGAACTACCGGCTCAGCGACGACGTCGGCTTCCGCTTCAGCGCCCGCGGGTGGTCCGAGTTTCCGCTGATGGCGGACAAGTATGCCCGGTGGCTGGCCGCCACTCCCGGCCGGGTCCTCGGCCTGTTCATGGACTTCGAGACGTTCGGCGAGCACCACGACGCATCGACGGGGATCCTGGATTTCCTGAGCGCGCTTCCGGCGGCGGTCGCGCGCGAGCCGAACCTGGTCTGGTCGACGGTCGAGGAGGCCCTGGAGGAGCCGGCGGCGGGACCGCTCTCGGTCCCGAGCACCCTCACCTGGGCGGACCAGAACCGGGACCTCGGCGCCTGGCTCGGCAACGACCTCCAGCGGTCGGCGTTCGAGGCCGCGAAGAAGATGGGGTCGATCGCGCGTCGGAGCGAGAGCCCCGAGCTCATGGGGACGTGGCGACGGTTGCTCGCCTCCGACCACTTCTACTACATGTATCTCGGCGGGCACGGGGCGGACGCCGGCGTCCACCAGTACTTCAGCTCGTACGGCAACCCGTACGACGCCTATGCGAACTACATGAACGCCCTGACCGACCTGCGCAGCCGGGCGCTCGAGCGACCGCCCGACCGCGCGCGCGCGACGTAGGTCGGCCCGCCGGGCGTCGCTACATCCCGAAGCCGACCGGCACCCAGTTGGGGGGCGTCGAGGTCAGGAACACCGCGTGGCTGACGCGGGGGTCGCTCGGGACGCGGAGCACGTCGAGCGCGTGGAAGAGGAGCTCATAGGCGCCCTCCTCCGTCTCTCCGGCGTCGACTCCGTTCGGCGTCTGCGGCGAAAGGATCCGCAGGGCGCCGGGCTTGACGCCGAGGATCAGCGACCCGCTGCCGTCCCGACGCGACCAGACGAGCCGGTGCTCCTCGCCCTTCCGGCTCGAGCCGACCCACCGGAGCGATCCGAACCAGCGGCCCGCGAGCCGATCGACGGCGGTCGTCGCGTCGAACCCGGTCGGGAGCTTGAGCTCCGCCAGCACTTCGCCGTCCTCCTCGCCCGTGACCGGCGACGGAGCTCGGACGCTCAGTAGCTGGTAGCCGTCGGAGTTGCGGTCGACGACCCCTTCCCGCTCCAACCGACGCAGGGCGCGTGAGAGCGACTCGGGGTGCGCGCCGAGCGCCCGGCGGAGTCCCCCAAAGCTGACGCGGCCGGGAAGTTTGCTGAGGGTCTCGACCACGCGCAAGTCCAGCGTACGACCATCGCTCGCCGGGGGACGGAACGGGGACGCCCGTTGCATCGGCGGAACGAACGCGTGCTCCCGCTTGAGCCTTCGCCGTCCCGCGTGACCGGTGCCCGACGTGACCGCTCTGGGCGCCGTCCCGTCAATATGGTCCCCCCTCGGGTGGTGGAGCTGCCGAAAGGCGGAGCAGGAATCATGGGAGAAGGAGAGCACGGAGAAGGGAACGGACGGTACGGGCCCTGGGTGTGGACCGCATACCGAGCGTACAATGAGCTTTTGCGCGAGAAGCTCAAGACGCGCTTCGAGAAGGAGGAGGGCCCCTGGATGGACAAGCTCGCGGACCTCCTCGTGAAGATCGTCAACGCGCGGTGGGAAGGCGGTCGTGCCGGGTCGAAGAAGTCGACGGACCTCTACGAGCAGCTCGAAAAGCTGCTCGAGGAGTAGGCGCGCCATGCCGCCGATCCCCGGCGGGCCGGCGCCGCCGGCCCCGTTCGAGCCCCCGACGCCGATCCCCCTCGGACGGGGGGGCTAGGCGTCGTCGGCTCCTCAACCGGCCCAACCTCTTCCGACCGGTTCGGGGTAATCGTCATAGAGGCCACGGTTCCGTCCGGGCTCGGACGGGCGATGCCGACCCGCGCTCCACGAACCCGCCGCCGGACCTCGGATCGGAGCGATCCGGTCGTCCGGGTCGGACCCCTACGTCGTGCGCGCCTCGCCGACCTTCCCACCCTCATCAACCACCGGCTGGCGATGTACCGCGACATGGGAGGGTTCTCTGCCGAGGAGATCCGCGCCCACGCGGGCCCGTTCCGGCGGTGGTTCCGGGACGAGTTTCGCCAGGGCGACCTCGTCGGGTTCCTCCTCCGCGACGCGCACGGCGGCGCGGTAGCGAGCGGTCTCGTCTGGTTCCACCCGGATCATCCTCGGCCGGCCCACCCGGCGAAGAGCGCCTACCTCCTCTCGATCTACACGGCGCCGAGGTTCCGGGGCCGGGGCTTCGCGAGCCGGATCGTCCGCGCGGCGGTCGCGGAAGCGCGGCGGCGGCGGGTCGCGCGCGTCGCGCTCCATGCCTCCCCGGCGGGACGTCGGGTCTACCGGCGCCTCGGCTTCACGCGGAGCTGGGAGATGCGGCTTCGCCTTACGCCCCGCCCCCGGGCGGCGCGCCGGGCGAGGGCGGCGGGTACGGCGCGACCTCCTCGGCCCACGACGGGGTCCGCGGCGGTGACTGCGTAGGCGGCCGCCGGCCGGTCGGTCGCCGCGGCGGCGGCGGAGGCGAGCGGCGAAGGATGAGGACCGCGACGAGCGCGATCCCGAGGGCGGCGACCGCCCCCATCAGGGCCAGCGCCGCCCACAACGGAATGGCGCCCGGGGCGGCCGACGAGCTCGTGGACGGGCCCGTCGCGGCCACGACCAGTACGTCGACCGTGGGGCTCGGCGAGGCGCCGCCGGCCGCGTCGGTCGCCCAGGCGCTGAAGTGGAACGTCCCCGTCGCCGTCGCCGCATAGACGAGCACGGGGCCGCTCGAGAAGTTCACGAGGGAGCCGCCGGCGATCCCCGGTCCAGCGATCGACCAGTTCACGACGACCGCGCCGCTCCCCCCCGTCACCGTCGCGTTCAAGGGGAATGGGACTCCGACGGCCGGGCTCGTCCCGGGCCCCACGACCCGAACGGTCGGGACGGGGTTGACGGGGATCGAGAGCTCGGTCGCCGAGACCGTGAAGCCGCTCGCATCGGTGACTCGGAGTCCGACCTGAACGGGGGTTCCGGCGGCCGTCCCCGAGATCCGGATGCCGGCCGCGCAGCCTCCGAGGGCGACGAAGGAGCCTCCCGATACGCTCCACGAACACTGGTAAGGCGGAGCACCCCCCGTCACGACCGGCACGATCACGCCAGAGCCGCCCACGTCGACGCCGATCGCGGGCCCGGATAGGGAAACCGTCGGGTCCGCGAGGACGAACACCGTGGCGGCGGCCGCGGTGGCGGAATCGCCGGACGCGTCGGAGACCGTCGCAACGGGAGCGATCGTGCCGGGGGCGGTGGGCGTGCAGGTGAGGGAGCCGCCGTTCGGGCTCCCGCACCCGGAGGGGAGGGGAGTCTGCCACGCGACGGTGGGGTTGCCGAGCCCGCCGAGCCATTCGACGCTGAACGTGACCTTCGCGCCGGCATCGATCGCACCGGCGGAGGCGACGATCGCCGCCGAGATCGGAGAGGCGACTCCGTTGAGCACGATCGTCTCCGCGTTGTTCGGTCCGGGCGGCTGGTACGCCGAGCCGATCAGGAGATGGGCGTAGTCGAGGCGAAGCGGACCCGCCGCACGGAATGCGGTGTACTCGCTCGTCGTCTGCGATTCGATGAAGGTGATGCTCAGGATCTGGGCCGCGGTCGCGCTCGTCTGCTCCTCACGTCCCGCGTAGACGCCGCCGCCCCCCACGCGCTCGTCGACGGCGAACGTGCTCCCGTCCTCGGCGGTCCCGCTCTCGTTCCACTCCTGATGGACGTTCTCGAGGTACGTCGTGAAGTTCCCGTAGATCGGGTACGTCCCCCCCGTGTTCGACGTCTCGACGAACCGGCTGCCGAGGTCGAGGTTGAGAGGGAAGCCGTAGCCGAGGTCGACGGCGCGACCTCCGCCGCCTCCCGAGTAGTTCGTCCAGAAGCTCATCCCGGTCGCGCCGGAGATGTTTTCCCAGACGGAGTTGCCGGCGACGTCGTTCACGAATCGCTGCGCGACCGACGAGGTCACGTTCGTCGTCCCGGAGCCCGTGGTGTAGGACGAGGAGTAGGAGTACGCGAGCGTCGCCGTCTCGTCCCAGTACGTCGCGTGGTCGGTGCGCAGGTTGTCGACCACGTTGAACGCGGACGGCGCGGTGAGCGTCTTCGCCGCGCCGGCCGAGGCGCTCGTGTAGACGAAGAGGACGCCCATGACGAGCCAGTCGCTGTTCGGGTCGCGCCCCGCGACCGAGGCCGAGAGCGTGTGCGTCCCTTCGAGGGAGCCGAGCGCCCCCGTGAGGTCGATCCGGTAAGGTCGATCGTCAAGCGTGAAAACGGCGGGGATCGGCCGCCAGAGGAATAGGTCGAGGCCGCCAGTATTGAGGTACGGGAACGGGAAGACGGAGGCGACGTTGGTCCCGTTGACGCTGACCTGCACGTCGCGGAACGCCTTCTCCGACGGCCCCGTAGCGTACCAGAACTCGTCCGTCTCGAAGCCGTAGGCGAACAGGTCGAGCGTCGCGTTCGTGGCGTTGGTCGGTACGCTGACGCTCGCGCTCAAGGTCGTGGCGGTCGGCTTGACGTACGCCGTGCTCCAGATCGGGAGCACGACGTTCGGAGTCCTCGGCGGCGCCGCGCCGGTCGGGACGGGATAGAAGAGGACGCTCACCGACGTGCTGAACGATCCGCCGGCGAGAACCGCGGCCGAGAGGAGGAAGGTGACGTTCACCGTCCCCTGGAAGAGGGCGGAGTACTGCGTGATGTCCTTCAGCACCGTCCACTGCCCGTACTCCGGGGTCGTCCCGAAGAGGATCGGAGCGCCGTCGACGTACGCGCGGTACGACGAGTCGTAGACGTTGCCGCTCACGACGCCGGTGTAGTTGAGCTCGATGAGCGCGAACGGCCCGGTCGGAGCGACGAAGTTCCCGTAGAAGCAGCACGTCGACGAACCGACCGGAAGAGTCTCGACGATCGGCGTCGTCGGTGGCACCACGGGGGCGGGAGCCGCGAACACCGCCGACGTCGGCGGGGCTGCCGACGGCGACGGGACCGCCCCGGGGACGCCCAACGTCGAATTGGTCAGTCGCGAGAGCAGCGGCGGCACCGAGCGAGGAGGGGAAGGCATGACCGACTGCGTCGCGTGAGCGATTGTAGTCGAACCCGGGGCGATCGGCCGCGCGGGCGCGACGGAGGAGGAGCCGGCGTGGCCCGTGGGGAGGGAGATCGCTAGCAGCGCGACCAGGACGAGGCTGGACACGCCGAGAGGAATGCGCATCCGCCGCGATTAGGCCGGTCCGTTACTTGATGGTGCGCCTCCGCCACCTGCGGCGGCGAAACCAGTCCGCGGTCCTATCGAGAGACGTCGGTCACGACCGAGGCGGGAACGACACCCGACGCTCGGCGAAAAAATGGACCGAGCAGGTCCCCGGTTCGATGCGGAAGCTGTGGGGGATCTGCGCCGGGATGACGTGGGTCTCACCCGCTCGATGGAGCTCGACGCGGCCGTCGATCGTCATCTCTATCGCCCCTTCGGAGACGAACCCCCACTCGAGGCCGTGGGTGTGGGTCGGGACCACGACCGCCGGGCGACCGGGCGGCACCTCGATGAACAGCACCTGGGTCCGGCCATCATCGTGAACGTAGACCGGGGCCCCGGAGAGCTCGGTCCTCGGCAGCGCGCGGACGGTGTCGGGGAACGGCATGCTGTCGCGAATCCGCGCCGCGGATTACGCTGGCCGGCCCGATTCGATGCGGAGCCCTCCCATTCCTCCAAAAGTGAGTAATATCCCTACCTCACGTAGTCAACGCGCCGGGGAGCTTGTTGGAGTTCGAAACCGTCGCCGGGCTCGTCCCTTCGATCCTCGTGACGCTCCAGCCGCAGGAGTCGGTCTTCTGCGAGCACGGCATCATGCTGTTCAAGGACTCGAGCGTCGCCGTCGGGCGCAAGACCGTGCAGTCCGGCGGCTTCCTCAAGACGGTGGAGCGGACGACCGTCGGCGGGATCCCGTTCCTCCTCACGGAGTTCACGGGCCCCGGGGTCGTGGGGTTCTCCCGGGACGGCGTCGGCGAGGTCCGGGTCGTCGAGCTCGCGCCGAACGAGGTCCTGGACGTCGCGGAGGGGTCGCTGGTGTGCGCCGAGAACCGGATCCCGTACGACATGCATTACGTCAAAGGCACGCACCGCCCCGGACGGATGGTCGGCTTCTGGATGGACCGGCTCACCGGCCCGGGGAAGGTGGCGCTCCACGCGTTCGGGAACGTCATCAGCATGACGCTCGCCCCCGGCGAGAGGGTGACCGCCGACATGGGCTCGCTCCTGTTCAAGAGCGGGAGCGTGACCGCGCAAACGCAGAACCTGCCGTTCGGCGGAGGGTTCCTGGGCAAGCTCGAGGCGTATGAGGTGCTCGAGCTCATCGGGCCGGGGAAGGTCGCGCTCCAGAGCATCGACCCGAAGCTGCCGCACTACTAGGAAGGAGGAGGTACCTTGCCGATCCCCGAGGAGTTCGTCAAGAAGCGAACGGAAGTGACGATCAGCCGCGCCACGTTGCAGGACATCAGCTGCAGGGGCTGCGGGGCGAAGATCAAGCCAGCGAACATCACCGGCGGCTACGCGAAGTGCGAGTACTGCGGGGCCGCCTACGCGCTCTCGGTCGACGGGCAGAGCGTCCCGTAGGCGGTGCGATGAAAGCGGATACGATCGGGGGGATCACGCCGGCGGTGCTCGTCCAGCTGCGCCAGGGCGAGAAGATCCTCGCCGCCCACGAGATCATGCTGTACAAGGAGCCGTCCGTCAAGCTCACCCGGCGTACGCTCAAGTCGCTCGGCGTCGGCACGGCGCACCTGCTTGGGCTGCGCGCGCTCGGCGACAACGAGGAGAGCTACTTCCTCGCGGAGTTCGAGGGGCCGGGGAACGTCACCTTCTCGCGCGACAAGGGCGGGGAGGTCCGGGTGATGGACCTCCCGGCGGGCCAGTCGGTGAAGCTCCGCCAGGGCCACATGATCTGCTTCGACCCGACGGTCCACTACAACCCGATGGTCCTGTTCCAGTACCCGAACCCGGTCCCCGACCAGAACGGGAACCGCAACACCGTCTACGGGTTCGCGGACGAGCTCACCGGGCCCGGGACGCTCGTCTTCCAGTCGAACGGGAACATCTTGAGCTTCAACCTGGGACCACAGGAGTCGCTCCGCACGTCGACGAACGCGCTCCTCATGATGTCGGGCACCAACCGGTTCTCGCTGAACTGGCTCGCCTCCGGCCAGATGATCGGCCCGGCGAGCGCCCAGATCCCGGTGATGGACGTCTACGGACCGGGGACCGTCATGGTCCATAGCGGGTGGTGAGCTCGGTGGACGTCGCGATCAAGGGCGACCTCATCCCGGTCGCCCTCGTGCAACTGGGCGCCGGAGAGGAGGTGTACTGCGAGAGCGGGCTCCTCGTCTACAGCGACCCGTCGATCCAGTTCCAGCTGCGGTTCCTCACCCAAGGGGGGGTCACGGGCGCGATCACCCGGACCCTGTTCGGCGGCGTGCCGTTCCACATGCACACCTACACGGGACCCGGCTACGCGGCGTTCAGCCGCTCGCGGCCCGGGGAGGTCCGGCAGATCGACCTCGCCGCGGGCCAGACGATCGACATTTCGGAGCACTCGCTCCTGCTCGCGAGCAATACGGTCCAGTACGGCACCTACTACATCCACGGGACCGGGCGGATCGGTCGGATGATCGGGTTCTGGATGGACCGCCTGACCGGCCCGGGGAAGATCGTCTACCAGGGCCACGGGAACATCCTCTCGTTCAATCTCAAGGAGAAGGAGACGATGGACATCGACCACGGGGCGCTGCTCCTCAAAGATCCGTCCGTCACCGTCGAGGCGTACAACCAGCCGCTGGGGGGCGGGCTCGTCGGCCACGCGCTCAGCTTCGAGGCGCTCCACGTCACCGGGCCGGGCCAACTCCTCATCCAGACGCTCGACCCCACCCGCGCCGGCCCGAGCGGGTGAGCTCCCAGCTCCCGGCGGGGAGCTCCCGCTAGTACGTGATGGAGATCGGGACGCTCTCTTCCTGGACCGCCCGGATCGCGCCGCCGTCGTCGAGGTAGGCGAAGAGCACGATCGAAAGCCCGACCTGCTGCGCCGTCGGTTGGTGAAAGAGGATCATCCGGATCCCGATCCCGTAGGTGTTCGGAGTGGCGAGCGCCGCGGCCGAGGTCGACCCTCGGACGACGGCGCCGGCCCGGATCAGGATGTGGGTCCGGGTCACGATCGGGTTCCCGGCGCCCACGCGCTGCACGTAGAGCTGGAGGTTCGACACCATCCGGGTGGTCCCGTTGAACGCGACCAGGTCGAGCCGGACGTCGAGGACGTGCCCCGCCGGGACCGCGAGACCGTTCGTGAACCGGATCGGGGGGAGGAAGACGATCAGCGTCCGCGTGGCGCACGTCCTTGCCTCGACGATCGTGACGTTCCCCCGCGCCGAGCCGGCGGCGGGCACCCCCCCGGTGGCGCCGGCGGTGCAGACCCCGGCCACGACACGGACGGTCGTGTTCGTGAGCGGGGTGAGGGGCGCGACCGCGGCCGCCCCGGCCTGGAGCTGGTACTGGACCACGACATCTCCCGAGATCGGGTTCGTGAGCAGGAGAATCGCTCCCAGCGCGAGCACGAGACCCAAGGTCGAGGGGCCCCATCTTCGGCCCCGGCGAGCCACGTTGCGGCCTTTGGCGTCCGCCATCGCCGGCCGCCCCCGGCCGATACGGATACCTCATCGGAGCAAGCATTCAAGAACCCATCGATGGAATCGACTATGCTGCGGCGTCCCGGGGAAGCCGCAGGAACCGAACAGAAATGGAGCCACCTTTGCGAACGAGACCGATACGACCCGCCGCCAAGCAGCAAGTCCGTTGGCTTTCCGTATTGACGGGGCTCGCGGTCGTCCTGGTCGCAGGGGTCGTGGTGGCCGATGTCGTGCTCAACTACACTACGAACACCGGCGTCGGCGCGAACACGACCGGACCGTTCCAGTTCCAGAACGGCGGGAACTACCTGACCGCGCACGGATTCGGGTTCGTCACGAGCACCTATCCGGGCGGCGCGAGCCCGGGCGTGACCGTCACGACGACGATCAGCGGCATCAGCACCGTTCCCGTCGGGATGTTCGACGTCAACGAGTTCGTCACCGCCGTCGCGACGACGAGCACGGCCCACATCGGGAACGTCGTCGTCCCGTCGCCGACCGTGATCGCCGTGGCGGGGGTCGTCTGCGCCTACGCGTTCGTCTCGACCGCCGTGCCGTCCCCGGGAGTCACCGCGGTCGCGGGCCAACCGGTCGGCTGCGGCGCGACGCTCCCGTCGCTCGGTGCGCTCTCAGCGGGCTGCGCGGGCGGTACGGCGAACGTCGCGGCCATCAACCTCCTGGCGGGCACGGTGACCGGGTCGATCGCAGCGTCGTGCATCGTCCCGAACGCGACCGCCGCCGGCACGATCGTTCTCTACGTGAGCTACTACATCTCGACGAACGCGGCCGTTGTGGCGACGACCCTCAATTCGTTCGCCATACCCGTCACGCTGCCCTAGGGGGCGGTGCGTGTCCGGCGCCAACCTCTTCCTTCCGTTCCCTTCTCTCGGTACGGTCCCCAATCGATGACCGGGCGCGGAGGCTAGTCCGCCCGCCGGAATGGTCGTCCCATCGGTCGAGCGCCGGGCGGTTGGTTCGCGCCGGGGCGGGGCCCTCTTCGCCCTCGCGGCCGGTCTGGTCGCGCTGGGCGTCGTCATCCTCGGGCTCGGGCTTTCGGACGTCATCCTCACCTTCCAGGCGAAGACGAACGTCGCCTCCGCCGGTTCTCCGTTCCTCTTCGCCAACGGTGGTAACTACGCGGCCGCGCACGCCCAGGGGTTGGTGACCGACCAGTTCGCGAACGTCGCCCACGTCTCGGTCACGGCGAACATCTCGGGAGTGAGCGGCGCTTACGGGACGTACCTGCTCGACACCCTCGAGATCGTGGCGAACGCGACGACCGCGGTGACATGGCACCTTCGGCTCGACGTGACCACGGCCCTCGCCGGCAAGGGGATCAATGCGGCGTACCTCAGCTACTGCACCGCGTCGCCGACGACCGTCCCGGACACCGGCGTCCCCCTCGCGAGCGGAACCGACGCCAACGGCAACCCTTGGGCGATCTTCGCCCCGACCTGCGCCGGCACGTCCGCCTCGCTCCCCCTGACGGCCGTCGGAGCGGGGACCTCGATGGCAATCGCCGGGCTCACGACGGGGACGTCGGTCCTCTTCGTCTCGTTCCTGCTCGCCGTCACGAACACCGCCGTGTCGACGACCACGTCGGCGACGATCGTCCTCTCCGCTACGACGCCGTGACGACCTCGCGCGCGGGGGACGGGACGCCCGGTCCCCGCCGAGTTTAAGTCGCGAGCCTTCCGTAGAGAACTGTCCAGCACCCCGAGCCATGGTCGAACGGTCGCGCGACCTCCGAGAGCGGGCGTTCCACATCCTTCTCCTCCTCGTCGGAGCGGCCGCGCTCGCCTCGGGGCTGTTCAATCTCCTCGTCGTGGGCGACGCGTCCCCCCCCACGATCTTCGACGCGGTCCTGGGTCTCGCGATCCTGCTCGTGACCTGGTTGTTCGTGGCCCCCGAACTCGCGCCGCGGCTTCTGGGACCGGTCGAAGCGGCGACACCGCAGCTCGTCGCGTTGGCGCCAGAGTCAGAGCCAGGGCCGGAGCCGGAGCCGCCTACCGAGATTCCTACGCCGGCACCGACGCCGTGGGCGGAGCCCCCCGCCCCCCGATCGCCCCCGGCCGTGGCGATGCCCGCCGCCGTCGCTTCCGCGGCGACCGAAGATGCTTCGGCAGAGCTTCTCGAGGCGATCCAGCGGGTGATCGACCCACCGGCGCCGGCGGCCGCCCCCCCGCGCAGCTCACCGCCCGCGACCCGGATCGTGCCTTCGCCGACCCCACCCGTCGTCGCGGGCGAGGTCGTGAAGGAGCTGGATGCGATGTATCGGGAGCTGCAGCCGGCGGCGCCCGTGCTCCGATCCCGGGTCGGTCCGGACGACCGACGCCGGGGCCGGCCGGCTCCCTCGGGATAGCCCCGCCCGCCACTACACGTGGGCGAGCGCGACGATCTGAACGATCCGGACCGCCCCCACGACCAGCGTCAAGAACAGCGGCGCGGTCGCCGTGCCGATCGCGCGCAACCCCATGGTCGGTCGGCCGCTCCTCGCGCGGTACTCGAGACCGAGCCCGACGAGCAGGACCGTAAGCGCCGCGGGCGTGAACCAGAGGGTGACGGACCGGATCATGCCCCCCGAGACGAATCCCAAGAGCAGACCGACGATCGAGCCTCCGGCCCCGACGCGGTTGAACAGTTCGCGGCTCCAAGCACGGTCCTGGAGCAGGTACGCCGCGAGGACGATCATCCCGCCGAGGTTCGCGGCCCCCAGGAACCCCGCGAGCGTCGGGAACAGCGCGGGGGAGCGGAGCTCGAGGGGCAGCACGTAGGCGAAGGCGGTCGAAGGGAAGAGGAGGAACAGCAGGGCGAACGTCCCCGTGACCCAGAGGAGGAGCGCCGGGATCCGGGGCAGCTCGTTCACCGCGCACCGTTCATCGCACGTCCCCGAACTGTGGAGCGCGCTCGCGAAGACACAGCGCAGGCACCGCTCTCGGCGGTGGGGCACGCCCGTGGCGACCCCGACGCGGTAGAGGAGGATGGCCAGGAGCCCGCTCACGCCGAGGCTTGTGATGACTGGGAGCGCGACGATCGCGAGGTTCCCCCAGTCGGCGACCAGGGCCACGACCACTAGTCGCGACTCCCTTCACAAAAAACGTTCGGCGGGACGGAAGGGATGGCGCACCGCCATCTCCCGGCGTACCGTTCGGCCGGCATGCCCGACCCCCGAGAATACGGCGTCATCTGCATCGGCACCGGCTCGTCCCTCAGCGTCGTCGACGCCTTCCTCCGCCAACATCCTGAGAGCCGGGCCGCCGTCATCGACCGCGACACGCCCGGAGGGATCTGCCTCACCCGGGGATGCATCCCGTCGAAGCTCCTCCTCTATCCGGCGGAGGTCGTCCGGACGATCCAGCGCTCCGGCGAGTTCGGCATCGACGCGCGCCTTCGATCGATCGACTTTGGCCGGGTCATGCGCCGGATGCGCGAGAACATCGGCGCGGAGGTGGGGCAGATCCGCGCGGGGCTCACCTCGTCCCCCCAGATCGACTACTTCCACGAGGTGGCGGAGTTCGTCGCTCCCTACACCCTCCAGGTGGGCGGCCGCGCGATCCGCTCGAAGCTCATCCTCCTCGGCCTGGGATCGGAGACGATCGTCCCCGCCGTCCCGGGCCTTCGCGAAGCGGGATTTCTAACGAGCGACTCCGTCCCCGAGCTCGACAAGCGACCGGACGCGCTGGCCATTATCGGCGGCGGTTACATCGCGGCCGAGTACGCCCAGTTCTTCAGTGCCATGGGTTCGAAAGTGACGGTTCTGGGCCGCAACCCGCGGTTCCTACCGTCCGAGGACCCCGAGATCGCGGAGGTCGCCCGCGCGGGACTCGGTCGGTTCGTCACGATCCACACGAACCACGAGGTGGCCCGCGTCGCGTCGGCGCGTCGGGGTCGAAGGCGCGTGACCGCCATCGACCGATCGACAGGGAAGGAGCTCGAGCTCGACGTGGACGCGGTCCTGGTCGCCGCGGGCCGCGGTCCGACCTCCGGGGTCCTTCACCCCGAACGCGCGGGCATCCGTACCACCCCCGAAGGGTGGGTCGTCGTGAACGAACGGCTCGAGACGAGCCAACCCGGCGTCTACGCCCTCGGCGACGCCAACGGTCACCACCTGTTCAAGCACAAGGCGAACTACGAGGCGCGCGTCGTCTACCGCAACGCGATCCTCGGCGAAGCCGTCACCGCCGATTACCACGCGATCCCGCACGCGGTGTTCTCGGATCCCGAGGTTGCGGGGGTCGGGCTCACGGAACCCGAAGCGCGCCAGGCGATCCCGCCGGATCGGCTGCGGATCGGACGGTACCGGTTCGACGGGACGGCGAAAGGCGAGGCGATGGGGCTCCAGGGCTCCGGCTACTTCATGAAGGTCCTCACCGACGGAGGTCGTATCGTCGGCGCCCATATCGTGGGCCCCGACGCGGCGGTGCTCCTGCAGGAGGTCGTGACCCAGATGTACACCCCCGATCGGAGCGTGACCCCGATTGTCGAGGGGATGCACATTCACCCGGCCCTGAGCGAGGTCGTCGAGCGCGCCTTCCTCGCCCTCGGCCCGGCGAACCACCACCACGAGCACACGGCCGCCTAGAGCACCACTCCCGGCTCGCCGGACCTCGGAGCGGTCCCCCCTTCGGAAGTCCTCGGTGCCTTCATCCGCCCTTCGGGGGTGCGGTCGGCATGGTCGCGACGCCCGCTGCCGAGGCCGCGCCCGGCCCCACCCCTTCGCCGACACCGCCGCCCAAGAAGCCCCGCACGGGGATGGTCGCTGCGATCGTCGTCGTGGTGATCGTGGTCGTCGCCGGTGTGCTGGCCTACTACTACCTGCGCCCGAAGCCGAGCTCCTCGTCGGGCCCGAACCCGATGCTCGAGATGGGCGGGTTCACCCAGGGGCAGGTGGTGACGTTCATCTACAACGGGACGAACACGTTCGTTTGCACCCCCGCGTCCACGACGTTCTTCCCGACGGCGCCGTCGTCCGTGCCGTGCGAGGTCGGGAACGCCAACCAGAACGCGGTGCCGTCCCAGGTCCCGCAGTGGATCCTCGTCCCGGCCTTCGCGGGGCTGTCGGTCTTCGGAGCGAGCTCTCTGGGCGCCTCCGCCCGGGGGTGGCCGATGTTCGCGGGGAACCCCGTGCTGGCCGACTGCGGCGCGGCCGGGACCCCGACGGCGTGCGTGGACCACCCGACGCTGCTCTACTCGCCGTTCTTCACGACGGTCGAGCAGTCGATCGGGGTGACCGCCGGCTTCGGGGGCAACCCCGAGGGCGTCCTGCCGGTGCCGACCCACGACCACCTGCTCAACACGACCGCGACGTTCCCCAACGTCCCGTGGGGGATCATCGTCGTCCTCGTTCTCGACCCGAACATCTGGCCCGACCGCGCGAGCGCCCGGTGCACGGCGACGAACACCTCGAACCTCTCGACGCCGACCGGCCACTGCCTGACGAGCATCTCGGCGCTGGACGCGGCGATGGTCACGTCGGCCTCGGACGTCGCCGCGGTGAACGCGGGAAACGCGATCTGGAAGACGCTCGGGAAACCGAACGTTCAGGTCGTGATCCCGGGCGACACGACGGTCGCCGAGGCGAACAACCTGAACGGCAACCTGTACATCCCGTTCGCGACCCAGCCGGGGGCCCCACCCTCGTTCCCCACCTAGCGGGGCGCGCCGCCCCCCGGGGCTAGACGGGCGCGGCGTCCGCCAGCGACCCGACGAGGTCGGGCCGGACCCACACCGGGCCCTCGACGCCCGGGTTCGCGACGAACCCGAGCTTGCGGTACAGTCGGTACGCCCGCTCGTTCTCCCGCGTGACGACGAGCCGCACGCTCGGGACGGAGCGGGCGGCGAGCGCGCGGAGCGTCGCGGCGAGGAGCCGGCTCGCGAGGCCGCGGCGTCGCGCGCTCGGGTCGACCATGATCTCGCTGATGAGCAGACCCTGGTACTCCTGAACGAGGGTCGCCCCGACGAGCCGGTCGCCGTCGTCGACCCCGAACGACGCCTCGGGACACCACGTCCCGACGCCGCCGTGCAGGAGGTCGTGGGTGCCGCGTCGGGCGTCGTCGGCAGGCTCGGCGCTCTGCGCCTGGGTCGCCCGCTCGGCCGGGTCGTCGTCGTAGGCGCGCGCCATCAAGGTCGCGAGCGCGGCCTCATCGTCCAGGGTCAGTCCGCGCGGCGTCGCCGCCGATCCCGTGGGGGGTGCCGGTGCGAAGGCCCGAGGGTCGATGACGAGATCCATCCGCCAGCGGCGGACGAACCCGAGCGATGTCAGCGACCGATCGAACGGCTCGGGGTCGGAGGACGGCGGGTCGAGGTAGAGACGGAGGACCCGCTCGACGTGGTCGGGGGCGGCCGCGAGCGCGTCCCACCCCGCCGTGAGCTCCGATGTCGTCACGTCGGGGCGCGCGACCCCGACCCAGATGCGGTGCCCCAACCGCGGATCGGGGAGCGGTTCCGGCACGATCAGGGCGAGGGGCGTGCCGTCGGCGCGGACGAGGATCCGGGCGCGCGACGGTCGCGCCTCGATGGCTTCCCGGGCGGAGCGGAGCACGGCCTCGCGCCAGGTCGGGTCGCCCGGATACTCCCGGGCCCCGAGGAGCTCGACCACCGCGGCCGCCGCATCGGCGCTCTCCTCGGGGCGGAGGAGCACCGCGGTGCCCCGGGCCCCGCCGCTCACGCGAGCTCCTTCCTCCAGAGCGGGGTGTGCCAGGCGCGGTGGGCGCGCGGGGGGCCGTCGGCCGGAAACTCCACGCGGACCGCCGCGGCGCGGCCGAACGCGGTGTACTCCAGGGAGTACCAGGTAGCGACCCAGATCCGGTCCGGGCCCGCGGTCGCCTCGCCGAAATGGTAGGTGTCGTCGAAGAAGCCGCTCATCTTCCGGGCGATCGGGTACGAGCGCGCCAACGCCTCGCCGGCCGTGGTCGGCACCTCCGCGTCGGACGGGCCGTCGAGCGGCACGTCGACGGCGAACGGCCCCTTCGTGATCCCCTTGCCGAGCGTGAACCGAGCGAACTCCGTCCGGAACCGGCCGCCGTCCCTCGTCTCCCGGAGGAGGATCCACCGGAACGGGTTCGACGTCGGGACCGGGACGGTGTACGGCCCGTACTGCGTCATTCGCCGTCCGACCCAGAGGCGGCCCACGAGGCGGACCGCGAAGTAGAGGGCGAAGAACGCGGCGAGGACGTAGACGGTCGCGAGGTAGTACCCGAACGGGACGCGGTTCCGTTCGACCCCGAGGAGGAGGTAGAAGGCGACCACCGAGACGACGAGCGTGATCAGGTTGATCGCCCGGTCGGCGTCCAGCTCGAGGCGCTTGTCCGAGAACGGGAGGAACGGCGGCACGGAGAAATGGGTGAATCCGTCCTGGAGCATGTGGGCGAGGCCGCCCGCCTCCATGACGGCGAAGTAGATCCACGGGTTGCCGGGCGCGACCAGGGGGGCGATCAATCCGCCGCCGACCCCGGCGACCAGCGTCACGCCGAAGATCGAGTGCGTGATCCCGTGGTGGCGGAGGATCGGGAACCGCTTCGCGAGCGGCCAGAACAGGGCGTCGGCGTCCGGCAGCCCGCCCGCGAGCGCCCCCGCCGCGAGGTACGTCGGCTGGAAGCCGACGAGCCCGAACGTGACGAGGTAGGCGACCAGGATGTGGGTGAAGAGGTCCATCGCGCCGGGGCGGCCCGAGGACTAGAGGAGGCCTTCCTCCATCACCTCGACCGACTCGACCCCGGGGATCTTCGCGAGGGCGTGCTCGGTCGACTCGAGGATGCCGCCCATGTCCGCCATCGTGACGCTCACGAGCAGGGCGCGGATCCCGAACGCGACGTCCTTCACCTGCGTGCCCCGGACCGTGACGCCGCTCGGGAGCCCGTCCTTGAGCGCGGCGCGGACCGCCGTGAGGTCGGTCTCGACACCCTGCGGCATCAAGCGGAAGAGGACGGCGACGTCGCCCACGGCGCGGTCCCCGCTACGGTCCCTCGAAGCCGCACCGCGGGCAGCGGTACAGTACCGACTGGTCGCGGCAGCGTCGGTCGCGGCCGATCGTCTCCTGCCCGCAGTCGGGGCAGGGGAACTTCACCGAGCCGATTCCGCCCAACGCGCTCCCGCACGACGTGCATCCGAGCTCGCTGAAGACGACCAGGGAAGAGGGGGAGGCGGCGCTCGTCATGTCTTCGGCCGCCGGCGGCGCGGGCCGACCCGGCCGCCCCATATAACGAGGGCCCCGAGGAACGCGGCGATCCCTCCGACATAGTAGACCGTGTTGTTCGGCGCCGGCCCTGGAACGTAGAAGTTCGAGGTGACGGCCTCGGTCCCGCCGCTGAAGGTGATGAGCCCGTGCTCGGGGGCGACGCTCATCGCGATCGTGTGCCACCCCGGCCCCAGCCCCGGGGCGACGAACGCGAAGTTGACCGGGTACGTCGCACCCGCGGCGAGCGTCGGGATCTGGATCGTTCCGACCGGGGTGCCGTCCAGCGTGACCGTGATCCCGAACGGGGCGACGCTCCCGCCCCTTCCGACCTGAAGGGTCCCGCCGATCCGCATCGGCTGGACGACCGAGACGCCGGTCGTGACGTTGTCGAGCGTCCAGTGGCTCTGGTAGCTCGAGTTGAGGAGGACCGCGATCGTCGCGGTGCCCGTCGCGTTCGGCGCGGTGAACTGGAGCGTGACCGTCCCGTTCACGAGCACCCCGCTGGGCGGGGAGAGGAGGGCGCCGGTGGTGTTCACGCCCGGCGGCGCGACGTAGTAAGCATGGAAGGTGAACACGCCGACCTGCGAGCCGTTCGCCGCGATCGCCGGGCCACCGGTACCGGTGACGACGTAGTTCGCCTTGAGCCCCTCCCCGACCGTCGAGGCTCCCGTGACAGAGCCGGTGACGCTCCCCGCGCTCGATGCCCGCGACCCCGGAATGAACGGGAGCGACGCGAGCACGAGCAGCGCGAGCCCGAGCGCGAACACGGCCGCGCGGGATCGGATCGGCCTTCGGCCCCCGACGTCGCTCATCGACGCTTCCACCGGCGCGTCCGCCACCAACGGACGGCGGCGATCGTGGTGACGAGCGCGATCGCGGGGGCGAAGGCGAGGAGCGGGACGAGCCAGTCGGGGTAGGCGGGCGGGCTCCCGAGGCCCGGCCCGGTCACGGTGACCGAGCTTCCGTTCACGGCGACCGCAATCGCGGGGACGCTCAGCACGATCGTGAGCGTGCCCCCGGTCGACGCGTTGGTGCGGACGGCGACGGAGACCGTCCCCGGTGGAAGGGCGTGGCCCGCGGGCGCGGTGAGATGGACCGAGTACGACTCGTTCCCCGACGGGGCGAGCGTCGGGTTCGCCGTGAGCGGCGCGTTGGCGACGTTAATGCCCGCCTTCCAGCCGAGAGCGGAGAGGCGCGCGGCGTCGGCGACCGAGATCGCGACGGTCGCGGGAACGTTCCCGTGGTTCGCGACGTAGAACGGGACGGAGGCGGAGAGCGGACCGACCGTCGGCGGCGTCGACGGCGGCGCCCCCGCCGCGATCGCGAACCGCGGAGCGACCGACACCGACGGTTCCGGGTTCGCGACCCCGGCGACCGTCCCGTCCGGGAGGAGCGCTTCGAGCGCGATCGCCGGATGCGCCACGCCCGTGTTTGGCGGGACGACGATCGTCACCTCGACGGCCCGCGTCACGTTCCCCGCGGCCAGGCCGAGCGATACGTTCTCCGGTGCGAAGCTGATGTTCCAGTAGCTCGGGCTCCCGAGGAAGTGGACCGCGACGGGGGCGTTCCCCGTGTTGCGGACGGCGATCGAGAACGTCGCCGTGCCGCCGTTCCCGATCGCGACGGACGTCGGCGGCGCCACCGCGAGGGCGACCGAATGCGAGAAGACGACCTTGAGGTCGAGCCGAGTCGCCGCATTGCCGGCGAGCAGCGGGACGGCGACCGAGGCGGTCGCGTTCGACCGGACGCCGAACGGTGCGACCGTCGCGCTCGCCGCAAGGGTCCAGACGCCGCGAGGGAGCGCGAAGGCGACGCTCGAGTTCACCGCGACCGACGGGTAGACGAGGACGCTCCCGCCGGGAGCGGTCAGCGTCAGGCGGGCGATGAGCGGGTCGGTCCCCGGAGGCGCGACGACCGTCACGGTGTCGGTCCACGTCCCGCCGAGGACGAGTCCGAGCGGAGCGGCGCCGGTCGCGGGCACGTCGACCGACGTCGCGTTGGCGAAGGCGGCGCCGCCGATATCGGCGGTCGCGTAGACCGAGTAGACGCCCGGGAGGAGCTCCGCGGCGAACGACCCGTTCGCGCTCGTCACGGTCGTGACCCCGACCGACGGCGCCGGGCCCTGGAAGGAGACGGTCCCCGGAACGGGGGAGGGATAGCCGCCGATCCCGAGCGTCCCCGAGAGGTTCGCGACGAGCGCGGTGCCGACCAAGCGGATCGTGCAGAACGCCGAAGGGAGCCGGGCGACGCACGCCGTCCCGGGGGCGACCACGAGCCGCTCGAAGAGCCCGCCCGTCCCGTTCGGGATGAACTGGGTCGTCGCGAGCGACGGGACGAACGTCTCGTTGACCGGCAGGACGGCGGTGACCCGCCCGCCGAACGCCGTCGTGGGGATCGTGAGCGTTCCCGAGGCGGTCAGGTTCACGGCGACCGTCGCGTTGAGCGGGGCGCCGTTCGGGAGGGTCAGGTTGGCGACGATCGTCGCGCCGCGGCTCGTGAGGACGACGGGCGCGTTCGCCACCCCGGTCGCGTTGAAGCTGATCGTCGTGAGGATTGCGTAGCTCGCGTTGCCGCCGGTCGCGGCGGCGTACACCGTGTACTGAGCTGGCGCCAGGAAGAACCGGGTAGAGAACGCACTCCCGGAGACGGAGAGGTTGAGCGCCGGGGAGAGCAGATGGACGGCCACCTCGGAGGCGGTGACGCCGCTCGGCAGCACGAGCGACCCCTTCCCCGCGACCTGGTGGAGGACGACGAGCGTGATGTTCGTCTGCTGCGAGCCGAGCGGGATCGAGACGTTCCGCACCGCCGGAGGGAGGTACAATCCGGTCCCGTTCGGCGTCGGGGCGTAGGCGTTGATCGTGTACTCCCCGGGGCGGACCGAGAGGTCGAACGACGTCCCGCCGGTCGCGTTCTGGCTCGACGCGAGCCCGGCGACGGCGGTCAGGTTGAGCGTGAGCTTCGCCTTGGCGGGGAGGCCGACGACCGCGAGGTGGACCGGGACCGCGTGGACCGTGAGGGGGACCGACGTCGTCGCGCCGAGCGACGGGGGCGAGAGCCCACAGAGCCCGTACGGGGCGAAGCCGAACGCCGTGACGTTGAGGCAGTAGCTCGCTCCGGTCGGGACCGAGCCGGGGACGACGAGCGTGACGTTCCCCGAGCTGTTCGTCAGCGCCGTGATCCGAGCGCCCGACGGGGCGAGCGTCACGGCGACCTCCGCATTCGGGGTCGGAGCGACCGGACCGGGGGTCGTCGCCCCGACCGCCGCGACGATGAACCGGACCGGAGTCCCCGGCACAAGGGTCAGGACGAAGTGGGTCGGCGCTGTGAGGTCGACCGTGGTGAGCGCGGCCGAGAGTCCGGCCGACCCGCCGATCGCCCCTTCCGTCGCTTCGAGGGTGTAGTTCCCCGCCGGGAGCGGGAGGCTCCAGGCGCCGCTCGAGTTCGAATAGGCGGTCACCTGGTCGCCGTGCGCGGAGTACGCGGTGATCTCGGTCGGCGAGTTGAGTGGACCCGGAGGCCCGGTGGGGAGCAGGATCCCCCCGCCGAGCGGGACGGCCGGGCGGACCTCGAGCGGCGCGAGCGCGACGATCGGGGCCGCACCGCCGACGTACTCCGAGGCGAATCCGGCGTACCAGGTCGAGCCGATCAACCCGTAGCCGTAGACCGAGTAGTTGCCGAGCGGGAGGACCGCGTGGACCTCACCGGAGCCGTCCGTGAGGTACGCCGTCGAGTTCGCTACCGCGGGAGTCGCTGGGCTCCCGCTCCCCGTCGTCGTCGTTCCGCCGGGACCGGTCCCGCCCGTCGTCGGGGTGGTCGTCTTCGCCGACGGCGGCGGCAGGATGGGGGTGAACCGCACCGGGAACGCGGCGGCCGGACCGCCGTTGGCGATGACGGTGAGGTCGAGGGTCTCGGTCGGCACGAGCGTCACATTGAGGTGGCTGCGCCCGCCGCTGAGCCCCACGATCACGTCGTAGGCGCTCGACCCGAGCCGAAGCGCGGGGAGGGACGCCTGGAGGGAGAAGTTCCCGGGCGGAAGGTTCGGGATCGTGAAGTTCCCGCCCGCCGCGGTCGACGTGCGCGCGACCACTCCCTTCGGCCCGCTCACCGTGACGCTCGCGTTCGCGGCGAAGCCGCCGCCCGGGAGCCGGACGAAGCCGACGACCGACCCGGGGGGGAGCGCGGTGGTCGCGTTCGAGACGTTCCCCGCCGTGACGTACTGCGGCCGCTCGCTGAAGTTCGAGCTCCCGACGAGGACGCTGAAGTTGTAGACCCCCGGCGGAACGTTCGCGAAATCGTACGCCCCGCTCGCGTCCGCGACGCGCGTCATCGTCGGGTAGCCGTGCCCCCAGAGGACGGCGGTCGCACCGGGGACGACGGGGTCGCGCGCCGGCTGGAACGTCGTGTTGTTCGCGACGTTCCAGTAGACGTACCCTTGGACCGTTCCCGGTGCGAGCGTGATCGGCCGGACGACGGTCGGGCCCGCGAGCGCGAAGCCGTTCGCGTTCGATACCGGAATGTGGAGCGTGAGGAGGTGGGTCGTCCCGGCCATCGGAAGCGGGCTGAGCGGACCCGTCGTCACGTTGACCGTGTCGTTCCCGGGAGGGAGGTCGATGGTGTACGCCCCGTTCGCGCCCGTGACGACCGTCTCGTGCGGGATGTTCCATCCGTCGTACACGGTCAAGCGGGCGTTCGCGACCGGGGTCCCGTCGGGGAGGCGGACCGCGCCGGTGACCGGTTGACCGGAGTAGTAGGCGAGGAACGTCTCGCCGCCCTGGAAGTAGTGGTTCGAGTCGGTGTAGGCGGAGCCGTTCGTCTTCTTCGCGAGCGCGGCGGCCGCCGGAAGGTTCGCGGGGATCGGGCAGTTCGGGTTGCTCACGCTCGACGGGGTCGGGCAGTAGTACGCCGTCCGGTAGACGACCTCGAAGTGCTGGAGCATCCAGCCCGGCTCGACGGGGTAGCCGCCGGCGGCGCCGCTGATCCCCGGGATGCCGCCCGAGAGACCGATCTGCGTCCCGTTGTAGCCGATGAAGATGTGGTAGATCATCGAGTCGTAGAACGCCGGCAGATAGTTGATGTTGTAATTCGTCGCCGTCACCCCGGCGGGGAGCCCGCCGACGGGGTACGTATTGCCGTCGCTGCCGAGGACGCTCAGCGTGTAGAAGGCGGTCGGCGCGCCGCCGCTGCCGATGACGCGGTCCGTGAGGTCGGCGGGCGCGTAGAAGATGCCGGTGTTCTGCCCGCTGAACGGGAAGAGCCGGGTGTCGACCATCGCGTAGCGGATCGACCAGTGCGTGTACGCTTGGACGTCGTCGTACACCTGCGCGACCCCCGACACCGGGAGGGACGTCGCGAGGAACCACTGCATCGTGAGGTACATCGAGTTCGGGCCGTCCAGATGGGAAGCGTCGACGGCGAGGTACCGCTCGGGGTGCGCGAGGACGAGCTGCTTGTCCTGCGAGAGGTTCGTCATGAGCGAGTGCAGGGTCGTGAGGTTCACGCCGTCCCGCGCGAGGACCGTGTTCAGGCCCGCGGGTAGGTACGGCTTCCCGGACTCGGTCTGCTCGGCGGCGAGGAGCGTCGTCGCGAGGTTCGCGATCGCCTGCGACTCGTTCTGGGTGAGGAGGAAGTTACCGGCGGGGACGATCCCGTTCTGGAAGTTGTCCGCGACCGTCGGATGTTGCCCCTCGGCGACCGCCTGGAACCCGTAATCCCACCAGCTCACGAACGCGGGACGTTGCGGCGGCGGAACGTTCACGTCCTGCGTCGCGAGCCAATCGTAGCCGTTCTCGTCGTACTGGGTCGGCGTGTCGAGCTGTGTCCCCGCCGCCCCCAGGTAGAAGCTCGACGCGTTCGACGGAGAGGTGCGGAGCGGCGGCGGGAGCGTGTTGTAGATCTGGAGGTTGTAGCCGCTCTTCACGTTGTACGGGACCCCCGCATCGACCGCGTACCAGACGTTCCACGCGACGATCCAGGTCACGAGGGCGAGGACGAGGATGTGGCGCGCCTTCAGCGAGCGGCGGAAGGCGCCGAACTGGCTGCGGCGGTCGGAGAGCGAGGCGACGTTGCGGCGCAGCTGCGGGTAGCCTGCGACGTCGATGAGGCGGATGATCGCCTCGGCCGCGAGCAGGGCGAAGGCGGCGCTCCCGAGGAAGAAGAACTTCGCCGCCGAGATCGGGAGGTAGATGCTGATGAGGGCGAAGACGGAGAAGAACATCAGGACGCGCGGGAACCGGCCGCGGGCGAGGCGGAGCAGGATCAGGACGAAGCCGACGAACGCGATGAAGAAGGTGAAGACGCCGTAGCCGAGGATCAGCGCATCGATCGACGGCGCCTGCGCCTCGGCGACCGTCGAGTAGACGAGCGTCTTGACGAAGTACCCCTGGCCCGTGACGATATCGAAGAAGAACGCCTGGTTGACGACGGCGAGGAGGCCGATCGCCGCCGCGGCGATCGCGCCCAGGATCGGGAGCGAGAAGACGTACGGGACGTCCCTCAAGAGGAGGAACGGCAGCAGGATCGCGAGGGCGCCGAAGAAGACCAGGAGCGGCAGGTCGAACCACCCCGCGAACAGCCCTTGCGGCAGGTAGTACGGGATCGCCATCGGGAAGCCGACCAGCCCGACGATCGCCGTGACGACGTAGAGGCCGAACGAGTCGACGCGCCGGATCCGCTCCACGACCATCGCGAAGACCAGGAAGACCACGATCGCCGCGATGGCGAACGAGTACCCCTGCCAGGCGAGCGCGAGCGTTCCGAGGGCGACGCCGGAGAAGACCGCCCATTTCACCGCGGACCGTTCGGTCCGAAGGAACGCGCGCAGCCCGGCGGCGATCGAGCGCGGATGACGATAGCTCTCGACCCAACGACGCGTGCCGGCCGCGCGGACCGTCTTGAGATAGCAGAAGATCAGGACGAGAATGAAGAACGTGTAGAACGAGAGGTAGTTCGCGTAGCCGAAGACGGACGAGTCGATGTTGGCCGGGAGGAGCGGGTAGATGAACGCCGCGACGAGCCCGACGCGCCGGCTCGTGACCTCCTTGCCGATCAGGTAGACGGGGACGACGCCCAGGGCGGACCAGAGCGGCGCCTGGAGGTCGAGCGAGAAGGCCCCCGCGGTGACGGCGTTCCCGCCGAAGAAGCCGGCGAAGAGGATCCCGAACACCGCGTTCATCCAGTCGAACAGCGGCTCCCGCGGGTTCACCGCGCCCGTGGGGTAGCGGAGGGCGAGGTCGCGCCCGAGGTTCACGTGGTTCTGGATGATCCATTCCATCACGCGGCTGTGGTAGAACGAGTCCGAGCCGCCGCCGTAGAGGAAGAGCGGACCGAACTGGTTCAGCAGCCCCAGGCTGAAGATCGTCCGGACCAGGAAGCCGATGGTGAACGCGAGCCCGAGGAGGACGATCGTCGCGCCGTGACGATTCCAGAACCCGCCGCCGGACGTTGCCATCGCTGAGGACACCCAGCCGAGGTCGGCCGGCGGCGCGCGAGAATGGGGGCCCTATTTATAGCCCGCTCCAAGCGGAAATCCGCGCCGCGCCGTCAGGCGCCGGCACGGAACCGGTAGAAGACCCGGCCGTCGTCGAGCGTGAACGGTTCGACGCGGACGGGGTCGCCGACCTTGAGTTCCTCCCAGGGGCGACCCACGATGCGCCCGTAAAGGCGGAGCGTGCTCCCGTCGAGGTCAACCAGCCCGACGGCGAACGGAACGTCGGCCTCCATCCCCAGCGGAGCGCCGGCCAGGACGGCGCTGAAGGCGTAGAGCGTTCCCCGAGCCGGAAGGTCGACCCACTCGAGCGATTCGGTGTGGCACTTCGGGCAGGCGAGCCGCGGCGGCCAGTGCACCTCGCGGTCGTTCGGGCACCGCGTTGTGATGAACCGGCCCTTCCGAAGCCCCTCGAAGAACTGCGAAAGCCGCGTCTGGTCCGCCGTCTCGAGAGGATAGAAGTCGAGGAGGAACGGGGGCTTCGGTCCCGCGATCTTGGTGCGGGGGTGCGCGGGCGTCGTGGCCCCCTCGGGGGACGGCGCCGACGGGGCGGCCGGCGGAACGGGCGTCGGCTTCGGCTCTGGGACCAGGCTCGGAGGAAGCAGCTCGGCGGAGCGCTTGCGGCGGCGCGGAGAGGCTGTCTCGTTCATCCGGCCCCCTGGTAGACCATCACCGAATGGACGTTCGCGGTCCCGCTGAGATTGTGCACGAGCGCCCAGTTCGGGTCGGGAACCTGACGGGGCGGCGGAACGGCTTTCGCGAACTGCTGGTACACTTCCACGGCCTGCGCCACGCCGGTCGCCCCGAGGGGGTGACCGCATCCGAGCAACCCTCCGCGGGGGTTCACCACGAGGTTCCCGCCGAGGTCGGACTGCCCTTCCTCGACGAACGGCCCGCCGCGCCCCTTCGGACAGAAGCCGAGTGCCTCGTACTCGACGATCTCGGAGATCGTGAAGCAGTCGTGGATCTCGGCGAAGTCGATGTCCGCGGGCTTGACGCCCGCCCGCTTCATCGCCTCGCGCCCCGCGTGACGGAGCCCGACCCAGTCCGTGAGGGATCCGGCGTGCGCGAGATTGTGGAAATCGGAGTACTGGGAAGTGCCCCGGATCCACGCCGGCGAATCGGTGAAGCTCCGGACCCGGTCCTCCGCGGCGAGCACGACCGCGGCCGCCCCGTCCGTCATCGACGAGCAGTCGCCGAGCCGGAGCGGGGGCGCGACGAGCGGCAGTCGCTCGAGCTTCGCGCGGTCGAACGTCTTCTCGTGGAACTGCGCGGTCGGGTTCGCGTTCGCGAACCGGTGGTTCTTCTCGGAGACCGCGTTGAGCTGGGCGGCGGTCGTACCGAACTCCATCATGTGGCGCTGGGCCACCATCGCGAAGAACGGCGGCGCGGTCGCTCCGTGGGCGCCGTCCCAGGCCCGGTCGGCGACGCACGCCATGGCGGCGTTCGCCTCGGCCATCGACGGGAGGTTCATCTTCTCGACCCCGACCGCCACCGCGACATCGCTGAGCCCGGCCGCGATCGCAGCGTAGGCGCTGCGGATCGCCGATTGCCCCGAGGCGCACGCGAGTTCGGTCCGCTGGAGGATCCGCGTCGGCCGAAGGCCGAGGAGCTCGGCAGCGAGGGGGGCGACGTGCGACTGGAACGCGAACCGTTCCGGCTCCGCGGCGCCGACGAACAGCGAATCGACGGCCCCGGCGTCGAGGTTCGGAACAGCCCGGAAGAGCGCCGCACCGGCCTCCTGGCACAGCTCCGACCACGTCGCCGGGCGCACCCCGAACTTCGTCGTCGCCCCGCCGACGACGGCGACGCCCCGCACGTTCGTCACGCGGGCAGCTCCCGGATCGTCTCCGCGACGCGGTCGCCGACTTGCGTGGTGGTGGCCGAGCCGCCCTGGTCGTACGACCGGCCGGTCCCGTCGTGCAGCACCTTTTCGACGGCCGCGTCCAGGCGGGCGCCCTGACGGACGAGCGACGGGTCGTTCCGTCGCCGCCCGAGCCAATCGAGCATCATGGCGGTCGCGTTGAGGGCGGCGATCGGGTTCACCTGGTTCTTCCCGGCGTACTTCGGGGCACTCCCGTGGACGGGCTCGAACATCGCGTGACCCTCGCCGATGTTCCCGCCGGCCGCGAACCCCATCCCCCCCTGCAGGACGGCCGCGAGGTCGGTGATGATGTCGCCCATCATGTTCGTCGCGACGACGACATTGAACCGCTCCGGCTCCCGGACGAGCCACTGGGTGAACGCGTCGACGTACGCGTAGTCCCGCTCGATCTCGGGGTACTCGGCCCCCACCCGGTCGAACACCTCGCGGAAGAACCGGCACCCTTCGAGCACGTTCGACTTGTCGACGCACGTCACCCGGCGGACCCCGTCGGCCGGCGCCCCGCGTCCCCGCGCGCGGGCCAGCTCGAAGGCGTACCGGATCACCCGTTCGGATCCCTTGCGGGTGATGATGCGAGTATCGACCGCGACCTCCGTGTCGCCCCCGCGTTTCAACCGTCCGTGCGCGGGCGTGTAGAGGTCCTCGGTGTTCTCCCGGACGATCACCATGTCGACGTTTTCGGGGGCCCACACCGATCGGTACTCGCGCCCGATGCGGTGGAGCACGCCAGGATAGAGGCGGCACGGCCGGACGTTTGCATACAGGTCAAGCTCCTGCCGGAGACCGAGCACGAGCGACGCTCCGGCGATGTCGCCGCTCGGGAGCATCGCGCCCGGCCAGCCGACGGCGCCGAGCAGGATCGCGTCGGCCGTACGGGTGGCGGCTTCGGCCTCCGGCTCCCACTCCTTGCCGTGCGCGAGATAGTACTGTCCCCCACCGGGAAACTCGTCGAGACGCCACGGAGCTCGGTCGTTCTCCGCGAGGGCCCCGAGCGCCTTCGTCGCCTCGCGGAGCACCTCGGGCCCGGTCCCGTCGCCCGGTAGGAGGACAATGCGGTAGCCGCTTTCGGTCATGCAGCGGCCGGCCGGTCGGCCAGCTCGCGCCGCACCTTCTCGACGAGCCCCCCGGCTTCAAGGAGGTCGAGCAGGTGGTGCGGGAGCGGCGGGAACGTGACCGATCTCCCGGTCCGGACGTTCGTGATCTTGCCGGACGCCATCTCGATGCGGGCGGTGTCCCCGGCCTCGAAGATCGACCGGACGCCGGGCGCCTCGATGGCGGGAAGGCCCAGGTTGATCGAATTGCGGAAGAAGATCCGCGCGAACGAATCCGCGACGATCGCGGAGACGCCGATCGCCTTCAGTGCCGCGGGAGCGTGCTCGCGGCTCGAGCCGCAGCCCATGTTCTCGCCGGCGATCAATAGGTCGCCGGCTTTCGCCGCGCCGGCGAACTCGGGCAGCGCGATCTCGAGGACGTGCTTCTTGAGCTCGTTCGGGTCGATGACGGTGAGGTACTTTCCGCTGATGATCTGGTCGGTGTCGAGGTCGGCCCCGAGCGTCCAGACGCGCCCTTCGATGACCTGCTGCATGCGCTCGCCGCCCTACAGCATCTCCCGCGGGTCGGCGATCTCGCCCTTGACCGCGGCGGCGACGGTCGCGATCGGGGACATCAGGTAGATCCGGGCGTTCTTCGCGCCCATCCGTCCGGGGAAGTTGCGGTTCGACGAGGAAGCGCAGACCTCGTCCGGCGCTAGAATGCCCATGTTCCCCCCGAAGCACGCGGAACAGCTCGAGTTCGTGAACACGGCGCCGGCCTCGGTGAACACGTCGACGATCCCCTCCTCGAGGCACTGCCGGTAGATCTTGGTGGACGCCGGCGAGACGATGTAGCGAACGCCGCGCGCGACCTTCTGTCCCTTCATGAGCTTCGCCGCGTCCCGGAGGTCCTCGATCCGCGCGTTCGTGCACGAGCCCAGGAACACCTGGTCGACGTGGATGTGCTCGGCGACGACGTCCGGCAAGGGGCGCACGTTGTCCGGAGAGTACGGGCAGGCGACCATCGGGGGCATCCCGTCGACGTCGATCTCGATCTCGCGCTCGTAGCGCGCGTCCGCATCCGCCCAGAGCGGGTGGCTCGCGTGCTTAGCGATGGTTCGAAGGTACTCGTCGGTGGTCGCATCGGGCGCGATCATCCCGCACTTGGCGCCCATCTCGGTCGTCATGTTGCAGAGCGTGAACCGCTCGGGCATCGAGAACCGTTCGATCGTCGAGCCGGTGAACTCGACGGCCTTGTACTGCGCCCCGGTCGTCTTCGTCTCCTGCAGGACCCGCAGGACCACGTCCTTCGCCGTGACGCCCTTGCCGAGCGTCCCTCGGACCCGCACCCGGATCGTCGGCGGGACCTTGAGCCAGAGCCGGCCGAGCGCGAGCACCGCAGCCATCTCGGTCGGACCGATCCCGGCCGCGACGGCCCCCATCGCGCCGAGCATGTTCGTGTGCGAGTCGGTCCCGACCGCAAGGTCGCCCGGCACGACCCAGCCGTTCTCCGCGAGGATCTGGTGGCAGATCCCGTGGTTCCCCACATCGTAGAAGTGGGGCAGGTGCTGCTCGTCCGCGAACTTCCGGAGGATCCGGTGGAGGACTGCGGCGCCCTCGGTCGACGCGGGGACCCAGTGGTCGATCGCGATCACGACGCGGTCGGGGTCCCAGACCGCCTTCGCGCCCATGTCGTGGAACGGGCCGACCGTTTGCGCCCCTTGCTCGTGCATCATCGCCAGGTCGACGCGCCCCTCGACGATCTGCCCCGGAACAACGTGGGGCACGCCGGAGGCGCGGGTGAGGATCTTCTCGGCGAGCGTCGCCCCGTGGCCGTTCTGCGTGGTCATGGACCGTCCGTAGGGATCCGGAGATGGGCGACCAGCTCCCAGAACTCCCGGTCGGAGAGCCCCGGCTCGCCGTAGATCGCCCGGTACTCGGCGAGGAACCGACCGAGCTCCTCCTTCGACCGGTGCTCACCGCGGTCCTTCACCTGGCGTACGAGCGCGGAGAGCGCCCCGTCGTCCGCGCGTCCGTTCCGCTCCTTGAGCTTCTCGACGACCGCGGCGCGACCGGTGTGCTTCCCGAGGATCATCTGGCGCTGACGTCCGACCGTTTCGGGCTGGATCGGCTCGTAGGTGAGCGTGTGGGCGAGGATGCCGTGCGTGTGGATGCCGGCTTCGTGCGAGAACGAATTGTACCCTACGAGCGCCTTGTTCGCCGCGAGCGGCACGCCGGAGAGCTCCTCCACGAGCTTCGAGAGCTCGAACAAGCGCTCGGTCTTAAGTCCGGTCTTGACGCCGTAGAGGCACTCGAGCGCCATGACGACCTCCTCGAGGGAGGCGTTCCCCGAACGTTCGCCGAGCCCGTTCACGCAGACGTGGGGCGACGTGGCGCCCAGCTCGAGCGCAGTGAGGGTGTTCGCGACCGCGAGCCCGAAGTCGTTGTGGCAGTGGACCGACCAGTCCTTCGGGCGGACCCGGCGGACGAACTCCGTGAGGTACCAGCGGAACGTGAGCGGGGTCATGATCCCGACCGTGTCGGAGACCACGAGGCGATCGGCGCCGGCGGTCGTCGCCTCCCCGTAGAGCCGTTCGACGAAATCGAGCGGGGCGCGGACGGTGTCTTCCGTCACGAAGGCGACGTGCAGGCCCGCCTCCTTCGCCTGGCGGATCGTCGCTCGGCTCGCGGCGACCACCTCCTCCTGACTCATCTTGAGCTTGAAGCGGAGGTGGACCTCGCTCGCCGCCACAAAGATCGCGATGTGGGTCGCGCCGCTCTCGATCACGGCGTCCACGTCCCGGGCGACGGTCCGCCCCGCCGCGAGGATCTTCGCCTTGAGCCCCGCGTCCGCAAGCAGGCGGACCGCCCGCGCCTCCTCCTCGGAGACGACCGGTATCCCCGCGTTCAGGAGCGGGATCCCGATGTCGCTCAACCGCTCGGCGACCCGGAGCTTCTCCTCGGGGGAGAAGTGGACCCCCGGCATCTGCTCGCCGTCGCGGAGCGTTTCGTCCCAGAAAACGATCGGATCGGCGAAGTGCCGTTCCCCCGCCGTCTCTCGATGAAAGTCCTCGACGAGCGGCGCCGACGCCATCGGCGTCATCGAGCGCGCGGGGCGGTTAACGATTGTTTGCGGCAGCATCCGTACGCTAACGTACGGCGATGCGCGGGCGCGCCGGGGCCGTCGCCACGGCGGGACCGCGTCCGAAGCGTCGCACTTTCGGCCACGGCTTAAATACGGCGGACCCCTCAAAATCGGTCGACAGGTCCACGGTAGGTTCTGGCCGGAGATGACGACACCTTCAGCGCGCGCGACGCCGATCGCAGGAGAGACCGGGCCGGCGGAGCCGAAGCCCGTCGTGGAGATGGCCGATATCGCCGTGATGATCGGCGGCCAGGGGGGCGATGGGACGCTCACGGTCTCCGACCAATTGGGCCGGTACTTCCGGAAGAAGGGACTCCACGTCTACACCTCGCGCAATGTGCTTTCCCGCATCCGCGGAGGGCATGCGGACGCGTCGATCCGCGCCTCCCGCGAACCGACGGCGGCGATGAAGCCCCAGACCGACCTGTTGCTCGCCTTCGACAACGAGGCCCTCGAGCTCGGGCGGCCCGAGCTGACCCCGGACGGGATCATCCTCTACGATTCTTCGGTCTTCCAGACCGACGTCCCCGGCACCTTCGGCTTCCCGTTCGCCACGACGGTCGGGAGCCAGCTCGGCCAACCGATCTACAAGAACACGGCCGCCTACGGCGCGATCTCCGTACTCATGGGGCTCGATGCGGCGACGGCCCGCTCGGTACTCGAAGAGAAGTTCAAGCGACGCGGCGGCGAGGCGCTCGAGAAGAACCTCAAGGCGTTCGAGATCGGCCGCGCGATGGCCCTCGAGCGACCGGAGCTCGTCAACCGATGGGCGATCGCCGACGGCGACGCCCACGACCAGGTCCTCACGACCGGCAATCAGGCGTGCGCCCTCGGGTTCGTGGTCGGCGGGGGCCGGTTTTTCGCCGGCTATCCCATCACCCCAGCGACGGAGATCATGGAGTTCCTGCAACGATACCTTCCGAACTTTCACGGCGTGGTCCGCCAGGCCGAGGATGAGCTGGCCGCCGTCAACATGGTGATCGGCGCGGGATACGCGGGGGCGCGGGCGATGACCGCGACGAGCGGCCCCGGGCTCTCGCTGATGACCGAAGGGATCGGGCATGCCGCGACCGCGGAGGTGCCGATCGTCGTCGCCGACTGCCAACGCGTCGGTCCGTCGACGGGCGAGCCGACGCGGCACGAGCAGTCGGACCTCTCGCATCTCGCGAACCTCGGGCACGGGGAGTTCCCCCGCTTCATCCTCGCCCCCGGAACCGCGGAGGACTGCTTCCGGATGACGGTCGATGCCGTCAATCTCGCCGAGAAATGGCGCCTTCCCGTAATCCTCCTCCTCGACCAGGCGCTCTGCCAGAACGCCGTCACCACCGCCCCGTTCGGGCTCGACGGGGTCAGCGTCGATCGGGGCAAGCGGGTCGAGGCCGCCGCGCTCGCGCAGCGGGAGAGGTACTACTACTACGAGCATGCGCCCGACGGGATCTCACCGTACGTCGTCCCCGGAACCCCGGGGGTCACGACCCAGGTCACCGGGAACGAGCACAACGAGGCGGGGCACGTCTCCGTGAACCCCGTGAACCGCGTCAAGATGATGCATAAGCGGATGGACAAGATGCGCCACGCCCGGGCCGACCTCCCGGGACCGCACCTGTTCGGCGACCGTGCTGCCCGCATCGGTTTCATCGGCTACGGCAGCACTTGGGGGCCAATCCGGGAAGCGCAGGAGACGCTCGGGCGGAAGGGAGTCCCGACCCTGTTCTACCAGGCCCGGACCCTTTGGCCCGTGCCGGTCGAGACGCTCGAGCCGTTCCTGAAGGCGGTCGACGTCGCCTACATCGTCGAGCACAACTTCACGGGCCAGTTCGCCCGCCTCATCCGCGAGGCGTTGCCCGACCTGCACGGGAAGCTCCGATCGGTCGTCAAGTTCGATGGCTTCTCCTTCCGCTCCCCCGAGCTCGTCCGCGAGGTCCAGGAGGCCCGCTGATGGTCGAGTCTGTGAAGGCGCAGCTCTCGACGTGGTGCCCGGGGTGCGGCGATTTCAGTGTCCTCGCCGCGGTCAAGAAGGCCGCGGCCGAGCTCAAGATCCCGACGCACGAACAGGTGCTCGTGGGCGGGATCGGCTGCTCGGGGGGGATCCACAACTTCCTCGAGACGAACGGCATCCACGCGCTCCACGGCCGCCTCCTCGCGCAAGCGGTCGGGATCAAGCTCGCGAACCCCGGCCTCACGGTCATCGCGGCGGGCGGCGACGGCGACGGCTACGCGATCGGGATGGGGCACTTCATGCACGCGTTCAAGAAGAACGCGTCGATCCTCTACATCGTCATGAACAACGAGACGTACGGCCTCACGAAGGGGCAGGCGTCCCCGACCGCCCCGATCGGTTTCGAGGGGAACATCGAGAGCCCGTTCGACGCGATGCTGACCGCGCTCTCGATCCCGAGCCACAACTTCCTCGCGCGCACGTTCTCGGGCGACCCGAAGACGATGATCCGGGTCCTCGTCGAAGCGCTCGAGTTCAACCGCGCCCACCGCGGCTTCGCGTTCATCGAGGACCTCTCGCCGTGCATCACGTACAATGACACGTTCAAGGACTGGAAGGCGCGGGTCGTCGACGTCGCCACCCTCCCTGGCTACGACGCGGACGACCGGGCGACGATGTTCCGGCTCTGCCTCGAGACGATGCGGGCGGGGAAGATCCCGATCGGCGTGATGCACCGCCCGAAGGCGCCCGCCCTGCAGGCGGAGTCGCTCGAGCTGAAGCTCCTCCCCGACAGCGTCGGGCCGGCGGTCGCCGACATCGGCCTTGAGACCAACCGTGTCGCCTACGACAAGCTGCTTCGCACCGTCGCATAGCGGACGGGCGCGCCGCGTGGCGGCGTGGTCGGTCGTCGTGCTCGCGGCGAGCGCGGGCGCGCTCGTTCGCGCTCCGACGGCCCGCGCCCTTCCGGCCGTCGGGACGAGTTCGCTCACCGTCGTCCTCTCGAACGATGGCACGCTCGCCGGATCGCTCGTCGCCTGGGACACGAACGGCTCGGCGCTCCGGTACGCGATCGACGGCGACTTTCGGCCGCTCCTCGACCTCCTGCCGATCAACGCCTCGACGCGTTCCGCGCTCCTGGCGAACCTGAACGCGTCGGAGTCGAACCCGCTCGTCGCCGGGTTGTTCGGCAACCACGACGGGTCGGTCGAGCCGGGCGAGGTGAGCCAGTTCGCGGACCTCGTGACGACCGAGGCGCAGTACTTTCCGGCGTCGTTCCTGAACCCATCGTTCGTCCACCTCACGGTCGACGGCGGAGGCGCGACCGCGTACACGTTCACCGGGCTGGGGCTACCGGGCGCCGTCGGGCCGGACCGTTCGACCACCCCGATCGCGATCGAGGCGAACGTGAGCTACCACTTCCCGATCACGGGCGCCTCCCATACGGTACGGCTGCAATGGGTGGTCCCGGTCGGTTTCTCCCTCGTCGCCCCCGGACCGATCGACTTCGCGGTCAGCGGTCCGGCCGGCACCTCGGTCACCTCGACGAGCGGGCTCGGGAGCGCCGCCGTACGGAACGATCCGCTCGGGTGGGGAACGAGCGCGGCCTCGGGAACGGTCGACCCGACGACCGACGGCAATGCGACGGTCGCCTTCGGACCCGCGTTCCCGATCGGTGACATTCTCGTGGTCCTCGCGGTCGCCGGGCCGGCCGGCGTCGTGGGCGCCGTACTCTTGCGACGCCGCCGACGGCACCGGCCGCCGCCCGCGGATGCGCCGGCTGGGTGAGCCGGTGCTTCTCGGGATCGACGACACGGATGGACCGAACGGCGGCTGCACCACCCACGCCCTCACCGAGGTCATCCGGGCCGCCCAGGGCCTGGGCGCCGACCTGATCGGGAACCCGCGGCTGGTCCGGCTGAACCCGAACGTGCCCTGGAAGACCCGGGGGAACGCCGCGCTCGCGGCACGGTTCGGCGTGGGCCGCGGGGTCCCCCGCCTCGCCGGCCGGTTCCCCGAGGGGCCGGTCCACGCCTACCCGCGCGGGAGCGAGCTGGATCCACGGACGGCCCACCGGCTCGTCGATGCGGCGTGGGATGCGGTCGACCGGTTGGCTCCCGCCGACGAACCCCGCACCGACCCCGCGCTCGTCGCCGTCCACCGACCGCTCCCGGCCCGCCTCTACCGTGCGGCGGTACGCCGCGTGGTGACGTTACGCGAGGTCCGCCGCGTCCTCGACACAGCCGGAGCGGAGCTCCGCCACCGGCGGCGCCAGCGCGGGCTCATCGGAGCGTCGGCGGCGGTCGCGTGGTCGGGTCGACGCGCCACCTTCGAGCTGGTGGCGTATCGCTCGGGGGACCGCGGAGGCACCCCGCGGGAGCTCGACCGGGCGTCGGTCCATCGGGTCGAACACCGCTACCCCGAGCTGTTCCTCTGCACCGACCCGCGGACGCGGCGCGTGATGATCGCCCCGCACACCGCATGCCCCGTGCTCCTGGGATTGCGCGCCACGCGCCCCGAACGATTGCCTCAAGCGCTGAGCGAAATCCGGGGCGAGCCGTGGGAGCGATGGATCGTCTTCCGCACCAACCAGGGGACCGGCGACCATGTCGTTCCGTCGTGGGCCGGGGACCTGAACTCCTACGACGCGGCGTCGGTCGTCGGGCGCGTGGCTACCCCGCCGACAGCGCTGCGCGGCGGCCACGTTGCCTTCGCACTCCGCGACGGTCGCGGGGACCGCCTCGACTGCCTCGTCTTCGAGCCGTCAAAGACGCTTCCGCACATCGCGCAGCGGTTGCGCGTGGGGGATCGGCTGAGGGTCTGGGGTGGCCGTGGTCGGGACCGTGCGTTCCGCGTTGAGGGCATCGAGGTCCGCGATACGGCGGCTCGAATGGAACGGGGGCCGGTACCGCCGTGCCCCGAGTGCGGCGGACACCTCGGCTCCTCGGGACGACGTGCTTCCCTCCGCTGCCGTCATTGCCGGGCCGTCGTGCCGCGATCGTTCGTTCCGGTCCGTCCCGAAGTGTCTCCCCTGACTCCGGGGGTGTACCATCCGACGCCGTCCGCGCGACGCCACCTCGCCCCGCTCCCCGTGCTAGAACCCCGCGCACTCCGTCCCGTCTGCGCGCACGCCGTGTGACGAAGGCGCCACCGACCCCGCTCGGTTTATACCGGCGAATCCTCATCGCGGCACCCCGAGCGGAGGGCCCCGATGGTTGGAACCGGAGTGCGTACCGCGGCGCTGTTCGCCGCCATCATCGCGCTCTTCGTCGTGGTCGGCGGGCTGCTCGGGCAGTACCTGTTCGGCAGCCTCGTCGCTGGGCTCGTCACGGCCCTCACGCTCTCCCTCGCGTTCAATCTCATCTCCTACCTGTTCGCCGACCGGTTCGTGCTCTGGGCGAACAGCGCCCGTGTCGTCACGCGGGCGGAGGCGCCCCGGCTGGCCGCGATCGTCGACGAGCTGGCGCCGAAGTTCGGGCTCGTCGCCCCACGCCTCGCGATCGTTCCCTCCATGACCCCGAACGCCTTCGCGACCGGACGCGACGAGCGGCACGCAGTGGTCGCGGCGACCGAGGGGATCCTCCATCTCCTCGACGACCGGGAGCTTCGCGGCGTGCTCGCCCACGAGCTCGCCCACGTCAAGGACCGGGACGTGCTCCTCATGACGGTCGCCGCGACGATCGCGGGGGCGATCTCGTACCTCGCCCAGATGGTCCTCTTCTCGGCGCTGTTCGGCGGCGGGAACAACCGAAGCAACGTCAACCCGATCGTCCTCATCCTCGCGGTGATCACCGCACCCATCGCGGCGATGCTGATCCAGCTCGCGATCTCTCGGTCCCGCGAGACCCGCGCGGACGAGGTCGGTGCCCGGACGGTGGGAGACCCCGAGGCGCTCGCGCGGGCCTTGGAGAAGCTCGAGACGGCGAACGTGCGGCGGCCGATGCGGACGGCGGCGCCGGCGTCGAGCAGCCTCTACATCGTGAACCCGTTCCGGGGCAGCTGGTTCGCCTCGCTCTTCTCGACCCACCCGCCGATCGAACAGCGGATCGCGCGCCTCCGCGCCATGCGGGTCGAATACCGGTACACCCCCAACGTGCGGGCCCCGGGACTCGCCTCCTCCCTCGGACGGTCGGCGACGCGTCCGTAGTCGGAGCGTCGCGTGCCTGTCTGCCCGGCGTGCGGCGAACAGCTCGCGGACACGGACCCCGCGTGCCCCCGCTGCCACCTCGCGACGGGGCACTTCGACCTGTTCCGTGAGGTGGCGGGGGACGGCGCCGCCGACCCGAAGGTCGGCGAAGCGCTCCGCGAACTGCTCCAAGCGGCCGGCGTTACGGACGCGCAGGCCACCGAGACCGGGGAAGGAGGGAGCGCCAGTGCGGCCGCCCCGTCCCCCGCGTTGTCGGCGCCCGCGGGTTCGGTCGTGCGCGAGCGGGTCGCCGAACCGTACCGGGGACCCCTAGTCCTCCCGGCGCTGCCGCCGGTGAGCGGCGTGCCGGCCCTCCGAAAACAGGTCGACGACCTGCTCCAGCTGGGACAGCGTCAAGGGCTCGAGTTGGCCGATCTCCGGCAACGGACCCGGGAGGCGCTCGTGACGGAGGACCGCACCTCCCTCGAGAGCATCTCCCGAGACCTCTTCGTCCACGTCGCCGCGTCGCTCGCGGAGGAGATCGGCCGGGTCGAAGCGAGGCGCGACGAGCTGGCGGGTCTCGTCGCTGCACCCACGGTGAACGTCGAGCTCGAGGCGATTCGCTCGGCGCTCGCGACGGGGGACCTCGAGGGGACTCAGGTGCGTCTGCGCCGCGTCGACGAAGCGCTGGGACGACTCGAAGATGAGTGGGCGACCGTCCAGATCCTCACGACCGAGTGCGACCTCATCGCGGGCGCGGTCCGAGAGCTCCACGGCGACCCGGCTCCCGCCGCCGGTCCGCTCGAAGAGGGACGCCGGCTGGTCCGCGCGGGCCGCCGCACCGAGGCGGAGCCGATCCTCGCCCGCGCGGTCCAAGGGCACTGGGCGATCGCGACGCCGCTCGTCCTTGCGGACCTGAAACGCCTCGCGACGGAGGTCGCGAACACACCGAGCACCGCCCCGGCGCGGACCGCGCTCGCGGCCACCCTCCGCGAGTTCGCGGCGGCGCTCAAGCGGCGCAACTACGGGGCGGCGGTCGTCGCCTACCAGCGGTTGCGCGACAGTACGACCGGGCCGCCGGCGGGCGCGACCGCGAACTAAATACCGCGGCCCCGGTCGGCCGGCCCGTGCCGTTCGAGGCGCTGCGGGGATTCCGCGATTACCCGCCGCCCGACGCGGGCGCTCGGTCGGAGATCCTCCGCCGGATGCGCGCGGTGGCTCGCCGGTGCGGATACTCCGAACTGGAGCTCCCCAGTGTCGAGAGCTCCGACCTTTACCGCGTGAAGAGCGGAGGGGAGCTGGGCGAAGAGATCTGGAAGTTCACCGACCGCGGGGGCCGCGAGGTCGCCCTCGCCCCCGAGTCGACGCCGTCCCTCGCCCGCATCTTCGCCGACCGGGCGAAGGCGGAACCGCTCCCCGTGAAGTGGTTCTGCGTTGAGAAGTTGTGGCGGTACGAAGAGCCGCAGGCCGGCCGCACCCGCGAGTTCACGCAGTTCAATCTCGACGTCCTGGGCGCGCCCGGGGTCGATGCGGTCGTCGACATTCTCGCCACCGCGGCGCTGGCGATGGACGAGGTAGGAGCCGCCGGGCAGTACCTCTTTCGCGTCAACGACCGAGAGCTCGCGGCGGGCCTCGGCGCGAGCCTGGGCGCGACGGACACCGACCTGTTCTTCCGGGCGCTCGACCGGTTCCGAAAGATCCCACGGGCGGAGTTCCGCGACCAGCTCGTCGCGAGCGGCGTGCGCGCGGGGACGGCCTCCGACTGGGCCGATCGGCTGGAGGGCGCCCGCGCCGGTCTCCAGGGTACCGGGGCGGAAGCGTTCTTCGACGCCGTCGGAGGCGCCGCCCTGCCGCGTCCGGCGCACGACGGGGTCGCACGCCTGCGTGAGCTGCTCGGTCTCGTGCAGCGGATCGGCCTGGGGGACCGGGTCGTCTTCGACCCGACGATCGTGCGCGGGCTGGCCTACTACACCTCGACGGTGTTCGAGGCGTATCCCCGGGCCGACGACTCGCGCGCGCTGTTCGGCGGCGGACGGTACGACGGGCTGATCGGACTGTTCGGCGGGCCGCCGACCCCGGCGTGCGGGGTCGCGATCGGTGACATCACGCTCGAGCTCCTCCTGCGGGCGCACGGCACGTGGCCGGAAGGCGAGCCGCCGCTCGACACGTTCGTGGCGGCGGTGACGGCCGAGGACCGGGCCGAAGCGTTCGCCTGGGTCGAGCGGCTCCGTCGCGCCGGCGTCTCCGCCACCTGCGACCTCATGGGCCGCACGCTCTCGCGTCAGCTCAAGGACGCCGCGCGGCAGCGCGCACGTCGCGCCCTGATCCTCGGGCCCGCGGAGCGGGCCAAGGGGGTCATCGTCGAGCGTGACCTGGCAACGGGGATGCAGCGGGAACGGACGCCGGCGGAGGTTGTACCGTCGGCGTGATCGACTCGATCGTCGGTCCGTCCCAAAGGAGAATCCCCGGCGGCGAGTCCGCCCCGTCGACGTACCCGTACCAGTAGACGACCGCGCCCTCCCCGAACAGCTCGGTGTACGGTCCGAGCTGCCGGCGCAGGTTCTTGCGGAGCTCGACGTCGTCTCCGAAGTTCGCCTTCGACTCGATCCACTTGAGCTTCTGGCCGTAGAAGATGATGGGGTGGTCGAGGAGCGCGTCGGGGGTCTTCGTGTACTTCCCGCGGAGGTCCTTTTCGGTCCGGTAGGCGATCCCGTGCTGCTCGAGCCAGCCGTAGAGCCGCTCTTCGCCCCGGCGGCCCCGCTCCCGCTGGAGCTCCATTCCCTGGGGGGAGTACACCTGGTCGTGCTCGAGCAGGTGGACGACCTCGCGGCGGAGCCGCGCGTCGGGGGCGGACTCCGGGTTCAGGAACGTCCCCCAGACCTTCTTCCGGGGGATCTTGAGCTCCTGCAGGAGCATCTGACCCATCAGGACCGGCGGGAACTTCCACTCCCGCGCGATGTCGAGCATCGACTTGCCGTGGCGCCACTGCCCCGCCAGCCGCGGGACCTGGCGCTTCACCACGTAGAAGCGGCGGGTGGCGTCGCGGCTCACACGGTGGGTGTAGATCACGAAGAGCAGCTCGGGGTCCCGTCCCTCGGCCTCGGCGATGCGTTGGATGTCGGCGTAGTTCACGAGGGCGTCGGATAGGCGGCGGTACGTTTCGCGGTCCATCGGTTCAGCTGTCGCAGTTGGGTGGCGACGGTTTCGTCCGCGGTGAGCGAGGGAGGACCAAAAGGGTTCGTCCTCGGGCGGACGGCGCTCCCCCCGGCGTCCGACCGCTCATTCCCTCCAGTCCAGGCCGACCGTCCGGAGCCCGATCTTCGGGATCGGCGGCAGCCGCCGCTTGTGGCGCGTTACGTGGATCCGCCGGACGACCTCGCGCACGACCGACTCGTCGATCCCCCATCGCTGCGCGACCTCGGATTCGGTGCGGAGCTCCTCGAGACCGAGGAGGATCCGGTCGAGCCGTTCGTACGTGACCCCGAGCTCCTCCTCGTCCGTCTGCCCTTCCCACAGCCCGGCGGTCGGTGGGCGCGCGAGGATCGCCTCCGGGAGGCCGAGCTCCCGCGCCAGCTCGCGGATCTGCGTCTTGTAGAGGTCGCCGAGCGGCAGCACGTCGACCCCCCCGTCGCCCCACTTCGTGTAGTACCCCATGAGCAGCTCCGACTTGTTCCCCGTCCCGAGCACGAGCGCGTTCCGGCCCCGGGCCTCGCCGTAGATCACGATCATCCGGATCCGGGCCTTCACGTTCCCGACCGCCACGCGGTCGCTGAGCTCCGGCTGCAGCGCATGGAACGCCGCCTCGACCTCCGTGATCGGGCGGACGACCGTGCGGATCCCGAGCGCCGCCGCGTACTCCTCCGTCTCGCGGAGGAGGGGCGCGGGATACGCCGCGTCCGGCATGAGGACGCCCGTGACCCGTTCCGCGCCGAGGGCGTCGTGGGCGAGCCGAGCGACGACCGCGGAGTCGATCCCACCGCTCAGACCGACCACGGCCCCGTCGGCCCGCGCGTCGCGCACGTGCGCCGCGAGGAACCGCTCGATCGTCGTCCGGGCGTGGGAGGGCAGTCGCGGACCGGCGGTCACGCCTCGACCCCGAGGGCCTCCATCGCCCCCGACCGCTCCCACACCGCACGGCACTCGCACGAGAGCCCGTCGAGGCCCTCGAACCGTTGGTCGAGCGAAGCGGCCTCGAGGGCGGCGAGCACTCGGGCGTCGCACCGGCCGCAGTTGTGCGGTCCGCGGGGACGGCCTCCGGCGGTCGGGAACGTGACGAGCCGGGCGGCGCCGCGCAGTTCGGCGCCACGCCGCATCGCTTCGACCAGGCTCCAAAGCCACGGCGGTCGGTACCGGTGGCGGCGGAACAGCCACTCGACGACGGTGCCGTTCTGGATGTGCACCGGGTTTACCGAGATCGTTTCGAACCGCCCGTGGGCCACCCGGACCGATTCGACCAGGTCCTCGACCGACTCGCGTTCGGTCAGGTACGGCGGCTTCAGGAGGAGGTACGCTTTCGGATGCGCTCCGAGCGTCCGCAGGCGGTCGGCGGCCTCGAGGTACTGGCTCGGCGGCGCGTTCTTGTTGATGAGTCGCCGGAGCACGGGCTCCTGGGTCGATTCCAGACCGAGCGCCACCTCCAGGTCGCCGGCAAACGCCTCCCGGAGCGGCCCAATGTTGTCGCCGGTCGCGAACTCGGGCAGGGTCTCGATCAGCAGACGACGCGCGCGACCCGCAAACGACCGGACGACCGCCACCCGGCTCGACGGGTCGACCTCGCGGTCGTCGAGGAAGCTCCCCGAGGTATAGATCTTCACGTACGGCTCGTCGCGGTACCGCGCGAGAGCCCGCTCGACCTGGCGCGCGAGCTCCTCGGGCGTCGCCGAGCGACCGAGAGTGTCCTTGGCATAGCCACACATCGAGCAGCCCTTCACGTCGGCCCAGTAGCACCCCCGGGTACGGAGGATCAGGACGAACGCCGGAATCCGCTCGGTTCCGATCGACTCGGCCTCGGTCCACAGATTGACGTACCGGTCGGCGCTCTCCGGTCCTCCCGGCGTCGGACGCCGGTCGCGCGCGACGGTGCGGGCGACCGACTCCACGCCGCTACGCCTCCCGAATCTCTACGTCGATCGGAGCGCAGTCCTTGACGCCGAGCGCCTCGCGCAGGTACTCGCGCGCGATGAACTCGACGACGTCCTGGTGGTGGGTCCGGTCCGGGACGATCGCATGGCACTCCCGGCCGGAGAGCCGGGCCGGGAAGCACGTCGCTCCGCCGAAGGTGCGGTCGCCGGACTTGAAGCCGTCGATCCGGACCCCGTGGCCGCGGCGCACGGTCCCGAGGCGAGCGAGGTCGCCGGCCCCGAGCTTGATGTTCAGCGTGCCCGGGTACGGCGAGTACCCGAGGCGTTCCGCGAACTGGACCATGTATCCGGGCTGACTGAGATAGTACCGCCCTTCGCCCAGACCCGAGACGACGGTGCCTTGGAATCGCACGACGGCCGGACCCTGGAAGATCCGGCGGAACGTCTCGTACTCCGCGCGGAGCAGCTCCAGCCCGGCGGGCGTGACCGCGATCCGCTGCCGTCGCTGGGCGAGCGTGCGGGTGACGAGCCCTCGCTCGTCGAGGGCGATGAGGTATCGGTCGGCCGCCTGCTGGCTCACCCCGAGCTCGCGGCCTACCTCCCGCGAAGAACGGGCGACCGGCGAGTCAGCGGCACCCGCGACCGCCAGCTGCAGGAGCAGGCGGACCTCTTCGGCCTTGAGCCGCCTCGGTTTCGCTGGGGGCACGCGCGCTCCCGACGGGCTAGCCCGCGCCCGGAGGCACGCCGCCCACGGAGTGCAGGCTCGCGACATTGGAACCGCGGAGGATGACCCGGCCGAGCCGGCGGCGGACGGTCGCGGTCGCCTCCTCCGTCTCCTCGATCACCATGTTGAGGTGCTCGTCGACGGCCACGAGCCGGCCCTCGATCCGTCGGCTGTCCTTCAGACGCAACGCGACCCGCTGCGAAACGAGCCGCTCGAGGACGGTCGCCGGGGGCGCGCTCATCGGCGCCGCGACGCGGACCGCCCCCGATAACAGTTGCCGGCGAAGGCGCGAGGCCGGGGGAGGTTATGGGTCGACGGCCGATTCGCGCGGCCGCACCGCGATGTACACCGCGCAAAAGGGCCTCGAGGACGTGATCATCGGAGACTCGTCGATCAGCCTCGTCCAGGGCGAGACGGGCGGCCTCATCTACCGCGGCTACGACATCCGCGAGCTTGCCGAGCGCGCCCCGTACGAATCGGTGGCGTATCTGCTGCTCTTCGGGACGCCGCCTTCGGAGCATCCTCCCCGGGAACTCACGACGGAGCTCGCGCATCGGAGGTCCCCGCCGCCGGAAGCCGATCGCGTCGTCGACGCGCTCGACCCCGCCACCCCGCCGATCGAGGCCCTCCGGACGGTCGTCTCCGCGCTGGGGAACGGGCGTACCCGATACCCGCCGACGCTCGAGCAGGGGTACGACCTGATCGCTCGGGCTCCGACGCTCCTCGCGCGATTCGTCCGGCGGAGCCGCGGCTCCGCCCCTGTGCCCCCCGATCCCGAGCTGGGCCACGTCGCGAACTACCTCTGGATGCTCCGGGGAGAACGGCCGGCCCCCGCCGCGGCCGCGGCCCTAGCGACGTACTTCAACCTCCTTGCGGACCACGGGATGAACGCCTCGACCTTCGCGCTCCGCGTCACGATCTCCACGAACAGCGACCTGTTCGCCGCCGCGACCGCGGCCCTCGCGGCGCTCAAGGGACCGCTCCACGGGGGGGCACCTTCCCGGGTCTCGGAGATGCTCGACGCGGTCGGTCCCGCCGACCGAGCGGAGGAGTGGGTCGCGGATCGCCTCGCCCGGAAGGAGCTCCTGTACGGGTTTGGCCACCGGGCGTACAAGACGGACGACCCGCGCGGCCTGATCCTCCATGACGTGGCCCGGCAGGTAGCGAGACCCGAGCGATTGGCCCTCGCCGAACGCGTGGAGCAGGTCGCGCTCGCGGCGCTTCGCCGGGCCAAGCCGACCGCTCGCCTGTTCACGAACGTCGAGTACTACAGTGCCGTCGTGCTCGAGGCGGCGGGACTCCCGCCGGAACTGTTCACCCCGACGTTCGCTCTGGCCCGAACGACCGGGTGGACGGCCCACGCCCTCGAACAGGCTTCCGAGAACCGGCTGATCCGCCCCGACGTTCGGTATACCGGACCGATGGGACTTCGCTGGCCCACGGGCGCGTCGGGCTAGGCGGCGCGGGCTCCGCGCTCGCGGCCCGCGCCTAGTTGGACCCGCCCTTCTCTTCGCCGGGCTCCTTGTCGACGACCTTGAAGTCGGCGTCGACGGGCCCGCCGGAGGTGGAGGATGGGCCGGGGCCGGTCGGGGTCGACGCCTCGCCCGCGGACGGCGGCTCGCCCCCGCCCTGGCTCGACCGCGCGGCCTCGTACATCTTCGTGGCGACCTTGTGGAGCGACTGAGTGAGCTCGTCGGACTTCGTCTTCACGGCCGCGGAGTCCTTGCCGTCCAGCACCGAGCGAAGGGCCGTGATCCGCTCACGGACCTCCTGCGCGTCCGCCTCGGCGATCTTCTCCTTCCCGTCGGTCAGGACCCGCTCCGCCTCGTAGGTGAGCGCCTCGGCCCGGTTGCGGACGTCGACCGCCTCGGCCCGCTGGCGGTCCTGCTCGGCGAACTCCTCGGCCTGCTTGAGGAGCTTCTGGACCTCCTCCTTCGAGAGCTTGTTGCTCGCCGAGATCGTGATCCCCTGCTTCTTGCCCGTCGCGAGGTCCTTCGCGGAAACGTTGAGGATCCCGTTCGCGTCGATGTCGAACGAGACCTCGACCTGCGGCGTTCCGCGGGGCGCCGGCGGGATCCCGGTGAGCATGAACGTCCCGAGCGCGACGTTGTCGTTCGCGATCGGCCGCTCCCCCTGGAAGACCTTGATCTCGACGGCGCTCTGGCTGTCGGCGGCGGTCGTGAAGATCTGGCTTTTCCGGGTCGGGATCGTCGTGTTCCGCTCGATGAGGCCCGTGAAGACGCCCCCGAGCGTCTCGACGCCGAGCGAGAGGGGCGTCACGTCGAGCAGGAGGACGTCCTTGACCTCGCCCGCGAGCACGCCGCCCTGGATCGCCGCGCCGAGCGCGACGCACTCCATCGGGTCGACGCCGCGCTCGATCGGGCGACCGACGGCCGTCTCGAGCAGCTTCTGAACGATCGGCATCCGGGTCGGGCCGCCGACCGGGACGATGCGGTCGATCTGATCCTTCGACAGCTTCGCGTCCTTGACCGCCTGGTCGACCGGCGCGCGGCACCGGTCGACGATCGGCCGGACGAGCTCCTCGACCTTCGCGCGGGTGAGGGTCAGCGCGAGATGCTTCGGGCCGTCCTGCGTGGCGGTGAGGAACGGGAGGTTGACCTGCGTGTCGAGGGTCGAGGAGAGCTCGATCTTCGCCTTCTCCGCGGCGTCCCGGACCCGCTGCATCGCCATCTTGTCCTTGCGGATGTCGACGCCGCTCTCCTTCTGGAACTCCGCGGCGATGTACTCGGTCACGGCGGCGTCCATGTCGGTGCCGCCGAGCTGGGTGTCGCCGCTCGTCGAGAGGACCTCGAAGACCCCCTCCCCGAACTCCATGATCGTGACGTCGAGCGTCCCGCCGCCCAGGTCGAAGACGAGGATCTTCTGCGACTTCCCCGCCTTGTCGAGGCCGTAGGCGAGCGACGCCGCGGTCGGCTCGTTGATGATGCGGGTGACGTCGAGCCCGGCGATCGCCCCCGCGTCCTTCGTGGCCTGACGCTGGTTGTCGTTGAAGTAGGCGGGAACGGTGATGACGGCCTTGTCGACCTTTTCGCCGAGGAACGCCTCGGCGTCGCGCTTGATCTTCTGGAGGAGGTAGGCGGAGAGCTGCTGCGGAGTGTACTCCTTGCCGTGGACCCGATACTTGTAGTCGGTCCCCATCTTCCGCTTGAACGCGGTGACGGTGCCCTCCGGGTTCGACACGGCCTGACGCCGGGCCGGCTCTCCGACGAGGAGCTGGCCGTCCTTCGTGAAGGCCACGTACGAGGGGAACGCCTTCCCGCCGCCGACGGTCGTCCCCTCGGCGCTCGGGATGATCGCCGGACGGCCGCCCTCGAGGACGGCGGCCGCCGAGTTGCTGGTTCCGAGGTCGATTCCGATGATCTTCGCCATGCGATTGCTCTCCTGGGCCGGGTCGCGATCGCTCGGAGCCCGGCTCGAGTTCTGCTAGTGGTAAGCCAGCATTACTATAATAAGTGTCGCTTTTTGCACGCCGAGACGCGGCCGCCCCTCCGCCGCGGGGGCGGCCCGGGAACGACGGCGCGGCCCCCCAAGGTCCCGCGTCTTATACGCTCTCGGGGTTGAGACGCCGTGAGTTCCGCTCGGGGGCAGTACGTCCGCGAGGCGCGGCGGCAGCTTCCCGCGATGCGGGCGTGGCGCTCGGCCTTTCATCGGGAACCCGAACTCTCGAACGAGGAGCACCGGACGCGCCAGAAGGTCGTCCAGGCGCTCTCGGGCCTGGGGATCCCGTTCCGAACGTTCTCGGACATGCAGGGCGTGGTCGCGCTCATCGGCGGCGATCGCCCCGGACCGGTCGTCGCGCTGCGTGCCGACATGGACGGACTTCCGGTCACCGAAGCGACGGGGCTGCCGTTCGCTTCCCGATTCCCCGGGCGGATGCACGCCTGCGGGCACGACGTCCACCTGAGCGCCCTGCTCGGGGCCGCGGCGGCCCTCCGACGCGACGGCCGCCGACTCGGCGGACCCGTGAAGCTCCTCTTCCAGCCGGCCGAGGAGGATGGTCGGGCGGGCGGGGCCGGCCCGCTCATCGAGAAGGGGGCGCTGCGCGACCCGAAGGTCGACTTCGTGGTCGGCCAGCACGTCGCGCCCGAGTTCCCGCTCGGCTCGATCGGCTGGCGCGCCGGCCCGTTCATGGCCGCGGCCGACCACTTCATCATCCAGATCCGCGGGGCGGGCGGTCACGCCGGCTACCCCCACCTCGCCACCGACGCCGTGCTCGCCGCGTCCGAGGTGATCACCTCGCTCCAGGCGCTCGTGAGCCGGATGCGCGACCCGCGCGACCCCGTCGTCGTATCGGTCGGGATGATTCACGGCGGGACCCGCCACAACATCCTGCCCGACTCGGTCGACTTCGAGGGTTCCGTACGGACCGTCCGCCCGATCACCCGGGACAAGATCGAAGCGGCGCTCCGGCGCCGCGTGCGCCTCGTCGCCGCGAGCTCGGGTGCGCGGGCCCGGATACGGTACGAGCGGGGGTACCCCGTGACCGTGAACGACCCGCCGACGACGGCCCGTCTCGTCGACGCCCTCGGGGTCGAATTCGGCCGTGAACGGATGGTCGAGGTCGACGCCCCCGTCATGGGCGCGGAGGATTTCTCGCGCTACCTCGAAAAGGTCCCGGGGGCGTTCTTCTTCCTCGGGGTCGGCGCGCCCGGGCGCTCGGAGTCGATCCACTCGGCCCGCTTCGCTCCCCCGGAGTCCGCCCTCGTGAACGGCGCGGCGCTCTTGCTCGCGTCGGTCGACGCCCTCCAGCGGAGCGGCTCGTGACCGACTGGGCCGCGGTCCGGAGCGAGTTCCCCGCGCTGGAACCGCGGGACGGGGTCGGCCCGCCGGCGTACCTCGATTCGGCCTGCATGTCGCTCGTGCCCCGCGCCGTGCTCGCGGCGATGGAGGAGTATTACCGGGAGTACCCGGGGTGCGCGGGCCGCAGCCTGCATCGGTTCGCGGAGGAGGTCGGTCACCGGTACGAGTCGGCGCGCGAGACGTTCGCGCGATTCCTCGGCGCCGCCGACCCGGCCGGGATCGTGTTCCTGCGGAACGCGACGGAAGCGATCAACCTCGTCGGTCAGGGGATCGGATGGAACCGCGGCGACCGGGTCGTGATCACGGACCAGGAGCACAACTCGAACCTCGTCCTCTGGCAACGGCTGGCCCGCGAGCGAGGAATCGTGGTGGAGATCCTGGATCTCCCCGACGGAGGGGGGTTCGACCGGCCGGCGCTGGAGCGGGTCCTCGCTCGGCCCGTCCGGCTCGTGAGCCTGTTCCAGACATCGAACCTCGATGGCCGCTCGCTCCCCATCCGGGAGATCGCCGAAGCGGCCCATGCGGCGGGGGGTGAGCTTCTCGTCGACGGATGCCAGGCGGCGCCGCACGAGCGGGTCGATCTCGGTCGCCTCGGAGCGGACTACTACGCGCTGTCGCTGCACAAGATGCTCGGCCCGAGCGGGACCGGCCTTCTCGCGTCGACTCCCGAGGTGCTCGCGCGGCTCCGCCCCCTCATCGTCGGAGGGGAGACGGTGGAGTGGACGACCCTCACCGACCACGCGCTCCGCCCCCCGCCCCACCGGTTCGAGGCCGGTTTGCAGAACTACGCGGGCGTTCTCGGAGCAACGGCCGGGGTCGAGATGCTGGAGCGCGTCGGACGCGACGCCGTCCGGTCGCACGATGCGGATCTCAACGCCCGCGCGACCTCCGGGCTCGCCGGCGAGCCTCGAATTCGGATCCTCGGCCCGGCCTCCCCCGCGGACCGGCCGAGCATCCTCGCGTTCTCGATCGACGGGATCGATCCCCACGATGCGGCGCTGTTCCTCGACACGGGCCATCGCGTGCTCGTCCGATCGGGTCGCCACTGCGTACACTCCTGGTACGACCGGCGAGGGCTCGTCGGCAACGTCCGCGCGTCGTTCTATCTCTACAACACCAACGACGACGTGGACGCGCTCGTCGAGGGGGTGCGCGAGCTGATCGCGCGCCTTCCCGAGACGGCGGCCCGCCGCGTCCCGGGGACGCGGTCTACCGGTACATCGGCGTCGAAGCGACAGGCGGCCGCTCCGCGTGGCCCTTCTCGGCGGCGTGGCGCTGGATCGTGAGGAGCTGCTGCTCGATCCGCTCCGCCTCGTGGTAGAGCGGCACGGGGTCGAGCGGGTTCCGCAGCAGGATCCGGTTGATCGTCTCAATCACCTTCGCCGCGGCGCGGGCGTCCGGATACTCGGCTTGGGCTTCGGCGAGGAACGTGAGGACGTCGAACCCGCGGCGGCGGCCCTCGTTGAGGAGGACCCCGGCGATCCCGGTGATGACCCCCTCGGTGAACGGGCTCATGTTCGGCTCGATGTAGAGGTCGCGCGCCTTCCGCGTGCTCGCGACGCCGTAGACCTTGACATCGGCGAGGGTCGAGGCACGGGTCTTCGCACGATCGCCCGGCGGCCGCTCGACCACTAGCCCCTCGGGCGAGACGAGCAGCCCGCACCTCTGCTCCTGGACCCAGTCGAGGATCGACGTCGCGAGCGGGTGGATGATGTTCGGCGCCGGGTGGAACTCGGAGACGAAGGCGACGATCTTGTCGGCGACTCGGCCGGCCCGGTCCGCCGGGGGGTGGCCCGCGTAGATCCGCACCGGATGCTGGGGGTTCCCTCCGCGGACGAGGGAGACGGTCGGGAACGCCGGTGACTCAACGATCCCGATCTGCTCCATCTCGAGCGTGTCGATGAGGTAGTTCGCGACGATCGAGCTCACGAGCCCGACCGACGGGAAGCCATCGATGACGATCGCGCCCTCGACGTCGACCCGCTTGATCTCGTAGATGCGGACCTGGTCCGCGCCGAGCGTCATCGGTTACAGTGACTTCTCCACGATCTGCCCGAGCTCCTTGCTGATGAGCTCGACGACGTCCTTCGTGAGGGCGGTGCGGATCTCGGGGGGGACGGCCGCGATGCCGAGCCGCGCGGTGCACGTCCCGACCCGGAGGAGCGCCGCGTACTCCATCGCCCGCGCCTCGAGCAGCGCGCGGACGGCGTCCTTGAGGTCGCGCGCGAGCTTCGGGTCCTCGTGGAGGGTCTTCTCGAGGTGGCGGCGGATCTCCTCCTTGACGATATCGCGGGTCGCTTCGCGGACGATCTCCTCGGGCCGGAGGAGGTCGCGCGTGCCCTTGATGAGAACGTCGATCGGCTCGCCGCCGCCGTCGCTCTCGGGCATCGAGGTCGGTGGAACCGCTCGGCGCATAATAGTTGAGGTGGAGGCGTCCCACCTCGGCCGGGCGCCGAGGGGGTCGCCCGGTTCTCGCCGTCCCCAACCGTTATCGCCTGCACCCTCTCGTTCCGTCGGCGTGGGCCGGTAGATCAGCGGAAGATCGCTACCTTGGCAAGGTAGAGGCCGCGAGTTCAAAGGGCGGGCCGGGCGACCCCCGGCCGCCGGAACCTCTCGCCCGGTCCACTCCCGACCACCGGCCGCGCGGTGCCCATCGATGGATGTCGAACCTCCCGAACGACATGCAGAATCAATGCTTTATAGCGCGGCCCTCGTCCTCGGCGCCGTGGAGGCCGAGCTCAAGGAGAAGATCGCCGGCGAGGTCGTGCTCTCGCCGCATCCGGGCCGGACCCTCCGCAAGTGGCGGGAGGATTTCGGCATCTCCCAGCGCGACCTCGCGCGGCAGCTCGCGACGGTGCCGAGCGTCGTCTCCGACTACGAGTCGGAGCGGCGGGCGAGCCCCGGGGCCACGTTCGTCCGGAAGTACGTCGAGGCGCTCGTCGAGGTCGATGCGCGGAACGGGCACAAGGTCGGCGCGCGGCTCGGCGGGAAGGGTCACTCCGAGGGGATCCTTGGGCTCCGCGAGTTCGCGATCGCGATCCCGCTCAAATCGCTCGCCGAATCGCTGGACGCCCACCCCGTGAGCCGGGTCGACCTGCACCGGGACGTCCACGGCTACACGATCCTCGATGCGCCGCGGGCGATCCTCTCCATCGACGCCTCCCACTTCGTCGAGGTGTACGGCTGGTCGACGCAGCGGGCGCTCATCTTCGCCAACGTCAAGTACGGCCGCTCGCCGATGGTGGCGATCCGCGCCCATCCGCTCAAGCCGGCGGCGGTCGTCTTCGCGAACCCCGGTCGGGTCGACGCGCTCGCCGTCCGGCTGAGCGAGGTCGAGAACATCCCGCTCCTCACGACGCCCCTCCGCGCCCCGGCGGTGCTGGAGCGGCTCGAGGAGATGTAGGAGGGCACCGAGGCATGGACGCAGGGATCGTGAGCTACGGCGCGTACGTCCCGAGGTACCGGATCACCCCGGACGAGATCGGCCGGGTGTGGGGCACCGACGGCGCGGCGATGGGCCAGGGCCTCAACGTGAAGCGGAAGAGCGTACCGGCGCCGGACGAGGATACGATCACCATCAGCACCGAAGCGCTGCGGATCGCGCTCGCCCGGGGGAAGATCGACCCCCAGGAGATCGGCGCCCTCTACGTCGGCAGCGAGTCGCACCCGTACGCGGTGAAACCGACCGCGACGGTGGTCGCGCAGGCCGTCGGAGCGACGCCGAACCTCACCGCGGCCGATTTCGAGTTCGCGTGCAAGGCGGGGACCGCCGCGATCCAGACGTGCCTCGGGCTTGTCGGGAGCGGGATGGTGAAGTACGGCGTGGCGATCGGAAGCGACACCTCGCAGGGAGCGCCGGGCGATGCCCTCGAGTACTCCGCGAGCGCGGGCGGTGCGGCCTTCGTCATCGGCCGCGACAACGTCATCGCGAAGATCAACGGCACCTTGTCGTACACCACCGACACGCCCGACTTCTGGCGCCGGGAGGGCCAGCGGTACCCGAGCCACAGCGGCCGCTTCACCGGGGAGCCCGCCTACTTCCGTCACGTCACCGAGTGCGCCCACCGGATGATGGAACGAGCCGGGACCGAGCCGAAGGACTACGCCCACGTGGTCTTCCACCAGCCGAACGGCAAGTTCCCCCAGCGCGTCGGAAAGCAGCTCGGCTTCACGGACGAGCAGATGCGCTACGGTCTCGTCACGCCGTACATCGGCAACACCTACTCCGGGGCGGCGCTCATCGGCCTCGCGAACGTCCTCGACGTGGCGAAACCGGACGAGCGGATCCTCATGGTCGGCTACGGGAGCGGAGCGGGGTCGGACGCGTTCGACGCGGAGACGACCGACGCGATCACGGGCTTCGACCGCGGCCACGGCCCACCGGTCTCCGAGTTCCTGGAGAACGGCGTCGAGGTGCCGTACGCCGTCTACGCGAAGTTCCGCAACAAGATCACCATGGCGGACGATTGAGCCGTGCGCGAGGTCGCGGTCCTCGGGGTCGGCATGACGCGGTTCGGCGAGCTGTGGGACCGGTCGTTCCGCGAGATCGGCATCGAGGCCGGACTGGAGGCGCTCGTCAACGCCAAGCTCTCGAGCTCCGACCTGGGCGCCCTGTACCTGGGGAACATGGCGAGCGGGTCGCTGATCAGCCAGGAGCACATCGCCCCGCTCATCGTCGACTACGCCGGACTCGGCGGCCACCACCTCCCGGCGGTCCGCGTGGAGGCCGGTGGTGCGTCGGGCGCCGTCGCGCTCCACGAGGGGTACCTCGCGGTCGCGAGCGGGGCGCACGATTTCGTGGTCGTCGGCGGCGCCGAGAAGCTCACCGATGTCCCCGAGGAGGAGGCGCAGCGCGTCGTCGCCGCGACCGCCGACCACGAGTGGGAGGCCGTCTTCGGCGCGACGCTCGCCGGGCTCTGGGCGATGGTCGCGCGACGGCACATGCACGACCACGGGACGACGCGCGAGGAGCTCGCGAGCGTCGCCGTGCACGCGCACGAGATGGGCTCGAAGAACCCGAACGCTCACTTCCGGAACCGACTGACCGTCGAGCAGGTGCTGAACGCGCCCCCGGTCGCCGAACCGCTGGGCGTCTTCGACTGCGCGCCGTTGAGCGACGGCGCGGCGACCGTCGTCCTCGGTCCGCTCGAGCGCGCGCGGAAGTTCACCGACACGCCGATCCGCATCGCCGCGAGCGAGGTCGCCTGCGACACGATGGCGCTCCAGCACCGGCGGGAGCTCACGACCCTCGACTCGACCGTGGTCGCGGCGAAGCGGGCGTTCGCCCACGCGCGGCGGGCGCCGAAGCAGGTCCAGGTCGCGGAGATCCATGACGCCTACACTATCGCCGGGCTGATCGCGCTCGAGGACCTCGGGCTCGCCCCGAAGGGCGGCGCGCGCGGGATGTTCCAGGACGGCGGCGTGATGCCGGGGAAGCGGCTCGCGGTCAACACCTCGGGCGGGCTCAAGGCGCAGGGCCGGCCGTTCGGGGCGGTGGGCGTCGCCCAGGTCGTCGAGCTCGTCCGTCAGCTCCGGGGCGAGGCAGAAGGACGGCAGCAGGACGGCGCCACGGTCGGGCTCGCCCACGATGTCGGCGGCACCGGCGCGACGAGCGTGGTCCATATCTTGGAGCGGGTGAACTAGGAGCGGCCGTGACGATCGCTCGATTCTGGCGCGAGGCGCCGCGACGCTACAACCTCGGGGGCTGCCGGTGCGCGACGTGCAAGACCGTCTACTTCCCGCCGCGCTCGGTCTGCCCGACGTGCGCGAAGCACCGCTCGTCGATCGGCCGGATGGAGCCGTTCCAGCTCTCCGGGGACGGCGAGGTGGTGACGTTCGCCATCGTGCACGACGCCGCCGAGGGGTTCGAGATGCAGGTCCCGTACGTGCTCGCGATGGTCCGCACGACCGAGGGACCGACGCTCACGGGGCAGGTGGTGGACATCGAACCCGCGGAGGCGCGGATCGGACTGCTGGTACGCGCCACGTTCCGCAAGCTGCGCGAGGAGGGCCGCTCCGGTGTGATCCACTACGGCTACAAGTTCTCGCCGCGCGACGACGCGCACCGCAAGCCGCGCCAGGGCGCGGAGCGGAGCCCCGCGGTCGTCCGCGAGTCGGTCGCGGCGGAACCCGCCCGAGCGTGAGCGACCCCGCCCCGGACCGCGAATCGGTCCCGCGCCGCCCCCCGCCGGACGAGGGGTTCGCCGAGGCGTACGCGCAGGGGTTCGGCGACGGGCTCCGCGACGCGCTCAAGGAGATCCTCCAGCACGCGTCCCGCGGCCACACCGCCCAGGAGCTCCGCTGGCTCATCGAGAGCCGCCTTGCGCGCGTCCCCGAGGAGGTCGCGTTCAAGCGACGGAGCGTCCTCGCCCCTCCACCGCGCACGGTCTGGGCCGAGGCGGCACGCTCCGCCCCACCGCCGCCTCCCCCGGCGTCTCCGCCCGTCGTCTTCGGTTCCTCCTATCTCATCCGCGAGGAGCGGCCCGAACGCGCCCTCGAGCTCCTGCGTCGGCACGCGACGCGGTACGCCCGGATCGCCGTGGTCTCGCTGCACCCGCCGGAAATGAACGGGGTCCCGTCCGACCGCGTCGACGTGATCCGGCTCGGGTCGACCGCCGCCGCGGGCGGCCCCGACGACCGTGGACCGACCCCCGGCGAGATCGGCGGCCGTCTTCGGACGGCGATGGAGGCCGACGGCGGCGCCCTCGTCTACCTGGACGCGGTCGAGTTCCTCGTCACGGAGTTCGGGATCGAGCCGACGCTCCGGTTCGTGACGTGGCTCACAGGGCAGGTGAACCGCACCGCTTCCGTCGCGGTCGCGAGCGTCGACCCGCAGACCCTCTCGGCGAACGACCTGCACCGGCTGCAGCGCGGCTTCACGAACGTGAGCTGAGCGCGGGTCGTCGATGGACGTCGCGTTCTTCACCGAGAGCTACCCGCCGACCCACGACGGGGTCGCGACGGTCGTGAGCGGCCTCGCGCGGGCCCTCCACCGCGCCGGCCACGGGGTCCGCGTCTTCGCCCCGCACCCGGTCAAGGGCGCGCCGCCGTTCACGGAGGAGATCGGCGGCATTCCGGTGGTGCGCGTCCGTTCGCTCCCGGTCCCGGTCTACGGCGAGTACCGTTGGGGATTCTTCCCGTTCGCGCAGCTCCGCGGCCAGCACCTCCAGGACGTCGACGTGATCCACGTCCATACGCCCGGGATGCTCGGGAACGCCGGGTTCCTCGCCTCCCGCTATTTCGAGAAGCCGCTCGTGGGGACGTTCCACACGAACGTCTGGGAGATGCGCAAGAGCTTCCGGCCCCGCGCCCTCGCGGCGGTCTTCTTCCGCGCCGCCTGGGTCTGGACGCTCGGCATTTACTGGCGGTGCGACGCGGCGACCGCGCCGACCGATTCGGCCCGCGCGGCGCTGGAGTCGGCCGCCCGCAAGCCGTTCCGCACGCCCGTGGAGGTGATCCCGAACGGGATCGAGATCGAGCGGTTCCACCCGGGGATCGCCACCCCGTCCTGGCGGGAGCGGTGCGGTCTCCCGAGCGGCCCGATCGTGACGTTCCTCGGCCGCCTGACGGCGGACAAAGGCGTCCATCGGTTCCTCGACGCGGTCGAGCGGACGGTGGCGGTCCGGGACGTCAATGCGATCGTGGCGGGGTCCGGCCCCGAGGCCGACGCGGTCGCGGAGCGGATCCGCGCGCGCCCGGCGCTCGCGCGCCGGACGCGGTACGTCGGGCCGGTCGCCGAGGAGGAGAAGGCGTCCCTGCTCGCCCAGAGCGACCTCTTCGTCCTCCCGTCGACCTCGGACACGTCGTCCGTCGCGGTGCTGGAGGCGATGGCGTGCGGGGCGGCATGCCTCGCCTCGTCGGTCGGCGGACCCGCCGATGTCGTCCACGACTGGGTCACGGGACGGCTGGTCGACCCGCTCGACCCGGCGGCGATCGCGCGGCTCATGGGCGAGCTCCTCGACGACGGCGCCGAGCGGGCCGCCCTGGCGCGCCGGGCGCTCGAGTTCGTCCGGGCGAGCGCCTCGATCGATGCGACCGCCCACCGGTTTATCTCCCTGTACGAGCATCTTCTCGCGGAGAGGCCACCGAGTGCCGCTCGCCACTCCTTCTGACCTCGATGCGCTCGCCGAGCGCGAGCCGCGCGGGGCGCACGATGACTACTCCCGTGCCGCGCTCCAGCGGGCGGTCGACGAATACCTCGCCCAGCGCCGGCCGCGGATCGCGCCGTTCGAGACCGAGGCCGACGGCCGCGGGTTCCCGACGATCCTCCACGCGCTCGCGGACGTCTCGGTCCCGCTCGAGCGGCTCACGCTCACCCTCGACCATCCCCCGCCCGCCGGGGCGGTCTGGGAGTACGTCCCGCCGTTCCGGTCGATCGACTTCACCGCGGACGGCGCGGCCCTCCTGGTCCCCCTCCAGGGCGGGGCCGAGCCGGAGCGGTACATCGCCCGGCTCAACCTACGGGAGCACTACCACCCACGCTCGCAGGTCGACGACACCTCGCCGGCGCGCGCCGACTCCGAACCCCTCCGCCCGGGCCTCCTCCCGTGGACCGGGCTCGCGAGCTTCGTCCGCACCCACGGAATCGTGCCGCTCTCCGTCGCCGTGCTCCTCTACGGAGAGGACGGGCGCGCCCGGCTCGAGCTCGACCTCGTCGACGGGCAGCTCCTCCCCGATGTCCGTGCCGGCCGCTTCCCGCTCTCGCGCCGCATCCGGCGCTCGTCGCGCGCGGCGTTCGGCCTGGACGCCTACCTGGGGCGCGAAGAGCCCGGGGTCCTCGCCGCGCGCGCGCTCGAGGTCCTCTTCGAGACGAACGGGCTCCCCGCGATCGACCTCGCGCACGTGCTCGGGGGCGTTCGCGAACTGACGAGTTCCACCCTCGAGGGGCTCAAGGCCCGCGGCCTCGTGAGCTACGACCGGAGGACAGGCGTGTACCGGGCGCTCCTCGAGGCGTTCCGCCCGCCCGGCGAGCGGGCCCGCGGCTACGAGGAGCCGCTCGCTCCCCTGCCGAACCCGGCGCTCCGTTCGAGCGTCGCAGAGCTCCTCGCCGCCGCCGACTCCCGGGCGACGTGCCCGCTCTGCGGCGACCCGCTCCCGCCCGGCCACCGGGGGATCCTCTGCGACAAGTGCGCCCGCGAGGTCGCCGCCCAGGAGCCGGCGGCCGGATAGTCGCCGCTCGGGTGGGCCTGTCGGGACTCTCCGCCGCCCGCCCGCGGGGACGAACGCGGCCTTTGAACCCGAGACACCTGGCTTAGAAGGCCAGTACTTTGTCCAGGCTAAGCTACAGGCCCGGTCGCCGGAACGGTCGCTTCCGCGTAAATCCTTCGGCCGAGGCGCGCGCGATGAGGTGGGCGAGCCGAAGCGGCTCCGGCCAGTACCCGTGCTCGGCCGCCCGGCGGAGCAGGGCGACGGCGTCCGCCCGCGTGCAGCCGACGGCGGTCGCCCAGAGCGGGGCCCCGCCGGTCGGCACCGGGAACAGTCGATGCGCGCGGATCAATCGCCACCGACGCTCCGCGTCGCGGGGGAAGTAGGTGCGCAGCGCCCGCTCGATCGCACGGTAGTCCGGCGACCGCCGCGTGACCGAGACGACCGGTCGCCGGAGCTCGCCCGCGACGCGGTCGAGGTCGAGGACATTGAACCCGCCGACCGCGATGCCGTCCACGACGATCGCCCGAACCCCCTCGAGCGGGGGCAGCTGACGGAGCAGAGCGACCACCCGATCGGTCGCGTCGCGCCCGTCGACCCGGACCCGCGAGACCGCGATCGCTTCGACCGTCGCCGGGAGGGAGACGACGATGCCGACCACGGGGGCGTACCGGTGCCGCCGGGTGAACGGACCGTCGTCGACCGCCGCGAGCCGAAGGTGCGGCTTCGCCAGCGCCCGGCGCAACGATATCATTCGGGGACGCGGTCGTCGTCGTCGATGCACCCCGGGACTCCGGTCACGCTTCGGTGCCCCGCCTGCGGGGGGACGCTGGCGGCGATCCCCGAGCCGAACGCGACCTCCTACGTCGCGTGCCCCCATTGCGCCGCGGCGGTGCCGGTGGTCGGACTCCGCGACCCCCCGCCGCTGTTCGTCTGGGAGGTCATGCCCCATCTTTATCCTCCGCTCCCGCCGCTCTCGGCGGGTCCTCGCCGCTCGGCGCGCCCCCTTCTCGTGGCGCTCCTCTCCGCCGGGGTCGTCCTCCTCGCGGTGGCCGCCGGCCTGCTCCTGCACGAGACCGCGGTGGCGCTCGCCCCGGGTTCGGTGGACCTGAGCGGACGGGTCGTATCCGGCGGTGCGCTCATCGGAAAGCCGATCGCGGGCGCGCAGGTCTCGGCGACCGGCGAGAACGGCTACTGGTCATCGTTGACGACCGACGCGGCCGGGCAGTTCGATTTCCCGAACGTCCCGGTGGGCGAGGTGACGCTCGCGATCGCCGCCCCCGGCTACCCGAACGTAACGCTCGACATGTTCTTCTCTCCCGACTACTCGGCGCCCGCGCGCGCCTCGGGCCTCGAGGTCACCCTGGGTGCCGCCGGCGCGGCGTCGTCCGTGACCCGGGTCTACACCCCGTTCGGTAGCTTGGAGGAGCTCGCCGCCAACCTCCTGTCGGGGGCGGTGGTCTTCGCAGTCGGGGTGGTCGTCGCCGGGGCCGGCGTCGTCGCCGTCGCGCGGCAGCGGCGCCTCCCCCTGGCGATCGCGGGGTCGGCCGGGCTCGTGGCGGCTCCCCTGGTTCTGCCCGTGCTCACGATCACCTCGGTCTCCGCGGTCGCCGTCGGGTTCGCCGTCGCCGCCGCGGCGGTCGGCGCCGTGGAGTTCGTCCTGATCGCCGTCCCGATGGCGCTCACGGCGCCGGCCCCGGACAGCTAGGGGGAGCGGTTCAGCGCCCGCCGGCACGCGACCGCGCGGTCGTCGCCGGGCGCGTGCCCGGGAGCGGACGACGTCCCGAGAAGCCTCCGGTGAGCGGGTGGAAGTACTGGACCGACTCCTCTCCGTGCTTCCAGCAGAGGAAGACGAGGTCGCCGTCGATCCGGGCCAGGAAATCGACGAGCCCCGCATCGAGGTCCTTCACCTCGATCCCCTCAGCGTGGAGCCGACCGACCTCCTCCTCGATCCGCTTCGTGAGTTGCTTGAATTCCCCGTCCAGGCGGTCGGTGACGGGTCGGTCCGGCTGGTCGTGGGCGCCCGACTCCTTCCCCCAGAAGGCGCTCATCCGCTGGAGCTCGTCGTGGATGGCGCGCAGCCGGTGGACCCAGCCGCCCATCTGCGGGAGCAGCTCCTTCAGGTCCTCGATCCGGGCGTTCGCCTCCGGCACGGTCCAGAGCCGTTGAACGGTCGCGGGGATTGACGGGTCGGCCATCCGAGTTCGACCGTACGATGGCGGGGGCGCTATTTACGCGTTCCAACGGGGCCGCGGCGTCCTCGGGGCGACGGTGGCTTGGAAACTACGCGCGGCGCTCGACCACGTAGCCGCGCTCGTGGTACGCCGCGAGCACGGCTTCGCCGTGCTCGGCGTCGCGGACTTCGAGCTCGAGCTCCACCGTGACCATGCCCGGGGGCCGCTCGGGCGACTCGCGGTCGTGGTCGATGCGGCGGACGTTCGCGCTCGCGGCGGCGGCTACCTCGAGGAATTCACGCAGCGTTCCCGGCGTATCCCGGAGCGCGGAGCGGATCCAGAGCAGGCGGCCCTCGGCCGAGAGACCGATGAACAGGACCCGGTCGAGGACGAACGGGTCGAGGTTCCCTCCGCTCACCACCGCGACGACCGGTCCGTCCTTCGCGAGCTCGGGATGGTCGAGCAACGCGGCGATCGGCGCCGCTCCCGCGCCCTCGGCGAGGATCTTTCCCTTCTCGAGAAGAAGGAACACCGCCCGCGCGATCGAGCGGTCGTCCGCCACGAAGCCGCGCGCCCCGAGGGATCGGAGGATCCGGAGCGGAGCGTCGCCGACGTGCCGCGTCGCGAGGCCGTCCGCGAACGTGGACGGCCGTCCTCCCACGACGACGCGCCCTTCCGTCAGCGAGGCGCGGAGCGTATCGGCCCCGGTCGGCTGGACCGCGACCAGGTCGGCGTCCGGCCGCCGCGCCTTCACCGCGATGCCGATCCCCGCCATCAGCCCGCCGCCGCCGACGCCGACGATGACGCGGCGCACGTTCGGGAGGTCGTCGACGATCTCCAGCCCGACCGTCCCCTGACCCGCGATCACCGCGGGGTCGTCGAACGGGTGGATGTACGTGAGCCGGTCCTCGACGGCGCGACGCATCGCCTCCTCATGCGCCTCCTCGTAGTCGGCGCCGTGGAGGACGACCTTCGCCCCGAGCGCCTCGGTCGCTTCGACCTTGAGCGGCGACGCGCTGCGCGCCATGACGATCGTCGCGGGAACCTTCCGTGCGCGCGCCGCCCACGCCACGCCCTGGGCGTGGTTGCCGGCCGACGCGGCGATCACTCCGCGCCGCGCCGCCTCCTCCGAGAGCTGGCTCAATCGATTGACGGCGCCGCGGATCTTGAACGCGCCGGTGACCTGGAGGTTCTCCAGCTTGAGGTACAGATCGGCGCCGGCGAGCCCGGGGAGTTCCGGAGCCCGGACGAGGGGCGTCCGGCGCACGATGCCTTCGAGGACGCCGCGCGCGCGTTCGATGTCCTGGATCGTTACCGGCAGCGTCTCCGCGGAGGCGCTGCCCGCCACGAGCGCGCCACCGTCGGCGCCGGGCGATAACCGTTGGGGGAAGGTGGGTGCGCGGGCGGGCGCGTCTCCGCATTCGGTCGAAGAGCGGGTCGGCTCTCTACGCGCGCGTTCAGAGACCGGCCCGGATTCGCCGATTTCTCGAGGTGAATTCGGACCCTGCTCGAGGTGCACGGAGGTCGCGCGCGCCTACGCTTAAATACGGTACCCAACTCCCCGCCCCCCACCGGAGGTAGGACCACCCATCGACCCATGGCACGACATCGGCCCCGTCGGGGCTCACTCGGCTACTCCCCCCGCTCGCGCTCGGCTCGGCCGGTGCCGCGGATCCGCTCATGGCCGGAGGGAACGAAGAACCCCGCGCTGGAGGGGTTCGCCGGCTTCAAGGTCGGCATGACCCACGCGTTCATTGTCGACTACCGCAAGCGCTCCACCACGGCGGGCCAGGAGGTCGTCGTGCCCGTGACCGTGGTCGAGGTCCCTCCGATCAAGGTCGCCGCGGCCCGAGTCTACCGAAGGGGTCCGTACGGCAGCCGCGTCGTCGCGGAGGCGTGGGCCTCGCTCCCCGAGGGGGCGCTCGACCGGCGGCTCCCGACCCATCCGGCGAGCAGTCCGGAGCAGTTGCGCAAGTTCGAGCACGCCGAGGGGGAGGAGATCCGCCTCGTCGTGCACACGCGGCCCGAGGCCGTCACCGGTGTCCCCTCGAAGAACCCGAACCTGTTCGAGGTGCGCGTCGGCGGCGAGAAGTTCGAGGAGCGCCGCGCCTTCGCGCTGAAACAGCTCGGTCAGGACCTGTCGGTCGACCAGCTCACCCGCGAGGGCGAGTTCCTCGACGTCATCGGGGTGACCAAGGGGAAGGGGTTCCAGGGCCACACCAAGCGCTGGGGCGTGAAGCTCCAGCCCCGGAAGAACTCGAAGCACCGCCGCATGATCGGGACGCTCGGCCCGCACAACCCGAGCTTCGTCACGTACCGCATCCCGCAGGCTGGGCAGATGGGGTACCACCGCCGGACGGTCTACAACATGCGCGTGCTGAAGATCGTGAAGGACCCGCGCGCCGAGTCGATCGTCCCGACCGGCGGGTTCCCCCATTACGGAGAAGTGCGGAGCGCCTGCATGGTGCTCCACGGTTCGCTCCCCGGTCCATCGAAGCGGCTCATCCGGTTCCGCCAGCCGGTTCGAAGCCGCGTGGGCGCGGTCGAGAAGGTCGACATCCGCTACCTGAGCACCCGGTCCAAGCAGGGCGCATGAGCGACGCGCCGCAGAGTTCGGAGCCGGCCCCGTCATCGACGGAGGCGCACGTCGTACACCATCGCGTCCATCTGCTCGGGGTCGACGGGAAACCCGGGAAGACGCTCACGCTCCCCGCCGCGTTCTCGGAAGCGATCCGCCCCGACCTGATCCGACGCGCGGTCGTCGCCGCCCAGTCGCGCCGCCGACAACCCCACGGAACGACGCCGACCGCAGGGCGGCGACACTCCGTGGAGTGGTCGGGGAAGGGGAAGGGCGTCGCACGAACGCCCCGCCTGATGGACTCGAACCGGGGCGCCCAATCGCCGAACACCGTTGGAGGAGCGCCCGCGCATCCTCCGCGCACGGCTACGCTCTGGGCGAAGGCGATCAACGATCGGGAGCGCCGCCGCGCGTTCCGCTCCGCGCTCGCCGCGACGCGGGAGCTCACGCTCGTACGGCAACGCGGACATTCGGTCCCCGACGACAGCCACCTTCCGTTCGTCGTCGACACCCCGCTCGAGGGGATCGGCTCGACCGCGGAGGCCCGGACGCTCCTCGAGAAGCTCCACCTCTGGGGGGACGTCGACCGCGCGAACGACGGCCGCCACCAGCGGGCCGGCCGAGGGAAGCGACGAGGCCGACGCCGACGCCAGCCGCGCAGTCTCCTCGTGGTCACGGCCGAGCCGGACAAGGCGCTCGGGTTCCGGAACCTGCCCGGCGTCGACGTCGTGGCGGTCGGACGTCTCGGGACCGAGGACCTCGCACCGGGCGGCGACCCCGGCCGGCTCACGATCTTCTCGCAGGCCGCGCTCGACCGGATCGCGGGCCGCACGGGGGAGGCCGCGTGACGCAGCTCCGGCACCGCATCCTGCTCCATGCCTACGTGACCGAGAAGTCGATGGACGAGATGGAGCGGCAGAACAAGCTCGAGTTCGTCGTCGACCGCCGCGCCTCCCGCTCGGAGATCGCCCGGGCCGTCGAGCAGCTCTACCAGTGCAAGGTCCAGAAGGTGAACACGAAGATCGTCCGCGTCGGGAAGATCGCGACGGTCCGGTTCACCTCCGACTACTCCGCCGAGGACATCGGCAGCCGCGCCGGGGTGTTCTGATGGGGAAGCGGATCATCTCCCGTCGCCGCGGCTCCGGAACGGGGACGTACCGCTCGCCGAGCCACCGACACCCGGGCGCCGTGTACCTGCCCGCGCCCTCGGTCGTCGGCCCGGCAAAGGTCGTCGCGGTCGAGTTTGCAACCGGGCGGAGCGCGCCGGTCGCCGACGCTCGGACGGAGGACGGGACGACCGTCCGCCTCCTCGCCCCCGCGGGGGTCGCGACGGGCGACACGGTCCACCTGAACGAGGGGGCGGTCGACCGCGGGAGCGTGCTCCCGCTCGCCGAGGTCCCGGACGGGACGCTCATCGCGAACATCGAGGTGAACCCGTTCGACGGCGGCCGGCTCGTCCGCGCCGCGGGCGCCCGTGCGCTGGTCGTCGCGCACGCCGGCCGCGAGGTAACGATCCAGCTCCCGAGCGGGGCGTTCAAGACGCTCCTGGGCACGTGCCGTGCCCAGATCGGGGAGATCGCGGGCGCCGGGCGCCAAGAGCGTCCGTTCATCAAGGCCGGGAAGAAGGTTCTCGCGTACCGCTCGCTCGCGAAGGCGCCGTTCAAGGTCCGGGGCGTCGCGATGAACCCGGTCAACCACCCCCACGGCGGCGGGGCCCACCAGCACGTCGGGCGACCCAGCACCGTCTCGTCGGGGACGTGGCCGGGCGCGAAGGTGGGCCGCTTCGCGCCGAAGCGGAAGAAGGGACGGCGGAACCGCGGGGGTCGCTAGGGATGGCGCGCGCGCGGAAGGGCAAGAAGGCGGAGGTCCGCCGCAAGCGGGAATTCAGCCTCCGGGGCCACACGCTCGAGGCGCTCCAGGCGATGAGCCTCGACGATCTCGCGAAGCTGCTTCCGGCGCGGGCGCGTCGGTCGATCCGCCGCGGGTTCACCGAGGAGACGAAGCGGTTCCTGGAGAAGATCGTGGCCCATCCGAAGGACCAGCCGATCCGGACGCACACGCGCGACGCGCTCATCCTCCCGGCCCACGTCGGCCACCGCGTCGCCGTCCACACGGGGAAGGAGTTCCGCGAGGTGGAGATCCGCGCCGAGATGATCGGCCACTACTACGGGGAGTTCGCGCTCACCCGGAAGTTCGAGAAGCACTCGGGGCCGGGCGTCGGCGCGACGCGGTCGTCGAAGTTCATGCCGCTCAAGTAGCGGGAGGGGGACGGTCGTGCGGGGATACACCTACGAGGGCGAGGCCGGCGCGACCGTCGCCCGCGCCCGCGGCGTGGAGTTCCCGATCTCCCCGAAGAAGACCTACGAGGTGCTGAACGCCATCCGCGGGCTCCCCCTCGAGCGGGCCCGCACGCTGCTCGAGGACGTCGTCGCGCTCCGACGCGCGGTGCCGTTCCGCCGCTACAACCAGGAGACCGCGCACCACACGAAGACCGGCCCGAGCCGGTACCCGAAGAAGGTCGCGAAGTCGGTCCTCGCGGTGCTGCAGAACGCGGAGGCGAACGCGGAGTTCGAGGGGCTCGACACGGAGTCGCTGTTCGTGAAGGTCGCCGCCTCGTCGCGCGGCCGCATCCGCAAGGCGATGATGCCGCGGGCCCAGGGCCGCTCGACAGCCTGGAACGAGCAGACGACGAGCATCGAGATCGTCCTCGCCGAGCGCGAGGAGAAGGCGTAGTCCGTGGCGAGCGAGCGGAAGGTCATCCAGGAGGCGACGCGCCGCGTCCTGCTCAAGGATTTCCTGATCCAGGAGAGCGCCCGGGCGGGCTTCGGCGGCCTCGACATCCAGCGGACCCCGATGGGGACGCGCGTCACGCTCATCTGCGAGCGGCCGGGGATCCTCATCGGCCGGCGCGGGGAGCTCATCAAGCAGCTCACGCAGGACATCGCCGCCCGCTTCGCGCTCGACAATCCGCAGATCGAGGTCCAGGAGGAGCGTCAGCCCGCCCTGAACGCGCAGCTCATGGCGGAGAAGCTCGCCGCGACGCTCGAGCGCGGCTGGCATTTCCGGCGCGCCGGCCACTCGACCGTCCGGCGCATCATGGAGTCCGGCGCCCGCGGCTGCCAGGTGATCCTCTCGGGGAAGCTCACCGGCGAGCGCCACCGGACGGAGCGGTTCAAGGCGGGGACGATCAAGTACTGCGGTGAGGCGGCGCTCGTCCACATCGCGAAGGGGTTCTACCAGGCGCGGCTCAAGCCCGGCGTCATCGGCGTGAACGTCTGGATCATGCGCCCGACGGCCAAGCTCCCCGACGAGATCCATGTGAAGGGGCTCGAGGAGCGGCCGAAACCCGTCGTCGAGCAGCTGCCGACGCTGGAAGGCGTGCCGCCGGCGCCGCCGACGCCGGAGCCGGGGGTCGCCTCGTGACGCTGCTTCGGATGAAGGAGCTCCGCGCCCTGACCGACGAGGAGCTCGAGCGGAAGATCTCCGAGATCGAGAACGACCTGCTCCGGGAACGCGGGATCGCTGCGATGGGCGGCGCCCCGCCGAGCCCGGGCCGGATGCGGGCGCTGCGCACGAACGTCGCCCGCGCGCTCACGGTGATGACCGAGCGGTCGCGCACCCGCCCCCTTCGGGGGGCGGCCGCGGCCGCTCGCCAGTAGGGAGGAGGGCGGGGCCGATCGGCGCACGGAACGATGCAACCGCGAACGTCCCCCCCCCGCAGAGCCGACCCGGCGCTGGCGGGCGAGCTCATCGGCGCCGCCATCACGGTTGACGCGGCCCCCGGCGTTCGCGGCCTTCCGTGGTCGGGGACGATCGTCGACGAGACGCTCGGGACGTTCCACATCCGGCGGACCGGGCACCCCCGCGCGCGCGTCCTCGCGAAGCGCGGCCTCGAGGGGAGCGTCCTCCTCGGCGGACGTGAGTTACCGTTAAGTGGCGACCTCCTACGCGTGCGGCCCGAAGACCGCACGAAGCGTCTCGGGCTCCGCGGTCCTCGGTCGAAACCATGACGCCCACCCGTACGTCGTCCGCGGCGCGCCCCCGGGGCCGGGACATCGGCCTGGACGTCCGCGCGCCGAAGGAGGCGTGCGACGACCAGCACTGCCCGTTCCACGGAACGCTCTCGGTCCGCGGCCAGATGCTCGAGGGGACGGTCGTCTCGACGGCGATGATCCGGACCGCCGTGGTCGAGCGGACGCTGCTCCATTTCGTCCCGAAGTACGAGCGGTACGAGAAGCGTCGCCGCCGCTACCTCGCGCACAGTCCGCCGTGCCTCAAGGTACCGGTCGGGCACCGCGTCCGCATCGCGGAGACGCGTCCGATCGCGAAGACGGTCGCATTCTGCATCGTCCAGGACCTCGGCGAGGCCGCGGTGAAGGTCCACGGCGAGGAGGCCGCGCCGTTGCCGCCCACGCCGGCACCCCCCGCCGAGGAGGCGACCGAATGAAGGGGCTCGCGGGCCGACGGACCCGGGGCCTCCCTAAGGGAGCGCGCCTCGACTGCGTCGACAACACCGGCGCGAAGATCGTCGAGATCATCGCCGTGCGCAACTGGCACGGCACCCACCGGCGGTACCCGCGCGCCGGCGTCGCCGACCTCATCATCGTCTCGGTGAAGAAGGGGACGCCCGAGATGCGGCGTCAGGTGCTGCACGCCGTCATCGTCCGCTCGCGCTCGCCGATCCGGCGACCGGACGGGACGCGGCTCCAGTTCGAGGACAACGCCGCGGTCATCACGACCGAGACGGGCGAGATCAAGGGCTCCCAGATCAAGGGCCCCGTCGCGAAGGAGGCCGCCGAGCGGTGGCCGAGGATCGCGGCGGCGAGCTCGATCATCATCTAGGCGGGGGGCGGGGGTCGGATGGGCGATCGGTCACGGCTCCCGAGGAAGCAGCGCCTCGCCGTCTTCGAGGCGCCGACGTCGGTCCGCCGCAAGCGGATGGCCGTCCTCCTGTCGCGCGACCTGAGGACGCGGTACGGGCGCCGCCAGCTGCCGATCCGCAAGGGCGACACGGCCCGCGTGATCCGCGGGAGCTACATCGGGCGGGAGGAGCGCGTCGCGAAGGTGGACCGCCGCAGCTACTCCGTCACGCTCGACAACATCACGGTCAAGACCGGCGAGGCGAAGCTCAAGCCGCTCCCGATCCGGACGAGCGCGCTCGTGCTCACGCGGCTCAACCTCTCCGACCCGTGGCGTCGCCGGGTCCTGAAGGTCCCCGAGGCGGAGTCCGAGGCCGAGGAGGGCGGCGAGGCCGCCGCCGAACCCGTGACGGAGACCCCGAGCGCGCCGGCCGCCCCGAAGCCCGCGCCGGCCGCGAAGGAGACGCCCGCGGCCGCGCCGGCGAAGCCGCCTCGGAAGCGTTCCTCGGCGAAGGCAGCCCCACCGAAGGAGGAGAAGCCGTGACGTTCCGCCTGAAGCGCCGGGCGGCGCCGCGCACCTGGACGGTTCCCCGCAAGGGCACGAAGTGGATCAAGCGACCGGCGCCCGGGCCGCACCCGACCGACCAGTCCGTGCCCCTGGTCCTGATCGTGCGCGACCTCAAGCACGTCGCGGCGAGCGCGCGCGAGGCGCGCCTCGTCCTCCGCACCGGACTCGTCAAGGTCGACGGCAAGGTGACGCACGACCTCGCCCGAGGTCTCGGCCTCATGGACACGGTCTCGTTCGGCGGGCCGACCCCGCAGTCGTTCCGGATGCTGAAGGACCGCCGGGGAAAGCTCGTCCTCGTCTCGATCCCCGAGAAGGAGGCCGCGATGAAGCTCGGGCGCGTCCGCTCGAAGCAGGCGGTGCCCGGCGGGAAGATCCAGGTCACGCTCCACGACGGCCGCAACCTCCTCACCGACGCGAAGACCCCGTGGCGGGTCGGCGACTCGCTCGCCCTGGAGCTGCCGGGCCAGAAGGTGACGGGCCACCTCCCGCTCGCGGCGGGCCACCTCGCCTTCGTCTCGGGCGGCACGCACGTCGGCGAGCTCGCGCGCGTGGAACGCGTCGAGGTACGCTCCTCTCCCCAGCCGAACCGCGTCCACTTCAAGGAGGGGTTCTCGACGATCAAGGAGTACGTCTTCGTGGTCGGGCAGAACGCCCCGACGATCACGCTCCCCGAAGGGGTCGCGCGATGAGCGGCGCCCCTCCGCCCCCGGCCGCGCCCGCGCCGCCGAAGGCGACGCCCGCCGCGCCCGCGATGCGCTCGGTGCGGCTCATCAAGATCGTCGTGAACTCGGGCGTCGGCGAATCCGGCGAGCCGCTCACGAAGGCGCAGAAGGTCCTCGAGATGGTCACCCACCGGAAGCCGGTCCTGACCCGGTCGCGGCAGACGAACCGCGATTTCGGGATCCGGCAAGGGCAGGAGATCGGCGCGAAGGTGACGCTCCGCGGGGCCGCGGCGAACGATTTCCTCGACCGCGCCCTCGACGCGCGCGACCGCCAGCTCGACCCGGAGTCGATCGACCGCGGCGGGAACGTCGCCTTCGGGATCGCGGACTATACCGACTTTGCCGGCATGAAGTACGACCCGGCGATCGGCATCCACGGGATGGACGTCGCGGTCGAGGTCGGTCGCGCAGGGTGGCGCGTCCGCACCCGGACGATCCAGCCGCGTCCGATCCCGCGCCGCGAGCGCGTCACGCGCGACGAGACGCGGGCGTTCCTCGCCGAGCGGTTCCGCGTCACGTTCCTGGAGTGAGCCGATGGGGAAACCGAAGCGGATGTTCGGGCGGAAGGCCGGCTGCCTCCGTTGCGACCGCAAGCGCGGGATCGTCCGCCGCTACGGTCTGCACCTCTGCCGCCAGTGCTTCCGCGAGGTCGCGCGCGACTTGGGATTCCAGAAGTACCAGTAGGAGGGGGGAACGGATGCTGCACGACCCGCTCAACGACGCCCTCGTCACGCTCCGCCACGCCGACCTCCAGGGGCGCGGCACCGTCGACGTCGTGCCGGGCTCGAAGCTCGTCGGCGAAGTGCTCCGGATCTTCCGCGAGCACCAGTACATCGACGCGTTCACCTTCGTCGCGAACGGCCGCGGGGGGAAGTTCGAGGTGAAGCTGTCGCGGCGGATCAACGCCTGCGGTGTGATCAAGCCGCGGGTCGCGGTCCGCGGTCGGCTCCTCGAGCGGTACGAGGCGCGGTTCCTCCCCGCGCAGGACTTCGGCCTCCTGGTCCTCACGACGAACCAGGGCGTCATGAGCCACCAGGACGCGCGCGAACGGAAGATCGGGGGGAAGCTGCTCGCCTATGTCTACTGAGGCGGAGCGGTCGACCGCGCGGGTCGCGATCCCGGACGGGGTGAAGCTCGTCCCCGGGCCGCGCACCGTCCGCGCCGAAGGACCGAAGGGGAAGGTCGCGCGCGCGTTCCCCTCCGACGTCCTCGCGCTCACCGTCGTCGGCTCGGAGGCGCAGCTCGCGCTCAAGGTCCCCTCGAGCCGGAAGCGGGACCGTGCGCTCCTCAACACCTGGGCGGCGCACCTCCGCAACCTCGTCGGCGGCGTCGCGCGGGGCGTCGAGGCGCGGATGAAGGTCGTCGCCGCGCACTTCCCGATGAAGGTCCAGGCGAAGGAGGCGACGCTCGTCATCGAGAACTTCCTCGGCGAGAAGTACCCGCGCACGGCGCACCTCATCGCCGGGGTCGAGGCGGTCGTCGACGGCGACATCGTCACGCTCCGCGGCGCCGACGTCGAGATCGTCGGCCAGAGCGCGGCGAACGTCGAGCGGACGACGCGCATCCGCGACTACGACCCGCGCGTCTTCCAGGACGGGATCTACCTCATCGAACGCGCCCACGTCCTCGAGGCAGCCTGATGGCGGAGGAGCCGGCCCCCGCGCCGAAGCCCGAGGAGGAGCCCGAGCCGGCGGCCACGAGCGAGCCTGAGGCGAAGGGCGGGACCGAGGCGACCCCGAAGAAGTCGAGCGGGCGGCCGAAGCCCGCGGGGAGCGAAAGCCCGGCGAAGCCCGCGAAGGCGAAACCCGCGGCGCCGAAAGCGCCGCGACGGGCGGACCTCGCCCCCGATCGCGCGCGGCTCCTCACCGTCCGCGTCGCCCAGGACCGGCGGCAGCCGCGGTTCACGCGCCAGCAGTCGTACCGCTACCTCCGCATCGGCCGGGATGAGTCGTGGCGCAAGCCGCGCGGGCTCCAGTCGAAGCAACGGCGTCACTATGGGTACCGTTCCACGATCGTCAGCATCGGATTCCGCGGACCCCGCGCGGTCCGAGGGCTCACGCCCGCCGGGTTCCGTCCCGTGCTCGTGCGGACCAACGCCGACGTCGAACGGCTCGACCCGAGGACCGACGCGGCGCTGATCGCCCGCAGCGTCGGGACGAAGCGACGCCTCGTGCTGGAGGAGACCGCGCGCGTCCGGGGCGTCCACCTCTTGAACCCGCTCGACCACGGGCGGGAGGAGACGTAGGTGCCCGACCTCGCGAACCAGCGCCGGCTCGCCGCGGCGCTCCTGAAGTGCGGGGAGAACCGCGTCTGGATCGACCCCGCGAGCCAGGAGGAGCTCGCGGACGCGGTGACGCGCGCCGACATCCGCAGTGCGGTGAAGGCCGGCGTCATCCAGCGGAAGCGCATCGTCGGCACGAGCCGCGTCCGCGCCCGCCGTCGGGCCGCGCAGGTCGCGAAGGGACGCCACGCCGGTCCCGGCTCGCGCCGGGGCTCGCCGTTGGCCCGGCTCCCGAAGAAGGACCGGTGGATGCGCCGGATCCGCGCCCAGCGGAAGCTCCTCAAGGAGCTCCGGGCGACGAAGCGGATCGCGGGCACGACGTACCGCCAGTTCTACCGCCGCGCCAAGGGCGGGATGTTCCGCTCGCGCGCGCACCTGCTCCTCAACCTGAAGCTCGCCGGGGCGGTCGCCGAGGCGAAGAGCCCATGAGCGACGGTCCGCGCCACCGGGTGCCGTTCCGCCGGCGGCGGGAGGGCCGCACCGACTACCGGTACCGGCTCCGGTTGCTCCGTTCGGGCCAGCCTCGGGCCGTCGTTCGGCTCACGAACCGAAGGGTCGTCGTCGCCGTCACCGCCTTCGACCCGAAGGGCGACCGCATCATCGCCTCCGCCGAGAGCCCCGAGCTCGCGCGGATCGGTTTTCCGAAGAGCGGCCTCGCCTCGACCCCTGCCTCGTATCTGACCGGGTACCTTGCCGGGCTCCGCGCGAAGGGCGCTGGGTCGACGGACGCAGTCCTGGACGCGGGGCTCCGCCGGCCGACCACGGGAGGCCGCCTCTGGGGCGCGGTGAAGGGCCTGGTCGACGCCGGCGTCAAGATCCCGCACGGCGAGGGCCGATTCCCCTCGGCCGACCGCCTCGGCGGATCCCACCTGGTGCATCCCCCCGGGAAACTGCTCGAATCGTTCCGGGGCGATCTCGCCTCGATCGTCGTCCGGCCCAAGGGAGGCAAGCCATGACCGCGGCCGCGGCGCTCCCTCCGTCGTCCGGCCCCGGGCCGTCGCGGGGTCCGTTCGGCGCCCCGTCCGCTCCGCCGCCGCCCTGGGTCCCGAAGACGGAGCTCGGACGGAAGGTGCGGGGCGGCGAGATCACCACGATGTCGGAGGCGCTCCGCAGCGGGCTCCGGCTCCGGGAGCCCCAGATCGTCGACGCGCTCCTGCCCGGGCTGCACGACGAAGTCCTGGACGTCAACATGGTCCAGCGCATGACCGACTCCGGTCGCCGGTTCAAGTTCGCCGTGACGGTCGTCGTCGGGAACGGCGACGGGTTCGTCGGCCTCGGGCGCGCCAAGGGCCGCGAGGTCGGTCCGACCATCCGACGCGCGATCGACCGCGCGAAGCTCACCCTCGTCGAGGTGCTCCGCGGCTGCGGCAGCTGGGAGTGCGGCTGCGGTCGGCCCCACACCGTCCCGTTCCAAGCGCACGGACGCAGCGGCTCCGTCGTCGTGACGATCCGCCCCGCACCCCGCGGCGTCGGCCTCGCGGTCGGGGATGTGGCAAAGCCGATCCTTCGGTTCGCCGGGATCACCGACGCATGGGGGTACACGGACGGCCACACGAAGACGACCGTCAACTACGCGCAGTCGGCGTACTGGGCGCTCAAGGCGCTGAGCGGCCTCAAGGTGTCGAGCGAGGACGCGGCCCGGCTCAAGATCGTCCGCGGGCCGGTCGGAACGTCAATCCTCCCCCCGAAGGAGGAGGGCGCCCCGAGCGGCGGCATGCGTCGGGGCCCCGGCGGCCGGCGGGGCGGTCCCCCGCGCCGTGGAGGTCCGGGAGGCCGCGGCCCACCGGGGCGCGGACCGCCCGGCCGCGGTCCCCCGGGCCGAGGTCCGCCGCGCGCACCGCCTCCGTCCGGAGGGCGCTGACGTGTCGTGGATGATCATCCGGGTGCGGGGGACGATTCACGCCCGGCACGACATCGTCGCGACGCTCCACCACCTTAGGCTGAACCGCCCGAACCACGCGACCGTCGTTCCCGAGGAGCCGCATTTCCGGGGGATGATCCACAAGGTCCAGGGGTACGTCACCTGGGGCGAGGCCGATCCCGCGACCGTGGCGGTCTTGGTCGAGAAGCGAGGCACGCCCGCCGCCGACGCCACCTCCCCCGCCGCGAGCAATGGCCCGAACGGGTCGGCGGGCATGCTCCCGATCTACCGGCTGCACCCGCCCAAGGGCGGCTGGCGGTCGACCAAGAAGCCGTTCGCCCGAGGGGGGGCGCTCGGCTACCGAGGCGCGGCGATCAACGACCTCGCCCGGAAGATGGTGTAGGTAGGACATGCCGAGCCGCACGCGGAAGTTCCGGGGACTGAGGACGCACGGTCGCGGCATCAAGGCCGGCCGCGGCGCGGGAAAGCAGGGCGGCCGCGGGAACGCGGGGCTCCACAAGTACAAGTTCAAGTCGATGCTGATCTACGCACCGGACCACTTCGGGCGACACGGGTTCAAGCGTCCCTCCCAGGTCGTGGAACGGCCGACCTCGGTGAACGTCGGGGACCTTCCCCGCCTGGTGCCGAAGCTGGAAGCGGCGAAGGCGATCGCGCGTGCGGGCGACGTCACGATGGCCGACCTCACCGCGGTGGGCGTCGACCGGCTCCTCGGCGGCGGCACGACGCCCGGCCCGTGGCGGGTGTTCGTCGCCCACGCCTCGAAGAAGGCGAAGGAGAAGGTCCAGCTCCTGGACGCCCCCCCGGGCGCCCTGACTCCGTAGGCGTCGCGCGACCCCACCGGGCCGGGCCCCGGTGAGTGATTCCCACCGAATCGCGCAACCCGAAGAGTATATGGGGAAACCATCGGGTCGGAAGCCCAGTACATGGCGGAGGAGGAGGTCCCCCGCAACTACGGGTGGGCGCTCCCGATCATCGCCATCGGCGCGGTGATCCTCGGGGTCGACTATCTCTGGGCGGCGCCCACGCTCATCGCCTTCGTCCTGACCGCGCTCGGGCTCGCGGCCGTCCTCGGGCTGATCTTCCTCGGCCTCTCCTACGACGGGACCAAGTCGAAGCTGTACGGCCTGAAACCGGTCACGTCCCGGCTTCCCGCCGTCGCCCAGCCGAAGGGCCACGTCCACTTCCGGACGAAGATGTTCTGGACGGTGATCATCCTCCTCCTCTACTTCCTCCTCACGAACATCTACCTCTACGGCATCGACACGAGCTCGATCGTCGACCTGTTCGCGAGCTACCGGGCGATCCTCGCGGGACAGCAGGGCACGCTCATGCACCTCGGCATCGGGCCGATCGTCACCGGCTCGATCATCATGCAGCTGTTCACCGGGGCGAAGATCATCAACCTCGACCTCACCGACGACGAGGACAAGGGGATGTACCAGGGGGCGCAGAAGGTCATGGTCATCGCCATGATCTTCGTCGAGGCGGTGCCCCAGGTCTTCGGCTACCTCTCGCCGAGCACCTCGCTGGTGAGCTCGCTCAACGCGACCTCCGCGGGGAACGGCCCCCTCCTCGCCGCGACGATCATCATCGCGCAGCTCGTCTTCGGGAGCTACCTCGTCTTCCTCATGGACGAGGTGGTGAGCAAGTGGGGGATCGGGAGCGGGATCTCGCTGTTCATCGCCGCCGGCGTCTCCCAGCAGATCATCCAAGGGTCGCTCAACTGGCTCCCCGCGAACACCGCGCTCCCGATCTCCGCCGCGAATCCGCCAAGCGGGACGATCCCGAAGGCGGTCTGGTTCTTCACGAACTACAACGCCGGCCAGATGGCGGGCGGCGGGTGGGAGCAGGTGCTCCTCCACGCGCCGAACCCGGTGGTCGCCCTCGCCGGGACGGCCGCGATCTTCTTCCTCGTCGCGTGGACCGAGTCGACGCGGATCGAGCTTCCCCTCTCCCACGCGGAGGCGCGGGGCGCGCGCGGCCGGTATCCGCTGCGTCTGATCTACGCCAGCAACATCCCGGTCATCCTGATGGCGGCACTGCTCGCGAACGTCTCGATGTTCTCGATCCTGCTCTGGAGCAACCCAACGCTCCAGCATTTCCCGCTCCTCGGCCATAATTGGTGGATCGGGTCGTATCCGTCGCAGGCGCAAGCGACCGCGATGGGCATCAGTCAGACGACCCCGCTCACCGGCGGAGCGTACTACCTCTCCACCGTGAACGGGCTCGAATCGTGGCTGCTCCCGCTCCTGAACGCCCAGACGTACGGCGCGTTCCTGGTCGGCCACGCCTGGTACCAGGACCTCGCGCACGTCGGGATCTACTTCACCGTCATGGTCGTCGGTTCGATCATGTTCGCCAAGTTCTGGATCCAGACGACGAACATGGGTCCGGAGGCGGTCGCCCGCCAGATCGAGGCGAGCGGGATGCAGATCCCGGGCTTCCGTCGGGAGCCGCGCGTCCTGCGGCGCGTGCTCGCCCGGTACATTCCGGTCATCACCGTGATCTCGGGCGCGGCGGTCGGGGCCCTCGCCGCCGGCGCAGACCTCATCGGCACGGTCGGTCAGGCGAGCGGGACCGGGGTGCTCCTGACCGTCGGGATCATCATCAACCTCTACGAGGCGATGGGTCGCGAGCAGCTGATGGAGATGAACCCGCTGCTCCGGCGGTTCCTCGGGGGCGAGACGTAGGTGACGGACGCCGACACGCCGCTCGCGAGCGGGCCGGAGGCCTCGAAGGACGAGGCCGCGTCGACCGGCACGGCCCCCGCGCGTCCCCCGGTGCCGGCGTTCAAGCTCTCGACGTTCATCCTGACGTTCATGTTCATCCTCGGGCTCGGGATGCTGTTCGACCTGAGCCTTCGGAACGCCGTCGCGGACGCGCTCGGCTACGGTCTGGGCCCGCTGATCGGGTTCAACGGGCACTTTCCGCTGCTGACGATGTTCCTGGCCGCGGTGCTCGAGATGTTCCTCGCCGCAATCGCCTACAACGTCACGACCGATTGGGTGAAGGTCGCGAAGACCCAGAAGTGGTCGGCGGCGTTCCGCAAGGCGCAGATGGCCGCGATGCGCTCGGGGAAGAAGGACCGCGTCGACGCCCTCAAGCCGTTCAACTCGGTCGTCACGAAGCTCGCGGGCGAGATGCAGATCGCCCAGCTCAAGGGCCTCGCCGTCACGTGGTTCCTCCTGATCGCCATCTACAACTGGGTCTACCGGTTCCTCGCGCAGGCGCCGACCGGAGGGGGCCTCGCCCCGCCGCACTACGTCGTGAACCCGATCGTCAATCTGGGGCTCGGGAACGTGAGCCTGCTCGCGGCGATCGCCGGCCCCGTCCAGCTCTGGTTCATCGTCTTCAGCCTGTACTCCGTCCCGTTCTCCCTGATCTTCCGACGGCTGCTGAAGCACGTCACCCTCCGCCGGCACCCGTCCCTCCGCGCGGGCGCGACCTCGCTCCCGACCCCCGCGGAGAGCACGGCGTGACCGGGCCGCTCGTCGCGATCGGGGGGCCGCCCGGGAGCGGCAAGACCACGGCCGCCCGGGGCGTGGCCGGGACGCTCGGGCTGGAGCTACGGAGCGCCGGCGACCTGTTCCGCCAGGCCGCGCACGACCGGGGGATGGACCTCGAGGCGTTCTCGCGGTTCGCCGAGCAGCACCCCGAGGTCGACCTCGAGATCGACGAGGCGATGGGGAAGCTCGCCGAGCCCGGCCGGATCCTCGAGGGCCGCCTCGTGGGCGAGCTGCTGCGTCGCCGGGGGGTACGGTGCGACTGGGTCGAGGTGACCGCGCAGGAGACGACCCGGGCGCAGCGGATCGCGGGCCGCGACCGGCTCGCGTTCGACGAGTCGCTCCACCGGATGCGGCTTCGGGAGGAGAGCGAGCGGATTCGGTACGCCCGGTTCTACGGGATCGACCTCGCGGTGACCGCGCCGGACCTCCGCCTCGACGCGACCGAGCTCGAGCCCGCCGAGGTCGTCGCACGGATCGTCGGCTTCGTACGGGCCCGGCCGGTCGCCTCGGGATGAGCGCGCCGCCGACCGCCCCGGGGCTCCCGTCGACGATCACGGAGCAGGTCCGCGCCGGCGCCTTCCTCCTGGTCGACAAGCCCCGGGGGCCGTCCTCGCACCAGGTCGCGGCGTGGGTCCGTGAGATCCTGGGCGTCGAGCGCGCCGGCCACGCCGGGACGCTCGACCCGAACGTCTCGGGGCTCCTCTGGGTCGGCGTGGGGCCGGCGCTCAAGCTGATCCCGATGATGCTGGAGCTGCCGAAGCGGTACATCGCGCGCATGGCGTTCCACGGGCCGGTCTCGCGGGGCGACCTCGAGCGGGTCGTCGGGGAGTTCGAGGGCCCGGTCTACCAGACCCCGCCCGTCCGCTCGGCGGTGAAGCGCGAGCGACGGATCCGGACGATCCACCGGCTCACGCTCCTGGAGAGCGACCCGCCGCAGCTCCTCCTTGACATGGTCGTGGACTCCGGGACGTACGTACGGACGCTCGCCATCGACCTTGGCGACGCCCTCGGGGTCGGCGCCCACCTGGAGGAACTGCGCCGGGTCCAGACGGGCCCGTTCCGCGAGACCGACGCCGTGCGGCTCGCGGACCTGCAGGATGCCGCGACCCGGGCCCGCGAGGGGGACGCGACCGCCCTCGCCCGGGCGCTCCACCCGATCGAGGAGGTCTGGAGGGAGTTCCCGCGCGTCGTCGTGAAGGAGGCGGCCGCCTCGGCGCTGGCGCACGGCTCCCCTCTCGCCCGCGGGGGCATCGTCAACGTCCCGCGTCCGTTCACCAAAGGCGCGACGGTCACCCTGGTCTCGCGGACCGGTGAGCTCATCGCCGTGGGGACCGCCCTGGTCGACTCGGGCGACCTCCACGGCGCCCGCCCCGGGTGGGTCATCGCCTCCCAACGCGTCTTCGCCGACCCGCAGCGGCACCCCCCGCGGTGGGGGAGCGGTGCGTCGCACCCGACTTCCTCCGAAGCGCCCGCCGAGTAGCGTTATCGCTCGGACTTCGTCGCGCGGGGCCGATGGCCTCCCCTCCCCCGCCAGCGGGCCGCGGGAGCGCGCTCTTCGCGGGGCTGGGTCGGCGGGTCGTCCGCCATCCCGTCTACGTCCTCGTGGGGTGGGTCGTCGTGCTCGCGGTGGCGCTGCCGTTCCTGGGACGGCTCGGCTCGGTGACCCAGAACTCGGCGACCAGCCTGCCGTCGAGCGCACCGAGCGCCCAGGCGGCCGCCGAACTCGACCGGATGTATCCGAACCAGTCGTTCCCGACCGACAGCGTGATCCTGCTCGAAGGAGCCAACATCACCGGGCCGACGGCGCAGCGGGCGACGGTGGCGCTCGTTGCGGCCGTTCGGAACGACACGAGCCTCGAGGACGTCGGACCCGTCTCGAGCCTCTACACGGCGTACGCCGGCTACCTGAAGGGCATGGCCACCATCGCCTCGTCGGCGATCCAGCTCGCCTCCTCCGGGTCGACCCCGCTGCTCTCCGGCGTCAACGGCTCGGCGACGGTGCTGTGGGGGCCGCCGTCGACCTTTCTCGCGGCCTGGCGCGCCCTCGTTTCGGGTCACCCGGGAACCTCCCCCCAGTCGTGGAACTACGCGGCGTACCGCGCGACCTCCGCGAATCTCACCGGAGACCCCGCGGGCGCCGCGGTGCTGTCCGCGTTCTACTCGGGGTATCGGGGGGACGGCGCGGGATTCAACGGTTCCTACGCCTGCGCCACCGTGCCGGCCCCGTCCGTGGATTCCTGCGCGGACGCATCGACCCGGCTGAACGTCGGTCCGGACCTATCGAGCCTGTTCGCGAACGCGTCCGCGCGCGGCGTCGCCGCCGCGTCGCTCTCCGGGCTCGGCGTCGAGAACTGGACCGACTATCCATCGATCGTCGGCGTGGGGTCCGCTCTGGTGGCGAACGGCTCCGGTCTTCCGTCGGCGTGGGTCCGGACGGTGTGGCTCGCTTTCGGTGCGACCGGCCCGTCGGCGGCGGGGATCGCCCCGCTCACCACGCGCATCGCCACAACGACGCCCGTCGCGCAGTACCCTCTCCCGATCCCGCCGTCGATCGCGACCCGGTTCGTCAGCCCCGACCAGGCGGCGACGGTCGTCGTGGTCGTCTACACCGTGGATTCGGGTACGACCACCGCCGCCGGGCACGCCCCGGTCTACGCCGACGTCGACGAGCTGAATCGACTCGTTCCGCGGGTCCTCGCCGCGAACTCGCCGGCGGGCGCGATCGCGTACTACCAGACGGGTGCGGCGGCGCTCGACTCCACCGAGAACGCGGACCTCAGCTCGACGCTGGCGATCGTCCTTCCGCTCACGCTCCTGACGCTCGTCGCGATCACGATCGCGTACTTCCGATCCCCCGTGACCCCGCTGCTCACCTTCGGCGCGCTCGGGATCGCGATCGTGGTCGCGTTCGGGGCGGTCGTCCTCGTCGGGGAGACCGTCACCCACGTCGACCCCACGTCGATCACTCTCGTGACCACCTTCATCCTCGGGGTCGGCACCGACTACGCCATCTTCCTCGTCGCGCGCTATCGGGAAGAGCTGGTCCGGGGCGTTCCGTCGCACGACGCGATCGTCACCTCGGTGACCTGGGCAGGGCAGAGCATCGCGACGAGCGGAGCCGCCGCCCTCCTCGCGACCGTGGCGCTGGCGTTCTCGGGGGTGCCGCTCCTGAGCCAGTGGGGTATCACCCTCTCGCTCGCGATCGGCGGGGCGGTCGTGATCGCGCTCACCCTGATCCCCGCCGCCCTCACGTTGCTCGGCCCCCGGGTCCTCTGGCCGTACACGGGACGAAGGTTCGAACGCATGGCCGAGCGGATCCGCTCGCGCCAGGCTTCGGAGGGGACGTACTTCTTCCGGGCGGGCCGAATGAGCCAGCGCCGGCCGAGGGCGATCGTCGGCGCCGTGGCGCTCGTCTCGATCCCGGTCCTCTACGTCGCGCTCCAGGTCCCGCTCGGGTTCAATTTCTACGACCAGCTGCCCGGCCATCAGCCGGCGACGGACGGACTCGCAGCGCTCAGCGCGCACTTCGGTCCGGGCTACGTCTTCCCGACGACCGCCCTGGTGACGCTCTCCGCCCCGCTGATCGGGCCGTCGGGGCCGTCCGTATCCGGTCTATCCGATCTGGCGGCCTTGACCGGTCTCGCCGCCTCGACTCCCGGCGTCCGGTCCGTGAGCTCCCCGGTTGGTCCGGACGGGGCCCCCCTGGCGACGTGGGCGAACTATTCTCGCGAACCGGCGGGCGTTCAAGCCCAGCTGCTCGGCGTGCTCGGCGGGTTCGTCGGCACCGACGGACGCACGGTGGCCCTCACGGTCACGTACACAGCGAACGGCCTCTCCTCCGCCGCGGTCGGCACGCTCGACCGTCTGCGGAGCGAGTTCGCGAGCTACCGGACGTCCCACCCGAACGTCGCCCAGGTCGCGTTCGGAGGCGGCGCTCCCCTCACCGAGGACATCCAGCAGCAGATGAGCCTCGCCACGGAGCGTATGCTGGTCGCGGTCTCGATCGGCCTCGTGGTCGTACTCCTCGCGGTCCTCCGCTCGCTCCTGATCCCGGTGCTGGCGGTCGCCACGATCGGGCTCTCGATCTCCTGGGCGTGGGCGACGACCTACGCCGTCGCGACCGGCGCCTTCGGCGTTCCGATCTTCTACTTCGTCCCGACGGTCCTCTTCCTGCTCGTCCTCGGTCTCGGGATCGACTACAACATCTTTGTGCTGACCCGGGTGCGCGAGGAACGGCTGCGACCCGGTCCGAAGAGCGAGGCGGTCGTGCGCGCGATCGCCACTACGGGCGGGATCATCACGGCGGCCGCCATCATCCTCGCGAGCGCCTTCGCCATCCTGACGACCGGGAGTTTCCTGCTGCTGAGGACGATCGGGTTCGCCGTCGCGGTCGCGATCGTGCTCGACGCGATGGTCGTGCGGACCTACCTCGTCCCGGCATCGCTCCAGCTGCTCGGGGAGCGGATGTGGTCGCTCGCCCCGTGGCGGCGAGCGAGGGCGTCGGAGACGCCCGCCGGCCCCCCGCCGTGACCACCGCGGAGGCGCGAGCCGCCCGCCGACTACGACCTAAGGTACAGGTCCACCGCGCGGTCGACGTGCGGCCCCGGGGCGCCCGCCTCCACGATGTCGGTGACGACCCCTTTGGGGTCGATGAAGAACGTCACTCGGTTCGCGCGTCCCGAAGGGCGCAGGACCCCGTACTGTTTCGCGATCGTGCGGGCGTGGTCGGCCACCAGCGGGAACGGGAGCTGGTACTTCTCCGCGAACGCGCACTGATCGTCGACGGAGTCCGTGCTGATCCCGACGACGTGCACGTGTTTCGCCACGAGCTCCTTGTAATGGTCGCGGAACGCCTTCGATTCGACCGTGCAGCCGGGCGTGTCGGCCTGGGGATAGAAGTAGAGCACCACGGGCGCCCCGCGGAGCGAGGAGAGCTTGAGCGGCTTTCCGTCCTGGGTCGGCGCCTCGAAATCGGGAGCCGATTCCCCCCGAGCGACCATGCCGGTTCGAGCGCGGGCAAGAAGATAATGTCGCTCGGGGAGCCGACGAAGGCTACGGTCCGCTCACGGTCACGAGCGTCTCGGTACTCTTGATCCCGGGGACCCGGCGGATCTTGTGGACCACGGTGTCGAGCGCCTCGTTGATCCGCTCGGCCTGGATCTTGGCGATAAGGTCGAACGGTCCGGTGACCGCCTCGACCTCGACGACGTTCGAGATCCCTTTCAGCCGCCGCATCGCGTCGTCGAGCCGACCCACCTCGCATTCGATGAGAAGGTAGAGCGTCTCCATCGGGGGCCGCGTCCGAGGCGAGGCCGACGCCGGTGCCGGTTCTTGAAGCTAGCGCGGCGCGGTGAACGGTCCGCGCGCGCATAGAGGTTAACACCTCGCGGGAACCCTCGCCGCTGTTCATGGTCCTCGAACTCCACGATTCGCTCACCGGTTCGACGCGGCCGGTCCGTCGGCGGCCCGGCCGACCCCTCGGGATGTACGTGTGCGGCCCGACCGTCTACGCCCCCGCCCACGTCGGGCACGCCCGGACCTACCTCTACTTCGACGTGCTCCGCCGCACGTTGGAGGCGGCCGGCGTTCCGGTCCGCCATGTGATGAACCTGACCGACTTCGAGGACAAGATCGTCGTCCGCGCGGACAGCGAGGGCGACAGTTGGCGCTCGCTGGGCCGCCGAGAGGGCCGCGGATTCCTGAGCGACCTCCGGGCGCTTGGGACACTACCGCCACACCGTACCCCCCGTTCGAGCGAGAACCTCCCGGCCATCCTCACCGTAGCCGAGGCACTGGCCCGGACGGGCCGTGTCGAGCAACGGGATGGGGCCTGGTACTACGACCCGCCGTCGGACCCGCCCGGGAAGAACTTTCCGGTCGCGAGCGATCTCCTTCGTCACGCCGTCCTCGACCCCGGGGTCCCCGAACCTCCGACGGACGAAGCGCTGCGCGAGTTCGTCATCTGGAAGCGGCAGGATCCTCCGGCCCCCTCGTGGCCGAGCCCGTTCGGGCGGGGGGTCCCGGGCTGGCACCTCGAGTGCTTCGCCATGGCCCGGCGCTTCATTGGGATCCCCGTCGACATCCACGGGGGTGGGGCCGACCTCGTCTACCCCCACCACTACGCCGAGAACGAGGTCGCGCTCGCGCTGCGGGGAACTCCGGTCTCGCGGACCTTCGTCCACACCGGGTTCGTGACGTCGAACGGCGCGAAGATGTCGAAGTCGACGGGGACGCTCGTCGGGCTTCGGGGGGCGCTCGAGGAGTTTGGACCGGACGCGTTGCGGTGGTACCTGCTCGATGCGCCGTACCACCAGCGGGTCGCGTGGGACCCGGACGCGGCGGCGCGGGCCCGAGAGGAGTTCCGCGCGGTCCGAAAGACCCTCCTGAACTCCGCTCGACCATCTTCTCGGGGGGGGGTTCCTGTTCGCGAGCTCGAGGCCTTGCCTCGCGCGATCGCGCAGGACCTCGGGAGGAACCTGGGGGTCGAGAGCGCGTTCGACCGCCTTCGGGCCTGGACGGAGCGGTTACGGGGCTCCGCCAGCGGCACGATCGTCGGGGCTTCGCGCGGTGAAATCCGCCAGAACTACGCGCGAATCGGCGCGCTCCTGGGACTCCGGCTGACGTAGCGGCCGCGCTCCCCCCCGAGGAGAGCTTCCGTGGGAGAGGGCGGATCGGGGTTCCGAATCAGTCGGAGACCGCAGATTTTTCCGCGACCGGGGCGAGCGCCGGACTCGCTTCACCAGCACGTATATATCCACATCTATACGTTTCACCTTCAGCGGTGCGTCCCCCGGCGTTGTGGGACGTCGCAGGCGGCGATTCAGTGGCGTGCGCGTACGAAAACTCGGGTCCCGGGGGACCCGTCGGCGGTCGCTGTCCACCGCGTCCTCTCGCGCTCAATCTCCTCGAACGTGGTTCGATTGCTAGCCTCGCCCGGGTCGCCGGCTGGCACCAGGTTCGTCGCGCGCGTCCCGCGCGCGGCGATGCTCCCAGGTGCGGGCAAGGTGGTCCGTGGCGCTCCAGGACCTGATCGTTCCGCTCGGGATCTCGGGCGGGATCGCCTCGGCCGTCACGTTCACCGCGTGGAAGCTGTTCAGCCGATTCTACGTCCCGGTACCCCCGAACCGGGCGCTGGTGCTCTACGGCGGCCGTTCGCTTCCGTCGGACGCAGCGCGCGGCGCGGCCGGCATCGAGCTGCACCCGCCGCGGATCTTCGTGGGCGGGGGGGCGTACGTGCCCCCGTGGCGCAGTCGTGCGGCGTTCCTCTCGCTGGAGCCGGTCGACGTCAACGTCGCGGTGAGCGTCGCGGCGACCGGTAAGTCCACAACCGCCTCCGGCTGGCAGGTTCGGGTCGCCCTCCAGGTCAAGATCCCCGCCGAGCCCGGGATGCTCCGAGCCGCGGCGGAGAACCTCCTCGGGAAGGACGAGGAGGCCGTCCGTGCCCTCGTAGGCCGCGTCGTCGCCGGCGCGGTGCCCACCGTCCTTGCCGGTCGCGACGTCGACGGCCTCACCGACTGGGACGGGCTCGCCTCGGAGATCCAGGCCGCCGCGGCTCGGGACCTCGTTGTCGACGGCCTCGCGATCCGCAGTCTCTCCCTCACCGAGCTGCGGCCCGCCGCGGTGGACGGCGAGAGCCTGAGCCTCGAGATGCAGCCAGCCGGGCAGGAACCGGACGGTCGCCTCGGACGGCTCGAGGCGCGCCTGGACCGCACCGAACGCAGCCTGGGCAGCCTCGGCGCGGAGGTGGTCCGCATGGTGCGCGACGGGAACCTCTTCCGGGACCCGCCCGAGCTTCCCCCTCAAGATCCGGCGCGGAGCGAGCTCCGCCTCCCTCGTCGACGGGCCGCGTTGAGCGGCGCCGTCGAAGGAGGGGGCGGGAGATGAGGTCCGCCGACGGATCCCGAGAAAGGAGAGGTTGAGAACGATGTGTCCGGCGGCGATTCTAGGCGACCGAGCTTGCGGAAAGACGACGTTCCTGGGACTGCTCTACGCGGCCCAGGTGAAGTACGGAACGCGGGTGCTGGACTCGTTCCGGTTCCACGCCCCTTTGCAGTCGCTCCGACTCATGAGCCAGGTCTACGAGGGGATGAAGGACGCCCGCTTCCCCGGGGCGACCCTCAAGGACGAGATGACCGAGATCGGCTTCGTCTTTGGTTATCGAAAGCCGCTCTCCGGCCGGCTCCCGACCGCCCTCAAGGAGAAGAACTGGGTGAACCCGTTCGCGAAGCTCTCGTTCGCCGCCTACGACGTTTCCGGCGAGGACGTCCAGGAGTTCATCGAGACGGGGGTCGCGGCGAGCCCGATCATCCAGCAGCTCCTGAAGAGCCACATCGTCGTGATCCTGGTCGACTGCAGCAAGATGACCACCGAGATCGACTCCCCGGTCTTCCGTCAGATGCTGAAGTACGACAGCGAGGTCGCTTCGCTCCTGGTCTCGCTCCAGACGTACAAGAAGCAGGAGTTCTCGCGCATGAAGTCTCAGGGGATCAACACCGGCAACCCGGTCATCTACCCGGCGCTCGTCCTCTCGAAGTTCGACGCCGTGCGGGACGAGGTGCTGGTGAAGCTCGGGCTCCACCGCGGGGTCCCGCAGGGCGAGCAGAAGCGGAAACGCAAGGAGTACGCCGAGGCGCTCCTTCGCGTCTTCATGCCGCAGACGCTCTCCCAGATCCGCGGCGGCAAGGTCGCGGGCGTCAACTTCGACCAGGCGGCGTACTTCTTCAGCTGGGTCAAGACCGAGACGGCCGAGGCCGGCATGCAGCCGGTCGGCGCCCCGCGGATCGTCCGCAAGGGGTTCTCGGCCGAGGGCGGAGCGGAACCGGACTTCTCCTACGACGACTACGTCGCGTTCATCGAGCACTTCCGCGCGGTCGCGAACAAGGTGCCCGACGAGATCGTCGAGCAGACGACGCTCCAGGCCGCGCCGGCGGCGGCGGCCGCCGCCGCGTAGGCGCGGAGTCGGGGAACGGACCGGTCGAGGGCAGGGGGGAGGTCACGGGATGGACGACGGCGACGTGGTCGAGCTCGAGCACTGGATCTACGGGGCGAGCCCGGAGAAGGGGTACGGCACCAAGGCGGAGTCGTACCATCTGAACGGTCCCCTCTACGCGCGCTACCTGGGGAGCCACTTCACCCCGGTCCGCGTGGAGAAGACGACGAACGGGAGCACCGTGATCGACGCGCGGATGATCCATCCCGCGCCCGCGAACGACGAGGTGCTGCTCTCCGTCCTCGGACGGGGGGTCGCGGACGAGTACAACCGGCCGACGATCGCCAACCACACCGTCGTGCTCCCGGGGGTCGCGATCCGCTCCGGCCGGCTCACCTTCGAGATGGCCGAGGCGGCGATCGCCGAGTACGACCGCCTGCACCCCAAGGCCACGGGGAAGATCGACCCGGTGGCGGTGCATCTGAGGTCGCCCCCGCCCCCGGTCACGGAGCCGGTCGGCGCCGGCCTGCGACGGCTCATCACGAAGGCCGCGGTCGACACGCTCGTGAGCCGGTTCCTGAACGAGCCGCAGAGTCGGACCCTGATCCTCTGCCGGGGCAGCACGCACTCCTACCGCAACGAGCTCCTGTACAAGCTCGTCGAGCTCGTCCTGGGCGGGACCGAGATCCCGATGTTCACCGCGATCAGCGACGCGCCGACGTTGAGCGCGATGAACCACTTCCGCCTCGCGATCTCGACGCGGGGGGTCCGCGCCGACGCGACGTGGACGCTCCTCGATGCGAGCATCGACCAGCCGGCACTCGGGCACGTACGCGGGCGGCAGGCGATCTACGCCCGGGTCGCGGAAGCGTTCGCGGAGTGACCCGCGCCGTGGGCCAGCTGCGGAAGGTCGTCGGTGCGTCCGGCCCGCACGGACGGTCGCTCGCGATGAGCTCCGCCCTGGTCCTCGGTGAGCGCGGCTCGGGGCTCACGACGTTCCTAGGTCTGCTGTACACCGCCCAGGTCCGGCTGGGCGTCGACGCGTCGGACGAGTTCCGGTTCAGCGCCGACCGGGGATCGATCCGCCGCATGGGAGAGATCTACTCCGCACTGGGGACCGGACAGTTCCCGGACTCGGAGGTCGGCGGCGAGCACGAGCCCGTCTCGTTCGTCTTCGGGTTCCGCCGCGGTCGGTTTCCCCGGCTCGGGGGCCCGGCCGGCTCGGCCGACCGAGAGTTCGACTCGGTCCGGATCCAGGTGGGGGGCATCCCCACCGACGAGGTAGCGGAGCTCGACCGGCACGACGCGGTCCTCGACGTGGCGACGCGGCGGCTGCTCCGCTCTCCGGTCGTGGTACCGATCGTCGACGCGAGCTCGCTCCCCGACGACGGGGCCGGGGCGAGTGCGGTCCCGGTCACGCGGTTCGATCACAGCCTCTCCGCCACGCTCGGGCTGTTGGCCAAGTTCCGGGCGGCCGAGCGACGCTGGCGGGCCCGCCATCTCTTCCCCCTCTTCGTGGTGACGAAGCTCGACCGGGTTCGTCCGGAGGTACGGAGCCGCCTCCAGGTCCCGGAGGGGCCCGTCGAGAACTGGCCGCTCACGGCGCGGTACATCGTCGGGCGACGGCTGCTCCACGAGTATCTTCCCGAGACCGCCCGAATCCTGATCGAGCGGGGGGCGGCGGCCGTGTCGATCGACCGACCGGGCTGGTTCTTCAGCGGCCTGCGGATGGAGGAACGCCGGGGCGGCAGCCGGATCGCCCGCCGATCCGTCCCGCCGAACGGCGGGTGGGAACCCGAGTACCCGTTCGAGGAGTACAAGGCGCTCCTCCTACGGATGAGCGAGCTCGCCCGCCGACTTCCCGAGGACGACGGGAGCTGAGCCCCCACCTATTTCGCCGGCGCCTCGGCGGGCTCGGCCACGTACCGCACTCCCGAGGAATCGGCGTCCCGTCGCACCGTCCAGCCCGGGAGCTTCCACGAGGCGTCCGGGGGTCGCCAGTTCGGGTCGTCGGACACCAGGGCTCCGAGCTCGGCTTCCAGGTACTCGTGGTCGGTCGCGACCTCGGGAACGAGCGAGCCCTTCTGCAGCAGGTTGACCAGCAGGGGGAGACCCGCGGGCCGGCCGCGCCACCGACAGGCGAGGAACGACTTCCGGAACGTGGCATCCGCGAGCAGCCCCTCGCGGAGGGTGTCGAACGCGGATCGACCACGGAAGTCCTTCGGGGGTGACTCGAGCCGCTTCCGCTCCCGGCGGTACGCGTCGAACACGGAGAGCCAGTCGCCACGGGCGACCTCGACGGCTTCCCAGATCGTCGTCCCGTCGTACTCGAGGCCCGACTCGCCCGTTCCGGGAGCCGCACCGTCATCGGCGGCGCCTCCCCTTCGGCCCTTCGCGGAGGCCCGGCCGGCCGCGCTCCGCGACACGGGATGGAGGACGAGGACGAACGCGAGCGCCGCTCCGCTCGCGGTGCCGACCGGTGGGCGGATCTGAACCTCTTCGCAATCCGGGTACCGGTTCGGATGCAGGACGATGAACGGTCCCATCTCGGGCGAGTTGAACAAGGCCGCCAATGCGTCGTTGACCGTCTGGACCTGCCGCCGGACCGCAAGCTCGCTCAGCCGGACCAGAGGGAACGGCCCCTCCCCTCGACGGGGATGGTCGGCGAGGTCGTCGAGGATCGCCTGCGATGCCTCGCCCTGGATCTGCTGGAGCGGGGTCCGCGTCACCGCCTCACCGACGCTGCGCGAGGGGCGGATCCCGCGACGGATGCGGGAACCGAGCCGTCCCGCCTGGAGGGACTGCTCGTAGAGGGCGCGCAGACGGGCGTTGAGCCACGGATGGAGCTTGCCGCCGGTGGCTCGCGAGTCCGCGAACAGCCCGGCCCAGCGCGGGGCCGCCTGCGATGGCCACTCCCGGTCGTCCGGGCTGCGGCGGTACCAATCGAGGACCTGCTCCCGGAGGAACGCCCCGGCGCGGAGCGCGTCGTCCTCCTCGGATTTCACCCGGACCATGAGCCGCTCGGCCTTCTCCTTGAGCGTCTCGAGCACCGCGGGATCGCTCGCCGCCTCCCCCACGACCCCGGCGAACGACAGGCCGTTCAGCCGGACCAGGTCGAACTTCTCGGCGGGGTCGAGTTCGAGCAACTGGCGCAGCGAGGGAGAGCGAACCGGACCGCCGACGGCACGCTCCGGCGGCGCACCTTCCGACGTTACGCCGGAATCCAAGGCCGGCCGGTCGATCTTGGTCGGTTCCGCGCTGGAGGGCTCCTCCGGCGCGGGCCACTCGGTGGCACCCCCTCCTTCCGAGGAGAACTCGGGATGCTCGCCGTCGAGCTTGTCGAGGAGTTCGGCGCGGCGCATCCGCGCGAGCTCGAGCTCTCGCCTTCGGCGATCTCGCTCGATCCGAGAGCGCTCGACCGATTGACGCGCCTCGCGGTCCCGCCGGATCGCGTCGGCGTCCGCTGAATCTTCCATGGACCAGAAGGGACTGGCCCCCACGGAATCTGCGTTCGCCCGGGAGTTAACCGTTTCGTCATGGAGCTGGCCCTGGCCCCCCCCGGCTCGGTGCCCGGAGCGGATTGAGACCCCGGGTTCCCCCCTGGCGGCCCGCGAGGGGCCCTACGGGCCCGACCTACGCACCGTGGCGTTCCACGATCAGGCTGAGCCCGTTGCCGCCGCCCATGCAGAGCGTGGCAAGACCACGGTGACCGCGCGTGCGGGCGAGCTCGTGGACCAGCGTGACGACGATGCGCGCCCCGCTGCATCCGATCGGGTGGCCGAGCGCGACCGCCCCCCCGTGCACGTTGAACTGCTCATCCGTGAAGTTGAACGCCCGCTGCACCGCGATCGACGCCGAGGCGAACGCTTCGTTGTGCTCGACCCGGTCGAAGTCGGTCGGGCCGAGTCCCACGTCCTCGAGGTGCTTGCGGACGGTGGGGATCGGTGCTTCCATGACACGGGAGGGGTGCACCCCACCGACGGCGTAGCTGTGGATCCATGCCAGCGGAACGAGACCCCGGCGCTCGACCTCGCGCTCGCTCGCGAGCACGAGCGCGGCGGCGCCGTCCGAGAGTTGGGAGGAGTTCCCCGCCGTCAGGAGTCCGTCCCGCTTGAACGACGGCTTGAGGCGGGCGAGCGCCTCGACCGTGGTGTTCCCGCGCGGTCCCTCATCCGCGTCGAGACCCTTCGCACCGGGGGTCAGGCCGGCGGGGACGCTCACGAGCTCGTGCTGGAACAGCCCCTCGCGGATCGCCCGCGCCGCCCGCTGGTGGCTCCGGGCGGCGAACGCGTCGACCTCCTCCCGGGTCAGGTGGAGCGACTCGGCGATCCGCTCCCCCGTGAATCCCATCTGCTCGTGCTCGCCGTACGCATCCTGCAGCGAGTCGTGGATCATCGCGTCCTCGAGCGCCTGCGACCCGTACTTCACGCCCCAGCGGATTCGCCCCGTCGCGAGGAACGGCGCGGACGACATGCTCTCCATCCCGCCCGCGATCAGCAGGCCGAAGGTGCCGGCCCGGATCGCGTCGGCCCCGAAGTGGATCGCCTTCATGCCCGAACCGCAGACCATGTTCACGGTCGTCGCCCCCGACGCATCCGGGATTCCGGCCCCGCGCAGCACCTGACGCGCGGGGTTCTGACCGGTACCCGCCTGGATACAGTGACCGAACAGTACCTCCGGAATGTCCCCCGGGGGGAGACGCGCCCGGTCCAGGGCGTCCCGAGCCGCGAGGGACCCCAGCTCGACGGCCGGGGTCGCCTTGAGGGTCCCCCCATACTTGCCGATCGGCGTCCGCACCGCGGCGACGATCGCGACGCGGGGCGACGACGTGGAGGTCATCCGCTACGAACCGGGGGCGCCGCAGATACGGTTGGCGGGCCGCGGGGAGCGCGCTCCCCGACGACCGCGCGCCGGACCGCCTAGTCCTCTTCGACGCGCGGTGCGAGGAGGAACCGCCCCTCGCCCTTCCCGCCGGCGACGTCGAACTCGATCTTGAGCGGGTACTCGTTCCCGACGTGCAGCGTGACCGTGTCGCTCGAGGTGATCGACTTCACCATGCTCGAGAAGAAATCGAGCGGGTACATGCTCTTCACCGTCTCCTTGACGTCGAGCTTGCTCAGGTTCTCCTTCGCCAGGTGCATGTCGACCCGGTCGGTCTCGCCCTCGCTGTGGAGGTCGAACCCCTCGGGTTCGAGGGTGATCGTGACGTGGTCGGAGATGCTCTCGCTCCCGCGGATCCCCTGGCGGAGCTCGTCCATCCTAACGACCGCGAGCCCGGGCGGGGTCACATTGGGGACCTTCGGGTCGGTGATCCCTGCGGGGTCGACCACGGCCATGTGGCGGGTGACCTTGCCGACCTTGATCACGAGCCGGTTCTTCCCGCCGTCGAACTGAAGGTCGATCTCGTCGGTCGGCCGGGACAGCCGAAGGACCTCCTTGAACTTCTCGACATCGACGCCGATCTCGGTCGGTTCGCCGGTGAACTCCTCGAACGCGCCCTTGTTGAGATGCAGCACCAGCATCGCGACGTGCGACGGGTCGACCGCCTTCACCTCGATCCCGTCCTTCGAGACGCTCAACTTCACCTCGGTCACGAGCGTCGAGATCACCTCGACCAGCTCGCGGAGCACCTCGACTTTGATGCGCGCTTTGAACATTGAACAACCTCGGCGCGCGCCTACATGGGACCCCCATATGAACCTTGTGCGCGCCGGTCGTCGGGCGCGGGTTTCCTGACGGGAGCTACGACCGAAAACGGCCGGACTCGGGGCGGGCGGTACCCGGTCGCTCGAGGTCGGAGAGGGCCGGCACCGTTAGGCCGTTTCCCGTCTGCCCCGCGCAGCGCGCTCCGAGCCGAATGACCGAGCTGGCCTACCTCGCCGACACCGATGCGGCGTACGTCCAGCGATTCCGTGCGCACGTTACCGCGCGCCCACCGGGCGGCGTCGTGCTCGACCGTACGTTCTTCTACCCGACGGGGGGCGGTCAGCCGAGCGACCGCGGCACGCTCGCGTTCGACGGAACGGTCGTTCCGGTCGAGGACGTCACCAAGTCCGGGAGCGCCGTGGTCCACCGCCTCGGTCGGCCCCCGGGGGGCGGGGGTCCCCGCGTCGGCGTCGGCGCCGAGGTCGACGGCGGTATCGATTGGCCGCGGCGGTTCCGACACATGCGGCTCCACACGGGCCAGCACCTGCTGAGCGCCCGGATCTTCACGCTCACTCAGCGGCGGACCCGCCGCGCGGAGTTCGGGGGGGTCGTGGGGTACGTCGACCTCGACGGCGAGTGGCCGGCCGGGGTCGAGCTGGAGGCGGTCGCCGAGGACGTCAACCGCCTCGTCCGCGACGGGCGGACCGTGCGGGTCGTCCACGTCGACCGCGCCGACTGGGAGCGGTCGCCGGACCCCCGGAGCGGACTCGTCCCCCTTCCGAAGCATCTCGAGCAGGTCCGGTTGATCGCGATCGACGGATTGGACCGGTGTCCGTGCGGCGGGACGCACACCCGATCGACGGCGGAGGTGGGGCCGATGGCGTTGAGCCGCGCCGCCGGCTCGGCGCGCATCGTGTTCACTCTTGGCGTGGACGCTCCGCCCACTCCGAGCGGGTGACGCCGAAGACCAGGACGTCGTGCCACTTCGCGTGGTGGTAGAGCGCGCTCCGGAGCGTTCCCTCCTTCCGAAACGCCAGCCGTTCGAGCAGCTTCGCCGAGGGCAGGTTCTCGGTATCGCACGTGGCCCCGACACGGGCGAGATGGATCGCGTGGAACAGGTAGTCGACCAGGAGCCCGACCGCTTCCGTGCCGTAGCCCTTGCCCCGCTCGTCGCGGGCGCCGAGAACGTACCAGACGTCCGTGATCTGGAGGACCGGGTGCGCCTGATAGTGCCCGACGAACCCGAGAACCTTCCCGTCGTCCTTCCGCTCGACGACGAACCGGGGGGCCAGCGAGTGCGGGTCGGAGGGCGCGGCGGCGACCTCCTTCTCGAACGATTCGAAGCTGTCGAGCGAGAACCGGTCGAACGGCGCCACCGTCTCCGGGTCGTTGTACCAGCCGAAGAGGACCATCATGTCCGCCGGCTTCGGCGGGCGCAGTCGGAGCCGGTAACCTTCCAAGACCGGGACGCCGGTCACGTCCCGTTCTCAGCGTCCGACGGCGAAGCGCCGAACACCGTGTCCGCCTCGTCGTTCCCGCCGCCGTTCCCGAGCTCCGGGTACGCGGCCGTGCCACCCGAGCGCGCCTCGCGGGCGGAGGCGAGCGCCTTGCGGTGCCCGCTCGGGGTGAGCGAGTAGACGAGCTTCGGCTCGCTGTAGCCGATCACATACTGGACGCGTCGGTAGACGAGCCGGGTGTTCTCGAGGGACCGGAGCGCGGTCCGCAGGTTCAGCGGGTCCTCCGCGGAGAACGCGCGCAGAATGCCGAACTCCGTCGTGTGCTGGTCCGCCTCGAAGCGGACCTGGTGTCCCCGATGGGCGAGCAGGTGGAGGAGCAGTGAACGCTCGAGCACCGGCGACTCCGCGTTCGGCACCCTGATCGCCTCGGTCGAGGGCGGTCAGGCGATCGTCGTGATCTCGTAACTCACTTTGAGCCCCTTCATCCGCTGGTGCATGTCACCGATGAGGCGGATCACCTCGTCCAGGGAGGCCTTCTCCTTCCACTTGTAGACGAAATCGTGCATTCCCATTGACTCCTCGAAACCGATGTCGCGCATGACGCGCAGGACCGAGTTCGGGTCGGCCCCCTCCGAGCTGAAGATCATCCGGACGTACGTACGCATGCGAACGACCGTTCTCTCGGTGGTAGGTCAAACTTAGGCGGCCGTCCTTTTATATATGCTTCGCCGAGGAGGCGGCCCGATGACCGAGAGCCGCGGCGACGTCGCGGTCGTGACGGGCGGCGCCGGCGCGATCGGCTCGGTCCTCGTCCGTTCGCTCCTCCAATCCGGGGTCTCCGCCCGGGTCATCGACAACCTCTCGAGCGGCCGACGCGAGGCGCTCGGGAACCCGTCCGGCCCCTCCACGCTCACGCTCGTCCAAGCCGACCTGCGCGACCTCGCCGCGATCGAACCGGTCGTGAAGGGGGCGCGGGAGATCTGGCACCTCGCCGCCAACCCCGACATCCGACGGGGCACGGACGACCCCACGATCGACTTCGAGCACGGGACCCGCGCGACGTTCAACGCGCTCGAGGCGGCGCGGCGCGCCGACGTCCCCCGCTTCCTGTTCGCGTCGTCGAGCGTCGTCTACGGACTCCCGACCACCTTCCCGACCCCCGAGGAGTACGGCCCCCTCCTCCCCGCGTCGCTGTACGGAGCATCCAAGCTCGCCTCGGAGGCGATGATCAGCGCGTTCGCCGAGTGCTACGGCATGTCGAACTACATCTTCCGGTTCGCGAACATCATCGGACCGGCGATGACGCACGGGGTCATCTACGACTTCTTCGCGAAGCTCCGGCGCGACCCGAAGCGCCTGGAAGTGCTCGGGGACGGCCATCAGGCGAAGAGCTACCTGAGGACCGAGGATTGCGTGGGAGGGATGCGCCTCGTCGCCGACCAGGCGCACGCGCGCGTGAACCTCTACAATCTGGGCAACGTGGACCGGATCTCCGTCAAGGAGATCGCCGAGATCGTCGTCGCGGCGCACGGCGGGGGCGCTCGCATCGAGTACGTGGGCGGCGAGCGCGGATGGGTCGGCGATATCCCGCGCCAGTGGCTCGCGATCGACAAGGTCCGCGGCCTCGGCTGGAGTCCGCGGGAGACGTCGGTGGAGTCCGTCCGCCGCACGGTCGCCGAGATGCGGGCGGCGTCGGCCGCGTAGCGCGATGCCGGGGCCCGACGCCGACTTCGCGACGCCGACACCGGGGGCCGTCACCGTCGTCGTGACCGTCCTCGGCGACCCGCGGGTCGAGCGCACCATCGAGAGCCTGCTCCGCCAGGAGCGGACGCCGGAGGAGATCCTCGTCGACGACGGAGGAGGATCGACGCGCACGGTCGCGGAGATCACGGCCCGGTGGAGCGCCCGGGACCCCCGCGTCCGCCACCTCGACGCTCCGGGGAACATCCCCGAGAGCCGGAACCTCGCGCTCCGAGTCGCGCGCGGCGAGTTCGTGGCGTTCCTCGACGCCGACGAGGTGGCCCCCGCGGGCTGGCTTCGGGCGATGCTCGAGCCGTTCACGGACCCGCAGGTCGGCTTCGCCGGGGGGCCCACGCCGGCGCTTTCGGGGACCACGCGGAACATCGGGGCCCGGTTCTACGACGGGTTCCTGCGACGGTTCTACGACCGGGTCGCGCGGAGCTCCCCCCACGCCCTCCCGATGGGGAACTCGATCTGGCGCGCGGCCGTCTTCCGCCAGGTCGGGCTCCTCGACACGACGCTCTTCCGGCGGGCCGCGAGCGAGGACCAGGAGATCGCGCGCCGCGCCCTCGGCGCGGGGTGGAAGGGGGTCTACGTTCCCGAAGGGACGGTCGACCACGACTTCTCCGACCTTTCCACGCTGCGGCTGCTCCGCAAGCAGGCGATGTACGCGGAGGGGGGCTACGTCGTTTGGCGGCGGCATGGGAGCACGTACGAGGCCTCCGCGGGTCGCGTCCTCCCCTACGTGCTGCTCCCGGTGCTCGCCCTCGTGGGCCTCGTCATGCTGGCGATCCCCGGCTTCGCCCTTGCGGGGACGGTCCTTCTGACGATCGGGGCGGGCGGGCTCCTCGTCCTCGCCGCGGCGCTCACCGCCGTGGGGCTCCGGGCCGATCGGACGTATCCGGGGCTCCGGTTCAATGTCCTCGAGATCCCGCGCCGGTGGGCAACGCTGCTGGGAGCGTTCCGGGGGTGGCGCCATTACGGCGCGAGCGGACGAAAGGCGCCCGGCGAGGGAGCGGCCGCGACCGGTCCCAACAAACCTTAAGCGAGACACCCGGTCGGCGGCGCGATGCCACCGCACGCCGAGAATTCGACGACGAAAGCGGGCGACCTCGCGCTCCTCGATTTCGAACTGTGGGGGGAGATTGGCGGCCGCCGGGAGCTGATCGACACCACGCGCGAGGACGTCGCGCGCGGGGCGGGCATCGACGTCCGCGAGGGGACCACGTTCGGCCCGAGGCCACACGCCATCGGAGGCGACTACTTCCCGGGACCGATCGAGACCTCACTCGTCGGCGTCGCCGTCGGCGAGGACGTGAGCCGCGACTTCGAGGCGGCGGACGCATTCGGCGAGCGCGACCCGAAGCTCATCGAGCTGTTCTCGATGCACGAGATCGAGCGGCTCCCCGAGATGCGGCGGGAGGACGCCGATCTGGAGGTCGGCACGGTCCTCACGATCGGGAACCGCCGGGGGCGCGTCGTGACCCTGACCCAGGCGCGGGTCCGCGTCGACTTCAACCCGCCGTACGCCGGCCGCAAGGTCCACGGCGCGTTCAAGGTCGTCGAGCTGCTCACCGACCCCGAGGCGCAGGCCCGCGCCGTCGTCGAGATGGTCTACGGGCGCGGGAAGGAGTTCACCGTGAAGGTCCACCAGCACGTCGTGAGCCTCCGCATCCCCGACCGGTCGAAGTTCGACCTGGCGTGGTTCGCGGCGAAGCCGCGGGTCATCGAGCGGATCCGCTCGACGATGAAGCCGAAGTCGATCGAGATCGTGGAGGAGTACGCGACCCCGCCGGAAAAGGAGAAGGGCCGCGGAAAGGCGGAGACCGCTTCCGAGAAGGAGGGCGAACGGGCCGAAGCCGAGTCGCCACCCACACCGAAGAAGACGGCGAAGCCCGCCGCCGACGCCGAATGATCGACGCGCGCTAACGCGCCTAGGTCCTGGGCCTCAGGTACCACTCGGCGAAGCTCGCGAGGACCCCGCCGAGAAGCGGGGCGACCCAGAACACCCAGACCTGGGTGATCGCCCACTGGGCGCCCGGCCAGACGGCAGAGATGAGCGCCGGAGCGAGGCTGCGCGCGGGGTTGATCGAGGCACCGTCGACGGGGATGCCGACCAGGTTCGTGACCGTGAGTGTGAGGGCGATCGCGACCGGGGCGAGGTTCTTCGCCGCGGCCTCCGGCCGCGTCACGAGGTGGATCACGAAGACGAGCAGGAAGGTGAACACGAGCTCGAAGAGAAAGACCGCCGCGAGGGAGAACGTGCAGGGGGAGCCGTTCCCCGCGTAGCACTGCGAGGCGAGGGCGATCGTCTGGGCGTCGGTGTAGCTGGCGGCCGAGCCGCCGGCCGCGAGACCAAGGACGACCAGCATCGCGAAGATGCCGCCCAAGACCTGGGCGACGAGGTACGGGACGAAATCGCGCGGCGCCATCTTCCGGGAGAGAAGCATCGACAGCGAAACAGCGGGGTTGAAGTGCCCGCCCGAGATCTCGCCGAGCGCGTAGATCATCCCGAGCAGCGCGAACCCGACGGTCAGCGAGACAAGGAGCACGCGACTGAGCGGGTCGAGGCCGAGCGCGGCGTGGCTGAACACCGCGGCCCCTCCCACGGCGAGGACGATCCCGAACGTCCCGAGGAACTCCGCAAGGTACCTCTGACCGGTATGCCAGACCATCGGGCGCCGACTCAAGATGACCGATTTGAATCTTCCCAATGCGGTCGGTCGATGGCCCGTGCCGCTCCGGGTCAGCCCCCGAGGAGCTCACGACGCGGGGTCGCTCGCGCGTCGGGCCAACGGTACAGGTACACGCGCGTGGCTTCGTCGTAGCGGACCGCGGTCCAGCCGGGGACCGGGTGCCAGTGGCTCACCACGCGAGCCCCCGGACGAAGGTTCGCTTCGAGCCGGTCGCGAAGGCGGAGCATCGCTCCGGGCCACAGGAACACGGCCACGACCGTGGCCGGCCCGAGATCGAGCCGGTAGAGGTTCCCCCAATGGATCGCCACGCGGCCGTGGGGTCCGCCCCAGAGCACGCGGAGGCGTAGAATGAGCACGCGCAGCGGGTCGACTTCGACGCCCACGACCCGCGCGCCTCGGTCCCGCGCGGCGCGAAAGACGATCGCCCCCGTCCCCGCGCCGAGGTCGTAGACGGTGTCGTCCGGACCGACCTGCGCGTCGTCGAGCATCCGGGCCACCACCGCCCGCGGCGTCGGCTGATAACCCGCCCCAAAGGCGAACGAGGCGAAGACGAAGTACACAACGAGCGCGAGCGCCGCGAAGCCGATCCCGAAGAAGACCGCGTCGGTCCCGGAGATCATCCGCGGCGCCCTCCGACGGCGGGATCCTTCGGTCTACGTCCCACGACGCCAGGCGCCGTAGAGCCGTTCGGCGGCCCGGTGCGGGTCGACGTCTCGGGCAACGACCTCGTCGAGCAGTCGCTTGAATTCGTCGTTGCGGACCAGCTCCCGCGTGAGTTCGGCACCGACGCGGTCGGAGACGAGTCCGACCATCTCCCGAGCGAGACGTTCCCGCTCGCGGGCCGCGCGCGTCCCCTTCTGGTCGAGCCACCGTTCGTGGGCGTCGATCTGCTCCCAGAGCTCAGGGATCCCCTGCGCACTCACGGCCGAGGTCGCGACCACGGTGGGACGCCAGCCGTCGCGGGGCGTCCCGATCCCAACGAGCTCGTGGAGATCGCGGGTCGCGGAGTCGGCGCCGGGCAAGTCGGACTTGTTGAGGCAGAAGACATCGGCGATCTCGAACAGCCCCGCCTTGAGCGTCTGGACCTCGTCGCCCAGGTGCGGGACAAGCACGACGACGCTCGTCGAGGCGACCTCACGGACCTCGACGTCGACCTGACCGCTGCCGACCGTCTCGACGAGGACGACGTCCATCCCGAAGGCGTCGAGGAGCCGCACGACCTCCCGGGTCGTCGCCGCGACGCCTCCGGCGTGCCCCCGGCTCGCCATCGACCGGATGAAGACGCCGTCGTCGCCGGCTCGTCGCTCGAGTCGGATCCGGTCGCCGAGGACGGAGCCGCCGGTGAAGGGGCTCGACGGGTCGACCGCCACGATCCCGACCTTGATCCCCTGCGAGCGGAGATGGGCGAGCAGGAGATTGATCAGCGACGATTTGCCCACCCCCAACGGTCCGGTGATCCCGACGACGCGCGCGTGGCCGGTCTTCGGGTAGATCTTCTCCAGCACGGGGAGGATCTTCGGGTCCCCGTCTTCGACGGCGCTGATCAGCTGGGCGAGAGCGCGACGGTCCCCGTTCGACACCGCCCGGGCCAGGGCGGACGCTGGCACGCGCCGGCTCATGCCCGGCGCCGAGCGAGCTGCCGAGCCGTCGACACGATCGACTCGAGCGTCGTGCCCGGGCCGAAGACTGCCCGGACGCCGAGCTGCTTCAGCTTCCGCGCATCGTCATCGGGGATGATCCCACCGGCGAAAACCGGGACGTTGCCGATCTTTCGCTCCTTCATGAGGCGCAGGACCTTCGGGAACAGAGCCATGTGCGCCCCGGAAAGGATCGAGAGGCCGACGAGGTCGACGTCCTCCTCCACGGCGGCCTCGACGATCTCCTCCGGTGTCTGGCGAAGACCGGCGTAGACGACCTCCATCCCCGCGTCCCGCAGGGCACGAGCCACCACCTTCGCTCCACGGTCGTGGCCGTCGAGACCCGGCTTCGCGATGAGAACCCGAATCGGAGAGACGACGGCCGCGCGGGGCATCGAGTGCCAGCGAGCAAGGACCCCCGCCAAAAGGATTGCTCGGCGGTGCGTCGCGGTCGCGCGGGGACGGTCCGAGCTTGAGGTGCGACCTTGGCTAGGCCGCCGCGAGCACATCGAAGAGCAGGCTTCCGGCGACGACCGTGAGAATCGCCCCGAGCCACATGAACACCACGAACGGCAGCTGGGGGGAGACCCAGACCCGGCGTACGCCCGCCGCCCGTAGTCGGTCCGCATGCTGTTGGCGGAGTTGGCGGTCGTCGGCCGAGGTCTCCGGCTCATCCTCGGGCTCGACGTCGGTGAGGGCGGGATCCTTCACCCAGACGAACGAGTTCGGCAGCTCGTCGATGTCGATCCGGTAGTTGACGAATCCGCGGGGGAACTGGAACTCCCGGCGCCGGAGGTTCCGGAACGCGATTGCGATCGGCACAGTGATGGCAAGGAGGGCTCCGTTGAGGAGCATGTTCACCGCGAACGGGTAGATCGACAGGAGATTCGCCGCGTTCGTCGGTATCGTCAGCAGCGTCACGGAGTCGACGGGCACGAGCAGCGCCGCGACCATCATCGCCTTCGCGTCCGCTCCCCCGTAGAGTACCCCCAATTCGAAGAGCCCCCGAGCCGCGAGGACACAGACGTAGACCGCGATCACCGGGATCGGGACGGAGTGCGGACCGACCCCCGAACGTAGGGACTCGCCGAAGACGGCCACCCCTACCGCGACGTACGCCGCGAGCTCGACCGCACCGGGCACCGAGGGCCCGAGCCGCTCGAGCGGAGCGTCCCACGGCACCAGGTGTTCGAGGACGAGCAGGGAGACCGCCAACCAAAGAAGCGTCGGGAGCCACCCCGAAGGAGCGAGTGCGACGAATCCGACGACGGAACCGACCAGCACGAGTCCGACCCAGAGCAGGTCGCTCACCTCGCGGTACTTCCAGTCGGTCCACGAGGCGTATCCGAGCCCGACGAGCAGGGCGAGCAGTCCGACGGTTTCGACGGCGACCATTCCGGATGCGGAGTGCGACCCCCAGCCGGAGGTATCTGCCGGGCCGCGGTTCTTTAAGGCGCGGGCGCGCGCGTAGCCGCACGTGGGGGGCTAACGGCCGCGCCGGCCCGTGGAGGTCCGGTCTCTCCCGACGAAACGTCGATTCGCCCGTCCCAATCTATATAAAGGGGGCCCCGCTCGCGCGCCCCGCTTCGCCGCCTCATGGTCGAATTCAAGCTCGTCGTCTCCGACGCCGCCAAATCGTACGCTCGGACCGTCGGGGATCCGCAGTCGGCCGGCTTCCTCGGCAAGCGGATCGGCGAGACCGTTGGAGGCGAGCTGATCGGGCTCGCCGGCTACACGTTCCGAATCACCGGGGGGACCGATCGGAGCGGGTTCCCGATGCGACCGGAGATGCCGGGCGCCCGCCAGGTCCGGCTGTTCGTCGGCGACGGATTCGGGTTCGATGCCCCGCGGGCGGGGCAGCGCCGGCGCCGCACGTTCCGCGGCAACACCGTCAGCGAGGAGACCGTGCAGATCAACCTCGTCGTCGAGAAGAAGGGGCCGGGGCCGATCGCGGAGGCCGCCCCGGCGTCATGAAGGTCCCCCGGCAACCCGAGGTCAACATTGGCCTGGTCGGTCACGTCGACCACGGGAAGACGACCCTCACCCAGGCGCTCACCGGCGAGTGGACCGACCGGCACTCCGAGGAGCTCCGGCGCGGCATCTCGATCAAGCTCGGCTACGCGGACGCGGCGTTCTACCTCTGCCCGAAGTGCGACCCCCCGAGCGGCTACTCCGTGACCCCGGAGTGCCCGAACGGGCACGGAAAGTCGAAGTTTCTCCGCTCGGTCTCCTTCGTGGACGCCCCCGGCCACGAGACGCTCATGGCGACGATGTTGAGCGGGGCGGCGATCATGGACGGCGCGCTCCTCCTGGTCGCGGCGAACGAGCACACGCCCCAGCCGCAGACGCGCGAGCACCTCTACGCGCTCGACATCATCGGCGTCCGGAAGGTCGTCGTCGTCCAGAACAAGATCGACCTTCTCACGAACGAGCAGGCGACGGCGAACCACGACGAGATCGTCGAGTTCCTCAAGGAATCCCCGATCGCCGGCGCCCCGATCGTCCCGATCTCGGCGAACCACCGGGTCAACATCGACGCACTCATCGAGACGATCGAGAAGACGATCCCGACCCCGCCGCGCGACCCCGCGAAGCCGCCGCTGATGCACGTGGCGCGGTCGTTCGACGTCAACAAGCCGGGTACTCGGCCGACGCACCTGCGCGGGGGGGTGCTCGGAGGCTCGCTCGTTCAGGGTCGGCTCAAGGTCGGGGAGGACATCGAGATCCGCCCCGGGCTCGCCGCCGCTGGTGACGGACGCGCGGAAGCGCTCCACACGAAGGTCAGCGCGCTCATTTCGGGAGGCCAGGAGCTCGAGGAGCTCCTCCCAGGGGGCCTCGCCGCCGTCGGCACCGAGCTCGATCCGGCGCTCACGAAGGGCGACAAGCTGACCGGCCGTCTGGTGGGCGTCGCGGGGACGCTCCCCCCCGTGAGCCAGAAGGTCCGGCTCAAGGTCACGCTCCTCGACCGGGTCCTCGGCGCCCAGCGCGAGGTGAAGGTCGAGAAGGTTCGGACGAGCGAGATCCTCGCCCTGACGGTCGGTACCACCATCGCGCCGGGGAAGGTCACGAGCGCGCGCGCCGACGAGGTCGAGCTCGCACTCGGCCGGCCGGTGACGGTCTTCCCGGGGGCCCGCGTCGCGATCTCCCGCAAGCTGAACGCATGGCGGCTGATCGGCTACGGCATCGTCGAGGGAGGCTCGAAGTGAACCCCGACCTCATGGAGATCCTCTGCTGCCCGGTCTGCCGCGCGACGCTCACGCTCGCCGCGACGAAGACCGAGGGGACGGAGATCGTCGCGGGGACCCTCACCTGCACGGGGTGCAAGAACGTCTACCCGATCGACGACGGGATCCCCGACCTGCTGCCGCCGGACGAGCGCGACTGACGGCTCCGCTACGCGGCGTAGTAGAGCGCGAAGATCACTCCGAACAGCGCCGCGGCGCCGAGGATCGAGGGGATCCGCCACGGGACACTCCCCCGCGAACGGTGGTGGACGGAGCAGCCCACCGTCACGAGCGGGATCGCGAACGCCAGCCAATACCCTCCGATGACGACATCGTAGAGGGCGATTGCGGTCCGGTTCCCGTGCGGGTCGGCGACCGCCAGCGCCACGACGAGGAGGAACGACCCGACCAGGAACGCCAGGTCGATTCCCGCGGCCTCGACGAACCCCTCGACGCCCCGTCGCGCCCCCGACGGCCGGGTGAGGAGCAGGTAGAACATCCCGACGAACAGGAGCAGGAGGCCGCAGAGCACGTAGAACGACGGGACGGCGAGAGGAAGCGCGTACGGCCCGGGACCGGGGAGAGGTACGCCCAACGCTACCCCCGCCGCCGCGGGACCCCCGCGCGGAGTCCGCAGTCGTAAAACGGTGGCGCGGGTCGCCGCCGCTGGTCGTGCTCGACTTCTACGTCCCCGCCGTGGCGGCGGCGTTCCTGATCACCGTCATCGAGATGACCGAGGTGGTCGCCCTCGTCTTCGCGCTGAGCTCGGAGCACGGCAGCATCCGCTCCGGGGCCGCCGGCGCCGTCAGCGGGACGGCCGTGGTCGCCGCCGCGACCGCCGCGTTCGGGGTCGCGCTCATCGCCCTGCCGCGCGCCGACCTGCTGTGGGCCTCCGCCGTGGTCCTCGCCGCCTTTGGCGTGTTCCTCTTCCGGAGCACGATCAAGTCGTACCGTCGCAGCCGCGCGCCCCCCCGGGCCCCACCGACGACCGCCACGCGAACGCTCCAGTTCGCGGGCGGGTTTTCGGTCGGGGTCGTCGAGTCGGTCGAGACCGTGGTCGTCCTGATCGCCCTCGCGGCCGCGGGCTATGCGTTCTCGGCGCTGATCGGCGCCGTCATCGGCGGCGGCCTTCTGGTCGGGGTCGCGGCCGTGCTCCACGAGCGGGTGCGACGGATCAAGGTTCCGACCCTCAAGCTCGTCGGGACGTCCCTCCTGTTCGCGTTCGCCGTGTTCTGGGGGGGCGAGGCCGCCGGAGTGGACTGGCCGGGGAGCGACCTGATCCTGATCCCGTTCGTCGTGGTCGCGGCGGTCGTCATCCGGTCCGCCGTCGCGGCCCTCGTACCGAAGAGCGTTCCCGTCGAGACCAAACATTAAGCGCGGCTCCGGGGAGGGCCGACCGATGGCCCGTCGCCGTTCGGACGCGGACGACGACGAGCCGTCCGACTCCGGGGACGACGCGCCCGGGCGCCCCCGCGACCGGAAGCGTCGACGCGCGCGGCGGGGCGCTCTGGCGCCGATGAAGTCGTGGGACGCGGAGGAGCCGGACGAGACCGAGACGGACGAGGACGAGGAGCGAGCGCCGATCGGGTCGGGGGGACGGCGTCCCGTCTTCTTCCGGGCCCGCGACAGCCTGTACTTCGAGCCGCTCGTCGCGCTGGCCGTGGTCCTGCTCCTGCTGGTCGGGCTGTACGCGTACACGCAGAATTGGCCCCCGCTGTACGTCGTCGAGTCGAGCAGCATGCAGCACGGCACGGGCGACACTCTCGGGCTCCTGAACACCGGGGACATCGTCCTCGCGCAACGCACGCAGGCCGGCTCGGTCACGACGTACGTCGAGGGGATTGCGTCCGGCTACTCCACGTACGGAGAGTATGGCGACGTCGTCCTCTATCAACCGAACGGCCTCCCCGGCACGCCGATCATCCATCGGGCGATCGTCTTCATCCAGGCGAACTCGGACGGGACCCGCTCCGTTCCGAGCCTCCAGGGGCTCCCGTGCGGGAGCATGACGAACGCCGTCTACCGCAGCTCCGCGGCGGGCGGCTGCGCCTGGAGTCACATCAGCGGCACGTTGACGCTCTACCACATCGGCTGGCGGTCCCTCACGGTGAGCACCGACCTGAACGGGCTCGGCCCGTCCGACGGGTTCGTCACCCTCGGCGACAACAATCAGATCAGCGACCAGGACGGGGGGCTCTCGACGCTCGTCCAGCCTGGCTGGCTGGTCGGCGTGGCCCGGGGGATGATCCCGTGGTTCGGCGCCATCAAGCTGGGGCTCCAGGGGAACGCCGCCGAAGTGCCCGCCGCGTCCTGGCAGTTCATGGGGATCACGATCATCGCGCTCATCGCCGCGGCGTTCGGAGTCCATTACCTCCTCCGCGCCGAGGGGGTGGAGGATCCCCGGCGGAAGCAGCAGGAGGCCGAGGAGCGGGCGGCGCGCGCCGACGACGAGGGCGAGGAGGAAGTGCACCCTCGCTGGCGGGGCTTACGAGGATGGCGATCCGACGCGGACCACGACGAAGCGGAGGACGATCGGTCCGACGAAACGCCGAAGCACCGGACGGGAGGGCACGACCGCTCGCCCCACGGGGGACGTCCCCGTCCGTCGGTCCGCGGCCACGGGGGTCGACGCGGTCCCGAGGACGACTCCGAAAGCGCATCCTAGCCCTGAAACCGGGGCGCGCGGGGTTCCCGCCCGCTCGGTGGCGCCTCGCCGCGAGGGGCCCCGAGGCCTTACGAAGGTGAAGGAAGAAAAGTCCGGAAAGGGTTGGCCCCAACCCCACGCGCTTTCACGCGTGGAGTCGGGCCGCGTGCCGAAGCCGGACGTCTACGGGATCGAGATCGTGATCTGACCCGAGTACGAGCCGGTCCCGGAGACGAGAAGGTTGCTCCCGTCGAGGGCCACGGCCGCCGAATAGATCACGACCTGCATGTTGCTCGAGTAGGCCGTCCCGCCGCCGAGGGTCCACGTTCCGGACGCGAACGCGTACGTCCCGATCGTCGCGCCGGTGAGCAGGTTGTAGACGTTGAGCGTCCACGTCCCTCCCGGGGCGATGACCGTTCCGGTCGAGGTCGCGAACGCGAAGTTCGTGCTGCCGAGGGTGATCCCACCGCCGGCGGATTGGACCGTGGCGTTGTACCAGTGGCCGGTTCCTGCCGTGGCCGGGACGGGCTTCGCGAGGGCGAGCGCGGTGCCGATCGGTGTGTTCCCGGGTCCCTTCGTGAGCCCCGAGATCAGGATGTAGAGCACCGCCGCCAGGACGACCGTGATCGCGACGAGCAGGATCGTCGCGATGATCGGCGAGACGCCGCGCTTCTGCGAGCGGTTCCAGCGCGCTCGATGACCGCTGAGCATGAGCTGCATTCTTCTTGGTTTCTCCCTCAGCTCCCGTTCAGCTGATCGCGACCGAAATCGAGCCGGCGAACGAGCCGGTACCGGACACGATCATGTTGTCGCCCGTGAGGGCGACCGCGGCTGAGTAGACGTCGATGTTCATCTGGCTCGAGGCGGGGGTTCCGCTTCCGGAGGCCCACGTTCCCGACGCCAGCGTGTAGGTCCCGACGGTGGCTCCCGTCAGGATGTTCACGACGGTCAGCGTCCAGGTTCCGCCCGGCGGGACGATCGAGCCCGTCGTGGTCTGGAACGCGAAGTTCATGCTGCCCAGGGTGAGGCCGCCGCCGGCCGACTGGATCGAGAAGTTGTACCAGTGGCCCGTGCCTGCCGTCGCCGGGGTGTCGGTTCCGACCGCGAGTGCCGTGCCGATGGGCGTGTTCCCCGGTCCCTTCGTGAGGCCGGAGATCAGGATGTAGAGCACGGCGGCCAACACGACCGTGATCGCCACGAGTAGGATCGTGGCGATGATCGGCGACACTCCGCGCTTGCCCTTCGTTCGCCAATGCCGTTCGCCCTTGTTGCGCATGCTCATTCGCTGCTACCTCCGCGGAGGGTTCCCCGCGATGTTCGGGTTACGCGAGGGCCGGGTTCCGCTATTTGAACGTTAGCGTGGGCTATACGTTGATTGACGACTTTACCATCGACACGCATCAATGCGCACCGAGGCCGAATCGCGCTCTCGAGCGGGGCGTGCGGCGGTGACTCACGGACCGCCCGCGAACGGGCCGAATCGGGCAACCGTTAATCCGCGGGACCCGATGCGCGCCTTCCGCCGTGGAGTACCGGTGGAAGGCGCTCGGCGTCGTCGGCGCCGGGAGCTTCATGGGGGCGGTCGACGCGACCGTCGTGATCATCGCGTTCCCGCGGATCGCGACCGACCTCTCAGCGAGCCTCGTCGCGATGGTCTGGGTGATCATGGTCTACATCCTCATGGGGACCGCCCTGGTCCTCTCGCTCGCGCGCGTCGCCGACCTCCGCGGTCGGAAGCGGATGTACGGCCTCGGGTTCGTCGTCTTCCTCGCCGGAAGCGCGCTCTGTGGCCTCGCCCAGACCGGGACCCAGCTGGTGGCGTTCCGCGCCATCCAAGGGGTCGGCGGGGCGATGCTCATCGCGAACTCGTTCGCGATCATCGCGGACGCCTTTCCTCCGGGGGAGCGGGGACGCGCCTTCGGGGTGAACTCGGTCGTCTGGGGGACAGGCTCGATCTTCGGGATCGTGCTCGGCGGGGCGATCCTAAGCGTTGCCTCCTGGAGGTGGATCTTCTGGATTAACGTCCCGATCGGAGTCGGGGCGACCGCCCTGGCCGCCGCCGTCCTCCGTGAGTCGAGGACGTCGGACCGCACGGAAACGTTCGACCTGGCGGCCGCGCTCCTGTTCACCGCAGGGCTCGGCGCCGCGCTCCTGGGCGTCACGGATGCCCTCGTCACGAGCTGGAGCGACCCCTCCGCCACGGTCCCCCTGGCGATCGCGCTCCCTCTCCTGGTCGGTTTCTTCCTCTGGGAGCACCGGGTGAGCCGCGACCCGATCCTCCCGCTCGAGCTGTTCCGGGAGTGGCGATTCTCGGCGTCGCTGACGGCTTCGGTCCTTCAGGGGCTCGCGTTGTTCGCGACGAACTTCCTCCTCATGGTCTACTTCCAGGGGATCCGGGGCGTCTCGGTCGTCACCGCGGCGTACCTGCTCGTCCCGCTCTCGGTCGCACTCGGGATCGTCGGTCCGATCGGGGGGCGGCTCTCGGATCGGTACGGCGCGCGCGTCCTCTCCACGGTCGGCCTCGCGATCCAGGCCGTGGCGTTCCTGCTGTTCTCCACGATCCAGGCGTCCACTCCGCTCGCATGGGTGGCGGGGTACGAGGCGATCCTGGGGGTCGGCGGCGGCCTGTTCTTCCCCGCCAACACGGCGGCGGTCATGGCCGGTGTTCCCCGTCGGCAGCTCGGCGTCGCTTCGGGCGCGATGATGACGCTCCGCAACGCGTCGATGACCCTCAGCTATGCGATCGGGCTCGTCGCGCTCACGAGCCAGCTCCCGGCGGGCACGGGAGCGATCCTGCTCGGCGGCGCGTTCGCACCGCAGGGAATCGCCGGACCGGGAGTCAGCCCGGACCAGCTCGACACGATCTTCGTGACCGGGATGCACGCCGCGTTCCACCTGGCGGTCGGCCTGGCGGTCGCGGCGAGCGTCGTCTCCGGGCTGCGCGGCGCCGACCGCCGGACGTCACAGTACGTCGGCCACCGGCACCGGCACCGTAGGGTGCCCATCCCCGAGGGGCCGACGTCCTCGGCGGCGCCGACGTCCGGCCGCGAGACCGCGGGTTGGACGAGCGACGCCGGCCGACCGGGCAAAGGCTTTTCCTGAAGGGCCCGTCGGCGGCGCCGGAGGCGGCGCCCTGCACGTCCTTGGCGGTTCGGCCGCCACGATGCTCGCAGAGCGGATCTCCCGCGAGCTCGGCAACGCGCCGTTCGGCATCCCGTACACGAAGCGGTTCCCCGACGGGGAGCTGTACGTCCGGATCGGCGGCCGGCTCGAGGGCGAGGACGTCGTTCTGGTCCAGTCGACGCGGACTGAGCGGGACGTCGTCGAGCTCCTGCTGCTCGAAGACGCGGTCCGCGAGGCGGGGGCGCGAAAGCTGCTCGTCGTCGTTCCGTACTTCGGCTACGCGCGGCAGGACCGCCGGTTCTTCCCGGGCGAGCCGGTGAGTGCCCGGTCGATGGCGCGCCATGTCGGGCTCGACGCGGACGCGGTCGTGACCGTCGACATCCATTCGCCGTCCACGCTCAAGGCGTTCGACCGCCCGTCGTTCGAGGCGAGCGGCATTCCCGCGATCGGCCGGATCCTGAAGGAGCGCCCGGTCGACCTCCTCGTCTCCCCCGACCGCGGGGGGGTGGCACGGGCGAAGCGGATGGCGGCGCTCCTCGACCGTCCCTGGATCGGACTCGAGAAGAAACGGATCGACAGCGAGCGGGTCGAACTCTCCCTGCCCGCCGACCTTCCGATCGACCTCGCCGGCAAGCACGCCGTCATCGTCGACGACGTCATCTCCACGGGAGGCACGGTCGTCGAGGCCGCGAAGCTCCTCAAGCGCCACCAGGTCGGGGCGATCGCGGCGGCGTGCACCCACGGCCTCTTCCTGAAGGACGCCTTCGAACGGATCAAGGCGGTCGCCGACGAGCTCTACGCCACCGACACCCTCGACAACGCCGCGGAGAAGGCGTCGGTCGCTCCCGACATCGCGCAGATCCTCGAGAAGGAGTGCGCCGCGGTCTAGGAGGCGTCGGCGACGTCCGACCCCCGACCCGCCCGTGAAGCCTCGCCGGAGGCCCTCCTCGAGCTGCTGGGAGCCGCCCGTCGGGCGCTGATCCGGCGGGGGGAGCTCGTCCCGCCCTCGTGGGTCGACGAGGCGCTCGCCGACCTCCGCTCGGGCCGGCTCGCGGGGTGGTTCCTCGCACCGGCCGACGGCCTCGTATTCGTCTCGAAGCGGGGGACGCGGGCGTACGGCCACATCCACGTGGTGGAGGACGCGGACGCGGTTCGAGGGGGACTGCGCCTCCTCGACGCCGCGCTGGACGATCTCCTCCCCCCCGTCCAGCGGTTCGACTCCGGCGTCACCGGGCTGAGCGAGGCCGCCGAGGAGGCGTTCGCCGGGGAGGCCGCCCGCCGGCCGGGAGCCGACCTTCTGCGGAGGCTCTCGATGTCGGTCCCTATCCCGTCGGGTGCGGTGGGAACGGAGATCGCCGTTCCGGTCCCCGACCTCCGGCCGGTGCGAACCGACGAAGTCGCCATCGCGGAGCTTCAGGCGCTCGACGCACGCGCGTTCCGTGGGACGGTGGACGAATCGCTCCTCGCCGAGTCGCCGACCGAGAACGCCCGCCTGCTCGCGCAGCTCATGGACGGGACCCTCGGACGATTCCTCCCCACCGCTTCCCGGGCGCTCCTCGACCCCGCCGGCGCGCCCGTCGCGGCGATCCTGGTCGCCGAGCCGTCGGCGCGGGAGGCGGCGTTCCTCGACGCCGTCGTCGACCCGAGCTGGCGTCGTCGAGGGCTCGGGTCGTATCTGTTCCGTTGGAGCCTGCGTTCGCTCCAATCGTTGGGGTTCGCGACCGGCCACCTCTGGGTCACGGAGGGGAACGCGGCGGCGCGCGGCCTCTACGACGGCCTGGGATTCCGGCCGACCGGACGGTCGGTCATCTTCCGATGGCGGCGCCCGCCCTAGCGGGCCCCGGGTCGCCGCACGCGCATCGATCGCGGTACGGGCAGGTTTCGAACATCCAGCCCGGACATGCCGGCAGCGCCGACGGGTCGATCTCCCCCCGGATCGCAGCACCCAGAGCGGCCGCTCGACCCGCCCCGACGGCTTCCCACGACGCCCGAACGGGGACCTGAAGGTGGATCGCTCGGATCCGTTCGTCCCGCGACACCGCCCGCTCCGAACCGACGACCAGCCAACCGCCGTCCCTCCGCGCCGCGGCGCATCGAAGCGCGAGGTCGACGAGGTAGTGCGGTTGCCGCGTGCGCAGCTCGGCCGCCGGCGTAACCGACCGCGCCCGCGTGACCTTGAGCAGGATGGGCTCCCCCCGGAACAGCCCGATCCGCTCCCGGACCCACGGGAGCGCGGGCGCCTCGCGCGTCGACTCGCCGGCCGGCCCGGAATCGAGCACCGCCACGAGGTGGCGGTAGAGGTCGTCGTCCAGGGGCCGGGGCGGAGGCGGCGGCTCACCACCCCCCGCCGGCTCGCGCGCGCGGAAGAACGCCCGGCGCGGGAACAACAGGTCCGAGAATCGAGCGGCCGCGGTCCGAGGTTGTCCCGACGGGGGGGACGCAGCGAACCGAGCCGAGAGTCGTGCGGTTTCGGCCGCGTCCGCCGCGATCGAGCCGACCGATTCGAGGATCACCGGGTCGAGCGCCCGCTCGGAACCGGTGCACGGACAGGCCTCGGCACCGCGGTACTCGCAGCCCTGGCCGTACCAACGGCAGGCCGGGAGACCGGACGGGTCCCGATGCGCGAACGCCGAGCGGAGGACATCCCGGCGGCGACGCATCTCCCCGAGTACCTGCTCGGGCCGCGTCACCTCCAAGGGGTACACCACGAGGGGGCCCCCGTCCGATCGGTCGCGGCCGAGCAACACCAGGCGTCCCGCGGGACGGTCGGCGAGCGCGCAGTACATCGCGACCTGCTCCAGATACGACGGTCGCTGCGAGGCGAGCTCGGACGGACCCGGGAACGACTCCGACGTCTTCACCTCGGTCGGCATCTCCTCGAAGACGTCGATCACGCCGACGATCCCGTCGCGGAAGACCCGCACTTCGCGAAACTCGGCTTCGACCGTGGCCCGCTCGAAATCGTCGTGACGGAGGCGGCCGACCTCGATCGCTTCGCGCCGGTCCGGGGGGATCGGCTGGGGCGCCATGGCCCGGAAGTACGCCGTCCGAGGGTCGAGCAGGTCGGTGACCCACAGCGACCCGACCCCTTCGAGCGCGTTCGACCGCGCCCGGAGCTCCTCCGAGAGCGGAACGTCGAGCTCGACGATCAGCTGCTCGATCGGGAGGTCCGTCATCGGGAAGGAGAGCGCGGGAGCGGAGGCACGCCTCATCAGCTCAGCGGCGCTCCGAGCGGCCGGTAATCGCTTGAGCTCCCGCCGCGTGGCCGCGGGGGACGGTGTTCGGAACGGCACGGGCACCCCTCGTCGTGGGGAGCGGCATCGCGGGGCTCTATGTGGCGCTCCGCTGTCGTGAGGAGGGCCTGAGCCCTGTCCTGGTGACGAAGGGTTCGGTCGAGGACTCGAACACTCGGTACGCCCAAGGCGGGATCGCCGCGGCGATCGGTCCCGACGACGACCCGGGCCGGCACGCGGCCGACACCGTCGCCGCGGGAGCGGGCCTGGTGGACGTCACCGCGGCGCGCATCCTCTCCGATGAGGCTCCCCCGCGCATCGCCGACCTGGTGCGGTGGGGGGTTCCGTTCGACACCGTCCACGGCCAGATCGCGCTCGGCCGGGAGGCCGCCCATGCGCGGGATCGGATCCTCCACGCGGGGGGCGATGCCACCGGCGCCCAGATCGAGTCGACGCTCAAACAGCGGGTGATCGAGGCGGGGGTGGAGATCCGCGAACGCACCGTACTGCGCCGCCTCGTGCCGACCCCCGACGGCCTCCGTGCCTGGCTGCTTCCCGCCTCCGGCCGCTCGACGGGTTCGCGGGTGGACGGCCCGGTGGTGCTCGCGACGGGCGGCGCCGGGGCGCTGTACCGCGAGACCACCAACCCTTCGATCGCGACCGGGGAGGGCGTCGCGATCGCGTTCCGCGCGGGGGCGCTCGTCGCCGACATGGAGTTCATCCAGTTCCACCCCACGGCGTTCTATCGTCCGGGCGCCCCGCGGTTCCTGATCACCGAGGCGCTGCGCGGGGAGGGGGCGGTGATCCGCAACGCCGCCGGCGACCGATTCCTTCGGCGGGTCCACGCGGACGCCGAGCTCGCGCCCCGCGACGTCGTCACCCGGGCGATCGACGCCGAGATGCGGCGGACCGGAAGCCCGTGCGTCTACCTCGATGCGACCTCCATCCCCCGAGACCGGCTGTTCGCTCGATTCCCGACGGTGAGCCGCGTCCTCGCAGGGTACGCCCTCGACCCGTCCCGGGACCGGATCCCCGTGACGCCGGTCGCCCACTACATGATCGGCGGTGTGGCGACCGATCACGACGGGCGCTCGAGCGTCCGGGGCCTCTACGCGTGCGGCGAGGTCGCCGCGACGGGGGTGCACGGCGCCAATCGGCTCGCCAGCAACTCGCTCCTCGAGGGGCTCGTGTTCGGCGAGCGCGTCGTTCGCCAGCTGCTCCACAGCGCACCGCACGGGGCCCCGACCCCGGGCCGCGTCGCGCGGTTCCATTGGGAGCCCGGGGGCGGGGAGTCCGGCACGGGAGTCGGAAGGACGGTCGGCGACCTTCTCTGGGACCGGGTCGGGATCGTACGGGATCGTCGCGGGCTCGTCGCCGCCGAGCGGGAGCTTCAATCGTTGCGGCGGCGCGTGGAGCCGTCCTCCGCGCGCGAACTACCGACCGGCGGGGCGAACGCCGTCCTCGTCGCCGCGCTCATTGCTCGGGCGGCGCTCACGCGGACCGAGAGCCGCGGGGCCCATTACCGGTCCGACTACCCCCGGCCCCGGGCGCGGTGGCGGCTCCACCTCGGCTGGTGCTCGCGAGGCAGCGTCGCGGCCTGAGCGCGTCGCGCGCTCGGAACAACCGTTATCGGCCGCTCGACCTCGGAGGCCCGTGGAGTTCGGCATCCCCGAAGAGATACGTCTGCTCGGGGACGCGGCCCGCGCGTTCGCCCGCAAGGAGGTCGCGCCCATCGCCGACCGGATGGACCGCGAGGATTACTTTCCTCGCGAGGTATTCCGGCGCCTCGGCGAGCAGGGGTTCCTCGGGGTCAGCGTCCCCGAAGCGTACGGTGGCCTCGGGCTGCCCTATCTCGCCCAGGCCCTGATCCTCGAGGAGATCGCCCGGGTGAGCCCGGCGCTCGCGCTCTCGGTCGGGGCCCACTCGAACCTCTGCGTCGACAACCTCGCCCGGAACGGGACGAGCGCCCAGAAGGAGCGGTTCCTTCCGGCGTTGGTACGGGGCGAGCGGATCGGCGCGCTCGCGCTCACGGAGCCGAGCGCGGGGTCGGACGCCGTGAGCCTTCGGACGCGGGCGGAGCTGCGGGGGGACCGGTACGTCGTCAACGGCGCGAAGCAGTTCATCACGAACGGGCCGGTCGCCGACGTGCTGGTGCTGTACGCGAAGACCGCGCCCGAGGCGGGCGCCCACGGCATCAGCGCGTTCGTCGTCGACCGGGCCGCCTCCCCCTTCGCCGTCGCCCGGAGCCTCGACAAGATGGGAATGCGGGGCTCCCCGACGGGCGAGCTCGGGTTCACCGACTGTCCCGTCCCGGCCGAGAACCTTCTCGGGAAGGAGAACGACGGCGTCGCGGTGATGATGGGCGGGCTCAACGTCGAGCGCGCCGTGCTCGCGGCGATCCCGATCGGGATCATGGCCGAGTGCCTCGACCGGTCGACCGCGTACGCGCGCGAGCGCGAGCAGTTCGGCAAGCGGATCGGCGAGTTCCAGCTGATCCAGGAGAAGCTCGCCAACATGTACACCCTGCTCGAGGCGTCGCGCCTCCTCACCTACCAGGCGGTCGTGCAGGTCGACCAGGACAAGCGGAGCCTCCGCGCCAGCGCCGCGGCGCTCACCTTCGCCTCGGAGTCGTCGACCCGCGTCGCCTTGGACGCGATCCAGGTCCACGGGGGGAACGGGTACATGCGCGACCTCCCGCTCGAGCGGCTCGCCCGGGATGCGAAGCTCCTCGAGATCGGCGCCGGGACGTCGGAGATCCGTCGCCTGATCGTGGCGCGCGAGCTCCTCGGGCCCGGCTTCGATTCCTAGTGGTCGTCGCGTTCCGTTACCCGGATTCTGCACGCCGCGTCCGCTTCGTCGGACGACCGAACCGGTATCTCGCGCATGTCCGTCCCGCAACGGGCGGGGGTCGCGCGTTCGCCGCACACGTCCCTAACCCGGGCCGGATGGAGGAGCTCCTGATCCCGGGGGTGACGACCGGCTGGGTCATCCGCGCCCCCGGTCCGCACCGGTCGACGGCGTGGGATCTCGTAGCGGTGCGCTGGGGTCGGACGACGGTGTCCATCGACGCGCGCATCGGCAACCGGATCGTCGGCCGGGCGATCGCGGAGGGTGCCCTCGACGGGTTCGGGTCCGGACGATGGCGCAGCGAGGTGTCGCTCGGGACGGAACGTTACGATTTCGCGCGTCTGACCGCCCACGGCCGTCCGTCCGTGCTGCTCGAGGTGAAATCATCGAATCTGCGGGTCGGGGAGACCGCCCTTTTCCCCGACGCCCCGACCGCACGCGGGGCCCGCCAGGTACGCGCGCTCGCACGCTGGGCCCGGACCGGAGTCGCCTCGTATCTGCTCTTCGTCGTCCAGCGAGGCGACTGCTCGAGCTTCCGGCTGAACGCCCGGCTCGACCCCGAGTTCGATGCCGCCGTCCGGGGCGCTCGGGCGGCGGGCGTCGCGATCTTGGCCCGCAGTCTCCGGGTCCGTCCCGGTGCGGTCGAATGGGGGCGGCCGCTCCCCGTGGAGGGATCGGAGTGACCCGAGGCCGGCCGGCGGGGCGTTCCGCCGCGACCGCGCGCCCGTGGCTTATTTACCTCACCGCCGCCATCGAGAGGAGTGATGGGGGGCCGACCGGGCGCGGCCGCCGCGACGCCGAGCCTACGGCTCGACATCCTGAAGGAACTCCAGCAGCTGATCGACAGCCGCGAGTTCCGCGACCGGGTCGACCGGAGCCCCCTCGCCGAGACGAAGGGGAAAGAGCACTGGGTCCTCCACCTCACGCTCCGCGCCCTCGAGCTCGAGCAGGCCCACGTCGACACCCTCATCGGGAGCGCCTACGCGAACCTCCTCGCGCGACTCGAGTCGCTGGAGGACCGCGTCGGACGCGCGGAGGAACGCGACCGGGCGGTCGGCGAAGAGGTTCGCGAACGCCTCGACAAGGTCGGGACGGACCTCTCGACGCAGCTCGGCAAGGGGATCGCCGACGGGACGTCGGTCGCGGCGAAACGGATCAGCGAGGACGTGATGAAGAACCTCGACGAGAAGTGGCGGCCGATCAGCGAATCGGTCGAAACGTTCGCGCAGGGTTCGCGTCAGGTGATCAAGGACGTCGCGGACACGTACCGGGTCGCGACGCAGACGCGGCTGCTCCTGAGCGAGAACGCCCGGCGGATGACCGACCTCGGCCGCGACCTGGTCGCGCTCGAGGAGAGCCTCAAGCTCGTCGTCCAGAAGACCGTCGAAGAAGCGCTCGCCCCGCTCGAGCAGCGGGTGGTCCACCTCGAGGGTCAGCTCGGCCTCGGCGGGAACGCCGGGCGGAACTCGACCGAGAAGCCGACCTCGCCGGCGACCGGCGAGTAGCCCCGCTCGCGCGCGCTCCCGGATGACCCGGATCTCGCGGTCGCATCCTCGGTACGCGAGCCTGAAGGTCCGCGCCCGCCTCGCCGAGGCCCACCGGAGCGGTCTGGTCGTTCCCGAGGGACTGATCGCCCACGGGAGGGCGGAGGCGTTCGACTACCTCCTGGGCGAACGCACGAGCCCCTCCGCCCGGCGCGCGGCGCGGGTGGCGGCCCAATGGCTCAGGGCGGCAAGGCACCCGGTGGTGAGCGTCAACGGAAACGTCGCCGCGCTCGCCGCAGACGGGATCGCCGGTCTCCAGCGCGCCCTCCCTTCGCTCGGCGTCGAGGTGAATCTCTTCCATCGATCGCCGGCGCGTGTGCGGGCGGTGGCCCGGACGCTCGAGGTCCACGGGGTGCGCGGGGTGATGGGGGTCCGCGCGACCGGGCGGATCCCCGGACTCCCCTCCGACCGCGCCGTTGTCGACCGCCGGGGGATCCTGGCCGCGGACGTAGTACTGGTCCCGCTCGAGGACGGAGACCGCACCGCCGCCCTCCGCCGGGCAGGCAAGCGCGTGATCGCGATCGACCTGAACCCCTTGTCCCGGACCTCGCGTACCGCGGACCTCCCCATCATCGATGAGCTCACGCGAGCGCTCGCCCAGATCGTTCTCGGAATGCGCCGACGGAGCGGTCCCCGCCGACCCCAGCCCGGGGCGTTCGCACCGTTCGATGCCCGCGCGGCGCGGGAGGCGAGTCTCAGGACGATCGCACGACGTTTAGTTCGGAACGCCCCGAACCGGGGTCGCCCCGTACCAAGGGCGCGATGAGCTCCCCGACCGCCTCGAGGAAGACGGCGTCGGTACGGTCGTACGCTCCCACTTCGGTGCCGTCGATGTCGATCTCCCCGACCGCGACGCCCGCGACGCGGACGGGCACGACGATCTCCGAGCGGGTCTCGAGGAAGCATTCGAGGTAGTCGGGGTCGGCCTTCACGTCCGGCACCACGACCGATCGATTCTCTCGGACCGCGCGACCGCAGACCCCACGATCGATCGGGATCGTCGTGTGTTCGGTCGGGCGGTCGCCGTCCCATGCCGCGAGACGGAGCTCGCTCCCGTCCCGCTCGTACACTCCGACCCACCGATAGTGGGAGAACTCGGCTCGGAGGTACCGGCAGACCTCCTGGAGGGCCTCCCGCCCTTGCAATCGACCGAGGATGGCACGGACCTGCAGGAGCGCCGGCTCGCGCCGCCGCGGGGCTACGCTCACGACCGAGACCCCCCGGAGCCCCATGAGGGAGCGCCGAGGGGGAGAATCTCTACCGCGCCGGGTCGTCCGGCTTCGGTGTTTGAACTCCCGAGGCGTATTCCGCCACGAGCTTTCCAGACTCGCGCCGTACCGGACTGAGCCACCTCGGCACGCCCGGCGCGCACGAAGGGGGCCGATTGATATGGTTGGCGGCGGAGCCGCCGCGCCCTACCACGCCTCGACCGACGCCCCGCACCGGGGGCATCCCGTGAGCCGCCGCGCCGCGGGCACTTCGCTCCCGCACTCCGGGCACAGCTGGGGGTCCGCGCCGAGGAGCGATAGGCAGTCGAAGCAGGAACCGTCGCGCCGATCGTTCGGCAGGACGACGAGGTCCTTGCCGCAGTACGTACAGTGCTGGAACCGTTCCTCCGCCGAGGTGAAGCTGCGAAGATCGGAGCGCGCGAGCATTCGGAGCGGCCGACCTATGCCCCGGTAGATAAGCGCATGGTCGCGGGGCCATCGAGAATCTCCGAATGGACAGGTTTTACGGCGGGGGGAGCGCGTTCCTGTTCGGCCAGAGTTGCGAGTGAACTTGGTGGGGCGGACCTCGCAGCCGGCGGATCCACGCGGAGAGCCGGCCCATTCGAACGAGAGGAGTGGACCGAGGGACGAGCTATGCGGGCACCCGGCTCTCTTCGGAGGACGGTGAGGGCGTCCGCGCGGGGCCGAACGAAAGGGCGCCGACCGGCGTCGCCGGACTGCCCCGGCGATCCGGTGGAGCTCGGGCTGACTCCGCGGCGGTACGTTCGGGTTCGATTCGCGGAGTGCCCGATGCGGCTGTCGCTCGGCCTACTCGGGCGGAAGTGGGCGCTCCTCATCCTGCGGAACATCGCCGTCTACCGGATCGACCGGTTCAACCGATTGCTCGATTCGCTCCCCGGGATCCCACCCAGAGTCCTGAGCACCCGGTTGCACGAGCTCGAGACGCTCGGCTTCATCCGGAAAGTGGAAGTGCGGCGTGCCCCGGTCCTTGTCCGTTGGGACCTCACCGATCAGGGTCGCGACCTGCTCCCGGCGATGATGATGCTCGCGGCGTACCACTCGAAGTGGGACCCCGACACCGTCCACCCGGGCCGCCTGCCGATGCGGGTCGGGGCGATGTACGACCGGGAAGCGCTGCGGATCCTTCGGCGGTTTCTCTGAGACGAACCGAGACCGAGCGACATTCGGGGGGATAATCCCCTAGCGGAGCGGCGGGGAAGCTACTCGTCCGTCCGCCGGTTCGAAGTCGTTTTGGGTCCGCGCCCCGCGCGGACCGTCATGCCGATGATCGACGTGTACGCCAAGGCCGACCTCTTTCCCGCGGGAGCGGACCCCGAGCTCGGTGCCGAACTGACCGCCGCGGTCCTCCGCGCGGAGGGCGTCGCGAAGCCCGGGCCGTTCCACCTCGAGAACACGGCCGCGTTCGTCCACCGACTTCCCGCCTCTGCGGTCAGCACCGCGGCCGCCGGCTCGGCGCGATGCGTCCGGGTCCAGGTGATCACTCCGCCGGGGGCCCTCAATCGCGAGGGCCAGCGCCGCCTCGTGAAGGAGGCCACCGAGATCGTCGTTCGGATCGCCGGTGATCCGTCGTTGGCGTCCCACGTCTGGGTACTCCTCTCCGAGGCCGCGGAAGGCGGCTGGGGTATCTCCGGGGTCGCCTACGGGAGGGAGGAGTTCACCGCCCTCGCTGCTCGCGCCGCGGCCGCCAAGCGGTAGGGTCTCGGGAGGGCGCCTCGGGTGTACACCGGGGCGGAGTCGCACCCTCGGAAGCTCGAGATGGCCGCCCTCGAAAACGCTGCTGCCGCGGGGACCGCCCACCGCCTGGGCTTGGGGTGAGCCGGCGTCCACCGCTCAGGGTTCGCGCCAACGCGCCTTGAACGCCGCGAGGAGGAGCAGCCCCACGGTCGCGAGGATGAGGACCGTCCAGTCGATCTCGAGCTGACCGGTGCTCGGGGGCGCGTACCCCGCGAGATTCCCGAACGATCCGGTCGACCGGACCAGGTCCGCGGCGTCGGTCGTCGGAGCGATGAACGCGAGGTTGTGGAGCAGGCTTCCGTGGATGTACGACACCGGGTAGTACACGGGCGGCAGGACCGTCAGGACGAGCGAGGTCAGCGACGAGAGGAGGAATGTCTCGCGGACGTCCGCGAAGTACGTGGCGAGCGTAAAGCCGAGCGCGCTGGCGAACGCCCAGACCATCATCAGGACGACGAACAGCGTGACGGCGCCGAGGAGCGTGAACGGGCCGGCGGTGCCGACCCAGAGCACCGCGAGCAGGGTGACCCCGGGGATCGAGTAGAACAGCTCCGAGAGCGCGAGCCCCGCGATGTAGACCGGCCCCTCCACGGGGGAGGCGACAACGAGGTCCTGGAGCTTCAGGTCGACCCGATAGTGGGTCATGTCCGTCTGGACGGAGGTCCCGATCGACAGCATCGTGAGGATCAACCCCCCGCTTACCGCGTACGGGAGGAGGAGTCCCTTCGACGCGACGTAGACGAAGAACAGGAACGAGAGCGGCGAAACGACGGTGTTGACGAGGAAGAGCGGCTGTGTCCGCATCGGGACGATCCCGTTCATGTACGCGATCGTCAGGATCGACCGCAGCCGATTGCGCGGGGTCATTGGGCGGACTCCGGGAGCGTCTCGTCGTCGATCCGGTGCCCGACCACCTGGAGGAAGACGTCCTCGAGGCTCACGGGGCCCATCGACACCTTCGCGCCCGCGCTGAGCGCCCGCATCGCGAGCTCCCGGGCCTCCGCCTCCCGCGTGAAGACGAGATGGCCCCCGTCGACCTCGGAAACCTCGCCGTACGGCTCGAGGTCCGCGCGGGCGAACTTCGACTCGACGCTCACGCGGTACGGGTACCGGACGCGGCCGCGGATCTCCTCGGGCGTCCCCTCGAGCCGTACCTTGCCGCCGTCCAGGAGGGCGATCCGTCCGGCGAGCTGCTCGGCCTCGTCGAGGTAGTGCGTGGTCAGGATCACGGTCCGGTTCTCGCGGACGGTGCGGCGGACCGCCTCCCAGACCTCGCGTCGGGCGAGGGGGTCGAGGCCGGTCGTCGGCTCGTCGAGGAACAGCACGTCGGCGTCGGAGGCGAGGACCATCGCCACCATCGCGCGCCGTCGCATCCCTCCCGAGAGGCGGCTCACGAGCCGCTTCCGCACCGAGGCGAGGTCGAGCTCCTCGAGGACGGCGTCCGTGCGGCGGCGCGACTCCGCGCCGTCCATCCCCCGCATCTTGAGATGCAAGTAGACCAGCTCGTCGACGTTGAGGAAGTAGAGCGGCCGCGACTCCTGAGGCACGACCGCGATCCGCTCGCGGACCTTCCGCGGCTCGTTCACCGCGTCGAAGCCGAGGATCTCGACGCGGCCCGCGCTCGGCATGAGCTGCGTCGCGCAGATCCGAACCAGGGTGGTCTTCCCGGCGCCGTTCGGACCGATCAGCCCGTAGATCCGACCGGGGCGGATGGCGAGGCTCACGTCCTCGAGCGCCGGCTTCGTGCCGGCCACGTCCTTGTACCGCTTCGCGACGTGTTCCGTGACGACCGCCGCGTCCGTCAAATGCCCCTCACGTTCCGCGCCCGTCGGCCGCGCGAGGTCTTGGGTTCTCCGTAGACGCCGCGACGGGTCCGGGCGGTCGGTTCGCGGCGCGCGCGGTCAGCTCAGAATCTCGCGCAGCCGATGCTCCGCGCGACCGCGCTTGAGCTCCTGGGCGATCCGCCGGCCCATCGAGAGCCCCGGCGCGACCAGGTCCGAGTAGCTCGAACCGGAGATGAACAGGTTCGTTCCGGCGACGATGCGCGTCGAGATCTCGAAGACCTTGAACTGCAGCTCCTCGGTCATGATCCCTTCGACGCAGAACGGCCCGACCATCCCCCCGAACAGCTCGACCGAACGGTCGATGATGCGGGCGCCGATATCGAAGATCTGAGGCAGGAGCGACTCGCGGAGGACGACCCCGACGTTCCCCGTCACGACGAACGTCGGGCGGATCCCCGCCTTGAGGAGCTCCTCCTGGGCGCCGAGCTTGTACAGTTCGTCGATGTTCGCCTCGTCGCGGCGGTCCATCCCGAGGAGCTCGAGCGAGCCGTGCGCGGTCCGGTACCCGCCGTCCGCGAGGGGCGAGTAGAAGAAGTGGACGTAGTAGCGCGTCCCGAGGACGTACTCCTGGATGACGTGCGGTCCCTCAGGTTGGAATCCCTTGAGCGCGCCCTTGTTCTTGGCGAGGAAGAATCCCTTGCCGCCTTTCGCCCCGTAGTACTTCACGATCACCGGACCGTCGACGTCGGACGCGTCCTCGTACCGTCGCGGCATGTCCACGCCCGCCGATTCGAGCCAGACGCGTTCCTTCTCGCGGTCCGACTCCCACTCGATCACCTTCCGATTGCCGAAGACCGGAACCTTCAGCTTCTGGAACGCCGCCGGTCCGACGTACTCGACGAACGAACCGTGGGGAACGATGACGGACCGCTCCCGGTTCAGCCGCGCCGCTTCGCGCGTGACCTCCGCGACCTTCGGCACGGAGACGAACTGGTCCGGTCGGGCGAGCGGGAAGGCGTCGTAGAACCGAGGCGGCTCGCCGGCGCAGATGCCGATCGTGCGGAACCCTTCGGTGCGGGCGCCGTGGAAGATCTGGAGGGATGAATGCGAGCAGAGGGTCGCGACGCTGATCGGGTCTTGGTAGAGGGGCTCTACCTCGCGCGCGCTGGCGAGGTCCACCCCCATACGGCCGGCTACCGAGAACTCCTGATAATGATTGCGAAAGTGAGAGCGCTAGGCGACCGTCGAGAGACCGTACCGGTGGCCGACGCGTTCCTCGATCCCCTCGATCGGCTCCACGAACACCTCCGCCGGCTCGAGGTGATCCGCGAGGATGGGTGCCACAGGACGACGTGCGGAGGGGACCGTGACCCGGCCCGGCAATCTCGAGCTCGTCTGGCCCAGGCCCGCGAAGATCACGTCTCCCGAACCTTCCGCGAAGAGGATCGGGCAGACACCGCACTCCTGCCGCAGCGTGGCGAGCAGCTCGAGCGCGCCCATCCCCGGACGCAAACGCCCCCAGACGAGGAGCACCTCGCCGATGCGGCGGCCGTGATAGGGGGCGAGTTCGCGGAGGTTCAGGATCGCGCGGGATTGAACGATCCTCCCCTCGATCGCCCGCCGGCGGGCTCGGCGCGCACGGAGTCCGATCGCTCGTTGGGGCGCCGCCAGAGCACCACCGACGCTCGTGGCGGGCTTGTCCTGTAAGGCGTTCCGTAGGCGCACATCGCCCGGTCGACCGTCGAGCTGGAGCCCGAGCGGGTACACCTCCGGAATCGGCCGACCGCCGAACCGAGCCCAGGCGCCCGAATAGTCGAAGTACGTTGGCACCGAGCCCGAGCTGCCGTCGACCGAAACAACGTGGAGGTCCGGCCCGCGCGTCTCGAGTGGAGGCCCGTCGGTCCCAACCCGGGCGGGGCGACGGAGGAAGACCGCGAGCGCCGCGTGGACGCCGGTCCACAGAAGGACACACTCCGGGTCGGCCGACCATCGGCGTGCGTGCGGCTCGCGTTCTACGAGGGAAAGGCGCGCCACGACGAAGTCGACCCCCGTGAGCTCGTTCGGCCCCGGGTTCGGGATGAGGACCTCGCTGAGCTGGCGTTCCGCCGCGAGACGACGGCGCACGACATTGTACGTGGAGGTGGGCAACCGGGCGGCGCGGGCTCGTTGCCGCTCGGTCGACGTGGGGTACGCGAGCACCGCCAGGACGCCGCGATACTCCGCTTCCGTGAGCTCTCGCACGCCCGGTCCTCCCCCCCGCGCTCGGTGAGGTGTACAACTTTCCAGCGAAAACTTGTCGACCCGTTGATAGTCGGGGCGGTCGTCATGGTTTACGTGTCCGCCGGAGGCAAGCAGGCCCTTCCCGGTCGATCACGCGGAAGGCGCCGGTACGCATGGGGGAGGGCACCGCTCGCTTGGATGTTCCTGCTTCTCGCCGGGGCGACGACCCTCGTGGGGCCGGCCGAGGGACGGTTCTGCTCTCTCTCGGGTCCGGACGTCCCGCGCCTCTTCACGGTCACGTTCATCGAAAACGGCCTTCCCGGCGGATCCTTGTGGAGCCTCTCGGTGGGCGGCCACACCTGGAACACCTCGAACAGTTCCCTTCCAGTCCAGTTCACCAATGGAACGTACGCCTACTCGGCGTTCGCGTCGGTGGCGCGGACTCCGAGCAGTCCCACGGGCGGCTACCTGAACGGCTCATTCGCCGTGGTCGACCAGCCCCGGATCGTCGAGCTCAACTGGTCATACCCGTACCCGCCGTCGGCGGCGGCGCCATCCAGCAGCCGCGCACTGTTCGGCCCATTACCGGGGGGCGGGGCGGCGATCGCTCTGGCCCTCGTACTGGTCGCGGCCGTAGGAGTCGCCATCGCAGTCGCGGTCCGCGGCCGCCGCGTATCAGGCCCGGACATCTCGGAATCCGAGTCCCCGGTCCCGGCGCCGCCGACGGTAGAGCCTCCGCCCGCCGGCGCCGAGTCGGCCCAGGACCCGCTCGGCCACATGCTCTGACGGAGAATCCCATGGGAGAACAGAACGGGAAGGAACCGCTCGTACGCCGACTTCGACTTGATTCGCCGCGCCGTCGCATCGCGCAGGCGCTGGTCGCCGCCACCGTAGCGCTCGCCGGGACCGCTCTCGCCGTCGTCGACGGGATGGGCGCCCCGGCGCACGTCACGCGCCTCGCCGAGTCCGGCTCGTTCTACGCCCTCGCGGCGTCCGATTCCACGTTGTATGCGGCGTCCGACAACGGTGGGTCGATCCTCCTCGAGCGAAGCTCGAACCAGGGAGTGGACTGGGCGGCGAGTCCGGTGCCGTACTCCGCGGTCGCGGTGGGCGTGCCGTGGACCCACGCGGCGGTGGCCGCCGACGGCGATCGGATCGTGATGGCCGCCTCGTCGGGGGGAACGCTCACGGCGCCGCTCTACCGGCCGGGGGTCCCCTACCCTGCGGCTCTCGCGTTCCCGGTCAACGGGACGTGCTCCACCAACTCGACCGTGTTCGTCGGGACCAGCTCCGATGGGGGGCTCAGCTGGAGCAGCCAGACGTTGGAGTCCCCCGACCTCGCCGTGACCTCGCTTCAGGTGAGCCTCGTCGGAAGCAGCGCCGCCGTCGCCTGGGTCGGAACCACGTACCAGTGCGGCTCGGCGACGACCACGACCGAGGCGATCACGAGCCTCGACGGCGGCGCAACGTGGGGAGCGCCCCAGTCGCTCGGGGTGCCGAACGCGGCGGTCCCGCCGGGGGAGGCCCTCGAGATGGCGCCCGACAGCCAGGGGATCGTCGTGGCGTTCGGCGTTTTGGCTTCGAACTCCTCGCAGTCGGACCTCGCCCTCTGGCGACTCGTTCGCGGAGGCGCGTCGTTCTCGGCCCTCGGCGTCCTTCCGGCCCCCACGAGCTGGACGCTGCAGGGAAGTCCCTCCACGCCGTCGTACCTCCTCACCCCGACGTATCTGATCCCGCTCACCAACGCGCCGTACACGGCGCTCCCGTTCGACCAGCTCCAGTCCGACGCCCCGTCGATCGGCGCCCTCCCGAGCGTCGTCTCGCTCGTACCGGAGCGCTCGGGGGTGGTGGAGATCGCGGCGACGACGGCCAACAACCTCGGCGTCGACTGTTGGCAGTTCGACACCGTCCGTCTGGCGATCAACGAGGCGTGCCATGTATCGCTCGTGACCCCCCTCGTCTCCGCGGGAGAGGTCCTTCCGATCGTCTCCCTCATCGACGGCGGAGGATGGTGGGTCGCCATCGGCGCTTCCGGAACCGGATGCCCACCGGGCTGCGTCCCCAGCGGCGGGGGCCCCATCATGAACCCTCCCGCGGCCCCGACCAACGGTCCCGCGGTCGGGACGTCGGTCTGCCTCGCCGGCTGCAGCTCCGCCCAGGGACTCGACGCCTATTCGTTCGACGGCACCGCCGCGAGGGTCCAGGGCGGGCTCGCGATCGGCGGGGTGGTGTTGCTGGTCGCGGGCGGCGCCTGGCTGATCGTCGTCGCGGCCGCCCGCGCGAAGCGGGGTGCACGAGCGCCGCGGCCCCGACCGCAGGGGGCCGACGCTCAGCGGTCTCGCCTCGTCAACGAGGCGGACGCCTCCGACGCTCGAGAATAGTAGGCCCGTCGCCGACGGGGCGGGCGGACCTAGTTCTCGTCGAGCTCCCAGTACCAGCGGACGCGTCGACTGCCCCGCACCGTCGACTTCCCTCGGGAACGAGGGCGGCTCCCCGTTCGGGCCGCCCCCGGCCCGCCGGGAGGGGGAGGATCCAGGGTCGCGTCGACCGGCTGGGGGGGTTCGCTACTCGGTTCGACGGGCGGAGAGGGAATCCACTCCTCCTCCCTCCGGCGGATGAGCATCCGTTGGCTCCCGGGGATGCGACGAACCCCGAGCCGTTCGGCCGCGAGGTGCAGCTCCTCGGCCGTGCGCGCGAGCTCTCCGCTCAGATGGCGTTCTTCGGAGCGGAGCGACTCGAACCGGTCGACGAGCTCCTTCAGCCGGGCCCGGTCGGCCGCCGGGACCTCGCGGAACTCGGGGCAGATCGGGCGGAACTCGCAGCGGTTGCACTGCCGCCCGGGGGTGGGCTCGTAGACCTCGGAGCGGATCCCGTCGCGCACCAGGGTGACGCGTTCGTGGAGCTCGTCGAGCGCGGTCGAGGCCCGCGGCGCCGACGTGATCGGCTTCTGGCTCCTCAGATGGTAGAGCGTGAGGCGCTCGACCGGGTCGGGGTAGTTGTGCTCGACCAGGACCTGGTAGAGGGCGAGCTGGTCCGACTCCTCCACGTCCCCCATCGAGATCTCCCGCGACGTCTTGTAGTCGAGGATCTCGAGGCCGCCCCGCGCCGTCCGGTCGATGCGGTCGATGTAGCCGTGGACGGGGATGCCGTCCCAGGCGGACTCGAGATGCGCCTCGACGGCGACCGGCTGCGGCGGCGCGGCGACCACCTGGTCGTGGAACTCGACGAGGATCTGCTCCCCGAGGGCGCGGTACCGCGCCTCTTCCTCGGTCGAAACATATCCGTCGCCGACCCATTCGGAGCGGTAGAGGGCCAGGAGCTCCTCCCGCGACATGAGATGCCCGACCGCCGACGTCGCTGCCTCCGCCCGGTACTGCTCGAGCGTCGTCTGTGCGCGGCCGCTCGGGACCCGCCGTGCCCCGGGGACCACGAGCGGGCGGAGGAGTGCCTCCAGGACCGAGTGGACCGTGCGCCCGAACGAGAAGTACCCCCGCGGCGCCTCCGGAAGGCGGTCGACGTAGAGGTACTTCCACCGGAGCGGGCACTCCAGGTAGGAGCTGATCGAGGAGTAGCTCAGTGCCGGGACGGAGCCCACGGCCGGTCGGACCGGCCGTCGGGTTATCTCGTTTCAGGCGGCGCGGAGCGCCGCGGGCTTAGTGGCCCGCGACGATCCCGGGTTCCTCGTTGTCGACGCCCGGCTTGCCGAGCCCGGGGAGGCTCCCTCGGGCCTGGGGGTTCGTGAGGTTCTTCGGGAGCCCGAGGAGGTCGAGGAGCTCCTTGTAGTGGTTGCGGATCGTCACGGGGGTGACGTTCGCGACCGCGGCGATCCGGTCCTGGCTCCGCGGCTCGCCCATCAGGTTCGAGGCGATGTAGATGATCGTCGCGAGGATCCCGTTCGGGAGGACGCCGCTCGTCGAGTAGACCTGCTCGACCTGCTCGAGCAGCGAGAGCACCTTCGCCCGGACCTCCTTCGAGAGGTTCAGGTCCTGAGTGAACCGGACGAGGTAGTCGCGCGGCTCGACGGGCTTGAGCCCGAGCTTGAGCTCGCGGGCGAGCAGCGTGTACGCCCGCCCGACCTCGATCTTGGTCGCCTTCGAGTGGGCGATGATCTCCTTCATCGTGCGGGGGACGTGGCACTGGCGGCACGCCGCGTAGACGCTCGCCGCGACGAGCGCGACGATCTTCTTGCCGCGGGTCGCCTTGTGCTCGAGCGCGCGGCGGTAGATGTACGTCGCCGATTCCTTGACCTCGCGCGAGAGGCCGAGCACCCCTGCGAGCCGGTTGAGCTCGCCCAGGGCGACCACGAGGTTCCGCTGGTGCGTCCGTGCGGCCCGCAGGCGATGGTTGAGCTTGCGGAGGTGGTAGAACTTGAGCGAGGTGTTCCGGGAAAGGCTGTTCCCCTGGAAGTCGCGGGTCGGGACGCCGATCTCGCTGAACAGACCCTTGTCGGGCATCAACGGGGAGATGACGGGGCCCCAGCCGCGCGCCTCGCGACCGGTGTCGTCCTTGCTGCCCCGCTGGCCGCGGTCGCTCACGAGGGCGCTCGCGTCGACGACGAGCCCGCAATCCGCACAGACGATCTCGCCTCGGATCTCATCCCGGGTGAGGTGGGTGGAGCCGCACTCCGGGCAGACGTCCTCGGCGGCGGACGCGCTGGCGACCTCGGCGGCCGAGGAGCGGGCCGACCGAGCTGAAGAGGAGGAAGATGCTTTCACAGCCGGTGGTCCGCGTAAGCGGTGGTCGTATATATACCCTCGTTCGGCTACTGTCGGCGTTGTGCGAACATTTGCTACACCATGAACCGGATAGACATGGGGCTCCCGGGTCGCCGGGCTCGCCAGCCCTGCACTTGAACCTCTACGGTCGGAAGCGAACCGGCCCACCGAAATCGACCCCGGGAGGGGCCTACGGCCGCCCCGCCGGTGACCCGACTAGGTGGGGACGATCGTGAACACGCAAGCCCGGTTGCGGCTGCGCGCGGAATCGGACGCCGCCACGGACCACCGCGAGCCGAGCCGCCCCTCCAAGGCCGCGCCCAGGATCGCGGGGCAGAGGAGCCGGGCCACCTCGTTCGACGGGACCGTCCGGGAGAAGCAGCCGTCGACGCGCAACGTGAACGGACGGTCGCGGACGATCCGGACCTCGCCGAGGGCGTGCTCCGCGTAGTAGGCGGCGAGCGCGCGGACGACGTCGGGTGGCGACTCCCCCGTGAGCCGCCCGGAGATCTCGTGGCCGAGCTGGCGGCCGATCGCGCCGATGAGCCCGGCCAGATCCAGCTTCACCTCGCCGACGCCCGTCACGCGCATTCCGAGTTCGGCGACCTCGCGGAGCCTCAGGAGCGCATCCTCGTCGCCGACGCCGCCCGCGAGGCTGATCGTGGCGGGGGACGGACCGTCGAGCTCGACCAGGCGCTGGGTGAACGGGGTCGACCGACCCCAGACGTGCCGGAAGTACTCCCGGCCGGAGTGGTTGAGCTCGGGGCTCGCCGACCAGAGGCCGACGAGCGGGAGGGACGCCCCGTTCGCGTAGTGGTCGGAGATGTTGACGAACATCCCCGAGCGGTCGAAGACGAGGGAGGCGACCCCGAAGTTCATCGGAGAGTGCCGAATCTCGGCGGCGCCCTCGAGCGTCCGCGCGAGCGCGAGGGTTTCGGGGTCGACCGGGGTGAGGACCCGGACCCGGACGCCCCGGTCGCGCGCCTCGCGGAGGGTGCGGTCGAGCCCCTGGTCGAGCACGCGGGCGAGCGCCGCGGGCGTGAAGCACCCCCACACCTCCTTCTCGGCCGCCCCGAGCTTCCGGCGAAGGAACCGGTAGACCGAGTCCGTCCCCTCGAGGACCGTGAACCGCCGCCCGTCGTTCTCGTCGGAGGTGCCGAGCGCTTCGCGCCAGCCGTGGAGGATCTTGTCGCGCTCGCTTTCGAGCGACCGCGCGCGCTCCGACGCCTGGTGGTGGAGTCGGTCGAGCAGCTGCTCGGGGGAGAGGGCGGCAAACCGCATCGGCCGCCCGCCCGTCGAGCGGAGCAGTCCCCGGTCGATCAGGTCGCGGATGAACCGGTAGGCGTCGACGCGGTTCAGCTGGCAGCGTCGCGCGAGCTCGGAGGCCGTCTGCGGCCCTTCGCGGCAGGCGGCGAGGTACAGGCGGGCGCCTCGGTCGGGGACCCCCTCGTCGAGCAGCAGCCCGTGGAGGCCGCCCCCGTTGCGCCCCACGCCCCGTTCACCGCCGGACGCGATAAAACCGTGGCGATGAAGTCGGGGGAACGCAAACGGGAAAAGGGCTACAGCGCGGCCTGGAAGTCGTCGGCCGTGAGGGTGAACGACCCCTCCGGCGTCCCGCGGTGCTTCAGGATCTCTCGCGCGAGCAGCCAGTAGACCGTCGCGAGCGCGACCCGACCCTTGTTGTTCGCCGGGATCACGAGGTCGACGTTCCGTGTCTCGTTGTTCACGTCGCAGAGCCCGACCACGGGGATCCCGATCGAGACCGCCTCGCTGAGCGCCTGCTGGTCGGTCGCGGGGTCGGTCACGACGAGGACCTTCGGCTCGAAGTACTCCGCGAGGTTCGGGTTCGTGAGGCAGCCCGGAACGAACCGCTCGGCGAAGGAGACGGCGCCGATCGCCTTGGCGAAGACGCGGACGGGCTTCTGCCCGTACTGGCGCTGGGAGACGGCGAGGATCTTCTCGGGCGGGAACCCCGCGAGGAACTTCGCGGCGAGCCGGATCCGACGGTCGCTCTCGCGGATGTCCAGGACATGGAGCCCATCGTACCGGACCTTGAAGATGAACCGCCGCATGCTGGCGGACTTCTGCTGCGTCCCGATGTGGACGCCCGAGGTGAGGTACGTCTCTTCGGGGACGAGCAGCTCGCCGGGCCGTGTGTCCTGGCCCTCGTGCTCCGCCTGGAGCGGCTCTTCGAGGGCTTCGTCCGCGTTCACCGAGAAGGCTCCGGGGGCGCGCCGAGCCGGAGGAGTTCATTTAGCTTTCCTACCCGTTCTCCGCCGAGGAGGCCGCACTTCAGTCCGGTCGCGGCCGCGCCGACCGCGACGTGCGTGAGCCAGGTGTCCGGCACCTCGCCCGAGCGGTGGGAGACGACGTTCGCCAACCCGTGGGCGCGCGCGAAGTCAACGGTCGCGAACGCGTCCGTGAGCGTCCCCACCTGGTTCACCTTGACGAGCACCGCGTTCGTCGCCCGGCGCTCCGCGCCGTCCTTCACGCGACGCACGTCGGTCGTGTAGAGGTCGTCCCCGACGACGAGCGTCTTCGCCCCTACGGCGCGGGTCAACGCGGCGAACCCGTCGAACGACTCCTCCTCGAGCGGGTCCTCGAGGTACCGCAGCCCGTAGCGGTCGACGAGGTCGGCGACGAACGCGACCTGCCCGTCGGTGTCGACCGACTGCTCGCGGTAGCGGTAGCGGCCGTCGTCGAAGAACTCGCTCGCGGCGAGGTCGAGGCCGGGATGGACCTCCGCGTGCGTCCGGTCGCGGACCTCTGCGCACGCCTCGGCGAGGAGCTCGACCGCCTCGACGTTCCCGATCGGGGCGACCCAGCCGCCCTCGTCGCCACGGCCCAGGGCCGCGCTCGGGAACCGCGCGGTGAGCTTGGTGCCGATCGCGGCATGGACCGCGATCGCCGCCGCGATCGCCGACGCGGCGTCCGGTCCCGGGGCGATGGCGTGGAACTCCTGGATGTCGGGACCGCCGATCGCGTGGCGCCCGCCGTTGATGCAGTTGCCGACGATCGTCGGGGACGACCGCGGGTCGGCGCCCGGCCGGCGCAGGCGCTCCCAGAGGGGTTGCCCGAGTTCGTTCGCCCGCGCCAGCGCCGTCGCCACCGAGGTCGCGGTGGCTGCGTTCCCGCCGAGTCGGCCGAAGTCGGGCGTTCCGTCAGCGGCGTGCAGGGCGGCGTCGACCGCGGCCTGGTCGTCCCCCTCGAGGCCGATCAACGCGGGACGCGCCCACTCCCGGAAGCGGCGTACGGACTCCTCGGCCCCGCCGTCCGGGAACGCGCGCGCTTCGTGGCGGCCGGTGCTGGCGCCGCTCGGCGCCCCGGCGACCCCCCGCGCGCCCGACGTAAGCACGACCGTCGCCTCGACGGTCGGCCGTCCGCGGCTGTCGTAGATCGGCCGGAGGCGAGCGTCCGCGATCGCGGTCACGGACCCTCGACGAACTCGACCAGCGTGCCGGCCATGCTGGCGGGGTGGACGAATCCCACTCGGCGCCCGCGCGCGCCGGGCCGTCCGACCCGGTCGATCAGGCGCTGGCCCCGCTCCGCCGCCGTCGCGAGCGCGGCGTCGACGCTCGGGACGGCGAAGGCGACGTGATGCAACCCTGGCCCGCGCGCCGCGAGGAATCGGCCGACGGCGGACTCAGGGTCCGTCGGCTCGAGGAGCTCGATGTGCGTCCCCGAAGCGTCCAGGAACGCGACGCGGACCTTCTGACTGGGGACCTCCTCGACCGGCCCCGCGCGGACCCCGAGGACCGGCTCCCAGAGCGCGAGGGCGTCGGCGATCCGCGCGACCGCGACCCCGACGTGGTCGAGCGGCACGGTCCTCTAGAACGAATGCGACGGAGCGTACTCGCCGAACAGTCCGCGCCAGAGCCCGGAAATCTCGCCGAGCGTCGCCCCCGCGCGGACCGCGTCGAGGACGAACGGCATCACGTTCGCTCCCTCCTCCGTCTTCCGCCCGAGAGCGTCCAGCGCGGCCGAGGCCCTCGCTCCGTCCCGCTGGGACTTCCACGACCGGAGCCGCCGGACCTGTCGCTCCTCGGGTTCGCGGGCGGCACCGGTGCCGCCCTTCGACTTCGCGCCGACCAGGGAGAACTTCGCGTTCGTTTCCGTGAACTCGTTCACGCCCACGACGATCTCGCTCTTCGCCTCGCGGGCCCGGGCGACGCGGTACGCCTCCCGCGCGATCTCCCCTTGGTAGAAGCCCCGCTCTACGGCGGGGAGCGACCCGCCCATCGCCTCGATGCGGTCGAGGTACGCCCTCGCCTCGCGTTCGATGCGGTCGGTGAGCTCCTCGATCGCATACGCCCCCCCCACGGGGTCGACCGTGGCAGGGACCCCCGACTCCTCGGCGAGGATCTGCTGCGTCCTAAGCGCGAGCCGCGCCGCGGGGGCGGTCGGTAGGCCGATCGCCTCATCGAGGGCGTTCGTGTGCAGCGACTGCGTTCCTCCGAGGACCGCGGCGAGCGCCTCGAGCGTCGTACGGACGACGTTCAGCTCCGGCTGCTGGGCCGTGAGCGACGACCCTGCCGTTTGGGTGTGGAACCGCATCGCCCAGGACCGGGCCTTCTTCGCGCCGAGCGTCTCCCGTGCGAGCGCCGCCCAGAGCCGTCGGGCGGCCCGGAACTTCGCGATCTCCTCGAGGAAGTTCCGGTCGGAGGAGAAGAAGAACGAGAGCCGCGGGAGGAACTCGTCGACGTCGAGCCCGCGGTCGGAGACCGCCCGGACGTACGCCATCGCGTTCGCGAGCGTGAAGGCGACCTCCTGCACGGCGGTCGCGCCCGCTTCGCGCATGTGGTAGCCGGAGACGGAGATGTAGTTCCATTGGGCCATCTCCCGCGTCGCGAACTCGATCAGGTCGACGGCGAGCCGGATCGACGGCGCGGGCGGGTAGATGTACGTCCCGCGGGCGATGTACTCCTTCAGGATGTCGTTCTGCACCGTTCCGCCGAGCTTCGCCCGCGGGACGCCCTGCTCCTCCCCGACCGCGACCAGGAGGGAGGTGAGGATCGGCGCGGTCGCGTTGATCGTCATCGAGACGGTCGCGCGGTCGAGCGGGATCGCGTGGAAGAGGGCGCGCATGTCGCCGAGCGAGGTGATCGCGACGCCGCAGCGGCCGACCTCCCCGCGCGCGCGGTCGTGGTCGGAGTCGTAGCCGATCTGGGTCGGAAGGTCGAAGGCGACCGAGAGCCCCGTCTGGCCCCCCTCCAGCAGGAAACGGAACCGGCGGTTCGTCTCCGCCGCGCTCCCGAATCCCGAGTACTGCCGGAACGTCCAGAGCCGGCCGCGGTACATCGTCGGCTGCACCCCGCGGGTGTACGGCGGCTGCCCGGGAAAGCCGATCTGCGTGAGGTACTCGCCCTCGGGGTCGTCGGGGGGGCCGACGAGGAGGGGCATCGAACCCGCATCGAGCTTCGGGCCGAGCGCCGCGCGGGCCTCGCGCTCCCAACGGGCCGCTTCGGGGGACGGCCTCCGCCGTCGCGCCGCCATCGGCCCGGAGCAGCGACGCGGCGCTTAAGGCGCCGCCCCTCGGACCGACTCGGGGGCGCTTCGGAAGAGCGGCCAGAGCGCCGAGAGGTCCAGCTCCGCGAAGACAGCCGGCACCGGCACGCCGGAGGCGCGGAGGAGGCGGGGCGTTAGTTCCCCGAGCTCCGCGACGTCGACCCCGGCGAGCCGAACCCGGGCCGCCCGCCCGGGGATCGCGCCGGGGATCTCGGCCGGTTCCCGGACCCCACGGGCGCCGAGCCGGCCCATCACATAGTCGACCAGACCGGCGGCGTCCGCGAACCCGGCCGTTTCGCTCGCGAGGACGAGGATCCCGTGCGTTCGCGTCGCGGCGCCGGGCTCTTCGCCGGGAGCGCGGACGATCACGGGCCCCACCTCCCCGAACCGCTGGGGGTACGCCCGGCGGGTGTTCCGCTCGAGGGCGCCGACCATCGAAAGGAGGAGCGCGTCGCGGACCCGAGAGTACTGTTCGGAGACCGGGTTCGCGATCTCGATCGGGGTGGTGCGTCCGGTCCGCTCCACGAGCTCCCGGCCCACGAGCACGGGCGTATGCAGCGGTTGGAACCCGAGCCCGAGGATCAACGACTCGACCTCGATATGGAACCGGCTCTCCGCGAGTCGGCGACCGGCCACGGGGCTCGCGGGGACGGCCCCGTCGTCCGGTCGGAGCCCCCGGGCCACGGTCAGGTCCTCGACCAGGTCGACGGGCGTGAGGAGGTCGGGGCGCCACGGCGGAACGCCGACCCGGATTCCCCGGCCCGTGGTGTGAGGGTCGAGCCGCGCGCGTGCGAGCCAATGGGCGGCGTCGGCGGCCGTCAGGGGAAGGCCGGTCACGTGCGCCAGCTCGCGGCCCGAGAGTCGGAGGGGTCGCGGTCGGTCGAGCCGCGGAACCGTGCCCGCGCCGGTGCGCGACCGGACCGGGACATGGTGGACCGACCAGCCGCGCGCCGCGAACACGCCCACGAGCAACCCGACCGCGTCCGCGACGCGGGCGAGCCGCGTCCCGGTCGACTCGATCAGGAGCGCCGCGGCGCCCGGCTTCGCCTGGCCGGCCGGCCGAGCATTGAGGACCGGAGGCAGGCTCAGGATCTGTCCGGACGCGTCGCGGAGCGTGAGGCACTCGGCACCGGATCGTCCGAGCGGGCCGAAGGCGGCCGCCATCGGATGCGCGTCGAAGAAGTGCGCGGCCGCGACCGGCGCCTCGCCGTCGAGCGGTACGAACGAGACATCCTCGAGCGGTTCGAGCGCGTAGGTGATCGGGGAGCGGATCGCCTCGGCCGGGTAGATGCCGAGGCTCGCCCACCTCCGCTGCCCGCCGACCGTCGCATGGAGGAGCTCCTGGTACCGGATCGCCTCGTCCAGTAGTCCGTCATCGAGCGGCCGACCGTCCGGAGCCCGAACCACGGCCGCGCCGATCGCCGGCCGGAGGGCGGCGACCGACTTCCTCGCGACGATCTCAAGGGCCTGCCCCCCGGGAGGGGCGCTTCGAAGACCGGCACCGGACGCGGCGCCGAGCCGCCCGGCCGCCTCCCGCCCGAGCCCGCCCTCGCAGAGGAGGTCGAGCCGGTCGGCCGTCGCCTCGACGACCACACCCGAGTCGTCCCACTGGGCGATCTCCGCCTTCGAGTCCGCGAGCGCGTCCCGGACGCTCCGGGCGTCGCCCGTAGCGGCGGCGCTCAGCACGCGATCGGGGAGCAGCGTCGCCCGCGGCACCGTTACCCCGACTCCCCGCGGAGGCGCCCCAGGTCGTCCGCGAAGATCTCCCGGATGTCGTTGACGCCGAGCGCGACCAGCGCGAGGCGCATGACGCCGATCCCCCACGCCGCGACCGGGACCTCGACGCCCAGGGGCCGAAGGACCTCGGGGCGGAACATCCCTCCGGGAAACACTTCGATCCAGCCCAGCTGCGGATGCCGGATGTACCCCTCGATCGACGGCTCGGTGAACGGGAAGTAGCTCGGCCGGATCTTGAGCTCACCCAGGCGCAGCTCGTGGGCGAGCGCGCGGAACACGCCCACCAGATGCCGGAGGGAGGTTCCGGGCGCCCCGAGGATCCCTTCGCACTGTTCGAACTCCACATGGTGGGTGGCGTCCACCGCGTCCCGTCGGAAGTTCCGGTCGATGCAATAGACGCGGAACGGCGGCTTCGGGTGCTGCGCGAGGAAGCGCGCGGAGACCGCGGTCGTCTGCGATCGCAGCACCGGCCGCGCGGCGACGGCGCGGTCGTACGGGGACCTCCATCCCGGCCCCACGGGTCGTCGGTCTCCGGGCATCGGCCGCCCTTCGTGCACCGCCGCGACCCGTGCGAGCAGGGCGGCGTCCGGGGGGTGGCCCTGAACGCCCGTCAGCGAGAGCACGTCGTGGATCGAGCGCGCCGGGTGCTCCTGGGGCATGAACAGGACGTCCCCGTTCCAGAACTCCGTCTCGAGGAGCGGGCCGCGGGCCTCCTCGAACCCGAGCCCGAGGAGCACCTCCTCGAAGTTCCGGAGCCAGGCGAGGTACGGGTGCGGACGCGCCCCGGTCACGAACGGGACCGGTGCGCGTACATCGTACGGGCGGAAGACCGCCTCCTCCGACGCTCCGTCCCGGAGGAGCGCGGGCGTAAGCGCGCCCACGAGCGAGCGGCCGGCATCGGGCAGCACGAGGCGTCGCCCCTCCTCGGAGACGCCCCAGAGGCGGGTCGAGCGGGGAATGACGCGCACGAGTCCGCGCCGCGCGAGCGCGCCGACCGCTTCGGGGTCGAACGACTCGGCCGCCCCCTCGGGCGATGCCACCGACCGCAACGTCCGTTCGTCCGCGAGCTCGGGGCGTTCCTCCGACGCCGCCTTCGTCCGACGCAGCGGCATCGCGGGCTCGATGAGCCCGCTCCGCCGCAGGAGGCCGATCGCGGCCGAGCGTTCCTCCGCGGAGAGCACGGAGGCCGGGATCTCCTCCGGGGCTACCGCCCCGGGCGCGCGCGTGAGGAAATCGAGGAGCCGACGCTCGGGAAGCCCCCGGGCGATCGCCTCCGCGCCCCGGGGCGTGAGCTCGACCCGCGGCGGGGTCGGCCGCTCCTCGACGACCGCGAGCCGCTTCGACCGAAGCCGCTGGAGGCTCCCGCGGACCGTCGCCGCGTCCCCGCCGACCGCCTCGACGACCTCCGGTTCGGCCTCCGCCCGCTCCCCGAGCCCCCGCAGGTAGCTCAGGACGGCGAGCTCGGGCTCCGAGAGCGTGACGGCCCCGGGCGCCGGGCCCGGCTCGTCGTCCTCGTCCGCCACGTCGGGGCGGAGGAGGGACGCCGCTTAAGCCGGTCGGCCGACACGCGCCGGGAGCGGCGTCGCGGCCCTATCCGGCGACGCCGTTCCCGTGGACGTTGTAGAACAGCTCGTCGCCGCCGCCGCCGATCGTGATGTTGGTGTTGAGCGAGTTCGGGTCGACCCACGCGGCGCACGTCTTGATGAGGTTCCCCTGGCTCGAGTAGGTGTAGAGGCCGAGCTGCTCGGCGATCTTCTCGGCGAAGTTGTAGAGGAGCACGCGGTTCGGCCCGATCGGCGCGGTGGCGGCGATCCCGAGGACGTAGAGCATCGACTTGTAGGCGACGCCCTGGCAGTTCTGCGGGAACGCCGTGTTCGCGAAGTACGGGTAATTCGTGACCGGCTGGCCGCACCCCGCGACGAACTGCGGCTTCCAGAGCGACTGCATGACCGCGTCGCCGTAGGTGTACGTCGAGTTCGCGAGGTAGAGCGGCGCGATGTAGTCGGTCGGGTCGGGGTAGTCGGGCGCCCAGCCGAGCGTGTACATCGGTAATGCGTTCTGGTACGGGCCCGCGAGACTGTTCAGGATGATGTCGATGAAGTTGATGTCGACGGGGTGGACGACGACCGCCCCGCCGGTGATCGAGTTCACCGACTGCGCCCAGAGGGCGAGCACCTGGTCGTTCGCGGCGCTCCCCGTCGCGCCGAAGATCGGCAGCTCGCACGGGTTCGCGCTCGAGCACTTGGCGGCCTCGGGGTCGAAGTACGGACCGCCCGTCGCGCGCATCTGGGTCCACCAGTAGGCGGGGCACGTCGGGTTCGTGTTGTCCGAGCACGGGTCGGCGTTCGGCCACGAGATGTTCGTGGGGTAGTAGTTCCCCATGTACTGCGGGATCGCGCCGCCGTAGTCGAAGCCCAGGACGAGGCCGTCCTTGGTGTTGATCGTGTTCTCCACGGTCGCGTAGAGGTACGCGCGCGAGAACAGCTGTCGCATCCCCTGGTAGCTGAACCAGTCGGAGGGGACCGAGATCGGGTTCGAGGTGTACTTCTGGGCGCCGCCCAGGTTGAAGTCCATGTTGAACGGATAGAATCCGATCGTGATCGTCGGCGCGTTGATCGACGTGAACTTCCCCTGCTGGATGAGCTCGAGCAGGAGCGCGATGTCCGTCGAGGGGATCGAGGCGAAGTCCGCGGAGCCCGAGACCGCGGCCTGCTCGCCCGGCGTCTGCGACGTCTCCCAGGTGATCGACACGACCTTGGCGAAGGTTCCCGGAGCCGGCTGGCAGCCGACCCAAGTGCAGTACGGGTTCTGCCCGTACGCCGGGTTTGCCTCGAGGGTGTACGCCGAGCCGACCAGGTACTGCTGCAGGGCGTACGGGCCGCTTCCGACCATGTTGTACTGGACGTGCCCGGCGTACGTCCCGAACGCCCCGCTGCCGAGCTGCTCCCACTGGTCCCAGCCGGTCGCCGGGATCGAGTTCGCAGGGATGCCCCAGCCGGGGGTGCCCGCGGCGGCGCACGGGTGGTCGCCCGCGCCCGAGACGTTCCCCTGCGTCCAGAACGGGATGCCCGCCCCCTGCGCGGAGGCACTGAACCAGCCGCACGGGACGATCGAGCCGCCGAGCGGGTCCGCGAGGAGCTCGAGGAAGTACGGCCACGCGTGGTGGCTGCCGTAGACATTGAACGTCACGCAGCCGTGCGCCTTCGTTGGGTCGAGCCCCGCCGTGGGGCAGCCGGTGCCGTTGATCGTCATCGAGCCGAGGATGTTCCCGGGGGTGTTGTTGTACGAGCCATGGAGGTTGCTCCACGTTGAGTTCCCCGAGTTGAGCAGCGACTGCGCGATGATCCAGCCGTTGTTGCAGGAGACGCACGGCAGGTTCGCGAAGCCGAGCGTCCGCGCGATCGAGAAGACGACGTCCGTCGGCCAGACGCCCCACGACTTCTGCGTAAGCGGGTCGTAGAACGAAGCGTTCGGCTGGATCACGAAGGTGTAGTTCCAGCCCTGGACGAGCGGGGTGTTGGGGTAGAGGGCCTGGCACTCCGCGCTCCCCGGCACGCACGTCGCGAGCTGGGGCACGAACGCCGTCGGGTCCGGTCCCGCCTGCGTGCCATTGTACGCGAGGAGCGTCTGGTAGACGTTGAAGATCGGCTCGGCGCCCGCGGTCTCGTAGTCGATCGCCGGGTCTTCGCTCGCCCCGCCGCCCGGAACGAGCTCGTAGGCGACGATCGTCCCCTTGTGGGGGCTCGTGTGCTGGGCGAGCCCCGCCACGCCCGCGTGGACGCCGGCGGGCGGGACGAGGACGTTCCATGTGAAGTTCTGGTAGGCGGTCGTGTTCCCGGACGTCGACCCGCCGGCGAACGTCACCTGGAACGTGCCCGGCGTGTTCGCCCGCACGGTGACCGTCCCGTTCGTGGAGGTGACGTTCTTCGATACGACGGTCAGCGCGGTGGGGACGACGAACTTCGGGGGTATCGCGAGGAACTGAGGGTTGCTCGGCGCGGCGGTGTACGAAGCGCTGAGCGTGACGGTCTGGGCGGGTTGGAGCGCGGCGGTCGCGCCCTTCTGGGCGGCGGTGGTGGTGGTGTTCGCGAGGATCGAGCCGCTCACCGAGGGCAGCTGGCCCTGAGTGTTCGCGGCGAACGTCGCCGTGACGACGACCTGAATCAGACCCTCGATGTTGTCGTGGATGACCCCGCCGACGTTCGCCTGGACCTCGAGGAGGTAGATCCCGGGAACGGTGTAGATGTGCGACTGGGTCGCCTGGCGGGAGGAGACGTTCAGCCCGTCCCCGAACAGGTAGCTGAACGACGAGACGGTCTCACCGCTGGGGAGGGACGCGGTGATGGGGACACTCGTCCCCTCTTGGACGGTCCGGTAGGGCATGAGGACGTTCACGTCGTGCTTGTTGATGCTGGCGGTGCAGATCGGGGAGGCGGCCGGCTGGCACGACGGCGGGAGCACCTTGTTGAACCCGCCGGTGAGCGCGAACGTTGCGACGCCGAGCATGGCGAGCACGACGACGACGACAACGACGGCAGCGATCGGCGCCATGGCGGTGCGGGAATGACGGCCCGTCCTAACGGACGGAACCGGACCATTGATCGACATCTACGGGGCCCGTTTCCTGAGAAGAAAACTCTCGGGGTGGCCGCCTAACTTCAGACCCATATATACCTCTCACACCTGTGCGAAAACTGACGACGAGCCTACGCCCGGAACGCGGTGCTAGTCGGGGGTCGCGGGGATCTCCACCGCGGTGTGAACCAACCGGGACAAGACCTGGAACGCGTGGAGGACGTCGGCCTCACGGACCACGAAGGTCGAGTCGGTGTAGACACTCATCAACTCGAGGCTGTTGATCCCGGCGCGGAAGAGCGCGCCCGCGAGGAACGCGAGGACACCCGGCGTTTCGACGATCGTCTCGGGGCTCCGGACCGTGAGCGCCGAAAGCTGGCGGTGAACGTCGATCACCGAACGGCGCCCGATGGCGGCGAGGACCGCGTCGACGAGGTCCTCCTCGCAGAGGATGGAGACCGCGCCCGGCCCTTGGAGCAGCTGGAGCAGATGGCGGTGGTCGGCGAGCAGGCTCCGGCCGGCCTCGAAGAGGCGGCCGAGGAGGTCCCAGTCGGCGCGCGCGGTCACGATCGCCACCCTCGTTCGGACCTCGAGCCGGCTCGCCTTCACGACCTCGAGGACGCGCAGCTCGAGCGGGCGGCCCGGCCGCATCATCCGCTGGTACCGACGTAGGGCGACCTCGATCGCTTCCTGATTGGGTAGGCCCGTGTCGGCGCGGATCTTCCGCGCGAGCGCTGTGAAGTTCACGATGTCGTAGCCGAGGCAGTCGCGGACCGCGGGGTGGTCCTCGATGTACCGCCGTGTCACCTCGGCGGTGGTCGGTGCCTGACCTCTCTCGTTCCCCACGGCGCTGCCCCGGGCGGAGGATCGCGCACCCGGTGCCTCCCGCAAGAAACTTGCGCTAGGGACGGCTCGTCCGATCGCCCGAAAGCGGCCGCCGCCCGGACGACACGGGTGGGGGGGCTCGTCGCCAGCGAGACAAGTAGGCTATATGTCATTCCGAGGAGTTCGGCGGCACCGTCCACGCCCCTTCGGGAAGGGGCGCGGCATCGCCCCGAGGACGGGACGGGAGCGGAAGGAGAGGAAGGCGTCGTGGTTACGCAGCGTCGGCATCTACGGCTTCTGCCCTGCCGCGACTGCGCCCATCTGCGCGCGAGCCACTATCTCCTCTCGCCGCAGGAGGGCCGTCTTCGTCGGCATTTCAGCCGGCCTCGCGACCGCTCCACTCCGATGCCGTGCCACGTCGTCGGCTGCGAATGCTCCCGATTCCTCGGGGATTCGCAGGCGTTCCTCTGCCCCGTCTGCGCCCGCCAGTACGCGACCCGCGCGAGCCTCGAGATCCATCTCTACGGTCAGCACCCGGGCCTGAACGCTCGCGAACGCTCGGTCCTGCTCCAAGGGGCTCTCCAGACCCCGACCACCTTGGTGTCCAACGAACTCCCGCGCGGCACCGAGCGGCGGGACGTTGGCGATGCGCCGGCTCTAGAGGCCTGAACGCCTCGAGGCCGGGTTTCGCCCTCCGTGGGCTTCCTGGACTATCTCGACGGCTTGGCCGCGGTCCGACCGGCCCCTCGAGGGTGTCCCGTCGGTTTCGGGGACTGGCCCATGAGCTGGGAGAGGGCGGTGAACGCCGGGATGAGGTCCCGGTCGCGGAAGACGAGGATCGATTCCGCATGGACGCAGACCGACTCGAGCGCATTCACGCCCCGGCGGTACAGCTCCTCGGAGAGGAACGCCATCACCCCGGGCGTCTCCGCGACCTCGGGGCGGCTGCGGAAGACGAGCACGCTCAGCCCGGTCTCCACGCCCAGCCGGACGGGAGCGGGGACGAAGTCGAGGAGCGTCCCGAGGAGATCCTCCTCGCACAGGATCGTGACCGCTCGCGTCCCCTGCAGAACCTCGAAGAGCCGGCCGCGGCCGGACTCGGCGATCGCGCGGCGTCCCGGCCCGAGCACGTTGTCGAGAGCGGACCAGTCGTCCCGCATCCGAAGCAGGGCGACGCGCGAGCGGACCTCGAGCCGACTGCTCTCGACGACGCGCCGGACGGCGTCCAAGCCGGGGGGGTCGCTGAGACCGGAGCGCTGGTACCGGGCACAGGCGACGGTCAGGGCCTCCGCGCTGGAGGTGCCGAGCTCCGCCTGGATCTTCCGGGCGAGTGCCGCGTAGTTGAGGAGCCCGTCGCGGAGCGCTTCGCGGACGCTCGGATGAGCCTCGACGTACGCCCGCGCGACCTCGGCGGCGGGGGCGACGGAGCGCGGCGGGGGCGGCACGTCGTCGTCCGGCACTACTAGCAGACTAAAGCCCGGCGGAGCGACGTACGCCAGAGGGCGCCCGTCCCGCTCAGACCGGGAGGCCACAACCCGGGCAGACCGTCGCACCGCTCGGGATCGGATGCCCGCAGGTGGCACAGCCGTTTGGCGCCGAGCCGCCTTCGAGCGGCGAGGGCGCCGCCGGAGGATCCAGCACGTGGTCGGGAACGACCGCCGGACCGGGCGCTCGGTCCCCCAGCTCCGGTTCCACGTCCATCGGCTCCTCGGTCGAGGTCCGCGACGGCGCAGAGGCGGGCGCAGGCGGCCGGTACCGGCTCCAATCGGAGGCAGAGGCCGCGGGGATCGACGACGGGCGGTCCGACACCGGGACCGCCCGGACCGTCGACGCGGCGGGGGACGGGCGGGGTGCGGAAGAGGGCGATCGTGCCGGTGGAGCCGCGCTGTTCGCCGACCGGGGCGGGTACGCCGGACCCGGGCGCGCTTGTGGGCGACGACGCCCGACCCAGTAGGCGATCCCGACCGCGGCCCCGATGATCAGGGCGAAGCCGATCACGTTGTACGGGAACACCCGCAACGCCGCCAGGAACCCCGCGAGGCTGTCGAGGTTCACGTTGACGCTCGTCGTCGTCTGTCCGAAGTAGCCGTTCGACTCGACGACCGCCGTCACTTGGGCGTGGGATCCGAAGTAGCAGCTCGGGACGGAGAGCGTCGTGCTGCCGCCGCCGCTCGCATTGGTCGTGAGGGTGGTCGTGGCGAGCGCGCCCCCGCACGGACCCGCGTAGCCGGCCGACGCGGCGAGCGATACCTGCACCGGGAGGCCCCCGATCCCGCCGCCGCTCGTCGCGTTGGCCACGGCGACCATCGCGGTGACCTGACCGCCCGGCAGAACGGACGACGGAGAGACCGAGAGGGTCACGTTGACGTACGTCGAGACGAGGTCGAGGTAGAGCGTCGCGGCGCGGGGAGAGCCCCAGCCGGTGGCGGTGTCCCACCCCGAGCCGGCCGGTCCCAGGCAGTTCGCACCGGAGGTGATGTCGACGATCCCGTTCGCGGTCGTGCCGTTCGACTCCGCCGCGCCCACGGCGTAGAGGCGGTCGGTGACGAATCCTACGGCACGGCCCTGCGCCGCGTCCATCGAAACGACCAGGCCCGCCCAGATTGGGGAGGCGAAGCTCGTACCCATCCCCGCCCGGCTCGCGCCTCCGAAGTAGACGAAATCACGACCCGCCGGCCCCGAGACGTCCGGGATCCCCCGGAAGCCGTCGGCGGCGATCGGGGCCCGCGCCGAGCCAACGAGCTGCCACGAGGGCGCCGTGTACGTGACGGAGTAGCCGCCGCCGGAGAGATTCCACGCCGGCTCGCTCTGGATACCGGTGACCTGCCCGAGCGCGTCGACGGCGAAGATGGGCGCCGTCCCGCCGACCGCGATCACGTACGGCGAGGCCGCGGGGAACTGCGGGTCGGTGGTGCCGCCGCACGACGCCTTTGAGGTCCCTCCGTTGTCACCGCTCGCGCTCAGCAGCGTGATCCCGCGGCTCCCCGCTTCGGCGAAGAGCGACGTGAACGCGGCCTGGAACGCCGCGTCGGAGCCGTCCGGCGTGCCGAACGACATCGAGATCGCGTCGATCGCGGGCGTGTAGTTCCCCCGGACGGCGGTCGAAAGGGCGTCCTCCATGGTGACGTCGGTCGGGGAGTAGTTGTTCTGCATCTGACCGTCCGGCGCGTAGACCGCGTAGAGGGACGCCCCGGGGGCGGTCGAGGCCGCCCACTCCAGGTCGAGCGTGAGCTCGAGGGGGGCCTGGCTCGGGTCGTTCACGGCGTTCGCGGACGGCCGCGGCGCCCCGTCGACGGGGATGGCGGTGACGTTCGGGACCGGGAACTGCGACGGGTAGTACGTCCCGAAGAACGTGTTCAGGTCCGACGGGTCGTAACCCCACCCCCACAGGAGGAGCGCGATGCCGTACCCGGTCGGGTACCGCGCGGAGCCGGACGCGTTGTAGAGGCCATTCAGGTCGTAGCCGAGCCGGACCGCCGATGGCGTGGCGAAGGCGGAGCTACGGCTGGGCACGACCGCGGGGATGGTCTCCGGTGGCAACGCGGCCGGAGCCGGGGCGTACGGGATCGTGAATCGAGAGAATCCGCTCGAAAGCCCGGTCACGCTCGACACCTCGGCCGCGAGCGGGGCCGGAAGGGACGGCGTCGATTCCGGGAACTGGACCGCCCGACCGTCGTACGTCCCGGCCTCCAGGGTGGTCGAGAACGCCCGACCCATCTCCGGGGCGGTGCCGCTCACCGAGAGCGACAGCCGGTCGGGCGAGGACGGGCCGACCGAAAGTCCGAACGTCGTAAAGTACCGTCCGAGCGCCGAGTAGTCGGAAGGAGTCGCGCCGTACCGGTCCGCGATCTCCCCGAGCGAGAGCCGAGAGGATGGTGCCGATCGCGCAAGGAACATCGAGACATCCTTCGGCATCAACTCCAGATGGACGCTCACGGTCCCCGAGGCCGCCACGGGGTCGAGCGTCTCGGCGGGGAACGCCGCCGAGTAGCCGGCGCGCAGGGCCCACGGCGCGCGGAGCGCGGCCGGCAACGCCCCCGTACCCGAGACCGTGGGGGGGGAGGGATGCGCCCCGGCCGGCGATTCAACCAGCGTGAGGACGACGAGCGGGGCGGTGAACGAGACCAGAGCGAGCCCGACCGAACCGAGGCGTGTCGACCACCGGCTCCGCATGGGGCATCGTCCGCCTATGCCGGCTCACGGCATTTGAACTATCGTCCCATTTTCGGGGGGAGCGTTCGCCCCGAGCCCTAGGACCGAATGGGGGTCGTGTACCCTGCCGGGAGCTTGAACGGCTCGGCGCCACCGAACGGGTCCGGCCTCGGTTCCGGGGTCGCCCCCCGCAATCGGCAGAGGTAGGCGTCGATCGCGTCCGCCGCCTTGCTGGCGTTCCCCATGGCGTAGACGACCGAGCGACCGCCCGCGGCGAAGACGCCGGGGATGTGGGTCGCGTAGCCGTCCCCCTTCCCCTCGGGCCACCCCTGGCTCGTGATCTTGAGGTCGAGCTCGCCGTTGAACCCGCGCAGGTCGGCCTTCTGCCCGACGGCGACGATCACCGTATCGCAGGCGATCGTCTCCTCGGAGCCCGACACCGGCACGGGGCTGCGCCGCCCGCCGGCGTCCGGGGGCCCGAGCTCGATCGACTGGACGACGATCCCGTCGACGTGCCCGTTCCCACGGATCTCGACCGGTGCCTTCTGGAAGACGAACCGGATCCCCTCCGCCTCGGCCCCGTGGATCTCCTCGGGGTCGGCCGGCATCTCGTCCCGCCCGCGGCGGTAGACGAGGGTGACCGTCCCGCCGTCCGACAAGCGGAGCGCGCTCCGCACCGCGTCCATCGCGACGTCCCCGCCGCCGACGACGACGATGTTCCTCCCCAGAGCCACGTGCTCCCCGCGGCTCACGCGCTTCAGGAGCTGCAGCGCCGGCACTACGCCCGGGAGCTCCTCGCCCGGAACGTTAAGGGTCCGGTGCGCCGACGTGCCGATCGAGACGAACACCGCTTGGTACCCTTGCTCGAGGAGATTCTGCGGGGGGAAGTCGAGGCCGATCTTGTGGTCGTTGAGGAACGTCACGTCGAGGTCACGGAACCGGGCCCTGTCCTCCTGGACGTCCTGGTCGGTCATCCGGTAGGCGGGGATCGTCTGCATGAGCCCTCCGAGGAGCGGCTCCTGCTCGAAGACCGTCACTCCGTAGCCGCGGATCCCGAGCTCCCACGCGGCCTGGAAGCCGGCCGGGCCGCCGCCGACGACGGCGATGCGCTGCCCTTTCGGCGCGGACGCGACGTAGACGATGTCCTTCGTCCCGTAATCCAGCGCCGCCCGCTTGAGGTGGCGGATCGCGATCGGGACGCCCTTCTTCTTCACGACGCAGGCGTCCTCGCAGTAGTGGTAGCAGACCTTGCAGAGGCAGGTAGCGAGGGGGTTGTCCTTCGCCGTGACCCGAGCGGCGCCGTCGAAGTCGCCCTCGGCGATCAGGTCGATGTACTCGCGGCAGTCCTGGGTGATCGGGCACGCTTCGACGCACCACGGCCGCCGGCAGGCGATGCACCGCTTCGCCTCGAGGATCGCCTCCTCCTTCGAGTAGGCGTGCAGGACCTCCCGGAAGTCGGTCACCCGCTCCCCGACCGGCTCCTCCGCGATCGCCACCCGGACGGGATTCAGCTTGGGGGGAGTGGGCCGCGGAGCGGCCGGAGCATCGGGCATATGGATGCGCACCGCGACGAGCCGTTCCGGCCGTTAAGAATCTTACCAGTGCGTGCGCCGCCTTCGCACCCGAACGACCCACCGCTTCTCGGTCCTCCGCGGCACCGCGACCTAAAGCGGGACCTCGGCTCGCGGCCCTCCGGCATCGGCGATGGTCCTCGACGCGCTCGGAAAATCGCTCCGCGGGGTCCTCCAGAAGATCGCCCGGGGCTCTTCGATCGACGAGGCGCTCCTCACGGAGGTGGCGCGCGACATCCAGCGTGCGCTGCTCCAGGCGGACGTGAACGTCCAGCTCACGCTCGACCTCACCCAGCGGGTCCGCAAGCGGGCGAAGGAGGAGAAGCCCCCGGCGGGCGCCAGCGTCCGCGACTTCCTCGTCCGGATCATCTACGAGGAGATCCGCCGGATCCTCGGCAAGGACCGTCCGTTCGAGGTGAAGCCCCGCCGGATCCTCCTCGCCGGGCTGTTCGGCCAAGGCAAGACGACGACCGCCGGAAAGCTCGCGCGCTACTTCCAGAAGAAGGGGATCCGGGTCGCGCTCGTCGCGGCGGACGTCCACCGGCCCGCGGCGATCGACCAGCTCGAGCAGGTCGCGAAGAAGGCGGGGTGCGACGTCTACGCGAACCGTGCGGAGCAGCGCGCCGAGGTGATCGTCCAGGAGGCCCTCGCCAAGTTCCCCCCGCACTACGCGATCCTCGTCGACAGCGCGGGCCGCTCGGGGATCGACGCCGAGCTGATCGCCGAGCTCAAGCGGGTCCGCGCCGCGCTCGCGCCCGACGAGGTGCTGCTCGTCCTCGATGCCGCGATGGGCCAGGCGGCGGGCCGCAGCGCGAAGGCGTTCCACGAGGCCGTCGGGCTCACCGGGGTCGTCCTCACCAAGCTCGACGGCTCGGCGAAGGGCGGGGGCGCCCTCTCCGCGGTCGCCGCGAGCCAGGCGCCGATCGTCTTCATCGGAACGGGCGAGCACCTGGACGAGCTCGAGCGGTTCGACCCGACGCGCTTCGTCTCCCGGCTCCTCGGGATGGGCGACATCCAGACGCTCCTCGAGCGGTTCGACGAGCTCGCCGACAAGGAGGCGGCCGAGAAGGCGGCGCAGAACCTGATGACCGGCCGCTTCTCGCTCCGCGATCTCCGGACGCAGATCGACTCGCTCGGCCAGATGGGACCGTTCTCGAAGCTGCTCTCGCTCATTCCCGGGCTCGGCGCGGCCAAGATCGACGAGAAGCAGATGGCCGAGACGCAGTCGCGTCTGCGGCGGTTCCGGACGATCCTGGACTCGGTCAACCAGGAGGAGCTCGAGAACCCGCACCTCATCAAGAGCGAACGGATCCACCGGATCGCGCGCGGCAGCGGCCACAAGCCCCAGGAGGTCCGCGCCCTGCTCAAGTACTACGAGACGACCCGAAAGGCGGCCCACGGGCTCGCCTCGAACCGACGGCTCCGTCGCCAGCTCGAGCGCCAGTTCAGCCAGGGCCCGCCGCCCGCGTAGGCCGAGCGCCCCGTGTCGGTCCTTTGGCCGTTCGCCGTCCTTGGGGGCCTGCTCGTCTTCGTGCTGCCGGGGTACGCGCTCACCCGGGCGCTGTTCCCCGAGTGGAGGGTCCGGGGGGAGGGAGGCTGGGTCCGCGGTGTCGAAATCGCCTCGCTGAGCCTCATCGGGAGCGTCTCGATGACGGTACTGGTCGGCTTCGGACTGCTGAACGTCTCCCCGTCGGGGTTCCAGGCGAGCTGGTCCGAGCCGACGCTGGAGATCGTCCTCGCGGCCGTGACGGTGGCCGGGTTGGTCGTCGCGGCGGCTCGGGGTGCCTTCTCGAAGGTGCCCCCCGGAGGGCCGGACTCCGAACCGGACCCGGGATTCGGAGGCGGGTGGGAGGTCATCCGCCAACTGGACCGGCTTGCGCGGGAGGAACGGTCGCTCCGCCGCTCCCTACGAACGGCCCCTCCGGGCTCCGAAGAGGAGATGCGGCTGCGACGGGAGATCGAGGTCGTCCGCTCGAGCGCGGAGAGCGTTCGGGCGGCCCGGGAGCGTGAACTTGCCGGCTAGCGCGCGGTCCCCGGACGAGGTGAAGCTCGTCCTGGTGCTGCGCTCCGACCTCGGCCTTTCGGTCGGAAAGACCGCGGTGCAGGCCGCGCACGGCGCCGTCATGGCGGCCGAGCTGGCCCGCCGGAGCCGCTCCGAGGTGTTCGCCCGCTGGCTCGCGGCCGGCCAGAAGAAGATCGCCGTGGCCGTTCCCGACCTGGCCGCACTGGAGGAGCTCGCCCGGGCGGCCCGCGCCCGAAAGCTTCCGGCGGTGACGGTCGAGGACGCCGGGTTGACCGAGGTGGCGCCCGGGACCGTCACGTGCCTCGCGTTGGGCCCGGCGACCGGTCGCGAGGTCGACCCGGTGACGGGCAGCCTGCCGCTCCTCTAACCCGGGCCGGTTCGAACCTCCCCGGAACCCCTCGGAGAGACCCCCCAATTTTGATGAATCCATAAATAGGCCCTCCCGAATCGGCAGGACGCGAGTCCGGGAGTCGCGGCGGTCGGTCCCGTGAAGATGTATGTGTACATCCTCCGCCGCGTTCTGCTGTTGATCCCCGTCATCATCGGGGTGATGACGATCACCTTCCTGATCGTCCAGGGCATCTCCGTCCCCGAGCGCGTCTCGTCGTACTATGTCTGCAGCGGCCACGGGGGGGTCTCCCCCTGCCAGCCGACGATCCCGTGCAAAGGCTCCACGACCGGAGCCCAGTGTCCCAACCCCGCCTACCAGGCCGCCGTCCATCAGCTCGGGTACGACCAACCGGTCATCCAGCAATGGGGAACCTACATCGCCAACAGTCTCTCGTTGCATTGGGGGTACACCGGAGCGAATAGCGAAGCGTCGAACGAGCTGCGTTTGACGGGCCAGACGCCCGTTTCGACGGTACTGTCGTACTTCCTCCCGTACACGCTTGAGCTCGCCTCGATATCGCTCGTCTTCATCCTCGCCCTGTCGATCCCGATCGGGAACTACTCCGCCGTCTACCGGAACCGACCGGTCGACCAGCTGGCCCGGGTGCTGTCGTTCTCTGGTTTCGCCCTCCCCGGGTTCCTCCTCGCCACGCTCGCGATCGCCGCGGCGACCCTCGCCTCGTCCGGGAGCGGGCTCCAGTGCAACGGCACCGAAGCGCCGTTCGGCCTCTGGTTCGGGTCGTGGCCGAAGGAGACGTGCTTTGCGAGCGGCGCGTACCCTTCGTGGATCGGTTCGTACCAACAGACGAGTCCGACCGGCTTTCCCACGGTCGACGCCGCGGTCAACGGCAACTGGGCCCTCGCGCTCGACTCGCTTCGGCGGATGCTCATCCCGGCGCTCGTGATCACCTACGGCGGGATCGCCGGCATCCTGCGGTTCGTCCGCAACAGCATGCTCGAGGTGATGAATCTCGACTTCATCCGCACGGCGCGGTCGAAGGGCGTTCCCGAGGCCCGGGTCGTGAAGCGGCACGCCGGCCGCAACTCGCTCAACGTCACCGTGACGGTCCTCGGCCTCACGTTCGCGGGGTTCATCGGCGGCTTTCCGATCATCGAGTACATCTTCGGCCTCCGCGGGATCGGTTTGACGCTCGTCTACGCGATCCAGCCGCAGTTCGACTACGGTCTCATCTTCGGTACGACGCTCCTCTTCACCATCATCGTCGTCGCGGCGAACATCTGCGTCGACATCCTCTACGCGTACCTGGACCCGAGGGTCCGTCTCGGCTGAGGGGACGATGGCGGCGGAGGAGGTCCACGCGCCCCCGTCCGCCGCGGCGGCGCCGCTGAAGCGGAAGGTCCGCGCGAGCCCCCGCATCGCGCAGATGCAGCGGACGTTCTACTTCCTGCGCAAGAACACGCTCGCGATGATCGGCCTCGGCGTCATCCTCTTCTTCGTCTTCGTGGCCCTCTACTCGTTCTTCTACCCGGCGCCCGCGACGACGCTCCAGAACTACTGCGGGACGTACACGGGGAACGGCGCCCCCCTGACCAACACCACGGGCTGCATCTCCGTCTGCACCAGTCCCCCGACGCTGACCCCCACGTGCTCCCCCTCGTACCCGACCGACCAGTACGACCCGTCCCTCATTCCGCCGACCGTGACGCTCTATCCGTTCCACACGGGCCCGCTGCCGTTGGGCTCGCTCACGGTCCTGCCGGGTGGGAACTACTTCTTCAACATCTACGCGGGGCTGGTCAAGGGGGCGCCGTGGTCGCTGTTCATCTCGGCGTCGATCGTCGGTTCCGGTGCCGGAATCGGGCTCCTCCTGGGCGCGGTCGCGGGCTTCAAGGGCGGTGTGATCGACGAGTCGATCATGCGGGTCACCGACATCTTCCTCTCGATCCCGGGGTTGCTCCTCGTGATCGTGCTGCTCTCCGTCCTGGGGGGGACGGTGGTGTTCAACGTCGGCGGCGTCAACTACGGGTCGATCATCATCCTCCTCCTCGCGTTCATCGTCACCTGGTGGCCGCTCTACACGCGCATCGTCCGGGGCCAGGTCCTCGTCACACGCGAGCAGAAGTACGTCGAGGCGGCGCGGGCGAGCGGTGCGAAGTCCGGGCGGATCGTCCTCCGGCACGTGATCCCGAACAGCGTCTACCCGATCTTCGTCCAGATGTCCCTGGACGTGGGGACGATCCCGCTGTCGATCGCGGCGATCGTCTTCCTCGGGTTCCACATTTATCCGAGCCCCTACTTCCCCGAGTGGGGTGCGATATCGGGGCTCGCGCTGAGCGTGAGCATCATCCAGCCGCTCATCACCCAGTGCGTCGGCAGCGGCGTGACGTGCCCGTACTTCCCGTGGTGGCAGATCTTCTGGCCGGGGGCGGTCCTGTTCGCCTTCGCGATCTCCGTGAACTTCCTCTCGGACGGACTGCGCGACGCGCTCGACCCGCGCCTGAGGAGGTAGCCGCCTGACCGCCCCGGCCAGCGCGTCGTCCGTCCTCCCGTCGACCCCGCTCCCCGACGAAGCGACGTCGGACCCACGCTACGCCCCGTCCCCCGCTCCCGCCGCCTCGTCCGCTCTGCCGGGGGGAAAGCCCACGTCGTCTTCCGCGCCCCTGGTGAAGCCGGCCGTCGCGCCGCCCGGCGACGTCGTACTCGATATCCGGAACTTGCGGACCTACTTCTTCACCTACGACGGCGTCGTGAAGGCGCTCGACGGGGTCACCTTCGACATTCGCCGCGGCGAGACGATCGGGCTCGTCGGCGAGACCGGCTGCGGCAAGAGCGTCACCGCGTTCTCGGTGACGAAGCTGATCGCCGACCCGCCCGGGCGGATCATGGACGGGTCGATCGTGTTCAAGGGGGCGAACCTCCTCTGGGGGCTCGACCGCGAGGCGCGGTTCAAGCCGATCAAGAAGTCGAACCGGATCAAGGTGACCCGGAGGTTCCGCGCGATCCGTCGCGGCCAGGAGCGGATGACCGCCGTTCGCGGCGGCGGCATCTCGATGATCTTCCAGGAGCCGACGTCCGCGATGAACCCGATCTTCTCCATCTCGGACCAGATCTCCGAGGCGCTCCTCCTCCACCGCGGCGAGGCGGTCATCCAGGGGATGCTCGACGCCTCCCTGACCCCCGTGCCGCCCCCGCCGTCCGAGCCCGGGAAACCGCCGGTCAACCGCGCCAAGTGGTACGCCGACCAGCGCGCGGCGATCGCGGCGCGCCGGGTCGCGATCAGTGCGGCGATCGAGAAGCTCCTCAAGGTCTGCCGCCAGAACGACGTCGACGCGCTCCGGGCGGCGGCGGGGGAGCTCGGGGAGGCGGCCCGACTGCCGTCGCTCGGGACCGAGGCGTTCTACACGCTCCGGGGGGCGTGGGCCGACCCGGACGCGAAGAAGCCCGACCTCCTGCGCGCCGTGCGGCGCCTGCAGTTCTCCGGCCTGCAGATCGGCTATCTCCTGCGCGAGCGGGCCCGCATCCTGCTCCAGCGCCGGCTCCAGCAGGCGTTCATGAGCGAGATGCGGAACGGCCGCTCCGAGGGGGGGACCCGGCGGGTCATCGGCTCCCGCCGTTCGGCGCTCCGCCTACGGACGTTCTACTACGGGCTCTGGGGGGTCCGGGGGATCGTCCAGAAGCCCCTCAAGACCGAGACGTTCTGGGAGTCGGTCCAGCTCCTCGAGGGGGTCCGCATCGCGAACCCGGTCCAGGTCGCCCGCGGCTTCCCGCACGAGCTCTCGGGGGGGATGCTCCAGCGCGTCATGATCGCGATGGCGCTCTCCTCGGACCCGGAGCTCCTCATCGCGGACGAGCCGACGACGGCGCTCGACGTGACGATCCAGGCCCAGATCCTCGAGCTGATGCGGAACCTCAAGGAGCGGATCGGCACCGCGATCATGCTGATCACGCACGACCTCGGGGTGATCGCCGAGGTCGCGGACCGGGTCGCTGTGATGTACGCCGGTGTGATCGTCGAGATCGCGCCCGTGCGGGAGCTGTACCGCCGGCCCCTCCACCCGTACACCCAGGGGCTCCTCTCGTCCATCCCACGGATGGACGACCCGGGGAAGAAGCTCGAGTCGATCCCGGGTTCGGTGCCCAACCTCATTTATCCCCCCTCGGGATGCCGCTTTCATCCTCGCTGCCCGCACGCCATGCCGGTCTGCAAGGAGGTCCGTCCGCCGATGACCGTGGAAGGGGAAGGGCACCGGGTGGCGTGCTACCTCTACCACGGCCCGGTCGCGAAGGGCTAGGCGTGGGGGAAGCGGACGGATGGACAACGGCCACGGACAAGTACTGCTCTCCGTTCGCAACCTCCGCAAGTACTTCCCCATCCGCGGCGGCGTCTTCTCGACGCACATCGGGGACGTCCGTGCCGTCGACGGCGTCAGCTTCGACATCCACGAGGGCGAGACGGTCGGGCTCGTCGGCGAGTCCGGCTGCGGCAAGACGACGGTCGGCCGCCTCATCCTGAGGCTCATCGAGCCGACCAGCGGCCACACGTTCTACCGGCCGCCGGCGGACGTCGCCGCCCGGCTCGAGGAGCTCTACGGGACGCTCGAGAAGTCGTACGTCCCCGGCGAGGACGGGGCGGGCGAGGTCGCCGACTCGGCGCAGCCGCTCCTCTCCGAGCTCGACGAGATCGCCCGCAAGTACTCGATCTACAAGATGACCGGGCGGCGGCTCCAGCAGCTGCGCGGGAAGCTCCAGATCGTCTTCCAGGACCCGTTCTCCTCGCTGAGCCCGCGGATGCTCGTCCGCGACATCGTCTCCGAGCCGCTCACGATCCACCGGATGGGAACGCGAACCCAGAGGTACCGACGCGTCGCCGAGCTCCTCCAGGCCGTCGGACTGAACCCCGAGCACCTCTGGCGGTTCCCCCACGAGTTCTCGGGGGGCCAGCGGCAACGGATCGGGATCGCCCGCGCGCTCGCCCTCCGGCCGGACTTCATCGTCCTCGACGAGCCCACGAGCGCACTGGACGTCTCCGTCCAGGCGCAGATCCTGAACATCCTCAAACGGCTCCAGGCCGACCAGAACCTGGCCTACCTGTTCATCTCGCACCACCTCTCGGTCGTGCGGGCGGTCTCCCGCCGCGTCGTCGTGATGTACCTCGGGAAGGTCGTGGAGCGGGCGCCGACCGAGGAGCTGTTCAACCGCCCGATGCACCCGTACACCCAGGCGCTCCTCGCCGCCATCCCGATCCCCGACCCCGAGCTCAAGCGGGAACGGATCGTCCTGCGCGGCGACGTCCCGAGCCCCGCGGCCCCCCCGCCCGGCTGCCGGTTCCACACGCGCTGCCCCGCGGTGATGCCGATCTGCTCGAAGGTCGAGCCGCCGCTCATCCCCATCCGCCCGGACCATTTCGTCGCCTGCCACCTCTACCCGCCCCCGGAGTCGGCGGCGGCCGCCTCGTCCTCGGCGCAGACGGCCCCGGCGTTGCTCTCCGCCCCGGCGGCGTGAGCCCGGGGGGCCGTCCATGCCACCCGGTGGGTTCCTCCGCGGGCTCGGGCCCCCGCTCACTCCCGAGGAGCGCAAGCAGCTCCTCGAGGACCCCGGACCCACCTGGAGGGAGTTCTTCCTCTTCGAGTTCATGAAGTGGTGGCTCGGGCTCGCCTTCCTCGTCGTCGACGTGATCCTCGTTTCGTCGTTCTTCCACCCGCTCAACCTCGTGATCCTGGTCCCCTTGCTCGCGATCGCGCTCTACCTGGAGGTCCTCGCCTGGTCGTACCTCTGGACGCGTCCCAAGCCGGAGCAGGGGCGCTCGCGGGAGTTCCAGCCGACGTGGCACCGGCCGTTCCGGTTCGGGCGATGGACTCCGGAGGCCGAACGACTCCGCGCGGGCCTTGACCCGGTTCCGAGCGCCGGCCCCGACCCGAGAGAGTTCCTGTAGGCCGAGCGTCGACCCGAGCCCGGTCGATGCGGGCCGGCCTCGCGCGTCTGCCGGGAGCCAAAGAACGCGGGTCCGACCGAGTTCCTGTCGTGTTCAGAAAGAAAGGAAGGAAAGGGTTCCGGACCCCCGCGGGCGCGGGGGTCCTGCTGAGCGGGCCCTTGTCTACGAGACGCCGTTCCCGGTGATGGAGTACCAGGTCTGGTCTCCGCCACCTCCGTCGGTGACGTTCGTGTTGGCGGACGCGCCGTTGATCCACGAGGCGTAGCTGAGGACCTCGTTCGCCTGGCCCCAGTAGATGTACATCGCGAGCGCGTTGCCGATCTGCTCGACCCAGTTGTACTCGAGGACCCGCTGCGGACCCGCGGGCGCAACCGCGGCGATGCTCTCGAGGTACGTCATCGCGCTGTACGCCGCGCCCTGGCAGTTGTCGGGGATCCCGCTCGTCTTCGCGAGGTTCGCCCAGTAGACGTAGTCCGACCAGATGTGGCAGCCCGAGTTGTTGAACTGGCTCAGCGACAGCTGCTCGTTCACCGTGTCCGCCGCGGTGTAGGTCGAGTCCGGCAGGTAGAGCGGCGTGACGTAGTCGGTCGGGTCGGGGTAGTCGGGCGCCCAGCCGAGCTGGAAGACCGGCATTGGGTTCTGGTACGGCCCCGTAAACAGGGAGTTGATCACGAGGTCGACGAAGTTGATGTCGATCGGGTCGATCTTCATCGCCCCGCCCGACAGCTGGCTCACCGAGGCCACCCAGAGAGCCGCCTGCTGGTCGAGGGCCGGCGAGCCCGTCTCACCGAACCACGGGAACTCGCACGGGGCCGAGGCCTTGCACGCCGCGAGCTCCGGGTCGTAGAACGGGCTC
>DASRSV010000021.1:0-19821 GCA_035656255.1 Thermoplasmata archaeon
GAAGCTCCTCGGGAACCTCGGGATCGGCCTGCTCAAGCCGGGGCTCCTCGTCTCGAGCGAGATCCTGAACATGATGGACACGTACTTCCGGATCATCAACATCGACAACGCGCCGTGCATCTACGGCATCCGGCCGCGGACCACGATCCACTCGATCTCAATCGACACGAGCACCGGCGCGCCGCACGCGCTCCTCACGCCGATCGTTTAGTCCCGAGGCGGCGCTAGAGCGCCGCCCAGCACGACGAGCACTGGGAGTTCGTCGCCGGGTTGAGGGCGCCGCAGAAGCGGCATCGGAGCACCGTCCCTCCGACGATCGGCGCGGTGACCCCTGCGGGAACGAACCTCGGTGGTGGGCGTGGGTCCGTGCCGGGGAGACCCCTTCGGAGGAATCCGAACACGAGCAGGGCGAGCCCGACGATAAGCAGGAGTCCTCCCGCGACGCGGAAGAGATCGAACAGAGCGCAGTCCGGGGCCGCCGTTCCTCCCGTCGGGGCGGCCGGCGCCGCGCCGCAGGCGAGCGACGCGATCCCCCCGACCGCCACGAGCAGGACACCCATGGCCGCGGACGCAAACCCGCCCGCTACCAGGGGCGTCGACGGTATCCAGCGCCGTCCCCAGAGTGCCCACAGCATCCCGGCCACGAGAACGGGGGCGGGGCCGCGTTAAGCTGTCGGCGGGCACGCAGCACCCGACGCTCGTCGGCGGCCGCCTCCGCGGCGGCCCCCCGGCGTTAAACTCCGTCCCGCGTCGGAGTTCGTAGGTCCCGATGGAGCCGCGCGTCGTCGTCGTCATGGGCAGCCACAGCGACTGGGCGACCCTCGAGAACGGGGTCAAGGTCCTGGACGAGCTCGGGGTCCCGCACGAGGCGCGGGTCCTTTCGGCGCACCGTACGCCGGAGGCGCTGCGCGCCTACATCCAGGCGGCGGAAGGGCGGGGCGTCGAAGTGATCATCGCGGCGGCCGGGGGCGCGGCGCACCTCGCCGGCGTCTGCGCGAGCCTCACGTGGATCCCCGTGCTCGGTGTGCCGATGGAGTCGGCGCACTTGCACGGCATGGATTCGCTCCTCTCGACGGTCCAGATGCCCGGGGGTGTCCCGGTGGGGACGCTGGGGATCGGGAAGCCCGGCGCGATCAACGCCGCCCTCCTCGCGACGGCCATCCTGGCCCGGAAGTACCCCGAGTACCGCGCGGCGCTCGACCAGTACCGCAGCAAGCGGAGGCAGGAGCTCCTCGACCACCCGGACCCGAGATCGAGATAACCGGCGCGCGGCGTTCATCCGAGCAGGAACGCCGCGGTCGGACCCGCGACGATCGCACCGATCCAGACGGCGAGCCCGGGGACGAGCGTCATCGCGAGATCGTCGTCGAGCCACGGGACGCGCGGCGACTCGACGGCGACCGCGATCGCCGCCGCCACGGCAGCCGTGACGAGAATCGGCGCGATACCCGCCCCGGTCGCGATCCAGAGTCCCGCAACCCCGAGACCCACGTAGGCCACCCATGGTCCGAATGGGTACGTCGGGGCCCGCAGTTTTCGGACCCGCAGTTCGCCAATGAGCGGGTCGACGATGCTCGTCCCCAGGACGACGACGATCGCGATCGGTTCGGGGAAGAGCAGGACCGCGACGACCAGCGCAACGGCGTAGAAGGCGAAGCTCGCCACGCGGCCGTGCTCGTACGAGCGGATCGTCGGGAGCTCGGCGCCCGCGAGGTGGCGCAAGATCTCCAGGAGGAGGACGGCGGCCAGGGCGGCGAGGAGCAACTCGAGCTTGGTCAGAGCGAAGAAGATCCGGTACGGGAGGAGGAAGTAGACGAGCACGCCGGCCCCGGCGACATGGAGACACCGCCGCCAGACCCGGTCCCCGAGTTCGACGCCCCCGCCGAGCCGGGCCCCGAGCCAGGTCCGAAGCTTACCTCCGCGATGGAACTTCAGACCCACGGAGCGCCGGTCAGCCGGGCCCGGTATAAGGTCCGGTCCCGGCGGCGGCCGAATCGCACGCTCCGCGGGAGCGCTTTTGAGTACGGCAACGTCCGATGCGGTCGATGCGCGACCCGGCGGAGTTCCGACGCGAAGCGGTCGCGAAGCTCACGGCGGACATCCCCGGTCCGGCGGTCGTCGCGTCGAGCGGCGGGATCGACAGCACCGTCGCAGCCTTCCTCGCCAACGAGGCGATCGGGGAGCGGGCGCACGCCACGTTCGTCGACACCGGCCTGCTCCGGGCCGGAGAGGTCGACCGGGTCCGCGGGATCTTCCGGCAGGCGAAGGTGCCGCTCGAGGTCATCGATGCCGCCGATCGATTCTTGGGCGAGCTGCGCGACGTGGTCGACCCGGAAGAGAAGCGCCGCCGGATCGGCGCGGCGTTCATCCGCGTTTTCGAGGAGCTGGCCGGCCGTATCCGCACCGACGTTCTCGTGCAGGGCACGATCGCGCCGGACTGGATCGAGAGCGGCGGGGCGCTCCGCGACACGATCAAGACGCACCATAACGTCGGCGGCGTTCCGAAGGATTCTCGCCTGCGGTTGGTCGAGCCCCTCCGCGATCTCTACAAGGACGAGGTGCGGGAGCTCGCGAAGCACCTCGGTGTGCCGTCCCCCGAGCGGCAGCCGTTCCCCGGGCCGGGGCTCGCGGTCCGGGTGAACGGACCGGTCACGAAGGAGCGCGTCGCGCGCGCCCGGGTCGCGAATGCGATCGTCGAAGAGGAGGTCGACCGCGCGATCGCGGAGGGAAAGATGGCGCGCCCGTGGCAGTACTTTGCCGTCCTGCTCCCGGTCCGGACGGTGGGCGTCATCGGGGACAACCGAGTCCACGGGGAGGCCGTGGCGGTGCGCATCGTGGAGTCGTCTGATGCGATGTCCGCGACGGCGATGGAGCCGCCGACCGGGCTGCTCCGCCGCATCGCCGAGCGGATCACGCGGTCGCTGAGCGGGGAGGTCTCCCGTGTCCTGCTGGACGTGACCGACAAGCCGCCGGCGACGATCGAGTGGGAGTGACCCGACAGCGCCGCCGTAAGGCCTATCCGCGGGATTCTCCATTGCCGAACGGAGTGTCCCGCTCACGGATGCCCGAGGAGAACGGCGCCGGCCGTACGCTCACGATCTCCGAGGAGACCGCCCGCCGGCTCGAGGAGCGGATCCAGGGCACGGCGTTCGACTCGCTCGACACCTTCGTGGACTTCGTCCTCGCGCGCCTGCTCGAATCGTCGACCGAAGGGCCGTTCTCCGAGGAGGAGGAGCGGCGCCTTCGGGAGCAGCTCCGATCCCTCGGCTACATCGATTGAATGTCCCCGGTTGGGACCGTCGGAGCGCCCGATGCTGACCTGCCCTTTCTGCGGGTCCCCCGAGACCGATCGGATCGACCTCGAGGGGCACCGGTTCCTCGTGTTCGGCTGCATGTTCACTCCCGAGGTCGACCCCACGCTCGATGATTCGGCGATCGCGGAGCGCCTTCCCCGGGAGTTCGGCTCGGACGGGTCCGGATACTTTCGGCAGCAGTGCGACCGGCTCCACCTGTTCGCCACCCGCGGAGCTTCTCCACCGGTCGGTCACCTTCGGCCCGTCGACTGAGCTGGGCGCCACGAGCGCGTGCGGTCCGTTCAGGTCGGGACCGCGATCGGTCCCAGCTTCTCGAGCACCCCGTCGACCGACACGAGGTGCCGCGAGAGCCCGAGGAGCTTCGGCGGTGCGCCGAGCGCGAGCCCGACGAGCTGGGGAAGGTGGAACACCGGCATGTCGAGCGGTCTCCCGACCTCCGCCGCGGCGCGGTTCTGGAACGAGTCGAGCGAGATGTGGCAGAGCGGGCACGGGGTCGCCATCGCGTCGGCCCCGTGCGCCTTCGCGTCCTCGATCTGGTGCGCGGCGATCCGGTTCGCCGACCCCTCCTTGACGAACAGGATCGGGAAGCCGCAGCACATGACCCGCCCGCGGTACATCACGGGGGTCGCCCCGAGCGCGGAGATCAGGTCCTCGAAGGCGTGCGGCTCCTCCGCGCTCTCGCTGCCGACCTCGCCGGCGGGCCGGAGCAGATGGCAGCCGTAGAAGGCGCCGACCTTGACCCCCGTGAGCGGTCGACGGACCCGCGCCCGGATCGCCTCCACGCCGAACTCCTCGGTGAGGACGCTCAACAGATGGCGGACCTTGGAGGTCCCCTTGTACTGGACCCCGATCTTCGCGAGGGCGGGGTCGACCTTCGCGCGGATCGCCGAATCTTCCATCTTGTGGCGCGCGAGGGAGAGCATCCCTTGGCACGTGGAGCAGACGGTCAGGATGTCGAGGCCCTGCCCTTCGGCGATCGCCAGGTTGCGCGCGTTCAACGCGACATTGAGCGCCAGGTTCACCTCGTCGACGAACCCCGAGCCGCAGCAGGAGAACCGCGGCGACTCGACGAGCTCGATACCGAGGGCGCCCGCGACCCACCGCGTCGCCATGTCGAGCTCGCGACCGGATTCCTGCGCGACGCAGCCGGGGTAGTAGGCGATCCTCACGGATTCTCTCCCTCATCCAGGATGCGGTAGAGCTCGTCGATCTCGTCCTTCCCGTCGATGGGCGGGGGCTTGCGGAGGATCTCCGGCTTCTTGCGGATCAGCCGGATGGCCTGACCCGCGATCCCGAGGAGCTCGGGCGGCGAGTACGTCTGGCGGACGAGCCGGCCCTCGTTGAGGGTGCCCCGCTCGCGGATGTTCTCCTTGAACCCGAGCGCGTGCTTCGAGCCGTGTTCGGTTGCGCCCTGGACCGCGACGGCCATCTCCTTGAGGTCGCGGATGCGCTCGGACGGCGCGACGTCCTTCGGGCACGCTTCCGAGCACAGGTGGCAGCGGAGGCACAGCCAGAGGCCGTTCGTCTGGATGCTCAGGAGCCGCTCGCGCGTAGCTCCGTCCCGCGGGTCGACGACGAAGCGGTACAGCTTCGCGAGCGCCATCGGGCCCGGGAACTCCGGGTCGGCCTCGACCGCGGGGCACGCGGAGTAGCACGCGCCGCAGGCGATGCACCGCGGCGTCTCCTCGAATCGGGCGACCTCGGCGGGCGTCATCGGGTTCGTGACGCCCTCGGGCATCGGGTGGTTCGGGTCGGGGATCAGGTGCGGCTCGAGCTTCTTGTAGTTGCCCCAGAACCGGTCCATGCCGACCACGAGGTCGCGGACGACGGGGAGGTTGCGCATCGGGTCGATCACGACCCGGCCGTGGCGCTCGAACTCAGGCCCGACGTGCGTCTGGCAGGCGAGCCGGCTCTTCGAGTTCACGACCATTGCGCACGAGCCGCAGATCGCGCTGCGGCACGAATACCGGAGCGTGAGGGTCGGGTCGAGCTCCGCGCGGATCCTCAGGAGCGCGGTGAGAACCGGCGTGTGCGGCGCGACGTCGAGCGTGTAGCGAACGTATCGTGGCTCCTTGTCGTGGGCGGGGTCGAACCGGTACACGTCGAACGGGACGGAGATCGTGCCCGACGCCGCCATCAGTAGACGCGCTCCTTCGGCTCGAAGCGCGTCACGGTCACCGGCGCGTAGCTCAGGGTCGGGCCTTCGCGGGACCACGACGCCATCGTGTGCTTCATCCAATTGACGTCGTCCCGCTTCGGGAAGTCCAGCCGCGAATGGGCGCCGCGGCTCTCCGTCCGCGCGAAAGCCCCCGCGACGATCGTTTCGGCGAGATCGATGACGCTCCCGGTCTCGAGCGCGTCGGTGAGGTTGATGTTGAACGCCCTCGCGGTGTCGGCGACCCGGACCTTCTGGAACCGCTCCTTGATCGCGCGCACCTCCCGGGCCGCCTGCACGAGTTCCGTCGCGGTCCGGTAGATCCCGACGAGGCGCTCCATGACGCCCTGCAGCTCGGAGCGAAGGGCGAGCGGGTCCTCGCCGTCCGCGCGGCTGCGCATCTTCTCGATCGGGGCGAGCACCGTCTCGAGGTCGGTCTCGTGCAGCACCGGTCGCGGCGCGCTCTCGACGTACGCGGCCGCCGCCTCCCCCGCCTCCTTGCCGAAGACGAGCGTTTCGAGGAGCGAGTTCCCGCCGAGCCGGTTCGCTCCGTGGATGGAGACGCACGCCGCCTCGCCGGCCGAGTAGAGGCCGAGGACGTTCGTCTCCCCACGTCGGTTCGTGCCGACGCCGCCCATCATGTAGTGCTGGGCCGGGTAGACCGGGATCGGCTGGGTGACGGGATCGACGCCCGCAAACTTCCGCGAGAAGTCGCAGATCTCCTGCAGCCGGGACTCGATCTTCTCCTTCCCGAGGTGCATGAGCTCGAGGTGGACGTACCCTCCGGGAAACCCCCGTCCCTCCTTCACCTCGGTCACGATCGCGCGGGAGACGACGTCCCGGGAGGCGAGGTCGAGGACGTGCGGCGCGTACTTCGACATGAAGCGGTCGCCGGTCGCGTTCTTCAGGATCCCGCCCTCGCCGCGCGCTCCCTCCGTGATCAGGATCCCGGACTCCAGGAGGGCCGTGGGGTGGAACTGGACGAACTCCATGTCCTTGAGCGCCGCGCCGGCGCGGTAGGCGGCCGCGGTCCCGTCCCCGGTGCAGCTGTGCGCGTTCGTCGTGCGCGAGTAGACCCGGCCGAACGGCCCGGTCGCAATCACGACTGCCTTGGCGGCGATTTCCGCGAATTCGCCGCTGGCCCGCTCGTGCGCGACCAGTCCCTGCACGCGTCCCTCTCGGACGACTATGTCGACCAGGTCCCATTCGTCGTAGAGCGTGTACGCCTGAGGTCCGATGTGCTCGAACAGCGCCTGGAGCAGGGCGAGGCCGGTACGGTCCGCGGCGTAAATGGTCCGAGGGAACCCCGCTCCCCCGAACGCGCGACGCGCGAGATTGCCGTCGTCCGACCGGCTGAAGATCGTGCCGAAGTGCTCCATCTCGACGACGGTCGGGCCGGCGCGTTGGCAGAAGTACTCGATCGCGTCCTGGTCTCCAAGGTAGTCCGATCCCTTCACCGTGTCGTAGGTGTGGGTTTCGACGGAGTCCTCCTTCCCGACCGCGGCGTTGATCCCGCCCTGCGCCGCGCCCGAGTGGGACCGCATGGGGTGGAGCTTCGAGAGAATCGCGACGTCCCGGCCCGCCTCGAGAGCCGCGAGCGCGGCCCTCTGGCCGGCAAGCCCCGCGCCGACGACGACCACGTCGTGCCGTTGCATCAGTGAGACCGGGCGCACGAATCGTGCCCCGACTTAGAGCTTATCCAAACACGTTGCGTAAGTGCACGGCGAGCGGCCGACGGTCCGCGCCGCTCCAATGCGGCCTAGCACCCCGCCACTTTGTGACGCCGGCGTAACCTCTGGGGGTCCGCTTTTATACCGCCCGTCGGTCCGCCGCTTCGTTTCAAGGGGAGTCGAGGGACCTGATGCAAGCTTCTGCTCCGGCCATCAACGAAAACCTGCTCAAGGGAACCACCACCGTCGGCCTCGTCTGCAAGGACGGCGTCGTGCTCGGCACCGAGCGCCGCGCGACGGCCGGCAACATGATCGCGAACAAGCAGACCCAGAAGCTGTTCAAGATCGACAACAACATGGGGGTCACCATCGCCGGATACGTCGGCGACGCCCAGGTGCTCACCCGCTACCTCCGGGCGGAAGTCGCGCTCTACCGACTGCGACGGAACGCCCCGCTCACCGCCGAAGGTGCCTCGACCCTCCTCGCCAACATCCTGAACGGGAACCGGATGTTCCCCTATCTCGCTTGGCTCATCTTGGGCGGCGTCGACCCGAAGGGCGGCCACATCTTCAGCGTCGACCCGGCCGGCGGGTCGATCGAGGACAAGTTCGTCAGCGTCGGGAGCGGCTCTCCGTTCGCCTACGGGGTCCTGGAGGAGGGGTACACGCGCGACATGAGCGTGAGCGACGGCGTCGACCTGACGCTGCGCGCCCTGACCGTGGCGATGAAGCGCGACAGCGCAAGCGGCGACGGCTACCTCATCCACACGATCACGACGAAGGACTACAAGGAATTCAGCGACGACGAAATCAATAAGCGCTTGAAAGCGCTCAAGATACCGCTGCCACCCATACTTCCGTAGTCGTATCTTCACGATTCCGGCCGAACCCTTTCCGCGAACCCCTTCCCGGGCGTCGATGAGTTTCGACAGTCTACTAGAACAAACACGGGAAGCCCTCAAGGAGGTGCTACCCGAGAATATCGAGGTCACCGACATCGAGCTGGAAGGCCCGCACATCGTCGTCTACACGAAGCAGCTCGACACCTTCCTCTCCAGCGGCGACCTCCTGCGCCAGGTCGCGCAGCGCCTCCGCCGCCGCGTGCTCGTCCGGACCGACCCGGGGAGCCTCATCGAGCCGAAGGAGGCCGAGGCGATCGTCCGCGAGGTGATCCCCGCCGAGGCGGAGATCAGCGGCCTGTTCTTCGAGCCCGAGACCGGCGAGGTCACGATCGAAGCGGCCAACCCGGGCGCCGCGATCGGCCGCCAGGGTTCGGTCCTGAACGAGCTCAAGCGGAAGATCGGCTGGGTGCCGACCGTCGTCCGCACGCCGCCGATCCCGTCGAAGACCGTCGAGGAGGTCCGCACCCACCTCAGGAACGACTTCGACGACCGCCGGTCGTTCCTGAAGAAGGTCGGGATCCGGATCGCCCGGGACCGGCTGCCCGAGAAGATCTGGCTGCGGAACACCGCCCTCGGCGGCTACCGGGAGGTCGGGCGGAGCGCCCACCTGCTCACGACGCAGAACTCGAAGGTGCTCATCGACTGCGGGATCGACCCCGGCTCCGACCGGACGCCGTACTTCAACGCCCCCGAGCTGCTACCCCTCGATTCGCTCGACGCGGTCGTCGTCACGCACGCCCACCTGGACCACTGCGGGCTCGTCCCGGTCCTGCTGAAGTACGGCTACCAGGGGCCGATCTACTGCACGGCGCCGACCCGCGACCTGATGACGCTGATGCTGCTCGACGCGATCAAGGTCACGAACCAGGAGGCCCGGAAGGGCCTCTACGACTCCGGTAACGTCCGTGACCTCGTCACCCGGACGATCCCGCTCCGCTGGGGCGAGACGACCGACATCGCCCCCGACCTGCGCCTCACGCTCCACAACGCCGGTCACATCCTGGGGTCGTCGATCTGCCACTTCCACGTCGGCGACGGCGACCACAACCTAGCGTACAGCGGGGACATCAAGTTCGAGCGCAGCTGGCTGTTCAATCCGGCCGCGAACCGGTTCCCGCGCCTCGAGACGCTCGTCCTCGAGGCGACGTACGGCGGCTACCGCGACGTCCAGCCGAGCCGCCAGCAGGCGACGGACGAGTTCACCGCGCTCGCGGCGAAGGTCCTGGGGCGGAACGGGAAGCTGGTCGTCCCGGTCTTCGCGGTGGGCCGCTCGCAGGAGGTCATGCTGGTCGTCGAGGAGCGGATGCGCGAGGGGAAGCTGCCCCGCGTCCCGGTCTACCTGGACGGGATGATCTTCGAGGCGACCGCGATCCACACGGCGTACCCGGAGTACCTCAACAGTCAGCTCCGGACGCAGATCTTCCAGCAGGGGGACAATCCGTTCCTCTCCGACATCTTCCGCCGGGTCGACTCCTCCCAGATGCGCCACGGGGTCCTGGACGCGAAGGAGCCGTGCATCGTCCTCGCGACGAGCGGGATGATGAGCGGCGGCCCGGTCATGGAGTACTTCAAGGCCTGGGCCCCCGACGAGAAGAACGGCCTCCTGTTCGTCGGCTATCAGGCGGACGGCACGTTCGGCCGACGGCTGCAGCGGGGACTCAGCGAGGCGAGCTTCATGGACGGCGGCCGTGGCGGCGGCAACGTCCCCGTCCGGCTCGAGATCGCGACGATCGAGGGGTTCAGCGGCCACTCGGACAGGGTGCAGCTCATGAACTACGTGGCGACGCTCGACCCGCGCCCGCAGAAGATCCTCCTGAACCACGGGGAGGAGTCGAAGATCCTCGACCTGGCGACGGGCCTCCACAAGCGGTTCAACCTGGAAACGCGGTCGCCGTACAACCTCGAGGCCGTCCGGCTCCAATAGCGCAGCGCCGGGCGTACCACGTTTAATAAGAGCCCCAAACTCGTCGCTCGCCCCGTTTACTCAGGAGGAGAGGCTCCCTCTACATGCCCCGGACGCGCCATCGATTCCTCGTCCTCGGACTGGACGGTGGAACGTTCGACCTGCTCGGCCCGTGGATGGACGCGGGCGAGCTCCCGTTCCTCGCTGCGCTCGTCAAGCGGGGTGCCTCGGCGCCGCTCGCCTCGGTGTACCCGCCGAAGACGATCCCGGCGTGGTACTCGTTCGCGACCGGTCAGGACCCGGGCGGACTCGGGATCTTCGGCTTCACCGAGCCCGACGGCGGCCCCGGGAAGAGCCGGCTCGTTCACACGTTCCGCCCCGCCGAGGCGGTCTGGGACCTTCTCTCCCGGTTCGGCGTCCGCGTCGGCGTGCTCAACTTCCCCGTCCGCGCCGGCTACCCGATCAACGGGTTCGTCGTCCCCGGGATGATCAGCGAGCACCCTCCGACGTTCCCCGAGAACCTCCAGGCCGAGCTCGAGCGCGAGCTCGGCGAACCGTACCTCCCCGAGCTGCCGCCGTACCGTGAGGCGCGCCGGATGGAGTGGCTCGCCCAGGCGACCCACGGGGTCGAGCAACGGGCGCGCGCCGCCGAAATGCTCACGCGGGAGTTCTCCCCCGACTTCCTCTTCGTCCTCTTCCGCGAGACCGACCGCGTCCAGCACCAGCACTGGTCGGAGCTCGCGCGGCCGATCCGCGACGTCCCGGACGACCTCCGCACGTTCTGGCGGAGCGTCGACGTGGCGCTCGCCCGGATTGACGGCGCGTTCCGGTCGGTCGGGGGGCCGACGATCACGCTCATCATCTCCGACCACGGGCACGGGCCCGCGCGTTCGGACTTCTTCACCAACCGGTGGCTCGCCGACCACGGCTACCTCGTCTTCGAGTCGAAGAGCGACACGGTGCGTCGTCGCCTCGCCTCCCGCCTCCTGCTCGCCGCCGACCGGTTCGGCCCGACGCGGCGCGTCGTCCGCGGCCTGGCCGACCGCGCGCGCGGCGGCCCCCGGCGCGAAGCCTTGAGCCGGCTCGTGACCGGCGAGGCGAGCTTCGAGAACGTCGCGCCGCGGATCGACTGGCAGAAGACCGTCGCCTTCTCCTACCCCGTCCCCGAGGGGATCTACCTGAACCGGTACAACCGCTCCCTCACCGCCGAGCGGGCGGCGCAGGCGGTCGCCGACATCAAGCACCAGCTCCGCGCGTACGACGGCGCCCGCGTCGAGGTGTTCGAGCCGAAGGAGATCTACCGCGGGGACAACCTCGCGAACGCCCCCGCCCTCCTCCTGCGCGTGGACGACCTCGAGACGGAGCTCCGGATGGACCTGAGCTACCCGAAGCCGATGCTCCGGGACCGGCCGGGGTTCTTCTACGGGACCGGCGTCCACCGGATGAACGGGATCCTGGTGGCGGCGGGCGACGGGGTCCGCGGCGGGCGCCGGACCCAGCCGTTCTCTCTCCTGGACGTCGCCCCGACGGTCCTGGAAGGGATGGGGGTCCCCATCCCCTCGAGCATGGTCGGACGGTCGTTCCTCCGCTGGCTGGGGCTCGACGAGAACTAGCCCCTCGACGCGCCCCCCGGGCGTTCCACTCCGCCCGAAGCGTTCTTCGGGGGTACCCCCATCGCGCTCCCGGCGAAGCCACCGTGGATCCCAAGGACCCTGCGTTCCCGTCGCGGGCTGCCTCGACGTCGGGCGGGCGCTAGGTCGTAGCGGATGGCGGGCTGGCGGATCGAGTTCCTCGCCACCCAGCCGCCGGAGGGAACGGACAGCGGCCTCAGCCGGGTCGTGTGGGAGCTCGGTGCCGCGCTCGTCGATCGAGGGCACGCGGTCCGCGTGCTCTATCCGGCGGCGGGTCCGGCGCCGAAGGCCCCCCACCGGGGGGTCGAGGCGGTGCCGGTCCCCGTCTTCGGGGCGAGCCGACGGCCGTTCGGGCGCGACATCGCCGTCGGCCGGAACGCGAGCGAGCTCCTCGACCCGGCGGCCGATCTGGTCGTCGGGAACGACGAGAAGGCGGGGGCGCTCAAGATCCCGCGCGGAAGCCGACCCCGCTCGGCCGCGTTCGCCATGCTCGTCCACGACGTCGCGCTCCACACCTTCGACACCCTGCGACCGCTCGAGCCGAACGGGGGATTGCGCCAGAAGGTCGGCAACTTCCTCGACCGGAGGACGCTGCGCCGCCTCGAGGCGAGCGCCCTCGATCGCGCGGGCCTCATCGTCGTCGCGTCGGAGAAGAACCGGGAGCTCCTGCGGAAGTACTACTCGGTCCCGGAACGTCGGGTGTCGGTCGTGCCGTACGGGGTCCCCGACCCGCTCGACGTCGGCTCCCGGGAGGACGCGCGGACGGCGCTCCGGATCCCCCATGACGTCCCGGTCGTGACGTTCGTCGGCCGCACCCCCGAGCGCCAGGGACTGCCGACGGCGCTCGAGGCGTTCCGTCGGATCCGGGTCTTCTTCCCGGGCGCCCGGATGATCGTCGTGGGGAGCGCCGCCCATCCCGAGCCCGGGGTCGTCGCGCTGGGCGTCGTCGACGAGCCGACGAAGGCGCGCGCCTACCGCGCGGCGGACGTCTTCCTGCTTCCGGCGCGGTACGAAGGGTACGGGCTCGCGCCGCGCGAGGCGATGCGGTACGGGGTCGCGAGCATCGTGAGCCGCCACGTCCCGTTCGACGGGGCGATCGCGGACGACGCCGTCACGGTCGTGACCGACGACGACGCCGGTGCCTACGCCTCCGAGCTCGCCGAGCTGTTCGCGGACCCGGCGCTCCGGCGCAAGCGCGCGGAAGCCGGCCGTGCGTACGCCGACGGCCTCAGCTACGCGCACATGGCGGAGCGGTTCGAAACCCTCGCCCGGCCGCTGGTCGGACGCTAGCCCGGCGACGCGACGCGGGTCGAACCGGTCTCACGTCGTCGGAGAATCCTCGAACTCCTCCATCGCGAAGTTCATGCCCGCGCGTCGGGAGTGGGTCGTGCGGGCGGCGTGGCCCGCGAGCCCCCAGCCGACCTTCTCGGGGATCTCGCCGCGGAGGAGCGCTCCCATCAGCGTCCGCAGGTGGGCCCTCGGGACGGCGAACGGGTCCGTCGCCGCCGGCGGATAGAACCGCACCGCCTCCCGCAGCACCCGTACCTCCTCCCGGTCGACCCACCACACACCGACCTTCGCCCCGAATCCCCGGGCGGCGCGGCCAACGACCTTCTCGGCGAGCGTCCTCCGCGGGAGGACGACGGCGGCCCAGTCGCCCCACGCCCGACGGCGGGTCGCCTGGGCGAGCACGGTCTTCCAATCGGCGAGCTTGAGTTCGACGAGCCCGACCTCCTCCCCCCGGACGGCGACCAGGTCGAGGAACCCGGAGCCGTCGGGGTCGACCCGGACGGCGTACCCCTGGGGTTCGAGGAACCGGACGACCGAGGGGGCGAGCTCGTCCTCGCGCGCCGGCCCGCGCGCCGCGCGGCTCATGTCCTCGGACGCAGGAACCAGCCGTCGACCTTCCCGCGGGGGAGCCGAACCAGGATCGGTCGACCGTGCGGGCAGGCGTACGCTTCCGGCGCGGCCGTCGCGAGGTCCGCGAGGATCCTCCCCATCCGTTCCGCGGAGATCCGGTCCCCCGCCCGAACGGCGCTGTGGCAGGCGATCGAGGCGGCGGTCCGCTCGCGCGCGCCGTCCGGCCAGGTCGGACGGCCGCCATCGGCGAGCTCGTCGAGGAGCCCGGGGAGCGCCTCCGGGCGGGCGGAGTGGCCCCGGAACGACGGGACCGAACCGACCCGGTAGCTGCTCGACCCGAACGCCTCGACCACGAAGCCGGACGCCGCGACGTCGGTCGACTTCGACTCGAGCGTAGCGGCCTGCCGGGGGGTCAGCTCGATCCGGATCGGCTCCATCAACGTCTGCCGCACGAGACGGCCTTCGGCGAGGATCGCCTCGAACAGGAGCCGCTCATCCGCCGCGTGCTGGTCGACGACGACGAGCTCGTCGCCCGCCTCGGCGAACCAGTAGAGGTCGAACATCGAGGCGCGCAGCGTGAGGGCGGGACGATGCGCACGTCCGGCCCCGATCGTCGGCGAGGTGACCCCTGCACTGAGCCGCCGCTGCGTACCCCCGGGCTCGCCGGTGGAGACGACCCCCGCCGGCCGATCCCCCAGGGGGCGCAACGACGCCCGCCCGCCGAACGCGACCAAACCGGCCGGCGGGGTACCCCCGCGGGGCGCGGCCGCGAGCGGCTGGCCCTGGAGCGCCTCCCGCACGACGCGGCGCACCGCCTCCGTGACCTCGCGCTCCCGGCTGAGCCGCACCTCGCGCTTCGTGGGATGAACGTTCACGTCGACGCGCATCGGCTCCACCTCGAGCTCGACGAGCCCGACCGGATACCGCCCGCGCGGGAGGAACCCCGCGTACGCCGCTCGGACCGCCGCGGCGACCGGGCCGCCGGCGACCGATCGGCCGTTCACCACAACCATGAGCCGGTGCGGACCGCCGCTCGCCGCGACGGGATGACCGAGCCGCGCCCGGACCCGTACGCCGGCCAGCGCGGTCGCGTCGAGGTCGAACGCGGCCTCGTCGAACGCCGGGCCGAAGACGCGTCCGGCGGCGTCACGCAACGACTTCGCGGCCGGCCACCGGGCCGTCTCGCGGCCTCCCGACCGGAGCGTCAGTCCCACCGAAGGGCGGGAGAGGTAGAGCCGCTCCAGGGTGGCGAGCAGCTCCGCTTGCTCGACGGCCGGAGCCCGGAGGAACTTTCGGCGTGCGGGGATCGAAAGGAAGAGGTCCCGCACTTCGACGCGGGTCCCCTCGGGTCCTCCGGCCGGAGCCTCGGCGACGACCGACCCCGATTCGACGTCCACCGCCCTCCCCTCCGGGCTCCCTCGCGCCCGGGAGACGAGCCGAAGCCGGGCCGCCGTGCCGATCGCCGAGAGGGCCTCGCCCCGGAACCCGAGCGTGTGGACCTCATGCAGGTCGGCCCCCGAGTCGAGCTTGCTCGTCGCATGGCGCTCGACGGCCAGCGCGAGCTCCTCGGCCGGGATCCCCTCCCCGTCGTCCGCCACCTCGATGCGGTCGATCCCGCCGCCGTCCACGGTCACGACGATCTCGCGGGCGTCGGCATCGTACGCGTTCTCGACGAGCTCCTTCACGACGGAGGCCGGGCGCTCGACGACCTCCCCTGCGGCGATCGCGCGGACCGTGGCGGGATCGAGCTTTCGGATCGGTCGCCGGAGCTCCGGCGGCCCCCGCGCGCTCCTCACGCATCCTCCTCGGGGCCGGGTCCCTCGAGGCGCCGTCGCCACTCGGTGACCCAGCGCAACGCGTCCAACGGGGCGAGCCGATCGGGGTCGAGCTCCCTGAGGGCGCGCTCGACCTCGGAGCCGCCCGCATCCGTCGGGAGCAGGATCGCCTGGGTGTATCGCGCGGAACGACCGCGCGCGCGAACGGATCCGGCGACCGGCAGCTCGCCGGCGTCGAGCCGCTTCAGTAGCTGCTCGGCATCCCGGACCAGGTCGCTCGGGACCCCCGCGAGCCGCGCCACGTGGAGTCCCAGGCTCCGGTCGGTGCTGCCGGGCACGACCTGATGGAGGAACACGATCTCGTCGCCGCTCTCACGCACGGCGAGGTGGGCGTTCCGAGCGCCCGGAAGCGACTCGACGAGCTGGGTCAGCTGGTGGTAGTGGGTGGCGAGGACCGTCCGGCAGCCGATGCGGTCGTGGAGGTACCGGAGCGTGGCCCAGGCGAGGGCGAGCCCATCGAAGGTGCTCGTCCCCCGGCCCACTTCGTCGAGCAGGACGAGCGAGCCCGCGTCGCTCCCGCGCAGGATCTCCGCGACCTCGCTCATCTCGACCATGAAGCTCGACTTCCCGCGGCCGATCTCGTCGGTGAACCCCATCCGTGTGTACAGTCGGGAGACGACCCCGACCCGCGCGAACCGGGCCGGGACGAAGGAGCCGCACTGGGCGAGGAGTACGATCAGGCCGAGCTGACGCATGTAGGTCGACTTCCCGGCCATGTTCGGCCCCGTGAGGACGAGCACGCGGGCCCCGTCGGCGTCGAGCTCCGTGTCGTTCGGCACGAACCGACCGGCGAGGAGCCGGTCGAGCACGGGATGCCGTCCGTCCCGTACCGTGAGGCTCCGGGAGGTGTCGACCTCGGGGCGGGCGAGCCCCCGCTCCTGCGCGAGGCGCGCGAACGCGACGAGCGCGTCGAGCTCACCGACCGCGCGCGCCAAGCGATGGATCGCCGGGACGTGCCGGTCGATCTGGGCGAGCAGCTCCTCCCATCGCTCCCCGAGCGCGTGGTCGCGTCGTTCGCGGGCTTCGAGGATCCGGCGCTCGAGCTCCGCGAGCTCTTCGCTCGTGAACCGCTCCCCCTGCGCGACGGTCTGCTTGCGCCGGAAGTGGGCGGGGACGCGCGGCAGGTTCGGCCGCGAGACCTCGAAGTAGTAGCCGAACACCTGGTTGTACCGGACGCGGAGCGTCCGGATCCCGGTCGTCTCCTGCTCGCGCCGCTCGAGCGACTCGAGGGCGCCGAGGCCGTCCCGTTCCTCCTTCTCGAGGGCGTCGACCGTGGGATCGAAGCCCGTACGGAAGAGGTTCCCGTCGTCCACGGCGGACGGAAGCTCCGGCACGAGCGCCCGCCCGAGCAACGCCTCGAGCTCGGTCAGCGGGGCGAGGCGACGTCGCAGCTGGTCAAGGAGGTCGGGGAGTTCGTCCCCTCCGAGCCAGGCTCGGAGGTCGTTCGCGGCGCTGAGGCTCTCTCGGAGCGCACCGAGCTCGGGTGGTCGGACCCGACGCCCGGCGACGCGGGCGGCGATGCGGGCGACGTCCGCGAACGGCCGGAGCCGCTCGACCCCGTGGCGGAGGCCGATGCCGCGACCGACCAGATGCTCGACGGCGTCGAGGCGGCCGCGGATCGACGGGACGTCCGCGAGCGGCTGCCGCAGCCAGAAAGCGATCGTCCGGTGGCCCGGAGCGGTCGTCGACTCGTCCCAGACGCTCAGGAGGGTCGCGCCCTTCGGGTCGTCGGGGTTCATCGACTGGGTCACTTCGAGGTGGCGGAGCGTCTTGCCGTCGAGCGCAAGGCGACGGGCTCCCGGGCCTTCCACCACCTCGAGGAACGGGAGTAGCCGAGGCTGGGTGCTCCGGACGTAGGCGGCGAGCCGGGCGTCCGACTCGCGGGTGGTCTCGGCGACCCCGGCGGCCGTAGAGATCCGCTCCGGGAGCTCGCTCGGCGCGAGCGGAAGGGGGGCGGGCTCCAGGCGCGCCACGGGGAACTCGCGTCGCAACGTGCGGCTGAGTACCGCGATGGAATCGGCGCCGTCCGAAGCGTAGAGCACCTCGCGCGGGGCGAAGGCCGCAAGCGCGGCCGCGGCCGACTCCGCGCCGGGACCGGAGCCGACGCCATGGAACCACTCGCCCGTCGTGATATCGACAGCGGAGTAGGCGGGGGGCCCCGACCGAGGAACGACGACCGCCGCGAGGAAGTTGTGGTCGGCCCCGGGCAGGATGCGCTCCTCGACGACGGTCCCCGGGGTGACCACCCGCGTCACCTCGCGCCGGACCAGACCCTTCGCGAACCGGGCGTCCTCGACCTGGTCGCACACCGCGACCTTGTACCCCTTGCGGACCAGCCGACCGAGGTACGACTCGACCGCGTGGTGCGGGACCCCCGCCATCGGCATGCGGGAACCCGAGGCATCGGGCGCCCGTGCGGTCAGGACCACCTCGAGCTCCCGGGCCAGGAGCTTCGCATCGTCCCCGAACGTCTCGTAGAAGTCGCCGACGCGGAACAGGACGAGATGGCCCGGGTACTGGGCCTTCACCCCCTCGTACTGCTCGAGGAGCGGCGTCGAGGAAGCGCCCTCCGATGGCATTACGGCGGCCACCAGGAGCGCGCTGATAAGACGCTGAGTTGGGGAGTTGGAACGGCCGGGGCGGGATCGACCGTCACGCGCCCCACCGTGCCCGAGACGCTGAGGGGGAGATTCGAACTCCCGTGGCGTGGAACGCCACCGGTTTTCAAGACCGGCGCCTTACCGAGCTAGGCTACCTCAGCGCGACCGTTCCACCCGCCGGACGGAGGATAATCCCTCCGGGCGCCGGTCGCCGGGGGGATGCAGGTGCCGGGAGTTCCGCGCGGGCGGTCGGGCGCCCGACGATTCGAACCCGGGTGATCAGCTTGGAGGGCTGATATCCTACCACTAGATCACACCTGCATTCCCGGCCGGCGAACGGTCGAGTTCGCGCCGAGATTAGGACTTTCGGCCGGGCCGCTCCCCGTGGGCGGCGCCGAAGTCGACCAGCGCCACCCGCTCGAGCACGAGCCCCTCCCAGGCGCTCTCGGGAACGGCGGAGAGATCCTCCGCGGTGATCCCGAGACGTGCGAGCATCGCGCGGGTCGGGGACCGCGGGTAGGCGGACGGCTCCTCCACGAGCCCGAACGCCTCGAGGAGGGGCGGCAGGCTCCGAGGTCGCTCCGTGACGACGACGAACCGGTCGGTCGATGGACCGACGCCGACCTTCGCGAGCGCGCGGGGGAGTTGGTCCTCCCCCGCGACGAACAAGGCGAGCTCGGCGCTCCGGTCCCGGAGCCGCTCGGTGCCGCGCCCGCGGGAACGGCCGAGGTGCGCCCATGCGGAGAGCAGATGCCGCTCGCCCGCGATCGCGTCCGCGTCAAAGAGCGCCACGAGCTCCTTCCCCTCGGCGCCGAGGCGTCGGAGGGTGGTGACCAGCTCCGTCGGCCGGGGTACCTCCGCGACCCTGCGCCGGGCGCCCGTGGCGAGGAGCGGGCGCTCGGAGGCGGGCGGAAGCGGAGCCACCGGGGTCGTCACTCCTTGAGGAAGCGAACGAACTCGGCGCGCGTCCGCGGCTGGAGCGTGTAGTTCTCCTTCTTCTCCCGGCCGATCGTCGAGGTGGGGGTGACGCCGTAGTCGTGCCCCGGGAGGACGACGAGGCCGTCGTCGAGCTGCCGCACCTTCGAAAGGAGGCTATCGTACATGGCGGACGGGTCCCCCCCCGGCAGGTCGGTGCGGCCGCACTCCCCGACGAACAGGGTGTCCCCTGTCGCGACCTGTCCCTCGAAGATGTACAGCACGCTGTCGGCCGTGTGCCCGGGGGTGTGGACGACCTGGAACTTGAGTCGACCCGACTCCACGACGCTGCCGTCCTCCACCGAGACGTCCTGTCCGAGCGGCGCGACCCGGTGGGCCACGACCTTCGCCCCGGTCCGGTCCCGGACGTCCTGGTTGCCGGCGACGTGGTCGGTGTGGCTGTGGGTATTGAGCACGAACCGGACCTTCACGCCGTGACGGTCGACCGAGGCGAGGACCGGCTCGATGCCGAACGACGGGTCGATGATGACGCCCTCTCCGCGCTCGCTCTCCGCGACGAGGTAGGTGAAGTTCTGGTACGGCCCCACCTGGTGCTGCTCGAGGAACACGGCCGGTCCGAACGGGCCGGCTATTTGAACGGCGAGGCGCGCGGCCGCGCGGACTAGTGCCGCGTCTAGTGGGAGAGTTCGGGATTCCTGAACTCTAGCGGAAGTACTTTCCCGGAGGGGGCATTGCCCCCTCCCCAATGTTGCGCGTCCGCGAGCTCTCCATCGAGGAGGGACAGGCCCTCAGCCGTCTGGTGAAGCGCTCCAACGACCCGACCGTCGTCAAGCGCGCGATGATCATCCTCCACTCCCTCCAGGGGTTCTCTCCGCCCAAGATCTCCGGGATGGTCCTCTGGAGCGAAGATTGGGTCCGCCGGGTGATCAACGACTACAATCGCATCGGTCGGGACGCCCTCTACCCCAAGAAGAGCCCGGGGCCCGAGCCGAAGTTCACTCCCGAGATCCGCAAG
>DASRSV010000022.1:0-85065 GCA_035656255.1 Thermoplasmata archaeon
GTCGGTGGGCGTTCACCCGGACCAACTACACCGATTGGGCGGAGGCTAGTGAGGTCCTTCGACAGACGATCCGACGGCTCAACCGGGTCCACTGTGTGACGAACTCACGTCCCGCACACCGCTGGTGGACGCGGCACTAGCTCAGCCGGGGCATCCAAGAGCCGTAGCGCGGGAGGGAGTTGCACCCACCGCCTCTCGATCGACAGTCGAGCCGTCCACTCCGGACTTCCGCTGCAACGAACGCAGATGCTGGTGGCGGGCCGGTCAGGTCGGTATTCAAATGGTCAGACGAGAAGCGAGCGGCCACGCGGGTTCGGGTGAGGGGGGATGCCCCCGGCGAGCTGATGGGCCGGGACGGTTCTAAGATGATAAGCTATTAGAACCCAGCCTCCAATGACCCTTCCATGGCCCCAGATCGCACCCCTCGACTCGCTCCCTTCCTTGCGGAAGGCGAGGATCGCCGCCGCTGGCACCGCAACGTCGCCCAGGGAAGTCGAGCCACGGCGGACGTCTACGCCCGAAGGCTCGCGGCCTTCTGTCGGGTAGTAGAGACCAGTCCCGAAGCTCTGGCCAAGATGGCCGACAAGGCGCTGCGCGACGTGGTCCTCGACTTCGTCGAGGCCGAGTCGAAGGCGAAGCACACCGGCTCCTACATCCACAGTACCGTCAAGGCCGTCAACTCGTGGCGAAAGCACGCAGGCCGACCCTCGGTGCGCGGGGTCAACGTACGCGGGCGTGATTCCACCCCGACGCTCGCAGATGAGGTCGCCCCTACGCCAGAGCAGGTCCGGGCGGTCCTCGCGCGCGCCCCGGTAAGAAACCGCGTTATCTGCGCTCTGATGGCCTATAGCGGGGTCCGACCGGAGGTCGTCGGGGACTACCTCGGCGAAGACGGGTTGACCCTCGGGGACCTCCCGGAGCTCAATCTTGCAGGTGATCGTCCCCGATTTACAAAGACTCCCGCACTGGTCATCGTACGGGAAGGGATCTCGAAGGCGCGCCACACTTACGTGACCTTCGCTCCGCCCGTGACGTGCCGAGCCATTGAGGACTATTTGCGATACCGGCTGGCTCGAGGCGAGAAGCTGACTCGTGCGACCGATCTGGTGAGCCCGGGACGAGGAGCGAACCGGTTTCTCCGCGCGATCAATGTCGGCGACGGGGTCCGGGCCGCGTTTCGGGCCCTCGGGATGCAGGACCGCCCCTACGTGCTCCGGGTCTACTTCGAGACTCGTCTGGGCGTCGCCGAGGGCCAAGGGAAGGTCGTCCATCGGTTCGTCGTCCACTGGGGTGGACACAAGGGCGACATCACTGCCCGCTACTCGCTCAACAAGAACCGGCTTCCCGGAGACCTGATCGAGGAAATGCGGGAGGCGTTCCGACGATGCGAGCCCACGCTGACCGGAGACGCACCATCCGAGGGCGATGTGCGACGCGAGGTCTCCCGGACGCTCCTCGGGGCGCTCGGCTATTCCGACAAGGAGCTCGATGCGGTCGACCTCGCGAACCTCGCGCAGGTCCGGGAGCTCACCCTGAAGCGGGTTTCGCCCCCCACCAAGAAGCAGGCTCTCGTGACCGTCGAGGAGCTGCCTGGCTACCTCGACGCGGGCTGGACCTTCGCGGGAAACGTCGGACAGGATCGGGTCCTCCTCAGTCCCCCCGAAGGAGCAGGAGCACCCACGAGTCCGCCTTCGCCGCGAGGACCGCCATCGGGAGACGATCCGGCTCTCCCTCGATGAGCAGGCGGACCGGGTCGGTCTCTGCAAGGCCCCGCGCCGCCTTCTTTAGGGCACGCAGATCGACAAACGCCTGGGACGGGTCTTCCGGGGAGGCATACGCCTCGCCCGCCAGGAGTGCCGGATCACGGTCCGCCCTCGGAGCGATATCCGCAGCTCCCGTCTGACCGGGCTTCGCGGGAAAGCGGACCGTGCCGGATGGACGAGCTGCCGCAATCATCTCGAAACCCCACCGGGGGCCTCCTCCTCACCGTAGACGCCGGACAGTTGGACTGGGAACGCGGCTCGCAGCGCCCGCTCCTCCGCCGCTTTTCGGAGCATCGTGATCGGCATCTCCGTCCAGGCCCGCGTCGGCTGACCATCGTCGCGCCGTCGGACGGCCTCAACAAACCGAACTTCCTCGACCAGCGGGTGGCTCCAGTCCTTCCGATAGACCCGACAGAGGACCTTGACTGGAGTGTCCGTTCCGTCGGGCCCTTTGACTAGCTCAACCTCGATTTCCCGCCCGTCATACTTTCCGCTCCGTTCGGCCAGCGCGCGCATCCCATCGATTCCGACGAAGACGTGGATCTTGTCCGCGGGCTCGAACCGTAGGAACTTCACTTGGCCGAGCCACGGATCCAGACCGATCCGTCGAGCGACCCCCAGCCCGAATGCGATCTCCTTCGCCGTCGCATCCGAGGGAAAGCGTCCAGCTGAGCGAAGGATTGCTACTTGATCCTCCGCGGGGTCCCCACGGGAGCGTGAGTCGATTTCGCGAAGCCGTCGAATCGGCATCCCCTTCGACTTCGAGGGCGGGTCCCCTTTCGAATCGACGGAGCTAAACGGTAGGGGCCATGCCTCGTCTCGGGCGCGTTCGAAACAGTTGGGCTCCATCCTTCTTGCTCTGAAGCCACTCCGCCGATCGTAGACGTAAACCAGTTCGGTCAACGATTCGGGTACGAGGTTGCCGCACCCGGCGCAGGGGTACTGCCCGTGGCCGCGGTAGACCGACCAACCAGGCTCCATTTCAGGCGGGGAGCTCCGAGGGTCCTCTCCTGAACTCAAGGGGGGTTCCTCCTGCACGCGCCAAACGGTATGCCCGCGGCGTGTCGAACGCGGAAACACTCCCCCGACTCTGTCGGCTCGTGGCAGATGACGATGGAAACGAAGGGGGTCAGCAGGAGTCGATGGACCGGTTCGGAGTGACCGCAGGCCGGGCAGGTGGCGACGTCACCGACGAAATCCTCAACAGCCCAGGGAGGCGAGTCGAGAGCAGCGACCTGGGTCAGGGCCGCGGCGCTCACCCGGTTGCCCCCCGCGGAAGCGCAGCTGGCTTCTGGGCGTTCTTTCGTTCCGCAAGGATCCTTCGGACGAGCCGATCGAAGGACTCGAGCCCGACTAGGTTTCCCTCGGAATCCACCAAGGGGCGGCGGAGAGCCGCCAGAAGGATCCACGTCTCAGGTTGCAACCGGACGAGCCCTCGCGGGGGTCCTGTCCGAACTCGCCCGACCATCCGGCGGTCCATGGAGGATGTCGTCTCTCCAAACCCCTTTGCACGCATTCGTAACGAAAGATACGAACGCGCACAATCTATAAGTGCTTTCCTGATTTCATGTTACATCTGTGACGCCAACCCCCCTCCCCAAGCCGAGGAAGAAGGTCCTACCGAAGGTCTCCGTGGCGGGCCGGATCGAGCGGGGTTACTACGACGACTTGGTGAGAGTCATTGACGGCGACGACCACTTCAACCGGATCGGTGACTTCGTTCGGGAGGCGGTGCTCGAGAAGATCGACCGGTGGAGGAAGGAGCACCCGATGGGGAGCCCTCTTGCGAAGGAACGTGGGAGGTAGTCTCAATGACTTGGCAGATGCGTCCGTGCCGGCTACGTTGAGTCGCTCTCCCCAGAACCAAGAAGGGGGGCCGTAAAGCTGGCGCGCTTAGAGGATTTGGCGCGCGGAGCGCTAGTGAAGGGGGTGCTTCCGGGCGGTTCGGTCTCGGTAGTCGACATTAGATGGCACGGCTCCGCCGTAGTCGAACTCACTTACAAGGATGAATCCGGCCGTTTGGGTCACGAACTATTGTACCGCAACCGGGAACAAGAGCTCGAGGTCCTGTCGAACGGGACGGCTTGGAGTTTTGACGGGGATGGCGCCCTTTTCCGCTTGGCATCGGAGGCTTACCGGATCCGGCTCGCCTACCTATTCGATCCGCTTTTGGCCGTTCATACTTCGCTCGTTGATCCCCTTCCGCACCAAATCACCGCGGTCTACGGCGAAATGCTACCGCGTCAACCCCTCAAGTTCCTACTCGCGGACGACCCAGGGGCTGGCAAGACGATCATGGCCGGTCTCCTGATCAAAGAGCTCGCGATTCGGGGCGACCTCCAGAGGTGCATGGTCGTGTGCCCTGGGATGCTCGCGGAGCAGTGGCAAGATGAGCTATGGTCCAAGTTCCACCTTCCATTTGAGATTCTCACCAACGACAAGCTCGAGACCGCGCGCACAGGTAACTGGTTTCAGGAAAACCCTCTTGCCATCTGTAGGCTCGACAAACTGTCCCGCAACGAAGATGTCCAAGCCAAGCTCGACGATACCGAATGGGACCTGGTCATCGTCGACGAGGCCCACAAGCTGTCGGCTCACTTTTTTTCCGGCGAGCTCAAGCCGACGAAGCGGTATCTTCTTGGTAAGCGCTTGGGCAAGCTCACGCGCCACTTTCTTCTCTTGACTGCGACGCCGCACAACGGCAAGGAGGAAGATTTCCAGCTATTCCTCCAACTACTCGACGAGGACCGGTTCGAAGGTCGGTTCCGAGACGGCGTCCACAAAGTGGATGTCTCGGACATAATGCGACGAATGGTTAAGGAAAATATCGTCAAGTTCGACGGGAGGCCGCTCTTTCCTGAGCGGGTAGCGTACACCGTCGACTTCAAACTTAGCGAGCCAGAAGCGGGGCTGTACCGCGAGGTCACGGACTACGTTACGAAGGAATTCAACAGGGCGGATGCCCTTCAGAGCGAGGGGCGAAAGGGCACAGTAGGTTTCGCGCTGACTGTGCTCCAACGCCGCCTCGCATCCTCTCCCGAGGCGATCTTGCAATCCATCCGCCGTCGCCGGGAACGCCTAGAGAAACGCCTGACGGAGGAGCGCATCCGAGGGCAGGGAGCGGAGGCCTCTATCGACAGCCGCCAGGACGTCCCGGTCTTGACCGAGGAGGATTTGGATGACCTGGACGAAGCCCCCGACGAGGAGGTCGAAAAGACCGAGGAGCGTGTGGTCGACCTGGCCACCGCAGCGCAGACTATTGCCGAACTGGATGCAGAGATTTCTACTCTGAAACGCCTTGAAAAGCTGGCTGAGGCAGTTCGACGTAGTGGAACAGATCGTAAGTGGGAGGAACTTTCGTCACTCCTCCAGAACAACCCCCACATGTCCGATCCCGAGGGAAACCGGCGCAAACTCGTCATCTTCTCCGAACATCGGGATACTCTCAACTACCTCGCTGATCGGATTCGTTCGCTCGTAGGAAAGCCCGAGGCAGTGGTGACCATCCACGGTGGTATGCACCGCGACGAACGACGGTACACCATGGAACGTTTCACCCAGGACAAGGAGGTCCAGATTCTGGTCGCCACCGATGCTGCTGGAGAAGGAATCAACCTCCAGCGGGCCCATCTCATGGTCAACTACGATCTCCCGTGGAACCCGAACCGAATTGAGCAGCGGTTCGGGAGGATTCACCGCATCGGCCAAACTGAGATATGCCATCTGTGGAACCTCGTCGCTGCTGAGACACGCGAGGGCGAGGTTTTCAAGACGCTCTTTCTCAAGCTCGAAGAACAGCGCGGGAGCCTTGGTGGCAGCGTCTTCGATATCCTCGGCAAGATCTTCCAGAACGTCCGTCTGCGCGACCTGCTTATCGATGCGATTCGATACGGCGAACGGCCCGAGGTTAAGGCCCGGCTCCTACAGACCCTGGACCATCTCCTGAACAAGGACCAATGTATCGCCCTCCTCGAGGAGCGCGCGCTGGCTCACGACACTCTTGACTCGACCACGCTCAACCGACTCCGCGAGGAGATGGAGCGCGCCGAAGCGCGCCGCCTCCAGCCCCACTTTATCCAGAGCCTTTTCTTGGAGGCTTTCCGGGGCCTGGGCGGTGTGGCCAGGGAGCGCGAGCCCAAGCGTTTCGAGCTCACCCACGTCCCGGCCGTGATTCGAAACCGGGGGCCCGCCACCGGGGCACGGGAGCCCATCCTAGACAAGTACGAACGAATCACCTTCGAGAGAGGGCTCATCAATGTGCCTGGGAAGCCCGTGGCGGCGTTCACGTGCCCCGGCCATCCCCTACTCGATGGCACCATCGACATCGTTCTTGAACGCCACCGAGAGTTGCTCAGGCGTGGCGCAGTTCTCATCGACGATACCGATGTCGGCACCGTGCCGCGGGCGTTGGTCTACTTGGAACACGCGATCCAGGACGCTCAGATCGATCGGACGGGCAGTCGGCGGGTCGTTTCCCGCCAAATGCAATTCGTAGAGTTGGACGCAGCGGGCGAGCCCGGAGTCGCAGGGTACGCGCCTTATCTGGACTACCGCCCCTCAACAGACGAGGAGCGCATGCTCCTTCGAGGGTTGTTAGAGGAGCCGTGGGTCAAGGACGATCTCCAGACGAGGGCAATCACCTACGCCGCAGCCGAGCTCGTGCCTCGCCACTTTGAAGAGGTCCGCCACCGGAAGGAGGAACAGATCTCCAAGACGACGGCCGCCGTCAAGGAGCGACTCACCAAGGAGATCACGTACTGGGACCACCGTGCGGAGGAACTCAAGGCCCAGGAGCTGGCGGGGAAGACCCCCCGTCTTAACTCTGGTAAGGCCCGGCTACGCGCCGACGACCTGCAGGGCCGTCTCCAGCGCCGCATGGAGGAATTGGAGCAAGAAAGACACTTGTCTCCTCTACCGCCGGTCGTCGCAGGTGCAGCACTCGTGGTGCCCGCAGGGTTACTGGCCAAACTAAGAGGCCACAATCCGGCCGCGCCGAACGTGTTCGCCAAAGAGACCGAGCGCGTCGAAAAAGTGGCCATGGATGCAGTCATGGCTCTCGAGCGCACTCTAGGGTTCCTGCCCAGGGACGTTAGCCCGGATAACTTGGGATACGACATTGAGTCCAAGGGGACACCGGTGGGCCGGCTCCGTTTCATCGAGGTTAAAGGGCGCGTCGAAGGGGCTGACAAAGTCATTGTGACCAAGAACGAAATCCTCACTTCACTCAACAAACCCGAAGAGTACATCCTGGCGCTCGTGCGAGTCGAAGGCGACAAGAGTCAAGCCCGCTATGTTCGGAAGCCATTCGATCGAGAACCCGGCTTCGCTGAGGTGGGCGTCATCTACGACTTGGACAAGCTCTGGGAGAAGGGGGCGGAGCCCTCGTGATTGGAGGGCATGCCAGTCCACCCAGCTGGTTTCAGGTTGAGGTCCGAACCAGCGAGGGGTGCACTCCGAGGGCCTTCAGATCGATTCTCTCGAAAGGTGGATTCGTACGCCCCGGAAAGAAGCCGGCGCCTTCCCGACGCTCAAGCGAGGGCCTCACGGAGCATCCGCCGCAAGTTTCGTCCACTTGGACTTCGACCTGCTTGGACTCGGCCGGACATCTGACGTCCCCAACCCCGTTCTCGCATGCTGTTTTGGTGCTACAGTGAATGAATACCGTAAGAAGCTCATCGAGGTCGCTCTACCCCTCACCGAGGTGAACGATGCCTCAGCCTACGACAAACTTCCGGGCATAGGTGCTCACCCGAAGAACATGCATCAGTGGTGGGCTCGACTCCCGTTGCCCACCGCGAGGGCGGTCCTCTTCGCCTCGATCGTCGACGATCCGTCCGCGAACCCTGACTTCTCTCCCAAGAGCAAGGCAGAACAGGATCGCGAGAGGGATCGCCTCTTCCAACTAATGCGAAAACTGCTGACGAAGAAACCAACTCCGGATTCATTCGACGAGGCTCGAGAAGAGTTATTGAAGGCGTGCGACGGCGAGCTGCCCCAAATGCTTGACCCGTTCTGCGGCGGCGGCTCCATCCCGCTCGAGGGGCAACGGCTGGGTTTCCCGGCTATTGGCGCCGACCTCAACCCAGTTGCCGCACTGATCACGAAAGCGCTCATCGAGATTCCACTCAGGTTCTCGGGGAGGCCTCCCCTCAACCCCGAGGCCCGACTGCAGAAACAGGTCCAGCCTGGGGGTTGGAAGGGTGCGCAGGGTCTCGCCGAAGACGTTCGGCATTACGGCAAGTGGATCGGGGATGAGGCCAAAGCGCGCATCGGCGAGCTCTACCCAAAGATCACACTTCCCCGTGAAGTGGGGGGCGGCACTGCCGTCGTGATTGCCTGGCTATGGGCACGAACCGTCAAGTGCCCAAACCCGGCGTGCCTCGCGCGGGTCCCGCTGGTGCGTTCTTTCGCACTCTCCACGAGGGCCGGAAAGGAAGCGTGGTTGGAACCGATTGTCGAAAAGGCCGGAAAATCTGTTCGCTTCGAAGTACGAAGAATCGGAGAGAAAAGGGAAGGGGGCACGGTAGACCGCCGCGGCGCAACGTGCCTGATCTGTCAATCGCCTGTTCCTTTTGATCACATCCGGTCTGAAGGCAGGACGCGAGGAATCGGGACCCAATTGATGGCCGTGGTCGCCGAAGTCGATCGTGGTCGAGTCTACTTATCTCCGACTCAGGAGCACGAAAAGGCTGCGGAAGTGGCCACGCCAGTGGATGTGCCAGAAAGCGAGCTGCCCGAGCAAGCACTCAGCTTCCGGGTGCAGCTGTACGGTATGACGAAGCACCGAGACCTCTTCACCTCCCGCCAGCTCACCAGCCTTGCTACCCTCAGCGACCTGGTCAGGAAAGCCATCGAGCGGGCGCAACGCGACTCCGTCGTGGCAGGGCTACCTGACGACGACATCGGCATCGAAGCGGGCGGGGGTGGGGCGAGGGCCTACGCGGAGGCGGTTGGGACCTATCTGGCCTTTGCGGTTGATCGGCTCGCAGACTACAACTGTTCTCTGACCAGGTGGAAAGCAAGTGGTGAGCAACAGATGGGACTGTTTGGCCGCCAAGCGATTCCCATGGTGTGGGACTTCGCTGAGGCCAACGTGCTCGGGTCGAAGGGCATCTCGTGGGCGAACCAGGTCAAGTACGTCTCCGAGGCCCTCGAGGCCACGGCAACGAGCGGCCGACAACCTGGCCAGGCAGTCCAGCGCGACGTGGCCGGGGACTCTCGACTCACCGCGCCGGTAGTGCTGAGCACAGATCCTCCCTACTACGACAACATCGGCTACGCGGACCTAAGTGACTTCTTCTATGTCTGGCTCCGCAGGAGCCTAAAGACGGCGTACCCGCAGCTGTTCTCGACGGTCCTGACCCCCAAGACTCAGGAGCTCGTCGCGACGCCCTACCGCTTCGGGGGGGACAAACAAAAGGCGAGAGAGCACTTCGAGTCGGGCTTCAAGGCAGCATTCGTGAATCTTCGCCCACACATCGATCCGCGCTTTCCGATGACGCTGTACTACGCGTTCAAGCAGGAAGAACAGGAGGAGGAGAGCGACGACGGCGACTCGTCCGCCATCACGCGGACTACCGGGTGGGAGACATTCCTAGAGGCCGTGACTTCAAGCGGCTTCCAAGTGACAGCCACGTGGCCCGTGCGTGCGTCACAGAAATGGCGACTCGTTGCGACCGGGACAAATGCCCTTGCATCGTACATCGTGATTGCTTGCCGTCAGCGGTCGGAGCGGGCCCCGCTGAGCACTCGGCAGGATCTCATGCGCGAGCTCAAGCACGACTTGCCCGACGCCATCCTCAAGCTGCAGCGCGGGAGCATCGCCCCGGTCGACCTCGCCCAAGCATCAATCGGCCCTGGGATGGCCATTTTCTCCAAGTACGCCAGGATAGTCGAGGCCGACGGGCGCGCAATGACAGTCCGCACAGCGCTACAAGTCATCAACCAGATACTGGGCGAGATCCTAGCTCAACAAGAGGGCGAGTTCGACCCGGAGACGCGCTGGTGCCTTCAATGGTTCAAGCAACACGGTATTTCCGACGGCGACTTCGGGGAGGCCGAAGTTCTCAGCAAGGCGATGAACACAAGCATTCCGGGGCTCGTCGAGTCCGGGGTCCTCAGCGCCCAGCGTGGCAAGGTTCGTCTCCTAAATCGTAGGCAATTCGGGGAAGATTGGGATCCGGCGGCGAGCCGTAGGTTCACGACTTGGGAGGCCACTCAACACCTCATTCGCACGCTAGAGAGTGGAGGCGATCAAGCGGCCGCAGTACTCCTAGCGCGTCTTGGGGCCGCAGGAGATCTCGCACGGGAGTTGGCGTACATCCTCCACCGTATCTGCGAGAGCAAGGGCTGGACCCAAGAGGCACTCCCGTACAACAGCCTCGTAGTCGGGTGGCCGGAGATCGCTCGAATCGCATCAGGTCAAGCTTCGATTAAGGGCGACCGGCGACTTGAAAGTTTTGGAGACCCTGGAGCGTGATCTGAATGCCCTTCACCAACCACGAACGCGTAGGCAAGGGCTTCGCTCACCTGGCCAAGGGCCTCACGCCTTTCGTCGAACGCGAACTGCAGGCTGTGTACGGTGAGGAATGGCGGCACAAGACCACAAAGGCCATCCGGGAGGACAAGGCCGAGCGACGGACGACTGATGCTCACTCGGCGTGGGACGCTCAGTCAATTTTGCTGGCGATGTCAAACGCATGGAGCGATGTGTTCCATCGGGTTCTTGGCCGCGCTGAAAGTGGCCTGATATCCGAGCTACGCGAAATACGCGATAGGTGGGCCCATCAGAAACCGTTCACCACCGACGACGCCTATCGTGCACTCGACAGCATGTCCCGCCTCTTGGCGGCGGTAAGCGCCCCTGAGGCCGCCGAGGTGGAATCGCAAAAGCAGGAGCTCCTGCGCGTCCGATTCGAGGAACACGCCCGGAAAGATAGCCGAAGGGCGGCCGACATGCCGGTCGCCGGACAGCCTTTCGCTGGGCTCAAGCCTTGGCGCGAAGTGGTTACACCACACCCCGATGTAGCGTCTGGGAATTATCAGCAAGCAGAGTTCGCCGCGGACCTGGGGCAGGTCTTCAGAGGCGAAGGCTCGAACGAGTACCGAGATCCGAGTGAGTTTTTCCGGCGTACCTACATTACGGAGGGTCTCAAACGGCTTCTGTCCGGCGCTGTGCTGCGCGTCCATGGTAGCGGTGGTGATCCCGTCGTAGAGCTGCAGACAAACTTCGGTGGAGGCAAGACGCATGCCCTCCTCGCGCTGTACCACTTGTTTTCTGGTGCCCAGGCACCGGAACTGCCCGGCGTCGAGGAGATTCTTCAGTTCACCGAGACCGGACGGATCCCTGCGGCAAATCGAGTCGTTCTGAATGGGCGTGACATCCCTCCCGGGCAGGCGAGGAAGAAACCGGACGGCACTCTCATCCGGACCCTTTGGGGGGAGCTCGGATGGCAGCTCGGTGGGAAGGAAGGTTACGAGTTTGTTGCTGATGCCGATAAGACCGGCACCAGCCCTGGTGACGGGCTTGTTGAGCTATTCAAAAGGTATGCCCCCTGCGTCATCCTCATCGACGAGTGGGTCGTGTACGCCCGGCAGCTATACCATGTCGAGGGGTTGCCTGGCGGATCGTTCGAAGCTCACTTTAGCTTCGCGCAAGCGCTCACGGAGGCCGCCAAAGCGGTCCCAAAGACCCTCCTCGTGCTCGCGATCCCAGCCAGTGACATCGAGATAGGGGGCGAGGGCGGACAAGCCGCGTTGGACCGCCTCAAGAAGGTCGTCGGCCGCGTGCAAGCTCCTTGGCGTCCTGCGAGCGCCGAAGAGAGTTTCGAGATTGTACGCCGCCGGCTCTTCCTTCCACTCACGGACCATGGGAAGTTCCGCGAACGAGACATCGTGATCAAGGCCTTCATGGACCTCTACCGCGGTCAGGCACAGGAGTTCCCGAACGCCTCGAAGGACCCCGAGTTCGAGAGGCGCCTGAAGAGCGCCTACCCCATCCACCCCGAGCTCTTCGATCGCCTCTACGAGGACTGGAGTACGCTGGAGAAGTTCCAGCGGACCCGTGGGGTGCTGCGCCTCATGGCTGCCGTTATCCACAGCCTATGGGAGCGGCAGGATTCCAGCCTCCTCATCCTTCCCTCAACGGTGCCCATCTACGATCCGCGAGTACAACCCGAGCTCACAAACTACCTCGAGGACCGATGGGTACCAGTCATCGAGGCCGACGTGGACGGCCCCAACTCCTTGCCGCTTCGGCTCGACAGAGAGAACCCGAACCTAGGGCGATACTCCGCGTGTCGCAGGGTAGCCCGAACTATCTTCCTCGGCTCTGCGCCCACCTTGCGCTCGGCGCATCGCGGAATCGACGACCGTAGCATCAAACTGGGTTGTGTGCAGCCGGGCGAAGCCCCGGCCGTCTTCGGCGACGCACTCCGACGGCTGGCCGATAACGCGACCCATCTCTACCCCGACGGCGACAGGTATTGGTTCAGCGTCCAACCGACGGTCAACCGGCTCGCTCAGCAGCTCGCGGAGCAGTTCAAGGAAGACGACGTAAACAGCGAGGTCGAGGATCGACTTCGTAAGTTCGGGACGAGGGATGAGTTCGCCGCCGTCCACCCGCCGCCGAATGACCCTAGCGATGTCAAGGACGAGCCGGAAGCGCGTCTCGTTATTTTGGGGCCGAATTACTCGCACGTAGCGAAGGATGCCAAGAGCCCCGCGCGGGAGCAGGCAGCGCTCATCATGCAGAACAAGGGGGCGGGGCCGCGGAAGTACCGTAACGCCTTGGTATTCCTCGCTGCCGACAAGGCGCGCCTTGGCGATTTGCGCCAGGCTGCTTGCCAATACATGGCCTGGAAGAAGATCGAGGAAGAACGCGAGGAACGCAACCTCGATCCCTTCCAATCGAGGCTAACCACCTCAAAGCGCGAGGAATCCAACAACGCAGTTCAGGCCCGAATCCCTGAATCGTTCTGCTGGCTGTTGGTGCCGGAGCAGGAGAAGCCTGGGAACGACGTAGCCTGGGCAGAGATCCGTCTCCAGGGCAGCGAGGCTCTCGCTGTGCGCGCCGCGCGCAAGCTCAAGAACGAGGAGAGGCTCGTCGCAGACCTAGCTGGGACACGTCTTCGCTTAGAGCTCGATCGTATCCCGCTCTGGCGCGATGACCATGTGCGCCTCAAGCAACTCGTCGAGGACTTCTTCCAGTACGTGTATCTCCCTCGCCTTGTGGACCCCCAGGTGCTCGTCGTTGCAATCCGAAACGGACTCAATCTCCTCACTTGGAAGGAGGACTCCTTCGCCTACGCTGAGGGATACGACGGGGTCACGAAGAAGTACAAGGGCCTCCAGGCCGGCAGGCCCGTGCGTGTGACCATTGACAATGACAGTCTGCTGGTCAAGGCCGACGTAGCGGCACGGATCCTCGAAGGAGTGTCGACGGCCCTAGCGGCGGGAATGCCTTCGCAAGGGGAGGGGAATGGCGAACCATCATTGGTCGGGCTTGCGAACGTAGCGCAGGTGCCGGCTGCAGCTGGCGCAACGATTTTGGCTCGTTTCCACGGCACGGTGGACCTGGACCCCGCCCGAGTGGGGCGTGATGCCGGAAAAGTTGCCGAGGAAATTCTCCAGCACTTGGCCGGTATGGTGGACTCTACCGTCGAGGTTTCGCTCGAGATTCACGCCGAACGCCCCAGCGGATTTCCGGATGACGTGGTCCGAACCGTAACCGAGAATGCGAAGACGTTGAAATTCAAGACGCAGGGATTTGAGGAGCGGTGAGCGGCATGGGGGACCAGCCGACTCCGGGTTTCATGCCCATGACTGGTTACGCGGCTCCTTCACCCCGCGAACAATCCGTTTCGCCCAAGGGCGAGTCCTCCGTTACAGCCCCCAATTCCTAGGGGTCGAAAAGGTCGCGGTTCGCGAGTGTGAACGCGCCTGTGGCGGCGCCTCACCGAGAGTTCCCCGAGACTCCGAGTGCCTCACGAAAATCTCGGTTCTTCCGTTCCCCGGTCTCCCGAAGGGCCGTTTCGGCGAGATTCTTGAGATCCTCGGGGACGTCCTTTCTCGACTTCATCGACTCGTAGAACATCAGGGCCATCTCTCTCGCACCGTCCCAGTACTCCCTATCGAACCGATTCATCGTGAACCACCGTCGGGGACTCGGAGCAGACCCGCGACCGCATATCACCCGTACCAGGAGTGCTTGAAACACCTCTCTCGAACGCGCGTCCACCTTTGGCGTGCAAGCCGTTTCAGGCCCGGCTCCATTCGAGCCCAGCCGGTTCGCTACGGCTCGACCCTACGATCTCCCGGAGGGTCGCCGCCTAACCAGCACCGCTCCCGAAGTCCGTGGCGGTGGCCGCTGAAGCTCGTACTTCCCGGGTATCGCCTCCAACAGGTCGCCGAGCTTGCTCTTTCCAAACGTCCGAGGATCGAATGCCGGATCGAGCTTGAGCAAGGCGTTTCCGAGCTCGGCGAGGTGGCAGTATCCATCCTCCCCCGCTACGGAGTCAAAAGCCTTGTCGATCAGCTCGAAGGCTTCAGTCGCAGCCCGCCGAGTGCCGGACGCGTCCGCCGCGACCGGCGTGCTCGGCGCCACGGGCGATGAGGGCTTCTTCCCCCTCGCTGGCTGCTGGCTGTCTTCCCGAGAGCCGATGAGATTCTCGGTCGCCACGAAGACATTGCAGGCGTTCCTGAAGGCCGGTGGAGTTTGGGCCCGACCAATCCCGACCACGAACATACCGGACTCTCGGAGGCGGGTCGCCAATCTCGTGAAGTCGGAATCCGAGGATACAATGCAGAATCCTCTGACTCGCCCGCTGTGGAGGATGTCCATCGCATCGATTATTAGGGCGCTATCGGTGGCATTCTTCCCTGAGACCGCCGTGAACTGTTGAACTGGAACGAGCGCGTGCTCCTGGACTGTCGGCCGCCAGGAGGAGAGTTTCCCAGACGCCCAGTCACCGTAGACCCGTCGGATTTCTACTGATCCGAACTTGGCGGCCTCCGCAAGCATCTCGCCTACGAGGCCGGCCGAGGCGTTGTCCCCATCGACAAGGAACGCGATCGGGAGCGAGCGAGAATGAGTCACGAGCTCGAGGGTACTCGGTTCCGGATCGGTAGGCATCGAAAGCGGCAAACGGCGATTGTCGGATGAACGTTCTGCGCACCGCCTCGGACGCGTCAGGGCAACTCACCCCGCGGTCCCTCACCCCCTGTACTCCCTCGACCCACCCGGCAGGGATTGGTGTGGCCGGCTAAACCGACCGCTTGAATAGACGAATCGTGACTAACGTTACGTTCGTTGACGAATTGAACAAGTAGCTGGCAGAGCCCTCATCCATCGGGTCGAGCGGGCGGCGGGTCGGGTCCCCCCGTCCGCCTCGACCCCAAATGAACGATGAAGGCACCAAGCGGGAAGAAGGGCTGGACGGCGTCGATCACCGGAGTCGCGGCGGTCATCGCGACACTTGCGCTGCTCCTCGACACCGCGATCCCGATTGGCGATGCAAGCCCCCATGGCGGGAGTCACGCGGTTGATCACGCGGTTGGGTCAGGAGGCATTCTGCCTGCGGCGATCGGCGCGGCCCAGCTCTACGTCAATCGATCCCAGTCGTCCGGGACATACGTCAAGGAGTTCGTTTCCCTGAACAACTCCTCGACCCTTACGCCGCTTCCTCTCAACGGCGGCTCGCCGACGACCTTCCATGGCTGCGAGTGGGTCACCGTCGTCAACGCCACCGTCACCGTCGACACCTTCCACGTCGTCCGTTACGCCAAGGTCACCACCGGGAACGGCACGGGAACCGTCGTCGTCGGCCTCGCGAAGACCTCGTTCGACGCCTGTGCCGGCAGCGCCTACTTCGTCGACTACACGATGTGGACCTACTCGATCTACGACTTCACCGCTAAGGTCCTAGGGATCAACTCGACCCTCGACGTCGCCTTCGACCGGTACCCGGGCTCGCTCGGCTACCCGACTAACGTCTCGTTGGTGATCGGGCCGAAGACCGTCGCCCAGCTGAAGGCGCCGACCAACATCTCGTTCAACGTCACCGCGAACCCGGTCAACGGGACCACGACCTGCACGGCCTCATCGCTCAGCCAGGTGTGCTCCTACCCGCGCTGGACGCTCTCGGAGTGGACGCAGGCGGCGAGCGGGACCGCCGTCACGGGCAACCCGTTCGAGGTCGGCGGCACCACCGGGCTCACCCCGGTCGGCGCGACCTACTCGAACTGGTCGGTCATCTACACCGAGACCAACGTATCGGCCAACACGGCGACGGGCATCTTCTTCCTCGAGGCGGGGAGCTGGCTCAACACGATCTTCGTCCAGTTCTGGTACCTCTGGGTCCTGCTGGTCGTCGGGATCGTCGTCTACGCGCTCGCGCGCGGCGGTCGACGCGGTCGCCGGGGCTGAGCCTCCCGGTCGAGGGGGGAGGTTCGCGTGAACGACCGCTTTCGCCTGACTGCCGTTCTCTGCCTCGCGGTGCTGCTCCTCGGTTCGCTACCGCTTGCATCGCCCAACTCGTCGCCCTTCGCTTCCGTCCCGCGCGCTCCGGCCTCGGTCTCGGGGCCGGGGCCAGGTCCCTACACCGGTCTCGATCCGGTCCACTCCGAGCTCGTTCGGCTCACGATGTCGAACGTCGCCTACACCCTCGCCCAGAGGATCGCCCTGGCCCAGGTCGAGTCCGGGTTCTCCCAAGCGGCCGCCGCGGCGCTCGTCGATGGCGACGAAAGGGCCTTTCTCGACTCCTTCACAATGAACGAGGCGGCGCAAGTTCAGGCGATCCTCCACCCCGACGACTCGACGGGCACCAACACTCTGCTCGTGGGTCTCGGGGGATGTGTGGGCGGCGCGGTCTTCGGTGCGGTCTTCGGCGGCCCTGTCGGGGCCGGGGTCGGCTGCGTGGCGGTCGGCCTCGCCACGGCAATCGCCTTCTACATGGGGACGCGGATGAGCGCCCAGGACTCCCTGAACCAGCAGGCCGTCGCCTGGCTCCGGGCCGAGATCTCCGTCGTCGGGAACTGCGCGAACACCACGGGGGGCTTCCTCGGCAACGCCCTTCAGCTCCTCAACTTCACACAGGACTACTTCGACTCGCGCGCCGACTCGGCCGCTGTCGACCAGCTCGGGAACTCGACGTTCAACGTGCTCCTCGACGAGACGCAATCCGGGACGGCCGTCCAGGCGATGGACGTTCAGTGGGCGGCCGCGCAGTCGGCGGCCCAGTGTCAGGCGGCGTTCCAGTCGTGGTACGTCGCGAACTTCGGGCCGAACGGTCGCTTCAGTTCGGTCCCGTCGCCCAGTATCGACCTCGTCACGCTTGTGAGCACGACCGACTCCTACAACCCGACCTCAGTCCCGCAGTGGGCGGGAGCTGACGTCGAGGGGCTGGGAACGTCCAGCAACCAGTACGTCTACCTCGCTCACGGGACGATCACCGTCGTCAATCACTGCGTGACCACCTGCAACGGGAACAACTTCGTCTTCAACGCCTGGCCCGTCGGTGGAGGTCCTCCAATCCGACTCTGGGGTTGCACCGCGTCGAACACGACCTGCTGGCCGTCCCCCGCAGTCTTCGCGGGTCCGAGCGGGATCTACAATGTCACGCCGACGTCGGGACCGTTCACCGCGAACTTCCTCTTCTACGGCGGCGCGGACATCCAGACCGCTTCCAACGGCGGACAGTGGGTCGCGTGGACCGCCGAGACGGGGAACGTCACGGGCGGCAACTACCATGAGGGGACCATCGTCAGCGCGGCCGCCAACGCACAGACCACCAACTCCGTCCCGTTCTACGGTAACGCCTCCTGGAACCCGGTCTACCCAAACCGGCTCCTGATCCGGTCCGCCCAGGCGGCTCAGACCTACTGGGCGTTTCTGAAGGGGCTCGGCTTCTCGAGCGCAAGCCAGATCCCGGCGGACTGCGTCATCCCATACCCGAACGAGGTGCTCCCGCCGACCGTCGACCTCCAGGGGCTCTCCATCTCGGAGTATCAGAGCCTCTTCTACGGCTGGCTCACCGGTCTCGCGACGTTCTTCAACACCACGCTCAACTCGACGAACTTCTGCGGGACTCAGGGCCACCGGCAGTTCCAGATCGGCAACGACTCGTACTGGCCGCTGTTCGTCAATGTCACCCTCAGCGTCTACATCCCGAACGCGACCCTCTACCCCAGCGAGACCTACGGGAACGTCTCCTCCTGGGCGTACACCCACGTCCAGGCGCTCGTCACCCCGCTACTCGCGACCATCCGCTTCCCAATCGGGCAGCCGTTCAACATCCCCGAGAACGACCCGGTATCGGTTTTCCTGCCCCAACGCGGAGTGTGGCTGAACCTCTACGGGAACGGAACCAACGTCTCGCTACCGAACCCGATCTGCGCCACCGGGTGCGGGCTCGCCTCCACCAGCTCGGCAGGCCGGGCCGCCGCGGCCGTCCAGCCGCTCGCGTCGAAGCCTCCCGGCGATGCGGTCTACCTCTACTCGTGCATCATCGGCGGGGTCCCGGCCGCGAACTGCACGGTCGTGACCCAAACGATCAACCAGACGATCCTCTACCAGAACGCCTCGTGCCAGCCGTCGTGCGGACCGGGCGGAGGGGCGGGGTTCACCTTCACCCTGCCGAACCCGTTCGCTTGGCTGGCCAATGCCTTCTGCGCCCTGCTCGGACCGCTACTCGGGCCGAACTGCGTCGGCGACCTTTCGCTGCTCTTCGAGGTTGTCTTCGTTCTCGTCGTGGTCCTGGTCGTCGTCTACGTCGTCAACGCGCTCTGGCCTCGCCGCGGAAGCTCGCGGGAGACGGGGAGAGGAGGATGAACGGTGGACGCCTTGGACGTTCTCACCGCGCTCTCCCCGTTCGCGGTCTACCTCGCGTTCGCCGTGATCCTCCTTCTCCTGTACCTCGAGGCCCGGAACGCGTGGAGCCGCGTGGGCACGACGAACCGGAGATCGTGGGCGGGATCTGTTGGAGTCCTCGTCGTCCTCGCGGTGCTCGCCCTCTTCCTCCTCGGCGAGGGCTGGGAGTGGCTCGGTGGGCTCATCCTGGCGGCCGTGGTACTGATCGGGATCGGTTGGGCCCTCGCCGCGACCTACCGCCGAAGGCGAGAGTAGGCCGTGGTCCGGCGCAAGGGCGGGAGAACTCCGCGGAGTGGCCTCACCCTCCGCGGCTGGGACCTCGTCATCGAGGCGACGGTGATCGTCACGAGCACGGTGATCGCCGCGCTGATCCTCGTGTGGATCGGGGTGGGCCGTTGATGCCCCGAGCCCCGCGAGCTCACGATCGTTCTCTTCGAGAACGAGGTGAACCATGAACCGGAAGGTAAGAGAGCGCCTCTGGACGAGCCGAGAGTCGACCGAGCGACGTTGTGGCGGAGTTGGAGCGGCGGCGGATTGGACCCGCCGGACCGGCCTTCAGCGTGACCGCCGAGGGCTGTCCACGGGCCACGCGGCGGTCCTGATCCTCGGGCTCGTGACCATCGTCGCGGGACTCTACTTCCTCGTCGCCTTCGGGACGATCTTCACGGGACCCGCGATCGCCGTCCCGGTCATCGGGCTCATCCTGGTCATTGTCGGGCTATCGGAGACCTGGATCGGCGAAGGTCGCCGGGCCCGCGGCTAAGCTCGAGGTAGGAGGCGACCACGATGGCGCGCCGTCGACGGCTCTACTCCCCCGAGAGCCGGCAGGAGTTCGAACAGCGCTACGAAGCCGAGGGCTACTCGAAGGAGCGGGCCGACCGAATCTTCGGAGCCACCGTCGGGAAGGTCGCCGCGGAGCAGGCGGCTGAGCGACCTGGCGGCGTCAAGGTCGAGCAGGTGAAGGGCCACGTTGCCTACTTCGACCGCGGCACCCGGTTCCGCGTCCGACCCCACAGCGCTCGGATCCATTCACACGCCCACCCGCACGCTCGGAGGCACCACTGGGGACCCTGCGACGGCGAGTGCCGTAGCGGTCGTCGCGCTCACCTCCACGGGCGCCGGAGGCATGCTTGAAACCCGCCAGCGCGGTCCTCGCAGCTTCGCTGACCCTTCTGCTCGCCTTCGGCTCCGTAGGCTCCGCCGAAGGCACGCTTGCGGTCGGCGGCAAGCCCGTCCTGCCGGGAGCGTGGGGGCTACCCTACGGGCAGGGAAGCTCCCCGGGCGGACCGGCCGTCTTCAACGACGGGGACTTGGTCTACGACACCACGATCCAGTTCTACGTCCTCAATTCAGAGTCGCAGGTCCAGTCCCTGACAATCAGCCTAGAGCAGTTCGATCCGGGAACGATGACTCGGTACGTCAACGAGACCCAGGGGAACACCACCGCACTGGTCCCGGTCCAGTTCGACGTGCGCGAGGACGCTCAGTGGTCCAACGTCACGGCGACCCTCGCGCCCGGCGGTCTGACCGTTATTCAGGTGCCGGTCCCAGCCGCCTCGTCCGCGCACCACATCGAGCTTCGTGCGGGGAGCGCGGTCTGGGAACTCCTGCACCTGACCCCGACCGGGAGCTCGCTCGCCGGGCTCTACTCGACCTGGGGGCTGGACGGCGTTCTCCTCCTCGAGGCGGCGGTCACCGCCGTCGTTTTCCTTGGATTCGCCGCCGCGGCCCGGGGGTTCGCGAAGCGAATCTATCGCCCCCCGAAGGTACCGATCTGGTGGCCCGCGGGGTGGATCATCGTCCCGCTCGGGTTCTTCTTCGCCGAGTACGTTCCCACGAACCAGTTCCTCGGCGCCCTCAGCCCCTTCCTCTACCCGGTCTTCTTCGGCGTAGCGGCGTTTCCCTACCTGCCCCGCCTCTGGAAGGAGTTCGAGTGGGCCGAGTTCAACGGCTTCCAGGCCCGCTCGTCGGTCGAGGCAGAGATCCCGAAGGCTGTATTGCCGGTGGTACGGACGAGGGAGGGACTTCGGTGTGCCCCCGAAACCTGGCGGGAGGCCGTCTACACGTTGTTCGGTGTGCCGCTCCCTCCAGTCCAGATGGACCGCGTGTCGTCCGCCGGTATCGAACTAAAGGTCGCACCGTCGGGTCTTCCCGCCACCTGCCCGCTGGCGCCCTGGTACGCCTCGGACGTCGATCTCGTCTACTGGTACGACGCACGAACGGGGTTGTCGAGGACCCGGCACCGGCTCCGATTGTTCCGGGAGGCACCCACCCCAGCGCCCGGGCGCGGGTCCGCCGAGCGACCACCCACGGAGGCGAAGATCCCTCGACGTTGGTCGCCCCATGTGGATACGGGACGCTTGACGGGCTCTTTCCCTCCGCTACGGGAGATCGCCGAGTACATGGCCGGAGTACGGGCGGTCGAGCAGGAGGCGTTGGATCACGAGGTCGATCGTCTCCTGGTCGCGCGACTGCGAGGGGATGTCCTCCGGCGGCAGCGGGAGGCCTCGACCGAACTGCTCGACGCCGCCCTGGAGTCGATCTACGCTGCCGCCTCGCCGTCCACCCGGGACGAGATCGAACGGACGATCCGCGAGGCGCGGAAGGGGGGTGAACCGATTGGCGGGCAAGCCGTTGCGAGGAGCGGTGACTGACGCGCGCGTCCGGGTCTGGGCTCGCGCACTCGAGGCGTTACGCTCGGCGCGCTCGCAGATGCAGGAGCGTGACGAGCGAATCCGGGAGCTCGAGCGGAGACTCGACCGCCTGGAGAGGGAAGCGGGCCGTTCCGTGGACCTGAAAGTTACGACGACGGCTTTGGAGGGAGGGCTGGGCAACCGGCCGGCCACCGACGCGTACCGGAACCGGCAGATCGCCGGGTTCATGGCGAGCGTGAACGACCTCGGTCTCGTCTCGCGGAAGTTCGGGACGGAGGCGGCGCGGGTCGCGGTCCAGACCGGGGTCCGGGCGAACCTGGCGATGCTCTATGCGACCGCGCCGGCCTCGGTGGAGGAGGGGCGGCGCCGCGACCTCCTGCGCGTCCTGTTCTCTAGTCCTGCCGCGGCAGCGATCCTCGCGGGCTCGGAGGAGCGGCACGAGCGGTTCCGCCACGACGTGATCACCGCGGCGCTGAACGCCGGGGTCGAGACCTCCACGTGGGAGCTCGTCCGGAGGTCGGTGGAGCGCGAGGAATGGGCGACGAGCTCCACAGACGCCAACCGATAGGACCGCTCCGCTGGCTCTACGGACCCCCGCCCGACCCGCCGGGGCCGACGCCAGACGAGGTCCGTCGCCACTGGGTCGCCTACCTCCGTGACCGTGTGGAGAACCACTGGGACAACATGGTCCTCCTTGACGGGATGAGGGGGTCCGGAAAGTCGACTCTCGCCTATCAGCTCGCCACGGCCGTCGACCGGACGTTTCGCCCCGGGGACATGGAGTGGCGTATCTGTGGGTCCCCGGAGACCCTGAGCGCCGCCGTCGAACGGGCGACGGTGGGACAGGTGGTGGTGTTCGACGAGGCGATGATGGGGTTCCGAGGCGTGGACTTCATGAAGCGCCCGTTCCAGGAGCTGGTCTCGATCTTCACGGTGAATCGGTTCCGAGGCGGCACGTTCCTGGTCCTGTCGCCGTCGATCCACCGGCTGGGAGCCTTCTTCCGAGACGACATCGCGGACGTCTGGATCGCCATTCCGGTCCGGTCCCGGGGACGGGCGTTCGTCCACCTGAGGACGCCGGGGATCCGTTACGAGTACGGCGAGAAGAAGCCGATCTGGACGAAGGAGTCCCTGTTCAATCCACTGGAGTGGGGCGAGTCCCGGGGACCCGGTTGGGAGGAGTTCGACCGCATTTCCCGCGGCCGGAAGCTGGAGGTGATCCGGGAGTCGTCGGAACGACTGCGGAGGACTCGGAGTCCCCGCACTTCTCGCGTACCCGTGGTCTGCCCCCACTGCGGGCACAGCTGGCGAGCGTTACCGGCCCGCCTGTCCCGACAGTGTCCCTCATGTCTTCGACGATTCAGAATCAGAAATGGAGGACCGGATTAACATCACCCTTGGGGCTCCGGGGTTGTCCCGGCAGCGTCTCTGACCCCACAGGGTGGCGCCAGGAGGCGGCCTGCGACAATCACACGGCCGGCAGTATCACCCGGACCTGTTACGGCGGTAGCGGATGCCGTTCGAGCAGCAGTCGACCGTGGAGGTTCGTCGCGGTGAGCACCTCCCCTTCCGTGACGCTCAGGACTAGGATTTCCCCGAGGGCGAGCTTGTGCGGCAGCACGGCAGCGGGAGTCCGCGCGCCAGAATCGGGGGACGCGGGCACAGGTGCCGCCGCCACAGAGCGAGAGGTTCCAACTCTGACCGCCCGGGTCGGTCCTGAAATCCGGTACATCTTTTCATGACCGGACCTCATCGCAATGATGGCTCCGCTGCGGACGAGTAACCGGAGTGCGTGATACACCGAGTTCGGGTGGAACTTTCGTTGGCTCGCCTTCGCGATCCGCTTCGCGATGTCGGAGGTCGCGAGGCGGGCGCCCGAGCCCACGGACCGCAGCTCGGCCAGGATCCACTTCTGCGCACCACGGGGATCGGACCGGGACTTACTTCGCTTGGCCGCCATCGAGTCACGGAGTCGATTCCTGACGTAAATGTATCCGGTAGTCTCCTGCGATGCCGGAGCGTCCACAATGGTCTCGGCTCATGCTGAAGATCGGAAGGCGAGTACTCCGCATGCTCCAAGGAGTACGAGCCGACACCGGCCGGTAGAGAGCGGATGGGTCGCTGCTGTAGGCCCAGAACCAGGGAGGCTCGGGCCAGCGATGTTCAGCGAACGGAACCCGAATTGATCCGTCCAGTCGCGTGACCGAGATCCCGGCTTAGGGCCCTACGCGGTTCCGGGTGATAGCAGGTTCTTCGCCTTGAGTTCAGAACGGTGATCAGCGCAGACAGTCACAACGATGGGGCCGCCGACCACTTCCGGGCCGAGCGGGCGGTAGTTGGGGCCCGGCCGTACGCTCACCGGATTTATCGCCCCACCGCAGACATCGGATTCCGGTCCGTCTTGGCCGGCAACTGAAAAGGCGTGGGTCACTTGACATTGGGCGGTCACCGCGCCGGGCATACTTGGCCGCTAGGGTTCGGGCAATATAGCTTTGGAGCGACGGCTCTGGGAAGTCGCCGGTTGGGGCATGATCAAGGTCCGGGGCCTCCCTATCGCCTAGGCACCGGTATCCTTTTCCATCCGCTCGTCGTCTCGCTTCAGGCGCTGATTTCTGGCAGGGCGCTCGACGCATCGGAGCTAGAAGCAACTAAGTCCAACCTCGCCGGTTGGCGGCCGTCGGGAGGCAGAGCAACGCCAGGAACTGAGACTGAGCCCTGGAGTGGGCACCTTGAGGCGTTCGTCGTTCTGGCCGCAGCAGTCGTTCTCGCGGCGCTGCTTCAGCTCGTCGTATTTCTTCCACCGGGGTCCGTGTCTTGGCACTGGACGATCGGCGTGATTGCGGTCGGGTTCGGCCTCGTCGCGTTCATCTTCCTCGGAGGCTGGGACTGGGCCGCGGGACGCCTGGAAGAGTGGTCGATCCGTCGCCACATTCGCAAGCATCCGGATCTAGTGAACGATCTGATTTCCCTGCTCGATCAACACGGGCAGGTGTTCGGATCCGGGAACTGGTTCCTGAACTCGGGCAACTCAGTGATGCAGAATTGGCTCGCGGCGAGCCTTCAGAACCCCTGCCCATTCACCCCGCAGCAGAAGGAGTCTGGGAACCAGGCCCACGCCCAACTCATGGCTTGGTCGAACGCCTCAGTCTACTGGTCCTACCTCAAGTCCGTCCTTGAGTGGCGGATCAAGCACCGGGCGTTCGTCGACTCCTACGAGTTTTACTGGGCTGCCAAAATGGTAGGCGTCGAAATCTCGAGGGGGTTGCTGAGCGCGTCAAACTTCGTCAACGCGATCCGCAATGCCGGTGTCGACAGGCTCCCCAACTACAATTCGGACAGATGGGACGACTTCCGTAACCGTGCCGATGAGGTGGTCCGGCTCGCTCACGAAATCAATCGGCGGGGCGAACTGGAACTGGGCCTGAAACTGGATCTGAACTTCCAGTTCGTTCCTCCGCTTTACCCTCGACCGGGCGACCCTCCCCCTACGGCAGCGCCGCGGATGGGAGAAGTTCAACCCCCGGTTGAGTCCCCAGCATCGGCGCCGCCACCGACACCCACCGCCACCGGCCAGTCTGCCCGATAACAGCGTCTGGTTTGGAGATGCGCAGACAGCCCGGTAGAAACCGAAGCGGGTCAGGGTGTGTATGACCCCTCGGCCAAAACCGACTCTTTACCTTAGGAGTGGGGTAGTTGCACACCCGTGAAGTCCGGCGTGGGAGATGCCCCCCTCAGATAGGCGCCGAGTGTACCTCGACGAGCTTACTCAACCGACCTGACATCGAATCGAACTTGAACCGCGGCGCAATGCCCCGGCCTGCTCGCCTGAAGACTGAAGTGGCCAGCGGCGAGCCCAACCGATCCCTCTGACACCGCCTTGAGAGGAGGCCGAATGGAGCTTCGTCGCCCGGAGGCGTGACCTAAGCCCGCCCCTCGAATCCAATGCCGCGCGCTCGACCCATGCCGTGGGGGGGTGCTCGAAAGGCTGATTTCATACCCGACCGGGCCGCAGTTCTCTAATCCGTCGAGCTGAATTCGTAGGGCGTGATGCCAACCGGCCCTTTGGTCTTCCTCGCTTATCGAATCGACAATGGCGGCGAATGCGATCTCCTCTCGCAGAAGCTGAAAGTGGACCTTCGAGCTCGTGTTGTCACGGTACACCGCGGGGCGGATCGCTCCCCCGCCGGCGAGTTGATCGAGGACCATGTGTTCCCAGAAATCGAGCGGAGCGACGGCGTGATGATCCTATGGTCAGAGCCGGCTCGGACGTCTGCATGGGTGAATGCCGAGTACCGCTATGCCCAGAGGATTGGGCGACGAATTTGTCTTGTCCAGTTCCCCGGGATTGATCCACCCGACGATTGGCCCCCCGGGCTCAAGCGGGTAAAGCTACGAGGAGTGACTTTCTCCTCGCCCACCCTGGACGGAGGGATTCGATTCTCAACGACCGGACCCGCTTACGAAGAAATGCTTGCCGAGTTGGTGGAGTTCGCCCACCGGGCCATGTCGTTCAAGCGAGGGGTAGAACTTCCCCCTTGGCTCAGCACCTGAACGATTCGGAGCGTGTCGCGCGCCTTTGCGTACGCTGTAATCGATCCGGGATTCGCGGAATCGGACCGGAGGAGCGCGCGTGAACACAAGTCGGTTAAGCCAAGGTCCCCCTACAGGCTCCTGAATGCCGAAGAAAGCGGATGCGAAAGGGAGCGCGCTCATAGACTCTCTTCGCCGTTGGGTCACGGCCAAACACGGCACCGCGCCCCTAGAGAGTGCGACTGCGATTCCGGGCGCAAACGGCTCCGATCACCCCTTCATCATCACGTCAGTTCCAATCGCTGACCTGAGGTTCGAGGACCATCAGTACAACCCGCGCCACCCGAGTCTCGGGCGCGTGAACGAGCTGCGCGCGTCGGTGCACCAACTCGGGCTCCTGTCCCCACTTACCTGCGCGTACGTCGCAGGCGGAACTGAGGAGGTCGTCCTCATCGATGGACGCCATCGATTCGACGCGCTTCGCGCTCTGTCCGCAGAAGACAAGGAATGGGCGAAACGAGCGCGTGTGGATCTGAAGGTCTACTACGGCCTGACTAAGAGCGACCTCTTCCAACTCGCCACCTACCTGAACCGAACCCGGAAATCACTCGCCAAGGGAGAGTACTACAAGGTCGTCGTTCACATTTTCGAGGAGAAGAAGAAGGAGTTGGAGGCGCTGGACGGCAGGCCCCGAACTGAGAAGGAAGTTTTCCATGCGGTCAGTTCCCATACCATCTCCGATAGAGATTTCGATCTCTCCATCGGCCGGATCGTCGGAATGGTTGCGTTCGATGAGGAGGAGGATGAAGCATGGTATCCCATGGTGGGAACTCGCCAACAGGAACGTATCCGTGGACCACCGTCCCTGAGCGGCTACTGCCCCCTGACCGCCGGGAATCTTGCAGCCTTCCTCGCCTATCTGTGCAACCCCAAGCCGTACCCCGACAAAGGAGCGCTACGAGACACGGAAATCGGGAATGTCCTACATCTCGGCGCGATATTCCGAAAGCTGATCATCGACAAGCCGGTCAAGTCCTATGAGACGGCTACAGGAACCAGCATCGCATGCAAACACTGGTGCCTCGTTGCATTCGGTAGCCTGCTCCACGAGAGCAGACTGTTCGCTCCGCAGGTACGAGCGGGGAGGTCCCCCTTAGCTGAGGCCGAGCCAGCCTGGGACCGCTTCACGAAGGTGATTGCCGAATACCGCGAAATAATGGACGCGCAGGCCGCAATCGTCCGCAGGTACAAGAGCACCGACGAGCCCGGTTTTCTGAAAGACGCCTGGAGCTATCAAACCCAACGCGACCAGGTCAAGATACCTATGCAGAAGGCGTTCAAAGAACGCGGCATCTCCGACCTTGCCCGGGCGGTTTCCGCCAAATGACCTCAGATCAAGGCGCACTGCTCGATTGCCTCGGTGTGCCGCCTAGTCATTCCGATCAAGTTCTTGGAGCATGGGCGCCTTCCAACCCCACCCTTCGAATGCGTTCGATGCTCGAACGTCTCGGGCCCGAGGCATCGGACCCTAGCTGGCCAGTCGGCCAGTCGCAGGATCGACTTCTGAAGTGGGGACTCTACTCGCCCTTACAGCTCGTCGCCCAGCAATGCGGAGCCGCCGCGCGTCCCACAATGGAATCCGACTTTCCTTTCTTATTCGGGTTCATGGGGTTGGTTACGCAGGGCCTGATTCATTTTCGGAAGCCCAAACCCCCCTCGGGAGCTTGGCCCCCCAAGGATCGCAAGGAGGCTCGTCGTTATTCCGCGCTCTATCAATCGGTCTTCCGACTTCGGGAACAACGAGAAGAGCGGGAGCCGCTGTCTCTCGAGGTCAGGTTGCCGCTCATCACAGATCCCTCACCGCTTCTGCCGCTAAAGAGGTTCGCGCAAGTCGTTGGGCGGGGGGTCGGCGTGGCAAACGGAGATCGGTTATCGGCACCAACTTCCCCTTCGGCACAGGCCGTCAAATTATTCCGTAACCACGAGGGGACGCCGAGTAATCGGCTCTACCGGCTTGACTCGGAATACGAGTACATTAGCCCAAAGGACTTGTCGTTAACCTTGCGACGGGACGGGCTGCTCACTCTGGCTTCCAGGTACAACCCGCTGCTCGATTTCTACGATGGGGGGTGGCATGTCGTCGATATGGAGGGTGGGCGTCGGGCCATAGATCGACTCTTATCCGCGCGCTTCGGTGGCACTCAGATCGATTCAGACCTGCCGAAGTTTCTGCTCAGGCTTGCTTACCACATGGCGACCCATTGGCACGGCGGGATACTCGCGGTGGTTGATGAAAAAGCCGCGGAGAAGCGCCTTCACCCGGCTCTGCCGGAGTCCAGGGCCATGACACTGCTCATCCGGAAGGCAGCGGGCGCGAAGACGAAGGAATTCCGGATCACCGACGTCGACAAGCCAGTGGACCCGGACCTGCCCCACAAGCCAAGCTGGGGGCTTGGACGCTTGTTCCTCACCCTCGCGATACAGGATGGCGCCGTGCTCTTTGCGCCGGACGGTCGGTTCTTGTCTGCCTCTCGATTCGTCGCCGACAACGACCAAAACATAGGCAGTGGTGGAGCGGGTGCCAGGGCCGCCCTCGCCTTGTCCAAGTGTGGGTTGGCGATCAAGATTAGCGCAGACGGCGCGATCAAGGTATTCGCTCGCGCCGAGAACGGCAGGCTTCTCGTGCCCGCAGCTGGTCTCCGGATTCGATAGGCTCTAGGACGCGGCGAAGCTGCGGCAAATGTCATGTGGCTCGTCGACGATCCGCGCGTCGAACCCCTCGACAACCGGCCCGAATGTCGCGCCGTAAAGACGGGGCTGAAGGTACGCAACGATTCTCCGATAGTGCTTTCCGATGACGCCGAGAACGGTCGCGGTCCGGATTCGGAGGAACTCTGTGTGGCGTGGGTGAATGGCGTTGGTCAACGGGAAGTCATATCCCATGATCGCGGGGTTGCCCTCGTGGTCCCAATGGACGGGGCCGTAAAGCCCGCTCAACGTGATCCGATCGAAGTCGTCGCCTTCCACCCACCCTTCGGATTCCAGATGAGAGAGGATCCTGCGGTGGACTTTGCTTCGGGCGTACGGTCGGGAGCGCGAGCAGGGTAGCAAGAGCAATGCGGCCTCGGCGCATGGCTCAAACCCCTTGAGCGGAAACGCGTACTCCTTCGGTACAACAGATCCCTTGGTGGCCGCGGGGACTTGAGCAGAGGCGTGCGGCGCCGCTAGCCCGAGTGCAACTCTGGTCCGCCACCACGAGAGGTTGTGGAGAGCCAGAGCGGCCCAAACATCGGATCGATTGACTCGCCTCTCACCAATCATGAGGGGACGATAGGGAGGTCGCGTCAGGAGCTCGACGACGTTCTCCCTCCCAACTCCCATCAGGAGCGTGCATCCCGGGCAAGAACATCCAGAGTCTTCGCTCGGGTCGAAGTCGCGATAGTTGCCGATCCGATGATCAAAGACACGCTTTCGGAACGCCGCCTGAACATAGGTCGAGTTGTCGAACGATAGGGGCCGACAATCTGGGTGTCGCCTGACTAGTTCCCCAACCACGGCCTCTCCAACACCGAAGAGATGCAGAGGGGTGTTGTCGGCGGTTGTCCGCGCCATCCAGGAGAGTACTGCCTCGCAGTTCTGGAGGATGCGTTGCGGCTCCCTTGACAGAGGAACCTGACTCCCGAGTGCAATCCCGAGAGCCGGCGAGGAAAACGCGCCGACGGGTAGGGCGTCTTCAAGCGATCGGGCGCACCACGTGACTTCCTCCGCGGACCTGCCGTGGACCGCCAAGTACGCAGTCGGGGTACTGTTCGATCCGATCACCGCACTGGCCAGCCATGCCGAGTTACGCACGCTGGCAATGATGTGGCGCCGCGCCTGTCTCGGGCTGGCCCCGCGCGGGATAGGTGAGTCGAGGCTTGCGATTCGCGACGGACCAAACTTGAGTTGCATTTCGAGGACACTCTCTGGGGAGAGATCCATGCCCCACGGGGAAAGGTCGATTTTGTCCCCGTGAAGAATTTGAAACCCACCACTATCCAGGAAGACATCTCCGGACGGCCCCAGAAGTTCCTCGAGTTCCCGTTGGATTCGCACGCCACCGTACCACGGCGCGAACCACGCCTCCCACGCTCGGTCGCTGAGTTCGTAGGCCGTGAAGTGCAGTGCTTGGACCATGAGGCGAGGCGGCCCATCGACTCCCCTCAGCCCGGCTTTGATGGCTTTCCAGACGCCGCCGTTCCTCGTGAGTCCGGGTGGCCCTGTGAGCAGGTGGACAACGGGGAAGAAGGATACCGGGCCCCCGCCTTCCTGCATGGGGGGGGATGAGAGGGCCACCGTTTGAGCGCTTCTGTCTCGCGGCGGGGCGAGCGAGGGTTTCCCCGGGCCGCTAGATTGGGCGACTGTCCCGTGGGAGTGCGCTCTGTCAAACTCAATCGGCCGGGACTGGGACCTCATAGTCAGCCTTTCGAGCACGACCCTCCGGCCTCGGGGCGGGCCTGGCGCACGATTTGACAGGGGGAGTTTGCTCACGGAGTTGTGGCGGACCGCCAACCCCACGAGTAGGCCAGCCGCTGGAGAAACCACAGGGTCGAGAACCCGGGAACGAGCCGAAGCGGGATTCGATTGGACTGGAATCCTCGAAGCTCCGCCCAGTAATCCCGTAAGAGGGCCCCAGGCGTCAGGGGTCCCGGAATCATGGAGGCGGAGTGCCACTCTGCAGCCTGCCCGTCCGTCCGGTCGACCTGAAGATATGTCATGACGGTTCTACCGGGCCGAAGATTCGGTCCGTCGCCTGTCGACAGCCCCGTCCGTAGTTGCGGAAGGTCCGCAAGAAGTCCAACACGCCGGGCCGGAATTCGTGCCGCACGAGCGCGTCGGGGACGTACTTGAACGTCCATCCCGCGCGGCGAAGCCGTATGCTCAGGGCAACGTCCTCCCCGCCGGGAGTCGGGATCGAGCCGTCGAACCCCCCCACGGCGAGCGCCTCACGACGAGAGTAGGCGCAGTTGGCGGTCACGAGGTAGAGCATCGATGGCGGAGGCTCAAGGATTCGGTAGTACGCGTAGTACCGAGAGATCCAATCGATATCGGTGGGGAGGACCCGCCCCCCGGCGCCGACGATTCGGCGGGAGGTGTCGATGGGGCTGATCAAGGACCCCAACCAGTCGGGATCCACGATGCAATCGTCGTCCGCGAAGGCTACAATGTCCGCCGAGGTGGACTCCATACCTAAGTTGCGCCCGTGGCCAGGACCTGTGCCGTCGGTCTGCGAGACGATCACCGGATCGAATGAGTGGGGGGCGGCACCCCATTCTCGGAGAAACTCCGGAGTGGAGTCCCGCGATCGGCCATCCACGACGACTACCTCGTCCGGGCGGAGGCCTCGGAGCCGGTCGACAGACCCGAGGAGTCGTTCGAGCCGGATTTGTCGATCCCTAGTGGGAATCACTAGCGCGACGCTCCGCGTCATCCCGATGGGTGCCCCCGCATCCACAGGATCGTTCGCTCGAGGCCCTCCTCCAAATCGACGCGGGGCTGGTACCCGAACGCCTCCTTCGCCTTCGAGATGTCCAGCCAAGTCCGGAGCCCCTCCTCCCCCCGTCGATACTTCCACGAGGGGTCGAACTCGACCCTTCCCGACCCGACCTTCCGCACCACCGAATTGCCAAGGTCGAGAATCGAAAGTTCCCTGCCGCTCGCGATGTTGAACGTCCCCGAGGCACCCGCGTCAAGCGCCATTCGAACGCCGTCTACGAAGTTCGTGACGAAGTTCAGGTCACGCGTGGGGTGGCCCCCAAGGACAGGTTCGGCGGGGAATAGGAGGGGCTCGTTGCGAAGTGCGCGGCGGACGAATTTGGCGACGACCTGGGCCTTAGGGTCGCTGCGAGGACCGTACCCCATGCCGCTCCGGACGATCAGGGCCTTGCTGCCAAAGGCGCTCCGGACCAGCACCTCTGCCGCGGCCTTCGACGCCGCGTACGGGGACTGGGGGTTCGGTAAGACGGTTTCCGGGGTGGGATAGGCAACCGCCGGACCGTACACGGTTTCGGATGATGCATAGAGGAATGTCCTGAGGTCACCTCCGAGTTGGAGCGCGGCTTGGATCAGGTTGATCGTGGCGACGACGTTGTCCCGGTAGGTCCCGATCGGATCTTCGAACGAAGGCTCGACGCGCGCTTGCGCCGCGAGATGAACTATCACCTCGGGGGAGATCCGGCGGACCAGGCTGCTGAGCCCGTCGGGGTTGCAGAGGTCTGCCAGATGGTAGACGACGCCGTCGACGCGTTCGAGGGGCGGACGCCGATCCACCCCGTGGAGCTTATCGCGCCCTGAGCGGGCCTCGAGGAACGAAGTGCCGATGAAGCCCGAACAACCCGTGAGCAGAATCTTCAACGCCGCAGCCCCTCCCAGTCCCTCGGGAGGGTGTTCCCCAATTTCTACCCCGCTGAGGCCTCGGCGCTCTCATCGGCCATCTGTAGGGTGCCCCCCGAAGGGTGGACCGATTGGTCCCGCCTTAGCACCGAGCGAACGGCTCCCAGTTTGAGGTTCATTTTCTGGGAGATCATTCGAAGGCTCTCGCCTCCGGCTCGGCGGGCTTGGACCTCCCTCGCAATACGCTCCGGGATTCTCCGAGGTGCCCCAAACTTCTTGCCCAGCGCGCGAGCCCGCGCCACGCCCGCTTGGGTTCGTTCGAGGATGAGCTCGCGCTCGAATTCTGCCAGGGCTGCGAGCATGTTCCGCTGCAGACGACCGCTTGGGGTGGAGGTGTCGATTCCCTGGTCGATGACAATCACGCGGGCTCCTGCCGCCTCAGCGTCGTCCCAGAACCGCAGGATCATACCCAACGAGCGGCCTAGCCGGTCCATCTTGGAAACTACGATCGTATCGAACTCGCCCGAGGCGAGCCGCTCCCGAAGTCGATCAAGCTCCGGTCGGTTGTCCCGGATGCCTGAGATTCCGTCGTCCCGAAAGACCGCGACATCCGGCCAGCCTCTCGCCTGGCAGTAGGCGGTGAGCTGACCGACTTGGGCCTCCGTCGACTGTTCCTTGGTCGAGACGCGAGCGTAGATCGCGACCCGAGTCATGCTGGGGCCTCTTCCCGCGTTGCAACGTCGGCGACCCCGGCGGCCGAGCGGTGGCGAGAGAGAATCACGTAGTCGGGGTTGAGTTCGATACCGACGGATCTGCGGCCTAGTCGGCGCGCGACCGCGAGGACGGTACCGCTTCCCGCGAAGGGGTCGAGAACGAGGCAAGGGACGGTGCCGGTGGTCTCACAGGAGCAGCGTTTGCGGAACCCCAAGTCAACCCGCCGGTAGCTCCCATCGTGCCACCCGGGGGCGTTGGCGACGGGGGCGCGGCCCGACACCAGCGGAGCCTCGAGTTTCTGCGCGTGGCCGATGGCGCCCCCAACGGCCCGGACTTCCCTCGACCAGGGAGTCCCGCACTTGGCGCACGCCCCGCGCTCGGAGGTTCCCGCCAGGATGCAGAGCTCGGGGAGCTTCTCCGGGAACGTGGCGAAGTGGGCCGCCCGGTAGGGCTGGGTCGGGATCCACCAGACCGACCGGAGGTTGCGACCTGAGGGGGTCGTGTTTCGCAACATTGGGAATCGCCGAAAGTCCCCCTCGGGATGCTTCGAGTGGGAGCCGCGATTATCGGTTGGGTTTGGTAGATGATGTCGGAGCCTTTGGAGCGTGCTCTCCTGAAGGGGCTCGCGGACCGCGTACGTGTCGTAGAAGTAGCGTCTCGACTTCGTGAGAAGGAAGACCGAGTCGTGGGCCCGGGTGGGCCGATCCTTGACCGCCTCCGGCATCGGATTCGGCTTCGCCCAAACACAATCGGACCTAAGCCACCAGCCCCGGCGTTGCAGCTCGAAAGCGACTCGCCAAGGAATCCCCACGAGATCCTTCGGCTTCAGTCCGGGCGCCCGCTTGTCGATCCGACCGGCCTGTTCGGCCCCCGTGTGGTTCCGGTTGGATAGCGTCGAGGCCTTCCATCGCTTCTCGCCGGTGAGTCCAGATGGGTGGGTGGCATAGGTATCGCCGAGGTTCAGCCAGAGCGTCCCGTCGGGCCGCAAGACCCGGCGGACTTCGTCGAAGACGCCCGCGAGATGCTCCACGAATCCTTCGGGGGTGGGCTCCAAGCCGAGCTGGCCGAGCCACCCTCCGCACTTCCGGCAGGTTGAACCGCCCTGCGAAGCGTCGTAAGGGTCGCTCTCACTTGGCCGAGCGGGCCCACCGTTTGTGCCATCCGCATCGCGCTGGCGCTGCGGCTGCGCCAGCTCCCATTCGTGGTTACAAGCCGCCAGTCCGCCCCATCTGATCGGTCGGAGCCCGTAGTCTCGAAGTCCCCAGTACGGGGGGGACGTGACAATGCAGTGGATCGAGTCGTGCGGGAGGCAGCGCAGGATGTCCAGAACGTCCCCCTCGAGGATGACCGGAGTCGGGTCATCCGGGATCACGCGGTTGCCTCCGCCGTATGACGGGGGATGGCAGAGGCGACGGGGAAACTCCGGAGGCGAGCCATCTCGACGTATTCCGGGTTCAGGTCGATACCGATCGACCTCCGCCCCAGCCGCCGGGCCGCCGCCAATACCGTCCCGCTCCCGGCGAAGGGATCGAGGACGAGACACGGGACAACCCGGTCGCCCGGGCAGGCGCACCGCTTTCGGAAACCGAGGTCGATCCTTCGGTAGCTCCCGTCAAGATGACCGGGAGCCGTAATCCCCTGCACCCGACCGCGCGTGAGTGACTTGTCTGGGTACCAATCGTGCCCGATCGAACCGCCTTCGACTCGCACCTCGCGAGCCCAGGGTCTACCGCACGAAGCGCAGGATCCGCGCTCGGAGGTTCCGGCTCGAATGCAGATGTCGGGAAGCGCCTCAGGGAACGTCGCGAAGTGAGCACCGGAGTATCCCCGGGTCGCAATCCACCAGACGGACCGGAGGTTCCGACCGCGCCCGGGCGGGAGCTCCGTGGCGACAGCCCGGGCGAGGCTCGAATTGGATCGGACGCCCGAGCCCGGGGTCGCTAGTTTACGGGCGGCCCGACCGCCCTTGGGGTGGGCTGCGCCGGAGACCGGCTCTCGGACGGCCTCGCCGTCGTAGAAGTACCGCCGCGATTTCGTGAGGATGAAGACGTACTCGTGCGAGCGGGTCGGACGATCCACGACCGATTCCGGCATCGGGTTTGGCTTCGCCCATACGCAATCGGAACGGAGCCACCAGCCCCTCCGTTGGAGCTCGAACGCGACCCTCCAAGGGATTCCTGCTAGGTCCTTCGGCTTGAGCTGGCCGTGGCGGGAAGCGCTTCTCCGCGCCCCACCCCTGCTGCGGATCTGGGAAAGGTCCCACCCAGGGGAGAACGCCTCGGCCGACGATCGGCATACCGGGCTGTCCGTGTGGAAGGTGTCGCCAAGATTGAGCCAGAGCGTCCCGTCACGACGGAGAACTCGCCGGACCTCATCGAAGACCGCGCCGAGGTGGTCGACGTAGAGCTCGGGGGTTGGTTCCAGGCCCAGCTGTCCAAGCCAGCCGCCACATCGGACACACCCCTCCGTTGATCGGAGCTCGATGTTGGCCCCTGCATGGGCCGCCTGAACCGATCCGGGGTTCCGGACGTCGTCGGGGGAGCGTTTTCGTCGCGGCGGGAGTTTTGCCCAACTGTGCCGGCACGACGAATCGCCGCCCCAGAGGACGGGGGGAAGACCGTAATCCCGGAGGCCCCAGTACGGAGGCGAGGTGACCACGCATTGGATTGAATCGTCGGGGAGTCGAGCGAGAACCTTCCCTACGTCGCCCTCGAGGATGGTCGGGGTAAGGTCCGTGGGGATCACGTCGCCTCCTCAAGGTTCCGCCAGAAGCGTTCATTCCGGGCCGTACTCGCCCGCCGGATCCGGTGCTCGACGGCGACGTCACGAGCGAACTGGACTCGTGGGGCGAACTCCGCCCGCACTCGGTCCCACTCACTCCGAACGCGCCACTCCGGCTTGGTGAACTCCTCCACGACGGAGTTGAGCCGGGAAGCGTAGCCCTGAAGCAGGAGGACGACGTTTTCCAGTTCGCGGCGGCTGAGCAGCCGGAGCTCGACGGTCTCGCTCATCCGGCGAGAGTCGCCTCCTGGTCGAGTGGTCGGCAGCCGAGGTTGCCTCGGAGGTAGTGGTAGTCGGGAACCCGAGTCGGCGGAGGGGCCGAATCGACGATGATCCACTCCTCTCCGTCGCTCCACGTTGGGCGGAGGAGACCGTTCTCGCAGAATCCGGCGATGACGTGGAGCCGTCGAGGGGGCCGGTAGCTCGGGAAGGTCTGGACGACCATCCGGTCGACCGCTGGAAACGGCGCGAGCCAGCCGAACGGGTGGGGGGCGTAGAAGACCCGCAGGGCCCGAATGGCGGCTTCGTCGACCTTGCGGGGAGCCGCAGCGCGCGCGCACACGCGCTGCCGCCAGCGGTAGGCCTCCAGCAGCTCCAAGAGCGTCGCGTCGGCGATAGGGGGCCGTCCTCCGGATCTGCCCCGGCCTCTCCCCCGACCTGAGGAGCCTACGAGGCCCCGCTGGGAGACGATCCGTTGGACGTGCCGGAACTCGGACCAAGTCCGGTCCGAGAGCCAAAGGTGGCGCTGGGAGGTGGGAGGGTGAGGGAGTTCCGGGCCCGGAACAGGGGCAGTTCCGGTACCGGAACTACCGTAGTTCATGTCCCGGAACTCGGGGGATTTAGAGAGGATCGGGGAGCCCGGAACGGGCTCGGAGGGAGCCTTCACTGACGGAGACGACGGGCGTTGCACGAGACTCACCCCGTGGCTCCCCGTGCGCGCGCGTACCCGGTGAGTCGGATTTCCACCAGTCCGGCTGCGAAGCCGTGGATCGGACAGAACGAGATGCGAAGAGTCAGATTGTGTTGGGCGTTCAGGCGACAGCGTTCGCAGACCAAGCGTGGAGCGATCAGGGCGGAGTCGGAGCTGCCCCGATCGACAAGGAAGGTAATCTCGGCGTACGGGAGGGTCACCCGACCACCCCCGGCGACGTTTCAAGGACCGCCCGCATGGCCCTGGTGGCGGCGGGAGTCTGGGCCTGTTCAGCCCGATTCCGAGCCGGTTTTCGGCTGGGTTCTATAAGAAAGTGGTTATGGGCCCGGACGGATTCGAACCGACGAATGTCTGGAACCGCGGATTCTCTGGCGTCCGCCCGGTCGATCGGAGGACGCCTCTCGCCGGGCGACCCGACGGCTATCGCCTCTGACCGATCGGCTTGGGGGGGCGACGGCGAACCCAAACGACGACCAGAGCGATGCACACCGCCACGGCGACTTCGAGTGCGAGCCAGGCCAGAAGCGGCAGGCTTGCGAACACAGAAGTGTTCCCCGGTCGGACTGCTGGAGAGGCGGGAGGCGAAGGGGCCTGGGCGTGAATGACGGGTCCGGTCACCATCGATCCCGCGACGGTGATGCTCGTCGACGAAGCGTTCCCCGAGTATCCGGCAGGGAGGGAGAAGCCGATGGAGTACGTCCCGTTCGACAGAAAGAAGACCAGCGAGTTGCTCGTTGAGCTCTTCGTCAGATTGAAGCCGGTCGAGAGGTTCGAGATGGTTACGCTCCAGTTGGAGCCCGGCGGAAGACCGAACTCGACGAAGACGATCGGATAGGTGAGCGGCCGGAATCCCACCGCTACGATCAAATCGCTCCCGTTGATGAACGCGAGGCCGGAACTCGGAACAACATAACCCGCTACCGGGAGTACCACGTAACCGTACGTGCCGTTCGGCTCGGTGTAGGTCAGATTGCTCGTGAACGAGGTTTGGGACTCGCTCCCGATGAGGACTCCCCAACCAGATCCGGTGGGCAGTCCGGTTTCGTGAAAGACGAGCTGATAGCTCACCCGGTGAAATACGACAGAGACGCTCGTCCCAAATCCCTCGACCGCAACTGTTCCGATGGACGGATTGGCCGTGCTCAGGTTCGATTGATAGCCAGGCGCCTCAGCGACAAAGCTGTACGTTCCGGGATGAACTGAGTATTGGATTTGCGTGCCGGTCGTGGCGGTTTTTGATCCGTTCAGCGTGATGGACCAGGGGGTCCCGGGTGGCAAGCCGCTCCGGACGAACGTAACGGGGAACCATTGGGCGCTCCAATTGATCGACGGTGTCAGGTACGCGTTCTGAACGATCTTCGTCGTGTTGTCCTGAACGAATGAGAGCACGCTCAGGTTGAACCGGTTCCACGTAGAGTTGAGCGGTTCCGTCGCGTTAAAGCCCAAGGTCTGGCCCATCGTGACCGTCATCGGGTGGTTGTGGACGGTGGCCCGGACGACGTAACCGATGCTGTGCGGCCCGTACCCGTTCGAGACGCCGGTCTTGTTGATGTACTCGAGGAGGTAGGTGATCACGTTGTACGTCCCGTTGACCCCCGACGTGATCCCCACGGCCGCACGGACAGTCGTGCCGGAGAGGACCACCGTCTGCGCGATGGAGACGTTCCCTGGTACCTTCGAGGCGTTCTGGATGGCGTCCCAATAGACGTTCTGCGAGTACGCCTCGGTACTGCCCTCCTGGCCGATCAGCCCGTGCTGGCCGTCGAAAAAGACGGTCGGATAGCCCTGAAGATGGTAGTAGGCGCCGCGAGCGTCGGTCGTCCCGTCAGGCGGAACGTATGCCTCGAGGCAATTCGGGGGCGGCGCTGCGCATCCGTGCAACTCGGCGATGGCAACCACTGAGGGGCTTTGTTGCTGGTCGATGTTGTAGAGCGCCTGCGACTCGTCCGGACAGTAGTGGCACCAGACCCCGGTGAAGGCTTCAACGAGTACCGTCCTTGGATACGGGCCAACTGCCGCCGGACGATCCGATCGGGCGCCGTGCGTATCCGCAGGAGTGGCCTGTCGAGCGGTTACTTGGGAAGGCTGTAACACAGTACTAGCAGATCGAGGAGGAGGCGAGTAGCCCGATCGATCCGGCGTGGCCGGATTCGGAGCGTGCGACAGGTTCGCCCAAACGCCTGCCCTCGCGATCGAGGGTGTCGCGGCGCCGAGAAGGACGACCACCCCGAGGAGCGTGGCAGTCACGCCGATCCCGGCCCTTGGAACACCGGACATCCGACCGTGAATTCGGTCGACGCTCGGTGCGGCTAAAGACCTCTCCAACGAAGCTGCGACGCAGCCGGCGGCACGGGTTCCATGTCCCCGTTCAACGACGCGGCGGACCGAGCCGCGCCCTCCCTCCAACGCCCTCTGAGGGCGTGAAGCTCAGCTACCGAAGTTCGCCGCTCCTCGATCTGAACTCGGAGCGCAGAATGCGACCTAGCGGTTCGAGGCCGCGGGCGGGTGAGTTACCCGTGATTTCGCGAGGCAAGAGGGCGAATATCCCTCTCGATGGGCCGGGACGGATTCGAACCGTCGAGCTCCGCGTTGTAAGCGCGGCGTCCTCACCGCTAGACCACCGGCCCATCGGCGGGACCGAGTCCGGTACAAAGTTACTGCTGGCCACCGGACTGCGTCAGACCGTGGTCCCGCCACGATGCGGCTCCCGGTCCCTCGAAGATCCCGGTCTCTCCCGAAGGAGGGACCCTCATGGGACGGGAGGCGAACCGGCAGGCGCCGCGGCCCGGACCCAAGGACCCCGAATCTCGGCGAGCCGTGTCCAGCCGGCCCACCGTTTCTCGAGAAGCGCGTCGACCGTCCACCGACTCGGACCGAAGGTCGCGTTGATGACGATCAGCCCGACGAACATCAGGGCGTACACCACGCCGGTCCCGGCGTCCGTCCCGCCGGAGCCGAAACTGTACGGTCCGCCGAACCCCTCGGGCACGGCCCAGATCAGGAGGCTCAGCACGATGCCTCCGGTGTAGGCGATCTTCCGGAGGAACCCGAGGACGAGGGCCGCTCCCAGCGCGAGCTCGACGATCCCCACGGTATCCACGATCGCCGCGGAGTTCGCGTTCGCCTGGGCGTACCAGAAGGAGTACCATCCCGACAGCCAGCCCGGCGCGTTCGCCCCGGCGTTCTGGACCGCGCCCGGGAAGCTCGCCACAAACCCCGACGTGAACTTGAGCGTCCCGTCGATCAGCCAGAGGACGCCGAAGACGATCGCGAGCCCGCGCTTCAGCACCGAGACGTTCCGCACGATCCACGTATCGAGCCGAACCTGAACGAACATCTTCGTCGCTCCCCTTCCGGAGGTGACGGGGGCCACTGCCTCCTTATTCGATAGCGGGGCGCGGGCGGGGGGCGCTCGCCCCCCCGAGCAGAGCCGTCGAGGCTATCCCCCACCCACGGCTAGCGAGAGGAACCGACCTGAGCCGTCGGCGCGCCCGGAGTCGCGGACCCACCGGCACGATGGCGCACGGTAACCGCGCGCCCGCGCCGGAGTTCGGTCATCAGTCGACCCGGAAGTTCCGCCTCGCCCACGGCGAACGGGGCGTTGTCGCGGACGAGCGTGACGGCGTCGCCCACGCGGATCGCCGGGTCCGCCTCCGCTACGCCCCCCACGAACAGGTCGCCCCGGAGCTCGAAACCGGGGGCGACGGTCACCGCGAGCGCCCCGGCGGAACCTGCCCGGCGGGCTCCCGGGACGGTGAGCTGGAACAGTCCGCGCTCTTCCCGCCAGGTGGCGAGATCGACGCCCCCTCCGTCCGAGAGGCGTTGGAACCACGGCCGCCCGTGCAGCCGAACCGGCGGAGCGAACAGCGACTCGGCGAACGCGCGTCCGAACTGGAAGGCAGCGACCTCACGGAGCTCCTCGAGAACCGTCGAGATCGGGCCCGGGCGTTCGGTCGAGTTCAGGGCGGGGTCGGCCCCGAGGTCCCGACGCAGGCGGTCGATCGACCCCGGGGCGGTCGGGCGGTCGCCTTCGGACGTCCATGCGGCAGCGAACTCGGTCGGGATCCCATCCGTGATGAAGCCGTACTCTTGGGCATCCAGGTGGACGACGACCCGGTCGTACCGACCGCGGTCGAGGAGGTGCCTCAGGAGGCCGACGACACGCTCGCGCTCTTCCTGAGCCCAGGTGTGGGTGACGGGAATGTCGTAGTGGCGCGCGGGGTAGACGTCCTCGAGCTCGCGCGGGACGAGCCCGAGAGGGGAAGTGACGGATACGACGTGGATGCGATGGGGAGCAGCGAGCCCCTCCCACGCCCGTGCAATAGCGCGGTGCGTTCGCGAGTTCCGGTACGGCTTCGTCCGGGAGCAGGGGACGACGAGGAGCACCTTCTTCGAAGCCGGCGGGACGTACCGCCTCCGCAGTCGGTCGATGAAGCGGGCGACCTCAGGCCGTCGATGCGACTCGGCGAACACGTAGGAGACGGGGGCGGAAGCGGTGACCGGGGTTCGTTCTTCGAGGAGGTCCGCGAGCTCTCGGTCGGCGTAGCGGAGCAGTTCGGCGAGGGCTGGCTCGGCGACCTGACGGGCTTCGGCGAGGTCGCGCAGGCGATGGTGGCTTGCCGCCGCGCGGACGAAGCCGATCTCCTGGGACATCCGGTCGACGGCGCACCGGATCCGCCCGCTCGAGCCCCCGGAGGAGCACGTCGGACACACCGCGTCGGAGAACGTCGAGGCTTCGGCGGAGATGGGACCGAGCTGGGCGTCGAGGTGGAACGCACGGAGCGCCCACGCCACGGCTTCGTGGTTCGTTACGAGGTCGACTCCGAGGTAGGCGAGCAGGGCGAGCCGATGGGGCAGCGCGACGCGGGGGATCCAGAGGAGCGGATGGGAGCCCAGACGCCGGCGGATGTCGCCGACTGCCAGGACGAACGGCCGCCCCTCGTCGTAGAGCGCGGCCGCGTTCGCGAGGACGACCGCGTCGGGCCGGCCGGCCCGAGCATTCTCCCAGCCCGCATCGGGAAGCGGCCAATGGATCGATACGACCCCCTCGCCGACCTTCGCGGCCTCCGTCGGAGGCGCGCCGACCTCCGGCGCCGGGATCGGAAAGTCGAGCACGAACCGGGAGCGGCCGTCGGTGAGCACGTTCTCGCGATGAAGCATCGCCCATCCGGCGGGCGAACCCGGCTCGATACCCAGCCCGGCGGAGTCGAACGGCACTCCCTCGACCCCGCGGACCGGGAGCAGCCCCGGTGTCGCGATGCGGAACGGACCGAGGTCGGCCCGGCTTGGGGTCGAGAGTCCTTCCAGCCGCTCGACCTCCCGGGGCATGGGCCGAGGAGCAGGGGAACCGACCGTAAGCGGTTCGGCCGGCGGGTTACGTCTTCTCCGCGGCTTTTCGCCCCCGTCCTCGCGACGGGGCACCGGCGGGGAAGAACGCCTCCCAGGCGGTCACGAGCTGCTCGCGCCGCTCGGCGCCGGCTTCGGATCGGCCCCGCTTGCCGAACATCGGGTCGTGGGTATCCCGGACCGAGCGGAGGAACTCCCCCGGGTTCTCGCTCGCTCGCTCGAAACCGTACAGGATGAGCTGGCGCAGGAAGCTCGAACGGCCCCGCCAACCGATGCGCCGTCGGACGAGGGGGTTGAGGTGGCGCTTCGCCATGCGCCACACGTCGTTGGTGGTCCGGTAGTCGCGCGCGGAGAGTCCGATCATGACCTGCGGCATGGCGAGGCGAAGACCGGGGAGTCGACCATAAGATTTGGCGCAGGAACGTACCGCCAGCGTCGCGGAGAACCGCGCGTTCGCGCTCGAAGTACCCCGGAACGGGGCCCCAATCCTTAGAGAGACCCCGCGAACAATGACGCCGCGACCCCCGCGAGGAAACTTGCGGCGGCGACGAAGTGCAGTCGAAAAGGTCGAAGCACGTTGCGGGGACGCTGGGCGAGCGTGAGGTCCACGTACCCGGCGACGACGATCATCGGGACGACGCCGACGAGGCCGAGGGGGGCGAGCCGCGCGAGGAACACGAAGGCGACGAACAGTCCGACCGCGGTCGCATGGAAGAGCGGAAGGGCCCGGCGGGCTCTTTCGGGCCCCCACCGGGCCGGCAGCGAACGCAGCCCCGCCGCTCGGTCGGCGTCGACGTCGCCCAGGCTGTGGACCGTTTCGAACGCGGTCCCCCACGCGACGAGCGCGCCCACCGCCGTGAGGACGAACCAGGGGAGCGTGCCCGTGACCGCGATGTAGATCGCCGCCGGCGTGATCCCCTCCACCAGTCCGAGGTACGGGGTCGTGAGCGCGGTGAACCGCTTGGTGTAGCTGTAGACGAAGATCAGCGCGAGCGCGACCGGTGCGAGCGCGAGGGCGAGCAGATTCAGGAGGCCCGCGGCCACGATGAGGAGACCCCCGCTCAGGACGGCGACGGTCAGCGCGAAGGTCGGCGATAGTCGACCGCTCGGGAGCGCCCGTCCTCGGGTGCGGGGGTTGGCGGCGTCGTAGCCGCGGTCCGCCCAGCGGTTGAAGCTGTGCCCGGCGTTCCGGGCGGCAACGAACGCCACAACGATCAGGCCGGTGACCCACCACGACGGGACCCCCCGGGCGGCGGCGAGGAGGAAGGCGACCGCGAACGGAAGGTTCAGCCCCAGATTCTGGATCTCGAGGAAGCGGCCCACCTCGGCGAGCCGCGAGGGCCGGGCGGCGGCGGGAGGTCTCACGATGCGACGTTCGGTCCGAGGAGTCGGCGCAGGACCGGGTCGGAGCGGAGCAGGGCGTCGACCTTCGAGACGACCCCCGGATCCATCCGGATCTCCTCGGGCCATGGCCTCGGGAACCCGTCCTCGGGGCGCTTGCGGGTCGCGTCGACGCCGACCTTCCCGCCGAGGTTCGCCACCGCGTTCGAGATCGACAGCTGGTCGACCGGCCCCTGGACGAGCTCGAGATCACGCGCCGGGTCGGCCTGGAGGCCCACGCGGTAGAGGACCTCGCCGAGGTCGTGGACGTTGACGTCCTCGTCGACGACGACGATGTAGCGGAGGAACATCAGCTGCCCCAGCCCCCAGAGGGCATGCATCACCTTTCGGGCGTGGTCGGGATACGATTTCCGGATCGCCACGATCCCGACGTTGATGAACAGCCCCTCCATCGGGAGGTTCATGTCGGTGATCTCGGGGATGACGAGCCGGACGATCGGGAGGAACACGCGCTCGATCGCCTTGCCGATCACGGCGTCCTCGGTGGGCGGTTTCCCCGTCACCGTCGTGAAGTAGACCGGCCGCTCCCGTCGGGTGACGCGCGTCACGTGGAACACCGGGAACGGTTCGGGAGCCGAGTAGTAGCCCGTGTGGTCGCCGAACGGGCCCTCGATATGCCGCTCGACGGGGTCGACGTATCCTTCGAGAACGACCTCCGCCTGCGCGGGCACGTCGAGGTCCACGCTCCGTGCTTTGACGAGCTCAAGGGGAGCGTCGTTGAGGAACCCCGCGAAGACGAAGTTGGAGACCCCTTCGGGGACGGGAGCCAGGCCGGCGAGGACCGTCGCGGGGTCGCAGCCGATCGCCGCAACGACCGGCATCCGCTCGCCGCGGGCCGCCCACTTTCGGTAGTTGTTCGCCCCGACCCGATGGACCTGGAAGTGCATCCCGAGCGTGTCGGGGCCGTACTGCTGCAGCCGGTAGACCCCCGTGTGCGGCTCGCCGGTCTCGGGGTCGCTCGTGACTACGACCGGGAAGGTGATCGTCCGCCCGCCGTCGCCGGGCCAGCAGCGGAGGATCGGCAATCGGTCGAGGTCGACGTTCGCCTCCTCCACCTCCTGGCACGGGCCCGAACTCCGATGCTTCGGTCCGAGGTTGCGCAGCAGCTCGAGCGTGGCGAGCGTCCCCCCGAGGTCCTTGAGGGCGCCGACGACCCCGGCCGGCGGTCGAAGCCGAACGAGCCGCCCGATCTTGTCGGCGACCGAACCGAGGTCGGCCGCGCCGAGCGCGCGGGCGATCCGCCGGTGCGAGCCGAGCACGTTCGTAGCGACCGGCATCGTCGCCCCCGGGACGTTCTCGAAGAGGAGGGCGGGTCCGTCGCGGGCGACGGCACGCTGGGTGATCTCCGTGATCTCGAGGTCCCGAGCCACCGGGGTGCGGACGCGCAGAAGGTCGCCCGCGGACTCGAGCTCCGCGAGGAACTCTCCGAGGGCCCCGAACCCCATCTCCCTCGAGGAGCGGCGGGGCATATTTAAGGCGGGGCGCGGCCCCTGTCAAGGTTCATATCGAAACCCCTGATCGCGTCCCCGATCCCGTCCGATGCAGGCGGTCACGCTCGAATTCGCGACCGCCGATCTCGAGTCGATCGGGGTCGTCCCGCGGGAGGTGTTCCGGCGCGTCGAGGAGGTCGAGCTCCTCGAGACTCTCCGGCTCGAGCACGGCTGGCGGCTCCAGTTGCTGCGGGTCCGCCGACGCGGTGCGCTGCGGACCGCGGGCGAGCTCGAGCGGGATACCCGCCGCATCCGGCGCGAGTACGGGCTCGAGAGCTTCGAGCTCGTGGAGCGGCGGCCGCGGACCCGGGACTACATTCTCCTCGTTCGTCAGCGGAACGCCCCGACCTTGCGTCGGCTGCTGGACGTGGCCGGCGGCGGGGTGACGCCCGCCGCTCCGTTCCTGCTGACGCCCGAGCGCGTGGTCGCCTCCCTGCGGGGCGAGGAACGGTCTGTGCGGCGGGTACTTCGGCGCCTGAAGACCGAGGGCCTGCCGTTCCGGGTGGTCCGGACCACGCCGCGGCCGTACGCGGTCGCCCGCGAGCCCCGCACGCTCTCCCCGCGGCAGGAGACGGCGCTCGCGCGGGCTTGGACGCTGGGCTACTACGCGGTGCCGAGGCGGATCACCCTGACGCGGCTCGCGCGGGTCATCGGGGTGAGCCCACCGGCCGTCGGAAAGCTGTTGCGTCGCGCCGAAGGCCATCTCGTCGCCCGGTTCCTGGCCGGCAGTCCTCCGGTCGCGTGAGCATCGGCGGCGGCGTCGCGGGCCGGCCCCACCGGCGCAACGGTGAAAGCGCCGCCCGGTCCGGACCGGCCGTGGCGGCGGCACGACGGTTGGGCGTGACGGTCGAGCGCATCTCGGACGGAGCCCGGCTGCCCGCCCGCGCGACCCCGGGGTCGGCGTGCTTCGACCTCCACGCGGCCGAAGCCGTCGAACTTCGCCGAGGGCGCGTCGATCTCGTACCGACCGGCGTCAAGCTCCGCGCGCCGCCCGGCACGTTCCTGGAGGTTCGCCCACGGAGCGGCCTCGCCTCCCGCGGAGTGTTGATGGTGAACGCTCCGGGAACGATCGACCGCGACTACTCGGGGGAGGTCAAGGTGCCGCTGACGTTCCTCGGGAAGGGATCGTACGCGATCGCCGCGGGCGACCGCATCGCTCAGGTACGCCTGGCCGCCGACCACGCCACCGAGTTCCGTTGGGGCCGGGTCCCGCCGGTCGGCGGTCGCTCTGGCGGTTTCGGCAGCACCGGGCGGTGATCCCGCGCCGACGCCTCAGCCGGGCAGCTGCTGCTGGACCGTCCGCCGAGCAGCGGGTCGAAGCGACCCCTTCCGCGACTCCTCTTCGACCCGGTCCAGGATCTCGACCATCTTACGTTCCCGGGCCCGTGACGCCCGTTGCAGCACGACGTCCCGCCCCGGCGCCTGGAGAACGATCGTCCGACCGGCCCGGAACCGACCCGTTCGACCCCGCCGCTGGATGGTCCGGATGACGTCCGGCACCGGCTCGTAGAAGATCACCAGGTCGGTCGACGGGACGTCCAACCCCTCCTCCCCTACCGACGTCGCCACGAGGCAGTTCACGGCTCCGGAACGGAACCGATCGAGCAGCTCGACCTGCTCCTTCTGCGTCATCCCGACGTCCGCTCCTCGGGAGGCCTGACCCACGAACCGGGCCGGGCGCACGGCCGGATCCCGAAGGAGGGCGAGCTCCCCGACCAGTTGCTCGGCCGTGCGCCGGAACTGCGCGAAGACGAGGACGCGCGAGAGGGGTGCGGCATGGAGCTCCTGCGAGACGATCTCGACCGTCATCGCGACCTTCGGATGCTCGAGCTCGGTGGAACCTAGTGCTGCTCGCGTGCGGACCACGTCGGGGTCGCCCACGAACGCCCGCTGGGCGGGGGATACACGGCCGCGCTTCGGCTCTCCCTGCTCGTCGAGGAACTTCCGAAGCCCGTCGACGCTCTGGGACTCGGCGAGCTCGAGCGCGTGGAGGCCCTTCATCGCCGCGGCGTGGGCGGTGTTCACCGTCCAGAGTCTCGGGGGCACGTTCTCCCCCCGGCTTCGATACCCCTCGATCTGGCCGTGGATGGTGGCGCCGACCGCGAGGAGTTCGCGACGGGTCGCCTCGGTGGCGCCGAGGAGTCCGAAGGCGCGCAACTGCTCGGTCTGGCGACGGACCGCCGCACGGAGCAGCACCGCGAGCTGCTGCAGCTCCGCGGGTACCGGAACCTCCCGTACCTCGACGCCGATGTCGTGCACGTAGGGTCGCACGTCGGGATCCTCGGCGGTGCGAAGTTCGAAGTGCTCGATCCCCAGGTTCGCCCACACCTCCCGCACGCGCTCGAGCTGGGAACCGGGGGACGCCGTCATCGCGAGCACCCGAGCGCGCGGTCCTTCTCGATTCGCCTCGGCGATCGCGACGTAGGGGTATTCCCCCACGGCGCGGTGCGCCTCGTCGAACACGATCAACGCGAACGGGTCGAGGCGGAGCCCGCCCTGGGCGAGGTCGTTCGCGATCACCTGGGGGGTCGCGACGATCACTTGGGGCGGGTTCACGAGCGCGGCACGGCGGGCCGGAGGAATCGTCCCGGTGAGGACGACGGGTTCGGGTCCGACGAGCGCGGCCTCGATCGAGCGGGCGTGCTGCACGACGAGAGGGCGTGTCGGCGCGAGGAACAGCAGGGACCGCGTGGGGGCCCGATCCCATGTCTCGGCCATCGTTCGGAGCGCGATGGTGGTCTTGCCGAGTCCGGTCGGCAGGACTACGAGCGTGTTTCTCGCCACCGCGCTCTGGGCGATGTTGCCTTGGTAGAGGCGGTCCTCCAGAACCCCGGCTCGGATACGGGGATGCACGACGGTGTCCGCCATCGGCGCGGAGCCGAGCAGCCTCGCCTTAATTAGGCGGGGACTGGGCACGGGCGTTGCTCCCGCTCCTCGTCGCCGGGGCGCTGCTCGCCTTCGGTGTCGTCGTGCTGTCGTTCCACGGTGCCGCGCTCTACTTTGCGGCGCGAATGCCCCGACTCGACCCTGAGCCTTCGGGCGACGAGCGGGCCCTGCCGACAGTCACCGCGATCGTAGCGGCCCGAAACGAGGAGGAGGATCTGCCCGGCTGCCTCGACGACCTGGCCGCCCAGCGATACCCGAACCTCGGGATCGTCGTGGTCGACGGGGCTTCGACCGACGGGACGAGGGAAGCGGTGAAGGCCCGGTCGGACCGCGTGCGGCTCCTCGACGAGCCGCCGTTGCCCAGCGGCTGGGTTGGGAAGAATTGGGCGCTCCACGAAGGAGCCCGGGAGAGTTCCTCCGAGTGGATCCTGTTCACGGACGCGGACGTCCGGTACGATCCCCGCGCGGTCGCGAGCACGGTCCGGTGGGCGATGCGGGAGGGCGCCGACCTCGCCTCGCTCGCGCCCCGCGTCGCGATGCGCGGATTCTGGGAGAATCTGATCCTGCCGTTCTACGTCCAGATGGTGCTGACGTACTTCCGCGCCCCCCGCGTCAATCGCGACCGCTCGCGCGCCGCGATGGCGAACGGCCAGTACCTGCTGGTGCGCCGTTCCGCCTACGACGCCATCGGGGGGCATGCGGCGGTTCGGACGGCGGTGCTCGAAGACGTCGCCTTGGCTCGCCGATTCCGAGCGCGCGGGTTCCGTCTGCGCATCGGTTGGTCGCCCGGACTGATCACGACGCGGATGTACCGGAGTCGACCCGAGATGTTCGAGGGCCTGCTCAAGAACGTCCACGACGAACGGTTCTCGGCGGCCCGCCAGCTGGGCTTCCTCGCTGCGCTGGTCGCGCTGTTCTGGGCGCCGTTCGCGATCCTTCCCATCGGGGTCGCGGGCGGGTCCCTCCCGGTCGCGCTGTTCGGCGCGTTCGTCGCGGGCGCGCTGCTGGCGAAGCACGTGGTCTTCACCCGCGCCGTCCGGGGCCGGGCGGTGTACGGCCTGCTCTTTCCCCTCGCTGTGGGGTACTACCTGGTCGTCGTTGCGACGTCGCTTTCGAGGGGGCTCCGGCGTCGGCCGATTGTGTGGAAAGGTCGGGAGTACGCCCTCGAGACCGACCGCGGCCGCGCGCCGCGTCACCATTAAGCGGGGGTCGACGCTCGGCGCCGCTCCGTCCATGTCCGGCGACTCCTCGGTCGAGCGGTTCGGTCTCTTCGTCAACGGCGCGGAGGCGCCGGGCGGCGGTGCGGAGGAGCGTACGCTCCTCGATCCCGCGAACAATCGGCCCACGGCCCGCGTCGCGGTCGGGACGGTCGACGACGCGCGGCACGCGATGGAATCCGCCGACGGGGCGTTCCGGGGCTCGGGTTGGGCCGACGACGACGGCAGCCGTCGGGGACGCGCGCTCTACCGGCTCGCGCGGCTCCTCGAGGATCAGGCGGACGTCTTCGCGAAGCTCGAGACGCGGAACATGGGCAAGACGCTCCGCGAGTCGCGGGGCGACATCGGGTTCGTCGTTCGGACGCTCGAGTACGTCGCGGGGCTGGCCGACAAGATCGAAGGCGAGACGATACCGGTTCCCGGCGCGCGCCTGGACTACACACTGCGCGAGCCGCTCGGGGTCACGGTCCACATCGCGCCGTGGAACTACCCGCTCCTCCTCTCGGTCCGCTCCGTCGCGCCGGCCCTCGCCGCGGGCAACGCCGTCGTGCTGAAGCCGGCGAGCCTGACCCCGCTCACAGCCCTCCGCTTCGCACCGCTCGCGAAGGAGGCCGGCGTCCCGGACGGGATCTTCAACGTCGTCACCGGCGCCGGCGCGGACGTCGGTGAGGCGCTCGTCGCCGACGTGCGATGCCGGAGCGTCTCCTTCACCGGGAGCGGCGACGTCGGCCAGCGGATCGCCCAGTTGGCCGCGCGCCGGGTGATCCCCGTCACGCTCGAGCTCGGTGGCAAGAGCCCGGTCATCGTCCTTCCCGACGCCGACCTCGACCGGGCGGCGAAGGGGATCGGCTACGGCATCTTCGGGAACGCCGGCCAGATGTGCTGGGCGGGCTCGCGGCTCGTCGTGCTCGAGGGCGTGCACGAACCGCTCGTCGAGAAGGTCGCCAAGATCGCCCAGGGCCTCAAGGTCGGTCCCGGTCTCGCCGACGGGGTCGAGATGGGGCCGGTCGTTTCGTCCGACCACCTCCAGCGCGTGCTCGGCTTCGTCGACGACGCCCGGAGCTCGGGCGCGCACGTCGCGAGCGGCGGGGGTCGGCTCACGGACGCCCCGCTCGCCGAAGGGAACTTCATGCAGCCGACGGTCGTCACCGACGTGCCGACCGACCACCGCGCGGCCCAGGAGGAGATCTTCGGGCCGGTGCTCTCGGTGTTCCGCGTCGCGTCCGTCGAGGAGGCGGTCCGTGTGGCGAACGCGACGCGCTACGGTCTTTTCGCCTCCGTCTGGACGCGCGACCTCGGGGCGGCGCACACCGTGGCCCGGCAGCTCGAGGCGGGGATGGTCTCCGTGAACGAGCCCCCGACGACCTTCCCGCAGTCGCCGTTCGGCGGCTACAAGGAGAGCGGGATCGGCTTCGAGCAGGGACGGCGGGTCGTGGAGCAGTACACCCGTCGCAAGAACATCATCGTGAACCTTGGGGCGCCGAAGGCCCGGAAGTAGCTTCGTTCCGTGGGCCCCCGGCCAGCGCCACGCGCCGGAACCGGACGTACACGGCCAGGTCGTAGCCGGACTTGAGCGCCCCGGCGATCAGGAACGGAGCGCCGAGGTATCCCGCCGCTTCCAGCGCCGACCCGGGGAACGGTCCGATGCTCTGGGCGACCCCGCGACTGCCCGCAAGCGTGGCGGCCGTCGGAGCCCGGTCGGCCGCCGGGACGAGGGCCATCGAGTACGCCTGACGGGTGGGGACGTCCATCTGGGAGAGGGACGACCGCGCCACGAGGGCCGCGAGGGCGAGCCCGAACGTCGGCATGAGCGGCACGACGGCCAGGAGCACGTTCGAGGGCAGGTGGGTCGCCACCATCGTGCGCAGCAGACCGAACCGCCGTGCGAGCGCGCTCGCGAGGAGGAAGCTCAGCCCCGAGACCGCACCGACCACGAACAGGATCTCCCCGACGGCGGCCGCATCCGCTCCCCACGCGAGGACGAAGTAGGCGGCGATGAGCGGATTGATGACGAGGCCCCCGGCGAACGCGTCGAGACTGAAGAGCGCCGCCAGATCGAAGATCCGTCGCCGAGTGACGGGGTCCGTGGGGGGCCGGTGCGAGGACTCCTTCGGTCGGGATACATCGCCCACGGGAGCCAGTGACGCATAGACGCCGAGCATCGCGACGGCGAGGGCGAGGTAGGCGAGCCACACCCACGCGTGGGGGGCCCCGGGAAGAAGGGGAACCGACGTCGGAGTGAGCGCCGAGGGGACCGCGACGAGCAGGGCTCCCGCGGCGCTGGCGAAGCTCGCGAACAGATTGTACCGTGCGAAGGTCTCCCCCGCGTCTCCGCCCTCGGTGAGCGAGGCGAGCATCGATTGGTCGAGGCTCGCGAGTGGACCGTTGTCGGCCGAGGCGGCGGCAACGCCACCGACCAGTACCGCGAGGAGCACGACGACCGGCTCGCTCGAGAGGTACAGGAGTGCGGCCGAAGCGACGAACAGGGCGGAGAAGAGCAGAAATCCGGAGCGGGTTCCCAGGCGTCGCGCGACCGGTCGCACGCCCACGAGGCTCGCGACCGCGGATCCGACCAGCGTGAGCGAGGTGATGACGAGGCCATCGAGCGTGGTGAAGCCAAGGTCGAATTCGAGGTACAGCAGCAGCGCGGCGCTGAGGAGCCCGTACGCGACCGCGCGGAGGGACTTCGCCAGGTAGATCTTCGCCCGTTCGGTTCCCGGCGGGGTCGGGCCCGGTTCGGGATGGAGGGGTGCCGAGTCCACCGCGGGGTGACCAACCGCTTCGGCTATTTCGGAAGCGCGCCGCGGCGGGGTTCGTACGAAGGGAGGAAAACCGCTCCACCGGAGTCGGAGCCCCGTGGCGGACCCCCCCGCGCCCCCGCGCGCCGGGTGGCGGACGTGCGTCTCGTGCGGGGACGCGCTCCTTGCCGGCGACGTTCGGTGCCCGACGTGCGGCTCGGACCGGATCGTTCACGAAGGAGAGGTGGGCATGCTTCCCCGACGCACCCGATTCCGATTCCTCGCGCTCCGTAACTTCCGGGTCCTCGCGATCGTCGTTGCGATCGTCGCGGTCGGCTACGTGCTCGTGGGCGCGGTCCTTACGGGACCGCCGACGTACGCCGACCCGCTCACCACCCGCGGCGCCCACGTGATTCCCGCGGGCAGCGTCACCTACCTCTCCGGCAACGTGACGGGGGAGGACTACATCGTGGGGAACTACTCGGTTGTCGCCCCGGCGGGGGTTTCGGTCGGGTTCCGGATCTTCAATACGACGGAGTTTGTCCAGTACCTCCACCATCAGGGCGACGCGGCGCAGTGGTCGATCACGCCCCAGACCTCCGCGCGAATCGTATGGGCCGCCCCGTACACCGACACGTTCTACCTTGTCTGGACGAGCCCGTTCCCCGTCGCGAGCGGAACGAACGTGACGGTGTTCGCCTCGACGGACTACATGTCCAACATCGTCATCGGCTAAGCCGAAGGAACCGGGCCCCGCCCAAACGTTGAGGCCCCGGCTCGTTGGAGCCGTGTTCAGCCCGTAGCCGGCAGCGACGGCTCGCCGTCAACCCCGGGCTTTCCCGAGGCCTCCCAACCGGACTTATCGCCCCGTGGGACCTTCCGCGGACCAATGCCCGGGCGCCGGATCCGGACTGGCACGGGTCCGGGTTGGGCACGCCCGGGAACCTTGGCATGCGTGGTCGCCGCGACCTCCCTGCTCCTCCTCTCCGTGGCGATCCTCCCGGCGGCGCCCGCCTCCCCCGCCCTTGCTTCCTCCCGTTCGGCGAGCTCGGCGGTCGGGCCTGAGGGCCGGGATTCCGGTCCCACCGGCGACGTTTTCGCCCGTCCCAACGGGGCTCTTTCCGGCGAGGGCCAATGGACCCGCATCCCCGCATACAATCCCGGCTCCGCCCTCCTCGCGACCGATCCCTCGAGCGGCGATGTGCTATCGTTCGGGGGGCTCGGACCGTTCCTCGGCTACCGTCCTTCCGGTCCGTTCAATCTGACATGGACCTTTTCCGGGGGAATGTGGCAGAATCTGACGGGAGGCCAGGCACCGCCCGTCAACCTCACCTTGGGGGCCGTCGCCTCCGACCCACCCGACCACGGGGTGCTGCTGACCGGAAGTACCGCCGCCTACGCCCCTCCGTGGGGCGCCATGGAGACGTGGCTCTACTCGGGCGGGAATTGGTCCCAGCTCCATCCCGCCGCCTCACCGACCTCCCGCTTCTGGTCGTCGATGGCGTGGGACGCCTCGACGGGCTCGATCATCCTGTTCGGTGGGACGGGACCGAACGGAGATCTGAACGACACGTGGAGCTACTCCAACGGGACGTGGACCAACCTGAGCCTGGCGATCGGCCCACCCGTTCGATCGCACGCCCTCATCGAGTTCGACGCGGCCGACGGGTACCTCCTGCTGTTCGGCGGGCAAGGAACCCGATGTTCGTTCGGATGCACCGAGGTGGAGCTCAACGACACTTGGGCGTTCCACGGCGGCCGGTGGAGCCAGCTCTTGTCGGGCTCGGCGCCGCCCGCGAACGCCGTCTCATCGATGGCCTCCAACCCCGGTGGGGGACCCATCCTCCTCTACACGGCGTCGTTTTCGTATCCGGGGGCCCGCGCAGAGACCTGGAGCTTCACCGGCGGAGCGTGGCGCTTTCTCCGGACCGACTGGGCTCCGTCCGCCCCGTTCGTCGCTCTCGATTGGGACCCGGAGATCCACGCGATCGTTCAGTCCACCGGCACTCCCTACGTCTACCAGTGGAATGGAACGGGGTGGAACTATGCCGGGGGCGTCCTCGGGCGCGGCGCCGCGGCGACCTACGACGCGAAGGACGGATACGTCGTCGCCTACGCGAACGTGAACTCCAGCTCGCTCCTCGACACCTATCGGTTCGACGGTCGGAACTGGTGGCGGGTCCCCGTCGCCGTCGCACCGCCGCACCGGCTCTACCCGCTCTTTGCCTACGACCCCGCCGCGGGCGGGGCCATACTCTTCGGGGGCGCGAACGCGACCAACTCCACCGCGTGCTACGGGGATGCTTGGCTGTATTCGGGGGCCCGTTGGACGATCCTCCCCGGGTCGATCGCTCCGCCGCCGCGGTGCCAGGGGGCGATCGCGTACGACGCGTCGCTCGAGGCGGTGGTCGTCTCCGGTGGGTTCCAGACCCCCTACACCCGCCTTAACGACACGTGGGAGTACCACGACGGCGGGTGGAGCCTGATGCACACCGCCCATGCTCCGCCTGCGCTGCCGGCGGGGTCGCTGGAGACGTTGACTCCAGACCCGCTGCACCAGTGGCTGGTGGCGTTCGATTCGGGTGAGTTCGGCCTAGCCACGCAGAAGGCCGGGAGTCAGACTTGGGAGTTCGACGGCCAAGATTGGACGCAGCTCTCCTCACCGATCACCCCGGAGCCCCGCACGGGTGAGGCGGCTGGCTTCGACCCCGCCCATGGGTACGCGCTGCTCGTTGGGGGAGTCTGTGACACATGTCCCGGTGCGGTCGGGGTCGGCATCGCGAACGACACGTGGGGTTTCGCAGGGGGGTCCTGGTTCCGCGTCCCGACGAAGGGCGGCCTCCCAGCGGTCACCGACGGATCGCTCGTCTACGACTCGGCGATCGCGGAGATGGTGCTCGCTGGAGGAGCCGTCTACTCCGACGTCGGGGGCAGTTACCAAGGAGCGGAGTTGGCGGATACCTGGCTTCTGGCCCCACCGCCACTGACGACCCACCCGGAGCCGGTACTCTTCCGGGAGAGCGGGCTCCCGCCCGACTCGGTGTGGGCGGTCAGCGTGGGGAACGCCACCGATTCGGCCAACTCGACAGTGGTGTCGTTCGGGGTGCCCAACGGCTCGTACCCCTACTCGATACCGTACGTCGGCGACTACCGTGCCTCTCCGGCCTCTGGCTCCGTCGTCGTCGCGGGAGGGGTCACGACGGTCGGGGTCGTCTTCCATCGCGACTACACGGTACCGCTGCTGGTCGCCGGGTCGCTCGGCTCGATCGTGGCCGCGAGCGTGGTGGCCGTCTGGTACGGGCGAAAGCGACCGAAGGAGCCGCGCGACCTGCCCGGTTGGAACCCCGCACGGTATGATGTCGGAACGAGCTTCGCCCCTCGCGAACCGTTCCCCCGGCCCCCGCCAGGGTCCGACGCTCCGCCGGGGAACTACGGACCGCCCTGAACCGGAGAATCGGACGGCGGCGGCTCGGCGGACTCGTGCCGCGTGAGGTACTCCGGCGGGACCTGGTCGACCAGAAAGACGGTCTTCCCCGCCTGCATGATCACGAGGCCCCGGCTCCGGGCGGTCTTGGCGTCGACGGCCAGGATGACCGGTTCGGGCGTGCGCACGGAGCCGGCCGCGCGGGCGTCGGCCGCCGTTCGGGAGAGATGGACCTTCTTCCGGTCGGACGGTTTCAGTCCCACCTCCAGGACGAGCGCCGCCTCCTCGGGGGTGACCGGGAAGTAGAGCTCGTCGGGCACCTTGTCGGTCGGGAGGTCGAGGTCGACGTCGAGCGTGTGGCCGTAGGTCGCGCGGACCCGGTCGTCCTTGATCTCGTACCGGCCCTTCGGGTCGGTCTCGACGATCGCGGTCAGGTGGTGGGCGCGGAGCCAGTGGTAACCCCGGTGATGGCTCGAGATCGCCTGGACGAGCTGACCCATCTCGATCCACCCGTGCGCGTCGACCTGAAGCCCGTACTTGTCCGGGAAGTGCCGGAGGATCCCCGTCATCACCCGTCCCAGATGGTCGAGCTCCCGGTCGTTCATCAGGAACCGTCCCTGGCCGCTGCAGACCGGACAGTTCTCGGCCCGGAAGTAGCCGTGCTGCGGGCACTCCTTCAGCATGGGGGTCACTCGGGGAGGAGGGTCAGTTGCGGATCTTCTCGGCCTTCTTGTCGAAGGTCGTGAGCGCGTCGCCGTAGACGTCGGCGAGGTCCTTCAGGATCCGCTTGAGCACCTGCTGCGGCTTCTCGCCCTTCGTCTTGAGGTAGAGCGTCGGGCGGTCGAGGAGCGGATGCCCGAGGTAGTAGCGCGCCTCGACGACCTTCTCCTCAGCCTGGAGCATCTCGACGAGCGGGATGAGGAGCGTCTCCTCGCCCCGCGGGAACTCGAGGCGGAGCACGTCGTGCTCCTTCTCCACCACGCGGACGTCCATGGGAGGGCCGTCCACCGACGCCCCGTTCATAAGGGTGACGAGTTCGGCCGCCCGTCGGCCGGGCGCGCTTCACCATCGTTATGAGCCGCATCCCGTCGCCGGCGGCGATTCCGCATGCGGGTCGCGCTCTTCGGCGGCGGGGCGCGGGAGCATGCGCTCGGCTGGGCCCTCACCCGATCGGGCGCGGAGCTCATCGTCGTCTCCTCCAACGCGAACCCGGGCCTCGACCGGATCGCCCGACGGGCGGTCCGCGCGGATCCCGCGGACGCCACCGCGGCCGTCGCCGCGGCGCAGCGCGAGCAGGTCCAGCTCGCGGTGGTCGGCTCCGAAGCGCCGCTCGCCGCCGGTGTCACGGATGCCCTCCGGGGGGCCGGTATCCCCGTCGTAGGTCCGAGCCGAGCCGCCGCCCGCATCGAGACGTCGAAGCGCTTCTGTCGGGAGCTGCTGGCGAAGCATGGGATCGACGCCCAGCCGCGGTACGCCGCGGTCTCGAAGCCCGAAGAGGTCGCTCCGGCGGTCGCACAGTTTCCCTCGGGCTTCGTCGTCAAGCCCGTGGGGCTCACGGGCGGAAAGGGGGTCCGCGTCCAAGGCGCGGACTTCGCCACCCCTGCCGAGGGCGCGGCGTACGCGACGGAGCTCCTGAAGCGGGGCGGCGACGGGGTCGTCCTCGAGGAGAAGGTCGAAGGCGAGGAGTTCAGCCTGATGGCCCTCGTCTCGGATTCCGGCCTCTTCCCCATGCCGACCGTGCAGGACTTCAAGCGGGCGCTCGAAGGGGACCGGGGCCGGAACACCGGCGGGATGGGCTCGTACTCCCAGCGCGACCACCTGCTGCCGTTCCTTCCGCCGGAGCAGCACGAACGCGCGGTCGACGTCCTTCGTCGTACCGTCGAGGCGCTCCGAGCCGAAGGGATGCCGTACCGCGGGTTCCTGTACGGCGGGTTCATGATGACGGCCCGCGGGCCGGTGCTGCTCGAGTTCAACGCACGGCTGGGCGACCCCGAGGCGATGAACGTGCTCGCCCTCTACGAGGAGGGGGACTTTGATGAGCTGCTCCTCGAATGTGCGAACGGTCGGATCGATCCGGATCTCGTCGCGTTCCGCCTCCGGGCGACCGTCGTGAAGTACCTCGTTCCGCCAGGGTACGGCGCCGACCCGAAGGCGGGGGGTGTCCTCACGGTCGACGAGCCCGCGATCGAGGCGACCGGGGTGCACCTCTTCTACGGCTCGGTCGAGCACGCGGGGCCGGGGCGCGTCCGCCTATCGACCTCCCGAGGCGTCGCGCTGGTCGGGGAAGCGAGCGCGATCCACGAGGCCGGACGCCGGGTCGACGAGGCGCTCAAGTTCGTCCGCGGCGACTTCTACGTCCGTCGCGACATCGGGACGAAGGAGGATCTCGCGCGACGGACCGAGCACATCCGCGCCCTGCTCGCCCCCGGGGCGAAGCCGTCACCCCTCCCGCTGAGCGTGGCTCCGGCGAACGCGCCGCCGTCGAGCGCCGGGACCGAGGCGCAGCTTCTCTAGCGCGACGAACGTCCGCCCGCCCCCGTCATTAAATAGCGTCGTCCCGGTTTCGAACGTTCCCATGTTCTGTCCGAAATGCAAGCGGCTCATGCGGCCGGATAAGGCGCAGAATCTCTGGGTCTGCTCCTCCTGCGGGACGAAGGTCGCGATGGGGCGGGGCGTCCAGGTCGGGAAGTCGAACCCGACCGGGCGCTCGATGGTCGTCATCGAGGGGGGGAAGGGCCCGACCCTCCCGACGGCGAGCGAGACGTGCCCGAAGTGCGGCAACGACACGGCGTACTGGGTCCTTCGCCAGACCCGCGGGGCGGACGAGCCCGAGACCCGGATCTTCGAGTGCACGAAGTGCGGCCACAAATGGCGGGAGTACCAGTAGCCGCGCTCCCGCGATCGCTCATCGAGGAGCTGTTCGCTCCCGGGGCGGTCGGCAAGCGGACGATGGTCCGCGGCTGGGTGCAGCGCTCGCGCTCCTCGGGAGGGATCCTGTTCGCGCTCGTGCGCGACCGCACGGGCGTCGTCCAGGTGACGGGCCGCCGGGACCAGCTCGGGGACGAGGGGTTCGACCGCGCGGAGCACGTCCAGGTCGAAGGGCTCGTCGAGGTGACGGGAGCCGTCGCGGACGACCGTCGGGCGCCGGGCGGTCGCGAGCTGCGGGCCGAATCCATCCGGGTGATCGACGCCGGCCAGCCGTTCCCGATCTTCGCCGACCAGACCGAGGAGTTCCGGCTGGACAAGCGGCATCTCGCGATCCGCGCGCCCGAGTCGGTCGCCCTGTTCCGGCTCAAGGCCGAGCTGCTCCGATCGCTCCGACTCTTCCTCGAGGAGGAGCAGGTGACCGAGATGACGCCGCCGATCCTCACCGGGAACGCGGCCGAGGGCGGCGCCGAAGCGTTCACGCTCGACTACTTCGGTCGGCCGGCGTTCCTCGCCCAGACCGCGCAGTTGTACCTGGAAGCGCTCCTCTTCCCGCACGAGCGCGTCTACGCCCTCACCCCGTCGTTCCGCGCCGAGAAATCGCGGACGCCCCGGCACCTCACCGAGTACTCCCACCTGGAGGTCGAGCTCGCGTGGATCGACCTCGACGAGCTCCTCGGCTTCATCGAGCGGATGGTCGTCCGCGCGGCGCGCGACCTCGCGACGCGGCGTTCGGCCGAACTCAAGGTCCTCGACCGCGACCCGAAGGAGCTCGAGGCGTTCGAGGCGCCGTTCCCCCGCGTCACCTACGCGGAGGCGATCGCCCGGCTGCAGAAGGAGGGGTTCTCGGTCGAGTGGGGGAGCGACCTCGGCACCGCCGAGGAGCGCGCGCTCACGGTGAGCTCGCCGCAGCCGATGTTCGTGACCCACTTCCCGTACCAGATCAAGGCGTTCTACATGCGTCGGTCGCCGGACGACGCGCGGACCGTCGAGGGCGCGGACCTCCTCGGCTCCGAAGGGTACGGTGAGGTCGTCGGGGCGAGCCTGCGCGAGACGGACATCGAACGGCTCACCGAGCGGATCCGCGAGATCGGAGCGAGCGTCGCGGACTACGAGTGGTACCTCGACCTGCGACGCCACGGCAACGTCGCCCACGGCGGGTTCGGCATCGGCATCGAGCGGCTCGTGCGGTGGTTCGCCCGCCGCGAGCACATTCGGGAAGCGACGCCGTTCCCCCGGACGCCGACGCGCGTGCTGCCGTGAGCGGACCCGAGCGGAGCGGTCGATCGGACCGCGTCGCCGGGAGGGACGCGTCCGTGCCCGGCGAAAGTATTAGTTGGGTCGAACGCTCCGGAGCCTGAACCGTCGGCAGGGGCCCAAGGAGAGTTGGCGCAGAACAGTTCGGCCCGGCGCGAGGAGAAATCCGCCGAGCTCCCCTCCAAGCAGACGGTCGGTGCTCCCGTCGTCGTCGAACGGCTCTCCCACCCGGACATCCCGGAGATCTGCGCGCTCTACAAGCGGGTCTGGGAGACGTTCCAGCCCGCGCTGCCCTCCGAGCTCCAGAAGTCGTGGTCGCCGAGCCCGCTCGAGTTCACGAGCTGGATGGAGGGGATCACGTTCTTCTCCGCCCGGCGCGACGGGAAGGTCGTCGGCGCGATCGGCTGCGAGATCGCCGACGGCAGTTGCCGCATCGTCCACCTCGTCGTCGCCCCCGAAGCCCGTCGGCAGGCCGTCGGCACGGCGCTCGCGAAGGGGGCCGTCGATTGGGCGCGCCACAGCGGCACCCGAACGGTCTGGGTCGACGCGCTCGACCGGTTCTCCGCCGCGCACGCGATGTTCCGTCGTCTCGGCTTCGCCGAGGCCGGCGTCCTCCACCGCCACCGGTGGGGCGAGGACGTCAGGCTGTACGAGCTGCTCCTGTAGACTTCGGGCCGTCGCCGCCGGGGCCGCGGCCGGCGCGACCGCCCGGTGCGCCGTGCACCTGGGCGAGCAGGCGGAGGCGCCGGAGCGCCTCCTCGGGATGGCCCCGCACGAACTCGCGCGCCCCGCGTGCGAGCTCGGAGGCCTCGAGCTCGATCGGGAGCCCGTCGCTGCGCTCGCGCAGGAGGAACTCGCCGTACGTGGTCACGTACTGCGGCAGGCTCTGCTTGAGCCGCGCGACCGCCTCCTGCCGCACGCCGCGGAGGCGCTGCTTGAGCGGCGCGAGGCGCCCGCCGCGGAGCTCCCGCTCGAGGTCGGCGCCGACCTGGGTGGGAGGTTCGGGGGGTTCGAGGCCGAGCGCCTCCATGTCCCGGAGGAGGGAGACGAGACGCTCGAGCTCGTCGCGCGCCTGGTCGAGGTGGCGCTCCTTGAGCGTCACGACGCGGTCGACCTGCTGGAACGTCGCGAGCGCCTGACCGACGTCGCCCGCGCGGGCCGAATGGAGCACGTCCTCCATCTGGTCGCGTTCGAGACGGCCGTCGACGCTGTACGCCTCGAGGCGGGCGAGCCGCGTCTTCGTCTTGCGGTCCCACTCCTCGAGCGCGGTCACGACGCGGCGCTGGGCGAGCCGCTCGACGCCGCGCGCGACCTCGAGCCACCCCTCCGCCCCGCCCGGTTCGCGCCCGAACTCCTCGGCCCAGGGAGGCATCGACGGAAGCGTGACCCCGAGGGCGGAGGCGCCGTCGGCCCACGCCTGCAACTTCGCGACCCGGCGCACGAGCTCGTTGCTGGCCGACCCCCCCGCGGGCGGGGGCGTCGTTGGGGGATCGCTCTCCGGCGCGCCGTCGGCCGACCCGTTGTCGGGGGCGTCCGACTCGTCCTCGACGGCCGCGCCGCACGACGGGCAGCTGAGCGCTCCGTCTGGGAGCGGCTCCCCGCAGGAACGGCACCGGTCGACGGGTTCGGGCACGGAACCTACCGGAGTGGTATGCAGGGGGTGAGATTTGAACTCACGAACTCCTACGAGACCAGGACCTCAACCTGGCGCCTTTGACCAAGCTGGGCCACCCCTGCAGGACCCGGCCCGCCTACGGGGCACCTCCCTTAACGGTTTGTGCGGGAATCCCGCGCGACCCCTCGGCGCGGGGCCCGGGACGAATAAGGATTTGAGCGAGGGCCGATGGGAGCGGCCGTGAACGCGGGAGCCGGGCCCGGAGCGACCGTGTTCATCGGCACGAAGCCGACGATGACCTACGTCTTCCAGGTCGTCGCGCAGCTGAACAGCGGCATCGCCCCGGTCGTCGTGCGGGCGCGTGGGAACGCGATCTCCAAGGCGGTCGATGTCGCGGAGGTCGTGCGCCGACGGTTCCTCGAGGGTCAGGTCGCCGTCGGGCCGATCGCGATCGACACCGAGCGCCTCGTGAACCGCGAGGGCCGGGACGCGAACGTCTCGTCGATCGCGATCCCGATCACCCGTACGGGGTCGGCGCCGGGCGCGTTGACGGGACCCCCGCCCCCCGCGGCACCGTAGCCGCGGGGCTCTGTCGAACCACCCACGTTCCGGCGACGAAGTCGCCGAACCGCTGGGCTTCCCGACCGGTGCCGATCGCCAGCAGGCTCGCGAGCCCGGGGATTCCGAGTCCGAGGACCAGGATGACGGCGGCCACGCCCACCCCGATCGCGACCCCCGGCGCCAGCGTCGGGGAGACGGCGATGGTCGGGTACCGGGCGAAGAGCCCGAAGAGGACCGCGGCGACCGACACCGCGTAGAGCGGCACCAGCTTCGGGATGTTCCGGACGAGCGAGCTCACGATCCCGGGCCGCGCGAGGCGACGATCCGTGACCTCGATCCGCGTGATCCGCTTGCCCACGGTCGAGCCCCAGAGCCATTCCGCGAGGACGAAGTAGAGGAATCCGAACGTCGCGGCGCCGGTCGTGACGAGGAACAGCTCGGGACTCGTCAACGTCGACGGGTCGGACGGGTTCGCCCAGGCGACGAACAGGGCCCAGCCGACGGCGCCGACCGCCGTGAACAACCCGAGGTCGATCGAGAACGCGCGGGCTCGGCGGCCGAACGTCGCGAACCGGGCTCGCGCGAGGACGAGCGCGACGTGGACGAGGTAACGCGCGGTCACGACCGCCCGCTGGGCGTCGCCCCGCTCTTCGGTCGGGCGCTCCGCGAGCGCGTCCAGGTTCGTCTGGTCGGCGGAGACCCACGGAGGCACGGCGATCTCCCCCCACGGCCGGGCCGGGTCGCTCGGCGGGGGAAGGCCCGCGAGGCGGCGCAGGAGCGCGACGGCCGAGCGCACCGCCGAGGCCGAGCCCGTGATCGCTTCCGAGCTCCTGCCTTCGAGGGCCGCCGCGCGCGCGCGACGCAGGGCCGCGACGGGGGTCGGTTCGGCGATCGGGCGGTCGGCATCGGCGGGGGTGCCGCGGCGGGCCAGTCGGTACACGAGATACGCGATCGGTAGCGCGATGAGCCCGGAGAGGAACACGAGGTCCCCCACGCCCCCGCCGCCGATGGCGAAGACGGTGGAGCTGCGGAGCCCGTAGAGCGGGGGCTGACGCAGAAGGTCGGCGCCGAGGAGCGTGCCGAAGGTCGTCGCCGCGTAGGCCACGGGGAGACCGGCCTCCACGGTCCAGCCGGATCTCGGGAGCGCTCGAACGAGCGGAACGGCGACCGCCCCGATGGCGCACGGGGCGGTCAGGAAGTACGGGAATCCCGAGGAGATGCCGTTCGGGTTCGGTTGGGTCGTGAGGTACGTGCCGATGATCCCGAGGCCGGTCAAGCCGATCAGGATCGCCGCCCGGCTCCAGATTCGGCCCTGCTCCATCGCTCGGAAGCGGGCGGCGGCGAACGCGACGACCGCGGCCGCGACGAACGTCCCCGTGACGAGGAGCGCCGGGCCGGATACTGGCACAGCCGCGAGCCCGTGGAAGATGGCCAGCTGGATCACGGATGCTGGCGACGCGAGGGGGGAGACGGCGATCGTCGCGACCGCCGAGGCGACCGCCACGACCAGAAGGAACCGACCGAGGACGGGGGTCGGGCGGTCGGTGATGCGCACCAGCGCGTAGAGGCTGACGACGACCGGGATCAGACCGCCGGTCACGTTGACGGCGAGCACGTCGGTCCGGTAGTCGAGCAGCGGGACGTCCCCCAATTGCCAGGCAAGGAGCCCGAGCGGGAGCAACAGCCAGACGACGGTCCGGCCGAAGCCGATCCGGCGCGCGAGCGCCGGCTCTTCCCAGGCGAACAGGAAGAGGAACAGCGCGACCAGCCCCGGAACCAGGAGCGTGACTGCGTTCTGGAGCACGTCGCTTGCGAGGGTGACCGTGTCGACCATGCGTGCCCCCAGTGCAGGGGCCCCGCACCATCCCCCCTTTTCTTAAGGTGCGTTCCACTCGCCGGGCCGGATGGCGTCGGTCCGTACCGAGAAGGACTCGCTCGGCCCTCGAGAGGTCCCGTCGGACGCCTACTACGGCATCCAAAGCCTGAGGGCGCGCGAGAACTTTCCGGTGAGCGGAGTCCGCCCGTCCCGCCACCTGATCCGGGCGTACGGGCTCCTCAAGCGGGCGGCAGCGGAAGCGAACGTCGCTCTCGGCGGCGTCGACGCGCGACGGGGCGAGGCGATCGCCGCGGCCGCCCAGGAGCTCGCGGACGGGAAGTTCGACGGCGAGGTCGTCGTCGACGTCTTCCAGGCCGGGGCCGGCACGTCGACGCACATGAACGTCAACGAGATCCTCGCGAACCGGGCGCTCGAGATCCTCGGCCGGCCAAGGGGCGCGTACGACGAGGTGAGCCCGAACGATCACCCGAACCGTGGGCAGTCGACCAACGACACCTACCCGACGGCCGCGCAGGTCGCCGTTCTCTTCGCGCTCGCCGAGCTCCGCGCCTCCGTCCAGAAGCTGACCGCAAGCCTCCGGCGGAAGGCGAAGGAGTTCGCCGAGGTCCCGAAGGCCGGCCGAACCCATCTCAAGGACGCGCTCCCCGTGACGCTCGGTCAGGAGTTCGCGGCGTACGCCTCCGCCTTGGAGCACACCCTGGATCTGCTCCCCATCATCGAGGGGACGCTCGCGGAGGTCCCGTTCGGTGGCACGGCGGTCGGAACCGGCGTCAACAGCGTGCCCGGGTTCCGTGCCCAGGCCGTGGGGCGCCTGGCGCAGCTGAGCGGACTGCCCCTCCGCGCGGCGCGGGATCCGTTCGAGACGATGCAGAGCCGGGCCCCGCTCGGGCATGCCGCGGGATGGCTGCGGGCCCTCGCGAACGAGCTCGTCCGAATCGCGAACGACCTCCGATTGCTCTCGAGCGGCCCCGCGACCGGCCTCGACGAGATCCGGCTGCCGGAGATCCAGCCCGGCTCGTCGATCATGCCCGCGAAGGTGAACCCGTCCGCGGCGGAGTGCCTCGACATGGTCGCCTTCCATGTCATCGGCGCCGACCTCGCGACGAACCTCGCGACGCAGGCCGGGCAGCTCGAGATCAACGTGATGATGCCGCTCGCCGCCTACGAGGTGCTGTTCTCCGCCGAGATCCTCGCCCGGTACCTCCCGGTGTTCGCCACCAGCTGCGTCGACGGGATTGCCGCCAACGCCCCGACGATGCGGCGGGGGCTGCTCGACTCGACGGCGCTCGCGACAGTGCTGACCCCGCAGCTCGGCTACCTCAAGGTCTCGGAACTGATCCACGAGTCCGCACGCTCCGGTGTGCCGGTCACTGAACTGCTGGTTCGCCAGGGACTGATGACCCCGGAGCAGGTCGAAACGAAGCTCGGGCCGGCCGCGCTGCTCAAGCTCACCGACGTGGTCCCATGACGACCCTCGAGGAGGTCGCGGCCTCGCTCGGGAGTGAGATCTCGCAGGAGTACCGCCGCGCCGTCGAGGTGCTCGGCAAGGTCGGGCTCACCCTCTATGAGGCCCGGGCCTACATCGCCCTAGTGGCGCGCGGGGTCGGCGACCCCGCGACGCTCGCCCAGGTCGCCGGGATCCCACGGACGTCGTCGTACAAGGTCCTCGAGTCGCTCGCCCGCAAGGGGTACGCCGTGACCGCCGGCGGTAAGCCGGTCCTCTTCCGACCGAAACCCCCGCTCGATGTGGCCGAGGGGCTCAAGACCGCCATCCAGGAGGTGTTCGAGAAGCTCGCGACGCTCCACGAGATCGTCGCCGACCACGGTGAGCCGCAGCTCGTCTACCTGCTCAGCGGTCGGGAGAAGGTCGTCGCGAAGATCGGCGAGCTCGTCGATCAATCGACGAAGACTTTCATCCTCACGACACCGCAGCTCTCCGAGGTCCGCGACGAGATCGCGAAGAAGATCGCCTCGGCGGTCAAGCGGGGCGTCCACGTCACGTTCGTCACCGCCCCGCTCCAGAAGGTACCCGAGGGCGTCGAGCACATCGCCCTCAAGGACCTCCGCGCGACGGAGGTTCTCGCCGACGGCGAGCACGCGCTGCTCGCGGCGCCGGGGCTCGACGCCTGCGGGTTCACCGACAATCCGATCCTGACGGCACACCTGAAGCAGTTCCTCGATGTGATCCTCGAGAAGGGTTCGCAACCCGCGGCGTAAGGAGCCGCGCCGTCCGATGCGGGCCGCTCCGGTCCAGCGGGTGCGCGCCCGGCTCGAAGCGACCGTCGGCGCGACGGCGAGCGCGGCCGTCCCGCGCAGTTACCAGCGGGTCGGGCGGGTCCTGATCGTCCAGCTCCCCGAGTCCGCCCGCCCGCACTTCCAGGCGATCGGCGAATCGTACCGCGCGGAGTTCGGAGTGGCGACCGTCCTGCGCCGTGCCGGCCCGATGACGGGGGAGTGGAGGCTCCCCGTGACGGAGACGATCGCGGGCGACGGTGCGGAGACCGAGGTGCTGGAGCACGGGATCCGCTACCGCTTCGACGCCGCCCGCCTCATGTTCTCTCGGGGAAACCAGTCCGAGAGGAAGCGCGCGGGCGACGTGACGCGTCCCGGGGAGACGGTCGTGGACCTGTTCGCCGGGATCGGCTACTTCACTCTCCCGGCCGCGGTCATCGGGCGCGCGGCCCGGGTGATCGCCTGCGAGGGGAATCCGTTGGCGTGTTCGTACCTCGCGTCGAACGTCCGGCGGAACGGCGTGCCGGAGGTCGTGGAAGTGGTGCGCGGCGACAATCGAACCGCCCCCGTGCCGCACGGCATCGCGGATCGGGTGTTCCTGGGTTGGCTCCCGAACTCCCTCCCTTGGGTGTCCCGCGCCCTCGAGCTCGTGCGGCGCGAGGGCGCGACGCTCCACGTCCACGTGGCGGCGCCGGCCCAGGAACCGGTCGCCGCTGCCGAGCGCGACGCGTCCATGGCGGTGGCGGCCGCGGGTGGAATCGTCGAGAGTCTCGCCGGGCGGGTCGTGAAGCCGTACGGGCCGGGGCGAACCCACGTCGTCGTCGATGTGCGGGCCCGGCCACCGAACGGGATCGGCGGCTAGGCCTCAGGCGGCGACCGGCTTTGCCCGCAGCTTGGCGACCGCCTCGGGGAACGCTCGCGCGAACCGTTCCACCTCGGCAGGCGGGTTCGAGAACGACGCGCGGACGAATCGAGCGCCGAACTTCGGGGAGAGATAGTTCCCGGCCCGGACGAACACTCCGTGGTGCACGAGCAGCTCCTGCTGGAGCGCTTCCGGCGCGAGGCCGGTCTCCGCGATGTCGATCGCGAACATGTTCGCCTGGGAGGGGAACACCGGGAGGGACGCGCCGGGAACCTCCGCGACCGCCCGGCGGATCGTCTCCTGGTTGGCGCGCGTCGTCGCCTTGACGGCGGGGAACCAATCCGACTTCGTCCGGAGCGCCGCGACCGCGGCGACCTGGGCGAGGACGTTCACGCCGAGGTCGTTCGTGTTGAACGGCAGCACCCGACGAAGGAGCGCCGGCGTCGCCGCGAGCCCCCCGATCCGCATCCCCGCGAGCCCGCAGTTCTTGGCCGCCGACCAGACCGTGAGGGTTTGCTCGGGGGCGGTCCGGGCGGCGAGCTCGTGCTGGTCCGCGAAATCGCGGTAGGTGACGTCGTTCACGAGGATCAGCCCCCGATCCTTCGCGATCTCGGCGATCGCGCGGACATCGGCCGCCGGGTAGCCGGAGCCGAGGGGGTTGAGCGGGTCGATGAGGAGGATCATCCGGGTCCGGGCGGTGATCGCCTCCTGGACCCGGTCGGGGGTGAGGCGGAACGGAGGTGCGTAGATGTCGAGGTTCCGGGTGTGGGCGCCCGCGAGCTCGACGAACTTGTGGATGATGAGGTAGCTCGGGTCGGACGCGATTACCTCGTCACCGGGAGCGAGGAGCGCGCGCTCGAGGGCGTAGAGTCCCTCCGTTCCTCCCGCGGCGATGTGGACGCCCCAGTCGGACGGGAAGCCGAGGTCGCTCAGCACGAGCCGCTTCAATTCGGGGTCGCCCGGCGCGTACGGGTACCCCTCGTACCGCCGTTCCCGGATCGCCTCCGCGACCGCGCCCGCGATGACCGTCGGGGGGACGAGGTGGTTGGTGTTCTGGCTCATCCAGACGACCTCCCGGCGGCGCTCGTGGGCGTAGCGGAACGCGTCGAACGGTGGGTCGGGCATCTGCGGCGATCGCGGGGAGCCCGGTCGAGATTAATCCATCGATGCCGGGGCTGCGGCCCCGGCCTCTCCCAGGAACGAGGTGACGATCCCCTGCGACTGGCGGACGCCGTCGACGCGGGGGAAGCCGGCGTCGCGCATGAGCTCGAGCATCCGCTCCCGGCTCGGGAGGCGGCGGAGCGATTCCGGAAGGTAGCGGAACGGACCGGCGCTCTTCACGGCTGCGCCGAGCCAGGGGACGACGTGGTCGAAGTACGCGTGGAACATCGACCGCACCACCGCGGACGGCGGCTCGGTCGTCTCGAGCGTGAGGAGGGTTCCGCCCGGCACGAGCACCCGACGGAACTCGCGGAGCGCCTTCGGAAGATCGCTCAGGTTCCGCGCGACGAACGCCGACATCACGAGGTCGAACGAACCGGACCGGAACGGGAGGGCGAGACCGGTCGCGCGCCCGAACTGGACCTTGGACGATGCGCCCAACCGGCGGGCCCGGGCGGTCGCCCGCACGACCATCGCGCCCGTGAAGTCGATGCCGACGGCCCGGGACGCGGGCGCGTGGCGGGTCGTGAGGAGGGCGAGGTCACCGGTCCCGCAGCCGACGTCGAGCGCCCACCGGAGCGGCCGTCCGACCCGGAACCGATCGACCGCCCAGAGCGCCCGCGGCCGCCAGACGAGATCCTGCCCGAGCGTCGCGACGTGGTTGAACCAGTCGTACTGGTGCGCGATATGGGTGAACATCGCGCGGACCTCGCGCTCGAACGTCGGCCGGGCACGGTCCGGGTACGGCGAGCCGTCGGGCGCGAGCCGAGGGGCGGTCGGCGCGGCCGGATCCGTCACGGCCCGACGACGCCGTCGAGGGCTTAATCGGCGCCCGGCGGGCCCCCGGCCAGTCGCTCCGATAGCTCGGCGAGCGGCCGGGCCAGGTCGGGCCGAGTTTCGGCGAGGCGCCGTCGTAGCTCATGGGAGAGGAGCTCCCGCGCTTCGTCGCGTCGCCCCGCGCGTTCGGCGTGGATCGCGAGGCGAAGGTCCATCTCCACGACCTGGGGGATCAGGTCCCCGCCCCGCGCCTGCTCACGAGCGAGCTCGAACAGCCGCTCGGCGTCCGCGTACTTGTGCTCCGCCTCCGCGATCATGCCGCGGATCATCGTCGTCTGCTGCGCCGCGAGGGGGTCCCCGAGGGGTTCGAGTAACGGCTGGGCGCGGTCGATCGCCTGGCGAGCGCCGAGCGGGTCGAGCGCCTCGCAGCGGATCTGCGCGAGGTTGAGGAGGCAGTAGCCGAGCCAGATCCGCGACCGGGAGCGCTCTGCCGCCTCGACGGCCCGCGTCACGTCCCGGAGCGCCTCTTCGATGTGGCCCGCGGCGTAATGGAGCAGGCTGCGGTTCATCAGGACCCGCGCGTGCGCGCTGAAATCATGCTGCGCCTCGAAGAGCTGGTCCGCCTCGTCGTAGAGCCGGAGCGCCTCGGAGCTGGGTTGGGGACCGCTCACCGTGTTCGCGAGGTCGACGAGCGCGTGGCCGACCTCGGACGGGGTCCCGTGGGCCCGCGCGAGCGCGAGGCTCGCCCGGTGGTGCTCCTCGGCGCCCGCGACGTCCCCCTGGCGCCAGAGGGCGACCCCGAGGATGCGGTGGGCCGCCATCTGCCCCCGGACGTGGCCGAACCGCTCGAGGAGGAGGTACGCCTCCCCGGCCATCGACCGCGCCTCGATGTACTTGGTGAGGTCCGACTTCGTCTGCGCCAGCCCGAGGATCGCGAGCGCGGTGTCGACCGGCCGGTCGCCCGACGTGCGGAGCGTCTGGACGGTCTCTTCGAGGACCGTTTCCGATTGCCGGAGGTCGCCGACCTCGTTGAGGTACCGACCGAGCTCGATCTGCAGACGGAGCTCACGCGACCCGTCGCGGTTCGGGAGCCGACGGGCACACTCGAGCGCCCGCTCGAGGTAGACGATCGCGGTGTCGTAGGCGAACGCCTGCGCGGAGTGGTCGGCGGCGCGGCGGTTGAACTCGGTCCCTTGGGCGTCGTCGCGGCCGAGGTAGAAGTGGCGAGCGAGCTCGAACACCTCGGCGACCGTCCCCCCTCCGGTCGCCTCGAGCGCGCGGGCGGCGCGGAGATGGAGGAGCCGGCGCCGGGTGTCGGTGAGGTCGGAGTAGACGTCCGCCCGCACCCGTTCGCTCGCGAACTCGTAGACCTCCTCGCCGCGCTCGCGGACGAGTCCCGTGCGGACCAGGCGGTCGAGGCTCTCGCTCAGCTGCTCCTCCTCGCCCCCCGCGGCCTTTGCGAGCGTGGGGAAGTGGAACTCCTTTCCGAGGACCGAGGCGTAGACCAGGAGGCGCCGGTCCCCCTCGGGGAGCTCGTGCACCTGCGCGCGGACGAACTGGTCGAACCCTCCGTCCGCGGTCGCGGCGACGGACGGCGCGATCAGCGTCGAACGGACGAGGCTCGTGATGAAGAGCGGGTTCCCCTCCGTCTGGGTGTACCAGCGGAGGACGTCGCGCGCCTGCGGGTCGCGTCCGTGCTGGAGCCAGCGGACGAACTCCCGCACCTCGGGCTGGGTCAGCGGACGGAGCGTGACCACCGAGGCGGGATAGGCGCTCAACGTGACCTGGACCCGGTCCGCCGTGCGGGCCGGAGCCTCGTCCGGCGGAACCACGGTCGCGACGATGAGGAGCCGATGGCCGGGGAGCTCCTCGATGAGCGAGGTGAGGAACTCGTACGACGAGTCGTCCGCGAACGGGAGGTCGTCGAGGGCGATGAACACGGGCCGGTCGTTCGACCGTTCGATGAACAGGCTTGCGACGCGCCCGAGGAGCGAAGCGTAGCTCGCGTCCGACCGCTCCGTCGGCGAGGCGACCAGCGCCTGGAGCAGGCGGTCGAACTCGGCGGTGCGTCCAGCGGCGCTCGGACCTTCCTCTCGGGGCAGCTCGAGATCATCCGGCTCCTGTTCGTACGGCGCGAGGAACAGGGGGAGCGGTCCGCTGCCGTCGGCGGGCGCCGGCGTCGCGGTCGCCGGGAACGCCCGCAGGAGCATCCTCAGGACGGTGAACGGCTCGGGGACATCGGTCGGTAGCGCCCGCGCCCGGAGCACCTCGAAGCCGGCCTCCCGGGCCCGTCGCGCGACCACGTCGAGGAGCGTGCTCTTGCCGACGCCGGAGCGCCCGACGATCGCGACGAACGAGCCTTCGCCCTCGCGGGCCTTCTCGATGCGCCGGACGAGGCGTTCGAGCACCTCGCCCCGGCCGATGAACGGCCCCGTGTGACCGTCTCCTGCCGTCGGTGCACGGGTCGCTTCGGCCACGGCTCCCTCCTCACCCCTCCGAGGCGGGCGGGGTCGCCTTCGCGGGCCCGGCGGTGGGGTCGGGTAACCCCTCGCTCGCGAGCGTTCGCTCGAGCTCCCGGAACGCCCGGGCTCGGGCGGGTCGGTACTGGGTGAGGCGCCCGCGGCGCGCGGCTTCGAGATGCTCGCGCGCGGCGGAGAAGTTGCGGAGCTTGTAGTGAAGGCGAGCGAGCGCGAAGTGGCTGTCGGCGACCTCGGGCGGGACCCCGGCGCGCTCGGCGCGGTCGAGGGCTTCGCGGTAGGCGGCCTCGGCCTCCTCCCACTCCCCGCGACGCTCGGCGATCAGTCCACGGTTCCGAGCGACCTGCTGCAGCCCGACGGGGTCGCCGCTCCGCTCGAGGAGACCGCGGGCCTGCTGGTTGTCGCGCTCGGCCTCTTCGGTCTGACCGACGGCGAGCCGCATCTCCACGCCGGTGAACAGCGTCCACGCGGTCCACCGGCGGTCGTGCGCCCGCTCGGCGTACTGGCGCGCCCGCTCGAGCTGCTCGAGGCCGGCCTGCGGCCGCGCGTCGCCGAGCATCGCCCCCAGGTTGTGGTAGGCGCGCGCGAGTTCGACCCAGTCGTCGACGGCCTCGAGGTGCGCGATCGCCCGGCGGTACCACGCGTCCGCCTCGGTCGCCATCTCGGGGCCGAGGGACGCGAACGCGTTCCCGATGTCCGTGCAGAGGCGGCCGAGGACGCGCTCGTCCGGCGAATCGCGGAGGAGGTCGAGCGCCGCGAGCCCTTCCTCGAGGGCCTCGCGGTATTCGCCCCGCTCGAAGTGGATCCGGCCCAGGACCCGGTGCGCCCCCGCGGCTCCGGCGAGGTCCCCCGCCCCGAGGAAGAGGGCGCGCGCCTCCTCGACGAATCGTCGGGCGGCGTCGACCGAGAGCCGCTCGCGGGCGATCTCCCCGCGGGCCAGGAGGAAGCGGGCGCGCCGGACGGCGTCGCTCGCCTCGACGCGCTCGAGCCCCTCCGCGAAGAGGCTGTCCGCCCGCTCGTCATCCCCCGTGTCGAAGTAGAGGTCGCCGAGCTCCTGGAGGAGGTCCGTGTACTCGTTCGCGTGGTCGCCCGGCAAGCTCGCGAGGTCGATGCGGATCCGCTCGAGGTGGTTGGCGAGGAGCTCGGGGTTCCGGTCGTGCCGGGCGAGCTCAGCGCCGCGGCGATTGAACTCGTACGACTTCTCGGGGAACTTTCCGAGGAAGTAGTGCCGGCCGAGCTCGGCGATCACTTCGGGGGAGGGGTCCGGGTCGGTCGCCTCCATCGCTTCCGCCACCTTCCGATGCAGGACGCGGAGGCGGCTCGCGGTGAGGGACTGGTAGATGCGGACGCGTTCCTCCTCATTGGCGAAGGCGAACCGGTCGCCGCCGAGACGCTCCCGAAGGAACCGACGGTGGACGAGCTGCTCGAGCCGCTCGACGACCCGCTCCTCGTCGATGCCGGTCGCCCGGGTCAGGAGCCCGAAATCGAACTCCCGGCCGATGGCACTGGCGTACGCCAAGATCCGCTCCTCCTCGGGTGAGACGTCGTGGGGGCGGTGGGCCGCGGCGGTCGACCCCTCCGGGGGCTCCGCCGCCACCGTCCCCATCCTCCCTTACGAAGGGCGACCCTCGCCGTTTAAACTCGCGTCTTCGGCGAATCGTTAAGTGCGCCGACCGAAGGAAACCGTGGGATGGCCGAGACCGAAACGACGACGGCGGAGCGTCCCGCCCCGCCCCGGCCCCGCTGGTCCCTTGTCCGGCGCGTGGAGTTCTTCGGCTTCGCCGCTCTCGCCCTGCTCGGCCTGGTGTTCTACCTCTGGTGGGGGTTCAGCTTCGGCGTCTGGATCGACAACGGGGTCTACGCGGTCGTCTCGGTACTGGTCCTGTTCGGACTCGCGGGGATGTGGCTCGTGATGCCGAACGCGCCGGTTCCCGCGCCGGACCACTCGTAGCGGCCCGGTTTCAGATCGGCCGACCCGCGACCGCCCAGCCGACGTTCTCCGTCGTCCCACAGGCGAGGCAGGGGCCGGGTTTCGGGAGCTCGAGGGGAAGGGGGTCCTCGGGAGTCCCGAGCAGCGCGCCGTCGTAGGTCGCTTCCACCTGGTGCCCGCACTCCGTCGCGCCGCACCATCCAAACACCGCGAGAAGGTCGAGCCCCTTGAGGTCGGAGAGCTGGGAGACGAGCCGGAACGCCTGGCGGAACGCCACCTCGGCCCGGGCGCGAAGCTCGGCGTCGACGGACTCGAGGGCGGTCCGGACCCCCGCGACCAGGCTCTCCTTCTCGAGGGTCGACTTGCGACCGAGACGGTCGACGGCGGTAGCGGAACCCTCCGCCGCCTCCCGGCGGCCGATCTCGAGCCTCAGGGGGACCCCCGCCGTCTCCCAGTGGTAGTACTTCGCGCCGGGACGATCGGGGTCGGCGTCGACGTGCACGCGGAGTCCGCCTTTGCGGAGCGTCTCCGCGACGCTCCGCGCGTGGGACTCCGGGTCCGGGGTCGCGCCCGCCGCGGGGATGGGGACGATCACCACGACGAACGGAGCGACCGCCGGAGGGAACACGACGCCCTTGTCGTCGCCGTGCGCCAAGGCGACCGCGCCGATCAACCGCTCGGAGAGACCGAACGTCGTCTGGTGGACGAAGCGGGTCGTGCCGTCGGGCGCCTCGTACGAGATGCCGTACGGCCTCGAGAAGTTCTCGCGGTAATGGTGGACGCTCCCGAGCTGCAAGGTCCGTCCTTCCCCGATGGGGATGTCGAAGGCCACGGTGTAGAACGCCCCGGGGAACTTGTCCCACTCCGGCCGCCGCAGCGCGACGTACGGCAGGCCGAGCGACCGCGCCATCTCACGGAAGGCGGCCAGGTTCGAGCGGACGCGCGCGGTCGCCGTCGCCTCGTCGACCTGGCAGGTGTGCTCTTCGAAGAAGTGGATCTCGCGGACCCGGACGAACGGCCGGGTGGTCTTCGTCTCGTACCGGAACGTGTTGACGATCTGGTAGACGTTCAGCGGTAGGTCGCGGTGCGACCGGATCCAGAGCGCGAAGACCGGGTACATCGCGGTCTCGCTCGTCGGGCGGAGGACGAGGTTGACGTCGAGCGGGCTCTCCCCCCCGCGGGTCACCCAGTAGACTTGAGCGTCGAACCCCTTGATGTGCTCCCGTTCCTTCTGGAACTCCGTTTCCGGGATCAAGGTGGGGAACTCGACGGGCTTCGAGCCGGTCGCCTCGATCTCCCGGACCATGATGGCGTCCAGGAGCCGGCGCACCTGGAAGCCGTAGGGCGTCCAGACGTTCATCCCCTTCACGGGGTACCGCTTGTCGGTGAGGTTCGCCGCCTCGACGGCGGCCAGGTACCAATCGATCAGATTGGCCGCCTTCTTCGGTAGGTCCGCCATCGCTCGCCGCCGTCGGCCCCTTCCCCCCTTAACGGTGGCGTTACGCTGGATTCCCGGCGTGCACGGGCCTGCCCGGTCGCCGCGCCACTGACAAAAGTGCTATCCCGCCCCGCCGCCTATGTTTCGCTCCCATGCGCCTAGTCGTCTGCGTCGACCGTGACGACGACCTCGGCCGGAAGGCCGGCGTCGTCGGTCCCGTGATTGGTCGCGACGCCGTCCTCGCCGCGGCCATGAAGCTCGGCATCGCGGACCCCGAGGATTCCGACACGAACGCGATGCTCGCGGGGGTCCGCCTCTATGACGAGCTCAGGAAGGTCGGGGACGACTGCGAGGTCGTCGTGCTCACCGGCTCGCCGAAGGTCGGCGTGCTCTCCGACCGCCGGGTCGGCGAGCAGTTCGACAAGGTGCTTCAGGAGATCCCCGCGCGCTCCGCCCACCTCATGAGCGACGGTGCGGAGGACGAGTTCCTCTTCCCGATCCTCGCCTCCCGGGTCAAGATCGACGGCGTCCACCGCGTCTACGTCCGGCAGGCGGCGAACCTCGAGTCGACGTACTATACCCTCGTCCGCGCGCTCAAGGACCCCAAGCTGCGCGCGAAGACGGTCCTCCCGTTCGCTCTCGTGATGCTCACGCTCGGGCTCGCCGCCGCGGCCGGGTTGATCTGGTGGGGGGTGATCGGCCTCGCGATCCTCCTCGGCGTCTACCTCATCTTTTGGACGTTCGACATCGACGAGGCGCTCATCGACTCGCTCCGCAGCGCGTCGACCGATATCCGCCAGGGGTCGGCCGCGTTCGGCTTCGGCCTCTTCGCGATCGCGCTCGTCGGCCTCGGGTTCCTCACCGGCTACAACCAGTTCGTCGGAGCGCCGAACTCCGAGCCGATCGTCCGCGTCCTCCTCTTCCTCAAGTCGGGGCTCCTCTGGTGGGGGTTCGGCGCGGGCGTCTGGGAGACCGGCCGGGCGATCCGTGCGTACCTGGTTCGGGGGCGTTTCCCGCAATCGTACCCTATCGCCACCACCTCGATCGTCGGGATCGGGATCCTGAGCTACGGGCTGGTCTTCCTGGTGGAGTACCTCGAAGGGGTCGGGGCGGCCCCGCCGCTCTTGCTGATCGTGTCGGCGATCATCCTCGGGCTCGCCATCGTCATCGGGGCGAACGTCCTGTTCACGTTCGTCCGGGGCCGCCGGACGTCGGGTGACGTCGGCAGCGGCGCCCCGACGAGCTGAGCTGTCCGATCCCGTCCCCCAGGTTGGGCGGCGACCCGCCGCCCGGTCGAATCCGGGATCACCAGTCGAACGGAGACCGAAGGTCCGTCCCGTGGTCGAGGACGGACTTCAGGTTCGTGAGGAAGTACGCCCACCGCGCCGAGCATTCGGCGAAGTGCCGGGGGTCGCGGAACCCCGAGTGCCGGAGGCGCAGCAGGGTCCCGTTCCCCCTTTTCCCGACCTGGAATCGCGCGCGCGTCACGGCGGTACCGCTCTGGGGAAGGGAGTCCACCCACCGGAACGTGACGCTTCGGTCCTTCCGCAGCTCGAGGAGCCGACCCTCCATGCGATAGCCATCGAGCCAGGTGAATGCGAACGATCCACCGGACCTCGGCTCGAACTTCGCCTCCGAGAGGAACCATCGGACGAGCTCCTTCGGGTCGGAGAGGGCGGCGAACACGCGACGGGGCGAGCTCTCGAAGAAGTACGACTGCGCTGCGACGTAGCTCTTCGGCACGCGGGGCCCCATCTCGACGTTCGGAGAGAGAGTGCTCCGTCGTTCCCGGGGCGGCCGGGGAGCCGACCACCGGCCGAAGGATGGACTTCAGACCGCCGAACTCGGCCGAACCGCTTCGATGTCCTGTAGCGGGACCTCGAACCCCGACCGGGTTCGGAGGAGCTCCCGGGCCCCCGCGGCGCTCCCGGCCTCGGCCCAAGCGCGGCCGCCGAGGGTCGCGAGATCCTCCCAGTACGTCCAAGGGAACACGACCCACGCCCACCGGTCGCCGGGGATCTCTTCGGCACGGTACGTCGGGACGTACTTCGAATGGCTGATGTGGAGGTAGGCGGCGCTTTCGACCCTCGCGGGACCTCGCTGCCTCACGTGGGCGACCGCGAGCTCCAGGCTCTCACCGGTGTCGGTGATGTCGTCGACGACGAGGACGTTCGAGCCCGCGACGGGGGCGCTCAGTCCCTCGGTAATCTCGGCCTTGCCGGTGGGCGTGGCGGTGACCCCCCAGTGCTGGGCGCGGAGGGCACCCATCCGTTTCACGAGCAACCGGTCGGCGAGGAGCCGCGCCGGAACCCAGCCGCCGCGGGTGAGTCCGACGATGACCTCCGGCACGCGTCCGGCCGCTCGGACCTTCGCTGCGAGGGCGTCGGCCCAGCGATCGATCTCCGCCCAGGTCGCGAGCCGACACGGGGGGAAGTCGGCCATCGCGAGGAGAGGGGGGGGCGGGCCGTCCTACGGGTAGATCCCGCGGATCTTGATCGCGTCGACGACCCGCTGGATGGCGACCACGTAGGCCGCGGTCCGGTTGTGGATCTTCCGCGCCTCGGCGACCTTGTGCACCTCGGCGTACGATTGTACCATGACGCGTTCGAGGCGCTGGTTGACCTCCTCGAGGGACCAGAAGAACCCCTGGATGTCCTGGGCCCACTCGAAGTAGCTCACCGTGACGCCGCCCGCGTTCGCGAGGATGTCCGGCAGCACGGTGATCTTCCGCTCGTAGAGGATCGTGTCCGCTTCGGGGGTGGTCGGGCCGTTCGCGGCCTCAGCGACGAGCTTCGCCTGGATCTTATCCGCGTTCTTCTGGGTGATCTGGTTCTCGAGCGCCGCCGGGATGAGCACATCGCACGGGAGTTCCAGGATCTCGGTGTTCGACACCGGCTTCGAGCCGGGGAATCCGATGACCGATCCGGTCTTCTTCTTGTGCGCCTCGACCTCGGTCGGATTGAGCCCGTTCGGGTTCGTGATACCGCCCTTCGAGTCGGAGAGCGCGATGATCTTCGCGCCGTGGTCGTGGTACAGGAGTTGCGCGGCGACGCTCCCGGCGTTGCCGAACCCTTGGATCGCGACCGTCGGGCCCTTCATGTGGATGCCCGCGTGCCCCGCCGCCTCGCGGATCACGTAGACGCAGCCGCGGCCCGTCGCCTCGCCACGGCCCTCGCTCCCGCCGAGGGAGATCGGCTTTCCGGTGACGACGCCCGGGACGCTGAACCCCTTTTGCATCGAGTACGTGTCCATGATCCACGCCATCGTCTGGCTGTCCGTGTACACGTCCGGCGCCGGGATGTCGACCTCCGGACCGATGAGCGGGGCGATCTCGCTCGCGTACCGCCGGGTCAGTCGCTCGAGCTCGCTCTGGCTCATGTGCTTCGGGTCGCAGACGACGCCGCCCTTGCCGCCGCCGTACGGGAGGTTCACGACGGCGCACTTCCACGTCATCCATGCCGCGAGCGCGCGCACCTCGTCGAGCGTCACCTGCGGATGGTAGCGGATTCCGCCCTTCGTCGGGCCCCGCGCCATGTTGTACTGGACGCGGTGGCCGGTGAACACTCGGTAGGAGCCGTCGTCCATACGGACCGGGAAGTTCACCGTGAGCTCGCGCTTCGGCGCCTTCAGCATCTCGCGCATGCCCCCGTTCAGGCCGAGGAGGTCGGCGACGATGTCGATCTGTTTCTTCGCGGTCTCGAACGGATTGATGACGGCAGCGTCGTTGCCCATCTGCTGACTCCGAGCGGGGCGGCGACCGGGCTGGCCTACTTGAATCTACCCCGCGAATTTGCCCCCTGCCGTGCGCCACCGAGGCGCGGGCGCACGTCCCTACGGTTCGCGCCACCGCGCGAGGGAGACGGCGCCGAGCGCAAACGCGCCGGCGCTGAGCAGGAGGACCGCGACCTCGACGAGCGGCGAGCCGAGCCACGACGGGCTCACCGTGATCCCGGACCCGATCCCGACGACCTGGTCGGAGAGGACCGCGCCCCACGTGGACGGGGCAATGAAGGCCACCCATCGATAGTCCGCATCGATCGTGGTGATCGGGTAGAACACCGGCGGGAGGACGGAGAGGGTCGAGAACGTCAGCGTCCCGATCGGCCAGATCTCGCGCAGCTGGCGGAAGAACGTGGAGATGAGGAACCCCAGGCTCGTCGCCATGAGCCAGGTGACCAGCACGACCCCGACGAGGGTGAAGAAGACGGCGACCGAGAACGGGTGGACGAGGAAGAGGATCGCGAAGAACAGCGTGAGGGCGGGGATCGTGAAGGCAAGCTCGCTCAGCGCCATCCCGAGGACATAGGAGATCGGCCGCACCGGGCTCGCGACGAACACCTGCTGGAGCTGTCGTTCGAGACGGAGGTACGCACAGTCGTTGAGCATCCCGTTGCCGGTGAACAGGGCGGTGAACATCACCCCGCCCACCACCCCGAATGCGAAGTACTGGTGCGGGGCGATGACGAAGAGGAAGAACAGGAAGCTGAACGGTGTGAGGAACACCGCCGCCGTCAGGAGCGGCTGGCGGCCGAGCGGGAGCACCCCGTTGAAGTAACAGAGACGGACGATCGCATTGAGCTGGGTGCGGAGCGTCACGCCTCCTCCTCCTCGATCCCTCGGCCGACCAGCTCGAGGAACGCCTCCTCGAGCGTCACGGGCCCGGCGTTCACGGCGACCCCTCTCCGGAGCGCGACATCGGTGAGTTCGGTCGCCTCGCGACGCGTCGTGAGCAGCGTGAACCGGTCCCGGTCATGGAAGACCTTCCCGTACCGCCCCAGCTCCTCCTCCGAGAAGCCGGAGCTGAACTGGAGCCGCACCTCGCGATGGATCGTCGCCCGCAGCGCTTCCGCCGACCCACGGTAGAGGAGCCGGCCCCCCTCGATCACCGCGAGGTCCTCGCTGAGCTGCTCCGCCTCGTCCAGGTAGTGCGTCGTGAGCAGCACCGTTGAGCCTTCGCGGGTGGCGCGACGGATCACCTCCCAGACCTGCCGGCGGGCGAACGGGTCCATCCCGAGCGTGGGTTCGTCGAGGAAGAGGAACGGCGCCCGGGTCGCGAGGATCATCGCGACGAGCGTCCGTTGCTGGATGCCGCCCGAAAGACGGAACGACGGCTCCTCGGCGAACGGACGGAGGCCCATCTGCTCGATGATCTCGGCCGTCCGCGCCCGCGCGCTTTCTCGGGCTGCACCGCGGGTCCGCAGGTACTCCTCGACGTGCTCGCGCGGCGTAAGGTGGAACCACGGGTGCCCCTCCTGCGGGACGAGCGCGATCTGCTCGCGCACCTTCCGCGGCGAGCGGACGACATCCTCGCCGAAGAGCCGGACCTCGCCCTCCGTCGGAAGGAGGAGCGTGCTGGCGATCTTGATGAAGGTCGTCTTGCCCGCGCCGTTCCGCCCGAGGAACGCGAGGAGACGGCCTTTCGCGATCTCGATCGAGACGTCCCGGAGCGCGTCTACGCGGCCGCGACGGCCGAAGTACGTCTTCGAGACGTGCCGCGCCTCGAGGGCCTCCATCGCGCCCGCCAACGATGGGCGGTCAAAGCCGTGCCGACCGGGGCGAGGGACGCGGGCCGGCGTTCAGCGGTCGTGCCGCGAACGGCTGCCACAACGCTCGGGGGAGCGGTTCCCGCCGACCGCCGCGTTCCAGCTGCGCGCCGCGACCTCGCTCGATCGAGCCGATCACCGTGAGCGGGCAGCCGAACCGGAGCAGCGCGCGACGGGCCGGATCGAGTCGGCCGGGGGGGACGGCGGCCAGGAGTTCGTAATCTCCGCCGAAGAAGGCGACGTCAAGATCCCGCGCCGTTCGGGGTCGACCCAGCCTCGGGGTCACCGGAAGTCGTTCGGCCGCCACGATGATCCGCACTCCGCTCGCCTCGGCCATGAGGTGGGTCGCATCGGCGACACCGTCCGAGGTGTCCATCATGGCGTCTGCGTACGGCGCGAGCGCCGGCCCCTCCCGCACCCGGGGGACCACATCGACCAGTCGACGTCGGACCGACCGCGTGGTGCCGCGCTTCGCGAGCTCGCGGTACGCCGCCCCTCCCCGGCCGACGGTCCCCGTGACCACGAGGAGGTCGCCGGGCCGGGCGCCCGAGCGGCGGACCAGGGCGTCGGTGGGGACCCACCCGAGTGCGGTCGCGGCCACCACGGGGACCGGGGCCGGCTTCGTATCGCCGCCGACCACGTGCGCGCCGAACCGCGCGACCGTCGCCTCCGCCCCTCGCGCGACGGCACGCGGCCACCCCGGGGGTGTCCCGGGCGGTAGCAGGAGGTCGAGGAGAAGCGCGATTGGCCGGCCTCCCTTCGCCGCAATGTCGCTCAGGTTCACGCTCGCGGCGGCCGCCCCGACCGCCTCGGGCTCGGTTCCGGGGAGGAAGTGCACTCCCTCCACGAGCACGTCGCTCGTCCCGAGGAGGAGCGCGCCGGGGGGGAGCCGGAGCGCCGCGGCGTCGTCGCCGAGCGGAAGGATCCCGTGCCGACCCGCCCAGAGGTTCGCCGCGAGCCATCGGTGGAACGACCGCTCGTCGATGCGGCCTCCGCGCGCGCGCCGCGACGCGGTCACTTGTACGGGACGAACTCCTTCCCGAGCAGCTCGCGGCCGAGGATGATCCGCATGATGTTGAGCCCGCCCTCGGCGCCGACCAGGTACGACATCACCCCGCGGAGTCCGATCTCCAGGCCGACGTCCTTAGTGTATCCCGCAGCCCCGAACCACATCATCACGCGCTTCACGCACTCGAAGGCGATCGGAGGCGCGGTCAGCTTGACCGCGCTCACGGCGCGGATCATGTCGGAGCGGAGCGAGTGGTCGCCACCGAGGTACCGGTCGGTGAGCCACGCGGCACGCCGGCACTGCCACTTCACGGCCTCGACCTGCGCGTAGAGGTCGACCAGCTCGAACTGGATCGCCTCGAACTTCGCGAGCGGACTTCCGAAGGCGTGCCGCTCCCGGATGTAGGCGGTCCCGGTCTCGAGAGCCCGCTCGGCGGCGCCCACACAGGCCGCCGAGACGAACGTGCGCGCGACGTTGAACCCCTCCATGGCGATGGTGAACCCTTCGCCCTCCCCGCCGAGGAGGTAGTGGGCGGGGACCCGGACGTCCTCGTAGTGGATCTGGCCGGTGCTGATCCCCATCCGGCCCATGTTCTCGTACTTCGCGGTCGTGATCCCTGTCGAGTTCGTCGGGACGTAGACGAAATTGAACGCGCTCGCGCCGCGCGTGAGCGTGAGGTGGCCGCCCCCCAGCCGCTTCGCCTCTTCGACCCCCGAGAGGAACGCCTTCTCGCCGCGCACGACGAACGCGTCGCCGTCCCGCCGCGAGGTCGTCTGGAGGTTTGCGAGGTCGCTCCCGCCGGTCGGCTCGGTGGTGGCGATCCCGAGAAACGCCTTCCCGGCGCACACGGGTGGAAGGACCTCCTCGCGCGCCGCCTTCGTTCCGAACCGGTCGAGCACCCATCCCCACCCGGCCTCGAGCAGGAAGAAGACGGCCGTCGCCATCGACGAATCTCCCCGCCCGACCTCCTCGGCCGCGAGCTCGGTCAGCACCGCCGATGCCCCCAGACCGCCAAACTCGGTCCCGACGGGCATCGCGAGGAGCCCGAGGCGCGACATCTCCGCCAGGATCGTGTCCGGGATCCTTCCCTCCCGGTCGATCGTGCGTTCGGCGGGTCGAAGGCTACGGTCCCCGAACTTGCGGAGCGCGTCCTGGAACGCGGCCTCGTCGCTCGAGAGGGCGAACTCCATGGGGACGCGGCAGGACCGCGGTCGAAGCAAATAGCCTGCGGCGCGCGGCTGCCCGGACACGCTTATTCGGCCCCGGGTCCCGACGGTCGCGTCGTGGCGAAAATCCGGGTCGCGGTCAACGGCTACGGGACGATCGGCAAGCGCGTCGCGGACGCGGTCGCGAAGCAGCCCGACATGACGGTCGTCGGGGTCGCGAAGACCCGGCCGAGCTTCGAGGCGCGGCGCGCCATCGCCCGGGGCTATCCCCTCTTCGTGGCGGGCGAAGGCAAGCCCGAGGAGTTCCGGGAGGACGGACTTCCCGTCGCCGGTACCGTCACCGACATGCTGTCCACCGCCGACGTGGTGGTCGACGCGGCCCCGGACAAGGTCGGCCGGGAGAACCGGCAGCTGTACGCGAAGGCCGGCGTCCGGGCGATCTTCCAGGGCGGCGAGAAGGCGGACGTCGCCGAGGTGTCGTTCAGCGCGCTCGCGAACTACGCCTCGGCGGTGGGAAAACACTCGGTCCGAGTCGTTTCGTGCAACACCACCGGATTGGCCCGGGCGGCGGCGGTGCTCTCCGCGAAGTTCGGCGTCGAGTCATGGGACGCTACGATCGTCCGCCGGGCGGCCGACCCGACCGAAACCAAGCGTGGGCCGATCAACGGCATCATGCCGACGTTCCAGCTTCCTTCCCACCACGGCCCAGACGTGAAAACGGTCCTTCCGGACCTCCCGATCTCGACGATCGCAGTCGTCGTCCCAACGACCCTCATGCACGTTCACGTGAATCGCGTCCGCCTCGCGGGAACCCCCCCCGCCGCGGACGAGGTGGTCGAGGCGTTCCGCAAGAGCCCGCGATTCCACCTGTTCGCCCCGTGGGAGCACGTTGACGGCACGCCACAAGTGATGGAGTTCGCTCGGGACCGGGGCGGTTCGGACGTGATGGAGAACGTTGTCTGGGAGGCCGGCGTGAAGCTCGACGGTCGGGAGCTGTACTTCTTCCAGGGGATCCATCAGGAGTCGATCGTCGTCCCCGAGAACGTCGACGCCATCCGCGCGATGTTCTCCCTCGCCCCGGACGCCAAGTCCTCGATGGAGATCACCGACCGCGCCCTCGGCATCCCGAGGCCATAGTCGGACCTTCCGGTCGCGAAAAACCCGAGTTTCCCCCTCGAAATCATCTTATAAAGGGTCCAACTCGCGCGCCGCACATGTATTACATGGACCAGCGGCGGGACGTAGTCCGCGTCCCCCCGGAGCGTCTCGGGCCGTCGATCGAGACCGTCCTGGGCGAGCTCGCGCAGCAGCAGTTCGAGGGGAAGCTCGTCGACGGGCAGAACCTCACGGTGATGATCAAGGACGTGACCCCGCTCGGCGAGGGCCACATCATCCACGGGGACGGCGGTGTCTACCAGGAGGTCGAGTACAAGGCGCTCCTCTTCCGCCCCGAGCTCCAGGAGGTCGTGGAAGGCTCGGTCGTCGAGATCCGGAAGTTCGGCGCCTTCGTCCGCTTCGGGCCCCTCGACGGGCTGCTCCACGTCTCGCAGATCATGGACGACCGGGTCAACATCGACGAGCACAACCAGCGGCTCGTCGGCGTCGAGACGAAGCGCGACCTCAAGGTCGGCTACAAGGTCCGCGCGCGGATCGTCTCGCTCTCGCTCTCGGAGATCTCGCCGCGCGACAGCCGCATCGGCCTCACGATGCGCCAGCCCGGCCTGGGTCGGCTCGAGTGGATCATCGAGGCGCACAAGAAGGCGGACGAGAAGAGCGGCAAGAAGCCCGCGAAGAAGGACGCGGCGAAGGGCGCGGCCGCGAAGCCGGCCGCCGCCGCGAAGCCCGCCGCCCCGAAGGCCGAAGCGGCGGGGTGAACGCCGGTGTCGATGAACCTGAAGGCCTGCAAGAACTGCAACACGATCACGGACCAGAACAAGTGCCCGCGCTGCAACGGCGAAACGTCGAAGGAGTGGCAGGGGTACCTCATCGTCATCGATCCGGAGAAGTCGGAGATCGCCCGCAAGATGGGCATCCATCAGAGCGGGCGGTACGCCCTCCGTGTCAAGTGACGCGACCGCGTGGGTCGTCCCCGAGTCCGAGCGACCGGCGCTCGCCGCGCGCTACGGCCCCGTCCTGACCGGGCCCGACGTCGCCCGCGAGCTCGCGCGCCGACCGCTCTTCGCGGCGTGCGGCGACCGAGTGACCGCGGAGGCGATCGCGCTCGGTCACCTGCCGCTCGTCGGCATCGTCGACCTCAAGACGCGGCGGAACGAGCCGGTCGACCGGGCGGCGTTCGCGTCGCTCGCGGCCCGGCATTCGGTCCGCGTCGTCAATCCCGCCGGGATGCTCACGGACTCGCTCTGGAACGCCGTCCACGCGATGGTCGCCGGGGACGGCGGGCTCATCGAGGTCGTCGGCGAGGAGGACCTGGGCTCGCTCGCGCTCGTCGCGGCGATGCCGCTCGGTGCGACCGTTATATACGGAATCCCGGGTGCGGGCGTCTCCTTCGTGACGGTCGACGCCCCGGCGAAGGCGAACGTACAGCGGTTGCTCTCGCGGATGGAACGGAGGACGGTCGACCTTGGAGCTCACGATCACTGAAACGCGCCCGAACCCCCTCCTCAAGCGGACCGAGTACCGGTTCGAGGTGAGCCACACCGAGAGCGCCACCCCCCAGCGGGACGCCGTGCGTGGGGAGGTCGCGAAGCTCGTGAAGGTGCCGAAGGAGCGCGTCGTGATCGAGCGGATGCGCCCCCGGTTCGGGACGCCCCGCACCGACGGGTGGGCCGCCGCCTACGAGAGCCCCGAAGCCCTGAGGTCGGTCGTCCGCGACCACATCCAGATCCGCAACGGGCTCAAGGAGAAGCCCGCGCCGGCGGGCGCGCCGACCGAAGCGCCGGCCGCGCCCGAGCCGAAGCCGGAGCCCGCGGCCAAGGCGGAGCCGAAGCCGAAGGCGGAAGCCGCGGGCAAGCCGGAACCGAAGGCCGAAGCCGCGGCCAAGCCGGAACCGAAGGCGAAGCCCGAGACGCCCGCGAAGTCGGAGCCCAAGCCGAAGAAGGAGAAAGCCCCGGCCGACTCCGGGAAGGCGTAGCGCGGATGGCGAAGGCGCGGATCGGCCTCTACACCGTCGCGGGCGACACGCTCACGCGGACGCACAAGTC
>DASRSV010000023.1:0-25224 GCA_035656255.1 Thermoplasmata archaeon
GACCAGTTCCACCACCGACGGGAGTTTCGGTGCCGGTATCGTCGGAGGTCCGTGATCGAGGGGACGTTCGGGGCCCGGAAGGCGCGGCTCGGCTCCCCGGTCCGATGTCGGCGACGCGCCACGCAGCGTGTCGAGGTCCTCGGTCGCATCGTGGTCTGGAACGCGATGGCCATCGCCTACCACCAGGTCTAGCTCGGTGGGTTCTCGGTCAACCTCCCCGTACGCCGAAACTCTTTAACTGCGAACCGTCCGTGCCCGGCCAACACCGTCGTCGGACGGAGGTCTCCGGATGCCCCAAGTCGTCATCACCTGCGACTGGACGATGATGAGCAACCACCACGGGAAGGAGTTCCTGGGGTTCGGCACGACCACCCCCGCCTACGTCCTGCCCGAGGCGGTGTACCAGCGGCTGTTCTTCCCGCTCATGCCGACGGACGACGCCGGCTTCCCGAGGCAGGCCCCGTACGGGATGCGGAAGGTCGAGGCGTCGCTCATCGACGCGGGCATCGATGCCCGCATCGTGCACCCCAGCCACCTCGACAAGTACATGCCGGGCGAGGCGAAGGTCCTGATGGTCAGCGGCCACGACTACTTCGGGCTCAACCCGCCGTCCTCGACGTTCGCCGGGGTGATGAAGAAGGACCCGCTCAACTGCGTGAACTTCAAGCGGATGCTCTCGCAGCCGCACGTCCTCGAGGCGCGGCGGCAGGGGATGAAGCTCATCGCCGGGGGCCCGTGCGCCTGGCAGCTCGCCCCCGCAACCCGCGCGAAGATCCCCTGGATCGCCGAGTTCGTCAACTCGATCGGCGGGATCGACACGGTCGTCGAAGGCGAGGCGGACGTGTTCGTCCGCGAGCTCGTCCAGAAGGCGCTCCGCGACGAGTTCCTCCCGCCGCACGTCGTCCTGGGGCCGAAGGAGGCGCCGAAGGTCGAACAGATCTCCTCGATCCACTATCCGAGCGTGAACGGCCTCATCGAGATCGGTCGCGGCTGCTGCCGCGGCTGCTCGTTCTGCTCGGTGACCACGCGGCCCACCCGCTGGTACCCGCTCGAGAAGATCGAGGAGGAGCTCAAGGTCAACGCGCAGCTCGGCATCCGCAAGGGGCTGCTCCACTCGGACGACGTCTACTTCTACGGCAGCCCGAACGTGATGCCGCGCGAGGAGAAGCTCCTCCCGCTCCTCCAGCTCGCCAAGCGGTACTACCAGCAGGTCGGCTGGAGCCACGTCGCGATCGCCTCGCTCATGACGAAGCCGAAGCTGCTCGGGAAGTGCGCCGACATCCTGGTCGACGACCACCAGTCGTGGTGGGGCGTCGAGATCGGGGTCGAGACCGGTAGCCCGAGGATGATCACCGCGGCGATGCCCGGCAAGGTCGCCCCGTTCAAGGCGTCCCAGTGGCCCGAGCTCGTCGTCCAGGCGGCCGGGCTCCTCAACGACAACCACGTGTACCCCGCGTGCACGTTCATCGTGGGCCTTCCGCAGGAGACGGAGGACGACGTAATCAAGACGATCGAGCTCATCGACGAGCTCTGGGACTTCCGCGCGATCCTGGTGCCGATGTTCTTCGTCCCGCTCGGCCACCTCAAGGAGAAGGACTGGTTCCGCCGCGACCGCCTCTCCGACGTGCAGCAGGAGCTCCTCAAGCGGGCGCTCACCCACGGGCTCCGCCAGTCGCCGAAGCTCCTCAACGACTTCTTCGACTGGGAAGGCCCGCACACCCGCCTCTACCGCAGCGTCTTCCGCGGGTTCATCGGATTCCTGAACGGCGTCGCACGGATGCACGGGCTGCACAGCCCGTCGCGCAAGCCCGCGATCGGTCTCGAGGACCCAACCCGGCACCCCGAGCGGTTGCCGATGCCGACGATCCCGATGCGGGAGTAGACCCGCTCACTCCTGGTCGAGAGCGTCCCGGTCGTCCGGCTCGGGCCGGTGGATCGCGCGCGGCCGGTACGTCTCCGGCCTCAACGCCGCGGGGTCCCCCACCACTCCCAGCGTCACCTCGAGTCCGTTGCCGTCGTAGGCGCGCCAGGCCCCGGCGGTGAACGGCCGGCCGACGATCACGTGCCGTCGCCCCCAGTGCCGGAAGAGGCGGACATCGGCCTCGGACGGGTGGAGGGCGCCCGACGGATGGGAGTGGACCGTTCCCGCCACCGCGAGGTCGACCGGGAGCATGTACAGTTGGAAGTTCGCGTGCCGGCGACCCGCCGTCGTCCCGGGAAGCAGGAGCAGCTCCGAGATCACCCCCGGCGGGTCGGAGCGGAGGACCCCGCCGAACTCGTTCGGGAAGGCGGAGCTCGCGCAGGCGAGGATCGAGTCGAGGCAGCTCCGCGTGATCGCGGTCGGCGACGCGCCCAGCCGGGGCGTCCCCGCGGGCCGCTTACGCTGCGGGCGGAACAGCGGCATCGCCCTCGCTCTCGTCGCTCCAGGGGAGGATCCGCTTCCCCTTGAGTCGGGGGAAGAACCGCGCGCCGAACCGGACGAACCGGGCGCGCCGCGCCGAGCGATACGCGGTCACCGACGCCCCGGCCGCGAGCCGAGTCTCGTCCTTCCCGTCGACGACGACAATGCCGTCCTTGTGGGGGTCGACGAGGCGGACGGAGACCGAGCGGAGCGGGTCGACCACCACGGCGCGCTGCGTCGCGTGGAACGGCGCGATCGCCGCCACAACGATCCCCTCGACCCCGGGGTCGAGGATCGGGCCGAGCGCCGAGAGGGCGTACGACGTCGAGCCGGTCGGGGTCGCCAGGATCATCCCGTCCGCGCGCAGGCTTCCGACGGGCGCCCCGTCGATCGCGATCGCGAAGTGGCGCATCTTCGCGACCTGGCTCGTGTGGATGACGATCTCGTTCGTCGCATCGGGGAGGATCGCATCGCCCGCCCGCGCCGCAAGCTTCATCCGTTCCTCGATGAAGTAGTCGCCCCGCAGCAATCGTTCGACCGCCTCGTGGAGCGGGTCGCCGGCCCCCCCGTCCACCTCCGCGAGGAAGCCGAACGTCCCCGCGTTGACCCCGAACAGGGGGAGCGCGCTCTCCTGGAGCGCCTGCAGGAACGTCCCGTCGCCGCCGATCGCGATGAGCAGGTCGCCACGGAGCTCCGCGAGCGGGGCGCTCGCGACCGAGGTCCCAAGGGCCGGCGCGATCTCGGAACTGACGACGACCTCGGCACGGTCGCCGATCTGTTCGAGAATCGCGCGGGCGTAGCCGGGCGCCGGTCCTTTCTGGGGGTTCGCGTGCAGCCCGAGCTTCACAGCAGCCCCAGCTCGGCGGCGGCCTTCGGGAACTTCGGGTCGCCCCAGCCGAGCACGCTCGTCCGGCGGCCGAGCGCGAGCGGCATCCCCCCGAGGGGATGGAACGACCGGTCCGACACCCCGCCGCCGGCCTCCTCGAGGATCAGCGCGGCCGCGGCGATGTCGGTCACGCGGAGGTTGCGCTCCGGAGTGTCGTTGTCGAAGAGGTAGGCGTCCGCCCCTCCCTGGGCGACCATCAGCAGTTCGAACGACGCGCACCCGAGCGAGCGGATGCGGCGGCCCTTCGCCGCGAGCTTCACGGCCGGCTCACTGGCGTGCCGCCCGAGGTTCACGAAGTAGAGCTCCCGGGGAGGTTCCCACGCCCGGGTCCGGATCGGCTTCCCGTCGCGGAACGCACCCCCGCCGCGCGTCGCCCAGTACGTCGTCCCCCGGTGGAGGTCGTGGACGACGCCGACGTCCACGCCCCCCAGGTCGCGGCGTCCGAGGGCGAGCGAGACCGTGGCGAACGGGAGTTCGCGCAGCGCGTTATGGCTCCCGTCGATGGGGTCGACGACGAGCAGCCGGTCCCCGCCCCGCGCGATCTCTCCGGCTTCCTCGCTGAGCACGTTCCAATCGACCTGCTCCGCGTCCAGCGCGGCGAGGAGCTGACTCTCGGCGACGCGGTCGAGCCGCTCGGTCGGGCTCCCATCCGCGCCCATGGCGACCACCTCGCCGCGGAGCGGGGCGCGGACGTACTGACGGAAGACGTAGTGGACGGCGGAGCAGACTCGGAACAGAACCTCGAGGTCGCGCGCCCCGTCGGCCCCCACGGTCGTCGGACCGGGGGACCGCAGATAGAGGCTGCTACGACCGGCGTTCCCCAATCACGCAGTCGTTATGGCGCGTTCCGGTTCGCGCGCTCCGTGGAGTTCCGATTCCTCGGGGGCGCCTCGGAGGTCGGCTCGCTCGGGCTCACCGTCCGGGACCAGGGCCGGCTCTTGCTGTTCGACTACGGGATGACCCCGTCCGACCCGCCGACGTACCCGCGGCCGCTCCCGACGAACACCGATCTCGCGTTCCTGACCCACGCGCACCTCGACCACTCCGGGATGCTCCCGCTGCTCGCGCGCATGCCAAAGGCGCTCGCCGTGGCGACGCCCGTCACGATCGCCGTCGCCGACCTGCTGACGCGCGACGCGCTGAAGGTCGCCGGCTTCGAGGGGTACCTGCCCCCGTACACGACCGCCGACATCCGGTCGCTGCACCACCGCTTCGTCTCGGTCGAGCGGGGCGGCACCTACCGACGCAACGGCGTCGAGGTCGAACTCCACTCGGCCGGCCACATCCCGGGGGCGACGATGTACCGCTACCGAGGGGAGTACGACCTCCTGTTCACGGGGGACATCCAGACGATCCCGACCCACCTGGTCGGTGGCGCCGACCAGGTCACGTGCGATGTGCTCGTGATCGAGTCGACGTACGCCGGCCGGGAGCACCCCGACCGGAAGGAGACCGAGCGGAAGTTCCGCGCGAAGGTCGCCGAGACGGTCGAGCGGGGCGGAAAGGCGATCGTGCCCGCGTTCGCGGTCGGTCGCGCGCAGGAGGTGGTCATGGCGCTCGCGGCGTCGGGCCACGAAGTCTGGCTCGACGGGATGGCCCGGAAGGTGAACGACATCTACCGCGCCGCGCCCACTTATCTCACGGACTCCGCGAAGTTCGAGCGGGCGTTGAGCGGGGTGCACGTCGTGGGATCCCGAGGGGAACGGGAGCAGGCGCTCCGCGAGGGCGAAGTGATCGTGACGACGGGCGGGATGCTCGACGGCGGGCCGGTCCTGTACTATCTCGGCGAGCGGTACCGCGACCCGAACAGTTCGATCCTCTTGACCGGTTTCCAGGTCGAAGGGTCGAACGGCCGCCAGCTCCTCGACTCCGGGACGATCACGGTCGACGACGTCACGCTCCGCCCGGAGTGCGAGGTGTTGAAGTTCGACTTCTCCGCCCACTCGGGACATTCGGAGCTCGTCAAGTTCGCGAAGGCGACCGGGGCGGGGAAGGTCGTCCTCATGCACGGGGACGACCGCGGGAAGCTCAAGGAGGCGCTCGCCGGCTCGGCGGACGTCATCCTGCCGGAGAACGGCCAGCGGTTCACGATCTAGGCCGCGGGGTTCCGGCCGGTCCGAGCGCGTACTCCTCTTCCCCGACGCGGAGCGTATCCGTTTTCACGCCCGGGGAGGCCGCGCGGAGTCGGACCGCGATCTCCTTCCGAAGCGCGTCCAGCCCGAGGCCAGTCTTGGCCGAAATCCGGAGCCGGGACGTCGGGCGCCGAACTAGGTCGGCCTTGGTCTCCACCTCGATGAAGGCGACGTCCGGCCGCTCTGACCGAAGCCGTTGGAGCAGCCGCTCCTGGGCTTCGATCGGGTAGCCCGAGGTCAGCGTCGGGTCGACCAAGAAGACCACGACTCGCGCGGCGGCGCCGAGCGCGACGTGCGTCTCGACCTCCGCGGGGTTCGTCTTCCCCGAGCGACCGAGCAGGCCCGGGGTGTCGACGAGCTCCACCGCCTGGGCCCCGAGGGCGGCGTGCCCGACCTGGACCTTCTCGGTCGTGAACGGGTAGGCGGCGACCTTCGGCCGCGCGGTCGACAGCGCCCCCACGAGGGTCGACTTGCCGGTGTTCGGAAAGCCCGCCACGAGGACCGTTACCTCCCCCCGGTCGAGCCGCGGCCGGGCGACCAACAGGCGGCGCACGACCTCGAGGTCGCGGAGGTCCGGTTCCACCTCCTTCACGAAGCTCGCGAGCCGGCCGTAGAAGCGGCGGACGTCCGTCGCCCGCTCGTCGGTCGAGCGGTCCTGGTCGATCGACCGTTCCGCGTCGGGGCGAAGTCCCCGGATGCGCTCGGAGGCCCGAGTCAGCCGTCGGTGGATGTGGTCGAGAGCCCCAGGGCCGAGCTTGCGCTCGACGAGCGCGCGCTGGAACCGAGAGAGCCGGGCCGGTGCCAGCCGTTGCGCAGCGAGATGCAGCTGGCGGAGCACGATGCCGCTCGCCCGTAGGATCTTGAGCAGCGCGCGACGTCGCTCTCGATCGGCACCGCGTGTCCCGTGGGGGCTCACGCGGAACGCCTGGTGGAACGCCGTCTCGAGAATGGCGTCCGCGATGGGAGTGCCGCTCGGGCGCCGCGTCGGGCCCGTACGGCGGGCGGGCGAGCCTCGGGACCGTGGGCCGGAGGACGTTCGGACCCGAGGGCGTCCTCTTCGGGCCGAGCGACGGGATCCGGCCCGCTGACCGGCGGATTGAGCTCGCCTCACGACCGATCCCGCGCTATCCCTCAGGCAATCATCATAAACAGTACCCGGCTCGCGCGCCCCCCGGGGTCGCTCGGTGCCCAAGTGGATTCCGGATAACGCGGAGGTCGAGGCGGAGCTCCTCCGCGAGGTCGGCCTCTCCTCCTTTGACGAGCTGTTCGCGGACGTGCCGAAGTCGGTGCGCGCGAAGCGGCTCGGGCTCGCCGAAGGCCGGGAGGAACGCGCGGTCGTCGACGAGGTCACCCGTATCCTCGGCCGGAACCGGCCGCTGAGCTCGTTCGCCTCCTTCCTCGGCGGACGCGTCGTCGACCGGTATGTCCCTGCGGCGGTCGACGGCGTGCTGAGCCGCAGCGAGTTCTACACGTCCTACACCCCGTACCAGCCCGAGGCGAGCCAGGGGCTGCTCCAGGCGCTCTTCGAGTTCCAGAGCCTCTGGGTCGAGCTCACCCAGATGGAGGTCGCGAACGCGTCGCTCTACGACGGGGCGACCGCCGCGGGCGAAGCGATGCTGATGTGCCATCGCGCCCACGCCGGCCAGCGATTCCTCGTACCGGCGAGCCTTCCGTGGGAGGAGCGGAGCGTCCTCGAGAACTACGCGGAGGGCCCCGGGATCCATATCGCGGAGGTCCCGTTCGACGGCGAGCGCGGGGCGCTGAACCTCGCGCGCTTGAAGGAGGAGGTCGCCCGTGGGGACGTCTTCGGCGTCCTCATCGACCAGCCGAACGGGCTCGGTCACCTCGAGCCGGCCGCCCCCGAGATCAAACGCCTGATCGGGGACGTCCCGCTCGCGGTCTCGGCGGACCCGCTCTCCCTTACGGTGCTCGAACCCCCCGGTTCGTGGGGCGCCGACATCGTCGTGGGGGAGGGGCAGGGGTTCGGTGCCGCGCCGTCGTACGGCGGTCCGCTCCTGGGCTTGTTCGCCTGCCGACGCGAGCTCGTGCGGTTCGCTCCGGGTCGGATCGTCGGGGCGACCGTCGATGCGCACGGACGCCGGGCGTACACGCTCACCCTCCAGACGCGCGAGCAGCACATCCGACGCTCGCGCGCGACCTCCAACATCTGCACGAACCAGTCGTTGCTCGCCCTCGCGTTCGTCGCCTACGCGAGCGTGGTCGGGCCGCGCGGCCTCGAGCGGCTCCAGGGGCGGATCAGCGAGCAGGCGCGTGCCGCCGCGGATGCGCTTGGCCGGGTGGACGGCCTCAGCGCGCCCCGGTTCTCCGCCCCGTTCCTGGGCGATTTCACGATCGATGTTCCGTCGATCGCCGCGACCGAGTTCCTCGACCGCCTCCGACGGAGGGGCGTGCTCGGCGGGGTGGCGCTCGCCGACCCGCGGCCCGGCCGCAGCGGGCTCGACCCCCACTGGATCCGGGTATCGGCTTCCGAGTCGACCGACGCCACCTCGATCCGAAGGTACGAGCGGGCGGCCCGACTGGCCCTGGGTCATTCCGGAGGTGTCCCGTGAGATTCCGCCAGGCCCAATGGGATGAGCCGCCGGTCTGGGATCTCAGCGCCTCCGCCCTGTCGCGGTCCCCTGAGGGTGCCGACCGGGTCCCCGAGACGCTCCGCCGGCGCCGTGCGGTTGATTGGCCCGAGCTCTCCGAGCTCGAAGTGCTCCGGCACTTCACCCGGCTCTCGCAGATGAACTTCGGGATCGAGACGATGACCTATCCGCTCGGGTCGTGCACGATGAAGTACAACCCGAAGGTCTCCGAGCGGCTGGCGCGGCTTCCCGAGGCCGCGGACCTTCATCCCGACCAGCCCGTGGAGACCGTCCAGGGCTCGCTCGAGCTCCTATGGCGCCTTGAGCGGGCGCTCGCGCGCATCACGGGGTTGCCCGAGGTATCGCTCCAGCCGGCGGCGGGCGCCCACGGGGAGCACGCGGCGCTGCTCATGACGCGGGCGTACTTCCGCGACCTCGGCGAGCTCGACCGACGCACCGAGGTGCTCCTCCCCGACACCGCGCACGGGACGAACCCTGCCTCCGCGGCGATGGCCGGCTTCACGGCCCGCGAGATCCCTTCCCGCGAGGGGTGCGTGGACGTCGACGCCCTCCGGGGCGCGGTCTCGGAGCGGACCGCCGCCTTCATGCTCACGAACCCGAACACGGCGGGGCTCTTCGAGTCGGAGATCGTCGAGATCGCGAAGACCGTCCATGCGGTCGGTGCGGTCCTCTACTACGACGGTGCGAACCTGAACGCGATCCTCGGGGTCACGAACCCCGGCCGCATGGGATTCGATGTCGCCCATCTGAACCTGCACAAGACGTTCGCCACACCTCACGGCGGCGGCGGGCCCGGCGCCGGGGTGCTCGCGAGCGGCGAGCGGCTCGCCCCCTACCTCCCCGTGCCCCGGGTCGTCAAGCGGGGCCGGAGGTTCGCCCTCGACTTCGACCGGCCGAAGTCGATCGGGAAGATCAAGAGCGGGCTCGGGAACTTCGGGCTGGATGTCCGCGCCTACGCCTTCCTGGTCGCTCACGGCGAGGACGGCCTCAAGCGGATCTCACGGCGGGCGGTGCTCAACGCGAACTACGCGGCGAAGCAGCTCGGCCGTCATCTCCCGCGTCCGTTCCGTCCCCTCGTGAAGCACGAGTTCCTCCTCTCCGCGGCGCCGCTCAAGAAGCGGGGGCTGCGCGCGTTGGACCTCGCGAAACGCCTCCTCGACGAGGGCGTCCACGCCCCGACCGTCTACTTCCCCACGCTCGTGGACGAGGCGCTCATGATCGAGCTTCCCGAAACGGAGAGCCGGCGCGAGGTCGACGCGTTCGTCGGCGCCGTCGAGCGGTCGCTCGCCGACTCGGACGAGCATCTCCACGGCGCGCCCCACCACCTCGCCGTCGGGCGGGTCGACGAGGTGCGCGCCGCGCGCGAGCTCAAGCTCTCGCGCCGCGACCTCGCCGGGGCGCCCGCAAACTTTGAAACCTCGACCCCGCCTTCGGCCGCGGGATGAAGGAGAGGATCCGCCGGGTCTTCGAGCGGTTCGAGGTTGCGCCCGACGCGCTCATCCTGGCGAACGCCGTCGAGCCGCACCTCGACCAGTCGTTCTTCTACGTCTTCGACGCGGCGAGCGGGCTCTTCGAGGGTTCGATCGCGGTCGCGCACCCGGACGGCAAGCTCGACCTCATCACGAACGCCCTTGAGGAGGAGAGCGCGCGGGTCGCCGCGAAGAGCGACCCGGATGTCGCGATCCACGTCCCGAACGGGCCCGCGGAGCGGGACGAAGCGATCCGCTCCGTCGCGCCGAAGCAGGGGACGATCGCGCTGAACTTCCGCGAGCTCACCCACGAGACGTTCCGCTCCCTCGAGAAGCTCCTCCCCGGCTCGACGTTCCTCGACGCGACGCAGGCGCTGCAGAAGACACGCGTGATCAAGGACAGCGTCGAGCTCGCGCGGATTGGCGAGGCCGCCACCATCGCCTCGCAGGTCGCCCGCACCATCCCCTCGATGTTCAGGACCGGCAAGACCGAGCTCGAGATCGCCGCCGAGATCGAGTTCGCGATGGGACGCGCGGGGGCGTCGGGCCGCAGCTTCGCGACGATCGTCGGATTCGGGGCGCACAGCGCGGAGCCGCACTACTCGCCGAACAGCACCGCGCTCGCTTCGGGGATGTCGATCGTCTGCGACTTCGGCGCCTTTCACCAGCGGTACGCGAGCGATTGCACCCGCTCGTTCCGCTTCGGCGCCGCCGACGCGGAGCTGAAGCAGGTCCACGAGACCGTCCTCGCGGCGCAGAACGCCGCGCTGGCGATCATCCGCCCCGGCGTCGGCGCGCGCGAGGTCCACATGGCCGCGCAGAAGGTGATCGACGCGACCCCGTGGAAGGGCCGGTTCACGCACGGGCTCGGGCACTCGCTCGGCCTCGCCGTGCACGACCCCGGCTTCGCGCTCAGCCCGAACTTCGAGGAGCCGCTCCAGCCGGGGATGGTCCTCACGGTCGAGCCCGGGATCTACCTGCCCGGGAAGGGCGGGGTCCGGATCGAGGACGACATCGTGGTCACCGATCGCGGGTACAAGCTCCTCACGGACGCGCCCCGCGAGTACCTCGAGGTCCCCGCATGAGGTTCGGCGTCCTCACCGGGGGTGGGGACTGCCCGGGGCTCAACGCCGCGGTGCGCGCGGTCGTCTACCGGGCCGAGCGGCACGGCCACGACGTTGTCGGCTTCCGCGACGGGTGGAAGGGGCTCCGCGACGATCTCACGATGCGACTCACGCGCGCCGAGGTCGCCGAGGCCGTGACCCGGGGCGGGACGCTCCTCGGGACGAGCCGGACGAACCCGTTCGCCAAGCCGGACGACGCACGGCGCGTCCTCGAGACGCTCCAGCACCATCGGATCGCGGCGCTCGTCGCGATCGGCGGGGACGACACGCTCGGCGCCGCCCGCGAGCTCGCGAAGCGCGGTGGGAAGGTCGTCGGGGTGCCGAAGACGATGGACAACGACGTCGCGGGCACCGACTGGACGTTCGGCTTCGACTCGGCGAGCTCGATCTCGATGGACGCGCTCGAGCGCCTCCGCGACACCGCCCGCAGCCACCATCGGGCGATCGTGCTCGAGGTGATGGGACGCGGCGCCGGCTGGGTCGCGCTCGCGACGGGGCTCGCCGGCGGGGCCGATGCGACGCTCATCCCGGAAGAGCCGTACAAGGAGGACGACCTGATCGGCCGCGTCAAGCGCGCGCACGAGGCGCGCGGCTACGCCCTCGTCGTCGCCTCCGAGGGCATCGCGCTCCCGCTCGGGGTGGGCGGGGAGGCGTCATCCGACCAGTTCGGCCACGCCCTCCTCCGAGAACGCGGAGTCGGCGCCTGGCTCGCGAAGCGGATCGAGGATCGGACCCGCATCGAGACCCGGAGCGCCCAGATCGGCCACATCCAGCGCGGCGGCGAGCCGACGCTCTTCGACCGGATCCTCGCGACCCGCCTCGGGAGCGCCGCCGTCGACCTCGCCGAGGCCGGTCGGTGGGGCGAGGTGGCCGTGCTCCGCGGCGAGTCGGTCGTCGGGGTCTCCCTCGACGAGGCGGTCGGGACGTCGAAGACCGTCACCGCCCCGTGGTCTGACCTGCTCCACACGTTCGACGCGTAGCCGATGCCCGTCCGCGCGCTCTGGTTCGCTGCCGGGAAGCTCCATCTGGTCGACCAACGGGAGCTCCCCGGGCGCACGGTCGTCCGCCACCTGCGGACGGTCCGAGACGTCGCGCAGGCGATCCGAACGATGGTGGTCCGCGGAGCGCCCGCGATCGGCGTCGCCGCGGCGTACGGGATGGCCCTCGCGTCCCGCGAGCCGGGGATGACCTCCGCGAAGGCTTCGAAGCTCCTCGGCTCCACGCGACCGACGGCCCACGACCTGTTCGTGGGGATCGCGACCGTCCGTGCGGCGTGGGAGGGCGGAACGCCGACCTTGGAGGCGGCGGACGCCTACCGCTCGAAGGTGGTGGAGGAGTGCCACCGCATCGGGGAAGTGGGGGCCCCGCTCCTGCGCGACGGGCCGAAGGTGCTCACGCACTGCAACGCGGGGGCGCTCGCCACCGTCGAATGGGGGACCGCGCTCGCTCCCATCCGCGTCGCCTTCGAGCGCGGCTCGGACCTGTTCGTCTGGGTCGACGAGACGCGACCGCTGCTCCAGGGCTCCCGGCTCACCGCCTGGGAGCTCGCCCGCGAGCGGATCCCGCACGCCGTGATCGCCGACAACGCGGCGGGTCACTTCATGCGCCGCGGCGACGTCGACCTCGTCCTGGTCGGGGCCGACCGGATCGCGCGGAACGGGGACTTCGCGAACAAGGTCGGGACGTACGAGAAGGCGGTCCTCGCCCACGAGAACGGCATCCCGTTCTACGTCGCGGCACCGCGGAGCACGTTCGACGCCGGGATCGCGGACGGCCGCACCATTCCGATCGAGGAGCGGGATCCGGACGAGGTCCTGCGGGTGGGAGGGACCGCCCTCGCTCCCGCCCGCAGCCGAGCGCGGAATCCGGCGTTCGACGTGACGCCGTCCAAGTATGTCCGGGCGTTCGTGACCCCGTTCGGCGTCGTACCGCCGTCCCGGATTGCCGGAATCGTAGGCGAAACGTAACGAAAGAGACGGCTTTTCCATCCGAGACTACGTTTAAGTAACGGTCGCCGCTCCTCGAGGATGGGGAGCCCGAATGCACCATAAGCCGACCGCAGCGTTCATCTTGGGACTGATCGGGGGAATCTTCCAGCTACTCGGCGGGTTGCTCTGGCTAGCAGTAGCATCCATCCTGGGCGGGTTGGGCCTCTTCGGGACCTTTGGTCTCGGCCTCACGGCGCTGGGCGCCATCGGGACCCTGATCGGGCTGCTGACGATCGTCTTCTCGGTCCTGCTCTACATGCGTCCGCAACAGCATGTGATCTTCGGTATCCTGATCATCGTGCTCGCGGTCGTGAGCCTCTGGTCGTCGTTCTTCGGTGGGTTCGTCATCGGCTTCATCCTCGCCCTCATCGGCGGTATCCTGGGCCTCGTGTTCAAGCCGATGGCCGGGATGATGGGCGGCCCGACCCCGCCGGGCATGATGCCGGCCTCCGCACCGGGCGCGATGACGTGCCCGGCGTGCGGCGGCGCCGTCAACATGCAGACGCGGACCTGCACGATGTGCGGCCGCGCGGTCTAAGCTCGAGCGAGCGGAACCGACCGACCGGTCCGCCGTGCGGGCCGGTCGGCAACCCCTTTTCGACCGGCTCGGCTAGGGCCGGCCGCTCGGCTCGACCTCGCGGAACACGCGGTCGTACGCCGCCATCGTGACGTCGAGCGATCGGTGAGCGACCACGTCCGTCCGCCCCGCGGCGCCCATCGCCCTCCGCTCGGTGTCCGACGCGGCGAGGCGATCGAGCGCGTGGGCGAACTCCTCCACCGTCCGGACCGAAAGCCCCGCGCCCGCGGCGGCGAACTCGCTGACGGCGCCGGTCTCGAACGCCACGAACGGCCGCTGGACGGCCATCGCCTCCTGGATGCCACCCCCGTACCCCTCGTACGAACTTCCCTGGGCGTAGGCGTCGGCCGATTCCAGCGCCGCGATGAGCTCGTCCCGGGGCACCGGTGCGCCGTCCCCCAGGAAGAGCACGGGCACCGCGAGCCGAGCGGCGAGGGTGCGCACGCTCGCGAGGTCCGCGGGGTGCCCCGGCCAATCCTTCCCGGCGAGCACGAGCTTCCAACGTGATCGAGCCTGCGCGACGGCCTCGACGAGCCGGTCCATCCGTTTGTTCGGCGCGTAGCCGCCGGTGCTGACGAGGACCAGGTCGCTACCGAGACCATGCCGAGCCCGGAATCCCGGGCCGCCGGTCCCATCCGTCGGGAACTCGCGGAGGTCGATCGTATGCGGGATCAGCTCGAGGCGACCGGTGTAGCCGAGGCCTCGGATCTGTTCCCGTTCTTGGACGGTCTGAACGACGTAGCAGTTGACGCGCCGGATCATCCGCGGGAAGTAGCGCCGGAAGTAGAGCGAGTTGAGCGGGCTCGGATGAAGGTGGTACTGGTAGAAGTTCTGCCCGGTCATGACCTTCGGAGCCGGGAGCCACCCCGCGATCGGGAGGAAGAAGTCGCTGTTCCAGATCCGATTGCCGAAGACGTGGAGGACGTCCGTCGGCTGGCGGAGGGCGCGCCAGTAGCCGACCGGGACGCGGACGGGCGCGCGCAGGAAGTCGAGGCGCCGGACGCGGTAGCGGCGCGGGCCGCCCTCCGTTCCGGGAATCGCCGGAACCCGAACCCACTCCTCGGGGGCCGCAGCGCCGGTGCGGAGCGTGATCACCTCGACCTCGTGGCCCCGGTCGACCATGGACGAGGCGAGCATCTCGGCCATGAGCTCGGTCCCGCCGACGTCCGGCCGGAACCGGTGCACGGTGATGCGAATCCTCATCGCCGGCCCTGCCCTTCCTGGTTCGCCGTCCCGGTGGTCCGCCGGGGACTCCCGCCGATCGGAGCTACGGGCCCCGACCCCAGGGAGCGAGTCGTTCTAAAACCATTTTGCGCCGGACGCATCGCGGGAACGGACGACGACCCCCGGCGGCGACGGCGGGGCGCACCGGCCGCCCCCTCGTCGAGCGCGAGGCGACGGCGGGACCGGCCGCCGTCCTAGCCGCGCCGGGACGGTCCGTACTCGGGATACGGAGGGCGGCGCTCCGCTCCTCGACGGCCCACCGAGGCGGTCACCCCGATCCCGATGAGGCCGGCCGCCATCATGGTCCCGGGGACGAGGAATCCCGTCGAAGCCGCGGAGGGGGTCAGCGGGGCGGCGCGGGATGCGAACGTTACGGCCACCGTCTGCTCCGGCCCATTGACGAGCACAGTTCCCGCCGGCGGAGCGTCGGTGGCGGGAGCGGGCCCGGTCACCAGGTATGCGTGGGGGCCGTACGGGACGGTGAACGCAATCTCGGGCCCGGAGGAGGCGATCGTCGAGCCGCCCATGGTCACCGACCATCGAACGCCGGCGGTGAGGCCCGACTCGCTGAAGACGACCCGGCCGCTTGCCGGAGTCGGCACGGAGAGGAACGCCACCGTCCCGGAGACGTAGTTCGTGACGAAGACGGTGCCGTCGGCCGGTGAACAGGTGACCGAAGTGGGGTCGATCCCAACGGAAAGGACCCCGGTGATCCGGCCCGATCCGGGGTCGATCTCGGCCACGGATCCGGCGGCGAAGTCGGCGACGTAGAGACGACCATCGGTCGCATCATACCCGACCGAGGACGGAGCCCCGCCGAGCCAGACCGAGCCGACCGCGCGACCGGTCGCACCGTCGAGAACGGTTAGGTCGCCCGAACCGTTGTTCGCGACGTACACGTCGCGGTTCGCCGGGTCGACCGCGACGCCCCGGGGATTCCTCCCCACGGTCACTGTACGGACGACCTGATCCGAGGTCCCGTTCACCACCGTGACGGTGGCGGAGGCGTTGTTGGCCACGAAGAGCTGGCCGCTCGCCGCGTCGTAGGCCAGGGCATCCGGCTGGCCCCCCACCGGGACCGTCGCGACGACCCGGTCCCCGACGGGGTCGACGACCACGACGCGATCGGTGGCGTTGCTCGCGATGTAGAGGAGGTCCTGGGCGGGGTTGAGGGCCATCGCCGACAGTCCCGGGCCCACGGCGATGGAGCCGACGACGGCGAGCGTCGAAGCGTTGACGACACTGAGGTTCCCCGAGGCGTTGTTGGCGACGTAGACGTCGCCCGTCACCGGGTCGAACACGGCGGCCGAGGGCCCGCCGCCCACGCCGACCCGGCTCAGGACGGCGCCGGTGGCCGCCTCGACGACGGTGAGCGTATCGGACCCGTTGCCCACGATGAAGAGCCGACCGCCCTGACTGTCGACCGCGACCGCCACGGGGCTACCGCCGAGCGGTATCGAGCGGTTGACCTGCGCCGAGTTCCCGTCGATCTGCAGCAGGGTCCCCGTGTACCACAGCGCCACCTCGATCGCGCCCCTCGTAGGGTCGAACGCCGCGGAGCCGGGGAAATCTCCGGCGGCCACGGATCCGAGCACACGGTCGGAGTTCCCGTCGACGACGGAAACGTTCTCGGAGAACCAGTTCGGGACGTAGAGCCTTCCGTTCGCAGGGTCGAGCGCGATGGCGGCCGGAAAGCTGCCGACCGGGATCGACCCGACCGTTCGATCGGACGACAGGTTCACGACGGTGAGATTCGCCGACCCCGCGTCGGCCACGATCAGGTGGCCCGAGGCGGCGTCGACCGCGAGCGCGGTCGGGGAACGGCCCACCGGGATGGCGCCAATGACGCGCTCCCGCGTCGAATCGATGACGGTGAGGTCGTTGCTTCCGTAGTCCGCCACGTACACCCGGCCGCGCGTCGGGTCCGTCGCGACCGCCACGGGATACTGACCGACATCGAGCGTGCGGACGACGGATCCCGTCGCGGGGTCGATGACGCTCACGTTGTTGGAGCCGTTGTTCGCGACATAGACGAGACCGTTCGCCGGGTCGAAGGCGATGCCGAACGGGAATCGGCCGACGCCCACGGTACCGACCACGGAGGCCGTCGCGGGGTCGACGACCGAGACGCTCGCCGAGCCGCTGTTCGCCACGTAGATCTGGCCTCCCTGGGGGTCCAGGGTCAGGGCGAACGGAAAGCGACCGACCGCGATCGACTGGACCACGGTGCCCGAGCTTCCGTTGACCACGACCAGGTTGTTTGTGGCGTACTCCGCCACATACGTGAGTCCGTTGGAACTGTCGAAGAGGGCGGCGATCGGGCGGAGCCCATTCGCCGGATTGGAGTACGCTCCACGGACCAGGGTACCGTTGCGGAGAATCAGCGTGCTGTTGAGCCGGGCTTCCAAGCCTGGAGGGAGGCCCGTGGCCACAACGAGCGCGGCATCGGAGCGGGTCGCCCCGCCCGCCTCCGGTGTAACGGGCGCCGCCGGCCCGGCAAACGGGTGCGCTACCGTCCATTCTCGGGCAATCGCCGTCGGTGGTCGGCCACCGGCCGCACCGTTGAACACGGTGATCGCGGAACCGACGCAGGCCAGCACGACGACGACCGCCCAGAGGCGCACTCCGCGGAAACGCATTGAGCGGGCGGAGCAGGAGGGCCGTTATGAATGGAGGCGGCGGATATTCCACGGCCATGCCGGCGTCGCGAAGGACGCGCCGGCGTCTAGGTCCGGTCCGGTGATCCGGGCCGCTGCATCACTACGGGCGGACACGATGCAGCGCGCCCGTTCGAGGGCGAGCCGCTCCGCTCCTTCCGGCAAGCCGTTCGGGCGTGTGACCTCAGTCGAAGACCGGCCTCGGCTGGGCCCGCCGATCCGGTCACCCGACCTCCATCATGCACCGGACCAGCCCCCGGCGTACCCGCGACCTCCCGGTCGTCCTTCGTGTGCGCGCCGCGAGCGCCAACGATTAAGAGCCCGGGCCAAGCTTATGGAATCCGGCCCGCCGAAGCATCGGGGAACGGCGGATGGCTCGGGTCCTCATCACGGGGGGAACAGGGTTCCTGGGCTCGTATCTGGGCCAACTGTTGGCGACCCGAGGCGACGAGGTGGTCCGCACCTACCTGGTCGAACCCGACCCGTTCCTTCGCGACACGGGACCGAAGCAGGAGATCGTCCACCTGGACGTGCGCGACGCGACGGAGTGCGCCGCCTTGCTCGAGCGGCTCCGACCGGAGGTGGTCTACCACTTCGCCGGCCAGCCATTCGTCAAACCGTCGTGGGACGACCCGACGGGAACGTTCCGGACCAACGTCGACGGGACGGTGAACCTTCTCGAGTGGATTCGGAAGCACGCGCCCGGCACGAAGTTCGCCTTCGCGGGGAGCAGCGCCGCCTACGGGGTATCGGAGAAGCAGCCGATCCCGGAAGACGCCCCGCTCCGCCCGACGAGCCCGTACGGGGCCAGCAAGGCCGCTGCCGACGTGATCTGCTTCCAGTACGGCGTGAGCTACGGCATACCGACGTTCCGCTTCCGCATCTTCGCCACCACGGGTCCGGCCAAGCAAGGCGACGCCCCGAACGACTTCGCCACGCAGATCGCTCGGCTCGAGCGGGGCCCGGCGCCTCGCGTCCTTCGGGTCGGCGACCTCCGGACTCGCCGGGACTTCAGCGACGTGCGCGACACGGTGCTCGCCATGGCGACGATCGTCGAGAAGGGCACCCGATGGGAGGCGTACAATATCGGATCCGGCACCGCCCGGACGATGCAGTCGATCGTGGACGGCCTCTGCGCATTGGCCCGCAGCCCGATCGAGGTCCGCGAAGACCCGGCGCGGCTCCGTCGGGTGGATGAGCCGATCATTCAGGCCGACGTCGCCCGACTCCGTGCCCTGGGGGTCCAGCCGACGGTGCCCTGGGAGCGCACGCTCGACGAGCTCCTCGACCACTGGCGAACGCACCCGAACTGAGCCAGGACATACCCCTCGCCGGACGGACCGGTCCTGTCACGCTCCGGCGTCTGCGCCGGACGGAGGGAGCTGGCCCCTCGGACGCAGGGGTCGACCCGGAAGACAGCCACTCAGAGGGGGTGGGCCAGAATGTGCACGACGCCCTTGACGAACGTCCCGAGGGCGGGCCCCACGGACACTCCGAGGTCCTGCAAGGCGACGACTCCGGCGATCAGCAAGGTCAGCGCGGTGGCCCAAGCGAGTCCAGCTCCCATGGATCCTCCGTCCGAGCGATCGGGCGTCGGACCCGGTAGATAAACCTGGGCGACGAGCGGTCGTGCGCGGGGCCCCCTACGGGGGCCCCCAGCGCCGGAGGGGTTCCGGATTGGTATAACCGGCCCCGTTCCGGACAGAGCGTGCCGAGCGGTGAACGGGTCCGAACGAATTCGGCAACGCTCAAAAAGCAGGGTGAGTAGCGCGCTCGGGCGCTGCCCTGGTAGTCTAGTGGTCTAGGATCTAGGTCTGTCGAGCCTGGGACTCGGGTTCGAAGGCCGTGCGGACACACCGCCGGCCGGAACTCCCGACCAGGGCGTCGCCCTCCCGGCGAGACGATACCGAAGGGCCGACGCCTAGTTCGTCGCGTGTCGAACGAGCGACTCCGCGTCGACCCCGTTCGGGATCGTCTCTCCTCGGAGGACCGCCTCGTACACGGCCAGGAGGGCCGCGACGTGTCGCTCGGGGGTGAACCGGTCGAGCACCCGTCGGCGCCCTTCCGAGCCCAGACGGTCCCTCAGTCCGGGGTCTTCGAGAAGCCGCCCGATGGCGCGCGCGAGCGCCTCCGGCTCGGAGATCGAGACGAGCAACCCCGTCGACGAATCTTCGACGATGTCGGGGATCCCGCCGACGCGCGTCGCGACGACGGGCCGGCCCCGGGCGAGCGCCTCGAGCGCGACGAGCCCGAAGTTCTCCCAGGCGTTGGACGGCATCGCCAGGAGGTGGATGCCCGCGAACCACCGTTCCTTCGCCGCTCCCTCGACGCGGCCGCGAAACGTCGTCGTGCCGGTCAGCCCCAGCGCCCGGAGGTGCTCCTCGAGCTTGGGCCGGAACGGACCTTCCCCGGCGATATCGAGCCGGAGGTCGGGGAATCGCGACCGCAGTCGACCGACCGCGTCGGCGAGGTCGAGGACCCCCTTGTACGGTTCGATGCGACCGAGGTATCCGACCGTCGGGGGAGCGGTGCTCGGCGGCTCGGGGGTGGGAGCGGCGCGAACGCTGGCGGGGATCTCAGCGAACGACGGGAGGCGTACTGCCGGGCGGAACCCGTGACGGTCGAGGTATTCGACGAGCGGCCGGCTCGGGCACAGGTAGGCCCGGATCTTCGGCGCCACGTTCGCGCCGAACGACTCGCTCTGGAGCAGGTTGTAGACCCCCCCATAGCCGACCTTGCACCCGGTGAACAGGCACCGCACCTCGACCCCGCCCTCGCAGATGATCCGGCCGGGCCGGACCAGGGTCGAGATCGGACAGACGAGCTCCGCGTCGTGGGCGGTCATGACGACCGGCACGCGCAGTGCGCGCACCCACCGCGCGATCGAGGCGAAGCCGGTGTCGAAGTGGTGGAGGTGGACCAGATCCGGACGGAATCGGGAGAGCTCCTCGGCGAGGGCGGCCTCCACCGCCGGCGCCGCGAGGAGGTCGTGCGGGATCCGGCGTCCTCCGACGGGCGGCACCGGAACGAAACGCACCGTGGGGTCGTTCGACGCCTCGGGAACGCTCACGAGGTTGAGGAGGCGGGTCTCGTGCCCGCGAAGCGCCAGCGCCGACGTGACGTCGCGGATGTACGACTGCGTCCCCCCACGGACGCCGTCCCAGCTGTCCACGCGAAGGATGCGCATCCCGGGCGGCCCGGCGTGTACTACGGGCCACGCAGGATAATGGAGCCGGTCGGCGGCGCGACCGGCCGTTCACGGCGAGCGTGAACCACTATTCGGAAGGGGGCGTCGAGGCATCGTCGGGTGGCTCGGAGGGTGGGCCGCCCCCCCGGCGCCGGAGCACCACTACGACGGCGGCGATCGCCGCAGCGCCAACGACGCCCCCGACCACCGCATCCAGCACCGGGAACGAGGAAGCGGAGCCACTCCCCGCCCGCGCGGGAGGGGGCGGTAGCACGGCGAGGGAGACGGACGCATTCGCGGTGTCCCCGATCGCGTCGATCGCGGTCACGGCAACGGAGTAGTTCCCGGGGCCCGTCGGCGTGCAGGCAAAGTTCCGGGCCGTCGACCCTGCGCATCCGTGGGGGAGCCCGCCCCACGAGTACGTCCAAGGGGGGAATCCCCCGCTGACCGTCGCGAGGAAGGCGACGGACCCGCCCACGCCGACGGTCGAGACGTTCACCGTCGCCCTCAAGCTCGGGACGACGCCGACCGCGACGGCGACCTGGGCCATGGCGGTCTCCCCGTCCGGCGAGGAGACCGAGAGCTTCGCGGTGTACGCCCCGGCGTTCGCGTACGTGTGCCGAACCGTTCCCGAGAGGTTCGAAGTGCCCCCGTCGCCGAACGTCCAAAGGTCGGAGTACGGGGCGAACCCGCCGGCGACGACGGGGGCGAATGCGACCGTGAACGGCGCGAGACCCTTCGTCGCCGACGCCGAGGCGGTCGCGGTGAGCGAGGGAGCGACGCGGACGGTGAGGTTCTGCTGGCCGCTGTCGCCGAACATATCGGTGACGTTCAGGTGGATCACGTAGGTCCCGGCGGTCGAGAAGGTGTACGTCCCGGAGGGTGAGGTGGAACTCACGCCGGGGACCCCTAAGGTCCACGCATAGGAGTACGACGACGAGCCTCCGGACGGGACGGCCGAGTATGTGACCGTGAGCGGCGCCGGACCCAGTAGCGGCGTTACATTGGCGTGGGCGACCACCGGGTCGACGACGCGGATGGGAATCGCATAGGTCGCCCAACCCCCCGCGGCGTCGGTGACGTTCACTCGGGCAGTGAACGCCCCGGAGACGGTGTAGGTGTGGTTGGCCCATGCGGAGGCCGCCGGGGGCGAACCGTCACCGAAGCTCCAGTTGAACGCGTAGGGAGCCAGGCCGGAGCTTCCGGCGGCCGAGAACGCGACCGGGAACGGTCGGGCCCCGGCGAGCCGCGACGCCGAAGCGCTCGCTCGGAGCGGGCCGTAGACCGTCACGTTCCCGAACGCCCATCGGAAGTGCCGCGCGGAATCCGACTCGTTGAGCGACCAGGGGAAGGTCCCCCCGGCGGTGTAGGTATGCGAGAGGTTCCCTCCGAACCCCGTGGTCGCGTCGCCGAAGTTCCACTTGAACACGATCGGGGGGACGCCGCCGCCGCCCGAGGCGTTGAAGTCGACGGCCAACGGCACTTCCCCGACGGACGGGCTAGCGACCGCGCTGAGCGCGAGGGGAGCGTGCACAACGACCGTCACCGAGGCGGTCGCGCGGCTTCCGTTCGCGCCGGCCACGAGGAGATGGACCGTGTAGGTCCCGGCGGTCGTGAACGTGTGGGTGACGTTCTGCGCCGTTCCGTTCGCGGTCCCGTCGCCGTACGACCAGTTGAACGCGACCGCCTGGGGGGTCGGCCCGAAAGCGCCGGCAAGCTGGACCGTCATCGGCGCGACGCCGAAGTTCGGCGCCGCCGTGGCGTTCGCACGGAGCGCATCGGAGAGCAGCCAGGTTTCGTTGATCATCCGGCCGCGCCCGTTGATCCCGCTGAAGACGAGCGACCCGTTCAGCGCCGCGTCGAAGGCCATCGGGCCCGAGCCGAGCGATGGCGGCGCGGGGCCGACACCCGCCGTGAGGTTGGTCCAGCTCCCCGAACGGTACGCCCAGGTCGCGTTGTAGTTGGCCAAGCAGTAGCCGGCGCCGGACCCGCCGTAGTCGAGGACCTCACCGAGCAGGGGGTCGTAATCGAACGCCGGTGCGCCGCACGTCCCGGGCGGGGGACCCCCGGCCGTCGACGTCCGGTCCGTCCAGTTCCCTCCCGCGTACGTCCAGGTCGCACCGTAGCCGCCGTTGAACCAGGTTCCGCCGCCGTAGAACACGAGCTCGTTCGCGCGCGTGTCGTACGCGCCCGAAAGCTGGTACTTCGACGGCGCCGAGGTCGAACGCCCCGAGACGTTCGTCCAGGTATTGTTCGCGAACGTCCACGTATCGTTCATGCGGTAGTTCGTCCCGTAGTTCCCGCCGAACAACACCATCTCCTGGGCGACGGGATCGTACACCATCGATTGGTACGGACTTCGCGGCGAAGGAGCTCCCACCGGATGCAGCTCGCGCCAACCCGACGCGTTGAACAGCCAGGTGGCGCTGCTCAGGCTGGTGTTGGCCGTCGTCCACTGTCGGCCCCCGAAGAGCAGGACCCCCTTGAGCGGCGGGTCGTAGGCGACGCTGTCCCCCCATGCCGGCCACGGCGACGTCGCGAGGCTCGCCGTGAGGTTCGTCCACCCGCCCGTGCGATACTCCCAGGTGTCGCGGAGCGCGCGTCCCGAAGGGTCCTGGCCTCCGAAGAAGACTACGGCATGCAGGATCGGATCGTAGGCCATCGAGTCGAGACCGCGGGGGGATGGAGCGGTGGGGCCTCCCGAGAGATTGATCCAGATGGGCGGCAGGGTGGGGACCGGGGAAGCCCCGGGGACGGGTCGGGCCGAGATTCCCTGGCTCGGCAACGAGACGATTCGGCCCGGGAGAACGTTAACGGGCGCGATCCGGGGAGAGTCCGCGCGGACCGACGGCCCAGCACTCGCGACCGGAAGGCTCAGTAGAACGACCGCGGTGACCGCAATCATCGCCCCAACTCGGGCGGGGGATCGACGACGGGGCATCCTCGAAGCAGCCCCTAATCCCACCCCCAAATAACGGCGTTTTGGCGGTCGGACCCTGGCGGGGTCCGCCGCTCGTAGGGTTCGACCAACCTCCGTGGGGGTTCCTGCGCGGCCCGCGCAGGCCGCACGGTCGTCGCGGAGGGTACGGCGGGACCTCGCCCATCGGCTCGCCGGCCCCGGTCTCGCACACTGCTTATTCCGTGAAGCGAATCGACCGTCGAATGGCGAAGGAAGGTCGCGGGCCGGGGCCGTACCTCTCCCACGCCATCGCCGGAGCGTTCCGCGACGCGACGGAACGCCGCCTCCTCCAGCTCGTTGGAACCGCCCCGGTGCCCCGTCACCTCGCCATCATCATGGACGGGAATCGACGGTACGCGCGCGGCCATGGTCTGCTCGTCCAGGAGGGACACGTACGGGGTAAGGAGAAGCTCGAGGAGATCCTGAACTGGTGCCTCGAGGTCGGGGTCCGCGTTCTCACGGTCTACGCCCTTTCGACCGAGAACCTCGAGCGTCAACCCACCGAGTTGGCGCCGCTGATGGACCTGTTCACCAACAGCTTCCGGGAGATCGCGACCGACGAGCGCGTCCATCGGCACCATATCCGGGTGCGCGCGTTCGGGAACCTTGCGCTCCTCCCCTCGAAAGTGCGCGAGGCGATCACTATCGCGGAAGAGGCGACCAAGGAGTACCGGGACTACTCGTACAACGTCGCGATCGCCTACGGGGGCCGCGAGGAGATCGTGCGGGCGATCCGGCGGATCGCGGAGCAGGTCCGGGAGGGTCGCCTCGCCCCGGAGGCGATCGGGCCGGAAACCGTCTCGCGGGAGATGTACACGGCCGACCTTCCCGATCCGGACCTGGTATTCCGGACGAGCGGTGAAGAGCGGATCTCGAACTTCCTGCTCTGGCAGTCCGCCTACAGCGAGCTGTACTTTGCGGACGTCCTCTGGCCCGGTCTCTCCAAGGTCGATTTCCTCCAAGCGATCCGAGCGTTCCAGCGGCGTCAGCGGCGGTTTGGTGAGTAGCGGGCAGGGGCGAGCGCCCGCGAAGGCGGTATAGACCCCGCGCGCTGGGGGAAACGCACGAACGCGCGGGCCGGGGGGCGACAGTCGCCGGGCCGGCGCGGAGCGCTCGCCGGCTTCGTGGTCGCCGGGTTGATGGCCGCCTCGGCGTCCCTCGTGGGGGGGGGCGCGATGGGATTACGACCCGCGGCGGCGCCCCTCCCGTTGGGGATCGCGTTAGAAGGGTCATCCCACCCCGCGCGCGCGATCCCTCAGGCTTCCAATGACACGATCTCGGTAACCGGCACCTCGCCCACGGCAACCGCGCTGAGCTGGAAGACGTCGACCGACCTCGTATTCGGCTCCTACGAGGTGGACGAGTCGACCTCCTCGTCCTCGGGGCCGTGGAATGTCATCTACACGAACGCCACCGCCTCAGTGACGTCCCTCTACGTGGTGGGCCAGATCCCGGGGGCGAGCGCGTGGTTCCGGGACATCGACCACGGAGGGGTCCCGGGAGACAACCAGAACTCGAATGTCGTTCGAGCGCAGAATCCGCCGAACGCCACCCTCTCCTCCGCCGACGCGGGGAAGAGCACGGTCACGCTTTCGTGGACGAACAAGGCCGTTTACGGGGGGCTCCTCGCCTTCGGGTCGTACGTCGTGAAGGAGTCGATCAACGGCGCGTCGTACACGACGCTCTCTACAGGGACGGATCCCGCCACCACGACGTACTCTGTGAGCGGCGTTACCGGGCTCACGACGAACACGAGCTACCGCTTCCAGGTGTGGACGACGGACCAGTGCAATAGCTGCGCGAACGGCTCCCAGCCACAGGTGACCCGGAGCACGACGGCGACGCACCTCTTCATCGACCAGCCCAAGAGCGCCCCGTCCGCATCCGTGAAGATCGGATCCACGATCTCGTTGAGCGTCTTCGTCGGGGGTGGTACGCTCCCGTACACCTTCTCGTGGTTCGAGCTCCCGAGCGGCTGCGCGGCGGCGAACACGAATCCGGTCTCGTGCAC
>DASRSV010000024.1:0-16163 GCA_035656255.1 Thermoplasmata archaeon
GGCGGGGTGTCCGAGCCTGTCGTCGAACGTGACGGCGGAGCCCGGGAACTGGGAGAAGGCAGCGAACGCAGCGTGGACGTCGCAGGGCCAGCCGAAGGTGTTCTTCTACGGGTCGATCGCCTGCCCGTACTGCTCGGCGTCCAGCTGGGCGATCGTCTTCGCGCTCCAGCACTTCGGCGTGCTCACAGGGACGAGCTACGGCTACTCCAACGTGAACGACAATCCGTCCCACATCCCGGAGACGATCCTCGCGGGTTCAGCGCTCCAGAGCAGCTACGTCTCCTGGGACGTCGCCGAGTCGACCAACGACAACCAGATCACGACCCCGGGGGTCGCCGGGTGCACCGAGCAGGCGTTCGTGAGCACCTACGACAACGGTGGCAGCATCCCGTTCTTCGTGATCGGAGGGACGTACATCCACACCGGCTCGTTCGTCGACCCGACCCAGCTTGCGGGGATGACCACGGCCCAGGTCCAGGGCCAGGTGTCGAACCAGTCCGGCACCGCGTGGAACGCGATTAGCACCCCGGCGTGGACGCTCGAGGCGTTCCTCGTGAAAGCGGATGGGGGGGTCCCGACGTCCGTCGCGAACGACCCGCACGTCGCCCCGATCCTCGCCCAGATCCACTGAACGGATGCGGGCCGAGACCCTCCACCAGATCCTCCTCGCCGCGATCCTCGCGGGTCTCGGGCTCGCTCTCTACGCGGGCATCGAGGTCTACTACGCGTTGGCCGCGAGCGTCTGTTCGCCGAGCCCTATCATCTCGTGCTCGGCCGTCCTCAAGAGCGGGAAAACGACGATCTTCGGCGTCCAGGACTGGATCATCGGGACCGCCGGGTTCGTGGCGCTCCTCATCGTCGACGTCCTGGTGTACCGGACCTGGAAGCGCTCGTACCTCGCCGTGCTCCTCGGCCTCTCGACCATCGGGCTGGGCGTCTCCGCCTATCTCGCCGCGGTCGAGGTGACGCAGATCGGCGCCCTGTGCCCGGTCTGTTTCGCTTCGTACGTCGCGAACGCCGTCGCGCTCGCCATGGCCGTGACGATCTGGCGCCGGGGGGCGGCCGACCGCTCCGGATCGGTTGACCGCGTCGACGAGGCGGCTACCGGGCCGACCGGTTCCGCTTGAACGGGCGGTCCGCCGCCTCCCGGCGGCGCCGGTCCGCGAGCTCGACCGCATCGTTCGCGCCGCGGATGCGCCGCACGGAGGCGGCGAACTCGGCCAAGTGGTCACCCCGGATCCCGAACACGAGCTCGTGGTCCGCCATCTGGGTGTAGACGCGGCTTCCGATGCATCCGAGGGACATCGCGACCGGCGCCCCCTGGTTGAGGATCGGGTTGATCGCGCACATCGGGCGGCCGTTCATCGGGACGTGGCCGCCGGCGGCCTCGACCGCGAGCATCGCCGACTTCGGCTTCGCGAACAGAAGCACGGTCGTGGGCGGCAGGTCGAGGCTTCCTAGCGGCCCGTAGGCGACGTACTTCGGCGCCTCGGGGTTGTGCGGGATCTTGGACGGCTCGTCGGCGCCGAGGTACCCGTCTTCCACCATCGTCCCGATAGTCCCCAGGAGCCGGGTGCCCAGCTCTCCCTCGGGTTTCCGCCCAATGACGAACGCGCCGATTTCGCAGGCGTCGTGCGCCGGCGCGTCGGCGAAGAACGGGTGGACGGCCCCTTCCGCGAAAAAGGTACACACCGACGGCGCGCCACCGGGGTGTTCCGCCACCCCGCCCGGCGGCGCGGAGGTGTAGGAGACCTGGACGGGCGGGTGTGTGAGCTCGAGGTCGCGGGTCAGCTGCTCGGCGAGCTGCTTGAACTGTTCGGTCACAGGGGATCCTCGTCACGGCGAGGGAAGGAGCGGTAATCATGGTTTCCATTCGGAAAGTGCGGAGCACCCGCGGAGGCACGCGGCCCGGCACCGGTCCGGGTCCGCGAGACCCCGCTTCCGCGCGAGGTCTAAATCGCGGACGCCCGTCCCGCTGGCGCGCCGATCTTCGGCGGGCACGGGCGGCGATGACCTACATATCTCGGAGCTTGGGCGCGGGGACGAACGATCGGAGCCCGGCGGGCCGTTCGCGCTGGTCGGGTGACCGGCTCGCGGCGATGCTCGCGGTCCCTTTCGTGGTCTCGACCCTCCTCGTACTGGCCTCGGGGACGACCGTCGTGGCTCCGTACAAGGGCCTCGCAATCCTCACCTACAACCACTTCGCGAGCGGCTGTGCGAAGGCGAGATTCCCGGTCTATCCGACGTGGAACCGGACCTCGGGCGCGAGCGGCGTCGACATCGCCTCCTCGGCCAGGTCGTGCGCCACGGCGACCGGCCTCGGCTCGGGCGGGGACTCGTACGATTGGGGCCAGGTATCGATGATCATCCCGATCCATCTCGGCAACGGAGCCCGTTCGATCCAGGCGACGCTCAATACGACCCTGTCGGGGAAGGAGCGGCTCGGGGTGGGAAGTGCCTGTCCACCACCCAGGTTGAACTCGGCCGGGACAGGCTACATCGACTGCATTGCGCGGTCGGAATTCTACTTCGAAGCGTCCGCGTTCGCCTTCGACGCGACGAACCAGACGTACCTCCCGTCGTCCAACTACCCGCCCGGGATCTACAACAGCACGATCCAATCGAACGACACGTCCTGCTCCCGCGGCAACTGCCAGTGGGCCAACTCGAGCGGGGGGTCGGCGTCCGCCGCCTCGCTCTGGGCGTTCTCCTGGAGCTTCTTCATCAACTACACCACGAACACGACCCACCGCTACTACCTCGAGGTCAGTTGGAACGCGGGCGCGACCGCCATCTTCGCGGGCTACCCCAGGGGGTTCGCGGTCGCCGCGATCAACCTCGCGACCCTCGGGAACTCGGTGCGTCTTACCTCGGTGATCATCACGTAGGCGCGCGGGCTGCGCCGCGGGCTCCGAAGGAAAAGTCGGTGCTTCGGCGAGAGGCGCCGCGCCGCTCGTTATATACCGCACCCGGGTCCGCGCGCGCGGGTTTCGACACCCATGATTGACGACACGGGCATCTACGCATTGGCGGCGGGGATCGCCATCGCCGGGGGCCTCATCGGCACCGGCATGGCCCAGTCCGGGATCGGTGCGGCCGGCATGGGCATCATCGCAGAGAAGCCGGAGAAGTTCGGGCAGTTCCTGTTCGTCTTCGTCATTCCCGAAACGCTCTGGATCATCGGCTTCGTGCTCGGGATCATCCTGATCCTGCACGTCATCTAGGCCGCGGACACGACCGGATGGGGCTCGAGAAGCTCCTCGACGAGATCCGCAGCCGCGGCGAGTCCGAGCTCGCCGCGGAGCTGACCCGGACGGCGAAGGAGCGGACGGCGATCACGGAAGAGCGTGACCGGAAGGTTGCGTCGGTCGGTGAGGGCCTCCGAAGCTCGGCCGACCGGGAGGCCGATCGGATCCGTGCGCAGGCGGTCGCCGGTGCGAAGGTGAAATCGCGCCAACTGCTCTACCGCGCCATGGAGACCCGCGCGGAGCAGGCGCTCGAGCGCGCCCGTCGCGAGCTCGCGAAGTTCACGAAGAGCCCCGAGTATCCGAAGGTCCTCGAGGCGATGGTGGACGAGGCGACGGATCGCCTCGGGGGCAAGGTCCGTATCCGCGCCCGCGAGGAGGATGCCGCGCTCGTCAAGGCCGCCGCGGGGCGCGCGTTCCAAGCCGACCCGGAGCGGATCCTGGGCGGCATCGTCGCCGAGACCGCGGACGGTGCGCGGCGTCTGAACCTCAGCTTCGACGAGCTGCTCCGGCGCAACGCGGACCGGGTCCGCGAGCTCGCCGGGGATTAGCGACCGCCCTCCCATGGCGACCGTCTCCCCGTACGGGTCGGCGCTCGGCCGCCTGAAGGCCGCGACCGCGAACTTCCTCCCGAAGGAGACCTATGCGACGTTGGTCGGCGCCCGCGACCTGGCCGACGTGACGAAGATCCTCGAGCCGACCCCGTACGGTCCCGAGATCGTCCACTCCGCCGCGGCCTACTCCGGGGCTACGCTCCTCGAGATCGCCATCAACCGCACGTTCGTGAAGCGCAACCGGGACGCGCTCGAGGCCGCGCCGTTCGCCGGTCGCCCGATCCTCCAGACGTACCTCCGGCGATGGGACATCCAGAACATCGGGGTGATCCTCGCGGCGAAGGCGCAGGGGCGACCCGTCACCGAAGCGGAGCAGTTTCTCGTCTCGAGCCGCGACATGCCGGCCGGATTGTTCGCCGGCGCGCTCACGCTCGACGATTTCCGGATCCTCCTCGAGCAGCCGACGGTCGAGGCGGTCGCCGCCGCGCTCGTGAAGTTCGGCTACGGCGGGACGCTCCTTCCCAAGCTGGACGAATTCGAGCGCACCCAAGACGTCTTCGGCCTTGTCCACGCCCTCGAGCGGGACTACTACGCGCGCCTGCTCGAGACGGCGCGGTACTTCCAGGGAGACGAGTGGACGGTCCGCCTGTTCGTCCAGAGCGAGATCGACGTGCGCAACGTCCTCCTCCTCCTCAAGGGCAAGGACGCCGGCGTTTCCGTCGAGGATGTTGCGGCGCGGTTCATCGAGGGTGGCTCGCTCGCGGCCTCGAACGTGCCCGATCTCTACGCGCCGTCGACGGTGCCGGACGTGGTCGCCGGGCTCGAGAGCCGATTCCCGAGCCTCGTCGAGGGCACGGCCCAGTACACCTCCGAGCACACGCTGACCGGCTACGAGGTCGCGCTCAACCGGGACCGCGCCGTGCGCGAGCTGAAGCGGCTGAGGTCGTATCCGCTCTCGATCGGGATCCTGTTCGGATTCCTGCTCCTCGCCGAGCTCGAGCGCGCCGACCTCCGCCGGATCGTCTACGGGAAGGTGTACGCGATCCCGTCGGCTCGACTCGAGGAACTGCTCGTCGTGCCCCGCCTGTAGCCTACGCGGAGCGCGCGCCTCGGCCGGCCTGGGGGTCCGACCTCCTCCCCCGGCGGACGACGGCGGGCGGATGCGGCCGGGAGGCGGCGAAGGCGAGCGTTCGTCGAACGCGCGCTCAGTTCGCCGCCGCTTCGGGCGGGAGCGGTGCGTGCGTCGCGACGGTGCGGACGCGGCGCGTTCCGAGGGGCCGGAATGGGCGGCCGTTGCCGCCGTAGAACTTCGAGAAGTGCTCGACGAAGATCAGTCGGGCTCCCTGGATCCCTGGCTCGAAGACGCCCAGGATGACGTTGAACCCCTGGCCGAAGACGATCAGCACGACCCCGGCGACGAATCCGATCGCCCCCTGGGCGATGAGCCCGGTCGGTGTCTGGTACGGACCCCAGGCGATCCCGTTGATCACGAGCGCCAGGATCACGCTCGCGAGGAGGATCCCGACGAGCCGCGTGTAGGAGAGGATGTGGCTGAGCGTCTCGATGAGCGCCATCCCGCCGAGCATCGCCCCCTCACCCACGACCAGGAGGATCGCTCCGCTCGCGACCCCGACGATCCCGAACACGACCGCGAGCGAGCCGGCGGTGAGGGCGGCGCCGATGCCCGTCCCGAGGTGGATGAACTGGAGGCCGAAGTCGGCGAGGCCGAGGGCGAAGAGGATCCCGCCGACCTTGCCGATGGCGGCCCGAACGTGGTGGTGGAAGTACTCCTTGAGGGCCCCCAGGAAGAAGCCGAGACAGACCATCGCGAGCCCGATGTAGCCGGCGAGGTAGAGCAGGAACGGGACGCTGTGCCGGAGCCCGTTCGCGTCGACGGCGAGCGGCGCGGTGTAGCTCGGCAGGAGCGCGAAGCCGAAGATCGAGTTGTCGAGGAAGCCGACCGCGATCGCGATGAGGCAACCCGGAACGAGGGCGTAGGCGAGCGACCGCATCGACTGCGGTCCCATGATCCGCTTCACGAAATTCTTCGGTCCCTTCGGGAGCTTCGCCCCGCCGGGGAACCCGCGGATCATCCAGAGGCAGACGAGCAGGATGGTCACGCCGTAGCCGATGTCGCCGAGCATGAGCCCGAAGAAGATCGGGAAGACGAGGGCGAAGACCCACGTCGGGTCCCATTCGGTCGCCTGCGGCAGCGAGTAGAACCGGATGAAGAACTCGTACCAGCGGACGCCGGGCGGATTCTGCATGATCGTCGGCGGCTCCTCCTTCGTCGCGACCGAGTAGGTGACCACGCGCTGGTCGAGCGCCCCCGCGAGGTCGCGCTCGAGCGCGGCACGCCGCGCCTTCGGGATCCACCCCTCGAGGGCGAACACCGTCTCTCCGGCGGCAAGTCGCGGGACGAGCTCGAGCTTGCGGTTCTCGATCGTGAGGCCCTCTTCGAGCGCAGCGAGCTCCGCGTACCACTCACCGGCGATCCCGGCGAGGCGCGCGCGGATCTCCGCGAGCCGAGCCTGCGTCTCCGTCCGGTGCGCCTCGAGCCTTGGGATCGCGTCCCCGACCGTTCCGTCGAGCCGGGGCACCGCCGTCAGCCGGACCCCCTGCTCCTGGGCGACCCGAGTGATCTGCTCAACCTTGTCGCGTCGCCCGACCACGAGCACGCGGACCGCCTTCGGTAGGCGGTGTTCCAGGACGAGCAGATCGGGGACGCCGTCCAATGCGGCCCGGAACTCGCCGAAGTCGTCGCTGTCCACTTCGCCGAAGAAGGCGAGGACGCTCGCCGCGCTCAGGAGCTCGAGCCGGTCGGGGTAGAACGCGATCTTTCGCAGGAGGTCGATCGCCTCGTCGGTCGAGGTCGTGTCGGTGAGGAGCTGGTCCTCCTCCCGCGTCAGCTGTCCCACCTCGGCGTCGACCGTGACCGTCTTCGCGATGCGGAGGAGCTCGTTCACGTCCTCGAAGCGTCGCGGCGATTCGGAGATCGGCACCCTCGGGAGCGCATGGAGGAGCCCCCGGAGCCGCACGAGCTGCTCGGCGACCGCGCGCTGGACCTCGGGCCCCCGGTCGGGGCCGAAGACGTCGAGCGCCTCCTTGCGGATCGGCTCGACCTGGATCACACCCAGGTCGTGGAGGACGGTCAGCGCCCGCTCGCGGTCGTCCTTGAGGCCGACGACCCCGATCTTCTCCATCGGGAGCGGCCGGAGGAACGGCACGCCCCTACGCTCCCTTCTTCGCGCCCGGCCGGAACGGGCCTAGGACCGCGTCCAGGACCTTCCGTCGGGTTGTCTCGTCGTCGCCCGGGTCGGCGTCGGCGACCGTCAGCGCCTCGAGCTCGCCGATGCGGACGATCTCGGACGCCTCGGCGTCGGCCCGGCTCCGCGCGTCGCGAAGTTTCGCGTCGCGATCCTTCTCTGCCTTCGCTCGCGCCTGTTCCACGGCGTTGTCGGCGTCCGCCTTGAGCCGCGCGATCTCGGAGGCGTTATCGGCCCTCGCCTTGGCGAGCTTCTCCGCCCACTCGGTCTCGGCCTGCTTGAGCTGGCGGAGGGTCGCGATCGAGGCGTCGTCGACCGCGGCGGCGCCCGCAGAGGCGCTCTCGCTCGCCACGCTACCATCCCCCGAGGGCATGGCCCACGACGAGCGCGGCGATGCCCAGGACGGCGACGCGGATGCTCCAGAGGATGACCCGGAGGCGGCGGAAGAGGCTCACCGCCGCCGACCCGGGGGCGCCCGCCGCGGGGACGGGCCGTGCGACCGGGAACACGGGGTTAGGCGGCCACACCGGCCCCTCCTCCCTCAGCTTCCATCATCTTTCGCTTGACCGTCTTGAGCATGGAGAACGCGTCCCGCTCCATCTCGTCGAATCGGAACTTGATGTACCGCACGACCTCGTTCAGGCGCGGGATGAGGACGTTCTCGATCGCGCTCGCGCGCCGCTTCGTCTTCTCGATCTCCTTGAGCAGCCGGCGGAGCGCGTTCTCCTTCTCCGCGATCTCGAGGACCTTCGCATAGATCCCCTGGAAGTGGCGGATCGCCTCGTGGACGCTCGTCGGGAGGTCGAGGAGCGCCTGCGCCTGGACGGGGGTGTACTTCCCCGCGTCCACCTTAGGGGTCTTCACGCCCATGACGTTCTTCGTGGCGACCTTCACTGGCAGCACGGCCGGGAGGAGCGCTGCGAGGTTCTCGAGGCGGATCGGCCCTTCCAGGATCTCGGCCATCTTGACCGCCTCGTAGCCGCGCGCCACCCGCTTGCGCAGGTCGCCGCGAAGGGCGAGCGCCTCCTTCGAGAGCGCGAAGAACTCGGCGATGAGGGCGGTGCGCTTGAGCTTGAGCAGGTTCAGGCCGCGCTTCGCGACGACGATCCGCCGCCGGGTGCGGATGAGCTCGAGGCGCGTCGGGCGGATCGTCTCGGCCGGCATCGATCCCCCGCCCGGCCCGTCACGCCGCGGCCGCCGCCTGCGGGCGGTAGTACTGCTGGATGAACTCGGGCTTGATGCGCTTGAGCTCCGATTCGGGGAACGCGGAGAGGAGCTTCCATCCGATCGCGAGCGACTCGTCGATCGACCGGTCCTCGTCGGGCCGCTGCGTCAGGAACTCCTTCTCGAAGGCGTCCGCGAACTTGAGGTAGAGCCGATCGGTCTCGCTGAGGGACTCCTCCCCCACGATCGCTGAGAGGGCGCGCTGGTCCTTTCCGGTCGCATACCCGGCGTACATCTGGTCGGAGACGCCGCGGTGGTCCTCGCGGGTCCGGCCCTTGCCGATCCCGAGGTTCATGAGCCGCGAGAGGGACGGGAGGGGGTCGATCCCGGGGTAGACTCCGCGCCGCTGAAGGTCGCGGCTCACGAACATCTGACCCTCGGTGATGTAGCCGGTGAGGTCCGGGATCGGGTGCGTCACATCGTCGGCCGGCATCGTCAGGATGGGAAACTGGGTGATCGACCCCTTGCGACCCTGGATCTTTCCAGCCCGCTCGTAGAGGGTGGCGAGGTCGGTGTAGAGGTAGCCAGGGTACCCTCGTCGGCCGGGCACCTCCTCCCGCGCGCTCGCGATTTCGCGGAGCGCTTCGCAGTAGCTCGTCATGTCGGTCATGAGAACGAGGACGTGCAGGTCCTTCTCGTAGGCCAGATACTCCGCCGCCGTGAGCGCCATCCGGGGCGTGATGACGCGCTCCATCGACGGGTCGCTCGAAAGGTTCAGGAAGACGACCGTCCGCTCGAGCGCGCCGGTCGACTCGAACTCGTGGAGGAAGAAGTTCGCCTCTTCGCTCGTGATCCCCATCGCGGCGAAGACGACCGCGAAGCTCTCCGAGGAGTCCCGCAACTTCGCCTGACGGACGATCTGGGCGGCGATCTGATTGTGTGGAAGTCCTGCGCCCGAGAAGATCGGCAGCTTCTGGCCTCGCACGAGCGTGTTCATCACGTCGATCGAGGAGATCCCCGTCTGAATGAACTCCGAAGGCTCCTCGCGCGAGTACGGGTTCATGGCGTTCCCAACGATCTCCGCGCGGTTCTCGCTCACAATGCGCGGGCCTCCGTCGCGCGGCTCGCCGAGCCCGTTGAAGACGCGACCGAGGAGCTCGTCCGAGACCGCGAGGCGCGCGACCTCGCCCATGAACTTCACGCTCGTGCCGGTGACGTTCATCCCCATGGTGGCGCCGAACACCTGGACGATCGCGAGTCCTTTGCGCGAGTCCAGAACCTGTCCCTGGCGGCGCTCGCCGCTCGGAAGCGCAATTTCGACGATCTCGCCGTACGCCGCGTTCGAGATATCTCGGACGAACAGGAGCGGTCCCGCGATGCGGTCGATGGTGCGGTAGTCAATCGGGACGGACGGCTCGGCGGCCGCTTTCGTCGTCGCTCTCGCTTGTGACATCAGGTTCCGGCCCCGCCCGCGAGCTGGGCGATTGCGCTCGTCATCTCGGTGTCCAGCGCGTCAAACGTCGCCTTTGCGTTCGCCTCTGGAATCGACTTCATTCGCGCGAGCTTCACGCGGACCGGAAGCTTCGCGATCTGCGCCACGCTCGCTCCCTTCTGGATCGCCGCCTGCTCTTGGTCTCCGAACGTTAGGATCGCGCGGAGCATCCGGTACTGCTTGCCGATCGAGGTGTACGTGTCGATGTCGTCGTACGCGCTCTGCTGAAGGTAGTCCTCGCGGATCATCCGCGAAACGTCGAGAATGCCCTTCTCCCGCTCGGGGAGCGCGTCGACCCCGACAAGCTGGACGATCTCCTGGAGCTCGGCCTCCTTCTGGAGCAGCTCGATAGCGCGCTGTCTCAGGTCTACCCACTCCGGCGCGACCTCCTTTCGGTAGTATGCCTCCATGTCGCCGGCGTAGAGCGAGTAGCTCTGAAGCCAATTGATCGCCGGGAAGTGCCTGCGCGCGGCGAGGGATGCATCCAGCGCCCAGAAAACACGGGTCACACGCAACGTGTTCTGGCTCACCGGTTCAGAAGTGTCACCGCCGGGCGGCGACACGGCCCCGACGATCGTGACCGACCCGGTACGGCCCTCCGGGGAGAGCGTAACGACACGGCCCGCCCGCTCGTAGAACTCGGCGATCCGCCGGCCGAGATAGGCCGGATACCCCTCTTCTCCGGGCATCTCCTCCAGGCGGCCGGAGATCTCGCGCATCGCTTCGGCCCACCGGCTCGTGGAGTCCGCCATCACCGCAACGTCGTAGCCCATGTCTCGGTAGTACTCGGCGAGCGTGATTCCCGTGTAGACGCTCGCTTCGCGCGCCGCCACCGGCATGTTGGAGGTATTGGCAATCAGGATGGTCCGCTCCATGAGCGGCTTCTTCGACTTCGGGTCGGTCAGGTGGGGGAAGGTTGCGAGCACCTCGGTCATCTCGTTCCCGCGCTCCCCGCAGCCGACGTAAACGACCACGTCACTATCGGCCCATTTCGCGAGCTGTTGCTGCGTGACCGTCTTCCCGGATCCAAAGGGTCCTGGGATGCACGCGGTCCCGCCTTTCGCGAGCGGGTACATGGTGTCGATCACCCGCTGCCCCGTCAGCAGGGGAATCGTCGGCGGGAGCTTCTGCTGGACCGGGCGCGGAACCCGAACAATCCACTTGTGGCTAAGACCGAGGGAAATGTTCTTGCCGCCGGAAGTTACCGAACCGATGCGGTCCCGAACGGTGTAGGAGCCGCTCTTCAACTCCTTCAGGGTTCCTTGGAGTCCTGGTGGGACCAGGATCTTGTGGAGGATGAGCGAAGTCTCCTGTACCGTACCGAGAACCGTGCCGGCTACGACCTCGCTCCCGGGCTTAGCTGCCGCATCGAACTGCCAGACCTTCTTTTCGTCTAGCGCGGGGGCGGAGAACCCTCGAGTAATGAAATCCCCCAGGTTCTCCTTGAGGACGTCAAGCGGCCGCTGGACGCCGTCGTAGATCGACTTGAGCAGGCCGGGGCCCAGCTCGACGCTCAGTGCCTGGCCGGTGTTGCTGACCGGATCCCCGGGACGAATCCCTGTCGTGTCCTCGTAGACCTGGATCGTGGCCGTCTCGCCGACCAGTCGGATGATTTCCCCGACGAGTCCAAGTTCGCCGACGCGGACTACGTCGAACATCTTCGCTCCTTCGAGCCCGTCCGCTTGGACGACCGGCCCCGAGACCCGGGTGATCTCGCCAGCCATCGAACGAATCTCCTCAGTTCGGGACTTGGAGCGAGACGCCGAGGATTCGCTTCGCGAGCTGGTCGATGCTCTCGACCTCGTAGTCCCCCGTCGGCGTGGGAACGAAGACAACGAGCGGGTTCAGTGACGCCTCGGCCGCCAGCCGCTGATTTTCGGAGAGCTGCGCCTTGACCGACTCGCTGACGATGAGTAGGCTCGCGTTTGTCCTTCCCATCGCCTCCTGGAACTTCGCGACCGCGTTTTGGGCGGTCACCTCAACGACGTCGCCGAGCCCGATGAGCCGGAACCCGATCGCGAGCTCCCGCTCCCCCAGAACGATCGTCCGCCCGGGCGGTACGCCCCCCGAGGTGGACATGGCGCGCTCGGCGGGATTCTTCGCTATTTAACACGTACCGGGGGCCGCCCTCGAGAGGTGCTGAATGCGGAGCGATTCGACGCCGGCTCGGCGGTCCCGGGCCCCCAGACGACTTGAAGACGGGGGGGTCCGACGCGGTGACCAGGGACGTTCCGCCATGCCCGGCTGCCGGCGAGGTCAGATGGAAGATGTCCCGTTAGTTTCTTTCAATAAGGCCGGCCGGCCCGACACTCCACGAACGTCGTAGCGATTCGCGACCCAGACGAACGGGCCCCCGGCCGTCCGCGTGACGAGGTCCCGCTCTCGGATGGCCCGACGGAGTCGGCTGACGCCGGGCAGCATTCCGGCGCGACGTCGGGGACGTGAGAACTCCGCAACGAGGCGGTCGATCATCGTCTGGCCGAATCGGTCGGGCGGAAGGAAATGGAGATGGACCCGCGGATGGCGGACGAGCCAACGCTCCACCACGGGCGGCGAAGGCGAGAGCCGCTGGTCGACCAGGAGGTGCACGTCGAGGCCCGGCGGCGTCTCCCGTTCGACGGTCTGCAGAAACGCCCGGAATTCGGCACCACGGTTCCGCTCCCGGAGCTCTTCGAGCATCTGCCGCTCGCCGCGGATGAGCGGAGAGCCGCGCGCTCGTTCGCCGGTCGCGAGCGCGATCGCCCGTTCCGGCGGATCGAGGTACACCCCGACCATGTCGGTCACCCGCTCGAGGAAATCCCGACGGCGAGGGGCGGGGAACGTCTCCGCCGGACGGCGGGGGTCAATCCCCCGAGACTTCCAGATCCGTTGGACCGTGGACTTGCTGACCCCAACGTCCTGGGCCAGGCTCCGAGCCGACCAGAAACGCCCGACGGCGGGCCTGCGACCGATCGTGGAACGGAGGACGACCTGTACGGTCGCAGCCGGCACGGTCGGCGGCCGGCCCGGGCGCGCAGCGTCCTCTGAGATCCCAAGCAAGCCCTGCGCTGCGAACCGCCGACGCCAGAGCCCCACGGTGGGTCGGCTGGTATGGAGCGCCCGAGCGATGCGGTCGTTCGACTCGCCGGCCGCGGCGCGAAGCACGACCTGCGCCCGCCGTGCGACCCTCGGTCGCGTCTCCGGGCGTGAAGCCAGTTCGAGGAGAGCCGCCCGTTCGGCCGGTTCGAGCTGGATGGGAACGGCGCGGCGCACAATTCGGTACCAGCCCGGTAGCTGAAAAAGTATGGTATTAATGGGTCGGATGCGCATGCTTATGCGTAGGGCGTCTCGTGGCCGTCCTCCCCAGGGAGGCCGCGATGGACCCGTTCACCACGATCTGGCTGGCGTTCCTCGCCCTCGGCGCCGCCATCATCAACGGAGCGATCGGATACGGGTTTTCCTCGATCGTCACCCCCGTCGCCCTGCTCTGGTACTCGAACAAGATTCTGAACCCCGCCCTCGTTACGGTCGAGGTCGCGGTCAATATCGCGCTCCTCATCCGGGAGCGAAAGTACATCCGGGGGACGTGGCACCGCGCGCGTCCGATCGTCACCACGCTGCTTCCCGGGGTAATCCTGGGTACGATCGGCCTCGCCTACTTGGCGGTCAACGACGTGAAGGTCGTGGTCTACGCGACCCTGCTCCCGCTTGTCCTGCTCCAACTGCTCGGAGTCTACCGCCCGTTCAAGAACGAGCGCCGGGGCGGGATGGCGATCGGACCGGGGATTGGGTTCCTCTACTCTCTCACGACGATCTCCGGTCCCCCGCTCGCCCTCTTCCTGCGGAACCAGGGGATGAGCAAGAACGAGTTCCGCTGTGCGATCGCCCAGATCCGCGTCGCGGAGTCGACGCTCACCCTGAGCGCCTACACGATCTTCAGCTTCCTCTTCGGTGGCAACCTCGTGACCCTGCCCTCGCTGAGCCTCCTTCCGTTCCTCATCGTCCCGGTCGTCATCGGAGTACCCATCGGGACGCTCCTGCTCCGGAAGGTCTCGCCCGAGTTCTTCCGTCGGTTCGTGATGTCGTGTGACGCGATCCTCGTCTCCTACGGGCTGACGCGGGTGTTCGCCTCGCTGAAATGGCTCTCGACCAACGCGAGCTATCTCCTGCTCACCGCGATGCTCGCGATCATCGGCGTACTCACGTGGCTCGCCCTCCGCCGCGTCTCGATGCAGCCGGGTCCGGACAACGGCAACGGTGGATCGAAGCCACCGCCACCGCGGCAGCCCCCCTTGGGTCACTCCGAGCCGTATCCTACGGCTTCGTCGTCTGGGTCTGCCGAACCGGGCTAGCTCATCGGGCCGCCCCGTCCCGTTTCCGTCGGGCCGGGGAGCGAGGACGAATCGATCGCTTCGGGCGTTTCCGCTCGCCAGCTAGAGCCGAGTTTGGGGGGCTCCCCCTACTTGTACGTCGAATGGTGGACGTGCCCTTCGTCGTCGGTGATGGTGATGCACTCACCCTCACACTCGAACAGGCACGCCTCGCACACGATGCATTCGGGGCCGTTGATCGCCACCGACTTCTCGCCGCGGAACTGGAACTTCGCGGCGACCCCCGCGTCGTCCACCGTGTCGGGGAACTGGTCGCGGGGTTTGAGCTCGAAAACGTTCACCGGGCAGACATCACGGCAGTGCGCGCACCCCGTGCACTTCTCGAGGACGATGTCGACCTGAACCATGGCCGTTCCGGACGCGGTTGCCACAAAGGCTCGGTATTTGAGAGTTGGGACGGGACGAATCCACGCACGATGTTCTCGGGGGGACCGGCGTCGAAATTCGCGTGCGCGAGGAGGCGTGGCAGACCGTCGTCCGGACGGTTCCACGCCCTTAGGGCGCCCTATTTGGGGCGCTCCGGATTCCTCGACCGGACGTGCCGCAAATCCTCCTCGGCACCAGCGGCTGGGACTACCCGGAGTGGGTCGGCCCGGTCTACCCGAAGCGGGGCGTTCCCGACAAGCTGCGGTTCTACGCGGAGCGGTTCCCGATCGTGGAGGTCAACTCGACGTTCTACCGGCTACCGCCGGTGGGCGTCGCCGCCTCCTGGGCCCGCCGAACGCCGAAGGGGTTCCGGTTCGCGGCGAAGTTCCCCCAGACGATCACCCACGACCTGCGCCTGGTCGGCGCCGAGGAGGAGCTGCGCCGGTTCGTCGAGGTGGTCCGTCCGATCCAGGAGGCGGGCAAGTTCGTCGCCGCCCTCCTGCAGCTGCCCCCCTCCCTCCCGTTCGAGTCGGCCACGGTCCGCGGGTTCTACGCGAGCCTTCCGCGGGACCTGCCGGTCGCCGTCGAGTTCCGGGAACGCTCTTGGCTCTCGGAGGAGTCGTTCGCGCTCCTTCGCGAGTTCGGCCTCGCCTACGTGGTGGTCGACGAGCCGCTCCTGCCGGTCCAGCTCGACGTGACGGCGCCGTTCAGCTACGTCCGCTGGCACGGCCACGGACGGCGGCTCTGGTACGACTACACGTACCGTGCGGAGGAGCTCGAAGCGTGGAAGCCACGGGTCCAGCAGCTGGCGGAGAAGGCGAGCACTGTGTACGGGTTCTTCAACAACCACTTCCGCGGTGATGCGGCGATGAACGCGCAGAGCCTGACGGATCTACTGGGACTCCCGCCGCCCGCGTGGAGCTCCCGGCTCGACCTCGGGTCGGACGCATTCGGCCCGTCGTGACCCTACGCGACCGCGCGTGCGCGACGCACGGGGGGCCGCTAGTACGTGAGCTCCAGGACCTTGCAGTTCCGGCAGCGGTACCCTTCCATGTACACCATGCCGAACGAGTTCGGCTTGGCGACCTCCTCGCCACCGAAGGCGAGGCGGGTACGCTCCATGAACCACTTCGACCCCTCGACGAGGCTCTCGGACCCCAGGTATCCTGGAGCCATCGGCCTGCCACATTTCGGACACTCGGTCATAGGAAAACGGCGGGGGCGGTGATACGTATACGTACGTTCCCGTATTTGAGGCGATTTGCCCCCGCCGGGGCCCCGGTCCATGGCGCCCGGGGGCCGGGACCTCCACCGTGCGTTATTTCTAGTCGAACAGCGAGGTACTGACGTCCCTCGCCACGTGGGGCGGGAGTTTCCATGCCACCTGCCACGGTTCGAGCCTGCTCGGTCTGCGGAAGCGAGGATGTCCGCCGCGTGCCCCGCCTGATGACGGGCGGCGGAATGACGGGAACGACGTTCCTCGCCTTGCGCTGGGGCGAGATCTCGTCGGTCGGCCGGTTCGAAGCGCACGTGTGCCGCAAATGCGGTCACACCGAGATGTATCTCGCCGATACCGAAGCGCTCGAGAAGCTCAAGACCGAATAGCGCGGCACTCGGCGTCGTACCCACGCCGTCCGCGTCGGGACCGCGTCGTCAGTGCTCTGCCGGTGCCCTACGAACACTTCGTAAGCAGCCTATTTGCGAGA
>DASRSV010000025.1:0-22366 GCA_035656255.1 Thermoplasmata archaeon
GTCGGTGGGCGTTCACCCGGACCAACTACACCGATTGGGCGGAGGCTAGTGAGGTCCTTCGACAGACGATCCGACGGCTCAACCGGGTCCACTGTGTGACGAACTCACGTCCCGCACACCGCTGGTGGACGCGGCACTAGCGCGCCTCGTCGAGCTCGGCGACCGGCCCGCCGCTGACCGCGTCGACGACGACCCGACCGGACGACCCCTCGGCGTACCAGAACGGAGCGTGGAGCACGACCGTCGTGCCGATCGCGAGGTCGTTCGGTCCGGGCGGCACTTTCCGCCGCTCGATGATGAGCGCGCCGGCGTGCTGCTCGGTGTGGTCGACGCCGACGGTGTGCCGGTGCCTAAGCTCCAGGTCGGCGCGCTCGAGCGCCTCCGACTCGCTCAGGGTCGGCTCGAGCCGCTCGCTCGGCTCCTCGATCACCTCGACCAGCTCCCGTTCGCCGACCTCCCAGATCTCCACGCGGCCCGAAAGGGCGTTCACCGCGACCAGGTGCTCCGCGACCATCCCCGGTCGTCCGTGGGGCGTCGGGGTCCGGACCCGGTAGGGAGCGACGTAGAACGGGACCAGCCGCAGCACGTACCGGCAGCCCGTGACCCCCGCGACCGTTCGCGCGTCGTCCTCGGATAGCCGCGGGCGGATCAGCCGCGCGCGCGTCGGGACGAACGAGGGCGGAGGGGTGACGGGACCGTTCCCCTCCGCCACCTCGTCGCTGTCGCGGACCAAGGCGACCGGCGAAGGGAGGAGGAGCTCCCCCAGGGCGGGGCCGAGGCTCTGGGGGCCTAGGACCTCGATGCCGCGCTCGGAGGCGACCGACCGCGCCGCGTTGCCGGGGTCCTCGGAGTAGATGATCGTCCGGTGGAGCGAGTCGGCCGGGAACTCGCCCTCCACCTCGGCGGGGGACGGGGCTCCCGGGACGATCAATACCACCCGGCGGTCGCGGTTCCGGCTTGCCTTGAGGCCGGACGGCCGGTCCTCGAGCCGGTAGCCGGCGGCGTCGAACAGGCGCCGGAGGAGCGACGTGCGCCCCGCCGGTCCTCCCATCACCCTCACGACGGGGCTTGGTTTTAATTGTGTATCGCCCGAGGGGAACGGCCCGAACGACGCAACGCCCTTGCGCCGGTGCGAGTACGGACGAGCATGGGTCCGATCCGCGTCGGATGCTCCGGATGGGGGTACGACGACTGGGTCGGCCCGTTCTACCCTTCCGGCACCCCGGCGGGGGAGTTCCTCGAGCGATACGCCCGCGTCTTCGACCTGGCCGAGGTCGACTCCTCGTTCTATCGAACGCCGACGCCGTTCGTGACCCGGCGATGGGCGAGCTCGGTCCCGGGCGGGTTCACGTTCACCCTGAAGGTGCCGCGGGCGGTCACCCACGATGCGACCGACGCCTCCCTCCCCGGCGCGATCGACGCGTTCGCCCAGGCCCTCGAGCCGCTGCAGGCCGCCGGGAAGCTCGGCGCGGTGGTCTTCCAGTTCCCGCCGTCGTTCAAGCGGGCCGGCGGCGCGGAGCGGCTCGACACGATCCTCACGACCTTCCTTCCGGGGATCCCGAAGGTCGTCGAGCTCCGCCACGGCAGTTGGTGGGTCCCCGACACGCGCGAGCTGCTCGAGCGCCATCACGCCGGCCTCGTCTGGCCGGTCGCCCCGGGGGTCCGGCCCCCGTTCTGGGTGACAGGCGACCTCGTCTACGCCCGGTTCCTCGGCGACCGGGCGCTCACGTCGTTCGACCGCATCCAGCGGGACTACCGGGACGAAATGGTCACGATGTGGGAGCACTTTCAGAACGAGGGGCTCTCCGCGCGCGAGATCTACGCGCTGGTGAACAACCACTTCATGGGGTTCGGTCCCGGGACGGTGCAGGTGCTGCGGGAGGTGCTCGGCCTCCCTCCGCTGGACCTCACCCGCGCCCTCACGCTGCCGGGGCAGCGTCAGCTGTCCACGTGATCCGTCCGCCCGCGGCGGCGGACCCTACGTGAAGGTCACCGAGACACGGGTCGCCGCCCCGGCCACCGAGACGGTCCCGAGCGGAGGGCGCGCGGTGTACCCCGCGGCGGCGATCCGGTACGAGTAGGAGCCGTTGGTCACGTTGACCGAGATCGTCGCGGCCCCACTGGTGAGTCGTGCCGAGTCCAGGGTGACGTGCCAGGAGTGACCCGCCGGGAGTCCCGTCTCCGCGAACGTCAGGAGGAAGACGACCGCGGTGAAGTTGACCGTCACGGAGACCGCAGATCCGGCCACGTGGACGCTCCCCCCGGAGGGAGGCCGGTAGTCCGGGGTCTGGTAGGCCGTCGCGAACGTTCCGTTCGCCGCGAGCCATCGGATCGACAGCCCCGTGGTCGGCAGGGTCGCTCCGCCGAGCCGGACCGCCCAGGAAGTGCCGGCGGGAAGTCCGTGCTCGTAGAACGTGACCGGGTACGTTCGTAGCGCGGCCGAGGCGAACGCCACGGGCGTTTCGGAGTTCCGGAGCGCGGGCATCGGGTGCCCACCCCCGACCGCCGCGACGACCCCCGGGGGCGCGCGCACGGTGTAGTTCACGGACCCGGGGCCGACGAGGAAGCTGATGAGCGGGCTCGTGGACCGCACCGTGCTGCCGTTGAGCGTCACGCCCCAACGGGTGCCGAGCGGAAGCCCGGCTTCCATGAACGCGTCGGCGTGGACGGCGCCCACCGTCGAGACGAACGACACCGAGCCGGCGCCGTTCACCGTCGCGAGCAGGCCCCGCGGGTCCACCGAGAGTACGCCGACGGGGTACAGCCCGGTGGTAGAGTAGGACGGCCCGAGCGCATGGGACCACACGACCGTCCGGGTCGTCGGATCGACCTGCTCGATCTTGTCGTCCCCGGCGCAGGTGAGGAAGACGGTCCCGCTCGCGCGGTCGAAGAGGACCGAGCTCTGGCCGTAGCACGTCGAGAGATTGCCGACCGGCGCCAAGCTCGAGGCGTTCAGAACCGTGAGGTTCGCCGCGGTCCCCCCACCGACCCACAGCTCGTTCCGGACGGGGTCGTACGCGGCGCTCGAGACCCCGGCTCCCCGGAGGGTCGTGGTGTGGAACATCGTGTGGTTGCTCGCGTTGATGGCATACACCCCGCCCGCGGCCTCGAAGACCACGTCCGTTCGAGGGTCCCAGGCGAGGGCGCCCTGGTACCCACCGGGCGCCGAGTTCCAAGCCCGAACCCACTGGTCCGAGGTCGCGTTGATCTCCGTTGTGTTGTAGTAGCTCGCGACGAAGACGGAACGGTCCGTCGCATCGTAGACGAGCCCCGCGGAATCGTACCCGACGGTGATGTTCGTAAGGATGCGGTCCGTGGAGGTGTTGATCACGGCGACTCCTCCCCAGGAGTAGGGCCCGGCGTCGGTGCTGACGTACAACCGCCCGTTCGCGGGGTCGAACACCGCCCCCGACTCCCGGCACCCAGCGTAGAACGGGGTCCCGGCCCGGCCCGTGGTCGTGTTCACGGGAACCACGGTGCAGGAGGACGTCTGGGTGACGTACAGGGTGTGCGTCCGCGGGTCGTACGCCCCGGCCGACGCGCCGTTCCCCGTGATGTTCTCGAAGGTGTACCCTCGCGCCGGGTTCACCACATCGACCTGGGCGCCGTAGCCGTAGAGCGCGATGAACAGGCGCTGCACTCCGGGGTCGTAGAGGATCCCTTCCGGGAGCGCGCTGAACCCGACGGAGAAGTTGCCCACCGCGGTCCGATTCGCGCCCGCGATGACCGTCACCGTGGAGCCCCAGTTGGAAACGTAGAGGGCTCCGCTTCCGGAATCGTACGCCACGTCGGTCGGGGTGGTGATCGTCTGCCCGGTCACGTTGCCCCGTACGGTGTTCGACGCGGCGTCGATCACCGTCACCTCCGAGGCGCCCCAGTCGGCGACGTAGACGTCGTTCGTCGCCGGGTCGAAGGTGAGCGCCTTCGGAACGGTGAAGCCGCTGCCGACGGCGAGCCACGTGACCGCGGCCCGCCGGGTCGTCGAGTAGACCATGACGGTGTCGTTGCCGGGCTCCGAGACGTAGAGGTCCTTGTTCGCGTGGTCGTACGCGAGCCCCGCGGGTCCGTACGCCGAGACGGTCGCGCTCAGGGTGAGAGCGGTCGCATTGAACACACTGAGCCCCTTGCTCCCGCCAACGTAGACGGTCTGACGGTCGGGGTCGTACGCCGCCGCGACGGGACTGGCGACGTAGAACGAGGCCACGGTGACACCGGTGGAACCGTTGAGGACGACGACCTGACCGCTGTTGTTGGCGCCCCCCCAAACCTCGGCGATCCAGAGGTTGTGGTGGTCCGGGTCGAAGGCGAGGCAGGAGACGTCGAAGGCATCCAGCCCGAATCCGACATCGTAGGTGTAGGCCACCCGGTGGGTCCGATCGTGGTACGCGGTGACGTAGTCGTCGAACCCGATCCCGTAGGAGTTCGCGACGAACACCAGGTGGTCGGCCGCATCGTAGGCGACCGCGAACGCTTCGACCGGATTGCAGATCGCGGCCACGCGGCCGGCCACGAGCGAGCCGTTGCAGAGCGAGAGGGTGGCCGCCTGGAACGGCAGCGCGGTGCTGGGACCGATCCGCGCCGATGGGACGGCGGCCCCCGCGCGGGTCGCGGTCGGCGACGTCTCGGAAACCGGACGGGGGGCCCTCGCGACCCCGGACCCCGCTCGCCCCAGCAGGGAGCTGCCCGGGAGCACGATCAGGAGGACCAGGGCGGCCGCGGGCGCGCCGAGGACCCAGAGCGAAGGTCGCCGCCCGGCTCGGAGGGAGCCGCGGGCGCCGCGCGTTGGGGCGTGGGAGCCCATGAGCGAGGGCGGAACGGCATCGGGTATTTGACTCGCCCTCGTACGTATCCGTGTGCGGTCGGCGGGGACCCTCGGACTTCGTCGCGGCGGAGCGGGCTCGGAGCGGTCCCCGGCGGCTGGCGGCTCGGAGTCCTTCCTCCCGGCGGACCCCTCACGAGTACCGAGAGAGCCGCTGCTGCAGCTCCGTCCGGAGCGCGTGACGACGCGCGTCGGCAATGAGCTCCTGCTCGAACGCGGTGAGGTCACGGAGGAATCGGAACCGCCGCGCCGCCTCGGCCACTTCACGGTTCCAATCGCGGCGGCGCGCCCGGCCGATCAGTCGGTCGAGATCCGGCCACGTTCGGCGCCCGCGCTCCAGAGTGGTGAGGACTCTCTCGGGGTCGAACGCCTCGCGGTCGTTCCATAGCTTGCCGACGGCCAGGAGTCGGACGAGTTCTCCATCGAACCCCTTCTGCGCGTACCGCGTCATGTCGTAGAGGTCCCGCTCGGTCGCTCGCTGCTGGACGGCCCGCAGCTTCTCCGCGAGCGACTCTTCGACCCGGAGGCAGGGAACGGTCGGCGGCGAGAACGGTAGGGCGCGGAGGTACGGCTGGGGGAGCGGCGCCCACCGTCGGGCGGGCAGGAACGTCGGCTCTCGGTAGCTGATCTCGAGGCGGAACTCCCCTGCATCCCACTCGTGGCGGTACCCCACGGCGCACGCCCAGTTCCGCCGCTCGGTGCGGTACGGCCGCTCGATGGAGAACCGGATCCCGAAGTGCTCCGTTCCGAATCCGTCGCGAAGGATCGGCTCGGGGTCCTCGGGGAGGCCCGCGTTCGTGAAGTCGAGGTCCTCGCTCAGGCGACCGACGTCCCCGGTGACCATCAGCCGGAGGTACGTCCCTCCCTTGAACACGAGCCGGTCGAGGAGGCCGGCCGTTCCGAGGGCGTCGAGCGCGTAGAGGAGGACGACTTCCTGCTGAGCGATATGGAGGTCGACCCCCATCCGGTCGGCGAACCGATTCGCCTCGGCCCGTGGGATCAACGGACGTCCACCTCGGCGAGGAGCTGACGGTCGGGAACGTTCCGTATCACATGCCAGCGGGGGTCCCTCGCACCGCGGCGGCCGAATTCGCTCGGAGCGCCCAGCGGCGTGAACGGTTCCCGCGCCCGGGGCCGGAGCCGATCGAGCCACCCGGAAGGCGGCCGGAGTCGATCCGTTCGTGCCGCGACCAGAAAGCCGAGACGACGGGCCAAGCTGCGGGAACCGAACCGGCGCACGTAGCGCTCGAGCCGCCACCAGTCGACTCGCTCGGACGCGCTGTCGAGGATCTGGACGACGCCCGCGAGGCCGCCGCACAGTTCCGGACGGTCGAGGCAGTCCACGACCGTCCGCTCCGGGTCGCTCACCGAGAGCTTCTCACCGCGGCGGACCACGGTCTGGAGGCCGAAGAACCGCTGCGGACGAACGGTGACGCGGCGGAACCGAGCGACGCCCCCCCACTCCGCGACGCCCCGCCGTGGCGTGACGACGTAGTAGGTGCGTCCGAGCTGCGGCAGGAGGCGGTGCAGTTCGGCGGCGGTCGCGAAGCCGAAGTAGTACGGGCGGACGAGCCGACTGCCGAACCGGAACGGGTCGGTGTCGACGATAGGGTCCGGCCCTTGGTCGCTCGGATTGAGGAGGTAGCGACCCCGACCCACGCGCTGGAGCCAGCCTTTGGCTCGGAGCCCGTGGGCCAGCTTGCGGGCGAACCCGCGCGAAACGCCGGCCCGATGCTGGATCTCATCGAGGGTGACCTCCTCCCGCCCTTCCTCCTCGAGCGAAAGTACGACGCTGGCTTCTGTCGGCGAGAGCGACCTTCGAGGCACCAGCGGGCGAGGCGTTTCTGATACGTTAAAGTTACGTATTCAGTAATTTTGAAGTATCGAGTCATAGACCGGTTTCGGGACGAGAGAGACCCCGTTTCGACGGCGAGGGATCACCTTCCGCCTCCGTCGGGGCTGGGAGAATATCTCGGGATCCGCTCCGCTGACGGAACACCTGGTGGAGTTCGGTTTGAATACCTCGAACCCGTCCATCCCTCGAGCGCCGGCTTTGCGCTTGCTCGCATGAACGGAACTCCCCCGAGCCCCGCCGCCCCCGCCGGCTCAGGCGATCCTCTCTCCGACCTCGGCGCGGAGCTGCATGCCTTGGCCGATGGGGTCGGGGAGCAGCTGCAGGCGACGCGACTCCAGAGCGCCCGGGTGCTCGGGGTCTTTGGGGTGCTCTTCGGCCTCCTGGCGCTCGGGAGCTTTCGCATCTACATCGTCGCGGGCCATTCGAGGTTCCCTCCCCCCGCGACACTCGACGCCGGTCTCCTCGACGTGATCCTTGGACTCCCGCTCTTGGGAATCGGTCTGGCCTACTTGTTGTTCCCTCGGAAGGCGGTCCGGCTCCAGAGTCGGCTGAGGGCGCGATTCCGCCCGCCCCCCTCACCTCCGGTTGACAAGGGGACGGTCGCGGGCCTGCTCGACCGGATGGCCTGGACCCACCGCGAGCTAGAATCCCTCTCCGAGCTAACATTCGGCGTCGGGGTCTTCCTCGCGATCATCGGACTGGCCGCGGGAATCCTATCGGGAACGCTCGTCGGGGCGGCGGTCTCGTACTCCGTCGGCGGCGGGCTGGCGGCGTTCTTCACCCACGGGGGATTCGTCCTCTTCCCTCTGGCCGGATTCGTCGCGGGGATCGTCGTCGGGGCCCTCCGCTACGCGGGGATCAAGTCGCTCGACACGAGGCTCCATTTCCTCGAGATGCGGCTGGGGGGTCTTTCGGGCGAGTTGTGGACGAGGTACTAGGTGGATGGCGGCTCCGCTTCAACGACCCGACCTCTACGTCGTCGTTCGGATCCTGGAGGCGCTCGCGCGGCATGAGCGGCGGCTCAAGCGGACCAACCTGCAGGTGGCGAGCGGCGTGAACTACACGCAGTTCGTTCGCTACCTTGACTTCCTCGCCGAGCGGGGCCTCGTGGCGGCCGTTCCGGGGGAGAACGGAAGCGCGACCGTCGAACTCACGGCGCGCGGGTACGACGCGATGATGTTCATCGCGCGGTCGATCCGCGAGTACCTCGGCGACGTGACCCGCGGACCGATCGGCGGATAGCGTCCGGCTCCGCCGGAAACACCGATTCCCGCGACTTGTCGGCGCATACCTATTTATTGCGACCCCCGGTAGAACTCTCTCTCTACATGGCGGAAGCTGTCACGCTCCGGGTCGCGGAAGCGTTCCAGCAGGACATCGGCCTCGGCACCGCCCGGCTCGATGTCGGTACCCGCTCCCGGCTCAAGGTCGGCGTCGGCGACGTCGTCGAGATCAAAGGCCGAAAGACGACCGCCGCGATCGTGAGCCGCGCACCGCCCGATGACGAGGGGAAGAACTTCGTACGGATCGAGGCCGTGGTCCGCCGGAACGCGGGGGTCAGCATCGGCGACCGCGTACTGATCCAGCGGGTCGACTGCCCGATCGCGGACGCGATCACCATCGCCCCGATCTACTCCGGCTCGGCCAAGATGGACCTCGGCCCGGGGCTCGAGCAGTTCGTGTCGAAGGCGCTCACGCGTCGGCCGTTCGTCCGCGGCGACGTCTTCGTGATCCCTGGGGTGTTCCTGATGGGCGGCTCGCTGCCGTTCATGGTCGTCGCGACCCAGCCGAAGGGGACCGTCCAGGTCGGCCCGACGACGCTGATCACGATCAAGGACCAGACGGTCACCGAGACCGAGGTCGCCGCCCCGCGGGTCGCCTACGAGGACATCGGCGGCCTCAAGGAGAAGCTCGGCCGCGTCCGCGAGATGATCGAGCTGCCGCTCAAGCACCCCGAGCTGTTCGACCGGCTCGCGATCTCCCCGCCGAAGGGCGTGCTGCTCTACGGGCCGCCCGGGACCGGCAAGACGCTCATCGCGAAGGCGGTCGCGAACGAGGCGGGCGCCCACTTCATCGGCATCCAGGGTCCCGAGATCATCTCGAAGTACTACGGGGAGAGCGAGAAGGAGCTCCGCGAGAAGTTCGAGGAGGCGGAGAAGAACGCCCCGTCGGTGATCTTCATCGACGAGCTCGACTCGATCGCCCCACGCCGGGACGAGGTCGTCGGCGAGGTCGAGCGGCGGGTCGTCGCGCAGCTCTTGACGCTCATGGACGGCCTCTCGGGCCGCGGGAACGTCATCGTCATCGCGGCGACGAACCGCGAAGAGGCGATCGACCCCGCCCTGCGGCGTCCCGGCCGGTTCGACCGCGAGATCGAGATCGGGGTCCCGACCCAGGCGGGGCGACTCGAGATCCTCCTGATCCACACCCGCGGGATGCCGATCGAGGCCGGCGAGAAGGAGCGCGACCGGATCCTGAAGGAGCTCGCGGCCCAGTCGCACGGGTTCGTCGGCGCTGACCTGGCCGCGGTCGCCCGCGAGGCGGCGATGCGCGCCCTTCGGCGGTTCCTCCCCGAGATCGACTTCGACCAGCCGATCCCGATCTCGCTCCTCGAGCGGATGAAGGTCACCGAGAAGGACTTCCGCGAGGCGCTCAAGGAGATCGAGCCGTCCAGTCTCCGCGACGTCGCCGTCGAGATCCCGACCACCCGCTGGGAGGAGGTCGGGGGACTCGACCGCGTGAAGCAGACGCTCCGTGAGTCGGTGGAGCTACCGTTCAAGAACCCGCAGGTCTACCGCAATCTCGGGATCGAGGCCCCGCGCGGGATCCTGCTGTACGGGCCACCGGGGGTCGGCAAGACCCTCCTCGCGAAGGCCGCCGCGACGGAGAGCCAGGCGAACTTCATCTCGGTGAAGGGCCCCGAGATCATGAGCAAGTGGGTCGGGGAGAGCGAGAAGGCGATCCGCGTCATTTTCAAGAAGGCCCGGCAGGCGTCGCCGGCGATCGTCTTCATCGACGAGATCGACTCGATCGCGCCGCGCCGCGGGCTCCAGACGTCGAGCGGAGTGACCGAGCGGATCGTGAACCAGCTTCTGACATCGATCGACGGCCTGGAGTCGCTGGAGCGGGTCCTCGTCCTCGCCGCCACCAACCGCCCGGATATCCTCGATGAAGCGCTGCTCCGCACGGGCCGGTTCGACCGACTCCTCTACGTGGAGCCCCCCGACGTCTCGGGACGGCTCGAGATCCTGAAGGTCCACACCCGGAAGATGCCGCTCGACGACGTGAGCCTCCCCGAGCTCGCCCAGCGGACGGCCGGCTACGTGGGGAGCGACCTCGCGGCGCTCTGCCGCGAGGCCGGGCTGGTCGCGATCCGCGAGAACCTGAAAGCCGCGAAGGTGACGATGCTCCACTTCGACGAGGCGCTCAAGCTCGTCCACCCGTCATGCGATCCGGAGACGCTCAAGTTCTACGAGGAGTTCGGCCGGACCATCTCCCGCGAGCGCGTGAGCCGCCGCCGGGAAGAGACCGTCCAGGCGATCTACCGCTAGCGTTTTCCGCCGTCCGGTCGGCGACCGGCGCCGTTTGCGGACTCCCGAAATCATCGCTGCGGCAAGCTATATTAACAGCACCCAAGTTCGGCGCCCGCCCCCCATAGCGGGGAGGCTCGAAGGAGACGTGGAATAGGGTATGGGAAGCTGGGTACCGCGGCTCGTTCCGTGGGCCCTCGTGGGGTTGGTGCTGGCCGGAGCGCTGGCGTCAATCTCCGGGGCGCGGGCGGGCTCGCCGACGAACTACACCCTGCTCGGGAATGTCGAGCAGAACGCGAGCGCCGGGTTCGCCCCGGTCCCCGCGGGTGTAACCGTCCAGCTGACCAGCCAGGCGACCCGCGCGGTGTACTCGACGACGACGACCGTCGCGAGCGGCGCCTTCAACTTCAACTCGACCGGCACGGGCGGCGCCCTCGGCGTCGGCTGGTGGGGCCTCCAGGTCCCTCCCCAGGTCGCGCACCTGACCGCCTTCGGCTGCACCCCGTGCGTCGTCCTCCCGGAGAACCAGAACCCGAGGTGGGTATTCGAGAACCAGTCGGACCTCACCAAGACGACGTACCCGGTGACGATCCAGAACGTCTCGTACCTCCCGCTCAACGCGACCCTGTTCGGGAACGTCACCCAGGGGACGCAGCGTGTCCAGGGCGCGACCGTCCAGCTGCTCGCCCCGGCGTACGCCGGGTTCGTCGTCAACTCGACCACCTCCAACAAGACGGGCAGCTTCCAGCTGACCGTTCCTTGGGGGAGCTGGGTCCTGACCGCGACACTCCCCGGGTTCCCGAGCAAATTCTCCTACAACACGCTCACCGTGAACGCGCCGGTCGTCCGGCTGAGCCCGGCAATCACCGCCTACGTGACGAGCGGCTACATCAACGTGAACACCGGGCCATCATTCCCGCACGTCCCGAACGGAGGGAACGTCACGGTCGTCGACCTCGCGAACCACTACCTCTACACTGCGCCCACGCCCGCGGGCGGGTTCTACTCGTTCGGAACGTACCCGGCCGGGTTCAATTACGTCACCGGCGGATTGAACACGTTCACGGCGATCTTCTCGCCGGTCGGCTACAACACCACGTGGTACACCTACACCGTGTCGTCGGCGAACCCGACGGGCAGCTCGCCGAGGAACGTCCTCGTCCAATCCGTGGCGCCTCCGGGCTCCTACTCGACGACGCTCAACTTCTCAACGGGGTTCGGCAAAGTGAACGTCACCACGAGCGCCCAGCTGGGGCCGAACGCCGTCCTGGACGAGCTCCCGAACGCTTCGGTCGGTGACCTTTGGTCGCAGCTCGCGCTCGACGTCCAGCACAACCTGACGTTCCTCGGCTCGAACGTCCCCTGGCTGTCGACCTGGCTCAAGAACGAAGGACCGTTCTTCGGGGCCGGCCAGGCGGGCCTCACCGTGAACAGCACGGGCTTCGGTCAGCCCACGAACGGAACGTTCACCTTCGCGAGCAGCTGCGCCACGGTCTGCGGCCTCGCGAGCCCGGCCACGGCCGGGTTCCACTGGTACCAGAACTACAACGTCACGGCGAAGATCCCGACGAACTCGCGCACCTACGCGATGAGCTTCGGCTTCCGCCACCCCACGCACGCGGAGTCGATCAACTACACGGTCGTGCTGCCGAGCGGCTTTGCCCTTAGCGCGAACACGCCGAACCCGGCGGGCGCGCTGCTCACCGGGTCGGGTCCGAACGGGACGTGGACGAAGTTCACGCTCGTCGCAAAGCCGTACTCGTCGCCGGGCGGGACCGCGTCGCTGACGCTCGTGAAGTTCGGCAACCTGACCGCGAACGTCAACGTCTCGGTCTCGAACTTCACGTTCTCGCACCTGAACGTGCTGAACTCGACCCGCGGCAACTACACCGCGGTCGTCGGCGTCGGCGAGAACGTCACGTTCTCGGGCGTCAACTCGACGTTCTCCTCGGGGACGAACGGGTCGCTCTACAAGTGGGTCTTCGGCGCGTCGATCCCCTCGAAGTCGTCGGCCCAGCCGACCACCTACTACACCTACAACAAGACCGGGCAGTATGCGGGCAAGCTCACGGTGATCGGATCCGGCGGGACGACCAACTCCACGGCGTTCACGATCTACGTCGGGAACACCGCCCCCACCGCGGTCATCACGGACAACCTCACGAAGTCGTACGCGAGCGGCACCGCGGGCGGCGTCCCCTACGTCGTCGTGAACTGGTCGACCGGGATCCAGTTCAACGCGTCGAAGTCGACGTCCACCCTGTACTCGGGCGCCCCCGTCAAGGGCGTGATCTCGGTCGCGCTCTGGAACATCTCGAGCTACAAGTTCTACCCGAAGGTCGCCAACTTCTCGGCGAGCTCCGGCCAGAACCCGCTCAACAACTTCTCTTCGGCGTTCCTCGGGGCGGGCCACTACCTCGTCAACACGACGCTCAACGGGGTCGCGGTCGCCTTCACGGGCTGGCAGTACAACATCACGCTGACGATCTGGGACGGCACGGGCCTGAGCGGGAGCGCGAAGATGTTCGTCCTCGTCCGCGACACCGAGAAACCGACCGCGGTCCCGGGACTGCTCTCGAGCAAGGGGATCGCGACCACGAGCCTCCAAGAAGGCGCCAACCACACGGCGTTCCTCTACCTGGCCGGCGGCAACTCGACCGACCCGCACAACGGATCGATCGTGAAGTACCTCTGGAAGATCACGAACTCCGGGAACAGCTCGGTCAATCTGACCTACACCCAGGTCGCCAAGCCGTCGGCCTACTCCTACCCCGGGAAGCTCGGGATCTGGCTCACGCCGCAGGGAAAGGCGTACACCGTGAACCTGACCGTCACCGACCGCGCGGGGAACTCTAACTACGCGACCGCCGCGCTCACCGTGGGGATCAACTCGAGCACCCGACCGGTGATGAGCGCGACGAACCTGACCGCCCCGGGCACGATGACGGGCGGCACGTCGTACACCATCTGGGTCAACGTCACGAACACGATCGGCCAGAACTCGACCGCGCAGGGCGTCCAGGTGACGTTCTACCTGTTGCCGCCGGGAGGGAGCGGCGCACCGATCCTCATTGGCGGATCGCCGGGTTCGGTTCGATTCTACAACTACACGAGCGGGGTCGTCAACAGCGCGACGACCGCGGTCGGCACGGCCACGATGAAGTACAATACCACGCTCCGTGCCGAGATCTCGTTCAACCCGTCCCGCACGGGGAGCTGGTGGCTCTACGCGAACGTGACGGCCACGAACGAGTTCCAGGGCAGCTACGGGCCGAACCTCGTCCACATCCCGGTGACGCTCAACCAGAACCCGCTAGTCCTCGACGAGGAGTACGGCATCATCGCCGGCGCGGTGATCATCTTCATCGCGGCGGTCGTGATCTTCTACCGCCGCCGCTCCTCGCGCGGATCGGCGAAGGCGTCCGGGTCGTCCCGCTCCGGGCTCCTCCGCGGCGGGAAGAAGGACGAGGACAAGGACGACGACGAGGAGTCGTAGTCCGACTCGGACCGCGTTGCGCTAGCGACGGAACCCTTTCCCCCTTCCGGGGGCCTATCGTGCCGAACCACCCGGCCTCTCGCCGGAGTCGATGCTCAACCGTACGGCCCGACTTCGTCCAGGAGGTCGACGTGGGTCAGGAGCATCCGTCGGCAGCAGTACCGCTCGAGGCCGAGCTGCGTGAGAACCACGCCGGCCGGGTCCCCGCGGGCGGTGCGTTCGCGGAACTCGTCCCAGTGTTGGCCGATGACGGTCCCGCAGGTGAAGCAGCGGACCGGCACCATCATCGTCATCGCGCCCGACCCTCCGTCCCGCTCACCGGTACGACTTCTGCCGCCGCTTCCGCGCTCCGCGACCGCCGGGCCGCTTCGGGAGCTTCCGCCGCGGGTCGTTGACCAGCAGCGTCCGGTCGTACTGTTTGAACATCTCCGTGAGGGAGCTATCCTTGAGGACATCGATGAGGCCGCGGGCGATCGCGGTCCGCGCCGCCGACGCCTGACCCATGACCCCCCCGCCCCGGACCTGAACGTCGATGTCGAGCGCCCGCCAACGATCGGCGACCATGAGGAGGGGCTCCTGGATCTTCTGGCGGGCGAGCTCGGGCTCGTACAGCTCGATGGGACGGTCGTTCACACGGATGCGCCCGGTCCCCTTGCGCAGGTAGGCACGGGCGACGGCCGTCTTACGCTTCCCGGACTGGAGGGTGATCTGTGGCCCTTTCGTCATAGCCTCGCTCCGAGGTGCCGGGATATCTCCTCGAGCGTGAGGGGAGGCGCGAGCGAGGGCCGGGCGCGGGCCTGCTCGAGACTCTCGCTCTTCGCGGCCGCTACCTCGGGCGGGCAACCGATGTGTACCGTGAGCCGGTCGAGCGCCTCGCGTCCGCGGGTCTTGAGGTGGGGCAACATCCCTCGGACGGCGCGGCGGAAGATACGGTCGGGGTACCGTGGATAGTGCGGTCCGCTCCGGACCGACCCTCGGGCCCGGCGGGCGGTGAACTCCTCGAACACGCGGGACCGAGCGCCGGTCACGACGCTGCGCTCGGCATGGATGACAACGATCTCCTCCCCCCTCAGGAGGCGCTGCGCGATCAGCCCCGCCGCGCGCCCGAGCACGAGCCCCGACGCGTCGACGACGGCCGGCGCGGAGACCTCGACCTTCGGAGCGAGTGGAGGGGTCGGAGCGGACCCCGCCGGAGGAGAGGACCTCGGAGGGCGGGTCGCGGCCTTCGGGGGGCGCTTCTCGGCCGGGGTTTCGCGCTTCGCCGGCGTCGGTTCGGGGCTCGATTCAGGCAACGATCCGCACCCCCGTCCCATCGGGATGGCTCTTCACGAGCTCATCGATCGAGAGCGCCGTTCCACCGGCCGCGACCACCTTCGCCCGTGCCTGCGCCGAGAACTCGAAGGCCCCGACCGTCAGCGACTTCGTGAGCCGACCGTCAGCGAGGAGCTTCCCGGGGACGACCACGACCTCGTTCGCAGCGCCGAGTCGCTCGAGCTGCCCCACGTTCACGGGGAGCACCTGATGCCGCGCACGCCCCAACCGATCGGCGACGGCGCCCCAGACCGGGGCGTCGTGGGCCCGACGGGCCTTTCGGAGCTCCCGAAGGGTGTGCACTAGGACCGGATTGACTTTGGAGATGGACCGGGGCATCGGCGGAGGGCCGCCGACTGGGGTGCGCGATATAAGCATTGCCCGAAAAATCGGAGGCCCCGGACGCTCGTCGCGCTCCCGGCCGCCGTCAGAGATTCGACGATGCTTGTCGCGCCGAACGATTAAATAGCGAACCCCGACATCTTCGCGCGAGGACGCCTCATGCGCAAGTTCCTGACCGAGCTTCGGGGAAAGACAGTGATGACCAACGACGGCCAGATCCTCGGGCTCATCGAGAACTTCGTCGTCGACACGACGAGTGGGAACATCGCGCACGTGCTCGTGACCCCCGGGGAGGACGTCGAACCCCGGCTGTTCCAGACCGACGGCGCCGGCCGCCTCGTGCTCCCCTTCAAGAGCATGCGCGCGGTAAAGGATGTCGTCGTGATGGAACTTGGGAAATGATTCCCCGGGCCGTCCTCTCGTATCGATAGTCATCACGGTCAAGAACGAGGAGCGCCACCTCGCCCGCCTCCTCGACAGCCTCCTCGTCCAGGAGCCGCCGGTCGAGATCGTCGTCGTCGACGCCCTCTCGCGCGACCGCACGTTCGCGATCGCCCAACGGTACGCTTCCGAGCACCCCGAGGTCGTTCGCGTCGCGCGCAAGTTCGGTTCGCGGGGCATCGGACGCAATGCGGGGGTCGCCCTCGCGCGCGGGGACCTGGTCGCGTTCATCGACGGCGACTGCATCGCGGACTCGCAGTGGGTCCGCGCTATCCGTACGGGATTCCAGTCGGCCGAGGTCGTCGCGGGCCGGACCGTCGCGGTCGGGAGCTCGAGGTACGTGCGGCTCGAGCGGGTCGAGCTGTTCCAGCAGGGCAGCGACGTTACGTACCCGTCGTGCAACCTCGCCTACCGCCGGGCGCGGTTCGAGGAGCTCCGGGGGTTCGACCCCCGGTTCATCACGGCGGAGGACATCGACCTCAACCTCCGGGCCGTGCAGGCCGGCGCGCGGATCCGCTACGTGCCGTTCGCCGTCGTCTACCACCAGATGCGGACGACGTTCACCCGGTTCCTGATGCAGGCGTTCTGGAACGGCTACGGCCGTAAGCAGCTCACCGAGAAGCACGGCAGCCTCTGGGGGAACTACCGGATGCGCCGGCTCCTCGAAGGGCAACGGTCGGTCGTCGCGCTCCTGAGGCTCGCCGCCGCCTTCTCGGGCTACGCGACCCGCATCGTGACGGGACCGTCCTCGAAGGAGGCCGACCGCGCGCGGGCCGCCGCCACGGCCCCCGCGGGGCGTGGGACTAGTTCGTCTTCAGAAGCTCGGCGACCTTCGTGACCTCGGCCAACACCTTGTTCGTGTCGGCCGTCTGATCGACGACGGCGACCAGCAGCGCCTTCTTGCCGCTGCCGACGATGAGCGTCTTCGAATCGCTCCCCTCGATGATGATCCGCTCCGGAGCGGCCCGATTGAGCTCCGACTTCGCGGTCGCCGCGGCACCGAGGATCGTCGCGCACATGATCGCGAACGTCTCGGTGTAGACGCCGGCCGGGACGTCCGCGTACAGGACCAGTCCGTCCCGGGAGACCAGCGCGGTCGCGACGCCCTGGATCCGGGTCTTGAGGTCCTTGATGACCGCCCCGACGTTACCCGTTGCCATCATACGTCACCCGGAGGACGTTACATCTCCTCGATGCGGAAGCGGCATTCGCCCGACCCGAGGCTGGCGCACACTTCCTCGGTGCATTTGACGCGCGACCCCTTAAAGCGTTCGTAGAACTCGCGAAGGATGCCGCGCAGACGGTGGCAGGTCGGGATATCGCTCGGGACGACCTCGATCGATCCTTTGACGATCGCCTCGTGCGGTTTCAGGGTCGCTTCCTCGATCCATCCGCGCTCTTTCAGGATTTGGGTGGCGCGCTCGAAGTAGCGCGCCTTGTCCTTGAGCGCCTCCTCGGCCATGTCGGCGCCGACCGTGGAGCCTTCCTTGAAGAACAGGCCGTGACAGGCGTGGGACATCACGCCCTCGTAGAGCTCCTTGATCTTGTGGAGCTCGTCCTGGTTGAGCTTCACGTAGCGCATTGTCGCGACCACCGTGGAACGAGGTATTTAAGTTGGCTTCGGAGCGGGCGAATCACTCCGGCGGCGGAGGCACATCCGACGGTTCGTCGGCGACGGGTCCGACCGGCGGCGTCGGGCCCGCCTCGGCGAGCCGCTTGGGAAGCTCGATGAGGTCCCGGACGCGCTCCGCCTCGCCCTCAGTCTCGTGTCCCGGCCGCTCCACGAGGAACGGTACGAGGTGCGCCCGGCGCGCGGCGCGGAAGTCGCTCCAGAAGAGGTCGCCGACGTAGCCCATACGGTCGACCGGCGTTCCCAGGGCCTCCGAGGCACGACGGAACGCCGCCTTGGACGGGAATGGAGGGAGTTCCGGCGTTCCGGGCGCCGAGATCACGGTCACTGCGCCGAGGCCGGCGCGTCGAACGAACTCCGTCGCCACTTCGACCGAAAAGAGGGTCGCGACCCCGAGCCGAACTCCGTCGCGACGGAGATCGTCCACGCACTTCGCCGCGTCGGGAAAGGTCTCCGTGGCACTCGTCGGTTTCATGAATCGCTCCACCACGGGGTCCGCCTCCGTCGCTGCGACGGCGTGCCCTGCGATCGCCGCGAGCGTCGCGTGGAGGTGCGTGCGGTACGTCGCCAGGTCCGCCAGTGGACCTTTCCCGGTCGACCCGACCCACCGTTGCCGGTCCCAGGCGTGGACCTGCCGGCGGATCGCCGCGCGCGCATGTCGTTCCGAGAGGATCGGCCCATGGGGCCGCCAGGCCCACTGCCATCGGGCGACCGTCTGGAACGGCACGAGCGTGTCGTCGAGGTCGAAGAGTACTGCGTCTACGCGACGCGCGGCGGGAGCGAGCACGGTCGTCGGGGCTACCCGCGTCCCGCCTTCTGGAGCTCGAGCAGGTCTTCCGTCGACACCTTCTCGCCCTTCTTCAGGCGCGCGAGGAAGTCCTCCTCGCGGGGCGGCTCGACGGCGGAGTAGGGCAGCGGGGCGCGGCCTCCGCGGGCCGCATACAGGAGCTTCTCGATGTCGCGGACCTCCGCGATCGCCGCGATGTGGCCGCGGTGCGCCTCGTCGGCGGTCCCCTTCACCTCGAGGAGCTTCGTGTGCACCTGGTCGGCTTGGCGGCGGAGCTCGTCCACCTCCTCGAAGAGCCGGACCATCGCCTCGTGGGCGGCCTGCGCGTCCTCGGCGAGCTGGCTCACGGCCGCATGGTGCTTCTCCGCCTCGTCGCGCACCGCGTTGAATTCGACAGTGGCCGCCTCGACCTCGGGGTCCTGACGGAGCTGGTCCTCCTGCTCCTTGATCGCGAGCTCGAGCCGCTGCATCTCGGCGATGAGGCGCTTCTCCGCGTCCGGTGTGAGGGCGGAGGTCATGTGCCGGAACTCGAGCTCCTTGAGGTCCTTCTTGAGCCGCCAGACGGGCACGGCGCCCGGCTTCGGGGCGCGGCTCCGGCGGAGCCCCTGGAGCTTGTCCTGCAGCTCGGCGAGCTTCCGGTTCCCCTCCTCGCGCAGCCGCTTCGCCTCGCGCACCTGGTCGTTCAGGTCGTCCCGGTGGTGCCGGTGGTCCTGGGCGAGCGCGCTCTTGTCGCGCATCTCGTCCACGACCCGCGCCCGCTCGTCCGCGAGGGCTCGGGCCTCGGCATTGAGGTGGTCGCGACGCGCCCGGGCCTCGTCGGCCCGGGCGTTCGACTCCGCCCGCTTCCGTTCGAGCTCTTCGACGGCCTCGGTCAAAACGCGCGCACTCCCCGACTCGCCTGCCGCTCGGGGAGGGTTTCGACATGATGCGCCGATATAAGGATAATCGCGACTTTCGAGGGCGAGGTGCCGTCCCGGAAGGCGGCCGGAAACGTCCGAGACCCCGCCGGGGTCGATCCATTTCGCGTCGCGAAGCACGCTAATATGGGTCGCCCCCGGTGTTTGCGGTCGTGGATGAGGTAGGCCACATCTACGGCGATGTCGGGCTCGGCCAGTTCCAGCTGAGCCTGTCGCACCCCGTCGAGCGGGGCGACTATCTCGCGGTCACCGACGAGCTCCACGGGAACGTCCTCTGCCAGCTCGACGACCTCCGGAGGAAGAGCGACCTCGACGTCGACCGGGCCGAGGAGCTCAACCACGGGGCGGACACCCCGATCCACGAACGGCTGGTCGGCGTGGCGCGCATCATCGGGTACCGCGACGCCCAGGATCTCGTTCAGGTCCCGACCATCCCGTTTCGCCCGGGGGCGCGGGTCTTCCGCGCCGAGGAGGAACTGATCGGTAAGGTCCTCGGCCTCGGTCACCACAGCGCTACCGGCGCGTACGTTGGGATGCTCCGCGGCCACTCCCTCCGCATCGAGCTGGACATCAACCAGCTCGTCCAGCGCCACGTGAGCGTCCTCGCAAAGACCGGCGGCGGGAAGAGCTACCTCCTTGGCGTCGTGATCGAGGAGCTCCTCCGCCACAAGGTCACGTGCGTCATCGTCGACCCGCACGGGGAGTACGGCTCCCTCCGCGAGCCGGCGCCGAAGAACGGCGTCCACGCACGCTTCGGGGTCGAGGTCCAGGGGTTCGGGCAGCGGGTCCAAGAGTTCTCGCCGGACGTCACGCTGAACGTCCGCGCGAAGCCCCTCACCTTCGGGCTCAAGAACCTCGACCCGCGCGACCTCCTGATCTTCATGGGCCTCACGAACGTGAAGTCGTACCTCGCCCCGCTCAAGGCCGTCCTCGAGGAGGCGCAGTCCCGGGGTTCGGAGTTCACGATGAAGGACCTCGTCGACGCGGCGGCGCGCCACGAAGGCCCCGTCTTCGAGGCGCTCCACGAGCGGCTCGAGTACGTCGAGCAGACGCGCTTGCTCGGACCGCGCGGCACCCCGCTCACGGACCTCGTGCGGAAGGGAGATGCGACGCTGATCAACCTCCGCGGAGTCGCTCCCGACGTCCAGGAGCTCGTCGTCGCCCGGATCGCCGGGTCGCTGTTCGACTTCCGGAAGAAGAACAAGATCCCACCGCTGTTCCTCGTCGTCGAAGAGGCGCACAACTTCTCGCCGCAACAGGGGACGGCCGCGTCCTCGCGGGTCCTCAAGAACATCGCGGCCGAGGGGCGGAAGTTCGGGCTCGGGCTTTGCATCGTCACCCAGCGGGCCGCCCGCGTGGACAAGAGCGTCCTCTCCCAGTGCAACACCCAGCTGATCCTGCAGGTGACGAACCCGCTCGACCTGAAGGCGATCGCCCAGTCGATCGAGGGGCTCACCGAAGGCATGACCGAGATGATCCAGTCGCTCCCCGTCGGGACGGCGCTCGTGACCGGCGGCGGCTACCACACCCCGCTCTTCTGCGAGGTGCGTCCCCGCGCGACCCGCCACGGTGGCGAGAGCGTGAAGGTCATCGAAAACTAGGGTCGGGGGCCGCGAGGCGACCCCCCGCCCACGAGCGCGGTTCGAGTGCGGGGTGAAGAGGTACTTACGCACCCGCGGCTCCCACGCCATCCGTGGGCTCTAGGGTAGCGTCCCGACGGAGCGCGCTGCCCGTGATCGGGGTCGTCCTGCCGATCTCGATCGTGGTTCTGCTCGGGGCTCCGTTCATTGGAGCACAGCCGGCGGTCCGGCTGCACCCGCCGTTTACCGGCGCCGCGGGGTTTGTGATGGTCTACGGGAACACCACGGGCCGCTGCTCGCATGCGAACAGCTCGGTACTGCGGGCGCCCTCGGCGAACGGCACGACGGGCGTCGTCCGATCGCTGACACACGCTTGCGCCACCGCGCCGGCCCTCGTGAACGGCACCGGTGGAACCCGCGCGGCGTTCATCGAGACCAGCGTCGGGTTCCGGGGACCGGCGTTCAATGTCACGACGTCCGCCCGGTATCGGATCGAGTTCCGGTGGAACATCACATGGAACGCGACCGGCTCGACGACAGGAACCGGGGCCTTCACTGCGCAGATAGCGCTGTTCGGGAACATCCTCAACGGAACGTCGGGACGGTTCATCCGTGCGATCCAGACCACGGCGGTCGTCGGTTGGTCCCCCACGGGCACCTGCGCTCCGGCCTGCTCCAGCGCCGGATCGCGCGCCCTCGTTCTCAACTTTACCGTACGCCTATCGGCGGGCCAGACGTATCGCTTCTACACCGACATGTACACACGCATCTCGGTCACGGCCTCGTCGTCGTGCAATCTCGTCAACTGTGTCAGCGGGACCGCGTCGGTGACCCTCAACGTCGCGACCGGCGCCAACGCGGGACGCCTGACGACGGTCCTCGTGGTGTAGATGCTCTCCGCGCGCGCACTGGCCGGGGCGAGGAATGGGTTGGTCCGCGCGCCGGGGGGCCGTCGTTTCGGTGTGCCCTAGGACACCCCGTTCCCGGTGATCGTGTACCAGGTCTGGTCGCTCCCACCGCCGATCGTGACGTTGTTGTTGATCGACGGGCCGTCGATCCACGGTGCGTAGCTCGCGACCTCGTTCTGCTGCCCCCAGTAGATGTAGAGGGTGAGCCCGTTCGCGATCTGCTCGACCCAGTTGTACATTAGCACCCGCTGCGGTCCGGCGGGCTCGATCGCCGCGAGGCTCTCCAGCAGCGTCATCGCGCTGTACGCCGCGCCCTGGCAGTTGTCGGGGATCCCGCTCGTCTTCGCGAGGTTCGCCCAGTAGACGTAGTCTGACCAGCTGTGGCAGCTGGAGGCGTTGAACTGGGTGAGCGACAGCTGCTCGTTGACCGCGTCAGCGGCGGTGTACGAAGAGTCCGGCAGGTACATCGGGACGATGTAGTCGGTCGGGTCCGGATAGTCCGGAGCCCAGCCGAGCTGGAACAGCGGCATCGGGTTCTGATAGGGCGCGAGATACGTGTTGAGGACGAGGTCGACGAAGTTGATGTCCAGGAGGTCGACCTTGAGCGCTCCGCCCGACAGCTGGCTCACCGAGGCCACCCAGAGAGCCGCCTGCTGGTCGAGGGCCGGCGAGCCCGTCTCACCGAACCACGGGAACTCGCACGGGGCCGAGGCCTTGCACGCCGCGAGCTCCGGGTCGTAGAACGGGCTC
>DASRSV010000026.1:0-1556 GCA_035656255.1 Thermoplasmata archaeon
GCCCCGACCGGCCCGGCTGCACCGCAGCCGTCACAGGTCCCGATCGCGGTTGTCATCTCGACGGCGAACACCTCCTGTAGGAGACCTGCGATCGCATTCCCATCCAGCATCAGCTCGCCCATGTCACCGTCCGGTGGGTCCAAAGCGTTCGGTCTTGATCGCCCGCGTGTCGTGTCCGAGCCGGACGAGCGATTCGGCCACCGCCTCGACGAACGGCGTCGGTCCACACGCGTAGAAACGCGGCCGCTCGGCCGGCGAAGGCGAAACCTCGGCGAGCATCTCGGCGTCGACACGGCGCGCGTAGCTCGTCCACCCGGGAGGTTGTGAATCTGTGAGCGCGTGCACGACGGTGAGGCCGTTGCCGCTCAGCCGCTCGAGCTCGTCGCGATAGATGACGTCGTCCTGGCTGCGTGAGGAGTAGAGCAACCGCGTCTCGGTGTCGTCGCCGGCGGCTGCGCGCGTCCGGATCATCGCCATCAGCGGCACGATGCCCGATCCGCCGGCCACGAGCATGAGCGGGCCGCCCTCGGAAGGTTCCCAGACGAAGTAGCCGCCGATCGGGCCGCGTAGCTCGATCTTGTCGCCCGGCCGGAGCTCGTCGGTCAGGTAGGGGGAGACCTCGCCGTCCTCGAGCCTCTGGACCGTGAGCGCGACGCGAGTGCCGACGGGCGCCGAGGCGATCGAGTAGCTTCGCTCCGCCTGATAGCCGTCCTCGGCCGTCAACCGGACATCGACGTGCTGGCCGGCTCGGTGGCCGGGCCAGCCGGGTACGTCGAAGACGATCGTCTTGACGCGGGGTGTCTCGGCGACGGCCTTGACGAGCTCCGCGAGCTGCCAGGTCAGTCTCCCGCGTAGCGCTGTTCCTGCCATGGGTCTCCGTAGTTGTGGTAGCCGTTTGTCTCCCAGAAGCCGGGCTCGTCGGTCGACTGGAGCCGGAGGCCCCGTACCCACTTGGCGCTCTTCCAGAAGTAGTGGTGCGGGACGAGCATGCGCGCGGGGCCGCCGTGCTCGGGCTCGAGCGGTTGACCGTCGTAGGCGAAGACCACCCACGCCTTGCCGCCCGTGACGTCCTCGAGCGGCAGGTTGGTCGTGTAGCCGCCGTCCGAGTACTGGGTCACGAACTCGGCTGCCGTCTCGATCCCTTCGAGGAGCGTGTCGACCGATACGCCTCGCCAGACGGTGTCGAGCTTCGTCCACTTGGTCACGCAGTGGATGTCGCGGGTGATCTCCTCGCTCGGCAGGGCGCGGAACTCCTCCCTGGTCCAACCGCGCGGCTCGGCCAGCTCACCGACGATCGAAAAGTCCCACGACTCGGGCGCCGTGTGCGGCGTCGGTCCGGCGGAAAGGACGGGGAAGTCCGCAGTCACGTACTGGCCGGGTGGGATGCGCGCGGGATCGACGCCCGCGGCGCGACGGCCCCGGAACCCGCGCGAGACGATGGGTGCCATCTTGTCCTCCTTTCTTCCAGGCGGTAGACCCGGGTCAGGGAAGGGTCGGGAAGCCGGGCGCTCATCAAGAGCCCGTCGCCGGGTCGTTGGGGTGCGCCTCGAGCGGCG
>DASRSV010000027.1:0-112808 GCA_035656255.1 Thermoplasmata archaeon
GTGTACAGGAATTAGTTCCTCTTCGCGGGGAGGGGGTGCGGGGGAGGGTCCGCCTCCTGCGCGACCGCCGTCTCACGCCATCGCCTCCAGTCGATCGAAGTAGAGGCCGAGCAGCGTCTCGGGGGGGAGCTTCCGCTGGAACGCCTCCCGGGGCGTCTCTAGCGCCCACAGCGCGCCGTGGATCTCGTCGTTCCGTTCCAGGCCGACAGCCATTCGCTTCCGCTTGATCCTCGACCACGCCGCTTCGACACCGCTCCGCGGATGGTACGCCTTGCCGAACTCCTCGAGCCCGAGCTCGAACCTTCGGGGTGGCCTACGGACGAACACCCGACGGAATAGGAATCGACATGCGTGGCCGATTCGAGCGATCAAGAGGCCACCCCAGGGGGCAATCCCGGGCCCGATCCACGGTGTCCCGGGATGAAATCGAGAGGGCCTGGATTCAGGCCGTGGAGCTCGGCTTGCTGGATTACGATGCCAACGTTGTACGCCGCGACTTTGGCGAAACCCCGGCGAATCGGGGAGGGGATTCCGGGAGAGAAGAGGCTGGCCCTCAACCGCCGTGACCGAGCGATTCACCACTTCGATGCCCGCGGGGAGATCGCGCAGATAATCAAACGCCGCTGAATCACAGCACCACTGCATGGAGTTGCGGTGCTGTTCGGGCGAGCCTGTCGGCTACCCGGTCGCGCCAGGGTTGAACGGCAGATAGACTTCAATGCTCGGGTCGGCGAGAGGGATGTGATTCGACAGCGGCGACCGCCTCCCGCTGCCCGCTCAAACGAGCTTGAGGAGGTCGGACCGGGTCACAATCCCGTTGAGCTGGCCCCGGCCCGTGGTCAGGACGGCGGAGTAGTGCTGCAGCAAGCCCGCAGCTAACGACACGGGTGCCCGCTCGTCCAGAGTCGGGAACGGCGGCTCCATGACATCTCGCACCCTAAGACGGGCCAGCTCCCGCAGCTGGGTTCCAGAGAGCATCAGGCCGGTGACCGTCCGTTCGGAGAGGCTGCCGACGGAGCTGGTGCCTTCCACCACCGGAAGCTGAGAGATCTTGTGGTGGCGCATTTCCGCGACCGCGGCCTCCAAGGCGAGGGTCGGGACGACAGAGACGACCCGATGGGTCCGGACGTCCGCGACGGTCGCGGTCCGCTCGCGCCTCTGACGCTCTGCTTCGAGCGATTCTATCAGGTGCTTGACGACCGCGTAGGATGGGTTGAGCTGGCCGCGCTCGATCTTGGTCACCGTACTTTGGCTCACGCCCCCCAAGGCCGCTAGACGCGCCTGCGTGAGGCCCAGGGCCCGACGGAGCCTCGGTATCTCTTCGAGGCTGGGAAGCATCCCGCGTCGGAGTCCGGGAGCTGCCATATTCCTATCGGAATGTCGGGATCGAGCTGTCCGACGAGGGGCGGGACGGTGTCCGACCAGACACGGGCCCACCGAGGCCGAACCCGCCTAATGCCGTGGTCCACGCACCTTCCCTGAGCAACGGAAGCGCGGTCGAGTCGCCCGGGAACACGGGATCGTTGTTCGTTGTTCCCGCTGTGATGCGCGTCCTGCCCCCCGCGTGCAGGGGGTCTTCGAGGACGAGGTCGATGGCCAGCCGGCGTGCTAGACGCACGGCATCCGCCTGGAGCGGACGCAGCGGATCGCTAGGGCTAGAGAGGTAGTCGCGCGCGGCCAGCTCCGGGACCGCCCATCCGTCCCGAAGCACCCCGCCTCCGCTCTTCCAGAAGGTCACCTCCCGCACTCCCAGGGCCGCTGCCGTCAGCACCGCACTGAGGTCGCTCCCCCCGCGAGGAAGGCAGACCTCGCTCCCGCTCGAATCGCGTACGTAGAACCCGGGGACGAGGGCGCCCGGGCGCCACACCGGAGGGGTATCGACGTTCAGCTCGACCACCTCGAGCTCCACACCGAGAGCGGCGAGCCTAGCGTGCAGCGCCGCGACGCTCGCCCGCTCCCCCCAGGCGAGCAGCCGCCCGACGTCGCCGCCGGCGGCGGATTGGAAGGCCGCCCGCAAGTCGGCCTCGAGGAACGGAGTGATCCAGGCTCCACCGCACCGGCGATGCAGCTCAACGAGTTCGCGTAGCGGCCGACCAGGGTTGCACCCCGCGAGCTCCTGCAGCGCGTCGGTCACCCCATAAGCCGCGGAGACCACGACCCACGTGGGGCTCGCTCGGACGAGCGGGGCGAGTCGTCGGGCGACCGATATGTATGCCCCGGAATCCCGAAGGATCGACCCACCCACCTTGATGACCGACGCTGGGGGTGCCGTCACGTGCGGACCTCCACTGGCTCGAGCTCCGGGGGGATCCCGAGGGAGAGGATATCGCCGAGGACCGCGCGCGCCGTCGCCTCCGGCCCGGCGCCGGGTCCCGTGAGCAGCACGCTCGTGCCGTCCAGGAGTTCCGCCCGGACGGATGCTTCGCCCCCCGCAGAGTGACCCTGCCGTTCCAACGTCGCCGAGAGCCGGACCGTGCTCCGGCCGGGGACAATAGTCGACGTAGCCCGGACGACGACCCCGCCGCGGGCCTGCCGGCGAATTTCTTCGGCCTCTACGAGGAGGGGAGGATGACCTGGGTCAAGAGTTTGGGATGGATGGGATGGAAACACGAGATTGTGGACGATCACGGACTTTGCCGCGAGGTCGGTCCCGTTCAGGTCGAGCGTCGGGTCCGGCTCGGCCCATCCCGCGAGCTGCGCCGATTGGATCGCGTCCTCCAGCGCGACACCCTCGATTATCCGCCGACAGACGTAGTCGAGGGTCGCGTTCAATGAGGCCTCGAGTCGCCTAACGCCGTGCGTCCTCTGGATGCGGCGGAGGAGCGGAAGGATCGGGGTGCCACCACCTACGGTGGCCGTGCACGAGATCGTGGTCCGGCCCGATGCAGCAGCCGCGATCAGCCGGTCCCAGGCAAGCGCGAGCGGCGCCTTGTTGCAGGTGACGATGGCGACGCCGTCGCCCAGTGCTTCCTCGAGGTGGCGGATCCACGCCTCGGCTGCCCCGCCGACATAGCGGGGCGACGTGACGTCGATAAGGACGCTGGCGGACCGGGCGCCCGCGCGCAGGACTCGAGCCCCGTTCGAATCGTGGACCGAGGCGACCCGGATCCCCGACCGCTCGAGCATCGGGAGGAGCGCCCCCCCGACCCGTCCGCATCCGAACAGGTCGACCACCGGCCGCGGGACCCGCTCGAGGCGGTTCAGGCGACCACCGCCAGTGAGATCTCCAGCTGATCGAGCGCCGCCTTGAGGTCATACACGAGATCGTCGGGAGTTTCCACCCCGACGCTCAGCCGGACGAGTCCGTCTGTTATCCCATGCTCCAGGCGGCGCTGGCGCGGAAGGTCGGCGTGAGTCATCGAGGCCGGATGTGTGGCGATCGACTCCGTCGGCCCGAGGTTCTCGGCGATCTGGAACAGCCGAAGTCGGGCCACGAACGCCCGTGCTGCCGCCTGGCTTCCCAGGTCGACCCCGACTAGCCCTCCATCGCCGCACGCCTGCCCGCGGTGGACCGAGTGGCCGGGGTGTCCCGCTAGGCCCGGGTGGAGGGTCCGTGCTACGGCTGGGTGGGAGCGCGCCGTATCGGCGATCCGCCGCGCCGCCTCCCACTGGACGGTGGTTCGCAGGTGGAGCGTCTTACACCCCTGAAGCGTGAGCCATGCCTCCATCGGAGCGAGTACCGCGCCGGTCGCCTTCCGGATCCAGCGGAGCCGGCCCTCGAGGCTCCGCACGGTCGAGTCCGTTCCGGCCGCGTGGCGCGCGGGGAGGACGACCGCCCCGCCGAGCGTCGCATCGTGTCCGTCGATGTACTTCGTGGTGCTGTGGATCGCTACGTCCGCACCCTGTTCTAGGGGCCGCTGGTATAGCGGGGTGAGGAGCGTATTGTCGACGGCCAGGATCGCTCCGGCATCGTGGGCAAGCCGGGCGGTCCGTCGGATGTCGGTGATCTCGAGAGTGGGGTTGGACGGTGTCTCGGCGAGGACGAGGTTCGCGGGAGTCTCAAGCGCTGCCGCGACCGCGCCCACGTCCGTGGAGTCCACGGAGTCGATCTGCAGCCGGTCGGCGTGGAACCGCTCGAGAAGCCGTGTGGTCCCTCCGTAGAGATGCCGGCCGGCCACGACCCGGCCTCCCGACGGGATGGAGCGAAGGAGCGCATCGATGCCGGCGATCCCGCTGCCGAAGCAGACGGCCGCCGCCCCCCGCTCCAACGCGGTAAGGCGCGCTTCGAGCGCCGCGACGGTCTCGTTGCCCGCACGCGTGTAGCTGATCGCCGGCGGTTCGTTGAGGTCGGCCCACGCGTAGGTCGTGGATTGGACGATCGGCGGGACGAGAGGTCCGGTTCGGACCAGCTCCGCGGGAACGCCGTGTACACATCGCGTCGACTCGCCCCAATTGAGCTCCGCGCTCACGCGCTCGCACCCCCATGGACCACCGCGAGGCCCCGCGCCGTGCACCAGTCTGGGTCGAAGAACCGCGTGAGGTAGTTGCGCCCCGTGTCGGCGAGGACGGTCGCGACCACTGCGTCCCGCGGCAGGCGCCGGAGGACTTCCGCACTGGCGGCGAGGTGGCAGCCCGACGAACCGCCGACCAGAAGCCCCTCAGTCCGGGCCGCCAAGACCGCGTAGCGGAAGCTCTCCGCGTCCGGAATCTGGACGGATTCATCGACCGCGCCGGGGTCGAATAGCGGGGGAATCGAATCGTCTCCGATCCCTTCGACGAGGTACGGCGCGAACGCGGACGCGCCCGCGAGCACCGAGCCCACCGGGTCGGCTAGGATGATCCGGGTCCCGGGCGACGCGTGGCGGAGGTAGCGCGCGACCCCCATGAGGGTCCCCCCGGTACCGACCCCGCAGACGAACGCGTCGATTCGACCCGTGAGTTGGAGCGCGTCTTCGAGCAGCTCCGGCCCCGTCTGCTCCTCGTGCACCTGGACGTTCGCTCCGGACCGGAACTGGTCGAGCAGTACGGCGCCAGGTATCTCCCGAGCGAGCCCCTTCGCCACTTCGACATAGTGCTGGGGGTCTCCGTGCCGTACGGTTGGCGTGACCGTGACCTCGGCGCCCAGCGCACGGAGGATCCGGAGCTTTTCCTCGGAGGCTTTGCTGCCGGTGACCACGCGGAGTCGATAGCCGCGCGCGGCCGCGACGATCGCAAGCCCGATGCCGGTGTTGCCGCTGGTCGCCTCGACGAGCGTCCCCCCGCGCGCGAGGCCGCGTCGCTCGGCGTCCTCGACCAGCCGGAGTGCGAGTCGGTCCTTGCCGCTTCCGCCGGGATTCAGATGTTCGGCCTTCGCCAGAAGCCGGACCGAATCGGGCAGCCCGAGGCTATGCGTCAGGCGACCCAGCTCCAGCAGGGGGGTGCGGCCAATTGAATCCAATACGCTTCGACCCTTGACCGCCGGCAGTCGACCCATCCCTGCGCCGGGCTTCGAAGCCACCACGGTCAACCGCCTCCGCCGGGTCGGGGGCGCAGGAATCGAGCCTCGGTCGTCGGCTCGACGTCCGACCCGTTCGATCCGAGGTCCTCCCCGCCGTTGTTCAGGTCTCTCCCCCGATGGACGGGAGTTGGAGAGGGTAATGAACCGCGTTGAATCGAATATTCTTATCCGATTCGTGGTGAGTACTCCGGCGGGTTCGATCGCCGGTCGGCCTCGGACCCGGTACAGTCGCGCTCGCGGCGGTCAATGGCGCGACGCTGGGCAAAGGTGGCCGGAAGGTCACTTCCGTCACCATGCCTCAGGTCGGAGTCTTGGCCCCGCTCCCTTGATCCGGAACGGAACTCGGCCCGAAGAAACGAACTTGTCGAGCTGCTTCGCCGTCCCCGGGTGGCGCCGCAGCTGGTCCCGCCCCTGAAACGTGATCACCGGGGGGTGCCACAGCCGCCGCCCGAGTTGAAGTCTACATACCGACCCTAAATCGTCGTGCCCACACGTATGGGGTCGCTCGAGTGGCCGGCGCGCCGGGACCAGGCAGCGACTCAGTGCAAGCGATTGGGGAAAGCGGATCGGTCGAACGCGGGCCGATGGAATGGTCGGTTCGCGAAGGGAGCGACGGCAAGCGCGGCGGCTGCGCTCGCTCTCCTGATGGCAATCTCACCGACGGTGGGCGCCCTCAAGCCGCACCTCATCCTGCCCCCGGACAATCATACCGCCTTGGCGCAGACGAAATCCATCTCGGTGGGCGGGAACTGAAAGTCCGGCGTCGCCCTGAATTCTAACCACTGGGTCCCGAAGACGGGCAACGTGACGGCGTTCGCCTATGCGACGGCGAAGGGAGGAAACATCGTCCCCACCGGCGCCGGCTGCGCGCAGTCGGACGCCTCGAACGACATTCAGGTCGGATTCCCCGTGAAGATGTACACGAACACGGCCCACAACGTCATCGTCAACTTTTCGTACGCCTACACCTTGGTCGTCTCACACGTTCACGCGGGCGGCGGATGTCCGGTCGCGAAGAATGTGCCCGGCACGTACACCTTCAGCGTCTGCGACATCGTAGGCCACGCCGAGCGCCGCCAACGCCCGGCGAGCGAGCCGTCGCCGAGAACCCGCGCCGGCCGATGCCGCCGGCACCGCGCCCGGGAGGTGGACGGCCACCATCATGCTTTACGGCCGCCACTTCACCACTCGACCACGGGCTACGACCGAGGCGAGGGAACCCGGCCCACTTCCAACGGCGACCGTTCGCCCTCTGCCGTCCGTTCAGACGAGCGTGGGGGAGGTCGGACCAGGTCAGGATCCCTAGCTTCCTGCCACGCCAGGCGGCGAAAGTGTGCCGAGGTCGTGGTGTGGAGCTCGTCGGCCGCCATGCCTTGCGCACGGAGTGTCGAAAAGGGTGGGGGAAGAGGTTCGGTTTGCCCCACGCTCAGCAGCAGCAGTCGCAGCAGCCGGGGGGGCAGCACATCGTCGAGTCACAGCACGGCGTTGCACAACAGGGTTCGTCCGGCATGGTCCACCTCGACTACTTCAATAGCTGAAGCAGTCATAAACCGACCCTACGTACGGAGATAGTGTCGCAGTGCTGCGAGGGCGACCTGGAATGCCCGTGCCCGCCGGTGGGGCTGATCGATGTCGTCGGGAAGAAGTGGGCGGTGTGCGTCGTCGCGCTGTTGGGCCGGTACGGCCTGGTCCGATTCGGCCCGATCCAGCGGTGCCTCTCCGGGGTGAGTCCCGCGACATTGACGACGACGCTGCGGGCGCTCGAGCGGGCCAAGCTTGTGCGCCGGGAGTCGGCCGAGAGCTCGCGGGGACCGGTTCGGGCGTACGCCCTCACCGACTCGGGCCGCGTGCTCTACCGCAGCCTGCTGCCGCTCGCCGCGTATCTACGTCAGGCGTAGCGTCCGACCGGGGGGCCGGTCCTCGGGTCAACCCGAGGGGCTTTGCGCCGAGACCGGCGAAGGGCCGCTCCCTCGCCATCCGATCCGGACCAAGTACGGCGAGAGGAACGACGTGACGAGGGCCATCGCCCCCACGATCGGGAGCACCACCGCGCTTGTCGCTCCGATGTCGGCGCCGCCCTTCGCGACGACCAGCGAGAGCTCCCCCCGCGGTCCCGCGAGGGTGATCGCCGCGCGGTGGGCGTCCGTCGGCCCCATCCGCTCCCGCCGGGCCGCAAGGTAGGTCGCGCCGTACTTGGCCCCGATCGACGTGGCGAGGAGGGCGGCGACCGGGAGGAGCACCGCCGGGAGGAGCTCGATGTCCATGAGCGCGCCGATCGACACGAAGAAGACGGCCCCGAAGAGCTCCTTGAGCGGCGTCACGAGGACCTTCGCGCTCGCTTGGCTCCGCGATTCGGCGACCAGCACCCCCGCGAGGAACGCGCCCGTGGCGACCGAGATGCCGATCAGGTTCGAGAGGACCGATAGGCCGAGCGCGAGCGCGAGGACCGCGAGGAGGAGGAGGTCGTTCCGCCCCGTGCCGGCCGCGAGGTCGATGAGCCGAGGGACCAGCCGGGACCCGATGAGCAGGGTCAGGACGACGAACGCCACGACGAGGCCGACCGCCAGGAGGACGGAGAGGAGCGCGACGGTCCCCGTCGTCGCGAGCGACTGGAGAACCCCGAGGGCCGAGACCGCGATGATGTCCTCGAGCACCGTCACGCCGAGCACCAGCCCGGCGACCCCGTCCGCGAGGAGCCCGCGGTCCTCCAGCAGGCGCGCGAGGATGACCGTGCTCGTGACCGACGCGGCGAGGCCCAGGAAGAGACTGTCGAACCGGGAGAACCCGAACGCCTGCGCGACGAGAAAACCCGCCGCGAAGGTCGCCAGGTTCTCGGTGAGGGCGATCGCCAGCGCCTTCCGACCGACCGCTCGGAGCCGCGCGACCGGGTACTCGAGCCCGACCGCGAGGAGGAGGAACACGATCCCGATCTGGGCCAGGAGGTCCAGCACCTCCGGGTGCGTGACGAGGCTGAACGGAGGCGTGTACGGTCCGATCGCCATCCCGGCGAGGATGTAGCCGATGAGCGGCGGCTGATGGATCCGGTGAAAGACGAACGCCATGGCGAGCGCGGTCGTCATCACGATCGCCAGGTCCTGGACGACCTGCACCGCTTCGATCGCCATCGCGGCGCCCCAACGTCCGGAGGCCGCGGCAACCTACATGAACCCCGCCGATGGCGTCGGCCCAACCGGCCGGTGAATCAGCGCCCGGCCGACGAACGCCGTCGTCGGGCCGCCCGTGCGACGAGCCCGAGCGAGCTACTTCTTCTTCCAGCCCTTCTTGACGCCCTCGGCGGTCGCCTCGGCGACCTCCTTGGTGCCGTCGACGACCGAGCGGGCCGCCTTGCCGACGAGGTGGCCGCCCTTGCCGAACAGGCTCACGGTCTCGTCCTTCGCCTCGTGGAGCGCCTGGGAGGTCTTCGTCCCGAGGCTCCCACCGACCGGCTGACCGCACGCGGGGCAGGCGGTCGCACCGGCGGGGAGCTCCTTTCCGCACGCTGAGCAGTTCATCGCCGTACCTCTCATTCGCAAGTAGTCGCCGAGAGGGTAAACCGTTTCGGTCGGCCGCCGAGGAAGGGGTCGGGCCTCTCCTATCGAACCGCGTCCGCTGGGCGTCAGTCCACGTCGGGTCGGCGGGCGAACGCGACGAACCGACTCGGAGGTTCGAAAGCCGGAGCCGGGACGAACGCCCCTCGGGGCTGCAGCGGCATCGGGTACGAGGTCAGATTGACGTCCGTCGGAAAGAAGATCGGGCTCCGCCGGGGCGCGCTGAAGTTCAACAGGTCGAGCGGGAGCGGCGCGTTGCAGTCGAGCGGCACGAGGCACCCCAGGCGGAACCTCCACTCCATGAGGTGGAGGATCGACTCGAAGTAGGTGGGCGCGTGCGTGACGTACCCCTCGCGGACGTACGGTCCGATCGCGAGGAGCGGGACCCGGAAGCCGAGCTGGGCCCCGTTCGCGACGGGCGGTGCGACGTGATCGTAGAAGCCGCCGTAGTCGTCCCAGGTGACGAAGACGACGCTGGAGTTCCACTCGGGGGACGCCTCCACCGAATCGACCACCGAGGCGAGCCAGCCCTGGGCGGCGTCAACGCGCTCGGGCGGATGGTCCGAGTATTGGGACGGAGGGATCACCCAGGCGATATTCGGGAGCGTCCCGTTGTGCGCGTCCCCGAAGAACTGGGCGCTCGCGTGGAAGTGGGGGGCGAGCCCCGCGGTGTAGCTCTCCGCCTTCGCCGCGAGCGGGTTCCAATAGGCGTAGGCGGCGCCCGACAGCGACTGGTTCGCGACGAGGGCGTGGTCGTACGTCGGGAGGGGGAAGTCGTAGTACCCCCACGAGGTGCTCGAGTTCAGCAGGAGGTCCTCGACCGAGCTCGTCCCGTTCGCCTCGGCGAGGTACTGCCGGTCGACCTGGAGGAACCCCGGCCCCGCGCCGCGCAGCCCGGTACCGTGGGTGACGATCTCGGGCGGCGCTTGCCCCGCGACGATGTGCCAGTGATTCGGGAGGGAGTAGCTCAGGACGGACGAGTAGAAGTTGTCCGATAGGGCGTACTCCTCGGCGAGGTCCCAGTAGGTCGGCGCGGTGCTTCCGTTGTAGTGGCCGAACGGGTCGCGGCCGGACTGCTCGGCGGCGTAGAAGCCGTCCATGAGCCCGCCGTCGAAGGCCCGCGTCGAAGAGTTCCAGTCGTGCGGCAACGGCGTCGTCACGCTCGCGTTCTGTGCCGTGAACGCGAACGGACGGACGCACGGCCCGTTCGGTGCGGTGGTGTTGAGGGGGAGGCAGCTCCCGCGGGGGATCCCGTTCGCGGCGATCGGGCAGTTCGGGCCGGTGGCCGTGCAGTACGTCCCGTACAGGTTGTCGTACGGATGGTTCTCCATCACGACGAAGACGATGTGGTCGATCCGGCTCGCGAAAGCGAACCACACGGCGGGGGCGATCGAGGGTCTCGGAGCTTCGACCGCGAGGACGACCTCGACGGGGATGAGCACGAGCAACGCCGTCGCGAGTACGAGCACGAGCCTCCCACGGGCCGACTTCGGCCAGAAAGCGGCGCGGTCGGAAGGCGACCCCGCGCGAGGTGGTTGCATCGAGAACGGCTCCCGGCGGGGCGGAAGGCCCCGGCGCCGGAAGGGCGGACCGGACCGCGGGGATTACGATGATGGCCCGCCGCGGAAGCGGTACTTGAAGGGGTCGTCCCCGGGGACGACCCGCCGTGCGTTACGCCTGGATCACGGTGAACGGGATCGAGGCGATCAGCGTCACCGGGTTCTGGGTGTACGAGAGGTAGATCGTACAGTCCCCCGGCACGGCGAAGCACCACGGGGGGACCCCGTGGTAGTCGTCGTCGGGGCAGTGGTTGTTCCGGTCGCAGAAGTCGGCGGGCGGGTGGATGTAGACGACGAGCTGGTCGCCGTTCGCCAGGACGGGAAGGGTCGGCTTGAGCTGCTGGAAGTAGAGCAGGCGGTTGAAGTACGTCCCGCTGTAGCCGTGCCCCGACCCCCAGTTCCACGTGCCGCAGTTGGCGATATGGGGGGCGCTCGCCCCGGGGTTCGCGCCGGTCCCTGGAACGACCTCGAGCGACTGGAAGTTCGCCTGCAGGAGGGTCGTCTGGTTGCAGATGAACGTGAGCTGCAGGGCGGAGAGCGGGATGTTGTCGGGGGAGTGGGAGGTGAAGACGACGAAGACCGCGGGGAGCGTGTCGCACGTCGCGTTGAGCGTCTGGTTCGTGCAGTCGGTCGGGTCGCCCCACGCCGGGAGTCCCTGGTCCCCCTGGATCGTGTACTCGACCGTCACCGGCTTCGCCGGCAGGTTGAACCGGAAGAGGAAGAGGAGCGCTCCCGCTGCGAGGGTCATCCCCGAGATCAGGATGACCGCGATGAGGTTCGAAACGCCGCGACGCGGCCGGCGATGGCGTATGCGCATCTGTGCACGAATGGATGGTCGCGCCCTCGCCATAAACTCTTGCGTAACGCGCTAGTTCGGCACCGCCCCCGCGACCACACCGAGCGAGGGCGGACTCTCACGGGCCTGCCAGGCCCGGTAGGCGTCCGCCACCCGAACGGCGTTCTCCGGGGTGAGGTGGAGCCACTCCCATCGCACCGTCTTCCCGCTCGGTGCGATCGGGATGGCGCGCGCGACGATCCGGGGGCCGAAGAACCCGCCTTGGTTGACCGCAACGAAGGACGCGTACGGCAGGGTGAGTGCCGTGCGGACTTCCGGGGTCCCCGAGGCCCGGGGCACCATCCCGGTCACCCCGTCGACCTCGACACGGATGGACGACGGGCTGCTTCGGTAGTGTCGGTAGAACACGGCGAACAGGAGGCCGCCGACGAGGGCCGAGTACACCACGGCGAACTCGAAGAACGTCGGGAGCGGAACTCCGGAGTTCCCGAATCGGTACGCGTCCAGGACGGCAGCGAGCACGATCCCGAGCAGCCAGACGGGAGCGTACGGCGCGAGGTCCCGGAGCAGGACGGTCTTCAGCACCGGATTGGGGTACTCGACCATACCGCAGCGGGGACGTCGCGACTCCAGCCGGGCGGCCCCGAGGCCGCTGCTGGATGGCCGGCGGCGCGATTTAGTTCTGCCGCACTCCCCGACGGGCACCGGCAGGGGGCGATCCGGGCGGCAGGAGATCGGGCCTCGCCCGGTGGACGGCGTCGGCGAGGCGGAACCACGCCTCGGGCTCGACGGTCTCCGGGCGGCGGTCGGCCCAGTCCGAGGGCCAACCGGCCCGTTCGGCCAGCTGCGCCGGAGTCTCCCCGGGAGCGGTGACGCGGGGCAACAGGTTCGCGAGCTTCTTGCGTCGGGAGCCGAACAGTCGGCGGACGACCTCCTCGAACTCCCCGACGTCGGGGACCGGGAGCGGACCCGGGCGGGCGGTGTGGACGAGGATCTGCCCCGTGACCTCGGGGGCGGGCGCGAAGGCGCTCGGGGGGACCGTGCGGAACAACTCCGTCGACCCGTACACGCTCGCCAGGAGCGTCAGACGGCCGAACGCCTTGCCGCCCGGCGATGCCCCGAGGCGGGCCGCCACTTCGCGCTGAACGAGGGCGACGATCCGGGGGACGCGGAGCTCCATCCATCGGATCAGGAGCGGCGTCGCGATCGAGAACGGTAGGTTCCCCGCGACCGTCGGAAAGCCGGTGGGGTCGAAGTCGAGCGCATCGCCGAGGAGGATCGTCGCCCGATCGCCGAACAGGCGCCGAAGATGGGCGGCGAGCCGGGGGTCCCGCTCCAGGACCCTGAGCGGTCCCACCCCGCGGCGGAGGAGCGCTTCGGTCAGCACGCCGAGACCCCCTCCCACCTCGAGGACGGGCCCCCCCGGCCCCACGAGCGCCGCCTCGGCATCGGCGACGAACGGGTCGACGAGGAACGATTGACCGAGCCGCCGCGACGGACGTACCCCGATCGCGTCGAGCGCCGCGGCGACCTCGACGGCGGACGTCGGGGCGCGATACGGCGGGTTACGGGGCGACGAAGAGCCGGTACTTGTCCCCTGCACCCTCGAGCTCCTGGCGGATCCGCGCGACGACGAGCCGCTCGGGGTTCGGGAGGTGCGTGCGCGACCCGAGCTCCGAGAACGTCGCGAACGGGCCATGGCGCCGCTCGTCGACGATCGCCTGCATCGTCTTCTTGCCGATCCCGGGGAGGAGCTCGAGGAGATGGAACCGCCGCGACACGGCGTCCGCCTCGTTGAAGAACTTCAAGAACCGGGGGGACTCCTCCACGACGAGACGCTCGAGCGCCGGTTCGAGCTCGGTGCGGGCGGTCGCCGTGAGCTCCTCGTAGGTGAGCCGACGGCGGACGTGGTCGATCGGGGGGGTCGTCGCCCCCACCGCCACGAGCGGGATCTTCTCGCCGTTCGTGAGCGGCCGACCGGGCCGCGGGATGATCTCGAGGAGCTTCAGCTCGCCGATACCGAGCCCGATCGCGAGCGGCTCCTTGTGGAACCCCCGGTCGGTCTGGCGGCCGTGCGGCAAGTAATCGAGGACGTACGCGGAACTCTCCACAAAGCCGACCCCCCGTTCATCGGTTCTGGGCAAGGATCTCGAGCAGTCGGGTGAGCTGGGCTTCGTCCAGGAGGACGCGCTCCTTCGAGAGCAGGAGCCGGACCTCCTCGGGGTACTGCGGAAGGACGTCCGCGAGCTTCACCGCCAGCGTGGCGTCGAGGAACGGCAGGGCCCGGAGCTCGGCGATCAGCTTGTCGGTCTCTGCCTGGTCGAGCTTGTGGAACCCTTCCGCGTGCTGGAGCGCGAGGGTCGCCTCCCGCGGAAGCGTCCGGCGCTGCGCCTCGTCGGCGAGCAGGTCGCGGACCCGCGAGAGGGCGACCGGATCAGGCATCGGCGCCTCCGGCGGGGGCGAGGTGGACGGCGTGGGCGATCAGCTGCTTCGGCTTGCCGCCGTCCAAGAACGCGAGCCGGTAGGCCCGGCCTACGCGGCCGACGACCGTGCACGTCCGTCCCTGGTAGCGGGGGTGCGGCAGTCCGCGCGGCTCGGACGCCTCGATACGGACGACGACCTTCGAGCCGATCGGGAACTCCCGCAGGAATCGCGTCACGGGCGGGAGCCCGCGCTCGCGGACCTCCTTCGTGAGCGTGCCGCGGGTCCGGGAGCGGAGCCCCTTCGAACTCTTGACCATCTACGCCTCCTCGTCGTGGACCGCGATCACGTCGAGCGACTCGACGTGGAGCGGGACGCCGACCGCGCCGGCGAGGCTCGGTTCCGTCCGTCCTCCATCGCCCTCCACCCACTCCTTGATGTACGTACCGGCTTCCGCCTTGAGCTCGATCGTGAACCGCCCCGCTCCCGCGTCGACGAGGGTCGCGGCGACGATCCGCCGCGGTCGGACACGGTCGGACCGCCGGTGCACGACGCGCATCGGCGTTCGCTGGGCGATCGTCTGGCCCGCGGCGACCTGGAGGGCGTCCTTAACCTTTTCCGCGGGCGCTCCCCCGGCGACGACGACGCGGTAGCTCTTCGGCGGCCGGGCCTCCTTCACGCGGACGACATCGGCCGCCTCCGCGAAGGCGAGCCCGCGGACCTCCACCCGTCCCGCGGCGTCGCGGGCGAGCGCGGCCACGACCTCCCCGAGGTCGACGGACCGGTGGTGAGGGGCGAGCGCCTCGAGGACGAACGGGCGGCCGGAGCCGAGCATCCGTGCGTCGATGTCCTCCCGTCCCATGCCGTGGAAGCGGCTCCCGCTCGCGCCCGCGGCGGCGAGGAGCGGCGCGGCGATCAGCTCCTCGACGCTCGTCGCGTACATCTTCCCGGTCCCGCTGCACCGCACGCAGCCGCGCCCGCGGCACGCTCGGCACGGCCACCGGGTCTGAGGGAGCGTACGGTCGAGCTTCACGTACCGACCGCGGACGTACAGCGGCCGGATCGTCACCTCGACCGTTCCCGCGGGCAGGTCGGCGACGAACAGGAGGTCGGCCGGGCCGGAGCCTCCCGCCCGTCCGGTCGCTGCCTCGACGCGTTTCCCGAGCTCGCGATTGAAGGCGCTCCGCGCGCTCTCGCCCCACATCGAACCGACCTCCGTCCAGAGGAGCTCCTCGTGCGCGAGGATCTCGGGGTCCCAACGGCTGCCGCAGGAGAACGAGCTCCACTCGAGCGAGGCCGCGGCCCGCTCGACGCGCGGTACCCACGTCGACCACCGGTCGAACAGTCCGCGGCAGAGCGTGCACTCCGCCTCCGAGAGGCCCCGAAGGCTCTGGCCGATCGCGCCCGCGATCCGCTCCGCCCGCTCCGGATTGGTGAGGCCGTGACCGTGCCGACCGAACAGCCGGCCGAGGCACTCGGGCCCGAGCTCGAGCGCGAGCGCCTTCCGCCCGGCGTCGAGAATCTCCGGGACCACGGGGAACGTTGACCCGGTCGCGCTCGGCTCCCCCGGCGGTCCCGGCATTCGGGGCCCCCGACCCGCTGAGCGGATAGGGTTGTTTCGGCGCGGCCGGGGCCGGCCGGGGGCGTCCCCGCCGCCCTACAACCTCAAGCGGGGGAGGAGGTTGGTCCCCGAGGTCGCGCCATGGCGATCACCGAGGACGAGCTCACACGGGCCATCGAGGCGACGCTGGTCGCCCACGGCAAGATCCCCGCCGAGCAGGCCCGAACGACGGCCCGGATGGTTCTGGGGTACTTCGGCCTCGACGACTCCGTGCTCGACAACAAGCTCTCGAGCGACGACCGGGACCGCTTCTACCGGCTCGAGGAGGAGGGGCTCCTCTCGAGCGAAGAGGAGGATGCGACCGTTTCGCGCGGGAAGACCTGGAGGATCCACTACTGGCTCCTCAAGAAGGACCGCATCCGCGACGTCGGACAGCGGAGCGACGCGACGGCGGAGCCCGAGGTGGCGCAGATCTACCGCGACATCTCCGACAGCGCCTGGTCCCGACGGAACGGGGCGACCGAGCCGCCGACGAAGCCCGCGTAGCGGGCGGTCACCGCGCGCCGGGCGGGCCCTGGCTGCGCACGCGCACCGGCGGGGGCGGGCGGAATCGCGGATGCGGGCCGGAGGCCCCCGGGAAGGTCGAACGCGACGCGAGCGTCCGCGCGTGCTCGAGCGCCCCGAAGGCGAAGGTGATCGCGACCAGGAGCCCGATCAGGCTCGCGATGTCGCTCGAGATGACCGTCACGTGGACGGCGAGGAGGATGGCGGAGAGGGAGGCGAGCGCGTTGAACGACGAGTGCATCACGACCGCGAGGACGTAGTACGCCCCCGCGGCCCCACCGCCCCCCGAGAACCGCTGGCGCGCGAAGCCGTAGCCGAACATGGCGGTCGTGCTGCCGTGGAGGAGGACGCTCGAGAGGCTCCGGATGAAGATGAGGCCGAGACCCGCGACCAGGCCTCCCGTGACGAACGCACCGACCCCGTAGATCAGTGTCTCGAAGAAGCCGAAGCCGAGTCCCACGCTCGCGCCGAAGACCGGACCGTCGCCCAGTATGCGGATCCGGGCGGCCGCGCGTGTGACCCCGCTCGCCTTGAGCGCCTCCTCGACGAACGGCGCGATGACGAGGACGAGGAAGAACGCCCCCGCGCTCGAGTTCCCGTTGAGGAACGTGAACTCGGGGGCCGGGAAGCTCTGGGAAACGGCCGTTCCGAGCGCGACCAGGAGGAGCTCCAGGATCGCGCTGATGATCGTCGCGACGATCGCGCCGTAGAAGAACAGGCTCAGGAGCGGCCCCCACGGCTCGGTCTGGTACCGTTCGCCCTTCCGGACCCACGCGAGGTAGACGAGCGCCGGGAGGAGCGCCGCCAGGACGAGGATCAGGAGGTCGGGGAGCGCGCCGAAATCGATCACGCCGCGGCCCCGCGCGCGCTCCCGGGCGACGAATAATCGTAGAACCCCTCGCCGGTCTTCCGTCCGAGCTTGCCGGCGGCGACCATGGTGCGGAGCAAGGGGCACGCTCGGTACTTCGGGTCCTTGAACCCCTCGAAGAGAACGTCCAGGATCGCGAGCGCCGTGTCGAGGCCGACCAGGTCGAGGAGCTCGAGCGGCCCCATCGGGTGGCGGAATCCGAGCTTGTGGGCGGTGTCGATGTCCTCGCGCGCCGCGGTCCCCTCGTAGAGCATCCAGACCGCTTCGTTGCCGAGCACGGCCATCGACCGCGTCGTGACGAACCCGGGGGTATCGCGCGACGTCACGACCGTCTTGCCGAGGTCGACCGCGAACGCACGGGCCGCCTCGGTGACCTCGGCACGGGTTCGGACGCCCGGGATCAGTTCGACCAGCGGCATCGCGAGGACCGGATTGAAGAAGTGGAGCCCCACGACGCGGCCCGGGTCCTTCGTCGCGGAGGCGATCGAGGTGATCGGGAGCGACGAGGTGTTCGACGCCAGGAGGGCGGTCGGGGAGGCTCCCGCGTCGATCTCGCCGAACAGCTTCCGCTTGAGCTCGAGATTCTCCGGCGCCGCCTCGATCACGACGTCGGCGGAGTCCACCCGACGTAGGCCGATGGCGACCTCGAGGTTCCGCACGGCCTCCTCCCGCGCCGACGGAGAGATCTTCCCCCGCCGCACGCCGTCGTCGAGGGCCCCCAGCGCGCGGGTCCGGCCCTGGTCGACGAGCGCCTCGGTGATGTCCTCGAGCGTCACCGCGTAGCCGGCGAGCGCGGATTGGGCGGCGATCCCGCTCCCCATGAGCCCACTGCCGACCACGAAGACGCGTCGGCGGATGGACCGGCGCGGGTCGCTCGTCCCGCTCGCCGAGGGGGCCGGCGCCGACACGTGCGCGTCAGCCCGGAAGTGGAATTAGGGTGTTCGGCAGCCGGCTCAGGTAGTCGCACGAGCGGCAGCGTCCCCCGCTCGCCGGCTCCCCGCAGTCGGGGCACCGCACGACCCCGGAGCGAACGGGTCGGTCGTCCAGGAGCTCGGCGACGCGCTCGCGGCTGCGGAGGAGCGACTGCCGAGTTCCCGGGATCGCCTCTTCGAGCCGCCAGACGACCTCGCGGAAGACGTTCCGTGCCGCGCGGGCCGCATGCGGACACTCCTGGTGGTCGAACGGGAGCGCCGAGAGACGGGCGAACAGGAACACCTCGCGCTCAGGAACCGTGGAGAGCGGGGCGATGCGCGGCACGAACCCCGGCTGCCGATGACGGTGGGGCGCCATCCGTCCGAGCCGATCGACCTCCCCCCGCGCGACGTTCATGAGCACGGTCTGGGCGAGGTCGTCCAGGTTGAACCCCAGGACCAGCGCGTCCGCCCCAAGCTCCCGCGCCGCGCGGTTGAGGAGCTGCCGGCGCCAGACGCCGCAGAACGAGCACGGCGCCACCATCGGCAGCGCCACGGCGGCGTCATCCGTCGTGGTGCCGAGCACGTCGACGGCGCGGAGCACGCGGTGCTCGACGCCCAGGCTCTTCGCGAGCCGATCCGCCGCGGCGACGCCGACGTTCCGGTACCCCGCGATCCCCTCGTCGACCGTGAGCGCCGTGATCCGGACGCTCGGGCGGTGCCGGAAGAACGCGTGGGCCAGCGCGAGCGCCACGGCCGAGTCCTTTCCGCCGGATACGGCGACGGCGACCTGGCCCCCGCGGAAGCCCGGAAGCTGACGGTGGATCTCACGACGCGCGCGCTCCCGGACGGAGTCGAGGAAATGCTCCGAGCAGAGGTGCGCGCGGCGGTACGGCTGGTCGATCACCGCCGAGGCGGAGCACCGGTCGCACCGAGACGGGGTGGTCTGCACGACGAAAAACCCGAGCGAGCGCGCGCGAACTTCCGATGGACTCAATCCTTAATTAGCTACAGCCCGGCCAAACGTTGCGCGATGGTCTCGGCGGCTCCATCGCGCATTCGGCCGACCGCTCCGGTACCGGCGGTCGCGGCGCCGGGGACCGCGGCGATCGTCGTCGAAACGGTCGGGCAGTTCCAGCGCATGCTGCAGGCGCGGGAGCGGAGCCCGTGCACCGTCAAGCAGTACGGGCACATCGCGCGGACGTTCCTCGGCTACGTCGGCAAGCCGCTCGAGGAGGTTACGCGGCGCGACCTGGAGGCGTTCCGGGAGTACCTCGTCCTTCAACGCCACTACAGCAAGAACTCCCTCTACACGACCGTCCGCGGGCTGACGTGCCTGTTCCGGAGCTTCGGGCTGAGCATCGCCGAGGGGCTCGAGGCGCCGCGGCGGCCGGAGCGGCTGCCGCGCTACCTCAACGAGGACGAGATGCATCGCCTCCTCGAGGCGGTCCACGAGTCGCCCCGCGACTCCGCGATGGTCCACGTCCTCGCCTTCGGCGGCCTCCGCGTGAGCGAGCTCTGCCACCTCGAGGTCACCGACATCGAGTTCGAGCGGAACATCCTCCACATCCGGTCGGGGAAAGGGGACCGCGACCGCGAGGTCGTCCTCGACGACCGCGGCCGCGCCGCGATCGACCGCTACCTCACGGAACGAGCGCTCGCGGGCGAGAACGTCGCCCGGCTCTTCCCGGTCGGCGCCGTCACCGTGGAGCGGGTGGTCCGGAGGGCCGCCGAGCGCGCGGGGATCCCCCGCCGCGTGACGCCGCACACGCTCCGCCACACGCTCGCGACGACGCTGCTGAGCCGGGGGTGCGACATCCGCTACATCCAGAAGCTGCTCGGCCACGCGTCGGTCGCGACGACCCAGATCTACACGCACGTCGATACGCAGGCCCTTCGGGACGCGTACCAGCGCGCGAAGCCACAGTATTAGGTCGGCGCGCTCCGCCCGCCGCGTGGAGTCGGCCGAGTTCGCGATCTTCGGAGCAGGGATCGCCGGCTCGGCGCTCGCCTATCACCTGAGCCAAGGCGGCGCCGGACCGATCGCCCTCTTCGAGGCCTCCACCCCCGCCGCCGGGGCGACCGGTCGCGCCGCCGGGATCGTGACGGACCAGCTGTGGGACCGGTGGGACTGCACGGTCGCTCAGGAGACCCGGGACGAGTACGCGGCGCTCGCGGCGCGGCATGCGCCCGAGGCGTTCACGCGGAACGGGTTCGCGCGGTTCGCCCGCGACCCGTCGATCGCCGAGGCGCTCCGCGCCGCGGCGGCGCGCTTGAAGGGCTGGGGGGTCCGGATCGAGCCCCTGGGCCGCGACCGGTTATCCGAGATGGTGCCCGCGGGGCGGTTCTCCGACATCGTGGAGACCCTCTACGGTCCGGACGATGCGGTCGTCAACCCGACCTCGATCACTCAGGCCTACCTTCGGGAGGCGGCCGACCGCGGCGTGAACGCCCGGTTGGGCGCGCTCAAGGGACACGCTCGTCCGGTTGACGGCCGGTGGGAGATCGGCGCGTTCTCCGGCGACCTCCGGGCCGACCACCTCGTCGTCGCCGCGGGAGCGTGGTCGAAGCGACTCCTGGCCGAGCTGGGGCACCCGATCCCGATCGCCCCGTACCGCACCCAGGCGGCCGTGCTCCGGCCCGCGTCGGGGCCGACGATGTTCCCGAGCGTTCACGACCTCGACACGGACGTCTATGCGCGGCCGGAAGAGAACGGCCGGGTGCTCGTGGGGGACGGGACGGACCACGTCGAGGCGGACCCGGATCGGTTCGGGGGGCAGGGGGACGGGGCGTTCCTCGGACACGTCGCGACCGTATTCGACCAGCGGTTCCCGGGGTGGGCCGGAGCGGAGATGGTGTCGTCGTGGGCCGGCGTCTGCACGTCGACGTTCGACCGCCACCCGATCATCGGCCCCGTGCCCGGCGCCGCAGGACTCCACGTCCTCACGGGGTTCAACGGGTTCGGGGTGATGCGGGCCGGGGGCGCCGCTCGACGGCTCGCCCACGTGCTCTTGGGCCGTGCCGAGCCGCAGGCCGCCCTCGGCCCGGCCTGGGCCGGCCGCGTCGCGGGCCATCGGGGACCCGTGGTACCGCAGCCGGGCTTCACGCTCGAGGCGGGCGCCCGTCCGAGGTTCTGAACGCGCGGGGGCGCGGACCGACACCCCGGCCCCGAGCGCTCCTCGGGCACCGTCTACACGTACAGCTGGTCCGTGTAACAGTAGTACCGCCCGTAAGCGACGATGAACGCCGTGGGTCGGCCGCACTTGGCGCACGTCGGAGCGGTACCCCCGCTTGTCGACGGGGGAGGGGGCGGTGGGGGCGACGGCATCATCGGGTACAGCGGCGCGGTGGTGCCCGGGCCGTACCATCCGTACCCCGGCCACAGCGCTTCGCGCGCCGCGTCGCCGAGCTTCACGTAGGCTACGATGTAGAACACCCCCACGATCACCCCGCCGAAGATCAGCCCGAGGATGCCGAGGACCAGCGCGGGGGCCTGCGCCGCTTGGTACTCGCCCCGCTGGATCCGGGCGTACACCCACGCGTATCCGGCGTAGAGCGTGAAGGCGGTCGCCGCCACGAGCACGATCAGGAGGGCGGCGAAGAACGCCCCGAAGAGCCCCGCGAGGAAGAAGAACGGGAAGAATCCGGCGATGAGGAAGACGAAGGCGCTCGCAAGGCACTGGAAGATGAACGCGATCAGTGCCATCGTCTCCGCGCTCTCCCCCGACGGCGAGAACCGCCGGGGGGGAATCGTCGGGATCGCCATCGTCGATCAGCCGGTCGGCGCGCGGGGGTCGATGGAGCTCGGCTCCGTGGGGTTCACCGCGCGGATCCGCTCGAGCTTTTCGAGAAACTCGACCCCCTCTCCCGTGGACATCGGTTTCCCGTCGGGCCGCACGAGGGGAAGTCCCGCCGCCTCGCACGCAGCTTCCGGCGTGGCTCCCCCGAGCATCGACCGGACCGCCCGCTGCTCGGGCCGGCTCAAGGAGAGGCCGCCGAGCAGGAAGTCGTCGAACGCCTCGGTCGCGACCGGGGCGACCGCCTGGGCGATCGTCGCGACCTCCGCGGCGAACTTGCGGATCTCCTCCTGGGCGTGCGGGTCGAGCCGAAGCCTCAGGAAGTGGAACAGGTTCCAGAGGTCGGTCTTCCAGTACCACTGGGTGTAGTAGTTGAGGGGGAGCACCAATCGGGCCGTCTCGCGGGCGACCCCGGCAGCGAGCGCCTCCGAGTACACCCGGTAGGCGTCCCGGCTGACGCGTTCGAGCTCCGTGCGGAATCGGTCGGCGTCGGCGGGCGGAACGGGCGTCGACCCGCCCTGTCGGTTCCGGCTCGATTGGCGCCGGATCTCCTCCGGCGCGGGGACATCGAATTCGTCCGGGACCACCGAGTAGCGGGCACTGTATTCGTTGACCGAGGCGGTGCGGTGGCGGATCCACTGGCGCGCGACGAAGATCGGGAGCCGGACAAGGAGCTTCAGCTCCACCATCTCGAACGGCGTCGTGTGCTGGTGGCGCATCAGGTAGCGAATCAGCCCCCGATCGTCGCGGAGGCTCTTCGTCCCTTGCCCGTAGGAGACGCGAGCCGCCTGGACGATCGCGGCGTCGTTGCCCATGTAGTCGACCAGGACAACGAACCCGTGGTCGAGGACCGGCCGCTTCACCCCGATGAACCGGTCCGCCTCGGGCGTGGTGGGTCGAACCATCGGCGCCGCCTCGGAGTCCATCGTTCGGCCGATGGAGCGCGTGGGAAAAACGTGCCGGCGACCCCCCCGGCCCGGGCCGCGTCCGTTCCGGTCGTGGACCGGACCCAGGGAACTCTCGGCCGCGAGCGGCGGGGGCGACGGGCGCTCAGGCGCCGCGACGCGCCGTGGCAAGGACGACGCGTTCGGGAACCGTTACCCGGCCGGAGTCGGCGTACGCGGCGAGTCGCTGGGTCATCTCGGAGAGCGCCGCCGCGCCGGCGCGTTCGTCGAGCGCCGCGAGGATCGAGCGGAACGGGGGGGCGCCCGCGAACCACATCGCGGCGACCTCCTCCGGGGGTCCCGGCCACGACCAGAGCACTTCGTGCGGCGTCTCGCGGACCTCCTCGAACCCTCCCGCGGCGAGGGCGGCGGCCAAGCGGCCCCCACCTCCGAAGCACATCGGCTGGAGCGCCTCGGGCGGGTACTCGCGCATCCCGGCATGGCGGAGCGCCACCCGTGCGGTCGCCTCCCAGAACGGCTGTTCGATCGGACCCCACGCGAGCCACCCGAGGCGCCCTCCCGGTCCGAGCACCCGATGCGCCTCGACGACCGCGGCCCGAAGGTCGGAGAAGTACATGGCGCCGAATCGGCAGGTGAGGCAATCGAAGCTCGCGTCGGGGAACGGTATCGCTTCGGCCGCGGCGACCTCGAACGTGGCCTTGGAAAGTCCGTCGGCGGTCGCGAACTTCCGTGCCAGCTCGACGGCACCCGACGCCGGGTCGATACCGACCACGCGGCCCGTCGGCCCGACCGCCCGGGCTTCGGCGAGGGCCGGCTCCCCCGCGCCGCAGCTCACGTCGAGCACCGACTCCCCCTCACGGAGGGCGACCGCCTGGAGCAGAAGTTCGGTGTGGGCGCGGCCGGCGACCACCCCCTGGCGTCGCCACCGCTCGAGCGACTCGAGGCGGGAACGATCGTCCCAGCCGCCCGCGGAAGGGTACTCCGAGCCGGGCATTGCGATCGACGTACCGCCGCACGCGCCGGAAGGCATCACGGTGTGGGTCGACCTTCGCCGATCTTGCCCCGGAGCCGCGCGTCGGTTCCGATGCTGCTCAGGGAGCCGGTGTCTCTGGGGGAGCGAACACAACCAGCAGCACCAGCTCCTCAAGGACGGAGTGGAATCGGTGCTCCGCTCCGGCCGCCACGTAGATCAGGTCGTTCGGACCGACCTCCCGGTCGTCGGCGCCGAGCCGAAAGCGAGCGCGACCTCTCAGGACGAGGTAGAGCTCGTCTTCGCGGTGCGGGACCTGGCGGTCGTCCGACCCGGCCGGTAGGAAGTACAGTCCGGCGCTCAGCGCCGTTGCACGGAGGAACTCGCGGTAGTGCACGCCGCCGCCGCGAGCCGCCGTGATCAGCCGGTCGAGCGCGATCGGTCCCACCGCCATGCCGGACGAGAACGCTACGGGGTGGATAGGGCGAACCGGTCGACGCAACGGAGATCGGTCCCGTTCCGGCGGGCGAAAGGTACCGCGACCGGTGTACCGGGATAACCGTAATGGCGGATCCCCCCTCGGCCGGCCCGCCGTGATCGAACCGCCGCCGGGGACCTCGAAGATCGGTTCGCGCTCCGGGCCCGCCGAGCACCTCGCCGCAAGAACGCCGGACGGTTCGGTCTACGGGGATCCGACCGTGTTCTCGCAGGAGATGGAGCGACTGTTCTTCCGCAACTGGCTCTGCGTGGGTCGCGCGGAGCAGGTTCCCGAACCGGGGGAGTTCTTCACTCAGGAGGTCGGCTCGGAGGGCCTCGCCTTCGTTCGTGGGGCCGACGGCACCCTGCACGGATTCTACAACACCTGCCGCCACCGGGGTACTCGGATCCTCACCGAACCCCGTGGCCGAGCCCTAGCGGCGATCACCTGCCCGTACCACGCGTGGTCGTACTCGCTGGACGGACGGCTGGTCGGCGCCGGTCACACGGCGGAGCTCACGAACTTCCGGAAGGAGGAGTTCGGCCTCTATCCGGTCCGCACCGAGACGTGGGGCGGATTCGTCTGGGCGAACCTCGACGCCGAGGCGGCGCCGCTCCGGACCTCGATCGGGGGGTTCATCGACCGCGTCGGGGCGATCCCGCTGGCCGACCTCCGCGTGGGTGGGCGGCAGACGTACGAGGTCGAGGCGAATTGGAAGATCGTCGTGGAGAACTTCTCCGAATGCTACCACTGCGCGCCGGTGCACCCGACGCTGAACCGGATCACGCCGTACTCTTCGGGGGAGAACATGAACTACTTCCTCCGCGACGGGGTCCGTTCCAAGGTCGCGGGCGGCTACATGACGTTCGCCCGCGACTTCACCTCGATGGTCTCCTCCGGGTACACGAAGCGGCCCCCGCTCCCCGGCGCGACCGAAAGCGACCGGCACCGGGTCTCGTACTACGTACTGTTCCCGAACACGTTCCTGAGCGTCCATCCGGACTACCTCATGGTCCACCGCACCTGGCCCCACGGCCCCGAACGGTCGACGATCGAGAACGAGTTCTACTTCCATCCGGAGGCGATGGCCGCACCGGACTTCGACCCGACGGACGCCGTGAGCCTCTGGGACGAGATCAATCGCCAGGATTGGTACGTCTGCGAGCTCGCCCAGAAGGGGAGCCGCTCGCGCGTCTGGCACGGCGGTCGGTACAGCGAGAAGGAGCCCCTGGTCCACGACTTCGACCGGTTCTACGCCGATCAGATGTCGACCCCCGGATAGCCACCCCCCGCGGGCCCACCTCGCCGGGCGAGGCATCGGCCCGCTCTCTTCGTGGGACCCGCCGATCACCGTCCGCACCGACCGGGAGCACCGGGGGCTCGGCCGGGTTATCCTCGCCGCGTGCCTCGGAGGCCGATGTCCGGCATCGACCTGAGCGCCCTCCTCGTGCTGGTCCAGACGATCGCCATCGTCGCGGCCCTGTTCCTCGCAGTGTACATCTCGCGGAAGCAGCTCGAAGCGCTCACGAAGGACCTCGAGGCCCGCGTGCTGAACGACCTCAACATGCAGCTCCACGGGATCGGGGAGATCGCGATCCAGAAACCCGAGCTGATCTCGGTGATCGCGCAGGGGCCGAACGGTCCGTCGGCGGACGTCCCGTTCACCTACTACATCCTGTTCTTCTTCGCCCACATCTTCCACATGCGCCAGCGGGGGATCCTCGCGGACAACGAGTGGGCCGGCTGGCAGCAGTGGATGCGGAACGCCTTCCAGAGCGGGACGATCGGGACGCGCTGGAAGGAAGGCTGGATGGCGACCTGGTTCGACCCGGCGTTCCGGTCGTTCGTCGAGCAGGAGCTCATCCCGGCGGTGCCGGCAGCCGCGGCGGGGAGCCCGGCCGCGGCGCCCCCCTAGGTTCGCTGGGGGGCCCGAAGTCGGGAATCGGTCGCGAGCTCAAGCCCGGTCCGGCCTCACCCTGTCGATGCCGACCGCGGAGCTGTCGTTCGAGGTTTCCGCGCCTCCTTCGACCGTGGCCCGCCTCCTGCAGGACCTCGATGTGCTCGCGTCGATCAACGCCGGCGTCGTGGGCGTGCAGCGGCTCAGCCCGACGGTCGCGCTCTGGACGATCCGGCTCCAGTTCGGTCCGATCGCTCGGAACTCGGAGTACCGCGGGGAACTGCTCCGTGCGACGGACGATCGGATCGAGTTCCGGGCCGAGGGGCCGGAGGCGTACGTGAGCGGTCGGATCGCGCTCGCGCCCTCCGGCCCGGCTCGATCGATCCTGACCGTCCATCTGGACGCCCACGGTCGCGGCGCGCTCGCCCGGGTGGCCGACAGCCTCCTCGAGCAGCGACTCCCGGCCGACCTCCGGAGCTTCGCCGAACGACTGACCCGTCGATTCGCGGGAACGCGAGCTGCGTGACGAAACCCGGCAGGGTCGCGCCGGGTGAGCGGGAGCGCGCGCGCCGCCGGTTGAGGCCCGCAAAGCCCTTTGGGTCCTCCCGGGCGTTCGTCCGCCGGGAGGACGATGGCGCGGATCCTGGTCTGCCTCGCCTGGCCGTACGCGAACGGGCCGTTCCACATCGGTCACCTCGCGGGGTCGTACCTCCCGGGCGACATCTTCGCCCGATTCCACCGCCTCCTCGGCGACGAGGTCCTGATGGTCTCGGGCTCCGACATGCACGGCACCCCGATCCTGGTGCGGGCCGAGAAGGAGGGTCGGTCGGCCGCGTCGGTGGCGGAGGAGTTCGACCGGCTCCATCGGGAGACGTTCCGCCGCCTCGGGTTCTCCTTCGACCTCTACACGCACACGCGCACCGTCCTCCACGCCTCGACCGTCCAGGAGCTCTTCCTGGCGCTCCTGGAGAACGGGTACGTGGGTCGTCGAACGGAGGAGAACGCGTACTGCCCGAAGCACGAGCGATTCCTGCCCGACCGATACCTCGTCGGAACGTGCCCGCACTGCGGCTTCGAGCAGGCCCGGGGCGACGAGTGCGATAACTGCGGACGAGTGATCGAGCCGAAGCAGCTCGGGAATCCCCGGTGCGCCCTCTGCGGGACGCCGGCGATCTTCCGCCCGTCGGAGCACTTCTACCTGCAGCTCGACAAGCTGCAGCCTGCGATCTCCGAGTACCTCGCGGGCCGCCCGAAGTGGCGCGACAACGTGGTCGGCGTCACCCGGAACTTCCTCGACCAGGGGCTCCATCCCACGCCGATCACGCGGGACCTCGACTGGGGGGTCCCGATCCCCCTTGAGGGGTACGACACGAAGCGGTTCTACGTCTGGTTCGATGCGCTCATCGGATACCTCTCCGCCTCGCGCGAATGGGCCGTCCGTGCCGGGAAACCGGACGCGTGGAGGCGGTTCTGGGACGTCGGAGAGCCCGTGCGCCAGTACTACTTCATCGGCAAGGACAACATCTTCTTCCACACCGTCTTCCTCCCGGGGATCCTGCTCGGGAGCGGGAAGCTCCAGGTCCCGTACGACGTCCCGGCGAACGAGTGGATGGTCCTCGGCGGGCAGAAGCTCTCGAAGTCGCGCGCCGGTCCGACCGACCCGACGGTGCCGGCCCTCCTCGACCGGTACCCGGCGGACGCGGTCCGGTTCTACGCGACCGCGCTCGCCCCCGAGAACCACGACACCGAGTTCGACGGCGCGGAGTTCCAGCAGCTGTACGACGAGGTGCTCGCCAACCAGTGGGGGAACCTCGTCCAGCGCGTCCTCGTGCTCGTCCGCGACAAGCTCGGAGGGACGGTCCCGCCGGTCCCCGACGGGTACGACCTCGACGCCGAGGGGTCGGTCGGCGCTCGGCTCCGGAGGGCCCACGAGGAGATCACCCGTGCCTACTCCGAGGTCCACCTCAAGGAGGCGCTCGAGCTCGCCCTGGGGGAGATCCGGGAGGCGAACCGCCGATTCCACGACGCCGCCCCGTGGCGCGCGAGCGGCGAGACCCTGAGTCGCGTCCTGTTCGAAGCGGTGTGGACCGTGCGCGCGGTCGCCGTCTGGACGAGCCCGGTCCTGCCCACCTCCTCGGCCGAGGTCGCGCGGATGTTGGGGGACCCCGAGGCGTTCGGCCCGGGCCGGTGGAAGGGGGCGGTCGACCCGCCCGAGGGCGGCCGAACGCTCGCGGAGATCCGGCCGCTCTTCCCGCGCCAGGAGAAGAGCGGGAGCGGTCGTTCGACTCCCGCCGCGGGCGCCGGGCCGGCCCCGTTTGCGATCGCCGCGGCGCGGATCGAGGCGGTGACCCCGCACCCGAAGGCCGACAAGCTCTACCTGCTCGAGCTCGCGACCGGCTCGGGCCGCTCGCGCACGGTGGTCGCCGGGATCCGGCCGTTCTACGCTCCGGAGGAGCTCGTCGGTCGGCGGTTGCTGGTCCTGACCAACCTCGCGCCTCGAGCGATCCGAGGGGAGACGTCGAACGGGATGATCCTCGCCGGCGATCGGGACGGGCGCGCGGTGCTCGTGGCGCCCCCCGACGGGGTGGCCGAGGGAATGTTCACCGACGGTGGGGGTACCGACTCGCGGACGATCACATACGACGATTTCGACGCGACCCCGCTCGTCGTGGGGCGCGTCGCTCGGAGCGAGCCCGGTGGGACGCTGGCCGTCGATGTCGGTGGGAAGGAGGTCGCCGCCGAAGGGGTCGCCCTTCCCGGACGGCGGGTGATCGTGCGGCTGGCCGAGCGAAACGGCGATAGGGGGAGCCTGCTCTTGTTCCGGGAGGGAGGCCCGGTGGAACCGGACGAAAGGATCGCCCCGGGGACGCGGATCCGATGAGCGGCATCCGCCTCGACCTCCACGTCCACAGCGTCGCTTCACCCGACTCGCGGGCCACCATCGAGGAGGTCGCCGATGCGGCGGCGAACGCCGGGCTGCACGGGTTCGCCCTCACCGACCACAATTCGATCTTCGGCTGGCAGTGGATCTCTCGCATCCGGGAGCGTTTCCCGCGGCTCCTCGTCGTGCCCGGCGTCGAGGTCTCGACGCGGGAGGGACACCTGCTGGTCTACGGGGTCTCGCAGCTACCGCCGCTTCGCCGCCCCCTCGAGGAAACGGTCGAGTGGGTCGAGCGCCACGGGGGCGTCTCGGTGCTGGCCCATCCGCTGAGGTTCGCTCACGGCGTCGGCGCCGCGCTCGCCCGTCGCGCCCGCGTCCACGCGATCGAGAGCCTCAACGGCCACAATTCCGAGGTGACGAACGCTCGCGCCGAGCTCATCGCGGCCCACCGAGCGATCGGTACGACCGGCGGGAGCGACGCGCATGACGGTCTCAGCGTCGGCCGCGCGTTCACCGAATTCCCCGAGGAGCCCGGGTCCGTGGATGAAGTGCTGCAGTCGATTCGCCGCTCGCGGATCCACGGCGCGGGTCGGTCGCTCGCTCCCGGAGAGCGGTTCCGGCTCGGACTGAGGACCGGACTCCTCCGCGCTGCCCGGGGATTCCGCCCGATCTGACGCGCGGGGTCCTCGGGAACGGCCGACCCGGCCCGGGGCACCTAGTGGTGCGTCGACTCGACCTCTTGGATGAAGTCCGGTTTGATCCCGATCTTCGCGTGGTGCTTTTCGACCGCGTCCCGACTCGGGGCGTCAAGGACGCAGTAGAGCCGGTTTTCCTTCGCGTTGTACAGGATGTCGTGGTGGGTCACCCCGAACTCGTCCTTCGGGCTCTTCTGGGCCGCGCGTAGCTGTTCCGCCGTGAGCTTTCCCATCGGGTGGGCGTCGACGTACTTCGGCATCGGCCTCGCCATCGCCGCCCCCTTTTAGGAGGTTTCTGCCGCGGGTCGTTCGCTCCCCGCGCCGGGCGGAACGGCGTCCGCCAAGCCCGCCCCATCGCGCCGATCCCGACAACCCGGGCACGCTTACGTGCCCACGGGCTCCCGACCCGACCAAGGGGTCCGCGCGGGCTGTGAAGTCAGGCACGCCCGAAGGGCATCGGCTCGCGGTGCTCCCGCTCGCGAACATCAGCCCGGACCCGAACGACGAGTACTTCACGGACGGAATGACCGAGGAGCTCATCTCGACGCTCTCCCGGATCGCGGGCCTTCGGGTGATCGCTCGGACCTCGGCGATGCGGTACAAGGGGTCGACCGAGCCGATCCGCGACATCGCGCGGACGCTCCGGGTCCGCTCGGTCGTCCAAGGGAGCGTCCGGAAGGCTGGCGACCGCCTACGGATCTCCGTCCAGCTGATCGATGCGGAGAGCGAGGAGCACGTCTGGTCGAACGACTACGACCGCGAGCTCACGGACGTCTTCGCCGTCCAGTCGGACATCGCCGAGCGGATCGCCCGGGCGCTCCGGGTGGAGATCCGCCGCCAGGAGACCCAGCGGCTCGCGACGGCGCGCACCCGGAGCGCCCCGGCCTACACCGCGTACCTCCAAGGTCGGGTCCTCGGCAACACCCGGACCGAAGCCGCACTGCGCGACGCCGTCCGACATTACGAACGAGCGGTCGCGATCGACCCGACGTTCGTCGCGCCGCTCGCCGGCATCGCCGAAGCGTATGCGGCCCTGGCGCTCGCCGAAGCGATCCCTCCCAGCGAAGCGTTCCCGAAGGCTCGGGAGTACGCGGAGCGGGCCCTATCCTTGGACGACGCACTGGCGGAGGGCCACGCGGCGCTCGGGCTCGTGCGGTTCCAGTACGACTGGAGCTGGGGCGACGCCGAGCGGGAGTTCCGACGCGCGATCGCCCTCAATCCGAACCTGCCGCAGGCCCACCAGTACCTCGCCGACCTCGAGAAGGCGCTCGGGCGGTTCTCCGAAGCGCAAGAGGAGATGCGCCGAGCGCTGGAGCTCGACCCCGTCTCCCTCCCGATCCAGACGGGCCTCGGCCACGTCCTCTACCTGAGCCGTCAGAACGACCGCGCGATCGAGCAGTACCGCGCCGCGCTCGCCCTCGACCCGCGGTTCGTCAACGCCCACCTCTGGTTCGGACGCCCGTATCTCGAGAAGGGGATGTTCGAGGAGGCCATCTCGGAGCTCCGTCAAGCGGTGGCGCTCTCGGACGGAAGCACCATCACGCTCGCCGTGCTCGGCCACGCCCTGGCCTCCGCCGGCCGCACGGCGGAGGCGCGCGAGGTCCTCGACCGCCTGCTTCGCCGCGCCGAGACCTCCTACCTTCCGTCCTACTGGATCGCGCTCGTCCACGCGGGGCTCCACGACGACCCCGAGGCCCTCCGATGGCTCGATCGCGCGTTCGCCGAGCGCTCGAGCTGGCTTGCCTGGATCGGCGTCGAACCGAGGTTCGACCGCCTCCGCCAGCTCCCCGAGTTCCGGTCGCTCCTTCAGCGGATGCGTCTCCCCGAGCCGGCGGCGAAGACCGCCGATCCTGCAGTGAAAACGGGGAACGATGCGGTCCGGGAGCTCGTCACCGGGTTCGAGGACGTCCGGATCGGGCGCTACGCGGTCGTCGGCCGCTACGCTCGATTCGACGATCGGGCTCGGAACCAGCTCAAGGACGTGCGCACGAAGATCGCCCAGGGCCTCCTCGCGCCTTCGGCCCGGCGGGACAACTTCCTCCTGTGGGCCCCCCCGGGGAGCGGGAAGACGCACTTGGTCCGCGAGGTCGCCCGGACCCTCGAGGCGAAGTTCCTCGAGCTCAACCTTGCCGAGGTCGATGAAGTCGGGTTCCGGGCGGCGCTCGCGAGCGCGGAGGCCGAGGGGGGAGCCCAGTTGGTTTTCGTCGACGAGATCGACGGACGCCCGGGGACGACGTGGGCGTACGAGGCGCTCCTCCCGTTCCTCGACCCTGGGAACTCCTCGCCCCGGGCCCGGGTGACCGTTCTGGCGGGCAGCACGGGGGCGACGCTCGACGCACTGGAGCAGGCGCTCCAGGGCAGGCCCAAGGGCTCCGACCTCCTCTCCCGGGTCCCCGAGGTGAACCGCGTGGCGATTCCCCCGATGTCGAGCGCGGACCGGATCCTGGTCGCCCTCTCCACCGTGCAGGAGGAGGCGGTGCGGGCCGGAAAGCGGGTCTCCGAGGCGGAGCGGCTCGCGCTCTACTACCTGGTGCTCGACCCGGCGCTCGGGAACGCCCGGCAGTTGCGCGAGTTCATCGTCCGAGCGGTCGAGCGCGTTCCGGTCGGCGAGGAGCGGTTGCGCTACGACAACCTGTTCGTCCCCGGCGATCCCCGGAACAAGGAGTTTTGGCTGCGCGCCCGGTCCGAGGCTCCTTCCCTGCTCGGTTCGTTCGTGCGGTTTGAGCCGTAGGCGCGCAGGGCGCCCCGCGAAGGCACCGCATCGTGGGGCCGACGGCCGCGGTCGGCGACCCCCTCCGGAACCCTGTTAAGTCGGGCGCTTGGTGCCGACCGCCGCGCCGAGGTGGCAGAGTGGTGAATGCGACGGACTGCAGATCCGTTTCCTGGGGGTTCGAATCCCTCCCTCGGCTTGCCCTTCTGTGGCGTATCCCCTAGTCAGCCTCAGGCGAGCGCGAATCCGGCGTGGGGCCCGACAGGCCCGAGTCGGGAGGTCGGAACATCCCGAAGCGCTCTCTTCCGGCCGACTCACCGCTACGCAGCGTCCTTGATCAACGCCGCGTACGACGATTTGCGCTTGATCTTCCCATGCTCGACTTCGAAGATGTTGCAGAACTGCACGTCCAGCTTCTTTCCGTCCTTCTTCGTCACGTGGGCGACGCCTTCCACGGCCACCACGTTCCCCTCCTCGATGACACGCTGGATCTCGTCCCGGAGATCGTCGTCCCCGAAGCCCTGGACGAAGGCAGCCCGGCCCTTCGTTCGTACTCCTTCCCGGGGGACGCCGTCCGCCCACTCGATCCACTCAAAATCGTCGGCGAGGACCTCGGCGGCCTTCGCGGGCTTTGCTGCCATGTGGTCGAGGACCAGCTTCTTGTTCGAACTCATGGCAGACGGCGAGCCCGGTTCCGGCATATAGGCTCGCTTCATTCGGAACGGAGGATTCCCTGAAGTTCTCCGCGTTCGAGGCAGCTACCTCGAGCGGATCGACCGAATCGCTCGAGCGTCGGCTGGAGGGCGGGCCAACTTCTTGGAATCGGAACTGATGCAGAACGCCGTCATCCGCAACCTCGAGGTCATTGAAGAAGCGGCGAAAAGCATCGGGCCGCACACTCGGAGCCGCTTCCCCAAGGCACCGTGAAAGGAGATGGCCAAGGTCCGGGATCCGGCCATCTATCGGTTCGGCCGCCGCGTTGCGGACGAGGTCTGGGAGATCGTCGCCCGTGATTGGCCCGCGCTACGACGTATCGTTGCCAAGGAGATTCACGTCGATCGGCAAGGCCGGCGACGCGTGGATCGCGCGATCCTCCGCGCCGCGGCGTTCGCGCGCGCGGCTTCGAACTCCTCGGTCCAGACTTCCCTCGGCCTCCCCTCCGCGGCGGGGAAGATCTGACGTCATCGGACCTTGGCCCGATGGTCCGGCCGTCTCGGCTGTAGGGCTGTCCGAGAAGCCGACAGCTCGTCGATGAGTTCCTTCAGAACTCCGGCGGTGCAGTGTTGCGCATCCTTGGCCGCGTGGACGAGCGTGACGTTCCCGCGCCGCGCCGCCTGCGCGAGCTCGATCATCTCGGCCCGGTGCGGCGCGAGCTCACCTCGGAACCGTTCCCGGAATTCGGGGTACCGTTCCGGGTCGTGGCCGTACCACGTCCGGAGCGCCGGGCTGGGGGCGAGATCCCGGCGCCAGTCGTCGACCCGTGCCCGCTCTTTGGTCAAACCGCGCGGCCAAAGGCGGTCGACGAGGACCCGCCGACCGTCCTCCGCGGCGGGGGGGTCGTAGATGCGCTTGGTACGGAGCATCGACGGGGGACACGGGCAGCCGCGGGACGGCCTTGGCTCTTGGGAAGGGTCGATCTCACGCTCGCGACCCACCGGGACCGACGGGCTCTGTGCCGAGGTGCTCGAGGCGGAGACCAACTGATCGATCGCCCGACGGAGAACCCGCGTCGCTCGGGCTAGCTCGTCGACCCGAACGCTCTCTCCTGGAGTGTGGTCGAGGCGAGGGTCGCCGGGGCCGAAGGCGATCCCCCGAGCTCGCCACTTGGGGGCGACGATGTTGAGGTCGGACGTCCCCGACTTCCGCCACAGCGTGGGCCGGCCGCCCTCGGCGCGGATCGCGGCCACGAACGCCCGAAGGACCGGATCGTCCCGCGCGGCCTCGTACGGTTCGACCCGGTCGCCGATGACGATGCGATCGTACGGTCCCAGCGAACGGAGACCCGCGAGCACCTTCTCGGTCGAGTCGCCCGGCGGGATCCGCACGTCGAGATCGACCTCGGCCCACTGTCGGTCGTCCCCGCCGGACCTCCAGTTGGTCGTAGCCCACGTTCGGGAGTGGAAGGGCGAGCGGGGGTCGCGGAGCTCGATCGCCGGCACCGCCGCCCCGATCCACGCGCGTGCCCGGTCCACGGGCGAGGTTACGGGAGAGGCGGGGTGGCGGCGCTCTCCCTCGAACCGCACGGTCGCTGTCAGGCGCCCGCGGTAACCGACGTTCACCCCGTCCCAGCGGCTCGGCTCGCCCGCGATCAGGAGTCGGGCCGGGCGCGCGCGGGCGAGGTGCCGGGCACCGCGGCTTTCCGTCTCTTCTTCGACCGCCGCAACGACTTCGTACGTCCCCGGTCCAGCGAATCCCGCGCCCGCGCAGAGCGCGGCGGCGAGGGCGCCCTTGGCGTCGACCGATCCGCGGCCGGTGATCCGTCCGGCGCGGCGTCGGACCGGCCGCCTTCCCGGTACGGTGTCGATGTGACCGAGAAAGACGAGCCGTGGTTCCCCCGAACCGCGCCGGGCGATCCCGTTCCCTGCGGCGTCGGTGCGCGCCCGGAATCCGAGCCGGCGCGCCACGCGGAGGAACGCCCGCACCGCAGCGGCTTCCTTTCCGCTCGGACTGTAGCGGCGCACCAGCTCGAGAAGGGCGTCCGCCTCATCCACGGCCCACGACCTCTTCGATCGCCTCGACCCCCGCCCACAGGTCGTCCTCCCGGATCACGAGCGGCGGGAGGAGTCGGAGCACGGTGGCGCCCGCCGGGAGCGCGAGGAAGCCGCGCTCCTTGAGCGCGTCGAGGACCGGAGCGACCTTCTCACGCAGCTCGACGCCGACCATCAGCCCGACGCCCCGTACCTCGCGAACCCGCTCGGGCGGCAGCCGCTGCAATCGCTCGATCAATCGAGCGCCGAGCGCCGCCGCGCGCTCGGGCAACCGCTCCGCGACCAGCGCTCGGACGGCCGCGGCGCCGGCGGCACAGGCGAGGGGATTCCCCCCGAACGTCGAGTGGTGGCTTCCGCGGAATCGCTCGACGACCTCGGCCGTCGCGATCGTCGCACCGATCGGCACCCCGCCCGCGAGCCCCTTCGCCGCGCAGAGGAGGTCCGGGACCGCACCGCAGTGCTCGAACGCCCAGACGCGCCCGGTTCGGCCCATGCCGCTCTGGACCTCGTCCCACGCGAGCAGGGCGCCGGATCGGTGGGCCGCTGCGCGGGCGGCCCGAAGATAGTCGGGGCCGCCGACGTGGACTCCGCCCTCGCCCTGCACCGGCTCGAGCAGCACCATCGCGGTCGCTCCGTCGACGGCTCCCTCGAGCGCCGCGGGGTCGTTGTACGGGACGTGGACGAACTCGGGGACCAACGGCTCGAACGGCGCGCGGAGCTCGGGTCGCCAGGTGGCGCTCAACGACCCCATCGTTCGACCGTGGAAGCCCCGCCGCGCGGCGACGATCTTCGAGCGTCCGGTCGCAGAGCGGGCGAACTTGATCGCCGCCTCCACCGACTCGGTGCCGGAGTTCGAGAGGAAGACGCGGGAAAGGGTGGGCGGTAGCGTCGAGCCGAGCGCCTCCAGGAACTCGGCGCGGGCGGGTGTGCCGAGACCGGAGCCGAGAGAGATGACCGAGCCGGCCTGCCGCTCGATCGCCGTGACGACGGCCGGATGCCGCCAGCCGAGGTTCGCGACGCCGTGCGAGATGCCAAGGTCGACGTACTCCCGCCCACCGGCGTCGGTGAGGCGCGCCCCGTCGGCCCGCACGATCGACATCTCCGGGTGCGAGGGTGGGAAGAACGGCGCGAGCCCGCTCATCGCAGGACGGTCCCTTCGCCGGCGAGGGCGCGGGCGAGCGGCGACGGGCCGGCCGATGGCGCGATCACGACGCGACCGACACCCGCTCCGAGAGCGTCCCGGGCGGCGTGGAGCTTCTTGCGCATCCGTCCTTTCGCGAGCGGGAGAACGCTCTCGAGCGACTCGTGCGGCACCTCGGGGATCCGACTCGTCGGGTCCGCCGGGTCCCGGAGCAGCCCGGGCACGTTCGTGAGCAGGACCAGCTCGGAGGCGTGAAGGCCGGCCGCGACCGCGGCCGCGACCTGGTCTGCATCCACATTGAGCAGCTCGCCGTCCCGGCCGACCGCCGGGGGACCAACGACGGGCAGGTAGCCGCCCCCGAGCAGGAGCTCGAGGACCCCCGTACGGGTCTCCACGACCGCGCCCGAGAGGTCGTCCGCGAGGGCGATCGTACGCCCCTCCACGACCGCCCGGATACCGGTCTTCCGACGGGCCACGAGCAGGCTCCCATCGGCACCGGAGAGCCCCACGGCCCGTGCTCCCCGCGCGTTGAGGCCCGCCACCAGTCGGGTTTGGACCCCGCCGGCGAGCGCCCAGGTGACGACCTCGAGATTGGCCGCGGTCGAGCGACGGGAGACGACGCCGCTCGGCGACGTGTAGTACTCGGGCGGGCGGTGGAGCTCGGTGCCGAGGCGGTCGATCTCTTCGGAGCCGCCGTGGACGAGCACGACGTCCCGCTCGAGCGCGAGCTCGTCGAGCAGCGGGCCGACCTCGTTGCCGACAGCGCCGCCGACCTTGACGACGCGGGTCACGCCCCTCACACCGGGTGGAGGCCGAGGAACTCGAGCCCCGCCGTCTCGGGGAGACCGGCGCGGACGTTCAGGCACTGGACCGCCGCGCCCGCCGCGCCCTTTCCAAGGTTATCGAGGGCGCCCATCGCCACGATGCGCGGGGTCGACGCGTCCGTCGCGAAGCCGACGTCGCAGAAGTTCGTCCCCGCGAGCAGCTTCGGCTCGGGCTCACGGAAGTAGCCGGTCGTCTCGTGGACGACGCGGACGAACGGCTCCGAGCCGTACGCCGCTCGGTACGCCCGCCAGAGCTCCTTCTCTTCCGTCGCCCTCGGAGGGAACACGTGGACGGTCGCCAGGACGCCCCGGACCGCCTCGACGCCGTGCGAGGTGAGCGCGACGCGCACCCCGCACTCCTGCTCGATCTCAGCGGTGTGACGGTGGCCCGTCGGAGCGTACGCGCGCATGACACCGCTGCGCTCGGCGTGCTGGCCCGCCGGTCCGGCATCGCGCCCGCCCGCCGAAGAGCCGCTCTTCGCATCCACGACGACGGGGGAGGACCCGGCGAGCCCCGAGCTCACGAGGGGTCGTAACGCGAGGATCGCCGCGGTGGCGACACATCCCGGAACCGCCACGAGGGACGCGCTCCGAATCTCTTCCCGATGCATCTCGGGGATCCCGTAGACGGCCTTCGGGAGCAGCTCCGGGTGGGGGTGCTCCTGTCCGTAGTACCGCGGGTACTCGGCAGGATCCTTGAGGCGATGGTCGGCCGTGAGGTCGAAGACCCACCCACCGGTCTCCAGCACCGAGGGAACGACTGCGTGCGCGCCTCCGTGGGGGGTCGCGACGAACGTCGCGTCCGCCGGCTGGAGCTTCGCGTGGGGGGTGAAGACGAGGTCGGTCGCCCGCCGGAGGTTCGGGTGCGCCCGAGCGACCGGCTCCCCTGCCATCGAGTCGGAGGTCGTTTGCACGAGCTCAACCCCGGGGTGGTGGAGGAGCAGGCGCAGGAGCTCCCCCCCGACGTACCCCGACCCGCCGACGACCGCGACCTTCATCGCCGCCCCACCTCGACGGCGTGGTCGACGATGGCGCCCGCGATGTCGACGCCCGTGGTCGCCGTGAGCGCCTTGAACTCCGGGGTCGGGTTGACTTCGTGGACGAGGAGGCCGCGGGGCGACTCCATGAGGTCGACGGCGAGGACGCCCCCGCCCACGGCGTGCGCGGCGCGGACGGCGAGCTCGCCGAGCTCGTCCGTGATCGGGCAGGGGTCGGTCGTGGCGCCCCGGGCCGCGTTCGTCCGCCAGTCCGACGACCGCCGGTACATCGCGGCTAGCGCGTGGTCGCCGACCACGAAGACCCGGAGGTCCCGGTCGGGTTTGGGGATGTACTCCTGGACGTAGATGACCGAGTGGAGTGGCGCGCCGAGCGCCTCCTTGTGCTCGAGGACCTGCTGCGCGCTCTCGGGCGAATCGACCTTCGCCATGAGGCGGCCCCAGGAGCCGACCGCCGGCTTCAGCACGGCCGGGTAACCGATCGACTCGATCGCCTTCATCCCCGCCTCGGTCGAGAGGGCGACCTCGGTGCGCGGGGTTGGGATCCCGCGGTCGGCCAGCCGGAGCGACGTGCGGACCTTGTCGCCGGCGAGCGCGAGCACCTCCGAGGCGCTCACGGCGGGAACGCCGTAGTGGTCGAAGCACCACGCCGCGTACAGGGCGCGCGTGTGGCTGACGGACCGGTTCAGGACGACGTCCGGCAGGTTCGGGGGCTTCCCGAGCCCGAACGTGAGATGGTCGTCGTCCCACCGCTCGACCGAGAGGCCGCGCCCCTCGGCGGCGGCAAGGAGCGACTTCTCCTCCGGCCGGACGATCGTGTAGAACAGTCCTAGGGTGAAGCCGTCACTCACCCCAGTCTTCGGCCTCCACGGGCGCCGGCTGGACGGCGAACGGGTCGGTCGCCGTCACCTCGAGCTCGGTCCCGCAGTCGGGGCAGGCGAATACTTCGCCTTGGATCCGGTCGAACAGTTGGACGGTGGCTTCGCACTGGGGACACTCGGTCATTCGATTGCCTCGTTCAGAAGCTCCTCCACTCGATCGACGCGTCGCCCGAGGGAGGAGAGGGAGGTGGAGCGCTCGAGACGGCGCGCGTGCGCGCGTTCGAGCTGCACCCGCACCGCCGCTGGACCCGGCCCGCCCGGGGTGACCCGCGCCCTGAGCGCGGTCGCGGGATCGAACGGAGGAGCCTCGCCGCCCGTGGTCCGCGCGGCCGCGGCCACCGACTCGTGCGCCTCGCGGAACGGTACGCCGGAGGCGACCAGCCGTTCCGCGGCGTCGGTCACCCCGAGCTCGGGGTCGCGCGCCGCCGCGTCGAGACGGGCCCGGTCGAACGACCAGCCGCCCACGATCCCGGTGAGCGCCTCGAGCGCGCGCCGAACGGTCGTGAGGCTGTCGAGGACCGCGGACTTGTCCTCCTGAAGGTCGCGGTTGTAGGCGAGGGGGAGCCCCTTGAGGGTGGTGAGGAGCGCCACGAGGCCGCCGATCGCGCGTCCCGCCTGACCGCGCACGAGCTCGGCGGCGTCCGGGTTCCGCTTCTGGGGCATGAGGCTGCTCCCCGAGCCGAGGGCCGACGTCCGCTCGAGGAAGCCGAACTCCTTCGTGGCGAAGACGACGACCTCCTCCGCGAAGCCGCTCGCGTGGACGGCGAGGAGCGCGACGTCGAAGAGCAGCTCAGCGAATGGGTCGCGGTCCGCGACCGCGTCGAGCGAGTTCGCGAAGCTCGACTCGAAGCCGAGCCGCTCGGCGACCCACGCCGGATCGGTCGGCAGGGTCGAGCCCGCGAGCGCGCCGGCGCCGAGCGGGGAGACGTTCGCGCGCCGCTCGGTGGCGAGGAGCCGGTCGAGGTCGCGGTCGAACCGCCAAAAGTGCGCGAGCAGGTAGTGGCCGAGCGTGACGGGTTGGGCCCGCTGGAGGTGGGTGTATCCCGGCATCGCGGTGTCGAGCTCCTGCCCGGCCCGTAGGAGCAACGCGTCCTGGAGCCGGAGGAGCCGCTCGCCGAGGTCGTGCACGGCGGCCCGCAGGAACAACCGCTCGTCGAGCGCGACCTGGTCGTTCCGGCTCCGGGCGGTGTGCAGCTTTCCTCCGACCGGCCCGACGATCTCCGTGAGGCGCGCCTCCACGTTCGTGTGGACGTCCTCCAGGTCGTCGCGCCACGGGAACGTCCCGTCGCGGATCTCGCGGCCGATGTGGACGAGTCCCGTGCGGATCGTGGCCACTTCGGCGGTTGTGAGGAGGGCGGAGCGCCCCAGCATCTCGACGTGGGCGATGCTCCCGGCGAGGTCGTAGAGGGCGAGGGGCCGGTCGACCTCGAGCGATCGAAGGAACGCGGCGTGGGGCGTGCGGACGTACGACGGCGGCCGGACGGCGTTGCTCATGAGGAGACGACGACCGGCGACTCAGGGCGCTTCGCGGGGGCCGAGGTCGGGGCCTGGGGCGCCGCGCCGACCGCCGTCCAGGTGCGCGCCGGGAGCCCCCAGACGTAGATGAACCCCTCCGACATCTCGGAGCGGAACCGGTCGCCCGACGAGTACGTCGCGAGGTCCGGGCGGTAGAGCGAAGCCGGAGCAGTGCGCCCGACGACCGTCGCGTGGCCCTTGAACAGCTTCACCGAGACCGTCCCCGAGATGCGCGTCTGCGTCGAAGCGACGAACGCCTCGAGGCTCGTGCGGAGCGGTGCGAACCAGAGCCCGTCGTAGATCGTCCGGGCGTACTGGGCCTCGACGGTGCGCTTGAAGTCGAGCAGGTCGCGCGGAAGGACGAGCGACTCGAGCGCTTGGTGCGCGGGGATCAGCACGGTCGCCGCCGGGCACTCGTAGACCTCGCGCGACTTGATCCCCACGACGCGCGACTCGATGTGGTCGATGCGGCCGACGCCGTGGCTTCCCGCGAGGCGATTGAGCCGGTCGATCAGGGTCGCGAACGGGAGAGCTTCCCCGTCCAGCGCGACCGGACGGCCAGAGTCGAAGTCGAGCCGGACATACTCCGGTTGATCCGGCGACTCGAGGGGGGAGCGCGTCCACGCGTAGACCTCCTCGGGCGGTTCGAGCGAGGGGTCCTCGAGCGGACCGCACTCGACCGAGCGGCCCCAGAGGTTCTCGTCGGTGCTGTAGGGGGACCGGCGGGTTGCGTCGACGGTGAGGCCGCGCTCGTGGGCGTAGGCGACCTCTTCCTCCCGCGTCATCTTCCAGACGCGGGCGGGGGCGAGCACTTCGAGCTCCGGCGCGAGGCTCGTCGTGGATAGGTCGAATCGTACCTGGTCGTTCCCCTTCCCCGTGCAGCCGTGCGCCACCGACTGGGCCCCCTCGCGACGCGCGACCTCGACCAGGTGGCGCGCGATGAGCGGTCGGGCCAGCGCCGTGCTGAGCGGGTAGACCCCCTCGTAGAGCGCGTTCGCGCGCAACGCGGGGAAGACGAACGCTTCCGCGAACTCCTCGCGGGCGTCCGCGACGTAGGCGCGCACCGCCCCGGCCGCGAGCGCGCGGTCGCGGACGGCCGTGAGGTCGACCGGCTGGCCGACGTCGACCGTGACGGCGATGACGTCGAGCCCGAGCGTCTCCTTGAGCCACGGGATCGCGACGGAGGTATCGAGACCTCCCGAGTAGGCGAGCACTACGCTGGGAGGACTCATCCGGGAGACCCGACGCGCTCCGCGAGGAACGCCGGGGCCTTATACCATCCGGCCGATGTGGGACACGACTGGGCACAGGTGTCCAGAATCGGACATCGATGACGGATGAGAGTACATCCATCGCCCGTCGTGTCCGGGACTACCTCGAAGGGCATCCGGCGCTGGCCGACGCGCTCCGCCTCGGGATCGCGAACAACTCCGCCGTGGCGCGAAAGGTCCGCGAGGACCTGGGGATCCGGAAGACCGACGCGGTGGTCGCGGCGTGCCGACGGTTCCCGCGCGGCCGCGGCGAGGCGGCCCGCTACGCCGGGGTGCGGCGCGTGCTCCGCAAGAGCCGGATCGAGACGCGGACGAAGGTCGCGGCGATCACGGTCGCGCTCGGGACCGACATCCTCCAGCGCCTGGGCGACGTGGTCGAGGAGCTCCTGGACGAGAATTCACTCTGCCGCCTGATCCAGGTCTCCCGCGGGACGGTCGTCATCGTCGACGGGGACGCGGCGGCCCGCGTCACGCGGGCCCTGCGCGAGGAGCAGGTGCTCCGGGTCCGGAAGAACCTGGTCGAGGTCGCCGTCACGAGCCCCGAGAGCATCGAGGAGACACCCGGCCTCCTCCACCAGCTCACCGGGATACTTGCGGCTCAAGGCGTGAATATCCTGGAGGCGCTGAGCTGCTATACCGACACGATCTTCCTGCTTCGCGAGGACGATCTCCAGCCGGCGCTCCGGGTGCTGGCCCCCGCGCTCGTCTGACCGACCGCTCCGGGGGAGGCCCGTCGCGGCCGTCGACTCACATCATGAAATCTTGCCAGACCATGAGGAGGTTCCCCTCCGGGTCCTTGAAGAACGCCGAGGCACCGAACGACTCGAAGGCGATCGGGCCCTCGACCCGCGTCTCCTTGCCCATTCGCTCGGCCCGGTCGAACTTGACGCCCTTCTTGGTCAGGCCGGAGACCGTTCGCTTGATGTCCTTCACGATGAGCGTCGTGTAGGCGAGCTTCCGCTTCTCGCGCTCCGACGGGGCGACGAGCCAGAGTTCCGAGCCGGAGAGGTTGACCGACGCCCAGAAGTCCTTCATCTCGCCCTGGCCCCGAGCGTTCAGCTTCCCGCCCAGCGTCTTGGTGTAGAACTTGATCGCTCGGTTCATCTTCCGGACCGGCATGAGCGTCGCCACGCGCATTCCCCCTGCCATCGTTGTTCCCTTCTCTCGTTCGGCGGACCCATCGAGGGGGCCGACGCCCCCTGACGCGGGGTGCGGTACAAGACGTACTAGGGCGATGAGGACGACCGGAGCCCCCGAGGCTTAGGTGGTGGCCGGCGAGGCCGAGTCGATTGCAGTCACACCGAGCCGGTCGCGAATCCATCGGGGCGGGTAGTACGCGAGAAGGATCACCAGGGCGGCGATGACGCCCACCGACCGCCCGAAGATCTGCGCGGCCGGGCCGCCCCCCAGGAGCGTCGCGATGGGGAGCGTCCCGATGCCGAACCACGCGATCAGGCTCCAGCTCACCAGGGTGACGCGGTAGCGCACCGTCGCATCCTTGGTCCGGAATGCCAGGGTGAAGTAGAGGATCGAACCGACGATCTCCGGTCCGAGCAGGCCGAGGCCGAGGAGCACGAGGTACGGGGTGCTCAGCGTCGAGGCCGTCACCAAGCCCACGGATCCGTGGGTCACCGTCACGGCGGACGGCGCGGAGGCGGTGACATAGTAGAGCAACACCACGTACAGCGCGGCATAGACGCCCGACAGTACGAGCGTGAAGTTGCGCCCGGTGAACAGGTAGATCAGGTAGCCGAGAAGCCCCCAGAGGACGACGCACAGTACGAGGATCTCCAGGTAGGACAGCGTCAGAACCGCCGCCAGGGACGGTAAGGTGTACGCCGCCACCAGGCTCTCGATGCCCCCGATACCGGTCACGACGGCCAAGCCGAGCCAGAAGAGGGTGAACTGAAGGGCCGGGAGGCGGGCCGCGTCGGGGACCTGGCGCCGCGAGAGCCGGTAGGCCAGGAACAGGTAGACGAGGACGGAAACGAGCGCCGCGATCCCCGAGGCCAGCGCGAGATTGTCCGTGATCCCCTCCCCCTAGACGAGCTCCTTGAGTCGCTTGGCGACGAGGAGCCCGGCGAGATTGAACGCCGGGACGGGGGCCGGGACCGGCCCGGCCCGGCCGCGGAAGTCCTGGACAATGACCTCGAATCCCTCGCCGGATTCCTTGCGGAGACCTCCCACGTAGACGGCGACCGGGAACACGGTTCCGTCCGCCGCGCGGGCATCGGCCGCAATCGCCGTGGGGGTCGCCGCTCCCCCGACCGCGGCGGTCATCGCCCGGTCGATCGCGTCGCGCGAGCGCACATCGATGAGCTCCGCGAACATCCGGCCCGTGAGGGCGCCTCCCGGGCCGGCGAAGAGTCGAACCGCCGCCGGGTTCGCCCGACGGATCCGCCGGGTCCGGTCGAGGATCAGGTTCGGGTCCGGGTGCATCTCGAACAGGGCGAAGAAATGCGCCGAGTCCTCCGGGGCTCCCGCGCCCCCGAGGAAGGGGATCGCGCCGACCAACGGAACGAGCGCGCCGAGCGTCCGTTCACCACGGCCCGGATTCATCGTGCCCCCGCCCGCGGTCCCTTCCGCCGGCTCGGCCGAGTCATTCCGCTCAGACAATCCGCAGGAGGTCGTACGGCGCGTTGTCGCTCCCTTCGGCGATGACCAGCCCGGACGTCCACGGCTTCGACCCGTAGGCGAAGACGCGGCCCTGTCGGACGCGGAGGTGGATGTGAATCGCGGCGAGGGGCCGGAGCGTTTCGAACAGCGGCTCCCCCGCGTTGCCGACGGCCGCGAAGTGGAGCTGGGTCCCGCCGAGGGCGGCCTGGACCGCCGCGGGGAAGCTATCGATCATTTCCGGCGTGATCGGGGTCCGGAGCGTCGTCGCGAGCGCCACCAGCCCCCGGATGTGGGCGGCGGCGAACACGGGGGCCCCCGCACTCCCGGCCGAAGCCAGGAAACGGGTGACCTCGGTCTCGCCGACCCCCGCGCTCGGAGCGGACGTCGCCGCCGGGGCGAGCGCGGAGATCGGAAGCACCATGTCGGCGAACTCGGGCGCCGTCGCCTTCGCGCCGCTCTTGAGTTGGCCGGTGACGTCGATGACGCGGAACCCCTGCTCGAGCCGCGACTTGGCGACCGCGCCGTGGACCGAGTCCCAGATGTCGCGGGCGGAGAGCGCCGGCGACGGGATGAGGAGCGCGCGTCCGTGGGCGTTCGCCGCGGAGGCGATCATCGGGGCGAGGAGCGTCTGGACGAGATGGTCCGGCACCTCGCTGTCGGTCTCGAACAGCGAGCTCTTCCCGAGCGGAAGCCGTCCGAAGATCTCCGCGAACGACCGGGAGCCCGGCCACAGGTGGCCCGGCATCGCGTCCGGTTCGGCCTCGTACCGGCCCCGGGTCGCGACGGTGTACGCCTTCATCGGCTCGATGCACTGGAACCGGGCCCCCTCGACGGTGTACGGGTAGTAGCCGTTCGCGATCCGGATCCCCCGGAGCTTCGGAACGTGGAGCCACCGCTCGAGGCGGTCGTGCTCGAGCTGGCGCTCCGTCACGATGACGCCGTTCACGAGGTAATCGAGCTGCGTCTCATCCCGCCGCTCGAGCACGATGATCACGTGCGCGTGGCCGCGGTTCAGTTGACGGAGGAGGATCCGCTCGACCTCGGCGCGATCCGGAGCGGCGGCCGATACGGGACCCAATCCCCCGAGGTACTGCTCGATGAGGGCGTCCCAGGAGTCGATCACCACGATCGACGAAGCGTCCGGCGGGAGCCGGCTCCAGGCATCCTGGATCGGCGGCGGAAGCCAGAGGAACTCGGAGAACTCCCGATCGGCGCCGGTGCCCATCTCGATGACGCGGCTGGTCTGGGAGGCGACCCGGGCGACCTCGCGGAGCGTCGTCTGGAGCCGGCTCGTGTCGACGATCTCCAGATGCGAGCTCCCGTTGTCGCCCAGCCAGGGGAACGCCCGCGCGAGTTCGGGCTGGGAGACGCGGCTCGTCAGGAGGAGCTTCTGCCCGGGGGCGGCTTCCAGCAGCGCGAGGCAGAGCGTCGACTTCCCGGAGCCCGGCGGACCGCGGATGAGGAGGGTCTGCGGCCCGGGGAGCGCCAGGAACTCACGGAGCTCCGCCGGAAGGCGCTGCGCGAGGCTCACCGAAACACCGCCGAGGCCCGCACCGGTGCCTCGACGCCTACTAAGAGGAGGTCCTCTGGGATAAGATTATCATCGGAAGACCGCCCGTCCAGGATCCGGTCGGCGGTTTCCCGAATCGTACGCGCGGCCGAACGGGAGTCCGCCCGGCTCTCGAGCGGATTCCGCCCCTAAGCCGAGTCGAAGCGCTCCGGATGTCGAATAACACCCGGGGGGCCGAGCTTGGAGCGACCTCGGCGGTGGCGGGCCTTGGGGGTCGTGCCGAGACCGCTCCGCTTAAGAATCGGAACCGGAGCCGCCGACCGTGGTCGCTCCTCGGCTGACGATCGTCGAGGTGGGGGCAGCGTCCAACGAAGGTCTCGCCGGGGCCGAACGCGCTCCGTTCGAGACCGACCCGAACCTTCGTCGTCAGGTGTTCCTCAAGCGCGACATCCTCCGGTACGGCCCCATCGCGATCCTCCGTCACGAATGGGTGCAGCTCCTGACGCTCCTCGCGATGTTCACGGCGTGCGCGGTCGTATTCTGGCACTACCAGGGGCTCGACGCGGTGACCGCGATCCTCGCGTCCGTTTCCACGATCACGACGATCGGGATCTACTCGCCGGTCGGCGGTATCCAGTCGGTCGGCCCGTTCGAGAAGATCGCGCTCATCATCATCTTCCTCATCTCGGTCGGCGCCGCCGCGAGTCTCGTTCAGGGGGTCGTCTCGCGGTTGGTCAACAAGGAGGTCTGGACCGAGGAGGTCCTCCGCCACGAGGTCGACCGGATGAGCGGCCACACGATCGTGATGGGCTACTCGCACCTCGGGAGGTACGTCGCGGAGAAGCTCGACGAGCTCCGGATATCCTACGTCGTGATCGTCCACCAGCCCGAGGCCGTGACCGCGCTCCGTGCGGAGGGGGTCCCCGCTTTCGGCGCGCCGGCGACCGGTTTCCACCGGGTGCTCGAGCAGGTCGGCGTCCGGCGGGCGGCCTCCCTGATCTGCACGTTCGACCAGGACCAGGACAATCTCATCGCCATCCTCTACGCGAACAAGGTGCGGCCGGAGCTCCGGATCATCACGACGGTCCACGACCGGGACCTGGTCGAGTCGGCCCGCCTCGCCGGCGCGGACGTCATCGTGCCGACCGCGAACATCCTGGGCGGGCTGCTCGGTATCGCGGCCGTCTCCTCCGAGGTGGCCGGGGTGCTCCTGAGCGCCCGGATCCCGGGCCGCTACCTCGCCGAGTTCGAGGTGCCCGCCGGGCGGAGGCTTACATTCTCGCAGGTCAACGCAATCGCTCCGATCCTGCTCGTGATGGAGAACGGCCAGGTCCTCACGAACCCGCCGGACCACCACGAGATCCCCCCGGGTTCGACCGTGCTCGTCCTCGCTTCCCCCGACTCCATCCGCGCCCTGCGCGCCCACTTCGGGGCGCCGGTCTCGTCGACCTCGCACGAGGCGTCCTGACCGATGCGCGCGGCTGCGCGCAGCTTCGGACCGCACCGACCGGATCGACGTCCGGGGCCTACGACCGCCGCGCGCCGCGGGGGCCTGTCGGCGGCGGCGAGCGCGGCGTTGTGGGTCCTCCTCGCCCTGACGACGGTGGTCGTCCCGGGGGTCGGCACGGCCGCCGTTCCGCACGCCACGAGCCCCGCCGACCTCTCGGGCCGCCACGGCGGGACGGCCGGTCCCCTCCCGAACTTCGTCGTGACCCGGGTGTACTACAACAGCAGCATCGACGGGTTCAACCTGAGCTACTCGGAGGTCCTTCCCACGAACTACGCGGCGAACCGGTCGTATCCGCTCGCCGTCGAGCTCCATGGGCTCCTCACGGGGGAATCGACCCCGATCCCCGGCGGCTACTCGACCAACGTCACGAACTCCACCGCGACCGCCGCCGCGGCGAGCGGGTTCATCCTGATCCTTCCGAACACCCGGACCGGCGACGGCTGGTACCTCGACTCCCCGTACACCGGGCCTCAGGCGCAGGACGTCCTCGATGCGATCACGCACGAGCGGGCGCTGCGGTCGGTCGGGCCGGTCTACGTCTTCGGCGTGAGCATGGGCGCCACGGGCGCGCTCGCGCTCGCCCTGCACCACCCGAGCCTGTTCACGGGCGCCGGCGCGATCGCGGGCTTCTCCGACCCGTTCATGCTGCTGGAGTGGGCACAGTCGGCGCTGCACGACGCCGCGCTGGTCTCGGCGATCCTCGCGCCCACGAACGGCTCGTGGCCGAACGCCACGCCCGTGGCCCTCTCGCTCTTCGACTGGCTCTCGGCCCTGCGGCTCGACCCCGCGGACGCGAGCGACCTCCACCTCTACTTCGCGAGCGGTGCCGCGGACTCGGTCGCCACCAACAATGCCGGGTGGTGGTCGTACCAGCAAGCGAACAGCACGCTCCTCGACGAGACCTGCTGGTCGGTCCTGGCCCTCGCCGAGCCGGGCAACTGCACGCGGCCGCTCGCGGCGCTGGCCGCGGCGACGCCCGGTGCGTACGCCTTCCGCTACGTGTTCGAGCCGAACGGGCCGCACGAGTACACGCTGCTCAACGCGACCGACATGTTTCGGTACTTCCTCGGAAAGGTGCCGTCGGGCACCTACTGGGGGAGCTGGCCGACACCGTCGCCCGTCGCGCCCCCCACTCCGCTGGTCACGGTGGTGACCCAGCCGTGGAGCTGCGGCACCGTCGGCGTCGACGGGATCCCGCTGCCGTCCGGTTCGACGGTCCGCGCCGACCGGGCCGTGCACCCGATTGCCTTCACCGCCTGCCCGGGCTTCCAGCTCACCGGGGTCCGGACGGTCGGTGCGGTGACGTTCGCCGCTGCCTCCTCGGAGCTCAACGTGACGGGGAGCGGGGCCGTCGTCGCCACGTTCAGCGTCCCGCAGTACTTCGTCAACGTCTCCACCGCGCTCGGCTGCCCGTCGATCTACTGGAACGGCTCCGTCGTCCCGAACGGGACGGGTCTCGTCGTCCCGGCGGGATGGTACATCGCGAGCGCCTCCCCGTGCGGGTTCGCGACGTTCTCGGGGTGGAACGTCTCGGGCGGCGTCACGGTCGAGCACGCGTCGAGCCTCGATACCGAGGTGAGCGTCCACGGCAACGGTACGATCCATGCGGTGTACCGAGTGCCGACCTCGTCGAACGCGCCGAAGGCGGCCATCGACCTGCTCGTGAGCCCACCCGGCTGCGGGCCGGTCGTGCTGAACGGGACGGCATACCCCAACGGGACCGTCGTCGACCTCAACCTCGGCAGCTACGGCCTCGTCGCCGCATCGTGCCCCGGATACGCCTTCCAGGGGTGGGTCGCGACCCCTCCGGGCGCTCGGGTCGGCGAAGCGGCGGTCGCGTCGACCACGCTCGTCGTCGCGGGCGACGGGTCGGTGACGGCGGTCTATACTCCTCCTCCGCCTCCGAACCCGGTCTACACCGTCACGGTGGGCGTCGCGCCCCCGGTCTGCGGGCCGGTCGTGGAGGTCGGAGCGGCATGGTATCCGAACGGCTCCGCCCTGAACCTCCCCGCGGGTGACTACGCCCTCGCCGCGGGGAGCTGTGCGGGCTATCAGTTCGGATCGTGGAGCACCGGTAGTTCGGTCTGGCTCGCCCCCGCCGGTTCAGGAGCCCGGACGCTCGTGGTCGGCGGGAACGGAACGGTCTCCGCGACGTACACCCAGCTGCCCGTCACGGTCGTCACGCCCCCGGCCGCGACCAACCCGACGGTGACGGCCCCGCCCCCCTCCTGGGCGTGGGTCGGCATCGGCATCTCCCTCGGGGCGGCGGCGATGGGCGGCGTGGTGATCTGGATCTGGGCTCGCCGGTCCCGCGCCCTCTGATCCGGCCCGCGGCGGTCGGACCGCGTCGACGGACGGTCACACGATTTACCGCGGGGCTCCCTGGGGCGGACCGTGGACCCGGTCGACCGCGAGCTGATGCAGGGAATGGGGAACTGCTACTCCGCCTGCGGTGAGGGGTTCGAGGCGACGATCGACATGGTGTCGAACGCTCGGGACCGGACGCCGGACGACGTCATCGCCGCCCTCCGGCGGCTGCGCGCGGACTTCGCCACGGACCCGGAGTACCGCGCGCTGAGGGCCCGGTTCCCCGCGGACTTTCCCGTGTGAACGCGCCCGAGCATCTGGTCTGCCCGGCGTGCCTCCGCCGGGGCCTCCCCGGCGGCTGGCTCGGGCTCGCGCGGCACCTCACCGAGGAAGCGGCCCGGAGCGACGCGGGGCACATACGCTGGCTCAATCAGAATCTCACCCCGAAGAGGGAGGCCGCGGAAGCGATCGCGCGACGGCTCGAGGAGCTGTACGCGGCGCCGAACGGTGTCGGCGCCTGGGTGAAGCAGCGGTTCATCGGGAAGTTCTTCGGTACGAAGCCGCATCCGTTCGTCCAGGCGCTCCAGCACCCGTCGCGCGCCGTGCTCCTCGGCTACGTCGTCGAGCACCAGCACTTCCTGCGCCAATGGGTGCGCTCGTGCGCTTTCATCCTCGCACGGTCCGACGACCCGGACGTCGCCCGGTACGAGATCGACAACCTCAACACCGAATTCGGGGGGATCGGTACGTCGGTCCCGGCCCACTACGAACTCCTGCTCCGGATGGGCGAGGCCCTTGGCGTCGACCGCACCCGGGTCCTGGCCGCGGCCCCGCTCCCTCGGACCCGGGACGCGATCTCAGCGTGGGACGCGATCGCGCGCGACGCCACTTGGCCGGCCGCCATGGCGGCGATGCACGCTCTCGAGCTGATCGCGCACCGCAACCTCGTCCGGGAGGGCGCGTCCGTGCACTACTTCGACCCGTCGATCCTCGAGGGCCACGAGATTCCCGACGCGGCCAAAGCGTTCCTCCGGGAAGGCTACGAGGCGGACGTCGGCCACTCCGAGCTCGCACTCGCACTCGTCGAGCGCACCGCGACCACGGCCGAGGCGCGCGCGGAGGTCCAGTCGACGTTCCTCCGGTCCGCCGACCTGTTCGACGACTACCTGATGGCGCGGCTCGAGCGGGCGGAGGAGTTTGAAGCTGCGTGAGGACGGCTGCGTCCTCTGCGGCTCGACGTGGGGCGACGTCCGGGCCAAGGTCGACGGAGAACGCCGGTTCTTCTGCTGCGAGGTCTGCGCGCGACAGTTCACGAACCTGCTGCGCCGGGTGCGGGAGGCGTCGGGATGGGATCGGCTCGACGCGCTCGAGATTTCGGGCGACCGGCGGGGACGGGTCGCGGTCGCCCATCGCGGCGCGGAAGAGCGCCGGTTCGCCTTCGTCTTCGGCTACGACGCGGAGGTCCGCCGCTTCCGGGCCGTCCCGCCGTCGTGAATCGTGGCGGGCCGATCAGATCCCCGCGAGCACGGCCCCGAAGATCGCCATCCCGACGGCGAGCTTCTGCGGCCCCGAGAGCCGTTCTCCGACCGCGAATCGGCGGATCCCGACCGTGAGCACTGGGTAGACCGCGGAGAGCGGCACGACCACCGCCACGGGTCCGGAGCCGATCGCGAGCAGGAGGGCGAGTCCCCCGACGGTGAACAGGATCGACATGAGATGGGCCATCGGGTCGCGGAACGCTCCCGGCCGCGCGCTCCCCCGGCGCGCGCGGAGGTACGCCCAGACGAAGATCGGCGCGGAGCCGACTCCGTACATGCCGGCGGCGACCGGGTAACCGGCCGCGCCGATGGCAAGCTTATCGAAGATGCCGACGAGCCCCCAGACCACGACGATGACGAGCAGGGTCGGCGCCACCCGGCGGGTCGGCGGTCCGCCCCGCGGCGTCCGCTCGGAGACGCTGACGAGCACGGCCGAGACGATCAGCAGGACGACCGCGGCCGCTTGGATCGGCACGAGCACTGATCCGAGGAAGAGCACCGCAAGCACGACGGTCACGACCGGGTAGCCCGCCGCGAAGGCGCTCACGACCGAAGCCGTCCCCGTTTCCATCGCGGAGTACCAGAGGACCGCGCTCACCGTGCCGCAGAGCCCGGCGGCCATCCCGAAGACGACGCCGGGGGCGTTGAGCGCCCCGGCGCCCCCGAAGAGGAAGAACCAGGCGAGGTAGGCCGGGAGTTCGTAGAGGCCGTAGAGGACCAACATGCGGTCCGGTCCGATCCGGACCGTCGGCTCCTTCGAGAATCCCTCCCCGATCCCGTACGCGAGGATCGCCCCGGCGGCGAAGGCGATCCACAGGTCGCCGCCCCCGGCCAACGACGCTCCTTAGCTCCCGTGCGGAGCCCCCGGTCCGGGGTCGGGGGAGGCGCTCGGCCTCGACGGCCGCCGGAGTCGCGGCGAAACCACCGAACCCCGATTCTCGACACCTATTTGTCGCGCCGGCCGGTCCCAACGACCGTGCCGTTCTGCTACTACTGCGGCGCCGCCGTCCAACCGGACAGTCAGTTCTGTCCGAAGTGCGGCAAGCCGGTACGGGCACCGGGGGGGGCGGCCGGGCCCGGATCGGCGACCCCGAAGTCCGCCGCGCCGGACCCCTACCTGCTGGCCCATCCTCCGATCACACCGCGGCCCTCGAACCTGCCGTTCCATCTTCAGGAGGGGGAACAGGTGTACCTCGAGATCCACCCGCACCCCCGGACGCTCTGGAAGTTCGCCTTCAGCGGGATCATGGTGACGATCGTGATCGGCCTGTTCCTGATCCTGCCGTTCCTCGCCCTCGTCTCGACGTCCACGCCGGCCGGCGACCTTTGGTGGTACGCCGCGGTCGCGATCGGGGTCGACGGGGTGTTCCTGCTCGTCACGCTCGTGTACGCCACCCTCGCCTACCGGAAGTTCCGGTACTGGGTGACCGACCTGAGGACGGTGGGACGCCGAGGAGTGGTCGGCTACTCGATCGACTCGATCCCGCTCGAGACGATCACCGACGTGGTGATCTACCGAGGGATCCTCGACCGGATGTTGGGCATCGCGGTCCTTCTCATCCAACCGTTCGGCGGGGGCGGCGGCCCCCCTGCGCCGTTCTCCGGTGGGGGCGGCATCGGCGGCGGAACGAACGACTTCCAGGGCCTCCGCCCGGTCGAGGCCCCGGAAGTCCAGCAGCTGATCTTCCACCTGCGCGACCTTCGACGGCGCGCCACGAGCGCCCCCGGCTAGATCCGAGGATCGACCCGTTCGGGACGAGCTTAACCTCGGGCGCAGCGTTCGCCGTCCCGTGCCCTACTGTCCCAGCTGCGGCCGCGCGGTCGATTCGGCCGCGCAGTTCTGCGACCGCTGCGGCCGGCCGCTCCCCGTCGGGCAACCACCCCTTGCCGGGGCCGCGGCGTCCGCCCCCTTGTCCACTTCCAGCCCTCCGGCCGGGGGCTCGACGCTCTCGGACGCGTACCTCGCGGCCCACCGACCGCTCGCGAGCGCCCCCGCGGAGCTTCCGTTCCGCCTCCAGGAGGGCGAGGCGATCTACCGCGACGTCAAGCCGCAGCCGGCGCTCCGGATCAAGCTGCTCCTTCTCGGTCCGCAGTATCTCGCGTACGGGCTCATCTGGATCATCCCCCTCTCGTTCTCCTACGTCCTCGGCGGGAGCAGCTCGGCCCTCTCCTTCGAGGATTTCGTCCTCTTCTGGCTGCTCGTCCTTCTCGCGGTCGTCGCCGTGGGCGGCGTGTACGCCTGGGTCGCCTTCTCGAAGTTCCACTACTGGGTCACGAACCAGCGGACCGTCGCGCAGCGCGGCGCGATCGGCTACACTCTCTCCTCGATCCCGCTCGAGACCGTCGCCGACGTCGTCGTGGCGCGGAGCGTCCTCGACCGCCTGCTCGGGATCTCGACGATCGCCATCCAGCCGTTCGGCGGCGCCGCCGGCCACGTACCGTTCTCGGGCCGGTACGGCCGGGGGTACGGCGGCGGGAACATGTTCGCCGGGCTCATTCCCGCCGAGGCGCCGGACGTGCAGCAGCTGATCTTCCACCTCCGCGACGCGCGACGCCGCGCCACCGGACGGCTGATCTGACGTCGATGGACGCAGCACCTGTTGCCGTCCTCGGCGCCGGCTACGCCGGGCTCTCGGCGGCGAACGCGATCGGCAAGGCCCGCCGCCGGCGGGTCGCCGTCACCCTGATCGACCGGCACGACTTTCACGTCCTGCGGACCGAGCTGTTCGAGCTCGGCAAGATCGCGCGGGACCCCGCGAACCTCGCCGCGTGGGCCGTTCCACTGTCGAAGGCCCTCATCCGGCATCGGGTCGACGCGGTCCAAGGTGAGGTGGAGGGGATCGACCTCGCGCGAAAGGAGGTCCGCGTCGCCGGTCGCTCGGTCCCGTACCGCGCCCTCGTGATCGCGCTCGGCAGTGTCCCCGCCTACTACGGGGTTCCGGGGGCCGAACAGTTCACCCATCAGGTGTACCGGTTCGCCGGGGCCCAGCGACTCGGGGAGGCGCTCCGCCGGCTCGAGACCGAGTCGGCGGATTGGACCGACGAGCGAAGGCCGCGCATCGCCGTCGTCGGCGGCGGTTCGACGGGAACGGAGGTCGCGGCCGAGATCGCGACGGCGCGGTGGTCCCGGGTCGTCCGGCGTCGCGCACGGGCTCCCCTCGTCACGATGATCACGGGAGCGGTTCCGTTCCTGGACGGGCTCGCGCCGAGCCTGGTCGCCCACGCCCGCCGCCTCCTCACCCAGGCGAAGGTCACGCTCGTCGAGGGCGTCAACGTCGAACGGATCGACGCCGGCACCGCGCGGCTCAAGGATGGCACCGAACTCGGGTTCGACCTCGCCGTCTGGTGCGCTGGCGTGCAGGCGCCCCCGATCGTCCGAACGCTGCCGGGGCGCCATGGGCACGCCGGGCGGCTCGAGGTGACGCCCGAGCTCGAGCTCCCCGACTGGCCGGGCGTCTTCGCGGTAGGCGATGTCATGGAGCTGCGGGACCCGACGAGCGGGGTCCTCGTTCCGGCGACCGCCCAGGCCGCGCTCGCCGAGGCGCCGGTCGCGGGGCGGAACGTCGTCGCCCGCCTCGAGGGGCGGACCCTCGAGCCGTTCCGCTATCGGCCGAAGGGAACGATCGTCTCGGTGGGCGTGCGCCGGGCGGTCGGCGACGTCGCCGGCATCCCGATCTGGGGCCGAACGGCGGCCGGGGTTGCGACGCTCCAGCAGCGCGAGTACGCGTACCGCGCGCGCCACCGACGCACGACGTCCCGCTGACTCCCGCCGCGGGTGTCGAACTGAAATCGGCGGACGGTTCGCCTGCCGCGGCGGAGGCGACCGTGAAGGCGCTCGTGCTGATCGGCGGCTTCGGCACCCGACTGCGCCCGCTCACCTATCAGATCCCGAAGCAACTGATCCCTATCGCCGGCAAGCCGATGCTGTACCACGTCCTCGACCTGCTGCCGCCGGAGGTCGACGAGGCGGTCCTCGCGACGGGCTACAAGGCGGACGTCGTCGACCGGTACGTCCGGGACCATCCGCCGCAGCTCCGCGTCCGGACCGTGCCCGAGACCGAGCCGCTCGGCACCGGGGGCGGCATGCGCAACGCCGGCGACGGCATGAGCGACCCGTTCCTCCTCCTCAACTCCGACGTGATCGCGGCGATCGACCTGGCGAAGCTGCTGGCGCTCCACGAGCGCCGGCGCGGGGTGGGCATGATGAGCCTCGCGCACGTCGACGACACCTCCCCGTACGGCGTCGCAGCGCTCGGCGCCGACGACCGGATCGAGCGGTTCGTCGAGAAGCCGAAGCCCGAGGACGCCCCCTCGCACTGGATCAATGCGGGCGCGGGGGTCTGGCGGAGCTCGGTGCTCGAGCGGATCCCGCGCGGCCGTCCGGTGAGCTTCGAGACCGAGATCGTTCCGGGCCTCCTCGCTGAGGGGATCTTCGGCTTCCGGGTCGAGGGATTCTGGGAGGACGCGGGGACTCCGGCCCGGCTCCTCCACGCCCAGCGACTCCTGTTCGCCGCCGGACGCGGGGCGGCCGCGGACGGGTCGGTTGCGGCCGCCGCAACGGTCCGGGCACATGGCGCGACCGTCGGGCCGAACGTGACCCTCGGAGAGAACGTCCAGGTGGGCGGCGGCGCGCGGGTCGAGGACGCGGTCGTGATGGACGGCGCGCGCATCGGCGCCGGCGCGATCGTGGTCCACTCGATCATTGGACCGAACGCCGTCGTGGACGCCGGACGTCGCGTCGACGGCGAGGTGCTCGCCGTCGGATCCGGTCCGTAGACGACGCGGGGCGCTACGCCCCGTATGCCGGGCCGGTGACCAGCACCTTCAGCGACCGCTCGGGGTCGGCCGCGAGCGTGAACGCTTCGCAGATCGCCTCGAGCGGCAGCCGGTCGGTGACGACCTCGGCGAGGTCGAGATGGCCCTCCGAGGCGAGACGCTGGACCTCGATCACGTCGGGCTCCGTCGTCGCGTACGTCGGCTGGATGCGGACGCCCCGCAGGTAGAGCTCCTGCAGGTCGACCTCGAGGCGGCTCCCGGGTTCGGGCAGTCCGAACAGGTTGACGATCCCCCCGCGCCGAGCGAGGCGGTAGCCGAGCCGGATCGCCGCCGGCGCCCCGGTCGCGACCACGGCGAGGTCGACGAAGACTCCCCCGGTCGCCCGACGGACCTCGTCGACGAGGCGGTCGGGCTCCGTCGGGTCCATCACCTGGTCGAAGCCGCGCGATCGGGCGCGGGAGCGGCGTTTGGACGAAAGGTCCGCGCCCCCGATCCATCGGGCCCCGATCGCCCGCGCGACGCGCGCGTAGAGGACGCCGACCGGTCCGAGGCCGACGATGAACACCGAGGGCCGGGGAGGGACACCGAGCTGATGGAGCGCGGTGAGCGCACACGCGGCCGGTTCCAGGAGTGCCCCGGTCGACCAGTCGACGCCGTCGTGGAGCGGAAGTACCGCGCCGGCGTCGAGGTTCCGCTTCGGGACCCGGAACCGCTCGGCGAAACCCCCCGGGTCGATGTTCGATGCGCCGTACTCCGGGCAGTAGGTGAACGCCCCGCGGCGGCAGACCTCGCACCGGTAGCACGGCACGTGGTGGTGGACGAAGACCCGCCGTCCTTGGAGGTCCTTGGGGACGCCCTCCCCGACCTCGCGCACCACGCCGACCGGTTCGTGACCGAGTCTCCCCGTGGCCTGGTACCGGCCGCGAAGCTTCTCCAGGTCCGTCCCGCAGACCCCGCACGCGGCGAGCTCGACCACGACCTCGCCGGGGCCCGCGGTCGGGGCGGGCAGCTCCTCGAGCGCGAGCTCGCCCGCGCTCCGCAGCCGACCGACCTTCATCCGCGGCCGCGCGCGGCCGCGATTGCGGCGTCGAGGATCTCCACGCCTTCGTCGACCTCCTCGGGTCGGATGATGAGCGGGGGGATGTAGCGGATCGACGATTTCCCGCACGGGAGGAGCACCAGTCCGCGGCGGTACGCCTCCTCGATGACGCGGTCGCGGAGCTTCGGGTCGGCGGCGAGGTCGCCCGCGCCCTTCACGAACTCGGTCGCGACCATGAGCCCGAGTCCGCGCACGTCGCCAATGACGTCGTGCTTCGACTGGAGCTCGCGCAATCGCGTCGTGAGGTGGCTCCCCTGGACCCGGGCGTTCTCGAGGAGCCGCTCCCGCTCGATGACGTCGAGCGTCGCGAGCGCGCCCGCCACGGCGACGAGGTTGCCCCCGAAGGTGTTCGAGTGGGCCCCCTGGTACGTGAAGTCGAGGTCCTTGCGGAAGATCGCCGCCCCGATCGGGAGACCGCTCCCCAGCGCCTTCGCGCTCGCGATGATGTCCGGCACTACGCCGTGGTGCTCGACCCCGAACCATCGTCCGGTCCGGCCGATCCCGGCCTGGACCTCGTCATCGATGAACAGGATGCCGTGCTCGTCCAGGATGGACTTGATCGCCTGGTGCCACCCCTTCGGCGGCACCACGTAGCCGCCCTCGCCCATGACGGGCTCGGCGATGAACGCCGCTACGTCGTCGGGCGGGATCGTCGTCTCGAAGTACAGCTCCTTGAGCACCTTCGCGCAGTAGAGGTCACAGCTTGGGTACTCCAACTGGTAGGGACAGCGGAAGCAGTACGGCGGAGGGATATGGTGGCCGCCGCCGGCGTACGCCCCGTAACGCGCCCGCTGGGCGGGCTTGGAGCTCGTCATTGTGAGCGCGCCCATCGAGCGGCCGTGGAACGCACCCATCAGCCCGATGGTGATCGGGCGCTGGCGGTTCCACCGGGCGAGCTTGAGCGCCGCCTCGACGCTCTCCGTCCCGCTGTTGGTGAAGAAGACCTTCTTCGCGGAATCCCCGGGAGCGAGGGCCCCGAGCCGCTCCGCGAGGGTGACCTGGTTCTCGTAGTAGAAGTCGGTGCCGGCGAAGTGCATCAGCCGGCCCGTCTGCTCCCGGATCGCCGCGACGATCGCGGGATGGCAGTGTCCGGTGTTGACGACGCCCACTCCGGAGGTGAAATCCAGGAGCCGATTTCCGTCGACGTCGGTGAGCCAGACCCCCTCGCCGCGCTCCACCACGACGGGGGACGTCTTGGTGCTCGTCATCAGGAACCGCCCGTCGGCGGCGACGATCTTCTGCGCCTTCGGCCCGGGGATCGGGGTACGGACCTCGACCCCCCGCGCCTTCTCCGGGGCACCGGACGCCGACCGGTCCGCCGGCGCTGCTCCGGCACCGCTCGACGTCATGGGCCGGGAGGAGCCAGCCCGGGGGAACGGAAAAAGATTAGGCGGGGGAGCGCGAATTCAGCCGGGCACCGACGGCCCCGCGAGTGCATCGCCGGGGTTTATCCGCGGTGTCGCCGAGCATCGATTCAGTGTCCGAGGGGGAGGACTCCACCGCCGACCCGGAGAAGCCCCCAGAGCTCCCGATCGCGGAGGTGGTACCCGCGAGCGCGGTGCTCGCGGAGCTGGCCCGAGGCTTCCTCCTCCTCCGCGAGTCCGACCCCCGCGGCGCCGCCCGGTTCGCGGCGACCCTCTTGAAGGAGCAATCCAGCGGCCCCCCCGAGGTCGTCCGGCCGCCCCGCCCGCGGTTCCCGACCCCCAGCTTCTCGGCCGAGAGCGCGCCGGTGCGGCGCTAGGGCGGACCGAACCCCGCCCGACGCCCGCGGACCGCACGGTATGCCGCGAGGGCCTGCGGGAAGTCGCGGCGCGTGAGGGTCAACCGGACACCCCGGGGGTCGCCGAAGTAGGAACCGGGGCAGACGAGCACGCCCGCATTCGCCGCCGCGCGGGCGAGGCGCTCTCCGCCGTCCGGCTCCGTACCGACGTCGAACCAGAGCGGCGCCGAGAGCTGCGGCGCGGACGGGAACGCGCGACGGAGCGCGCCCACGTTGGCCGAAAGAATCGACCGGCTCTCCTTCAGCACCGTCGAACGGGCGTGGATCAGCGCCGCCCCGGCCGCGACGGACGCGTCGGGGATTCCGTCCGCCACCACCCCGTGGAACCGGGCGAACACCTCCGCCTCTTCCGGGGGCGCGACGATCCATCCGACCCGCACCGAATCCGCGCCGTAGACCTTCGTGAGGCTCCCGCTGCACCACACGCCAGGCGAGCCGGCCCGGCTCCACGACGGGGCGGGCGTGAATTCGCGGAACGTCTCGTCGACCAGCCACGCCGTCGGACCCGTGCCCACGGTGCCGACCGAGCCGTCGAGGTCCCGGGTGCCCCCCGTCGGGTTGTTCGGCGAGGAGATGACGCGCACGTCGGGAGTTCGGTGGACCACGAACCCGGCCGCCTCGGCGATCGTGAGCAGCGGAGGGTACTCGGGGAAGCGGACTCCCGCGCGGGGCCGCCTTCCCGTCGAAGCGGACAATCGACGGCCCAGGTAGAACAACGTCAGCGTCGCGGCCTCGGTCGCCCCGTGGGTCAGAAAGACCCGGTCGAGCCCGACGTCGAGGCTCGAGGCCACGGCCCCGCGGAGTTCACGCGGGGTCGCCGGACGGGCCCGACGGATGATCGCGGGGGTCGACCGAAGCTGGCCGGCCATTCCGCTGGAGCCGAGATTGTGGGGAAGGCGCAGGCGGTCGTCGATCCACCGCGCCAGCGGGAACGGGAGTCCGGGCGCCTCGCGATCAGGCGAGGGAGCCCGCGCGGGCGGGCGGAGGGACTTCGGGCCGCCCGTTCCTCGAACGGCGCTACCGACCTTCCGTGCCATCTGCTTCGTTGGGACCGGTCCCACGCCCCCGCCGGCGGGCACGGCGGCGCGGATAATCCCTCGGACGCCGCGGCTCGCGCGGGAGCGAAATCGACGCCGCCGGCTCGAGTTCTCGCATGTTATGCGTATTCATGCGCATTTGTCGGGCGGAATTCCCACAAGGTATAAGGGGCAGGCCCCACCGTTATTCGTTTCCCAGCATGCATCCGCTCCGGGGTCGGGGGATCTTCACCGGCCCCGCGCTGACGCTGGTCCTTCTTTCCGCCGGGAGCGGGCTTGTCGGCCCTAGCTCGGTCCACGCTGCGGTCTCCCCGGTCGGGGCGCTCACCCTCGGACCGCGGGCGACCGGCAGTGGGTCAGCGTCGCCCGGGGCCGCGGTGTCGGCCTCGACCGAGCCGGCGACCCCGTCGTCGGTCCGGCCGGCCGCCGGTGTGAGTCTCGGGTGGGACGGCGCGGACCCGACCGGGATCAGCCTCAATTGGACGAGTCCGGGCGACCTGTTCTTCCAGTACTACACACTGTACTCGTCGACCACGAGCGGGAACGGACCCTGGCAGACGGTACTCGTCATCACCCCGCAGACGAACCTGACCGCGTGGGTGAGCGGTCTCGCGCCGGGGGCGACCTACTGGTGGCAGGTCAACGAGACCGGGTCGGTGGGCAGCAACTCGTCGAACGTCCTCCAGGAGACGCAGCCGACCCTCGCCTACCTGAACTATACGCAGCCGACCGCGAGCACGGTCAAGCTCACCTGGACGAACAACGCGAGCTACGGAGGGCTCGTCTCGTTCGTCTCGTACACGGTGTACGAGGAGCTCAACGGGGGGGCGGCGACCCCGGTCCTCACGGTCAACGCGGTAGGAACCCGGTCCGCGACCCTCACGATCAGCACCGGGAGCTATCTCTACTACGTGACGACGGACGATTGCCTCGGATGCGGTAGCTCCCCGTCGACCAACGTCGCCACCAACTCGAACCCCGTGACCGCGGGCGGGAGCGCCCCGCTCGGGAATTCGCTCACCGTGAACAAGCTCGTCGTCGACGTCGGGCAGGCCGACCTGTTCGCCTGTACCCCTTCGGGGGGAAAGTCGCCATACCGGTTCTCGTGGGACTACGGCAGCGGGACGTTCCTCGCCGGCACGGCCACCGAGAGCCACACCTTCGCGACCGCGGGGAACACCACGGTCACCTGCCACGTCACCGACGCGCTCGCCGGGCAGGCGAACGCCTCCGTGACGATCCAGGTCGACCCCGAGCCCGTCCTCACCGTCCTGCTGAACCGGACGAGCATCGACGTGGGCCAGAGCATCGCCTTCTCGTGCACCGTCGCGAACGGCACTGCGCCGTTCCAGGTCGGATGGCTGTTCGGCGACGGCAACGCGGTGGCGGTCGGCGTCGTCACGCACACCTACTCCGCGACCGGCTCCGTCGTTGCGACCTGCCAGGTGACCGATGGGACCGGAACTCAAGAGCTGCTGACGGCGGCCGTGACGGTCGACGCGGCGCCGTCGGTCGTGGCGTCGGTGAACTACGCGGCCGCCGCCCCCGGCTACACCCTCACCTTCTCGGGGACCGCCACGAACGGCTCCGGCTCGTACTTGACCTACCTCTGGAGCTTCGGCGACGGCAACCAGAGCAGCGGAAGCTCGACGACCCACGCCTACGGCGCCCCGGGGAACTTCACCGTCACGCTCCGGGTCACCGACAGCCACGGGGTCACCTCGCGCGGAACCGTGGCGGTCGGTATCGCCGCGATCGGGGCCGACCTCTCCTCGTACGCCCGATCGATCACGACCGGGAACTCGATCACCTTCATCGCGGCCGCCTTCGGGGGAGCGGGAGGTCCGTACAATTACACCTGGAAGTTCGGGGACGGCGCGGCCGGCTACGGCGCGAGAGTCACACACCGGTTCACTAGCACGGGCACACTGCACCCATCCCTCAAGGTCACGGATCGTCTGGGATCGTCGGCGACGGTGGCGGTCGCCGGACTCTCCGTGGCGGCGACGCCCAACCCCTACGCGTGGCTTACGCCGTGGTTGCTCGTGCTGTTCGCGATCGTGGTGGGCCTCCTCGTCGGGGTGATCATCTACCGCCGCCACCGGCGGGCAGAGATCGCTGCCCTCCCCGCCATGCCCGGGTGGGTACCAACCGTGGACCCGAACCAGACGATGAGTGGGATGAAGGTCTGCGGATTCTGCGGGAAGGCGAACGTGCCTCTGCGCACGACGTGCGAGGCGTGCGGGAAACCGTTACGCCGGTTCGGTCGCGCCTAGTCGGCCTCGCTCCGGCGCGCCCCGATCCCCCCTACCGAAGATCCGGAACGGGTCGCATCCGGGACGCCTGCCCCATTCGGCCACCGGTCGGTTCAGGCATAGAGCAGCGCCCAGACCCAGGAACCGACGATCGTCCCGGTCCACAGTGCGACGAGCGACACCGGCATGATTTCCGACAGTCGGTACGGGTTGAACCGGTCGATCCACGGGATCGTACGCTCGGGCGAAAAGCGGACGGCGTGGGCGAGGAACGGGCGGGTCAGGTCGATCGTCAGCTCCTGGCCCGACCCGAGCGCCATCGTCACCGGTGCGCTAGCCTCGAGCGGGGGCGCCTGCGATTCGATGAGCCGGGCGGAACGGCGCCAGAGCTCCTGGGCATCGTAGGTTCGGTGGAGCAGTAAGGCCCAGACGACCGCGATGAGCACGCCGAATCCGCCGAGGAGCGTCGTCACTCCGGCGAACAGGACCGGGCGGGAGAGGAGACTCGTGACCAGGACGACGAAACCGGTGAATTGGACGGCGGCGATGGTCGCGAAATAGCTGGTCCGGGCCCCGGCGAGCTGTCCCTCCTCGGCCGCGAGCTGCGCGTACTTGTCGTGCAGCCAGCGGCGCTCGTCCGCGGTGAGCTCGGTCAGCGAGCGCACGGGACCCGACACCACCGTCCGCAAGGGACGGCCCGGGGGATTAGGAGTCGTCGAGGGACTCCCGCAGCCAAGCGAGGTCGGATCGACCTCCGGACGTTCCGACCAACGCGCGCCCCGGGCGGGGAATTCGCGGCGGCCGGTGGTTCCGGGAGCCACGGGGACCGCCGCCGCCGGTCGAAGAGCAAGGATTATGGCGCGGACCACTCCGCTCGCGCCGTTCGGAACATGAAACTCGCGACGCCGGAGCCGGAGCCGCCGGAGGTCCTCCAGATCGCTCGCCGCATCGCGCCGGGTCGACATGCGCTCTTGGACGTCTTCGAAGGGCTCGACCAGGTTCCCGCGTTCCGCGCGTACCCGCTGACCCCGCGGAAGCGCCGGTCGCTCGCGAACGACTCCACGGTCGAGGTCGCACGCCGGCGCGGCGAGTGGATGTACGTCGCCCCGCACCAGAGGCCCCCCAACGCGGACCGCAGGTGGCGGCCGATCGTCACCGACGAGGACTGCGTGGTGGTGAGCGGCGAGCACCTCCGCAAGAGCCCCGCGCTCACGCTCTATCTCGACATTCTTCACGAGCTCTGCCACGTGGTCCAGCGGTGGGAGGGCCGTGAGCTGTGGGACGAGCAGTATGAGTACGTCGACCGTCCGACCGAGGTCGAGGCGTACGTCTTCGCGGTGAAGGAGGCGCGCCGGCTCGGTGCGTCCGACGGATTCCTCCGCGAGTACCTGCGGGTCATGTGGATCACCCGCAAGCAGCTCGAGCGGCTGTGGACGAACGTCGGCGTTCCGCCCGCGCCCAAACGGCGGCGCCGAGCCCCCTAAGTCTTTGCGCGTCTAGGGCGCGTCGGTCGGAGCCCGACTCCGAGGATCCTATCGGTCCGGTCGGGCGACCCGTCCGGGAGGGAGACCCAATACAGCGTTCCACCCCGCGCGCGGTGGGAGCGCCTTCCTCGGGCGCCGACATCGCACGGGTCGGGCCGCATACGTATGCTTATGTATCCGCGATTCGCAATTTCGGGCGTGCATCGACTCCACTCTCCTACCTTCAGGTCTCGACACGGGCGCGAGCTCAGGCTCGCCACCCAAGCGTTCGCGATCGCCGTGGTCGCGCTCGCGGCCGGGGTCGCCCTTGCGCTCCTCCCGCAGGTCCTTCCCGCCCATGGCGGGAACCCGTGCGGCGCGGCGTCAGGACTCGTCACGATGTGCACGGTCGTTCCCGGCAACTCGACCGGCCCGGGCGTCACCAACCTGAGCGGGCACCAGCCTCCGGCGCGGTACGGCGCGGCGATGTCGTACGACGGAGCGCAGAAGGGCGTCGTGCTGTTCGGCGGGGTCACAAAGTACCACAAGGGCACCTACTACGCGGACACTTGGACGTTCCAGGCGGGCCAGTGGCACGCGGTCAACGCGACGCGGGCCCCCTCCCCCCGCACCGGCGCGGTGATGGCGTTCGACGCGCGCGACGGGTATACCGTGCTCTTCGGCGGCTGCTACTCCACCGCGATCCTCGGGAACTGCACGACCGCGTACTCGGACACGTGGGAGTATTCGCGCGGCAACTGGACGCCGATCCTAACGCCGAACGGGCCGCCCGCCCGCGGCTACGCCGCCATGACGTTCGACGAGCGCGACGGCTACGTGCTGCTGTTCGGGGGGGTCGGGCCGAACGGGTTCCTCGGCGACACGTGGACGTTCCTCGATGGGACCTGGACCGAGCTTCACCCGTCGCTCTCGCCGGCGCCGCGGGACGACGCGGGGATCACGTACGACGCGGCCGACGGATACATCCTCATGGTCGGCGGAGCGACCGCGGCGGCGATCCAGCAGACCTGGACGTTCCAGGGGGGTATCTGGACCGAGCTGGACCCGACCGCGACGCCGGACGCGGGGAACGGGATCTCCGTCGCGTACGATGCGGCGGACAACTACTCCATCGCGTTCGGCGGATACGCCGGCGCCCTCAGCGCCCAGACGTGGACGTTCCGGGCGGGGAGCTGGTCGCCGGTATCGACCCGGCCCGCACCGGCCGCCCGCACGTTCGGATCCGTCGCCTACGATGCCGCCGATCGGTTCGTGCTCCTGAGCGGGGGCGCCGACCCGGTCGCGGCGGACGACAGCTGGTCGTTCCACGCCGGCGCCTGGACTCTGGTCCACGCCCTATCGGCCCCCCCGGGGCGCGACGCCGCGGCGATGGCGTACGATGCGCGCGACGGCTACACGCTCCTCTTCGGGGGTGGCAGCGGGATGGTGTACGGCTGGGGCGGCGGCGTACTGGGCGACACGTGGACCTACGTCAACGGCTCGTGGGCGCAGAGCTGGCCCGCGACCTCACCGACCCCGCGCATGGAGGCGACCGCGGCGTACGACGCGGCGGACGGGTACGTGGTGCTCTTTGGGGGCCGGACCGGATCGGGGTACCTCGGCGACACGTGGACGTACTCGGGGGGCGCCTGGACCGAGCTCACTATCGCCGCCGCTCCGTCGGCGCGGTCCAACGCCTCGATGACGTACGACGCGACGCTCGGGGCGGTCCTCTTGGTCGGCGGGTACGATGGGAGCTCGTACCTCGCGGACACCTGGACGTTCGTGCACGGGAACTGGAGCCGTCTTGCCCCCCTCGCCGCACCGCCGGCGCGCTCGGGCGCCGCGCTCACCTTTGCGCCGGGGATCGGAGCGCTGATGTTCGGAGGGTACAACGGCCTCGAGCTCAAGGACACGTGGAAGTTCTCCGGGGGAACCTGGACGCCGATCCTCAGCGTCTCCGGCCTTTCGGCGCGGTCGTCCTCCGCGATGGCGTACGACCCGTACGACGGCTACGTGCTCTTGTACGGCGGGCACGATTCCGTGCTCTTCGACTTCGGGTTCCTGAGCGACACTTGGCAGTTCGCGAACGGGACGTGGTCGGGGATCCACGGCCAGCTTCCGCCTCCGTCGCCGTTCGCGGCGTCCATCGTCGTCGACGCGAAGGACGGCTATGTGCTCCTCTTCGGGGGGTACAATGGCTACTGGATCAACGAGAGCTGGAAGTTCGCGGACGGCCTCTGGTCGCTGATCGGGCCCGACGCCGCGATCAACTGATCGGCTCGGGTCGTGCCACCGACGGGGCTTCGGCGGGGCCGGGGAAGGGTTCGGTCGTTAGCGCTTGCTCGTCGCCCTCCAGATCCCGGTCACGAGCCCACCGGGCGCCTCGAAGACCGCGAACGACCCGATCCCGGGGATCTCCTGCTTCGGCACCAGGATCTTCCCGCCCTTCGCCACGATCTTCGCGATCGCCTTGTCCAACGACGTGACGAGGACGTAGTTGACCGTCCCCGGAGGCATCCCGCCCTGCGGCTTCATGAGCCCGCCCCCGGGGGGCGCGCCCTTCGGCCGGAAGGTCCAGTACTCCATCTCTCCGGGCATCCGCTCGAATTTCCAGCCGAAGACGTCGGTGAGGAACTTCCTCGTCGCCGGTAGATCGTTCGAGTTCAGTTCCGCATGGACGATATCGCCGGGGTGGAGCACCCTCGCCATCGATTCCTTCCTATCGGCTTCGCCGACGGAGTTCGGCACGCGACCGCAGGAGATAGACCGCCGATGAGGGCGTGAAACGGAGGGGTGGGGCGACGCCTGCGGCGGCCGGTCGACCGGCCCGCTCGACTAGGCCTACGACGGCGCGGGGTGGTCGCGTGGAGCGAACGCCGGCACGCTCTCGCCGACCCGGACCCCCACCTCCTCGGGGGCGCGCTCGTAGATCATCGACCCGGTACGCCAACTTCCGCCGGGGCCGGAACGGAACTTGAACACGTAGTCGCACTCGAGCCGGTCGCGTCGGTTCGGCCCGACGAAGGTACAGGCGAGGGTCACCCGCTCCCGAGTCCAGACCTCGAAGAGGCGACGCGACTCCGACGGGTCGTCGGGCCACTGCTTCGCGACGCGATCGCCGTTCGCGAAGACGCACATCCCCGGCATCCCGTTCCGCGGGGCGCTCCCGATCGCCTCCTGGACGATCGGCGGGAGCCTCAGGAAGTCGGTGAGCGTGTGGATCACCTCGGCGGGCTCGTCCGAGCGGATCACGGACCACATCGCGAGGTTCGCGACCGCCACGTCCGGGTTCAGGTCGCTCGGGGGGATCGTCCGGTACAGCTGTGCGGGCGGCACGACGCCCTCGACCACCGGGTCGTCGGGGTCGACGGAGTCCTCGGCCGTTCCGACCTCGAGCCAGAAGTAGCTCGGATTCACGCGCTGCGCGAGCTCCCACGCCACGCGATTGACACCTACCCGCGAGTCCCCGGAAATAAAGACGCTCCGTGGCGTGACAAGGAGGTCGTTCCCGATCCAGGATGGTTCGCTCACGCTGGAACTTCCTTACGAGGGGAGAGAGAGGAGGTCACCTGTTGAAAGCACCTTCTCTCGCCGACCGGCGGTGCCCGGGACCCCCGTGCCGCTCCCTGTGACGGATTCCGTGCGACTCCGTCACGGGTTCGCGTCAGATTCATAACCCACACCGGCTCGCGCCTCGGCTCCCATGACCGAACCTGCGCCCGTCGACGCGCTACCGGCCGACGAGAAACCGATCCTGACCCGGCGGCAGAGCGCCGGAATCCTCGCGGCGCTCCTGATGGGGCTCCTGCTCGGCGCGCTCGACAACTTCATCGTCGTGACGGCGCTCCCGACGATCTCGGCGCAGCTGCACGATCTCAACGGCTTCGTCTTCGTCGTCACGAGCTACCTGATCGCGCAGACGGTGGCGATCCCGGTCTTCGGGAAGCTCTCCGACCAGTACGGGCGCCGGTCGTTCTACCTGTTCGGGCTCGTGATCTTCCTGGCCGGGTCCGCCCTCTCCGGCTTCAGCCAGAACATGGGCGAGCTGATCGCCTTCCGCGCGATCCAGGGGCTCGGGAGCGGCGCGTTCTTCACGGTCGTCTTCTCGATCATCGCCGACATCTTCCCGCCCAAGGCCGCCGCTCGCCTCGCGGGGATCCTCTCGAGCGTCTTCGGCGTCGCGATCGTCTTCGGGCCGCTCATCGGCAGCTACATCATCGACACCACGACGTGGCGGTGGATCTTCTTCGTGAACCTCCCTGTCGGGTTCACCGCGATCGCGCTCGTGCTCACGTCGATGCGCGAGACCCGCGCTCCGGTGAAGGCCCGTCCATTTGACGCGGTCGGCGCCGGCCTGCTCGCGACGTGGGTCGGGACGCTCATCTACGCGCTCGTGGAGGTCTCCCACGGCTGGGCGTGGACCGACCCGCGGACCCTCGCGCTGCTCGGGGTCGCCCTCGTCGTCCTCCCGATCTTCCTCTGGCAGGAGTGGCGCGCGCACGACCCCCTGGTGCCGATCCGGTACTTCCGCAGCCGGCTCATCGCGGCCGCGAGCGGCGTGAACTTCCTGAGGGGCGCCGTGCTCATCGTCGTCGCGACGTTCATCCCCCAGCTCGTGCAGAGCGGGCTGGGAGGCTCGACCGACACGAGCCGGGACGTCCTCTACGCCGTGATGGTCCCGATGATCTTCGGCGCCGCTCTCGGCGGGATGCTCACCGGCCGCCTCGGCTATCGGACCCCGACCGCGGTCGGAATGGTCGTCGCGGCGATCGGGGTCTTCCTGCTCACGACGGTGCCGACGAATCCGCCGATCTTCCGTTTCGTTTCGGTCATCCTCCCGGTCGGGCTCACCGGCGCGCTCATCCCCGTCGGGTTCGGCATCGGTCTCACCTTCGCACCGACCCAGCTCGCGGTGCAGTACAGCGTGGCGAAGACCGACGTGGGATCCGGGACGTCGCTCGTCTGGTTCATCAACAACCTCGGCGGGTCGATCGTCGGCTCGGTCCTGGGGGCGTACCAGCTCTCCATCCTGACGGGTTCCCGCCTCCCCTTGGCCTCGGCGTGGGCGCTCTCGATCCAGGACGTGTGGTGGGGATTGCTCCCGGTCGCGGCCGCGGGGATTTTCTTCGCCGTCGTCATGGCGGGTCGACTGCCGTCCCTCGCGGAGGCGGAAACCGGTACGACTCCCGCCGCGCCGGCGATGGGCTGAGGGCCCGGGCGCCCTTTCCGCTCGCCCTGCCGACCTCGACAATCGGTGGGCCACGAGGAGAACACCGACCCACACGGACCATCGGGCCGGGCGGCTCGCCGCGCTTGCCGCTCCGCCCGAAGCCATAGATACCCGTACTCGGAGACTCATTGGCCGATGGAGTCCCGTCGGCATCGGTTCTGGAGAGTCGCCGTAACCCTCACCGTCGCGCTGGTCGCGATCGGCGCGATCCTTGCGGTCTCCCTCCCGGGGTACCGGGCCGCGGCGAGCCCGACCGACCGTACGGCGCCGGAATCGATTCGCGCCGCCCCGACGTTCTCGATCTCCAGCTTCACGTTCAGCCCGAATCCCATCTCCGTCAACTCCCAGGCCTCGGTCTCGATCCAGCTCTCGGGCGGGAACGCGCCGTTCTATGCGTGGATGAATGGAACCCCCCCGGGCTGCGTGCAGCCGTCGATCCCGTACGTCACGAGCTCATCGAATCCGACGTTCACGTGCAATCCGTCGTCCACGGGTTCGTACAACATCCATCTCGACGTCCTCGACAGCTCGACGCCGGCGGCGAGTCATGCCCAAGCGTCGACCCGCCTCACCGTGAACAGCAACGGCGGGAACAACGGGAACGGAAGTGGCGGGAACAACAACGGGAACGGCTCGAAGGGCGGATTCAGTCTCCCAACCGGCCTCATCGGCCTCGCGACCATCTTCCTCGTCGTCTTCCTGGCGGCGTTCGTCGCTCTGGCGGCGGGGGTCATCGCCACCGCGGTGGCGGTCTCGCGCGGCCTCAAGCGGCTCAATCGAACGATGGCCGAGAACCGAGGTACCCTCGACGTAGGGCGGTCGCCTCCCACCCCTCCGGCCCCACCCAAGTAGCCGCTACGGCGACGGTGGGGAGCGAGCTCGGAGCCCCGGTCGGCCGCTGTCTGCCGCGGGTTTATCCCCCGGGGGGCCCCATTTCCTCCTCGAGACGGGCGCGCTGGTCCGGGGGACTGCCGCGCTTCGGAGGATAGGCGAACGTGCGGCTGCGACGAAGGGCCAAGCCGCCCGTACAGGCCTTCGAAGTGCCGGTAACCCCCCCGTCGACCCCCCCGCCCGCGTCGGAACCTCCGCCGCTCTCCAACCCCACCCCTCCGGGGCCACCGCCCGCCGCGAGCGCGGCGCCCGCTGCTTCGGCGCCGGCCACGGCCCTTGTGGCCCCCCCGACGCCCGCCACGTTCGACGAACTGGCGCATCGGGTCGCGGCGGCCGAGCCACGGCGCGGTTCCATCGTCCAGCCGCCGCCCGCATGGGAGCCGGACGAAGTGACGCTCGGCTTCGCGATGATCTCGGACGAGAGCGGAACGGTCCGCGAGCTCCCCGAGCCGATCGTGCTCGCCACGATCCTGACCGCAGTCGAGTCGGACCGACGACATCTCATCAACCGGATCACGGGGGGTTCCGACGAGGAAGTCGTCGCGGTCGCGAGCCTCTTCTGGCCGCTGCTCATCCTGCGGGGTCGCACGGCGCCCGAGGTCGCCATCTTCGACGGCACCGGGGTGTGGAAGCGGACGTTCCGCTACACGCTCCTCCCCCCGCTGGACACGGTCCGGTCGCTGCTCACCCAGTCGCTGCCGCCGGCAGAGGAGCTCACCCGGCTCCGCTCCCTCGTTCCGTACTTCGGCCACGACCCGGGCGCGGAGGTCCTGACGGTCGAGGGGTTCCTGCCGGTCGATCCCCCGCTCCTGTTCGACGTCCTGGCCCACAGCCAGTTCCGCAGTGACCCCCAGTCGCCGCACTCCGGGTTCCTCCCCGCGCGCCACGAGGTCCAATGGTACCACGAGATCGTCGAGCGGATGCAGCAGTGGCTCGACCGGTTCGAGTCGGACGTCGCGATGCTCGGAACGGTCCGCGAGCGCGTCCACGCGATCGTCGCCGCGGTGAGCGCTCAGCTCGATGCCGAGTACCTCCAGCTCCAGCAGGAGGCCCGCGCCCGGGTGGCCGAGGCGATCGAGCGCGCCGACGCCGAGGCCGCCCAGGTGCATGCCAACCACCGTCGAGCCCTCAGCGAGCACATGCTCGTGGCCCGGAACGCGATGACGACCGTCGCCCACGGCGAGACGGCGGTCACCACCTCCGAGGCGCTCGGACTGAGGGCGGCCCACCGGAGGACCGACACCCAGGCCCACACCGACCGGGGGAAGCAGGCGCAGGCCCAGGTCCGCCAGGCGAACCGCCAGATCGCCGAGGCGCGCCGGGCGATGGAGTTCATCCACGCGCAGGAGCGGGCCGACCTCGAGCGGATCGCCGCGACCGTGGCCGCGCTCGAGCGCCAGTACGCCCAGGCGCTCGCCGAACGCGAACTGTTCCGTGACGAGTTCCTCGCCACCGGAGGCGACGTCAGCGAGGCGATCGACGGGCAGATCGCGGCGCGGACGACGCAGAAGAACCTCCTCGCGGGGTACTTCCTTCCCCTCCCGTCCCTCGCCGCGATCCGCGTTGTCTGGTTCCCGCTCTGGATGGCGACGCTCCGCGGCCCGCGGGGCATCCGGCAGGTCGTGTTCCCCCCGATGCAGGTGCGGTCGGGCAAAGGGATCGCGGGCCGACTCAAGCAGCTGTTCGGAGGCGTCGTCCTCCCGCTCGAGCCGCGGACGGCCCAGTTCGACCGCGTACTTCGGGCGACGATGGAGGAGTCGCTCGTCCAGGACCCGTGGCTGTCGACCGCGACCCAGGAGCTCACCCGGGCGTCGGACGTACTCGCCGACCCGGACGTCCTACAGCGGCTGCAGACCGGGCTCCGGGAGCTCGGTCGTGCCGGGTGGATCACCCAGAAGCACGAGCAGGAGTTCCTGAACGTCTACCTGGACCGGGCCCGGCGTCGCGCCGAGGGCACGACCACGACCACCGCTCCGCCCCTCGCGGCGGCGGTAGTGGTCGAAGCCGCGAGTCCCGGTCCCGAGTCCGCCCCGGCCGCGCCGGGTCCCTCGGGCGAAGCCGAAGACGGGGCGCCCGTGAGCCGAAGATGGGCCGAGGAGCGTCGGCGGGGTCGTCGGAGGCGAAGTCGTTAGAGGTCGCGGGCCGAGGGACGGATAACCCGACGGCCTTTACCCGTCGTGGCTCTCGCGGGATGCCGTTGTCGCCCGAAGCGCCCCGGTTCCTTGCCCCGATGCTCGTCGCCGTAGACTTCGATCGGACCCGCGCATTCTACCGGGACATCCTGGGTCTCCCGGTCCACGGAGAGCGACCGTTCGCTGAATGCCGCACCGCCACTTCGCTGCTGACGATCTTCGACCGCGAGTTTCTCGCGCGCAGCCACGAGATGGAGTTCCCCACGGCGATGGTCCCGGGTCTCACGTCCCATACGGTGATCAGCATCGAGGTCGACGACCTCGAGGAGACCTTCGAACGGGTGATCCGACTCGGCTTTCCGTTCCTCTCCGCACCGAGCGATCGCCTTCCCCTCGGACGGAAGTACGCGTTCCTGAGGGACCCGGACGGGCGTACCGTCGTACTGTTCGGAAAGCGCGCGTCCCCGCCGGCCTAGCGCCGCGACGAGCGCTGGGTCGGCCGCCGGCGCCTACTCCGAAGTCGAGGGTGCCCCGACCGGGGCTGCGCTTCCCAACGGATCGGCGGGCGCGGTTAGGAACAGGATCGTGCCGCAGAGGAACATCGCCGCAAGGAATCCGGCCTCCATCCCGAACGAGAACCCGTTGTTCTGCGTGAAGGTGAACGCGAACCCCTCCTGGAGCGCGAAGACCACCGCCGTCAGGGCTCCGATGCCCAGCCAGCGAAGACGCCGAACGCGGGTCCTCACCGCGTACACGAGGAGGAAGACACCCCCGACCACGAGGAGGAACGCGTTCGCGATGTGGAAATCGAGGACGGCCGAAAGGAGGAACAGGCCCAGGCCGGAAGGGATCGGGAGCGCGACGTAGAGGTTCAGGTAGAGTCCCGAGAGATTCTGGGCGACCAGCAGGATCAGGGCTACCCAGGCGAAGAGTCGGAGCTGGTCGAGGTTGGCGCGCTGCGCGACGACCACCTGCTCTACCGCCGGCTCGACCATCCCTTGACCGCCACCGCCGAAGGGACTGCTCGCGCTTGACTCCACCGGCGCGGGAGACCGGTTCGCCCGACGATGGGGGGCGAGCCCGTCTCCCTTTTGGCCGGCCTACCCGACGATGCGCCCGCCTCGGGCGAGGGGCTTGCCGTCGACGTCGACGGTCGCCTCCCCGATCATCGTGAACGCCTGGAACGGGATCTTCGATTTTCCTCCCGCGATCCCGTTGTTCCCGATCCCGATGAGGACGGCGCCTTCCTCGGTGTCCTCGCACGGGGCGACGCCCCGTCCCTTCGGGTTCAGCCCGATGGAGAGGTAGCCCAGGACGTCCTTTCCCTTCGGGGCCTTGGCGTAGGCCTCCTGGAACACCTTTGCTCCGTTCCCTTCGGAGTGCTCGGCGAGGCGTCCGTTCTCGAACTTCCACCGGTAACCATCGTACGCGTCGGGGCCGTAGTAGACCGCACGGTTGCTGACGAACATGCCTTCCGCCGCGGCATGGTCGACGGCGACGAACACCTGACCGGACGGGTTGCTCGACATCATTCCGTACGGGCGCTTCATTGCCGCCTCGTCGAGCAGGCCCACGTCGACGCGGGTCTTCACGCCCCTCAGTCCGATGGTCAGGTCGGTGCCGTTGTCGTGGCGGATGCGGAGCTTCGAGCCGTTCCGGAGACGGTCGACGACGCGTCGGCCCGACTTGAGCATCTTCCCGGCGTCGACCTCACCGGCCTCGATCAGCCGCTGACGCCAGTCCGCGCCGTCGAACCCGAACGTCTTCGCCTGGGGGTCGGTCGCCTGGCCGACCGTCATCCGGACGCCCCGGACCCCGGCCGCTCGGGCCATCTTGTACCAGCCCTCGTTGTAGTCGGTGATCTTCTCCTGGACCGTGTCCGGAAGCTTCGCCAGCCGGGGCCGGTCCTCGGGTCCCCAGAAGTAGACGTACACGTCGGCGGCCTTCAGGGCCGCCTTCTCGGCCTCGGACATCGTCCCGACGGAGGTGTACTTCTTTCCGTCGACGGCGTTCCACCAGGCCCGTTCGTCCTCGTAGAGGACGGTCGGGTGCGCGCCGAGGCGTCGGGCCTCGGCGACGAACGCCTGCGCGTAGGGGAGCGCATGGGTCCACGATTCGATCAAGACGGATTCGCCCTTGCGAACCTTCAGGTTCTGTCCCAATACCGTGTGCGCGAGACGCGCTGCCGGGTCGGTCATGCCGGGCCCTACGCCACAGGGGTACATGTAGTCGCAGGGGGCGAAACGGTTCCCGGCCCATGTTTAGATAGCTAAATTCGTATGTCGGAATGCGTTCGTAGTTCAACACCTCGTCGGCCGGAAGGAATCTACCGGCGGTGCCGACCGTACGCGGCGGACCGACGTGGACCCTTGTCAACGTCCTACGCCTCTGCTTCCGCCACGATCAGGGCCTTGGGGGTCGAGCCGCTCGGTCGGGGCACACGGTGGCCTCGCGACCGCATCGGTGTCCGAGCCGACGATCAAGCGTCGATGAGGCTCGCGCCGGAGAAGAGGTGTCGCTCCGGGCCGCAGCGGCGCCCGGGGGATTCTCACGGCTCGGAACGGGATACCGGTTATCTTGCCCGAACTCACTCGATATCGAGCTCGGCTTCCCGTTGGAGGAGGATCCTCGCCCCCTCGCTTTGCTCGGCGTCGCTGGGATCACCGCTCCCGAGCACGCGTCGGTCGATCTCGAGTACGCGCGCGGACAACCACTCCATCTCGTGCATGATGAGCGGATCCTTCAATTCTCGTCGAGCCCGGCCGATCACGTCGACCGGGTGGCGGAGCGCGTAGAAGTACCCCGTCGTCCAGGTGCCGAACGCCTCCCAGACCATGAACCGGTCGAGGACCTTTCGGTGGGTCAGCGCCCCGACCAGCTCGAAGAACGCAGCGACCTCGAGACTGGTGATGTCCTCGTGCTTCCCGGCGAGGAGACGCTGACTCAGCTCACGTCGGGCGCGCCGCAGCCGGGGAGCCTCGAACCGTTCCCGTAGCGCCATGACCGCGTTGCCGCTGTTGAGCTGCTGGGAAACGCGGACTTGCCACCACAGGATCACGACCGTCCCGAGGGCCACAGCCCAGGTCGCGCCAGCGGTCAGGGCCGTGAGGTCGATGGCCACCGGATGCCCCCGATCGATTGCTACCGGGCCCGCCTATAAGGTCGAACCGGCGTGAGGAGCGCGCGCGGAGCGGATCCGCGCTCCCCTCCGCCTCGGAGCCGCCGGCGGGCTTGCACCCGAGCGAAAGGCGCCGAAGAGGTTCGATCGGGCACCGGGCCGGAACGTACCCGGCGCGCAACCGGGCCCGAGTCAGGGACCCGAGGACTTCCAGGTGACCTGGAACGTAGTGCCGCTGAAGGTGAGTCCCCCAACGGACGCCATCACTTTCGTGCCCGCCGTATTCCACATCGTGATCGCGATGTTCGAGAATCCACTGATGGAGTGCGTGTGACCCGAAATGGTGGCGGACGCATAGCGGAAGGTCACCCAGCCGAAGTTGGTCAACGGCTGGATCGAGGTCCCGATGGACGGAGCTTCGGCGATCCACTCCGCGGACGCCCGCTTGGCGGTCGACACAGCGCTCGAGGTCGAGAACGACTTTCCGGTCGTCAGGTCCTTGATCGAGAGCGTGAACTTCCCGGTGGAGGTCGAGTAGTGCACGTCGGCGCTCATCCGGTTCGTGGGCGAGATCGTCATCGCGAGGTTGTGGGATGGGTTGGGGTAGAACTCATACCACGCGTAGTAGACGGCGGATCCGCCGGAACAGTCTGTGTCCGTCCCGATCTGCTCGACGGTCGGGCTCCCGTCTCCGTCGATTCCAACCCAGAACGAGGAGTAACGCGCCGCCGTCGGGCAGGCGGCGTTGATCTGGGGAACCTGCCATCGGGCCGACACGTCGGAAACGGCTCCCTTCCCAGTCTTGATCGCGTATCCGGCCCAATTCGATGAGGTACCCGGAGTCGTTCCGTGGAACATCGCGCTCGACGCAGCGCCTGGCCCCGCGCTTCCCTGATGGCCAACGGAGGCAGAAGGAACCAGCGCAAACGCCGCGAAGCCGCTACCCACGAACGCGACCATCGCCAACACCGTCAGGAGCTTCTCTCTAGGCCCGAGTCCGACCGACACGGAAGTTCCGAAACGGGTCCTTGGATTAAACCCTCCTACGCCCGCGGGGGCGCGCCATCCTCGACGGGTCGTCGGCCCCACCCTCGTTCGGTCACGGCGAGTCTTCTCTAGTGTTTGCTGATCGATTCTCGGTGAAGAGCAACAACTGGAGGATCCTGCTTCGCGACGGCGCCCGGGCAGGGAGGTACCGGCCATGGCCCCTGGGGAGGGAAACCGACCGCATCGTCCGCGCAGCGAATGTTGAGCGGACCGAGGGAATGCGTGGGAGGACGGCCTCTCCGTCATGAGGCGGTCCAACCTGCAGAATCGCCGGGAAATGCCACGGCTCAATCGATGGACGATTCAAGCGAGGGGGATCCGCAAACATCCCCCGCCAGACCGGCGAGGTGAGAGGTCAACGCAAGCAATCCCCCTGTCGTCTGAGGACGACCCGTAGGGGTCGCTACCTCTTCTTCTTCTTGCCCTTGGTCTTCTTCTTCGCCATGACCGGGACCCGGTAGCCCCGGTGTTACATTAGGGCGCCTCTCCGATCTCCGAGCCTCCTTCACGCGCTCAGGCGACGGCGACAGCGCTCCTCTCCGACGGGATTCGCGATCGAATCGATTTGCCCGGCCGTACGCGCATCGGTCATCGACCGCGGCGAGGAAACCCGGGAAAACTCGGAACCTCCTAGGCGCGGGGAACTCCCCGCATCGACGACGGGGCGAAGGCCGGTGGTTACCCGCCGCGGGCGGTCGCGAGGTACTCACCTCGATCCGGACCCGTTCAAGGTGAGCGCGACGGAGCTCGCGGGCCGGTTTCGCGTGGGACAGAGACTCAGCTCGTGCTGGGTCCGAAGCGAACGAGAGCCGGGAGCGGTCGCCCGGGATCCACCCCTCGGGACGCTTCAGCGCTGCCTGCTGAACTCTGCGATCGCAAGTCGCAGGGCCAACTGACGCTGGTCCTCGGGCGAGCTTGCGAGCTCATCCGTAATGCGCCCGATCATCTGGTGCAAGCCCGGGTTGTCGGCGGCGAGCTTCTTCGCTTCCGATCCGATCCCACTCAGCCGCATCTGGTACTCGGCCCATGCCGTGACGAATTCGATCAGCGTCTTCTGACGGTCGACCATACAAAGGCACGCTCCAGCCCGGACATCAAGCCATCGATGCCGCACGATGGGCCGGCGGTGGGCCATTCCGCTCCCATCGGGCCCGCGATTCTCCGCGCCGGGCCAGGACAGTCGGGTGTGGAGCTCAGGGGGCTGCGCCTTGTAGTGGGGGCGCTTGCCCGGGCCATGGCTACTTGTGAGAACGCAGTCGCTGCCACCCACGCCTTCCCCCGGAATTCCATGCCGGCGGTCGATCGGCGAATGACTCTCACCATTCAATGCCGCGATCAGGCCGAGTACACCGCGACCTTGAAGGGAATCGGAATGGGGCGGGGTCGAGAGGGCGCTACGGTCCGCGACTTTGGACTGTGCGAGAACCACCGGCGCGTCTACGAACAGATCGACAGCGAGCTCGTCCAAGATGCGTGGGCTCCGTCGCATACCCACCCACCCACCCGGCTGTAGACCCAATCCGGTAGGTCGCTCTCCGCGTGGGTCGGCGAGGTCCCCCTCCTCGAAGCCCGGCGTGCCGACCGGCAAGCCGAACGCCAGGTCTTCTGCCCGGTGATCTTCGAGATTTCGACGCTCGAATCGATCACCATGAGCGAGATTCGTGGCTCAGTCGGTTCCCCTCGCCGCGGGAGAGCTGAGTGCCGAGCGCGGGCCGTAGACTCAAGGTCTGAAACCGCGATGTTGCGAACTGCACGCCCGACCTGCAGGGGCGCGGGACTGGAAATGGTTGGTCGACCTCGGGTCGCCCGGGCGGGCGACCGTCGTCGAGTTCTCCCTAGAGTCCGAGCTGGCGAAGGAGCTCGGCGGGGTTCCCGTACGCGCGGAGCGACTGGACCTTCCCCTTCTCGTTGAGGACGACCCGGGTCATCTGCTCCTGCGAGAACTTTCGGTGCGTCGCGGGGATGGACTTGCCCGCGGCTCCGGTGAGCGGTCCGTCGTGCGTGCCGTGGACCGAGTTCACGATCAGGACCTCGCTGCCGACGACCGAGATGGTCTTCGGCTCAATGGTCCAGTCGGGGAACGCAGCGAAGGCATTGCTGTAGACCGTGCGGATCGCGGCCCTTCCCTGGACCGGGAGTTCCTCGTTGGGGGTCTGGAAGGTCGCGTCCTCGGCGAACTGGTCCATGACCTTGTCGACGTTTCGGCTGTTGACGACCGCGATCATCTCGCGGATCTGGGGCTCAGTGATTGCTGTCACTTTTCTCCTCACTAGGAAGACCGCCGCGATAGGGGATAACGGAGACCCGCCCTCGCGCGGCGGCGGGGCGCGGAGGAAGGCCGGGGCGAAGATCGACGTCGGATCGGCAATCTCGGAGGGCACGGGTACGCCGAGCTTGCACCGATAGTCTCGGACTAATCGGGGGCGCCCCGTGCGGGGGGCCTCCCCAACACAGACCATGGGAACCTCCTAAATGAGTGTGGACAACCTTCAGTGAGAGCACTTCTTCAACCTGGACCGAATGAGGTTGGCTTTGGTCCCGCAGCTTAGCAGAACGCGGGCCCGGGGGACCAAGAAAACCCGAGGCGCGGGCCTCAGGTCGATCGAAATCGCAACCGTTCGGGTCGGGACGACGTCCGACTCCAGTCAAGCGCGGGTCCAAATACTCGGTCCTCAACGAGCGAGTCGGGCGTAAGGAACTCCGCAGGGGAAAATTGCTGATGCAGGTCAGGTTGGGCGTAGGAGCTGTCGTCGCGATCCTAGTGTCGATCGTAGCCGTCTCTTCGGGGGTGGTGATCGGCCTCGCGTTTTCGAACCACGGGCCGGCGAACCAGCCGGCCTTAGTCCACTCCCCTCGGACCGAGACTGCTGCGCGAGCTCCCGCCGAGGGGTTCCACGCCAGCGTGGCTCCCGAAACCGTGTACGCCGCTACACCTCCGGTCGCGATCGGGGCCGTCGCCCCCGGAGACCAGGTGTTGGTCAACCCGTCGACCGAGACGCTCTATAGTGTGAGCTACGCCGGCATCGTCACGACGTCGAACGCGCTGACGGGGGCGAATCCCTCGACGCACTACCTCTTCGGCTCCGACACGAACCGGTACATCTCCGGGGCCGGGCTCGATCCGGCGAGCGGAGAGCTGTTCCTCTCGATCATCACCTTTGGGCCAGCCTCGGCGCCCAACTACGTGTGGGCGATCAACCCCCAGACGTTCACGATCCATGCGAACATCACGAGCTTCCACGGGGCGGTCGATTTCGCCCCGACGAAGCTGTTCTACGACTCGGGGTCCGGCCGAATGCTGGTTCTCAACTACACCGACTACGCCGGGGGGACGATGTTCGTGGCGGTCGCCCTCGACCCGAACTCCTACCAGGTCCTGTACGTCTGGAACTTCACCTGCGGCCTCAAGGTGTGCGCCGCCAACAACGGCGCGGTGACCGACGTTCCCAACCAGCACCTGTTCATCGTCACCGCCGATTCGAACCTGACCTACATCGTCAACGTCGGTAACTTCACCTTCGAGATCCTGAACCTGGTCGGATTCACGAATTCGGGTCCGACGGCCTACGACCCGGCGACCGGCGCCTTCCTCTTCTCGAACCTGAGCACGCCGAGCGAGGTGGTCGAGGCGAAGATCACCAGCTTCTACCCGTTCGGTGGGTTCGCCGTCAACGCCAGCGCGCCGTTGTTCAACCTCATGGCGATCAGCTGGGACCCGGTTGACCACTACTTCGTGCTCACCGGGGAGAACATCTCGACCACCCTCACCGAGCTGATCGCGGTCAACGCAACCGGTGCGGTTCTCGGTACCTTCCTGGAGGCGACTCCCGTGAGCACGGGCTACGCGCTCACGGCGGCGGTGTGGAGCAACTCGGGGAGCGAGACCCTTCTCGTGAGCTCCGCGTACACCAACCAGACCTGCCGTGTCGCCCTCGCGTCCACCTCGCCCGTGATCCGCCTCGTCCAGAACTACACCGAATATCCGTATGGGATGGGCGGCATGGGGGTCGACCCGACGCTCGGCATTTTCGTCGAGCTGACCGACTCACCCGGAGCCGTCCGCGCCTACTCCGCGACCACGGCCGCCCCGCTCTGGACGGACTACCAGTCCGGCGGGTCCTCGGCCTGGGACGTCGCGGTCGACCCCGCGCTCTCCACGGTCTACGTGAGCCACGGCTCCTCGGGATTGATCGAGGTCCTAAGCACCGCGAACGGAGCGTTGGTCGGTGCGCTCCATGCTCCGCAGGGAGCGAATCAACTGTACGTCGACCCCGCCCGCGCCGAGTTGTTCGCCCAGTGGTACACGAACGGGAGCCGGAACCTGACGATGTTCCATCTCTCCGGCCACGGGGGCACCATTGGGGGCAACGTCACCCCCACGCTCACGTCGTACTCCGGCATCACGATCGACTCCGGCGCCGACCGGGTCTGGGAGTCGGCGTACAGTGGTGTCGCGGAGTCGTTCAACGAAACGACCCTCGCCTACGTCGGTACACTGTCGGCCCCGGGCCTGGTTATGTACAATTTGGGGAGCGATGGGCAGGGTCACCTGTTCATCGAGAACAATTCGAATACTACTAACGAGCAGATCGATATCTACAATGAGCTCTCCGCGACGTGGGGGCCGAAGCTCATGCTCGGGTCGCTCGCGCCCGGCGGCTTCGCCGCGGACGTGGCCGACCAGCTCCTCTGGGTAGAGGACGGAGCTCAATCGGTCCAGGCGTACAACTACGCGTCGGGCGCGCTCGCCGTAACCGCGACGCTCCCCGACCAGTGGTGGTGGAGTTCGTGGACCGATTCGGTCGCGTGGGATTCGACGAGCTCGACGCTCGCGGCCGCCGGGGGCCTCTCGGGGGTCGAACTCGTTTACGCGGTCCCTGTACCTGCGGCCCCGGGCTCCCTTCAGGCGACGCCCGGCAATGCGACCGCGCACCTGGCTTGGCTCGGCTCGTCGGGATCCGGCGGTTACCCGGTACTGAACTACTCGGTCTGGCAGAGCTCGGCATCCTCGGGTCCGTGGAGCTCGATCGGCTCGAGCACGGGCCTCACGTTCAACGCGACCGGGCTCACGAACGGCAACGCCTACTACTTCGAGGTCGAGGCGTTTAGCGGCGCGGGGACTTCGGCCCCGTCCAACGTCGCGTCCGCAATCCCAGCGACCGTACCGTACCCGGTGCCGACGCCGACCGCCCAAGCCACCTCGTCGACCTCGATCGCAGTTTCCTGGACGGCGCCCGCCGCCAATGGGGGGTCCGCAATCACCGCCTACGATCTTGAGTACGCCACGGCGGCGTCCGGCCCGTGGACCTCCATCACCTTGGGCGTCGTGCTCAACGACACCTTGCACGGACTCTCGGCGGGGACGACGTATTACCTGAAGGTCGCGGCGGCCAACCAGGTCGGCACCGGCAACTACGGTGGCGTTGCCTCGGCGAAGACCAGCGCGGCCCCGGCAACGACCCCCTTGAACGGGGGCGGTACTTTCCCCTTGGTGTGGGTCGCAGTGGCGGGAGTCGCGATTTTGGCGGCGATCATCGGTGTTGTCCTACTCCTCCGCGCGCGGAGAGGTCGTGCTCCACCGTCGGACCACTCCGACGCCCCACCGACAACTAGCGCTTCGCCGACCGGGGCGACCTCCCCTCCGTCCAACTCTCCCCCATCCGGCGCCACCTAGAGTTGGGCGAACGCTGACGGGTGGTGGGTCGCCACCCAACGTCGGAGTTCGGGCGCTGCCTTGGAGCGCGGTGCACACCGGGACCCGACGCGGGACCCGGCTGCAGGGCCGCTAGCGGCTGCCGCCGTCGAACCTCTTCGGCCCCAGCTCCGCGTATCGACTCGAGCGACGGGTTGAAGGGTTCATCGACTGAAGAAGTCCCCTCGTACCGAGGGCGAGGAACAGGGACCCGTTCAACGGGAGTGCGACAGAGATGCGAATCGGTTCGAGGACAACAGCAGGGCGCCACTCCCCCGGGGGAGCTGCACCCGACCCCCCGCGAGCCGACGGAACCGTGCTTATGGGAAGTGAACCGTCCTTTCCCGCGCGAGGGCCGAGATGACGCGTAGGATCACCGCGAACCTCTACATGACCCTCGACGGACGCGGGGAGTTCCCCAAGTACCCGGGCTCAGATCTTCCCTCCGGGAATCCGGACGAACCGGACGAGTTCTTTCAGAAGATGTGGACCGACCGGTACTCGGACGTCACGACGGTCGTGATGGGCCGCCGCTCTTTCGTGGGCCATCGTCGAGTTCACTCGCTCAGGGCACGGAAGCCGGATGCCCCCAAGTTCATGTTCGATTACTCACGCTTCCTCGAAAGGGTCGACAAGGTCTGTCTGTCTCATCGATTGAAGAAGCTCGATTGGGGGAATTCGCGGGTCATGAAGGGCGACCTAGCGAAGATCCTTGCGAAGCTCAAGAGCGAGAAGGGCGGGAACATCATCATCGAAGGTGGACCCCGGCTCATTTACGAGGTACTTCGTCTCAATCTCGCCGACGACTACTGGTTCCTGATCATGCCCGTCGTCTTCGGTCGGGGGCCCCGTTACTGGTACCCGATGAAAACGCAGACAAACCTGAAGCTTCAGTCGGCGAGCCACATGAAATACGGTGAGTTGGTGCTGCACTACGAGGCCGATCGCAAGTCCACCGAATCCAGGAGCCAGTAGCCAAGCCCTGCACGACCATTTCACCGGAGATGGGATTGAACTGATTCTGCGACCCGTCTAGTGAAAGTCGAATCCCTGTCGATTCTCCGATCCGATCGTCGCTGGTTCAGCAGATCGTTCAACCCACCAGGCGACTCAAAGCCGCCCCGGACCTGTTCAGGCGGAGCGCGACGTAGGTCGCGAGGAGATTGGGGGCGCGCCGGAGGGCAGCGTTCCACGTCATGTCGAGAGCGTGTGGGTTCGCCCGAGGCGCCCACTCGGAAGGAATATAGCAATCGCGGTACTCCCGAGGCAGCTGGAAGGTCCGCGGTGAGAAAATGAAGGAGACGAGAGCACTGCTCTCGATGCTGTGGATCGTTTACATGTTTAATGCTACTTACGGTGACATTACAACACTTTACTACAGCGTCTTCATCAACAGCACGCCCCCGGTCCATTACACTCAAGCGTTCCTGCTGGCCGGAGTTCTGTTGGTAGAGCCGGCCATTGTCATGATCTTTCTCTCCCGGGCGCTCGGGTACCGAGCCAGCCGCCTTGCGAACATCATCGTTGCCACTGTCTTGGCCCTCATTCAACTCGCAACCCTGTTCGTGGGGACTCCCACGCTGGCATACGCATTCGTTTCGGCGGCCCTCATTGCGACCTGTGCTATCATCGTCTGGTATTCATGGAAATGGGCCGAGCCGACGGCCTCCGCTGGGACCCCCGAACCGAGCTCGTAGCGGACCGCCGTTTCGGCGGTTTCTCACTGATAAGCGATCCGCGTATCGACCCAACTGGGCGGCAGGTAACCCACCGAGGAAAGGATGGGTGTCATTCACGAGCTGGAGGCAGTCGCCGAGGGCGCAATCGCCGGGCTTCAAGCTCAACAGCGCGACTGGAGCCCGTTCGTCGCCCATTTCACGACAGCATCGGCGATGCTCCCCCTCCGAGGAATCTGGAAGAATCCCCTCGACCCGGCGACCGTCCAGCAGCTGCTTGCGCCGGCTGACGCCACGTCCTGGGCGACCTTCCAGAAGATCATGGCCTCTGGCAAGATTCTGGCTTCGTCGCTTCCGTCGGGCTCGATCGGGAACCCGAGGGTGTGCCTAAGCGAGTGTACGCTCCCCGGGCTCATCTCCCACACCGAGCGATTTGGCCGTTTTGGCCTGGTCTTCCGGAAGTCGGATATTCTCTCGGTTGGCGGCGGTTCTTGTGTTTACGTCTCTAGGCCGGCCTACGGGGCACTTGTTGGACAGAGAGCTAACTCTTCCGAGTTCCAGCGGCTCTCCGACCTTGCGAACGTGCACTCCCCGCCAGGGTCCGGTGCGGTCCAGGACTTTACGCACGAAAGAGAGTGGAGAGTCGTTGGGGACATCGACCTCCGAACCGTTACGCCGGTAGCGTTCGTCGTCCCGTCGGTCGACTATATCGGGGGACTGCCTGCTCAGTGCGATCCACGCATCCCGGTCGTCCCGCTCAAACTGCTTCAACGCTGGGGCGTCTAATCCTCGGCGGAGGATGCGAAATCCTGGGCGAGTGAACCCGCCCGCCGGGACTACCCTACGGGCGGTGAAGGGGAGACGGCAATGAGCGACGCGCCCCCAACCTCCGTTCACCGAGCTGGGTCAGGAAATGTGGGGCCCGACCGTTAACGAGAACTACACTGTGCCACAGACCAATCTCATTATGGCCGGCCGGAAAAAAACGGTACTGCGAACGATCCGAATCCCTGAGGATTTAGACCGCGTGCTCCAAGAGGAGGCAGCCCGTCGGCGGGCAAGCGTCAATGGCCTGGTCGCGGGGATGCTGGAGAAGTTCGCCGCTTGGGACCGGTACACGGAGAGGTTCGGGATGGTCTCGTGCTCCAGGGCGGTCTTGAGCGGGATTTTCGCCTCGTGCGATGAAGAGGACCTCGTCCGGCGCGCGGCGGAGCTCGGCGGCCGTCTACCCCGGGAGTACGTTAACCTCTGGTTCAAGGAGATAAGTCCCGAGAGCCTCCAGCGCTACCTCGCATTGATTGCCCGATATGTCGACCTTTTCCGAGGCGATCTCGAGACCAGGGGATCGGTCCTGACCTTCACTGCCCACCACGAGTTCGGGGAGAAGTGGTCGCGCTTCCTTGAAGCGTACTTCGGGGAGATGGCACGGAGTTTCGGGCTCGTGCCGAAGATCGAGCACACGACGAGCCAGATCATCCTGCGAGTGAAGCTCGGGTAGGCGGCGCACTCCGGCCCTCTGTGCACTTTGTGAGACAAGGTGCGCGAGCGTGGACGTGCGCGCTAACATGGTTTGGGCATTACCAGACTTCGAGGAAGACGTATGGTCGGAACCTCCCCAGAGTCTGATAGGGAAGCGATTGTCGCGATCGTGAACGAGATGGCCGAGTCGATGTCCGGCTCTCAGAGCACCCGTCACTGGGCCAAGGACGCGCTCTGGTTCGACATCCCGGCCTTCGCGTCGAAGGGAGTGGCCCCTGCCAAGGAGTTCTTCGACAAGGTCTTCGCGACGTTCGAGTCGTGCAAGGTCGAGATCTTGAAGCTGGACGTGAAGATCGGCGGGACGATGGGTATCGCCTGCTCGGTTCAGCGGGTAAACGTCGTGCTTAAGGCCGGAGGGACCAAGTCCATGCTCGTCCGTGAGACGGACTGTTTCGAGAAGAAATCGAACGTCTGGGAACTGATCCACCAGCATGCCTCCGTTCCGGCCGGAGGCGCGTGGGACGGGAAGATTATCCAGGGCTGATGACGCGAGGAAATCGGAATTCCGGGAACTGCGTGCACCGGACTCTCAGTGCCTATCAAGTCTGCGACAGCACACCTCCTCGTACTCGACGCTGGCGACTCGCATGGTTCTGCAACCCCGCGTAGTCACCGGTGCCAAGCAGGCTAGTGCAAGAATCGGCGAATCGGTACTAGCCACCTTCACCAATGGGCTCGGCCGGATTCGAACCGGCGGTCTTCGCTGTGTGAGAGCGACGTCTTCACCGCTGGACTACGAGCCCGGCAATCGACCATCGCCGACGGCGATAAGCGTCGCGCCGAGGTGTGCGAAGCGCCGGAGCCGAAAGGAGCGGACCGCGCTCGGTGATACCGGGCGCCAGGTCATGCCGCCCATCGGGCCACCGGGCGCGACCTCGATGGGGGAGATCCTCGTCCGAGCCAGACCGTGTCCTCGCGCCGTGGACCGAAGCTGATCCATTCGACGGGAACGCGGCTCTCGGCGGCGAGATACTCCGCGAATCGCCTCAGCGGTTCGGGGAGGGCGCGGACGCCCTCCCGGTGCAATCGATCACGCAGGCGTTGGTTGAACTCGGGCCACCCGGGGATACGATGGTAGACCGGAGTCACCCGCGCGAGCTCCTCCGACACAGCTGGCGGATAGTCGGTGAGCGTCCGGCCGTCGTCGGTTCTATAGGCGGCAGCGACCGGCACCTCGGTCAGGCCTCCCAGCACGTCGACCTTGGTGAGGGCGAGTGACGTGAAGCCGTTCAGCCTCGCGACGTACCTGAAGAGAACCAGGTCGAACCAGCCGGTGCGACGTGGGCGGCCCGTGGTGGCGCCGCGCTCCCCGCCTTCGCGTTGGAGGTATGCCCCCATCTCGTCTGTGAGCTCGGTCGGGAATGGGCCCACCCCCACGCGAGTGGCGTACGCTTTGGCAACCCCGATGACCTCGTCTAGCTCCTGCGGCGGGATCCCGCTTCCGACCAGCGCCCCGGCCGACGTGGGGTGTGAGCTGGTCACATACGGGTAGGTGCCGAAGTCGACGTCCAAGAGAGCGCTCTGCGCGCCTTCGAGGATGATGTTCTCGTGGCGTTCGACCGCGCCCCAGAGGATGGGCTCGGTGGCGCGGATTCGTGGCGCGAGACGCGCCCCGATCTCGGAGAGAGATTGAAGCACCTCGTCCTTCGCGGGGAGCCCCTCGATGTGAGACTTCTCGGCGTACAGCAGGTCGATCCGGCGTCGGAGCACATCATGGTGGAGGAGATCTGCGAAGCGGAGTCCCCATCGGCCGTACCGGTCGGCGTAGGCCGGGCCGATCCCTCGGAGCGTCGTGCCGAATTCGCCCCCGCTTGACTGCGCTGCCCGGAGCTTCTCCTCCCACGCGTCTTCCACGCGGTGCAACGGGAGCAGGACGTGCGCCCGCTCGCTGATGACGACCTCCCCTTTCAGTAGGTGACGCTCGTCGAGCTCGTGGATCTCCGACTCGAGCGCGGCCGGGTCGATCACCATCCCCGGGCCGCTGATGCCGGTCACACCTTCGCGAAGGACGCCGCACGCGAGCTGGTGGAGGACGATCCGCTCCTCGCCGAGATAGATCGTGTGACCGGCGTTCGGGCCGCCGCCCGTCCGGACGACGTAGCGGGCGTTCTCGGCGAGGAAGTCGGTGATCTTCCCCTTCGCCTCATCGCCGAACTGGGCCCCGACCACCACCCTGACTGACGTCGTGGCTCCCCCCAGAGCGCCGGACGGTCCGGGGTACATGGGCGTTGTGCCGGACGCGCCGACTCCATCTCCGGTCGGCGAGACTCCCGCACGGGGTACGAACGCTAATGAGTCGCGCGCCGGCTCCGGCGAAGACCTTGGTCGCGCAGCGGGTCCGCGAGGTCGAGATTTCCGGGATCCGCCGGATGTTCGAGGCGGCGCCACCGAATGCGATAAACCTAGGGCTTGGCGAACCGGACTTCGAGCCACCGCGCGAGATCATCGACGCGCTCTGCGCGGCCGTCCAGAACGGAATGAACCATTACGGCCCGTCGGCGGGGATCCACCCGCTCCGCGAGAAGCTCGCTGAACGATACCGGGACCGCGCCCCCGACACCTCGCGGGAGAACGTGATCATCACGGGAAGCGGGTCGGAGGGACTCATGGCCACGGCCCTCACGCTCTACGACAACGGCGACGAGGTGCTCGTCCCCGACCCGGGGTTCGTCCTGTACGCGCCGCACGCGCGTCTTGCCGGCGCGACCCCCGTACCATACCCCCTCGAAGAGCGGAATGGGTACCTTCCGGACCTGGACGCGCTTGAGGCCAAGGTCACGAAGAAGACGAAAGCAATCGTCGTCAACAGCCCGTCGAACCCGACGGGGGGTGTGTTTCCGAAGTCAATCGTCGACCGGATCGTCGCCTTCGCCGACCGCCACGACCTCACGATCGTCTCGGACGAGGTCTACGAGGAGATGGTCTACGAGGGGACGTTCGAATCGTTCTGGGGGAAGACCGACCGCGTCGTCGTCGTCCAGTCGTTCTCGAAGATGTTCGCCATGACGGGCTGGCGGATCGGCTTCCTGGTCGCCTCGCGGTCGCTCGCGGTCGAGCTGAACAAGGTCCACTACCACCTCATGGCCTGTCCGTCCACGCCAGCCCAAGCCGCCGTACTAGCGGGACTCATCGCGGACCCGGAGGCCCGTCGACTCATGCTCAAGGAGTTCGGCGCGCGTCGGGCGCTCTTCAGTCAGGGACTGAACCGGATTCCCGGATTGAAGGTCTTTCCGCCATCGGGGGCGTTCTATGCGTTCCCCCGATTCACGTGGCCGGGGACGGCCCAGGAGATCGCGGGGGCGCTCCTGCAGCGCGGTCTGATCACCACGCCGGGGGATGCGTTCGGCTCGTTGGGCGCCGGCCACCTCCGGCTCTCCTTCGCCGCCTCCCGGCCCAATCTCCGGAAGGGCCTCGCGATCCTTCGGGCTTACGCTCGGGGCGCGGATTGACGTGCGGTACCGCGTCCTCGCCGCAGCCCTGCGAGCGTTGAATCTCGCCCAAACAGGGGAGGAGCGAAACGCGCTCCAGGCCATGGCCGGCGAGGTCGCCGCGCTCGACCGCGGCTCAACCCGCCGAAAGACCGCACCGGACCCGCCGCGGAACGATTGATTCCACGAGATTCGCGCCGACCCGGTGCTTGCGCCAACCCGTCCTCTCTACGCCGCTCTTCTGCGACGCCTCGGAGTGGGCGGCGGCGCAGCATTCGCGCCTGTTCTGTGCGCTCGGGCGACGCGCATGGTAGGAGGTTGATGTAGCGGGCCTCTGTTCGGGCGCTCGGTCACGGTCTCCGGGGACCGGGCCGGATTCGACGGTCGGAGGGAAGCCGGTGGGGTTGAAGGACACAGGGTCGAATTGGCGGGGCGTTGGCGCGCGGGCGGCGGCCGCTTTCGGGGGAACGAGCGTTGCGTCGGTCGCGATTTTGCTCGTCATCCCAGCGATGGGCGCTGCGGGCCCGCTGGCGAGCGTCGTGATGAAGGCGCCCTACCGAAAGACGGTCGACAACCCCACGTACTCGATCGCCACCGGCGGGTGCGGCAATGCGGGCCTGCTGAAGTCGCCGTTCTGGTATCCGGCCACAGGCACCGCGGGTTTCGCCGAAGCGGCGCACGCGAAGAGCTGCAAGATCGCGGGCGGGGTGAACAGCGACAACAACGGCTACACGACGTTCCAGCTCGCGGTCCCGCTCAAGGGGGTCACGACCGGCGGCCATTTCGTGCTCGCCAATTGGACAATGACGGTGAGCGGAACGGAGTCGGTCGTCACGACCGGAGCGTGCCCGTACCCCGTCTATGCCGGTCACTACGTCTCCTCCAGCTGCTACGCCTACGCATTGGTCAGCATCGGGGGCTACGCGTACCTTCACGACATGACGAACGGGAGCTCGGTCTACCCGAACAACTACTGGCCGGGGATGTTCAACTACACCCAGGAGCAGAACTCCACGTACTGCTACAGCGGGAACTGCTACTCGAGCAACTCCTCGAACGGCGCGAACGGCGGCTTCTCGGGCGGCACGACGTTCACGTGGAACTTCAGCGCGACGGGCTACCAGTCGATGAACGCCTCCCACCACTACGTCGTGGTCGTCAACTTCTACGGCTCGGTCGTCGCGAACGTCGACGAGAGCCCCTACGGATACCCGACCGCGAAGGCGTCGGCGGTGCTCAACATGGGTCTCGCGGGGGACAGCTGGGTGCTGAACTCCATCACGATCAGCTGAGGGGAAGATGCAGCAGATCACAGCACGAAGGGTCTCGGTCCCGATGAGCGCGTTGGGCTCGCGGGCGAATCGGAAGCTGCGCGGATCCGTCTCGGGAGTCTCGGCCGGGGCGGCGATCGTGGTGGTGCTGATCGCGCTCACGCCCACGGGCCTCGCGAGCGGAACTCACGGAGTGTGGGAAAAGGGTCCGTACAAGGGCACGACTTGGTACCCGTACACGGCGGTCTATGTCGGCGGCTGCGGCTCGGCAAAGTTCCTCGCGAAGCCCCACTGGAACGCCTCGTCCGGATTGGGAACGTTCTCGCTGAACGGCACGGACAGGATCTGCGGCAACAAGACCGTCGGCGGCCAGGTGATTAACAACTACGCCGACGTGAACGCGCAGTTCCGCGTCGCGATTCCGCTCCACGTGAAGACGAGCGGGGCGCACCTCATCACGGCGAACTGGACGTTCACCCGGAGCGGGACGTTCCTCATCTCGGCGGCGACGGCGTGTCCCAAGCCGACCTCCACCTCGACCTACTGGCAATGCTCGATGTTCGACCAGCTGCAGGTGTTCGGCTACGCGAACATCCAAGATCTTACGAACGGGAGCTACGTGACCACCCCGTCGAGCTGGCCGGGCATCTACTACGACCTCTACCAGACGAACGGGACGTCGTGCTACGGGGTCGGCTGCAGCGGCTGGTACCAGTACAGCGTGAACTACGGCGGCTGGCCGGTCTCGGGGAACACGAGCTTCGCGTGGGTCTTCAACGCCTCCGCCCAGCAGTCGATGAATGCGAGCCACCAGTACATCCTCAACGTCGTCTGGTACGGCGACATGAACACGGGGATCAACGGCTACGCGAGCGGGACCGTGATCGGGGCGTTCAACATGGCGACGCTCGGGAACGGTTGGAAGCTCAACTACATCCACATCAGTTGAAGAGGTCCTGGCCCTCCCCCCGAGTGCTGGAGCGGGGCGGCTCGACTACCCGGCCCTTCCCCAAGCGACCGCCGGCCGGAGTTCTGCCCGTCCCTCCGTACGGGTCTGCAGTAGGCCTTAAGGGCTCGACCGCGGCTCTCCGGAGCGTGAAGCCTCGAGCGCTTGCGTGGGCGCTCGCCGCGGCGACGATCTTCCTGGTCGCTCCGGCCCTGGGCGGAGTGAACGCACCTGCCCCGATCGCGAGTCCCTCGGCGGTCTTCCACTACGCCGTGCTCCCGGCCCCGGTTCGCGGCACCGTGACGAACTGCACCTCGAATTGGGATTGCACGTTCGCATTCAACACGTCCAAGGGAACGGGCTGGGCCGATGGCGCCGGCGTGAGCTACTACCGGACCGGCCTCTTCTCGTTCCGGCTGCCCGGAGAAGCGAAGGCGTCGTACAACCTCACGTACTCCACCTACATCGCGCGGTTGAACGGCACGTACACGTACTGGACCGTCGGGAATTTCTTCGGAACCGACGTCAACACGGGCAAGGTCGTTTACGGGACGACCAACACGAACTACACCATCACCTGCCACGGTCACAGCGGGCGGGGCGGGGGCTGCTCCTACACGTACACGACGGACAACGGGACGGTCCTGGTCAAGTTCACGAACGCGGAGATCACGTCCACCGCGATCGCGTGCACGCCTACCTTCACCCACCCCGGTGGCAAGGTGAGCTGCACGGTGACGGTGACCAACGGCTGGAACGCCTCGAATTACACCACGGGTTCGGTCCGGGTGAGCTCCGGAGGCACGGGCTCGCTCTCCAACAAGGGGGTCTGTGCCCTCACCAAGGGGAGCTGCAATTTCACCTACCGTCCGAGCGACAACACGTGCGGCAGCGTGACACTCACAGCGACCTACCACGGGACCACGGCGTACTACCGCAGCTTCGGGTCGATCCTCATCTCGGTCTACGTCTCCGGCGGCTGTTAGGGTCGGCCCCAACCGAGGGATTCGCCCTTCCGGTCCAACAACCTACTACGCCCCTTCGTAGGTCTCGGCCGCTCGGACGAACACCTCTTCCAGCCGCTCGACGCTCCGATCCCAATCGAACCGGCGGACGCGTTCCGAAGCCCGGGCGGCCGTCGCCCGCATCGCCTCGGGGCGATCGAGCGATCGCTGGATCGCCTGGGCGAGCGCGGGAACATCGCCGTACGGAACGAGCGTCCCGTACTGTCCCGCGCCGAGCACCTCAGGGACGCCTCCCACCTGGGTGGCGATGATCGGCACTCCGGCCGCCATCGCCTCCAGGAGCACGAGCCCGAACGCCTCCCACTCGGACGGAAGGACGAACAGCGTCGCGCATCGGAACACCGTGCGGTATGCGGCCCGATCGTCGAGATGACCCAGCCAGACGATGCGGTCCGCGACGCCCAGCTGCCGCGCCAGCCGCTCGAGCTCCTCCCGCTCCCCCCAGTCGCGTCCGAGGATGACCAGCGGGATCCGCTCGGCGGGAGCCATCTGCGCGAGGGCGCGGAGCAGGACGGTGAGGCCTTTGTTGGGCGCGACACGACCGGAGAACAGGAGGTAGCGCGCCGGGAGCCCGTCGGGTCGGACGGCCGACGTGTGGTCGGTCCACTCCGCCAGGTCGATCCCGGGCGGAACGATCGCGATCTTCCTCCGGGGCGCGAACTCGGCCACCAGGTCCGCCTCGAGCTCGGTCTCGACGACGATCGCCGCGGCGCCGCGGTAGGCCGTCGCGCCGAACCCGACATCCTGGATCCGAAGCATCCCCCGCTTGAACGGAGGTTCGCGACGGTCGGCGGGGTGGTAATGCGTGGAAACGACGAACGGGACCCCGGTCGCTCGGCTGGCGAGGAACGCTTGGAGTACGTGTCCGTACCGGTGCGAGTGGGCGTGGACCACGTCGGCCCCGGAGCGGGCCAGGGCGGCAATGAGCCCGGGCATCAACGGAAGCGTGAGCCCCGGGATGAGCCGCTTGTACACCGCGAACCGCTCCACGGGGACGCCATCGACGGAGCGGCTGGAGTCGGGCCGCCGCTGCCAACCCGACTCGTCGTAGAGGTCGCTCGCGAAGACCCGGACCTGATGGCCCTTCCGCACGAGCCGCGTAGCGACCTCGCGGACGTTCGTCTCGACACCGCCCGGGGCGTCGAACCGTAGGGCCACCTCCGCGATGTTCATCCGGTCCGGACCTCGGCGTACAGCTGGTCGAGCCGCTCCACGAGGGTGTCCCAGCTGAACCGCGGGACGACCTGGGTCCGGCCGTAGTCGCCGAGCTCACGGCGACGCGGGGCGTTGTCCCAGAGCTTCATGAACGCGCGGGCGATCTCCCCGGCGTCCTGAGGGGCGACGAGCAGCCCCGCGCGACCGTCCTCGATGAACTCGGGGATCCCCCCGACGCGGGAGGCCACGACCGGGGTCCCGTGGGCGAGGGATTCCAAGAGCACCAAGCCGAACGCTTCGTACTCGCTCGGCAGGGCGAACAGCCGGGCCTCCCGGAACGCGGAGGCGAGGAGCCGCTCGTCTTTCAAAAAGCCCGTGAGGTGGACGGCTCCGGCGATCCCCAGCCGCTGGGCCTCGGCGACGACGGGGGCGGCCATTCCGCCATCTTCTCCCACGAGAACGAGATGCGCCGACGGGTCGTGGCTCCTCACTTCGGCGAACGCCTGGACGAGGGCGAGGAGCCCCTTGTTCGAGGCGAGTCGACCCACGAACAGCACGAAGGGGCCGTCGACCCCGATCGTCCGGCCGAACCCATCGGGCGCGTCGAGCGGGGGCGGCAGCGGTGCGAATCCGGGGGGGACGATCACGGTCGGGGGGAGCGGAATCCCGAGCTCCTGCATGAGGCGCTCTTCCTCGCGGCTCTGGACGATGAGCCGGGCCGCATCGCGGACGATCGGCCCGGCGAGCCGACGGTCGTAGAGGCCGCGGATGCGGTGCCGCAGCCATCCACCGTGGATCGACCAGATCGGGTGGAAGTGCGCGGTCATGACCCAGGGAACGCCCCGGCGCCGGGCGAACCGTCGCGCCACCGCGGCGTGGTGGGTCCCGTAGGTATGGACATGAAGGAGGTCGGGAGGGTCGTTCCGGAGGGCGGGGCCGAGGCCCCGGAAGAACGGATAGTGAAGCTCCGAGGGCAGCGACAGGACCTTCAATCGGCGGACCCGGAGGCCGTTGTGGCGCTCATCGCGCGGGACCGTGGGGTCCAATCGGACGAGGGGGAACTCCGAGTAGAGGTCGCTCGTGTAGACTGTCACCCGGTGCCCCTTCGCGACGAGCCGGGGGGCGATCTCGGCGACGTGACGCTCCACCCCTCCCGGTCCGGGAGGGTAACGCATCGAGAGTTGGGCGACGTTCATCGGGACGGCGGTCCCAGGGACTCTGCTCCGAAGGGATTAATCCGCGCGCCGGGCGAGCGGTGCGGGCATCCGCCGCGATGCCCGTCGAGTCGCGGGCCGCGGCGCTCCGTAAACATGTGCTGAACCCACCCGACTCCGATGACCGCTCCCCCGAGGGAGGTCCCGGGCCCCCTGCCACCGGAGACGAGTTGAAATCGGGCTCGTGTTGCGCGGGACGCGATGAACGCTTCCGGCAACCGCAACGGCCGTCCCGAGCCACCGGCGATCACGACCTTCCTGACGTTCTCCGGAGCGCAGTACGGCAAGGCCGAGGAGGCCATCCGATTCTACGTCTCGCTGTTCCCCGATTCCAACGTCGAGTATCTGGAACGTCATGGAGCGGGGGAGCATGTTCCGGTCGGGGAACTCCGGAGAGCGGCGTTCACCCTCGCAGGGCAGCGCTTCATGGCGACCGAGAGCCAAGATGGCGACCGGTTTGCGTTCACCCCGGCGTACTCGCTCTACGTCGACTGCCGTTCCGAAGAGCAACTGAGGAGCTTGTTCACGGGTCTCTCGAAGGGCGGGAAGGTCCACATGCCGCTCGGGCCATACCCTTCCAGCCGGCTGTTCGTCTGGTTCGACGACAAGTACGGCGTCTCGTGGCAGTTGGAACTCGCGAAGTCAGCGGCCAGGGAAGACACGGGGTCGTCCGGATCCACGAACCGTCGCCGCGTCCCGAACCCAGCCCCGGACGAACCGCATCGGAAGGCGGCCCCCTCGCGTTCGCCACGGACCGGTTGAGGTCGTCCTCGATCATCCGCCCTCCCTTGCTGACACCGACCGGTCGACCGACCGACTCGGCGGCGCCCGAGTCCCCGCCTCGCCGATCCGAACCCCTCAGATCATTCGGGTCAACGTGTAGCCGCCGTTCGGGGCGCGTCCGAGCATGTAGGCGGCGGTGGACGGGTCGACCCCGTAGACGAACAGTTTTCCGTGGCGTTCGACGAGCTTGAGGTGCAGGTCGAGCGACGGGAACAGCGCGGCGGCCATCGGGTCGTCGCTCCGTCCGATCCCGAACCCGTGGAATCGCGGCAGGCGAAGATACCGCGAGATGATCATCGGGAGGAACCCGGCGTCGTACTGCAGCCCGACGACACTCGCCAGGGCGCGGAGCCCGTCGAGGTTGATGATCATGATCGCGGGGGCCCGCTCGGGGGTCAGCTGGAGGAACCGGAACGCGTCCGGGAACATCGGAGCGACCGGCTGGATCGTTGCCGGGCGGATCCCGCTGCCCTCCCCGATGCCTGCCTTGAGCGGGAGGCCGATCGCCTGCAGCGCTCCGGCCGACGCCTCGATGCCGCCCGCGCTGAGGATACGGAGGCGCTCCTGGAGGATCTCCTTCGGCAAGGTCGCGGAGAGCCGCTCGATGAGCTCGTCGGCGGTGACCGCCGTGGAGGGGAACCAGACGACCCGGCCGCCGACGCGGATCGCGTGGAGCGCGAGCGGGATCGTGAACGCAAGCGGGAGCAGGTCGGGAAGGCCCGACTGGAGCTCGAGACCCGTGAGTGCCTGGGGGCGGAGGCGACCGAAGGCGCGGTCGAACGCCGCCGACCCCGGCCAGAGGTCGTTCCAATCGGGGGTGGGGTCCGGGTCGTCGACGCCGATCGCGGGCGGCTCGCGGCCGCCGGTCGGGAGGGGACAGAAGAATCGTCCGCCGTCGAGGGAGTAGGTGAACGCCCCATCGAGGGAGATCCCGGACCGCAACTTCACCACGGAAAGCACTCGGAGCGGTGGACCCTGCCACGCCTCGCGCCCGAGCTCCACGAGCCCGTCCGCGGCCGAGTCGAACTGGACGTCGGTGTCGCCGAGGTGGGAGGCGACGGTCGGGACCGGGCTGCGCCCGAGCTGCTCGCGCAGCACCGTCGGCGGCCCGTCGATCACGATCCGGGACAAGGTCCCGGACGGGAATCCACGGAGCCACGCCTCCGTCGACCGATCCCAGGAATCGATCACGAAGTAGCCGCCGCCGGTGCCGGCCAGTCGGCCGACGGCCTCCGTAAGAGCAGCGACCCCGGCTTGCGGGCTGGATCTCTCTCGATCGTCGCCGCTTGCGAAGGCGGGGAGCGAGGAGAGTTCGGAAGCTTCGGGGCTGGCGGGCGGTCCCGGGGACGCCGCACCGTCGACCCCGACCGAGAGAAGGGAGAGTTCGGTCGACGGTGAGCGCGCGGACGCTCCCCGACCGTCTCCGCCGCTCTGGGTGCGGTACACGGCGTAGAGTCGCGGGCCCGGAAGCCGTTCCATGAGGCATCGGATCAGGGTGCTCTTTCCCGACCCCGGAGGTCCCTTCACCACCAGAAGTTGGGGGCTCCCGCCCGTCAAGAAAGAGCCGAGCCGGTCCAAGACGTCGAACGAGGTGGCCTTCGGCGCGGCGAGCAGGGCGGGCGACCGGAGCGCCGCGTCGGGTTCGGCCACGGTACTTTGGGGGTGTATCCCGCCGAAACTAGGCGGGCTCGGGTAGTTGGATTATTCGACCGAAGCGTTCCAGGATGTCATCGAGGCGGGGGCCCTTCGATCGTCGCTCGGCGCGCGCTGACCCGGAGGGTGCGGCCATCGCGCGCCCCCTTGGACAATGTTCCTCGCTCGCGGGACCGTCGGGCGACCCGCGAGACAGTAACCGATGTTCAGCTGGCGCGCCCGGTCGATAGCCGCTGGGCGTACTTCTTGAACACCTCGGTCGCGCGCGCGACCGCCTCGACCTTCACGTACTCGTTCGCCTGGTGGGAGAGCTCCTCCTCGCCGGCGCCGAAGATGACGACGCGGGGGTTCACCTGGCTGTAGTAGACCGCCTCGCTGGCATGGACGAGCACCGCGGTGTCGGCGCTCGCGACCTCGCGCAGGACCTTGATGTGTTCGCTCCCGGGGTCGATCTGGACGGACGGCATGCTGAGGACCTTGCGGAGCGTGAACGGCGTCTTGATCCGGCGCAGGTGCTCCTCGATCTCCCGGTAGAGCTGGTCCGGCGAGTACGGCGGCGGGAAGCGGATGTCGACCTCCGCGGTCGCCTTGTTCGGGACGACGTTGATCCGGTTGCCGCCCGAGAACGTCCCGATGTTGATCGTGACCGCGCCGAGCTCCGGGTGCGCGATCCGCCCCTTGAACCCCTCGAGCCCGCGGAGGATCCGCATCATCTTCGAGATCGCGTTCTCCCCCAAGTGCGGCATGGCGCCGTGGGCTGCCTTCCCGCGCGTCTCGATCGCAAGGTCGAGGACGCCCTTCTCGGCGTGAGCGACCCGAAGGCCCGTCGGCTCCCCCACGATCACCGCCTTCGCGCGACGCAGGGGGAGCGTCTTGGAGAGAGCGACCGCGCCCTGCATCGACGTCTCCTCGTCGGTGGTGAGGGCGAGGACGACCGGTGTCTTGCGGGCGACGAGGTCCTGCGCCGCCTGGAGCATCGCGATGACGGTGCCCTTCATGTCGGCCGCGCCGCGGCCGTACATCCGCCCGCTCGCGAGTTGGCTCTGGGAAAAGCTCCAAAAGTCGCCGATGGGAGGCGTGTCGAGATGGCCGGAAAGCACGACGCCGCCCTGGCCGAACTCCGCGAGCAGGGCCGGGGCCGTCGAATCGCCGAACAGGGTATTCCGCATCTTGATCTGGTCGGTGAACGACTGGACGTAGTCGAGGATCTCCTGCTTGTCCGAGAACGGGTCGCTGGGGATCTTGATCAATTCGCCCAGCATGTCCACCATCTGCCGTTTCACGGGAAATCGCACCCCCAGGGCGCCGGACGGTCAGTCCAAACGCTTGGAAACTGGGGCCCGGCATAGGATTCTGGGCCATAACCGTTCGCTTTTCCGACTGGGACCCGTGTCGTTCGAGGTCCGAGGGAGACGCTCGAACGGTTATTCGTCGGCGCGAGGCACCTCGGGGCGCCTCTCGCCCGAGCGCCGGGTCAGGGGTTGATTCGGCGGCCGCCGGCCGCGGTGATTCTCTCACTTCGCTCACGGATTCGGCGCGCGCGCTCAACGCGACGCATCACGGCAACGGGCGGCGGAGCGGGGGGTCTTCCGTGGAGGACCTCACGGTCGATCCAGAGCGTGGTCGGCGGTTCGATCCCTCGCTGCCACAGCATCGCCTCGACCTCTCCGAGGTGGAGGAGGTGCTCGGTGGTGCATTGGGTAAGGGCCGACTCTCGGGAGAGGCTTAGGGGGCGCCCCAGCCGGACCCACGTCACCGTCCGCGCGAGTTCCCTCGACGTGTTCCAGACCCGGAACCGGCTCTCGGCGAGCTCCGTGACGTTCCTAAGGCGTACCCGGACCGCGTCCAGGTCTCGATACCTGCGGCCGGAGGTTTGCTCCGCGAAGGTGGGCCAACGCGTCGCCTTGCCCTCGCAGAACTGCGTGATGTGGTGTTCCTCCACGTACGCCAGGTGGAGGAACAGGTTGCGGAACGAGCCGAGGCTGACCTTTCGGTCCTTGACGAACTCCGCCCACCCTAGGGTGGCCGCCGCTTCGAAGAAGTCGGAGCGCAGGCCGTGAACAAATCGGAGCAGGGCGATGACGTTCGTCCGCAACGGCTCGGCGGACCGGAATTCAGCTACTTTGGTGTTCCGAGCGCCCCGCCGGGGTGGCCCTTCCGGGCCGTGAACGAGTTGGGACCGGCGACAGTGGAGCACCTCGCCGGCCCGGACGCGGGGACGAGAGCGGCGAGCCTACCCTTGCATCGTGCCGGCCTGGTAGAGGCCGACGATGTTCCCTTCGCTATCCTGGAAGTAGCCCGTGTGGCCCATCGACCCGTCGCCGATCGGCTGCTTCTTCTGCAGGATCTTGCCGCCCGCTTTAGCGATCGACTTCTCGAAGGTAGTGATCTCGTCGACGATGATCGTCACGACGGGGTGCTTCAGGTTCCCGCCGCGCTTGCCGATCCCGCCGCCGATATAGCCGGGCTCGCTCGGCATGCCGTCCTTCCCGGCCGGACCGGTGCCGACCATCGTGTAGTCCATCCCCGGGATCTCGGTGGTGTTCCAACCGAAGACCGAGGTGTAGAACTTCTTCGCTCGCGACACGTCGTCCGCCGGGATTTCAAAATGGCCTACTTTGCCGCTCATGGGCATTCGAACCGTCGTACTTTCAGGGCTTAAATCGCCGCCCGAGGGTGGCGAAACGCCCCAGTGGGACGGGTTCGCATTCGTACCCCTCTGCGCTCAGCGAGCGGTCGCCCAGCGACGGGTTCGCCGCAGCGCGAGGTCGTAGCCTTCGGGCGATCCGACGCTCCGCCACTCGCCGTCGGCCTTCGAGAGCGCGAGCGCCTCCACGCGGCCCCCCCCGGCGATGATCGACTGGATCGCGTCCGTCAGTTCGAGCTCGCGCGGCTTCTTCGACCGCCGCACGGATCGGAGCGCGTCGAACACCTTCGGGCCCAACGCATAGACGGCCGTGGCGGCCCAGTGTGACCTCGGACGGGCGGGTTTCTCGACCATCCGGCGGACCACGAACCGCCGGCTCCCTTCGATGGGGGAGGCAGGCGACGTCTCCACCACCCCGTACCGCCTCGGGTCGTGTACGCGCCGAACGAGCAACACCGCGTCCAGATCTTCCCGATTGCGGAGTCGGGCCATCCGGCCGGGCAGAACCCCACGGCTCGGCTCGAGCAGAACGGCGTCGGCCGCGTGGAGGAGGAACGGGTGACGGCCGACCGTCGGCTCGGCGCGCGCGACGGCGTCCCCGAACCCCGCGGGCTTCGGCTGCACGGCGAACTCAAGCCGCAGCCGCGAGACTCGATCGTAGAACTGCCGCGTCTCGACGAGCCGGTCGGCGTGGTGGGCGTGCCGGCGGAGGAAGGCGGCGTCGACGGTGAAGTAGGTGCGAACGAAGTCGAGCTGGTGCGCGCCGACCACGAGCGTCACGTCGTCCGCCCCGGCGTCGCTCAGCGTCTCGAGCGCGAGGTGCGCGACCGGCTTCAGGACCGGCCGGCCGTTCTCGCCCCGGTCGTAGAGCGGGAGGAACTCCTTGCGGAGCCCCCGGCTCCACGGGAGCATCCGCGTCCCCTCCCCGGCGAGGGTGAGGACCCCGCGCATCGTGGAGGTCCTACGCTTCCGAGTTCTGAGCGGGGGTGGGGGGAGGGACGGCCGCGCCCGGAGCACTCGCGGGCGCCGAGGCGGGCGGCTCGGTCGTGGATCGCCGTACGAGGGTGGGGCGGTTGTCGGCGTGCCGCCAATCGACGGCCGGCATCACGACGTGGCGCTTCGCTGCGAGCCGTCGCTTGTAGCGCTTGAGGTCGTGGAAGATCTCGCGGACGACCGTCTCGAGAGTGCGGCTCCGCTGGTAGCCGAGCGCGACCAGATGGTCGTGCAGCGGCCGGTAGTAGTGCTCCTCGGCCTCGACGCGGGGGTCGGGCACGTGCTCGATCGTCGGGTGCAGGCCGAGCTCCTCGGCGATCGCCCGCGTCGTCTCGGCGAGCTCGTTGACGCTGTACGCCTGGTCGAACTGGTTGAACACGCGATACTCGCCCGCCTTCGGGGGGTTCTCGACGGCGAGCCGGAGCGACTGCATCGAGTCCTCGAGCGCGATGAACCCTCGCGTCTGGCCGCCCCCGCCGTACGGCGTGATCGGGAGGCCGAGCAGCGCCTCGACGACGAACCGGTTGAGCGCGGTGCCCCACGTCTCGTCGAAATCGAACCGCGTGAGGAGCTTATCGTCGGTCATCTCGGGGGTCCGGATGCCGTAGATGACGCCCTGCATCACGTCGGTCGCGCGCAGGCCGAACACCTTGCAGGCGAACATCACGTCGCCGGAGTCGAACACCTTCGACCAGTGGTACCACGACCCGGCCTGCCGTGGGAACGGCAGCGTGTCCTTCCGACCGCGGAACTCGACCTCGAAGAACCCCTCCGGGATGTCGACGTTCGGCGTCCCGTACTCGCCCATCGTCCCCATCTTGACCAGGTGGGCGTCGGGGGCGGCCTCGCGCATCGCGTAGATCAGGTGGAGCGTACCCGAGAGGTTCTCGACCTGGGTACGGACCGCGTGGTCGACATCGATCATCGAGTACGGGGCGCTCCGCTGCTCGGCCAGGTGGACGATCGCGTCCGGCCGCTCCTGGGCGACCACCGAGCGGACGAAGTCGTACCGCGTCATGTCGCCCTTGTAGAAGCGGATCGACTTCCCGAGCAGCTTCTCGACGGTCTGCTGGCGCTTCGGGAACGGCGGGATGGGGGTCGCCGACCAACCGCCGACCTCCTTCACGCGCTTCCGCGTGACGAAGTTGTCGAGGCCGGCGACATCGTGCCCTCGGCCGAGGAGGTGCAGGGCGAGTGGCCAACCGGAGTAGCCGTCGATCCCCGTAATGAGGACCTTCATTCGTTCCACCCGGGTCGTCCGGCGTATTTGACCACGACGGCCGCGCACTCGACTCGAGGGGCGGCTCGTACGGTGGCAGACCCAATCGTCCCGTTCAACCGAGCGAGGCGGGAGTCGGTCACTGCCCTACGATGCGCGTGGCGCTCGGCGGCGTCCGCATCACTGGCGCGGCGAAGCGAGCCATCGCGCGAGCCGGGGGAACCGGGCCTTTCCCGAGATCCAGACCCAATGGTCGACCGCCAAGTACCTTCCCGCGCCGCCTGCGAACAGCACCAGGTAGATCAGCAGGTAGATCGGATGGGGGCCGACATCGGTTCCGCCGGGGATCGCGAACGTGGTGACGAACTGGGTCGTCAGGAACAGCACGCTGGCGACTCCCCCCACGATGCAGGCGAGCCGGGTCGTCACCCCCGACACGAACCCGACCGCGAGGTAGGCCGTCAGCACGGCGATCACCCAAGCAAAGAGCGTGGCGTGGCCCGCCACGAAGGTGGCGACATCCGGGCCGCCTAGTGTCGACGGGCCGAACGCGAGCGCCACGTCGTGAAACGACGCGAAGAATTGGTTGCTCGGGTCGACGACGAAGATCAGGTTCAGTGACCAGATGAACCCGAGGCCCACGCGCAACAGGTCGAGTGCCATGCCCTTCGGGTCGCTCCGCCAAAGCTCCCGGAGCGCCCCGAACCACTCGCTCATCGGCTTCGGCCCGCTCGTTCGCGGTCGGACGTCCGCCGGGGCGCTCGTTGAGCTCGCAGCGGCGGGCTCCTCAGCACCGTCGTCCCCGGCCGAAACCTGTGGGCCGCGCGCCCTCATGGGGCGTGCGGGGGGTCGCCTCAGGAACGGCCGCGACTAGACGACGTAGACGGTTCCCGCCATCAGCCCTGCCCCCATCATCGAAATCGGGTTGCACGGCGCTTCGCAGTTCCAGGTGTACATGCCCGCTCCGTGGAGCTCGACGTCGAAGGTGACGATGACGGGTGAGCTCTCCGAAGCCGCGGGAGGGATCGCGACGCTGAGGATCGGGTTCGCCACCGTTCCGGTCCCCATCCCCGATCCCATTCCTCCACCCGTCCCGCTCGGCAGGATCGTGAACGTGTGCGAGACTCGGTCGGACGCGAGGGCCGACACCGTAGTGGTGGCGCCGCCGGAGATGATCGTCTCGCTCCCGCCCACGGTACCCCATACCCTCGCGAACATCGGGTCGACCGGGTTCGTTCCATTGTCGTAGTTCGTGATCGTCACCCGAACCAGCGTGTTGGCGGGGACGGTGAAGTTGGCGGGAAAGAACTCGTCCAGCCCCGTGAGCGGGTTCCAGGCGACCGTGAGGTAGGCATAGTCTGTCGGCACCGAGCCGGAAGCCGGCGCGGATGGGGCGCCGGTCGGGGCACCGGCCGAACCTGAGTTCGCGGCCAATCCGATCAGTACCCCGGCGATCACAACGGCGGCGATGGCCAAGGCCGTGTACCCGTACCACTCGTTGTCGTTCATGACGGCCCTCCGACGGCGGCCACCCGATCCGGGGCGCGGTGGCGGGGCGTCCTGCCCCGGGAGGCCGACCGGATCTTGCCGACGGAGATCAGTGTCCGAAGCGAGCCCGGGCCGTCGGCCCGCCGGGGACCGTCGGATGCCTGCGCCAAGCTGTGGACGATGTCGGAGCGGGTGACGATGCCGACCAATCGGCCGTTCTCCGTCACCGGAAGGCGTGCCACGGAATGCAGGTCCAAGAGACGGAGGGCCCCTCCGAGGGTGTCGCGTGGGTCGATGGTGACCGGGTGCGAGGTCATCGCCTCTTTCACCCGGACGTGCCGAAGATGCCCGACCGCCTGTCGGATCCGGTCCGGCTCGGCCGACCCCTCCAGCGCGAGGACGAGGTCGAGCACGCCGCGGAACGTCAGCAGGCCTGCCGTGCGGTGCAGCTCTCGGTCGATGTCGCGCTCGCTCACGACTCCGACGACCCGAAGGGAAGAGTCCACGACTGGGAGCCCGGAGACGCGGTGGTCGCGCATCCGGCGCGCGGCGTCCAGCAGCGTGTCGCCCAGAGCGGCCACAACGACGTTTCGTTCCATGATCTCCCCGACCTCGGCTGCGAGCACGACGCGGCGGTCCTCCGCGGCCGTCGCTCCGTCCGGCATCGACCCGGTGCCCGGTCCGTTCCGCGCCCTGCGTCCGTACTCGGATTCGGTCGCCATCTTCCCCTCTGGACGGGTGTGGGCGTCGCGTAAGCTATAGGCCGGCCATTGGGCCGACTTTACGACCCCGCGGCGACGGCATGCGACCGGACGGCGAGCGCCGACGCCGGCTCAACGTGAGTTGAGTCCGGCTACATGAGTTCGGACGCGGTGCTCCCATCCATGAACGAAGGCAAGCCGGCGCTCAAACGGGAGGTCGGAGTCCTGGGTCTCACGGCGATCGCCGTCGGGGGGATCATCGGGTCCGGGATCTTCTCGCTCACCGCCGTGATGTCGTCCGTCGCCGGCCCGCTGTTCCTCGTTTCGATGGTGCTGCTCGGAGCGGTCGTCCTGCTTCTCGCACTTCCCTACGCCGAACTCGGGGCCGCCTTCCCGCAGACCGGCGGACCGTACGTGTTCCCGCGCAAGGCGCTCGGTCGCCTCGGCGGGTTCACGATGGGGTGGGGGTACTTCCTCTACGCGTTCATCGGAACGGCGGCGATCATCGACATCTTCGTCACCTACCTCGGGTACTACGTCCCTGGGCTCGCCTCGGGCCTCACCCTCACGCCGCTCGGGGTGGTGGTCGCGCTCGCCGTTCTGGCGACGTTCACGGTCGTCAATGTCGTCGGCGTGCGGTGGGGGACCCTCTTCGCCATCGTCACGACGGTCGGCAAGCTGATCCCGATCTTGGCGTTCACGGGGATCGGGCTCATCCTCCTCCACGCCGGGAACTTTGCGGCGGGCGGCGTCGCGCCGTTCGGCTGGATCTCGGTCGGCTTCGCGATGTCGCTCGGATTCTTCTCGTTCACTGGATTCGAGGCGGTGACGATCCCCGCCGAGGAGGTGCGGAACCCGCGGAGGACGATCCCCCGTGTGATGGGGCTCACGGTGGGCATCGTGACCCTCATCTACGTCCTGCTCGCCGTCGCGTTCACCGGTGCGATCCGCTGGGGCCCGCTCGGGCTCCAGTTCGGCGACTGGGGCAGCCTCGGAGGTCTCTCCTCACCGCTTGCCGACCTCGCGAACGGGCTCGGCTTCCCGGTCCTCGCGGCGATCGTCGCGGTCGGCGCGGTGATCTCGACGGCGGGGGCCGGTAGCAACTGGGTGCTGCTGCAGGGTCGAATGCCGTTCGCGATGGCGCAGGACAGCCTGTTCTTCCGTGCGATGTCGCGGGTCCACCCGAAGTTTGGGACACCGCACTACGCGCTCATGTTCTCCAGCGTGCTCACCGGCGCGACGCTGGTACTGATCCCGAGCTTCCCCGCGGTCGCCCTAATCGCGTCGATCACCGCACTCGTGCCGTACGGTACGGCCGCGCTCGCGCTCCTCGTCCTCCGCCGGACCGAGCCCACCGTGGACCGACCGTGGCGGCTGCCGCTCGCGCGCGTGCTGGCGCCCGCGGCGTTCATCCTCGCGACCGTCCTCGTCTACTGGGCGGCGTGGCCGTGGACCCTCGTGGGCGCCGCCGCGATCTTGGTCGGCGTCCCCCTGTTCTTCCTCCTGCCGAAGAGCGAGCCAACCGGTGAGCGGCGGGGCCTGGAGCACTTGCCTTGGCTCGTCACCTACCTCACCGGCGTGACGGTCGTCTCGTTCGTCGGCGACCCGTTCTACGTCTACCAGAACTTCCTCCCGGTCGCCCCGCTCGGGCTCCTCCCGACCCCCTGGGATCTGGGGGTGCTGGTCGTGTTCGGACTCGGGATATTCTACTGGGCGTACCGGACGGCGGTCCGCGGCCTTGCGGTCCCGACGCCGGCGGCCCCCACGCCGAACATCGGGTTCGCCCGGTCCGTCGCCGCGCCCGGCGACCGCTAGGGTCCGACCTGCGTCGCCGCCGCAACGATGTCCGGTTTCGCCTCCGCCGAGTGGCACCGCCTGCGGGAGGTGCTGATCCACCGTCCCGGAATCGAGATGTTCTTCGGGCTGCTCGAACCGTACTCGTTCCTCTACGAGCGCGCCTTCAGCATCGACGAGGCAGTCTACGAACACCAGGCGCTCGAACACGCGCTCGAGCAAGAGGGCGTCCGGGTCGTCCGCCTCAAGCGGCTCGCGGTCGAGACGGCCGCTCGCCACCCCGACCTCGTCGAGCGGGTGCGATCGGCCGTTATGCGCATCATCCGTTTCTCGGGTCCGCGGCCGATGGTCGCTCGGTCCCGCGCGGCGTTGCGCCGGAACCTCGAGACGTTCGACGCGGAGACGTTGTTCAACATCCTGCTCCTGAGGCCCCGGGTCGCGCTCGAGCGCCACCGGGGGTACCGCGTCATCCTGCCGCGGGTGGTCCTCGAGACGCCGCTCGCGAACCTCTACTTCATGCGGGACCAGCAGGCGCTCACCCCCGGTGGGCTCGTCCTCGGCCGGATGTCGAAGCCGCAGCGGGCCGCCGAGCCGCTCATCACCGGTACCGTCCTCAAGGTCCACGGGGCGCGCATCGCCGGCGAGGTACGCCCGCCCGGGACGTTCGAAGGGGGCGACTTCCTCCCGTGCGGCAGCTTCGGGATGCTCGGGACGGGGGACCGGACGAACGCGAGCGGAGTGCGTCAGTTCCTCGCCTCCGACCACCGGCTCGACGAAGTGGCGGTCGTTCACCAGCCGTCGCACCCGCTGATCCCGGGGGACGAGCCCGACCCGATGATCGACATGCACCTCGACACCTACCTCAACATCGCCGGCGAAGGGCTCGCGGTCGGCTGTGAGCCGCTCCTCCGGCGCGCCCGGGTCGAGGTCTTCGAACGGCGTTCCCGTGGCGGGTTCGTCCGCGCGGGTGCGGCCACCAACGTCCACGACTACCTCGTGGGGAAGGGGTTCCGGATCCTGCCGATCACCACGTTGGAACAGCTAAGCTACGCCTCCAACTTCCTCTGCGTACGGGACCGTCGTATCGTTGCGGTCGAAGTCGAGCAGGGGATCGGCAAGGTACTCGCGGGGCTCGCTGCCGCCGCGGCCGCCAACCCGCACCGGTACGGGGAGCTCTACCGGCACGTACTCCGCGAGCGCCAGCAGCTTCAGAGCTCGAGCTCGTTCTTTCCCCACAAATCCGAGGTGTACGCCGCCGGGATCGAAGTGCGACCGCTCGCGCTGCAGGAGATCACAGGCGGCTACGGGGGTGCGCACTGCATGACGTGCGCGATGAGCCGCTCCGGCCGCTAGGCCGCCGGCGACCGACCGACTTCGTCGGCCGGCCCGCGGGCCCGCGCCCGTTCATCGGACGCGCAGCGCATTGAAGATGACGGCGACATCGATCACCTCCTGGAGGACCGCGCCGACGGCGGGCACGATCCGCCCGAGCGAGGCGATCGCCATCAGCACGGCACTCGCTCCCAGGCCAAACCAGATGCCCTGCCGGGCGACCCGGACCATCCGCTGCCCTAGTGTGACGACGTCAACGACGCGCGTGACGTCGTCCACGAGGAGGACCACGTCGGCGGCCTCGGTCGAGACTCCCGCGCCGCGCGCCCCCATCGCCACCCCGACCGAGGCCGCGGCGAGTGCGGCGGCGTCGTTGATCCCGTCCCCGACCATGAGCGTCGGGCCGCGCCTCTCGCGGAGCTGCCGGACGGCCTCGACCTTCTCGGCGGGGAGGAGCTCGCCCCGGACGTCCTCGACCCCCGCGCGCCTGCCGGCCTCTTCGGAGTTCGCCCGCGAGTCGCCGGAAAGGATGACGAGATGTTCCACTCCGCGCTCGCGGAGGCGGGTCATCATCTCGGGCACGCCCTCGCGGATGCGGTCGGCGTAGAGGATCGCTCCCTCCGGCCGACCGTCGACCGCGACGTAGGAGACCAGCCGAGCGGTGAGCTCTGACCGGGTGCGGAGGAGCCTCTGCTCGGCCTCGATCGGCCGGCCCAGTCGCTGGCGCAGTAGGCTCGCCGAGCCGACCAGAACGGTCCGGCCGTCGATCGACCCCTCGAGGCCCGAGCCGGGGAACTCGGTCACCGCCGACGCCGCGACGAGCGCGACCCGATCGCGCTGCGCGGCGCGGACCGTCGCCGCGGCGAGCGGGTGGGAGGAGTACTGTTCGAGCGAGGCGGCTCGGCCGAGAAGTCCGGCGGCGTCGACCTTGGGCGGGAATGGAACGATCCGTTCGACCTCAGGCTGGCCCGAGGTGATCGTACCGGTCTTGTCGAAGACGACGACCCGGACCCGGCCCGCCTCCTCGATCGCCGCACCGCTCTTCACGACAATGCCGCGGTCAGACGCCCGGTTGACCGCTCCGACGACCGCGATCGGGGTGGCGATGATGAGCGGGCAGGGGGTCGCCACGACAAGGACCGCGAGCACGGCGACCGCGGAGCCGGTGTATGCTCCGGCGAAGAGGGCGACCCCGATGACGACGGGCGTGAACCAGGCCGCGTACCGGTCCGCCAATCGGAGGATCGGGGGTTTCCGTCCCTGAGCGCTCCGGACGAGCTCGACGATCTGGGCGTACTGGCTCTGCCGGCTCTCGCGCTCGGCGACGAGGTCGAACGGAGCGCCGAGGCTGATGCTACCGCTGAGAACGGTGGTCCCCGGGGCACAGCTCCGGGGCAGCGGCTCCCCCGTGACGACGGAAGCATCGATTAGCGCCGACGAACCAACGACCCGGCCGTCCACCGGCACGACATCTCCGGTCCGAACGAGGAGCGTGTCCCCGACGCGAACCGCACCGACCGCGACGTCCTCGACCTCGCTCCCCCGTCGCCGCAGGGCGCGACGCGGAGCCCGCTGCTCGAGCGCCCCGAGCGACGACGACGCCTGTCGGAACGCGTACGACTCCAGGGCCAAGCCTCCGGATTGCATCACGACGATCACCACGCCGGCGAACGCTTGGTCGAGGACGGCGGCCGCCCCGATCGCGAGCGCGGCGATCACGTCCGAGGCGAGTTTCCCCTGCCGGAGGTGGCGCGCCGTCCGTACGATGAGCGGGGCCCCACCCCCGACCAAGGTCACGAGCCAGACCGCCGCGGCTGCGTCCGGGCGGTGAAACGCGTAGGTCAGCACCGCGCCGACCGCGAGACCGGCCAGCGCCAGGAAGGGCAGGGGATACGTTCGGACGACGCGCCCCGCTCCGCGCGCCCTCGAGCCGACGGAATGCATGTTCTCGAACCTGCGGGATGCTCGCGGGGGACCACGATTGGTCGCCGCTAGCTTGAGCCCACGGGTCGAGGCCCACCGCTCGGACGACGCAGGACCGACTCGCATGGTCGTCCGACGAACCGACACCCCCCCGGGCGGTCGGACGCTCCCCGAACAACCTCTTCCACGGATCCTCGACGGGGTGACGCGGACTTCACGCTGGTCGAGTGGCGGCCGAGCGGGTCAATCCCTCGTAACGCCCCATTTACGCCGTTCCTGCTGGACTGCCCGTCTCCGAGGAGTGGAGCAGTGTCCCCGTCGCAGTAGTACCGCCAGGATCCGGATCGAAGGGCGGCGCTCCTGCGCGGGCCCGCCTCCCCACGAGGGACGCAGAATCGGGAACCAGAGCGAACCTCCGTGCCGCGCGTGCCGGGTCCTAAATCACCGTTGACTCGACGTATTTGGTTCGGCTCGACCTCCCCGCTCTCGTGTGATCCATGACGACCAGCAGGGGAGGGTGGCGGCCAGGCACGAGCCAGGTGGACCGCGGCGGGTTTGGCTGGAGGATAGGGGTGAGCGTCGCGACCGCCTTCGGTTTCGTGATCTTCCTGATGCTCTACTTCGCCTTCTGGTCCGGATCGTTCTCGAACATCCAGAGCGTTGTGCTCGTGCTGGTCGCGATGCTGGCGTTCGTCGGCATCAACGGGGCGGCCTGGGCGAGCTGGGGGGCGCGACCGCCGGCCGTCCCCGACGTCCCCCAGCGAGCGGGATAGCGAGCGCGGCCGCTCGCCTGTCACGTACGATCCGTGCCGCCGGCTATCTCGCCATCCTGTTCGGGATCGCGGGGGTGATCACGGGGTTCGTCGCGGCCCCGACGTTCATCCCGTTCCGGAACGCGAGCACCTTCAACGGCCAGTTCGCCGAATGGTTCACGTTCCTGGCGGTGAGTGGAGGGGCCGTGTCGATCCTCGAGGTCCTCGCCGGCCGGGCGCTCCTGCGATGGAAGGGGTGGACGTGGACCGCGGCGCTCGGAGTCGCGCTCTCGCCGGTCGCGCTCAACGGCGTGCTGGCTGCGTTGTGGCCTGGCTTCGTCGCATTCTTGGTTGTCGTCGGCGTCGCCTACGGGCTGGTGATCCTGTTGCTCCTTCTCGGCCGCGGGAGCTCCCGATCGGTGGAGCTCCAACGCTCCGGCTACTGAGACCGACACGACCGGACCTACGCCCACGGCCAAAGGAACGGTAGATTCACATGCCCGCCAGCGGGCCGCCGTCAGCCGGATCGACCCGGCCCCCGCCCGGTCGGCCGGAGCTCCGGGTGCTCGTCGTGTGCGCCACCCGCTTCGGGAACTCCCGTCGGATCGCCGAAGCGTTGGCCACGGGCCTCCGGCGCCAACCCGCGGTCGCCGTCGACTGCCGCGGCATCGACGAGGTGGGCCCCGAGGATCTTCGTCGCTGCGACGTCCCAGCGGTCGGAGGACCGACCGAGATCTTCTCGGCCTCTGCCCCCATGAAGCGGTTCCTCGCTTCGCTCACGACCTCGACGCTGCACGGGAAACGCGGCTTCGACTTCGACACCCGACTCCCGGGCCGGCTCTCAGGGAGTGCGGGACGGTACATCGAGGACCGACTCGAACGGTTCGGCATTCGGATCCTCCGGCCCCACACCTCGGCCTTCGTCCGGCCGACGACCCGCCAAGAACGCGCCCGATACGGCGGCCTCGGAGCACCGGAGTGGACCCGCCGAATCGGGCACTCCGCGGGGCCCCGCCATCGGACGAAGACCCGCAACTCGATCTGCTCGAACCGGGCGGCGTAGCGGAGTTCGTCCGGATCGGAGCCGAGGTGGGAGCGGCGCTTCGGGCTCCGCTCGCCCCGATATGGGAACCGGCCCAGGTCGACTACACGGCTCCCCGCGTGTCCACCCGTCGGTCACGATCCCACCCTCGTGCCCCCCGGCGGTGGCGACGGACAGCCGGGGAGGTCGGACGATTCGAGTGCGGAGCCGCGTCTAGGATTCAGGAGCCGTCGATGGCGCCGCGGCCCGGTGGATCAGGACCGGGCAGGTGGCGTGGTCCATGAGCCCGGTCGAAACGCTCCGGAGGATGAACCGCCCGGTGGAAGAGAGACCGCGCGCACCGACCACGAGGAGGTTCGCCGACTCCCGGCCGATTAGTCCCAGGATCTGGTCGACGGCCGGCCCCTCGAGGAGTTCGGTCGACACGCGCGCGATTCCGGCCGCGTACGCCCGCCCCTCGGCGGACTTGAGGACGCTCCGGAAGTACCCGATCGCCTCCTTCGTGGATGGCGGGGGGGGCCGGGCCGCCGAGAGCTGCAACGTAGGCCGGCGACGGGAATGGGACGACGGCTACGATCGTGACGCGAGAACCGGAGCGGGCGCCGATGGCGATGGCTTCGTCCAGCGCCGCATGGGTCGCCGGGGAACCGTCGATCGCCACGACGATGTGCGCGAACGGTGCGGCGGCGCCCGCGGTCGCTGCGTCCCCCGCCCTCGCCGTTGCCGCAGAGCGCGAAGTCGGCTTTGGGCGGGTGCTCGAAGCAGCGCCGGTCCGGTGAACGCCTCGTTCAGCAGCTCTCGTTAGCTCGACGGGGCGCGAATCCGCAGGGACGCGCTGGAGGGATGACGCCATCGGTCGATCACCGCCGACGGGCGGAGCCACGAACGCCGGCGGCCATCGCCGACCTTCGGCGGGCCTGGCCAAGTCGACCGGCGGCATCAGCGCCTTCGGCGACGCCGCCGGTCCTTCCCCGCGGCGGGTGCGGCGCTAGTCGCCTCCCTGCGGCCGGCCGACCGCGACGCGGCTCTCGGAATCGGCCAGAGCGGCCGCAGGTCCCGGGCCGAACTCCGCGATACGGCGCCAGGATGGGAGGTGGCTCTCGATATAGTAGTCGAGGCTCGCGCGGCTCGCGCCGAACGTCGCGTTGAGGACGATCAGTCCGAGGAACAGGATCGAGTAGACGATCCCGGCCCCGACGTCGGTCCCGCCCGCGCCTGACCCGTACGGTCCACCGAACCCTTCGGGTACCGCCCAGATGAGGAGGCTCAGCACGACGCCGCCGCTGTAGGCGAGCTTCCGTGCGAAGCCCGCGACGAGGGCAAGGCCTAGCGCCAGTTCCAACGCTCCTACGGTGTACACGATCAACGCGGCGTTCGTATTCGACTGGGTCACCCAGAAGGAGAACCACCCCGAGAGCCAGCTCGGGGAATTCCCCGCCGCGGTCTGGACCGCCCCCGGGAAGCTGTCGACGAACCCAGACGTGAACTTGAGGGCCCCATCGACCAACCAGACCAGCCCGAACGCGATCCGGAATGCCGGCTTCAACCAGGAGACGTTTCGCGACCACCAGCTCGCCTGTCCTACGACCTTCCCTCCATTGTCCGTCATGGATTCACCAAGGTTCCGGACGCGTCCGCGTGGGTTATTCCGTTCCTAAACTCTCCCTTACCTGGAGCCGAGGCCGCCCGCTCCCCCCTTCCCCGAGATCGTTCCCACGCGACCCGTCGTCAATTTGGGCTAAGCTCGCGGGGTAGTACTCCGGACGGGATGCTCGCCCCGGTGCAGAGGATGGAAGCAGTAGTTCCACGCGGAGTCGAGCCGTATCGGGCCGAGCACGCCACCGGATCACGACCGACCGTCGACCCGTTCCGTTTGGACGGGAAGATCGCGCTGGTGACGGGCGCGGGCCGCGGTATCGGGGAAGCGATCGCCGTTCGGTTCGCCGAAGCTGGAGCGTCGGTCGCGGTGCTCGATGTCGACGCGGCGACGAGCCGCTCCACGGTGCGACGGATCGCGCACGGGAACGGACGAGCGTTCGCCATACCGGCGGACATCAGCCGGCCCGGCGAGAGCCGCCGCGCGGTGGAGGCCGTGGTGGGTGAGTTCGGCCGGCTCGACGTTCTCGTGAACAACGCCGGGATCTTCCCTTTCGCGCCGGCGCTCGAGGTCTCCGAGTCGCTCTGGAGCCATGTCCTCGCCGTCAACCTCTCGGGCTCGTTCTTCCTCGCCCAGGCCGCGGCTCATGTGATGGTAAAGGAAGGGGTCCACGGTGCGATCGTCAACATTGCGTCCGTGGACGCGTTCCGGCCGACCGGCGGACTTGCCCACTACGACGCCTCCAAGGCGGGGCTCGTCATGCTCACCCGGTCGCTCGCCTTCGAGCTCGGACCCAGGGGCATTCGTGTCAACGCCGTCGCCCCCGGGAGCATCGATACGCCGGGCGCTCGCGCGGCCACCCCAGGCCCGATGCCTGGGGGGGCGGACGCCTCCGAGCTCCTGAAGGCATTCCTTGCGCGGATTCCCCTCGGTCGGATGGGAACGCCCGACGACATCGCTCACGCGGCGGTCTACTTGGCGAGCCCGGCATCGGCCTACGTCACGGGGGCGACGCTGATCGTCGACGGCGGGTACCTCTGCGCCTAGTGCCGCACCCACAAACATCGTTTGACCTTGTGGGCGGGAGCCGAGTGCTTCGCGTTCAGCTCCCTCATCGCCATCTGGATCGCGCTCCCTAGTGGCCGCCACGCTCGGAAGTCCGTTCCCGTGAGGGCCATCTGGCGGATCGAGCGGAAGTGGGTCTCGATCGGATTGAGATGCGAGGAGTTGGTCGGGATCGGCACGAGGGAGATCTTCAGCCGTCGGGCCTCACGCCGCGCCTCGGGCGTGGTG
>DASRSV010000028.1:0-28233 GCA_035656255.1 Thermoplasmata archaeon
TCCGTGATCGAGGGGACGTTCGGGGCCCGGAAGGCGCGGCTCGGCTCCCCGGTCCGATGTCGGCGACGCGCCACGCAGCGTGTCGAGGTCCTCTGTCGCATCGTGGTCTGGAACGCGATGGCCATCGCCTACCACCAGGTCGAGCTCGGTGGGTTCTCAGTCAACCTCGCGTACGGGCGACACCAACTTACCGGGACGCCGCGGGGGCGGCGGCCGGACCGGATCGCTATTCGGTGTCCTCGTCGTCGCGTGAGATGAGTCCCTCGACCGAGTCGGCGGACTCGTCGGTCGGCTCCTCCGGTTCGCGGAACGCCGGATCCCGCTGGATCAGGTGGACGCGTACGCAGTCGCGATGCGCCGGCCGCCCGTTCCACGCGCTCACTTCGGAGGGCTGGGTCATGGGTTCGCGGCAGAGTGAACAGACCTCGGGCGGAGCGATGATCCAGGCTGTCCGGCGCGGGCCCGCCGTCATCGACGACCGAAAGACCGGTCCACTTGCCAAGTAGATTTCGGCCCCCGCGGAGGTCGCCCGGGGGCGCCGGCGGCCCCGCAGCCGGGGACGCTTTGCGCCCGGTGCACCACCGGAGATCGGTGAGTTTCTCTGAGTTGCACCCGCCGCAAGGGCATTAATCCACGAACTCATGGTGGGGCGTGGAGACGATTCAAGAGATCCGCAAACGTCGTCTCGGACTCGGGATCTCGCTCGGTCAGCTCGCGCGGGCCGTCGGCCGCAGCGTCGCGACGATCTCGAGGATCGAGCGGGGTCAGATCCGTCCGTCGTACGATCTCGTGCAGCGCATTCTCGAGTACCTCGAAGCGCACGAGGGCGTCGCCGCGCCGCACCTGACGGCCCGCGACGTGATGAGCCGCCAGCTCGTCACGGTCGAGGCCTCCACGCAGCTGGCCGCCGCGGTCCAATCGATGGAGCGCGGGGGGTATTCGCAGCTGCCCGTCACCGAGGGAGGGCTCGTGGTCGGCTCGCTTTCCGAGGCGACGGTGCTTCGATCCCTCGGACAACCGAACGGGCGGAGGAGTCGTGTCCGCGACGTCATGGAACCGCTGTACCCCGAGGTCGATGAGGCGTGCCCCGCCGAGCTGCTGGGGACGATCCTCACCCGGTATCCGGCGGCGATCGTCCTGCGCCGAGGGATCCCCATCGGCATCGTGACGAAGATCGACCTGATCCGCGGACTCAAGGGGACCGCGTTGCGACGCCCGGCGACGGCACCCGTCAGCGCGTCGGGTTGACCGCGCGGACGATCGCCTCCGAGGCGAGAGCGGCCGCGAGATGACCGACCGCGTCGGCACGCGCCCCGGGGTGCGCCTCCGGGGAAGCCGCTCGATTCGCTCCGGTGGCCACCGCGAAGACGACGTCCCCGTCGACCGACGCGTGGGCGGGGGCGATGCTCCGCCCGATTCCGCTCTGCGCCATCACGGCGACCCGCTTGAGTTCGCGGCGGTCGAGGGGTAGGTCCGTCGCCACTAGGGCGAGCGTGGTCCCCCGACCCCCCGTGAGGGAAGGCGGGCGAATCCGCAGGCGGTCCGGAGGCGGGACGACCCGACCCGCCCGGTTCCTCGCTCCCGCGACCCACCGGCCCGAGTCGGGGTCGCGCACCCCCCCAACGGAGTTCACCGCGACCAGCACCCCGACGTACCCATCCCTCGAGTGCCGGGTCGCGGCCGAGCCGATGCCGCCGGGCGACGCGCGCCCTCGACCGAGATACTTCCCGACCGTCGCACCCGTTCCGGCACCGATCGGTCCGGACTCGACCGAAGCGTCCGATGCGCTCCGAGCCGCCTCGTAGCCGAGCGGAAGGTAGTCCGGCGGCCACTCACCGGCCCGTCGGGGCAGGTCGTAGAGCGTCGCGCCGGTGATCTGGACGATCGGGACCGCCCCCTCGAAAACGCCGCGCCCGGCGCCTCCTTCGAGGAGGCGGTTGCGCACACCCCGCCCGGCGTCGAGGCCGAAGACACTGCCGCCCGAAAAGAAGACCGCCCACCGCCGCCCGAATGTCGCGTCCAGGTCGAGGGAGGCGGTATCGTACGTGCACGAGGCCCCCCCGCGCACGTCGATGGCGCACGGCGACGAATCGGCGAAGCACACCGCGGTCACGCCGCTCGTACGCTCGGGATCCGTCGCGTGGCCGACCTTGACGCCGGGGACGGCGGTCAGGGTCGAGTGTCCCCCGAGCCCCACCGTTTCCGACGCCCTCCCCCGCCGGGCCCCGCGACCCACCGTTGAAGTTTAAGCGGTCGCGCCCCTGGAGCGGCCCCTGTGGGGGGACCCGCGACGGACGGCCGGGGCCGGCCTCCGGCGGGATTCCGCGTCGCCCGCGAGCTGCCGGTGGGCCGCCACCCGCTGCTCGCGGCGTTCCCCGGCCTGGACACGCTCGAATCGGCCGCGCGGCTGGAACCGAATGCCCGGGCCCGGACCGAGCTGTTCGACGGGACGTGCGTCGAGGTCGTCGCCGAGGACATCTGGATGTACATCGCGCCGTGGGATACGCCGAAGAACCGGAAACGGCACGGCGCAAAGTCCGTGGTCGCGCACGGGAGCGACTGCGTGGTCATCGGCCAGAGCCACCTCGCCGAGAGCCCGGAGCTCACCCTGTTTCTCGACATCTTCCATGAGCTGTGCCACGTCCGGCAGCGGCACGCCGGCCGCGAACTGTGGGACCAACGTTGGTCGTACGCCCGCCGGCCGACCGAGGTGGAGGCGTACCGGTTCGTCGTCGAGGAAGGGCGGCGGCTCGGGGTGAGCGACGCGGAGTTCCGGGAATACCTCGAGGTCGAATGGATCTCGAAAGCCGAGCACCGCGACCTGCTCGAAGCCTGCGGAGTGCCGCCGGCCTAGGTGGTCCGGGCTCGATCGTTTCCTCTTCGTCGCACAGTTTATCCCCCGCCCGTCGGCTCTCTGCCGTCCACCAGAGTACGTTCGCGGTACGCGGGAGCGGTGGGCGTGGAGATTCGTAGCTCGACGGCCATTCGCCCGTCCTCGAGCGATCTGTGGTTCCTCGCCTACCTTCCCGTCGCCGTCTCGGACGGCATCGCCACCCCGCTCATTCCCCTCCTCGCCCTCCAGCACTTCCAGGCGACGGCGTTCGTCGTCACGATCATCATCGCGGCGAGCGCGATGAGCCAGGTCCCGTTCACGATCGTCTGGGGGAACCTCTCCGACCGCGTCGCCCACCGGAAATACTTCCTCGTGGGTTCGTTCCTCGCCACCGGCGTGAGCCTCGTCCTCATCGCGTTCGCGCAGGACGTGATGACCTACTTCTGGCTCAACGTGGTCGAGGGGCTCGCCTGCGCCGCGAGCGCTCCGATCGGGACTATGCTCCTCCTCGAGACGCGCCGCAAGCGCTGGTGGCCCCAGGACATCGGGCTCTTCGGCCTCATCTCCGGCGTCGGCACCACGGTCGGTCTCGGGGTCGGCTTCGTCTGGCTGTTCGTCCTCCAGATCCATCAGACCGCCGTTCAGGTGATGAGCGCCCTGCTCGTCGTCTCGGGCCTCCTCGCCCTGCTTTCGGCGTTCCTCGCGCTCGCCTGGATCGAGGAGCCGGCGGTTCGCCTCGAGCGGCGGGCGCTCGGCGACCTGATCAACCTCCACCGCGGGATCGTCGAGCGGATCCGCCACGTCCGCAACCGGATCCTGAACGTCATCGACCTCACCCGGCCGTCCCCGGGTCGGATCCCGCGCAAGGAGGTCCTCTTCCTCGTCGCCCTCGGCGTGATGACCGTCGGGTTCGACGCCTTCTACGGACCGTTCCCGGTCTTCCTGAACCGCTCCCTCCAGCTCAACGACGCGGCGATCTTCATCGTCTACCTCTCGGCGAGCGCAACCTCGACCGCGCTGTTCTTCCACTCCGGAAAGTACGTTGAGCACCACTCCCCGAAGATCGTCTTCCTCCAGAGCCTCGGGGGGCGTGTCCTCTTGCTCGGGATGTTCCTCTGGGGTCCGCTCTACGTCCTCTTCGGGCTCGGTTCGCCGGCCCTCGTCGCCTGGATGACGCTCCTGAACGGGCTCATGGGCGTCACGTGGGCGTTCCTCAGCACCGCGAGCACGCTCTTCCTCGTCCGCATGGTCGGTCGCTCCGCGCGGGGGCAGGCGCTCGGCCTGTACAACGCGATCGCCGGCGCCGGGGGCCTCGTCGGCACGCTCCTCGGAGGGTTCCTCTACGCCGACTTCGGGGTCGGCTGGGCGTACGGGGTAGCGGCGGTGGCGGTGCTCGTCGGGGCTGCCATGCTCCTTCCGATACCGTTCCACACCTTCCTACCGACCGCCTTCCGAAGGCGGGCGCCGATGCGCGCGATCCCCGCGGCCACCCCGCGCACGTAGCGGTCGTCGTCGGCGCGCTCGGGTGGCCCGCCCTGGTTCCCCCGGGGCGCGCCGTCGGAGGGATGGACCGCACCACGGCAGGGCCGGCGTGAGAATCGAGGACTCCTGGGCAGCCGGTGCCGTCCCGCGGTTATGCGTATAAATAAGTATTAGGTCGTGACCACTAGTTCGGGTGCGGTCCCGCTCCGGGCGCGGCGCCTCGCCGATCTATGCGCAGCTGTTCATCGTCGGGATGACGATCGCGGCCGGCTCGGTGCTCTGGCTGTTCCGTCCTCCGGTCCCTCCGCAGCCCGCTTCGCTCGAGTACTTCGCCTTCGGAGGCCAGTCCGAGCAGACCTGGGGGGACGGCTCGGACTGCAAGAACGTGAACGGAGAACAGAACTGCCTGTCGATCGGTGCGATCGACATCGTCCTCACCCAGTGGTCTCCGGACGTCCTCCCCATCGGAAGCGTTTCCTTCTACCTCATCTGCAATGGGACGGTCTACCTCTCCGCCACGCTTCGCCAGATGGCGTGGATCCCGGGCTCGCAGGGTACGCCCGCCGGGAACGCCCCCCAGCTCGGCGTGTGCGGAAAGTTCGTCCCGCCGGCGGCGGCGTTCAACCGACTGGCGTTCTTCGAGCAGCTCAACCCGAACTCGACGGACCTGGTCCACGGCGACGAGATCGTCCTCTTCGAGCCGTTCGAGCCGCCGAACTGTCCCAGCCCCAAGTACCGGGGTGCCGTGCTGGTCGCCTGCGACGACGACTTCCACGGAGCGCCGGGCTGGTGCTTCAGCATCCCGAGCGCGTGCTCGATCGACCTCGTGTACACCGGTCCGCCGTCCACCGTCGTGACCGAGATCCCGCTCTTCGGACTCGGATCCTAGCCTTCTCGAGCCATGCGACCTCTGCTCCCGCCCCCGAGCGTCCGACGCCGCTGGCGGTTCACGTTCATCCTGGCGGTGGCGGCCGTCGCCGCATTGATGCTTCTTGCCGTGGCATGGTACGTACCTCGCCCCGCGCCTACCGCGACCCTCTCCAGCGGGGCCACGCGCCCGCCCACCTCTTCCGTCCAGATCGACGGGTACGACCTCATCGTCTCCTATGTGGCCCCGGCGGGGTCGACTCCGAACTACTTCGACTCTCCGGATTGCCTCCGGTGCCCCCTCAACTTGACTCCGGGGGCGGAGTGGAATCTGGTCCTCTCCCTCGTCAACTCCGACCCCGCGCGCGCGCACAACGTGACGTTCGTCACGCTCGGGGCACCGTTCTCGGTGGTGCGGGTCGCCCCGACTCCGCCGGTGCTGGTCGACTCGGGCGCGTCGCTCGCCGTGACCGTCACCGTCGCGCTTCCCGCCGTCCCTGGATACTACTTCGTCCCCGGGTCGATCGGCGCGAGCTGAGATCGTCCGACCGGCCGTCGCGCGGGCGGAAGGATCGAGGAGGTCCCCCGCCGCGGCCGCGGCCCCCCGGCCCGCGGCGACGACGGCGCATCGCTTAACCGAGCGCGGCGGTGCCCGCGCTCCGAACGGACCGCGCCCGTGGAGACGACGTTCGACCGGTGGCGCCGCCGCCTCTTCCACGTGGCGGCGCATCCGATCCTCTGGTCCCGGCTCGTCTGGGGCCACGAAGTACGCCACCGCGAGGGTCCCTTTCGGCTGAACCCACGATTCGTCGACTACCGTCCGATGTACCGGACGAGCCGGCTCCCGCTCGCGCGGTTTCTCGACGTCCCGGTGGCGACGCTCGATCGCCACTTTGGTGAGCTCGCGCAGATCCGGGACGACCTCCGAGTCGAGGTCGGCGACACGATGAATGCCGGGGCCCTCCTGCAAGCCCCGCTGCTCTACCTGATCGTGCGGTCCGAGCGGCCGTATTGGGTCGTGGAGACCGGAGTCTCGACCGGCTACAGCGCGCGGTTCATCCTCGAGGCGATGGCGCGGAACAACGCGGGCCACCTGGATTCGGTCGGCATCGATCGCTTCGCTGCCGGAGTCCACTCCTCGGACCTTCCGGCGGGGTTACGGGGGCGTTCGGTCGGATGGCTCGTCCCCGATCGCCTCCGCTCCCGATGGTCGTTGCACATTGGAACGAGCGAAGAGACCCTCCCGGCCGTCCTCGCTCAACATGCGGGAACCCTGGACGGATTCCTCCACGACAGCCTGCACCAGTATCCGGTGATGAGGCGAGAGTACGAGCTCGGCTCGGCGGCGATGCGGCCGGGCGGACTGCTCATGTCCCACGACATCCACACGAGCCGCGCCTGGCCCGAGTTCCTGGGCACCCGTTCGTTCTCGGGCGACGTCGAGCTCGACCACGACCTCGGCGTCGTCCGCCTCCCGGCAGCTAACGGAACATCTCCCAGACCAACGTCCGGATGAGGTAGCCAAGGGCGAGGTTCGCAAGGATCCCCTCGAGGTCCGTCGGATAGTCGCGCATCACGCACGACCGGAACCCGAGGTCGCCCGTGGCGACCACCGTCTTGCCGTTCAGCACCGCGAACTTCCCCGTGAGCTTCTCGTAGATCTCGTACCGCTGACCGGCGTACTCGAACGTCATGGGTCCGAAGAGCGACGAAACGGTGCGCCACTTCTGTTCGCCGATCTGCACCAGGATCTCGTCCTTCTTCGGCGAGTAGCTCACGGTCGAGTGGACGTGGCCGGGCTCGGTCACCCGTTCGGTCTCGTACGTGGTCGAGAACAACGCCGCGATCTTCCGGGCGAGGGGGCTCGTCTGACCGACGACGGGCCGGCACGTCCAGACGACGGGCCCGACCTCCATTTCGATGAGGTTCTTCAGCACCCGCGCGGTCGCCCGAATCATCGGTTCGCGCGTCGCTCGAGAGACGCACGACTTAAAGCAACCCACGATGGAGTCGCCGTGGCGGACCAAGCGCTCCGACCGCCCCCCGAGGAGCGCGCGTTGGGTCTCGAGTTCTACGCCACCCGCACGCCCGGGGTCGCGGCGAAGATCAAGACCGACCCGGGCGATTTCGAGGTGGAGGAGATCTCCCGGTATCCTCTGCCCGAGGCCGAGGGCCCGTTCTCGGTACTGCGGATCCGCTCGACCGATTGGGAGCAGCACGAACTGGGGCGCGCGCTCGCGCGGTCGCTCGGCGTTCGGCCGTCGGCGATGGCGTGGGCCGGGACGAAAGATCGACGGGCGGTCGCGGAGCGGTTGGCGTCGTACCGGGGAGCTCTGCCCGACCGCGAGCTCGGGCTGCCGCGCGTGGAACTCTTGGAGGCTTATCGGGCCCGCGACGGACTCAGCCTCGGACACCACTACGGCAACAGCTTCCGGATCCGCCTCGTCGGGACGTCGATCGACGCCGAGCGGGCCGGAACGACCCTCGCGGCGACCCGCGAAGCGCTCCGCGAAACCCTCGGGATACCGAACCTCTTCGGACCCCAGCGATTCGGCGAGGTCCGGCCCGTCACCCACCTCGTCGGTCGCGAGCTGGTCCGCGGCGACGCAGCGTCGGCGGTCGAGATCTACCTCGCCGATCGGGTCCCCGGAGGCGAGGGGCCGGGGGACGAGGCCCGCCGCTCCTACGCCGAGCATCACGACCCCGCGCGGGCGCTGCGGGAGTTCCCAGAGCCGTACCGGTTCGAGCGGACCCTTCTCGAGCGTCTCGCCCGAGGACGCTCGCCCGAGCAAGCGTTGATGGCTCTGCCCGCCGACCTTCGGCGGTTGTTCGTCCACGCCTACCAGTCGTACCTGTTCAATCGGATCGTCTCGGGCCGGGTCGCTTCGGGGGTCGCGCTCACGGCACCGCAACTCGGCGACCGGGTGGTCCGACTCGGGACGGACGGGACGCCGGCGCGTCTTCCGCCGATCATCGCGACCTCCGACAACGAACGTGAGGTCCGGGAGACGGTCGTGCGAGGGCGGGGGGTCGTCGCCGGGCCGCTCGTCGGGTACGGAACGCCCCCGATCGAAGGGCGCACGGGGGAGACGCTCGATGCCCTCCTCGAAGCGGACGGCGTGCATCGGGAGTCGTTCGGGTTGACCTCGATGCCCTCCGAGGGGAGTGAGGGAACGTGGCGCCCGTTCGTGGTGCCGCCTCCCCCGATCGGAATCTCGCCGGCTGGCGAGGGCGATCTCGTGGTCCGGTTCGCCCTGCCGAAGGGAAGCTACGCGACGGTGCTCACGCGCGAGTTCCTGAAATCGGGGGCCGCCTGACGCCCTTCGCGGCGGTCCCCCGTCAACTCGAACCGAGCCATCTAATAGTCGGGGTCCGGACACGGGTCCCGCGGAGGTTCACGGGGTGGCGTTCGATGCTCCGCGCCCGTGGCTCGCCCCGTTCTCGCCGGTGGGCTCCTCCGGCCCGGAGAACGGACACGACGGCCCGCTCCGGGTCCCCGCGGGCGTCCCGGACTTCGACTACCTCACGGGAGGGATCCCCGCCGGGTCGACCGTGCTGCTCCTGGGCGAGGCGGGGGCGGGACACCAGGAGTTCGCCCTCACGAGCGCGGCGCACCTGATGCTCCACCACGACGCGCCCGACCTCCACCAGGTGTTCCTCGGGAGCGCGCGCGGACCGTTCGCGTACCCGAACGATGTCGCCTACGTGAGCGTCAGTCGCTCGCGCGAGCAGGTCCTCCGTGAGGTCGAGGGGTCGTTCGACCCGACGTACCACGAGGTGCTCGAGCGGCACCTGAAGTTCCACGACCTCTCGCCGTCCTACTTCGGGGACTCCGTCGTCCCCACGAGCTGGTCGAGCGTCGAGAACGGCCTGCTCGCGGGACTTGCCCAAGGCTCGGCGACCGTGGCGCCGGCCGCCGCTCCGCTCTGCGCGCTCGCCGATGCCCTCGAGTTCGACGGGCCGAGCAATCTCGTCGTCGTCGACTCCCTGACGGACCTTCTCGTGCGGCGCGGGGTCGACAGTGAGGAGCTGCTCACGCTCGTGAAGGGGCTCCGGCGGCGAGCGAAGGGGTGGGGCGGGATCGTCTACCTCCTCCTCACGAAGGGGGTCGCGCCTCCCGCGACCGAGGCCGCGCTCGTCGATTCGGTCGACGGCGTGCTCTCCTTCGTCTGGTCGTCGAGCCCGCTCTCCTCCCACCGTCAGCGGACGATGCTGATCGAACGGTTCATGCCGCTCCTCTCGCGCATCCCACCCGAGCACCAGGGGAGGTTCGTCATCCGGGTGAGCCACGTGAGCGGGCTCGTGACGACGCAGTATGAGCGAGTCTAAGGCGACGCCTTCCGACGAGAAGGTCCCGACCGGCGTGGCGGGCCTCGACGAGATGCTCGGCGGCGGATTCCCGAAGGGGCACGTCGTGCTCGTGACGGGGCTGCCCGGCACGGGAAAGACGTGCTTCGCGCTCCAGTTCCTCTGGGCGGGGCTCTCGAAGGGCGAGAAGGGCCTCTTCCTCTCGCTCGAGGAGGACGTCCCGCAGCTGCTCGCGACCGCGCGCCAGTTCGGCTGGCCGGTCGACGAGGCGGTGAAGTCGAAATCGCTCCAGTTCGTGCGCCTCGACCCGAAGGAGACGAAGCAGAACCTGACCCGCATCCAGGGCGACCTACCGAAGCAGCTGGGTGCCCTCGGGGTCTCGCGGGTCGTGGTCGACTCCGTCTCGCTCCTGAACATGCTCAGCGCGGACGAGCCGGCCCGGCGCGCGACGTTGTTCTCGCTCGCCGCGGTCTGCCGCGGTTCGGGCGCGACGACGGTACTGACCGCGGAGGCCGACCCCCAGCATCCCGAAGTGTCGCGGGACGGTCTCTCCGAGTACGTCGCGGACGGGGTGGTGGTGCTGGGCTACAATCGGGCTGAGGACGGCCGCCGGGTCGGCCTCGCCCTGCGCGTGATGAAGATGCGACGGACGGCGCACGTCCGCAGCGTGCAGCCGTACGCGATCGGCTCCCGAGGGCTCTCGGTCGACGCGAAAGCTGTCGATTTCGGCGGAAACTTCTGAGCCGGGATCGCCCCGGTCGCGCGGGGGCCGGTGACGCGGCAACGCGAATGGGTAGCTCCCTCCACGGCCGTCCAGCGCCGCCGACAGCCGCAACCGTTTCGTCGCCCCTGAGTCGAGGGATAAGACCCTCCGCGAGCTCGAGCGTCCGACGATGGAGTGGGTCGTCTATGTCGACATGGACGCCTTCTACGTCGCGTGCGAGCTGCGGGAACGCCCCGACCTTCGGGGCCGACCGGTGATCGTCGGCCCCGACCCGGCTCAGGGACCAAGCCGGGGGGTCGTCCTCTCCGCGAGCTACGAAGCGCGGGCGTTCGGGGTCAAGAGCGCGATGCCCGTCGCGCAGGCCGGGAGATTGTGTCCGGAGGCGACCTGGGTCCGACCGGACTTCTCGAAGTACTCCCGCGCCTCGAAAGAGGTCCGTGCGCTCCTGGCCTCCGTGGTCCCGGTCGTCGTTCCCCTGAGCATCGACGAATTCGCGGTACGACTCGAGGAGCCCGATGCCGACCACGCCGAGAAGGAGACCCACGTTATCCAGGACCTCATCCGCGATCGCCTTTCGTTGACCGCGTCGTTGGGGGTGGCCCCGAGCCGCACCGTCGCGAAGATCGCCTCGGACCGGGCGAAGCCGGGCGGGGTAATCGTCGTCGAACCGGAGCGCACCGAGCAGTTCCTCGCCCCCCTGTCGGTACGCGCGATCTCGGGGGTAGGGCCGAAGACCGGCGAGCTCCTCCTTCGCCACGGGATCGAGACCATCGGCGACCTTCGGCGGCCTTTGCCTCCGTCGCTGAGCCTATCGCTCGGCGGGTTCGGGCGGTGGATGCGGGACCTCGCCCGGGGACGGGTGCGGGAGTCGGACGAGCGGAGCGACCACTCCCCCCGATCCCACACCTCCGACCGGACGTTGGAGGACGACACGACCGACCGCGCTCTGCTCGGGGAAGTGGTCGACGGCCTAGCGGACGGACTCGCCGAGGGGGCGCAGGAGGAAGCGCTCACGTTCCAAGCCGTGACCGTCGCCCTGCGCTGGTCGGATTTCGACCAGACCCAGCACGGACGGACCCTACCGGGCGCGACCGACGATCAGGAGACCCTGCGCGCGACCGCGCGCCGGCTGCTCTCGGAGCTGCTGGCGCATGAAGCGCGCGGGCGAGGCCGGGCGGTGCGCCGCGTTTCGGTCCGGATCCACCGGCTAATGCCGACCTCGGCGGGCCGTCGCACCCTGGACGCGTTCGTTCCGCCCACCTCAAACTAATAGGCGACCGACCGCGCCCGCGGGACGCCGTGGACCCGCTGGTCGTCTGGGGTTCGACGACTCCGACCCTGGTCGCCGTCGTGCTGCTGCTCGCGATCGCTTTCCTCGCGGGGAGCGTCGGCTCCCTGCTCGGTCTCGGGGGCGGGACGTTCATCGTTCCGGCGCTGGTCCTCCTGTTCGGCTTCGACATCCATCTGGCCGTCGCCGCGAGCCTCGTGAGCGTCGTCGCGAACTCTTCCGGAGCGGCCGCGTCGTACGTCGAAGATGGAACGACCGATCTGCGGATCGGCATGTTCCTCGAGACGGGGGCCGCGGCGGGCGGCCTGGCGGGGGCGCTCGTCGCCGTCACCATCCTCGCCGCTCGATCCGAGCTGATCGTCGCCGCCTTCGTTCCGATCGTCGTGCTCGGCGCGGTTCTGATGCTGAGAAAGCGGCTCCGGGACGCGGGCGAACCCGAGCGACCGGACCGGCTCGCGCGGCGCCTGCGGCTGGAGGGATCATACTACGATGCACGCGCCCACCGCACCGTGGAATACCGGGCCTACCGAACGGGGGTCGGCCTCGGCCTGAGCGGGCTGGCCGGCTTCGCCAGCGGTTTGCTCGGGATCGGCGGCGGGGTGTTCACCGTCCCCGCGCTGAATGCGTTCATGAACGTCCCGATTCGGGTTGCCACCAGCACCTCCATGCTCATGCTGGGCTTGACCGCCTCCGCGGGCGCGATCATCTACCTGCTCGCGGGCGACGTCGTGCTCCCGCTCGCCGCAACGGTCGTGCTCGGAATGCTCGTCGGTTCGTTCGTCGGGACCCGGCTCAAGCCGATCACGCCCCCGCCGAAGCTCAAGCTCGCGTTCGCGGCCGTGCTCTTCGGGGCCGCCGCATTGATGGCGCTGCGCGCCGCCGGGGTGCTCTCGTGACACCGGACGCGACGCCCACGGATGCCTCCCTGGATCGGCGGGTGGCGGTCGAATCGATCGGTCCCGGGTCGGTCGGCTCGTCGATGCGGAGGGGCATCACCCGGGTTCTACGTCTCGGGTTGGCCGCGGCCGTCGTGCTTCTCCTCGTCGGCGGGATCCTGCTCTACGCCCGCGGAGGGCCGGGCGCGACGCCTCGAGGGTTCGGTTCCGGGCTGGCCCCGGCCCTCGCTCAGGGATCGCCCTCCGGATTCCTCTATCTCGGGGCGCTCGTCCTGCTCGCGACTCCCCTGGTGCGGGTCGCCCTCTCCTCCATCCTCTTCGCGCGCGGTCGCGATTGGGCGTTCACCGTCATCACGGTCGTCGTCCTCGCCATCCTGCTGCTCACGGTCGTCGTCGGGTCCCGGCTTTGACGAGTGGGCGGTCGACGGCGGTCTCCGGCGACCGTGCGGCCGCCCGGCTCGCCCGGCCGAACCGGGCCTCGGGTCTTCCCCAACCGGGATACGCGGGTCGGTCGCTGCCGAACATCACCTCCTCGATCTTCCGGACGCTCGTCCCCCGGGCGCGGACCGACGGTCTCGCTCCCCCCCTCGCCCCGGCGCTCGACCCGTTCGATGGGCGTGCGGTCGAAGGGCCGATCGTCCTGCTCCTCGTGGACGGGCTGGGGTGGGAGGGGCTGCGGGGCTGGGCGGCTCGGAGCTCGACCGGACTCGGGCCTCGATGGCGCGCCCACGCCTCGCCGATCACGACCGTCTTCCCCTCGACCACGACCGCCGCGCTGCTCTCGCTCTCGACGGCGACTCCCCCCGGGCGGCACGGGTTCGTCGGTTACCGCCAGTTCCTCCCACGGTTCGGTGTCGTCGCCGACATGCTCCGAATGTCCGCGGCGTCTGCCCCCGGTCGCGACACGCTGGTCGGTCCCGAGTGGAGCCCCGAGCACGTGAGCGGGGTCCCGACCGTCTTTCGACGGGGCCTGCGGGCTGCCGCGCTGTCCCGGGAATCGTTCCGTTCGAGCGGGTTCACGCGCGTCCTCTACGACGGCGCGGAGTTCGTGGGGTACGGAACCGCGACCGACATGGCGCGGTCGCTGAGCCAGATCCTCCGGCGGAGCCGACCGCCTCCGGCCGTCTTCGTCTACTGGGATGAGCTCGACACCATCCAACATCTCCACGGGCCGGACCCGAAGTGGATCACGCTCGAGCTCGACCAGCTCTCGCGCCTCCTCGCGCAGGTTTTCGACGCGCTTCCCGCCGCGCTGCGCCGGCGCTCATGGCTCGTGGCGACGGGGGACCATGGCCAAGTCGCCACGGATCGCTCGGCCCGGATCCCGGTCGACCGCCTCCCCGACGTGCTCGCGGAGATGGCGTGGCCGATCGCCGGGGACCGCCGCGGTACCTTCTTCGCGGCGCGCCCGGGGCGCCGCGCGGCGCTCGAACGCGCGCTGCGGCGTCATCTCCCCCCGCGTGCGCGCATCGTCAGTGTCGAGCGCGCGATTCGCGCGGGACTCTTCGGACCCCGCCCGCACCATCCGGAGCTCCGGGACCGGCTCGGCGACCTGCTGGTCCTGGCCCCCAGCCCGGCGGCGCTGACCTACCAAGTGCCGGGCGCGGCGCCGCCCACCCGCTTCCTCCTCGGCGGCCACGGGGGGCTCGAGGCCGACGAACTGATCGTACCGTTGATCGCAGGTCCCCTCGATCGGTTCGGTTCGGTGGGTTAGGGACCGCCCGCTCGGGAATCGTCGACCTCGGGTCTCCCGTCCGTGACCCCCCGGCCCAGCTCCCAGATTGCCCGTCCGAGGGAAGGGTAAAGGCGCGGCGCCGCCTCGAATCCGTTCGTGCCGGGACTCCGCCAGCCGATCCTCTCCCTCCTCGGGCACGTCGACCACGGGAAGACGACGCTCCTCGACCGGATCGCGGGCTCGGCGCGCGCCGAAGGGGAGGCCGGAGGGATCACCCAGCACATCGGCGCGATCGAGGTCCCTCGGGCGACGGTCCTTCGGCTCTGCCAAGGGATCCTCAAGACCGACCAGTTCGAGGTTCCCGGGCTGCTGTTCGTCGACACACCGGGCCACCGTTCCTTTGAGACGCTCCGCCGGCGGGGAGGCGCGCTCGCCGACCTCGCCATCCTTGTGATCGATTCGGGCGAAGGATCGATGCCGCAGACCCGCGAATCGGTCCAGATCCTCCGGCACGAGAAGACCCCCTTCGCCGTCGCGCTCACCAAGATCGACCTCGTGCCGGGCTGGCGCAAGCCGAGCGGCCCCGTCGGGCTCATCGAGCAGATCGCGCGCTGCGGCGATTCGTACTCGAAGGAGCTCGATGCGCGGCTCTACTCCGTCGCGCAGGAGCTCGACGCCCTCGGGTTCTCCGCCGAACGGTACGACCGGGTGAGCGACTTCGCGCGCAACGTCGGGATCGTCCCCGTCTCGGCCCGTTCCGGGGTGGGGATCGCGGAGCTCATCGCCCTGATCGTCGGTCTCTCCCAGCGGTTCCTCAAGGTCGAGCTCGCCGCGTCGGCCGGCGGAGGCGAGGCGACGATCCTCGAGCGCTCCGACCAGCGGGGCGTCGGCCCGGTCTCTTCCGTGATCGTCTACCGAGGCCGGCTCCGGGTCGCCGACGAGATCGTGGTGACGGGCCGGGCGAAGCCGTTCACCGCCCGGGTGCGAGGCATCTACCGGCCGGCCGCCCGGGGGCGCGGGAGGAGCGGCCGCCACGCAGCCCTCGTCTCCGTCGACGAGGTCGATGCCGCGGCGGGCGTCTACCTGGCGGCGCCGGGTATCGAGGAGGCGATGCCGGGCGGGCTCCTGCGCGCGGTCGCTCGCGCGAGCGAGAAGGAGGCGATCGTCCGCGAGCTCGCACGTGAGAGCCACCCGGTGACGGACCTTGCGGAGAGCGGGGTCGCGCTCGTCGCCGACACGCTGGGGGGGCTCGAGGCCCTGGCGTTCGAGTGCCGCGAGGCGAAGGTGCCCGTCCACGTTGCCGAGGTAGGGCCCGTGCACCGGGGACTCGTCCTGCTCATGTCGAGCGTGCGGAACCCGACCCACCGCGCCGTCCTGGCGTTCAACGTCGCGGTCCTCCCGGAGGCCGTCTCCGAGGTGGAAGGGAATCCGGTCAAGATCTTCGAGGCCGACGTGATGTACCGATTGCTCGAGGAGTACCAAGCCTGGCGCTCGGAGCAGAGCGCGTCGCTCGATGCCCAGCGTCGTATCGAGACGGCGCACCCGGCGAAGTTCCAGATCCTTCCCGGCTTCGTCTTCCGCGTTTCGAAGCCCGCGATCGTCGGGGTGAAGGTGCTCGGCGGTACGCTCCGGCCCGGGGTTCGGCTGATGCACCCCGACGGGTCGGACGCGGGGCTGCTCAAGTCGATCCAGCGGGAGGGGACCTCCGTGAGCCAGGCCGAGGAAGGTTCGGAGCTCGCCGTCTCCATCGATGGCGCGGTGATCGGCCGCACGCTGCACCAGGGCGACATCGTGTATGTGGCCCTCCCTGAATCGGCGGCGCGCGCCCTCCGCAGCGTCGAACTGACCCCGTCGGAGCGCGGGGTCTACGACGAGGTCATTCGGATCCGCCGCCAGTCGAGCCCGTTCTGGGGCCAGTAGGCGGGTTCGGCGGTCCCGACGCGTGGGCGGCGATCGCGTCCGCGTCGTCGGCGGAGCGGGAGACGAGCGGCGGTCCGCGCCGGTAGATCCCTCCGCGAAGGAACAGACCGAGGAACAACGCGAGGCCCCCGATCGCGGTGAGGCTCCCGAGCCCGATGTCGACGAGCAGCAGGGTCAGCGTCGGAAGCTGGTTGGGAGACGCCACGGTCTCGGCGACGGTGTAGCGGACGGTCCCGGCGACGCTTCCCGCATCGTACCATGTGATGTAGACCGGGCCTCGTCCCGGCGAGCCGACCACCCATACCGCCGTGCTGCCGGCTCCGCTCGCGAGCACTTGCGTCGCGCCGCACGACGGCGGGATGCCGGCACACGCCTTCCCCGCCGTCAGCGACGCGTTCACCTCGACGGTCGATTGCCAGGTGACGCGCAACGTCGCGGACCCGCTCGTGACCAGCGAGATCGTCGGCGTCGACGCCTCCTGCCGCGCGGGCACGACCACGGGGGGGCCGGTGATCGAGGTGGTCGTCGTCGGCGCGGGGGCGGCGAGCACGTACAAGGAGGCGAGCGCTCCCGCGCCGAGGGTCAAGAGAAGCCCGCCCACGACGACCAATCCGGGTCGCACGTTCAGCCGAGGCCCGAGCCGCGGGAAATACGCTTCGAGCGACCGGAGGCGACCGGGGCCGCTCTCCCGCCGTGCGGTAAAGTTCCACGTTCGTCAAATACGGCGGAAGTCGTGCATGATATGCCGTGGCACACGCTCCATCGGACGCCCCGCCCTCGCCGACGAACGATCGGGCCGCCGAGCCCATGGAGTGCCCGATGTGCGGCGGGACGAGTCGCGAAACCGACTCCGTGAGCCAGGAGACGCTCTGTTCCGAATGCGGGCTCGTGCTCGAAGCCGAGCCGGTCGTCGCGGCGCCCCCTCTTACGACCGTCCGACCCGGGGCGGAAGGGAGCGGCCGTGGGATCGGGCCGTTCGCCCTTCCGGGCGGCACCCGACGGAACCTTGGGACGGTGATGTCGATCCAGCGGGACGGCCAGGGCCGCCCGCTGAAGTGGCAACGGAGGTACGAGTTCCAACACCTCCGGCGCGTGATGCAGCGTCAGGTCGGCCGGTCGGCCGATGGACCGCTCGAGCGCTCCCAAGCGCGGAACGTCATCGCCGTCGCCGGGGAGCGCCTGGGACTTCCCCCCGTTGTCCTGGCAGAGTCCGAGCGGGTCTTCGCCGCCGCGAAGGTCCGGGGCCTGTTCCGCGGGCGAAGCCTCCCCGCGAGCGCGGGAGCCGCCGTGTACGCGGCGTGCCGACAGTATTCGGTCCCGCGGACGCTCGGGGAGGTCGCCCGTGCGCTCGGTGCGCGGCGCTCCGAGGTCGGGCGGGCGTTCAAGGTGGTCCGTCGCGGGACCGACCAGTCGGTTCCTTCCCTCGGGCCGAGAGCGTTCCTGGCGCGGTACGCCGAGGAGCTCGCCCTCTCGCCCAAGGTCCGGTCGACCGTCGAGGCGATGATCGAGCAGGCCGACGAGAACGCCGAGCTCTCGGGGCTGTCGCCCCACGGCCTCGTCGCCGCCCTGATCTATCTCGCGGCCGAGCGCAACGGGGAGCGCCGGACGCGGGCGCAGGTCGCGCGCGTCGGCGCGGTCACCGAGGTGACGCTCCGATCGACCAGCCGGCTCGTCGAGCGACTGCTCCACCCGCGCGAAGGGTCGTAGCCCGGCTCGTGCGCCGCGGCGTTCACTTGAGAAGGTAGTAGCCGGCGGCCTTCTCGCGGACCTTGCGACGCGCGTAGCCCTTCGTCTGGAGCTCCTGGAGGGCGTTCATCACCATCGTCTTCGGGAGCCGCGACGATTGGGTGATCCGCTCCGCCGTTCCCATCTTCTCCTCGGTCGCGAACCCCATCTCCTTCATCGCCTTGTACACCTTCGCGGCGTTGCCGGAGACCTCGTCCTCGACCCCCACGCGAATCCCCGCGCGGCGAGCCGGGTTCGGTATTTAACGGAATTTTGGTTCCATCGACGGCCGTGGCGACGACCCCGCGCCTCTCCGTGGTCTGGGACGATCGGTTCCTCGACTACGACTTCGGGCCCGAGCACCCGTTCACGGAGCGGTCGCGACACTTGGCGGTGCTACTGCTCGACGCGGTCGGCGTCTTAGACAGCGCCGCGCACCTCGTCGGGAGCGTCGAGCCCCTCGACCCGGCGGAGCTCGCGCGATTCCACGCGGAGGAGTACATCGGGCAGGTCCAGCGCCTCGACCGTCGCGGGCGCCGCGAAGCCCTCGACCTCGGGGACACGCCGTCGTTCCCCGGTTGCCATGCCGCGGCCGCCCGCGTCGCCGCGGGAACCCTCCTCGCCGTCGACCGGGCGCTCGAGCAGCGGAGGGGCCGCGCCTTCCAGCCCGCGGGCGGGCTCCACCACGCCCACCCCGACCGGGCGAGCGGCTTCTGCATCTACAACGATCTCGCGCTCGGCATCCTGCGCTCCCTTGACTCCGGCCCTCGACTTCGACGGGTCGCGTACCTCGATGTCGACGTGCACCACGGGGACGGAGTGATGTACGGCTTCTACTCCGACGGGCGACTCCTCGACATCGACCTCCACCAGGACGGACGGACGATCTTCCCCGGAAGCGGGTCGGCGGTTGAGACGGGCCGTGGAGATGGGGCCGGGCTCAAGGTGAATCTGCCCCTGCCCCCGGGCGCCGGCGACCGTACGGCGCTGGTCCTTCTTCGGCGGGTCGTGGAGCCGTTGATCCGCGACTTCCGCCCCGAGCTCATCGTGGTCCAGCACGGCGTGGATGGCCACGCCGGGGACCGTCTGGGGCAGCTCGACTACACGGATCGGACCTACCGAGAAGTCGCGGCTTTGCTCGACCGGCTTTCGGGGGAACACGGCGGGATTCCTCTGGTGATCACCGGAGGAGGCGGATACGCGGCCGAGCACGTGGCGCGCACGCTGGCTCGGGCTGGCGCGCGTCTCGCGGGGGTCGATCCGCCCGAGCTCAGCGCGGCGCTGCCGCCGGCTTGGCGTGCGGAGTACCGGCGCACCTTCGGTCGAGAGTCGCCCCCGACCTGGGAGGACGGCGCCTCGACGTCGATCGACGACCGGTCGGATCCGGTCGCGGACCGCCTCATCGCGTCGATGGAGTCGGCGCTCGGTCGGCGGTTCCCCCTCCTCGCATGACGAGGATCACAACACGGCACCCAAGGTAGGTCGGTCGAGGCACTCGGCGTCGGTGGCGCGGACTCCCTCGAGCACTTCCGGCGCGCCGAGCGCCATGGCATCTCCCCGTGTGACGGAGCCCCGGAGCCGGGCGCGGGCGATCACCGTCGCCCCGACCGACCGGAGGAACTCGACCGTAGCCGCTTCGAGCTGCGCGCGGTCGGCGCCCGCGGGCAACGCGTAGAGAATGCTCCAGAGCGTCGCGTCGCGCTCCGCGACGTATCGAAGGTATCCCTTCCACACGGCCTCACCGTAGGAGTCGATCCCGGGAGGATCGACCGAGGTGCGGAACGATCCGAGGATCGGTCGGCGTCCGCCGCCCTCGGCCAGGGGGCGGAGGTTCCACGCGGTCCCCTCCGACTCAACGCCGACGATGCCGTGCTCGCCATCGAAGAAGACCGGAAGCGATTCGAGGGGACCCCCTGCATCCGGGGGTCGCCACGCCCCCGCCAGGTCGAGTTCTGGTCGCTCCGCGAAACGCCGAGCGACCGTCCGCAACGCTCCGAGAAGCTCGTCGCGCGTGAACTCGGAGCGGCGCGCGATGCGGTCGAGCCGTCGGATCGCCTGCGACATCAATCGTGGTACCCCGCGCCGCGCGAGCTCGCCTCGTGCGGCCGAGACCTCCTCATCGAGTCCGATCGGAGCGGACCGGGCTCCCGGACGCCAATGCGCGAGGTGGCTGAGGTCCAGCCCTGGGCAGTGGAGGCCTAGCGACGCCTGCAGGCGCACGCCGATGTGAACGCCCACGGGGAAGCTGCGGCAGGGGAACGGCCGGGCGGCGTGGACGGTGCAACGGTTCTCCCGCAGAAACTGGCAGGCGCCGCCCTCCGGTCGGGACCGGATCAGGGAGAACTCCCCCGTGCCCCGGTCGAACCTCGCCTCGGGCTCGATCGCCAGCAGCCGGGACCGCTCCGTCGCCGAGACGGCGGGCGTTGCGTAGCAGCAGAGACCGCATCCTGGTCGGCAGCGGAACGAGAATCCCGCGAGGAGAGCGAGGTCGATCTCCGAGGCGTCCACCACCGCGTTCAGTGTTCCGGATCCCCGTGCGCCGGCGCCGGCCCCCGCTGGTCAGCGGCGCGGGGGACGCCGCCCGTGCCGGCGTTCGAAGACGGCCCCGTAGGACGGGAATGTCCTCCAGGTGCGTTCCAAGAACTCGATCCGAAGGCATCGGAACTCCTCTTCGAACACTGACGCGACCTCCTCGACCGACGGGCGATGGGGCGGCCCGAAACGGTTCCGGGCCTCGGGGCCGACCCACGCCACCGCGTAGCGGCCCCCCGGGCGCACGACGCGGCCCAGCTCGTGAGCGTACGCTCGGCGCAGACGGATCGGAAGCGTGTGGAAGCACCCCACGTCCGTCGCGCCGCCGAACGCTCCGCGCGCGAACGGAAGGTCGAGCGCGTCCGCGACCCGAAGGTCGCCCTCGAGCTTGGCCCGGTGAAATCGCGACTTCGCCGCCGCGATGGCGCCGGGAGCGAGGTCGACGCCGGCCGCGCGATATCCCGATCGGGCGAGAAAGAGCGCGTTCGTTCCGGCCCCGCAGCCGAGGTCGAGGACCCGCGACCCGGGGCGAAGCCAGCGCTCCTCGACCGCGCGCTGGATCCACGGGTAGGCGCTGGGGGAGAACCATGGAAGGTCGCGGTACGGCGTCTCGGCGTACGCCTGCCGCCAGCCGTCCTTCATCGAGGTCGGAATCCGAGGTTTTCGCGACGCCACGGACGGCCTCATTCGGACGCCCACATGACGCCTCGCAGTCGGACCGGCGGATGGGGGCCGGTCCTATCGAGGAGGATATGTCGCGCGGCATTCTCTCCCGAGGGGGAGTACGGTACGGAGGAGCTCCCGGCGTTCGAGCTGGTCGAGGTGGCCGAAGGGGTCCTCGCGGCGATCGCCACGTCGGGCCGCTACGCGGTCTGCAACGCCGGGATCGTCGACCTGGGGAACGCCACGCTGGTCTTCGACTCCACCGAGACGCCGGCGACCGGAGCTGCGGTCCGCCGAGCCGCCGAGCGCGCGACCGGTCATCCCGTCGCCTACCAGGTCAACAGCCACTACCACCCGGATCACATCCAGGGGAACGCCGCGTTCGCGGACGTTCAGATCATCTCGACCCCGGCGACGCGGGAGCTGATCGGTCGCCGCTCCCTCGCGATCTATCTCGAGAGCCGGGCCGCGGCGCCCCGCGAGCTCGAGCAGGCGAGGAGGGCCCAACCCCCGCTCGACGCGTCGGACCTGGCGTTCTACGAAGGGTTCATGGGCGGATTCCTGGCGTGCCCCCCCGACCTCACGATACCGACTCCGACGCTGACGTTCGAGCGCGAGCTCGAGCTCCATGGACCACGTCGTTCCGCCCGCGTGCTCACGCGCGGCGGAGGCCACTCACCGAGCGACGTCGTTGTCTACCTCCCGGAGAGCCGCACCTTGTTCGGGGGCGATCTCGTCACGGTGGACTGCCACCCGTCGATGTCGGACGGGAACCCCTCCGAATGGTCCCGCATCCTGGGCGAGCTCGCGGGCCTCGGCATCGACCGGGTCGTGCCGGGGCATGGACCGATCGGCTCCGCGCGTGACCTCGATCGACTGCTCGACTACTTTCGAGCCCTCGACCGGCTCGCGGGCGACGCCCGGGAAGCCGGACGCGGCGCGCCCGATGGCACGACAATCCCTGCGCCGTTCTCGTCATGGAGCTGGCCGCTCTTCTTTCGGGAGAATCTCGCGTTCGTCTTCGAACGGTCCGGTCGATCGCCGGGACCGTAGATCCCGGTATCTGGACGTCGGCGCCCTTGACTAGGAGCGCTCCTCGAACACGAGGCCTCCACCTTCCACGTGGACGGTGTAGGCGGGTTCGGGTCGCTGGGCGGGACCCTCGACGACCGCGCCCGACTCGAGCTTGAACTGCGAGCCGTGCCACGGGCAGGTGACGACCAGTTCCGAGACCTCACCCTCCTCGAGCGGTCCCCCGACGTGGGTGCAGTTGGCCCCGATCGCGAACAGATTCCCGCCGACGTTGAAGACGGCGACCTCCTTGCCGTCGACGGTCACCCGAATCGCTTGTCCGGGCTCGGGGGCGGCGGTGGCGGGGACGAGGTGCCGCGTCATGCGAATCGTTACGAGCCGAGGTAGATAAGTCGAATCAACGGACGAACGGAACGAGTGCCGGCGCGTCAGTGAGCGCGCATCCGATCGTTCTTCGGGTCGTGCTCGACCTCGGCAAGGCCGGGGACCTTCGCCACTGGAGGGAGGTACATCCCGAACCGCCCGCGCGACCCCTTCTTGAGCCCGTACCACCCGCCGACCGGGTCGCGGAGCGACCGACCCCACGCCTCGACCGTCCCGTCGGCCGCGGGGTTCTGCTCGTCCGCGCTCCCGAGCGGCATCCAGTCGCCGTGGGCCCTGAGCATCGCGTGGAGGTCTTCGATGCAGCCCAGCTGGTAGCGGAGCTCGGTCGAGCCGACCGTCACGACCAACGCGGGAGGCGCTGCCGTCGCGTCCCGATGCGCCATGAACTCCGAGCCGCCCCTCGGCGTCGTGAGCATCCACGGCCTCACCTTAGTCCCGCTGCCGGTCGTCCCCTCCGACTTTCCGGCTGTCATCGACTCCGGCCTGCGCGAGCCGGGGGACAGAATCGTCCATGGCGGGTGAATGTTACAGAACATGTCTGCGCTATCGGCGTTCCCGCGGGACCGGCCGCCCACTCGGGCCGGTCCGGAACTCGACCGAGAAATCGGACGGGCCAGAAGAAAGGAGTTCCGCGGGTTCCCGGGACTCCCTCTCGAGCGGCATTCGCTGAGGCATCAATCGGGTCGGTCTGCGCCACCGACGGATTCACGCCGCGTATCATCGCGATAACGGATGAACTTCGAACGTGCCCCTTCGGGGCGCAATACGGGTCGTGAGGTGTCCGGAAAACGTTGATGACGAGTCCCGATCCGACCGCTCCCGATGCGTAGTGCGTTCCCGGCCGTCCGACGGCCAAGCGGGGATCCAGACGGGCCGTGCCCTACGTCGTACGAAGGCCGCCGAGGGGTCGAACCCCGGAGGGGACTCCCCCCCCCGGGGTTGGGGCGCAGGACCGCTGGTTTCGGGCCCTAGTGGGACACCTGGAAGCAGGCCGCGTCGTACTGGGAGACCGACTTGTTGCTGTTCGAGTGCGCTGACGAGGCGGTCCCCGGGTTACCCGCGTAGTTAGCTCCGGCGGTGCCGTTCGGATTGAATGGCGCACCCGAGGCGTTGGCCGAGGCGCCGGGCGTCACGGGATTCTGAGGGCCGCAGGTGTTGTTCGGGGCTCCCGGCTGCCCGGGTCCGTTGGGGCTCCGGTCGGCGGCGGCAAATCCGGCGATGGACAGCAGAATCGCTGCCGAAGCAATCCCGAGAGCGAATTTTCGCATTCCGTGGTTCAAAGGCGCACCTCGGGCGCCTGCATTTCTGCGATCTTGTTATTCGACGCACTTGATTTCCAAAGTTGGTTACGGGTCCCAGGCTCCTGGGCCCGCGCTCTCCGGGATGGAGCTCCCTGCGGCTTCCGAAACTCGGCTCTCCGATCACCGGCCGTTGGAACAGCCGTGACCTCGGGACGAACGCGACCGAACCGATTCCGCATGATTCCCTCGCGCGGTCCCCCACGCATGGGCTCTGCCGCCGGCCGCGTAGGGATGTGTATCGATGCGGATGCCAGCGACCATAGCTATTAGACCCTCCTCGGCGCAGTCTACTGTGGCTCGAATCCATGGGCCTCGACGCTTTTCCTGTGCGCCAGCTGGTCGACGAGGCCGTCGACGGCAGTATCGACGTGCCCGAGTTCCAGCGCGCCTTCGTCTGGAGACCGGACCAGGTGCGCGCCCTCGCCGACTCCCTCTTTCGTGGCTACCCGATCGGCCAGATCCTCACCTGGGACAATCCGGAGTACGCGCAATCGCGCGTCGCGCTCGACGGTCGTGGCCACAAGCTGTGGCTGGTGGACGGCCAGCAGCGCGCGACGGCGCTCTGCCTCCTGTTCGGTCGCAAGCCGTACTGGTGGCCGGACCCGGACGACTGGAACAAGCGCCTCACGTCGACGAGCGTGCTTGCGAACGTCGGGTCGGTTGAGGGCACCGTCGAGTTCGGGCTCGCGAACCCGGTACGATCCGCCGACCCTCGCTGGGTGCTCGTCCGCGACCTGGTCGGCGGCGACGGGCGGTCCGGGGGGAACGGGGGCGCGCCTTCCCTCGCGGCGCGCGCCGCTCAGCTCCACGAGAAGCTCCCGCCACCCCTCAGGGAAAAACTCCCCGTCGCCGAGGTGGAGTCGCGGCTGACGGCGATCTGGGAGCTGCGCAACCGCGTGATCCCCGTGGCGTCGGTCCAGCACGCGATCGAGGACGTCGCGGAGATCTTCGCCCGACTGAACCAACAGGGCACCGAGGTCCGCGAAGCGGACGTGAGCCTCGCGGTCGCGGCCGCGCTCCGCCCCGGTTGGGTCCGTGAGGAGTTCGTCCCGTTCACGAAGAACCTCTCGGAGTCCGGCTACGACCTCGAGCCCGGCATCGTGATCCGCGTCCTCACGTCGATCGGCGAGGGAAAGCCCCGCCTCGGCGACGTCTCGCGGGGCTTCTGGAAGGACCCACTGTTCGACCACGTCTGGTCGCTCGCCAAGGAGTCGCTCTCCGCGGTCACGGGCGAGATGATGGCCGCCGGGCTCCTCTCGTCCGCCTCGGTCCCGTCGCGGAACGCCTTGATCCCGCTCGCCGTGCTCCGGGCGAAGTACGTCAAGGACGGGTTCCAGTTCAAGAAGGCGTTCCACTGGTTCCTGATGGCGAACCGAGCCGGGCGGTACTCGACCGCGTCGACCTCCGCGCTCACCGAGGACGTCAAGCTGATCCGCAACTCCGAGGGGTTCCCGCAGGCGCTCGAGGCGCTCCGTGGCGGCCTCGACGTCGACCTCAAGGTCACCGCGAGCGAGTTCCTCGAGCCCTGGAGCTGGAACCGGCCGCTCCTCCTGCTCCTCTACCTGACGCTCCTCGATCACGGCGCGGTCGACTGGGCGACCCGGCAACCGATCGGAAAGTCGAACAACGTGCCCGAGTTCGGCTTCGTGCCGCACTGGCACTACTTCTTCCCGCCGAGCGCCTCCGTGCTCCGCGCGACGAAGTTCGATTTCTCGGACGATGAGGTCCGGGCGCTCGCGAACATCGTGCTGCTCTCGCACAAGCCGAAGGGCCGGCCGTGGAGCACCTCCCCGCCCTCGAAGTACGTTCGCGAGGCGAAGGTCACCGCGCGGGAGCTCGAGCAACAGTACATCCCCCTCGACTCCGCCCTGTGGGAGCCGGAGCGATACCGCGACTTCCTCGCGGATCGGTCGAAGAGCCTCGCGCGGGCCGTGAACCGGTATCTCGCAGGGCTCTTCGGCGCTCCGAGTTGAGGGCCCAGGTCCTGCGCCCTACCCGGATTGACGCCCCCTTCGACGACGTACCGCTCCCGGGCGAGGTCTATGCAGTTGCGTGTTGCGCGGGAGCGCGTCGTCGTCTCGTTGGCGCGGCCGGCAAGTCGCGAAGGTCGTTCCCGGTATCTGCTGCGAGACGGTTCCATCCGCTTCGAGCCACTCGACCCGGCGGGGCTCGCGCTGGACGGCTCGGTCGGCGGGCCGGGCTCGCGCCCAATCCTCGGCCGTACGGCTCGGGATCGGCGTGACCCTGGCCCGTACCGACTCAGTATCACGCCGTCACAGCGGAATCGTCGGTAGCGAGATGCTGGGCCCGATTGTGCGCCGCGAGGGCCGCCCCGCTCGAGAAGCTCACCCCGCAGAACGCGCAGCGTAGGGTGCACGACGCGGAAGCGGGCTGAGCCTCCGGATTCGGAGGAGCCGCCGCCGTTTCCGGCGTCGGATGCGCGCTCTTGGTGTGCTTTACGAGCTCGGCGGGGGAAGCGAACGAGGCTCCGCACTCACCACATGAATCTGCCACAACCAATCACCCCCTGTCCGGGCGGGACGATGGTGCCGGGTACTGACCGCCGATGGGATGTAACGGTTGCGAATTTGACTGCCCGCAGGGCGACGCGCCGTCCCGCCGGGCCCTGCGGGCGCGCTGACGGGCCGGCTCAGGAAACTGTATCGGGCTGGGGCAACGTATTCGGGTCCCACGCCACTCGGAACCCGTCCGAGATCTCATCGATCCGCCCGACGTCCTTGTCGGAGAGCGAGAAATCGAGCGCTCCGGCGTTCTCCGCGATGCGTCCCCGTCGGCTGGACTTCGGAATGACCACGACGTCCCTCTGCAGATTCCATCGGAGCGCCACCTGGGCCGGCGTCGCATCGTGCGCGCGCGCAATCTCAACGAGCGTGGGGTGGTCAAGGCGACGGCCCCGGGCGAGCGGGGAGTAAGCCTCGAGCTGAACCTTCTCCTTGCGGCAGAAGGCGAGGAGGTCGGATTGCGGAAGGAACGGGTGGCACTCCACCTGGTCGACGACGGGAGCCACGGGGCTCGCCTGAGCTAGACGCTCGAGGTGCGCAGCGGTGAAATTGCTGACCCCGATCGATCGCGCGAGCCCCTCCTTCTGGATTCGCACTAGGGCGCGCCAGCTCTCCTCCCACCGACCGGGCACCGGCCAGTGGATGAGGTAGAGGTCGACGTAGTCAACGCCGAGGGCGCGCCGGCTCCGCGCGAACGCCTTGAGCGCGGAGTCGAACCCTTGATCGTCGTTCCACAACTTGGTCGTGAGGAACGGCTCCTCACGCGGTACTCCCGCCGCACGCACGGCCTCGCCGACGCTCCGCTCGTTCGCGTACAACGTCGCGGTGTCGATCAACCGGTACCCGAGGTCGATCGCGGCCGTCACCGCCTCCCGCGTCGTCGACCCTTCGGCCATCTGCCAGACCCCGATCCCGAAGACCGGCATCCGCGAGCCGTCCGAGAGAAGGACGCGCGCACCGAGTCGCTGGTCCAGGTCGAACGAGCCTGCCGCCATCGGGTGAATCTCGTTGGGGAGCGACGGACCGATGAAAAGCGACCGCCCACCCCCCGAAGCGACCCCGAACGCGGGCCTTGCGGTCGGGACCCGCTCGGCTCCGGGGAAGCTTTAGCGGCCGTGCGGCGACCGGCTCGGGGAGCGACGCGGGGCGGCGACCCGAGGGTGATCTAGGTGGCGGCCGGCCGCTCGTTGACGGCGTTCGACCTCACCCTCCTCGTCGTCGTCGGCGTCGCGTGGGGTTCGGCGTACGTGGCGATTCGCGAGGGCATCCTCGCCGGCGCATCGCCCCTGGCGTTCGCGGCCGTGCGCTACGCGCTCGCGTCCGTCGGGTTCGTGGCCCTCGCCGCCGCGCGGAGGGAGCGGCTCCCCTCGCGCCGGGCCCTGGTGGTCTCGGCGGCCCTGGGCACGCTCATCATCGGATTGTACGGCGCCCTCCTCTATCTCGGGGAGGAGTCGACGCCCGGTGGCTACGCGTCGGTGCTCGCCGCGACGGCCCCCATCCTCACGGCGGTGTTCGGATATCCGCTGCTGCCGTCGGAGCGATTCCGCTTGCTCGGCTGGGCCGGCATCGGCGTCGGGTTCGTCGGTGTCGTGCTCCTGGTCCTCCCCGCGCTCGATGCCGGTGGGGTCGGGGTCGGGCGCGGGCCGTTGGTCGTACTCGCATCGTTCGCCGTGTTCTGCGTGGGTTCCGTGCTCCTCCGCCGTTGGAACCCGGGAGGGGAATCGGTCTGGCAGATCGCAGCGCAGTTCGCGGTCGGGTCGGCCGTCGTGCTCGCCCTGTTCCCACTGACCCCGGGTCCGGAGTCGTTGCCCCTCACTCCCGTGGTGTGGGGGTGGCTGGCCGTCCTGGTCGGGCTCTCGTCGATCCTCGGCTACCTCGTCTACTTCGCCCTCCATCACCGGGTCGGCCCGGGACGCGCCAACCTGGTCGCCTACCTCGTCCCTTCGGTCGGCCTCGGCATCGGCACCGGGGTGTTCGGGGAACCGATCACGGCCCTCGAGGTGGCGGGACTGCTGCTCGTGATCCTGGGCGTTTCGCTCGTGTTCCGCGAGCGCGGAACCGGGAGGTCGGATCCTTCGGGC
>DASRSV010000029.1:0-240377 GCA_035656255.1 Thermoplasmata archaeon
TCCGTGATCGAGGGGACGTTCGGGGCCCGGAAGGCGCGGCTCGGCTCCCCGGTCCGATGTCGGCGACGCGCCACGCAGCGTGTCGAGGTCCTCTGTCGCATCGTGGTCTGGAACGCGATGGCCATCGCCTACCACCAGGTCTAGCTCGGTGGGTTCTCAGTCAACCTCGCGCGGCGTCGAGGTCGTCGCCGGACGGAACGGATCAGGTGTCGTGTGGCGGGAGTTCGGGCGGTTCGTCGGGGCGCGGACCCGCCGAGACGATGGACCCCGACGGTTCGGGGAGCGGCGGCTCCCGACGTCGTCGGCGAACGAGGAGAACGACTGTCGCGAGGGCGGCGGCGACGGCCGCCACGGCCAGGACCCCCCACACCCAGGGCGGCACCGGGCCGCTGGAGCCTCCGGCGGGGCCGGTGGGCCGACCGGAGTCGGCCGGAACGACCTGGACCGAGGCGTTGGTCGTGAGGGTGCGTCCCTCCCATCCGGCGGTGACGGTGAGGGTGCCGTTGACGGGGGTCGGCCCCGCGGCGAACGTCACCGATGAACCGGACGATGCCGTGAGCCGCCCGAGCCCGGCCGGGTGGAACGCCCAGGTGTACACGGGGCCCGCGGAGATCGCCCGGCCGGTCGTATCGAGCGCGGTCGCCGAGAAGACCATCGTATTGTTCGCGACGACCGAGGCGGCGGTCGGAGCGATCTCGACGGACCCGAGCTGGCGGACCGACGTGGAGACATCGACCGTTGACGAAGCGGTCCGGACGACGCCATTCCACGATGCGGAGACGTTGAGCGTGCCGGTCCCGGACCGAGCTCCCGCGAGGAAGAGCACCCGGGGCCCCGAGGTCGTGTTGAAGGTCCCGAGCGCGACGGGGGCGATGCTCCACGTGAACGTCGGCCCGGAGCCGATCGACCTGCCGTAGATGTCGAAGGCCGAGGCGACGACCGAGGCGCTCCCGTTGATCGGGAGTACTACGCTCGAGGGCGCGAGCGACACCGAGCCGAGCACGCGGGGCGGAGCGGCGACATGGAGCGCCGAGGTGGCGGTCAGCGACGTCCCGTTCAGCGTGGCGCGGACGGTGACGGTCCCGTTCCCGACGATCTGGGCGGTGCAGTTCACGAACGGCCCCGACGTGGTGTTGAGGTGGCAGAGCTCGGGGGGAGCCACCGACCAGGAGAGCGCGACGAAGTCGGTCGCGTTGCTCCCGTCGTCGAACGTCGCCGACGCCGAGAGGTTGACCGTCCGGCCCGTCACGGTGGAGACCCCGCTCGCCGGGGTGATCACGACCGTGCGCAGTACCAGGGGAGCGCGGCTCACGCGGAGCCAGAGGTGGGCGACGCTCGCGCGCCCGTGGAGGTCGGTCACGGTGACGTTGACCGTGTAGTTGCCGACGCTTCCGGGCGTGCAGGTGAGGGAGGAGCGGTTCGCGCCGACGCACGGTGTCGGAAGTCCGCTGTAGCGGTAGCCGACCGGGCCATCCCCGGCCGCCACCACCGACAGCGTCGTCGAGTTGCCGATCGTGACCGGGTTCGGGCGCGCGACGAACTGTCCGATGTACGGGGGCCGGGGGGTGCCGGCGGCGAGGATCGAGACGCTGCCCGAGTAGGTGTCGGCGACGAAGGCGCGGTCCGTCGCATTGGAGAACGCGACCGCGAGCGACTCCTCGCCGACCGGAAGGTAGCCGACGAGGCCGTAGCTCGTCGCGTTCAGGACGGTCAGGTTGTACCCCTGCGCGCCGATCAGGAGCTCGCGGTCGGCGGTGTCGACGGCGACCTGGTACGAGTTCAGGGGCAGCGGGAGGCGGTACACCACGGAGCTGTTCGCCGGGTCGATGACCTCGAGATGGTCGGGCTCGGTCGAGACCGCCAGGATCGCGCGCGTGAACGGGTCGAAGGCGATCGAGCTCCCGTAGGAGCGGAGGGTGATGTTGCCGTGGTACACCCCCGCGACCGGATCCAGGATGCTCACCGAGCCTCCGAGGCAGATCACGTAGGCCCAGCGATTGTCCGGATCGTACGTCGCCGCGACCGGGCCGTCGCAGGTCGTCATCGTCCGGACGACGCGCTCCGTGTTCGTGTCGATGATCGAAACGTTGTGGTCGGTGGGGTAGTAGTTCGGCACGAGGAGGAGGTGGTCCGGCGCGTCGAGGGCCATCCGCTGGGGGTTGGTCCCGACCCCGATCACCGTCTCGTTCGCGAGCGTGGTCGCGTTGAGGGCGCGGACGGCCGAGCCACCGAACGTCACGTAGAGCCGGTTGTGCGCGGGATCGTCGACAACCGAGGTCGGTTCGTGGCCGACCGAGCGGTTCGCGGTGATCCGCCCGCTCGTCTCGTTCACTCCCACGAGTTCGTTCCGGACGAAGTCGGCGAGGAACACGGTGCGATTCGCGGCGTCCTCGGCCATCGACTGGGGCGCCGCGACCAGCGAGACCGAGCTCAGGAGCGGGAACGGGCGGGCCGCGCCGATCACGGCGACCGCCTGAGGAGCGAGGAGCGGCACCACGACCTGACGTCCCGCCGGATCGGTCGCGAGGGCGTCGGGGAGGGAGAGGAGTCCGGTCGCGACCGTTCCGTCCACGGAGTCCGTCGAGAGGTTCACGACGCTCACGGAGCTTCCCAAGAGCTCGTTCGCCACGTACACCTCGGAGGTTCGCGGGTTCGCCGTCACGGCGACGGGGTCGGCGCCGACCGAGACGTTCGCGACGAACTTCTGGGTCCGGTCGGAGATCACGGTGACGTTGTTCTGGGGCGGATGCGTGACGACGACGGCGCGGGCCGCGGCATCGTAGGCGACCGCGAGGGGGGCGGGTCCGACGCGGACGGTCGCGACGAACGCTCCCGTCCCTGCCGCGAACACCGATACGTTCGATGTTCCGGCGTCGGCGACATAGACATCGCCCGAATCCGGCGAGTACGCTAGCCCTTCCGCCTGGCCGAGCACCGAGATCAGGCGGACCCTCGCCCCGGTCGTGACGTTGAACTCCTCCACGGTCGGCTTGCCGCTCAGGCTCACGAAGGCCGTCTGGTTCGCCGCATCGAGCGCGAGCGACGCGATCGGACTTCCCGCGGGAAGCTTCCGCACGAGACTGAGGTTCGAGGCGCCGTAGACGAAGGTCGAGTTGTTCATGGGCACCAGCAGCTGGTGTGTGGCGGGATCGTCGACGAGCACCGAGACACCGACGGGGACCGGAACTACCCGCGGAACCGTTCGCGCCGTCGCGTTGTACTCCGCGATCCCGTTGGGGCCACCGTACCCGATGTAGTACAACCCCGTCAGGCTATCGAACGCGATACCCAGAGGTTGCAGGCCTTGGGCCATCGGCACGTTGCCGGTGACGACCGAGTCGTTCAGCAAGCCGAGGGTGGCGAGAACGTGCGGTTCGATACCGGGGGTCGAGCCCCGAGATTCTGGCCCCAGGGGAGCTCGGACCGGCGCGAGCCCGGACGCCCGGGCAGGGTCCGGCAGGATGGGGGAGGGTCGCACCGGAGGGAAGGCCAGGAGAAGCACCGTGAGGACGACGACGGGCGCCATCCCGAAGGTCCGCCGGCGCCGTTCCATGATCGAGCCACCCGCCGCGCCGTGGACGACTCCCCGCAGGTCGAGGCGCCCGGAATGCGCGAACGGATGGCCACGCCCGCGGCTACCTAACGGTTCGCCGTCGATACCGACGAATCGGACGATCGGCCGCCCGTCCCACGGGCGGCGCCGGGCCGTGGGCCGATCGCGTTCTAGGGTCGAAGCGCGGCGACTAGCGTGTCACCGCTCCACAGAACGGACAGACGAGGTAGTCCGGCGGGATCTCCCGACCGCAGTTGCCGCACGCTTTCATGCCGGGACTGGCCGCCGGTGGCCCCACGGGAGTCGCCGAGGCGACCGACGGAGCGGGGGCGGAAGGGGGTGGCGCGGCCGCTCGCGGCGGCGCGACAGGGGCCGCTGGCCGGGCCGCCGGGGGAGGCACGGATTGGGCGGGCCGGCGCGGCGCGGGGGCCGCCGCGGCGGGGGCCGGGTAGGTCCTCTGGGACATCGCGTCGTCCGGCGCGACGGCGCCGGGCGGCGGCGCGCCCATCCCGGCGCGGCTCGTCCCCTGTCCCTGCTGGAGCCGCCACTGGCTGAAGGAGACGTACGTCGGTTGGCGCTTCCACCAGTCCCAGAACGCGCCCTCCCCGTAGTTGTCGCCGAGCTCCTTGCGGGCCTCGATGCGGTAGCGCTCGACCCAGTCGGCGTACCCCTGCTGTTCCGGGTCGGCGGCGCCGCCCTCCCCCTTGCCGAGGAGGGTCGCGGAGCACTCGGGGCAGACCTTCGCGGTCGCGGGGATCGTGGAGCTGCATCGGCTGCAGCGGACGAGATCGGCCTCGAACTCGGCGCCGCACTTCGGGCAGGCGGTCGCGGTCTCGGGGATCAGCTCCCCGCACTCGCCGCATTCGACGAGCTTGCCGCGCGCGGCGCGGCCGAGCACGGCGAAGGCGGCGACGATGGCGACCACGCCGACCGCGGCGAAGGCGAGCAGCTCCCAGAGCGGGAAGCCGAAGAACGCGGTGGTGAGGAACGAGAACGGAGAGCTCGACGTCGCCGAGCCGGGGACCACGTAGGCGTTCGTGAAGTTCTGGAATCCGGTCCGGCCGTTGTAGAACGCGGTCACCTGGAGCGTGTACGTTCCCGGCGACATCGCGGTGATCGGCGAGATGCCGACGCTCGCAGAGCCGTTCGGCTGGAGGACTCCGTTCAGGAAGTACGACCCTCCGGGGCCCGAGGCGGTGACGTTGACGATCGCCTGACCGCTCCCCGCGAACGAGACCGAGCCGCTCGTGAAGTACGACGTCCCGAGGTGGAACTGCCCGGGCGGGAGGACGAGCGCGACCGTCACGGGCGACGGGAGGATCGTCACGGGGACGGGCACGGAGACGACGCCCGCCGCCGGTCCCACGCCGCCGTTCCAGGCGGTCGTGACGAGGAACGTCCCGACGAACTTTCCGTGGTCGCCGGTGACGGACTCGTTCACGACCCACGAGAGGTTCACCGCCTGGGAGGCGCCGGGGGCGAGGTTCACGAACGGCTGGTCCGGCGCGACCGACTTCGGGTGGAACGGAGCGGGGAGCTGATAGGACAGGTTCGCGAAGTAGGTGGCGACCGTCGCGGTCCCGCTGTTGGTGATCGTGGCGGCGACCGTCATCCGCGAGCCGATCTGCGCGGTCCCCGAGGCGACCACACCGGCCGTGCTGACCGTCACGGCGCCGACGCTCAGCTCCGCCCGGTACGACGGATAGTTCAGCGGGATCGTGAAGTCGGCCTGGCCGGGGGTGAGCCCGATCGGGTACGGCGTGACGGTGCCGTACACCCACTGGGTCGAGTTCGCCTGGAGCGCGGAGACCTTGACGGCGATGTGGTAGCCGCCGAGGTACTGCCCGTCCGGGAGCGCGCCCTGCGTGAGCACGGTGCTCGTGAGGAGCAGGCTCGCGTGCCCGGCGAGATTGCTGAGACCGTAGGCCGCGACGTGGTCCAGTTGGTCGACCGAGGCGACGTACGCCCAGAGGTCGGGGTTGGCGGTGGCGAGGTTGTTGAACGCCGTCACGGTGTTGTTGTTCGTCTGGCTGTTGTCGTAGGCGTAGAAGGCGGTCGCGAGCGCCCCGGGGATCGGGACCCCGGGCGTCGCGAAGATGGGGACGACCGCCCACCGATAGAAGACCGCCTGGCTGCTCGCGTCGGGGAGCACGGCGGACTGGTTCCAGTAGACGCTCGACCGACCGCTCGTCACCGAGAGGTTCGCGAGGAACGCCTCGGCCCCGTTCGTGAGGATGAGCTTGTTCGACCCCCACGGCGTCGGCGCGGTCGTGCTCGCGTAGTACGGCGAGCCCGGCGTGAGATTGAAGTTGAGGTCGAGGAGGCTGTCGGCCGCGGTGAAGACGGTACCCGAGCCGCTCACCGTGAGGTTGTTCGTGGTCGACGGCTGGACCACGAGCCCCGCATCCGAGATCGTGAGCGGGGTCGCCGAGCCCGTCGTGCCGACACTGATGTTGACCCCGCTCGTGCCGCCGAAGTCGCCGGTCGCCGACAGGAAGGCGTTCCATCCGGCGGCATCGATCGCCGCGACGGCCGCCGCATTGAGGGCGACGCTCGCCTGGCTGCCACTCGCCGTGAACGTGGCCGTGCCGACCGTGAACGACTGGGAGCCGAACACCAAGGTCACCGACGCCGAGGTGGTGACGGTGCTCGTGTAGTCGAGGACGATCGAGCCGCCCTGGATCGTGGCGTAGAGGTCGGAGCGGGTTAGATTCTCCGGATCGGCCGGGAGGGCGAGGTGGCCCCACACGGCTCCCGCGGAGCTCGAGACCGACTGCGCGTTGGAGTTGTCCATCTCGGAGGGCGCCGGGTACCCGAATCGGGTCCAGTTGTCGCGGTACGCGCTCAGGAGCTGGCTCCGCTCGAGGATGGCGTGCGCGCCGCCGGTGACCGAGAGCGCCGGGGCGTAGATCGAGTCGTGGAGGATCGTCTGGTTCTCGATGTACGGGAGGCCGACCAGTTGCGGGTTCTGCGTGAAGGCGCTGCCGTTCATCCGCAGCGTCGAGCCGCCCCCGCTCACCGAGACCGAACCGGCGAAACCGAAGACGGAGTTCGTGAGGCTCAGCTTTCCGCCGTTGGTCACGTTGAGGTTGACCTTGGGGAAGGCGTTCAGGACGGCGAGGTTCGTCGTGAGCAGGGAGCCGGTGAAGGAGACCGTGCCGCGGTCCCAGAACCAGTAGACGTGGCTCAGGCGGGAGCCGATGGTCCCCGATGTGCCGACGAACTGAACGAAGGAGAAGGTGACGTTACGGACGATGAGGGTCCCGCCCGGGAGGACCGAGACGTTGCCCCCTTGGGAGTAGACGTTCCCCTGGATCGTGGACGGGCTGATGACGAACGGCGAGTTCGACGGCCCGACGATCAGGTCGCCGTGCGTGGCGGCCGGGTGTACCGCGAGCTGCGGGCCGGCGGTCGGCGTCGGGGCAGCGGGCGCCCCATGGGCGAACCCCGCGGCCGAAGCCTGAAGGCCGAGACCGACGGCGACTAGGGTTCCCAGAAGAGCGACGAAAACCAGCGGTCGGACCAGCGGGTGCATCCGAGAACGAAACCCCCCAAACCTGGAGGGTGCCTCACGGGACCCTCCACGGTCGAATTACAGGTGGGCACCCCGTATATGAACCATCCGAATCGCCCGAGCGAGTTGTCGCCGAGAAAGCGGTCTGACGTATAGCACGACACGTCCCACGGCTGTCCGGCCGTCCCGGTGAACGACGGTACACTAGGGAGGCGTCTCGAGGACCACTTTCCCGAACAGGTCCGGGGCGAACATCCGGTGGAACGCCGCGACCGCCTCCGACCATGGGAAGACGCGGTCGATCACCGGTCGGTAGGTCCCGGAGCCGAGCCGCGCCAGCACCTCGCCGAACTCGCGGCGGTTCGCCATCGTGCTCCCACGGACCGAAGCCTGCCGCCAGAAGATCGTTCGGAGGTCCAGCTCGACGACCGGGCCGCTGGTCGCGCCGATCACGACCAACCGACCGCCCCGGGCGAGCGCCCGGGCGGTCTTCGGGACGCTGGCTGCGCCAACGGAATCGAAGATCAGGTCCACCCCCTCCTTCTCGCTCCACGTCCAGAGGGCATGATCGACGGCCTCTCCCTCCGTCAGGACCACCGCCGTGTCGGCGCCGAGAGCGATCGCCCGCTCGGCCTTCGCGGGGGATCGGGTGGTCACCGCGACCCGCGCCCCGGCGGCCTTCGCCACTTGGATCGCGGCCGTGGCGACCCCTCCGCCCGCGCCGACGATCGCGACGCGCTCGTTCGGTCGGAGCTCACCCACGGTCAGGAGCGCTCGGTGGGCGGTCTGAAAGACCAGCGGCGCCGCGGCCGCGGTTGTGTACTCTAGAGACGGAGGCAGAGGGTAGACGTTCCGGGCGGGAACGACCACGAACGGGGCGGCGGTCCCCTGGGTGTGCTCCCCCACGATCCGGAAGGCTCGGCAGAGCGACTCTTCCCCCCGTTGACATGCCGCGCACGTTCCGTCCGAGATCCCAGGGTCGAGGAGCACTCGTGCCCCGGGCGAGAGCCCCGAAACGCCCTCCCCGACGGCGTCGACCTCTCCGGCACCGTCCGAGCCCACGACGTGCGGCGTCGCGACCGGCACGCCGGGGATCCCCTCCAAGGTGAACCGGTCGAGGCGGTTGAACGCGGCCGCCCGAACTCGGAGGCGGACCTCGCCCGGACCCGCCGTCGGTTCGGGGATCTCCACCAGGCGGAGGCGGTCGAGCCCCCCGTGCTCGTGGAACCCGAGCCCGATCACGGCTGGCCCGGCGGCGCGAGGTGCCAGGCCGTCTCCGACCCTCGGTCCTCGACGACGATTCCGGCGCGCTGGAGGAGCTCGCGGAGGCGGTCGGCATGGGCGAAGTCTCCCCGCTCCCGCGCGGCCTTCCGCTCGGCGAGCGTCCAGTCGACCAGTACGGCGAGGGGCCCCGACTCGGCGACGGCCGGTGCCGGGGAGCCGAACAGCCCGAGGACCTCGGCGCCCCAACGGTACGGCGCCTCCAGCGCGTCGAGGGCGGCGGAGGAGAGCGCCTCGAGCCGTCCCAGGAACGGCCCGACGGTCCGTCCCCAGGTGAACAGCTGGGCGATTGCCTCCCGGGTGTTGAAGTCGTCCGCGAGCTGTGCATCGAGCGCCACGACCGCGGCGTTCGCGGCTTCGAACGTCGCGGGGCTGAGCTCGTCGCCTGCGCGCGCGTCGCCGGCGCGTCCGCGGGCCGCGGCGATACGGCGTGCCGGTCCGCTCAGCGTCGCGTACGCGTCGCGCGCTTCCTCGAGCGTGCGGCCCCCGACGAAATCGAGCGGGCCCCGATACTGCGCATTGAGGTAGTAGAATCGGAGGACCTCGCCGCCGTACGTCACGATCGCCTCGTCGAGGCCGTAGACGTTGCCGAGCGACTTCGACATCTTCTGGCCTCCCATCGTGAGCAGGCCGACGTGCATCCAGAAGTTCACGAGCGGGGACTCGCCGGTCGCCCCCTCGGCCTGCGCGATCTCCGCCTCGTGGTGGGGGAACTTCAGGTCCGCCCCGGCCCCGTGGATGTCGTACCGGGCTCCGAGCAGGCGGACGGTGATCGCGGTGTCCTCGATGTGCCAGCCGGGGCGGCCCGGGCCCCAGGGGCTCTCCCACGACGGCTCGCCGGGCTTCGCCGCCTTCCAGAGCGCGAAGTCCTCCGGCGCCCGCTTGCCCCGCTCGACGACCGGGCGGGTGCCCGGCCGGAGCGACTCCGTGCGCTGACCGGAGAGCCGACCGTACCCCGGGAACTTGGCAACGTCGTAGTAGACGGAGCCTTCGGCCGCGTAGGCGAGCCCGCGGTCGATGAGAGCGCGAACCTGGCCCTGGATCTCCGGGATGTAGTCCGTTGCGTGCGGGTAGTAGTTCACGCTGCGGACGCCGAGCGCGTCCATCGACTCGGTCCATGCCCGAAAATGCCGGTCCGCGAGGACGAGCGGGTCGGTCCCCGTGCTCCCCCCCCGCTCGATGATCTTGTCGTCGAGGTTCGTCACGTTCTGGATGTAGAAGACACGGTACCCCCACCGCGCGAGCGCCCGCGCGACGACGTCGAAGAACACGGCCACGCGCGCATGCCCGATGTGCGCCGGAGCGTACGGGGTCAGCCCGCAGACGAACAGGCCGACCTTCGGCGGCGTGATCGGCTGGAAGGAGCGGCGCTCGCGACCGAGCGTGTCGTACAGTTCGAAGCGGCGCACCCGCCTACACGCCCCCGAGCGCCCGACGGACGTCCTCGACCAGGTCGAGCGGGTCCTCGATCCCGACGGAGAGGCGGACGAGCCCGTCCGTGATCCCCCGCGCCTCCCGCTCGGCCGGGGGGACGCTCGCGTGGGTCATCGACGCGGGGTGGTCGGCGAGCGACTCGACGCCGCCGAGGCTCTCCGCGAGCGTGAACACCCGCAGGCCACGGAGGAACCGGCGGGCGGCCGCGCCCCCGCCCCGGAGCTCGACGCTGAGCATCCCCCCGAAGCCGTCCATCTGACGCCGCGCGACGGCATGTTGCGGATGGTCGGGGAGGCCCGGATAGTGGACCGCCACGACCCTTCGGCTCTCCGAGAGCGCCGTCGCCACAGCCATCCCGCCCTCGCTGTGCCGGCGCATCCGCACACCGAGCGTCCGGATCCCGCGGAGCACCAGGAAGCTGTCGACCGGGCTGGGTACCGCCCCGACGGCGTTCTGGAGCCAGGCGAGCCGGTCGCCGAACTTCCGGTCCCGGGCGACGAGCGCGCCGCCGAGGACGTCGGAATGGCCGCCCAGGTACTTCGTCGTCGAGTGGAGGACGAGGTCCGCCCCGAGCTCGAGCGGGCGCTGCAGCGCGGGGGAGGCGAACGTGTTGTCGACGACGAGTCGGGCCCGATGACGGCGCGCGATGGAGCCTAGACGGGCCAGATCGGCGACATGCATGAGCGGGTTCGTCGGTGTCTCCACATACACGAAGTCGGCGGGCGCGCGCTCGAGCGCCGTGGCGAACGCCTCCGCGTCCGCGGTATCGACGTACTCGACGACGATCCCGAACTGTCGATGGTGGTGATCGAAGAGCCGCCACGTTCCCCCGTACAGGTCGCTGCCCGCGACGATGCGGTGGCCCGATGGGAGCTCTTCCAGGAACGTTGTGAGCGCGCCCAGGCCGCTCGCGAACGCGAGCCCGCGCTTCCCCACCTCGAGCTCCGCGAGGACGCTCTCGAGCACCGTGCGCGTCGGGTTCGAGGTCCGTCCGTAGACGTACCCCTTCGTGCGGTTCGGCGCCGACTGGGCGAAGGTGCTCGAGAGGTAGATGGGAGGGTTGACAGCGCCCGTCGCCGCGTCGGGGGGCTGGGCCGCGTGCAGCAGCTTCGTGTCAAACCGCATGGGACGCTCCGCGAAGGGAGAGGAACGAGACGACATCATGGCGGGTGAGGACCCCGAGCGGCGGGCCGTGCACCGTCTCGCGCACGAGGAGCGCCCGCTCCTCGCGGAGCCGGTGGAGGATGTCGCCGACCGGCGCGTCCGGGGCGACCTCGCCGAACGGAGGCCCGAGGACGGCCGTCACGGTCCGTTCCAGCACGGTCCCGTCGACGATCGTCGCCTTCAGTATCTCCTCCTCCTGGACGCTGCCGACGTTCTCCGTGCCGGCGAGCACGGGCAGCTGCGAGATGCCGTGCCGGCGCAGGATCTCGAGCGCATCCTTCACGAGCGTGTTCGGGTCCGCCGAGACGATCGCGGGCGTCGGCTCCTTCGCCGCGAGCAGATCCGCGGCGGTCGCCCCCTCGTCCAGGAACCGATTCTCGCGCATCCACTCGTCGCTGTAGAACTTCGAAAGGTACCGGTCCCCAGAGTCCGGGAGGACGACCACGACCGTCAGGCCCTCGGGGATCGGTCGGCGGGCGAGCCATTGGAGCGCTCCGGCGACCGCGGCGCCGGACGAGCCCCCCGCGAACAAGCCCTCCTCGCGGGCAAGCCGGCGGGCGGTGAGGAACGACGCCTTGTCGTCGACCTCGACGAACTCGTCGATGACGTCGAAGTGAACGGTCTTCGGGATCATGTCCTCACCGATCCCCTCGACCTTGTACGGGATCGCGCGGGTCAGCTCCTTCGTCCGGGCGTACGGCCCGAGCACCGACCCCTTCGGGTCGACCGCCACGATCCGCACGGACGGACGGTGCTCCTTGAAGTACATCCCGATCCCGCTCACCGTCCCCCCGGTCCCGATCGACGCGACGACGGCGCCGAGCTCCGGACCGCCCGCCTGGTCGATCTCGGGCGCCGTCGATCGGCGGTGCGCCTCGGGGTTCATCGGATTCACGTACTGGTTCGGGTAGTAGGCGTTCGGGATCTCCTTCGCGAGCCGCCGGGCGACGGAGTAGTTGCTCATCGGGTGGTCCGGGGGGAGCTGGCTCGGCGTGATGACGACGCGCGCGCCGTACGCCCGCAGCAGTCGGATCTTCTCCGAACTCATCTTGTCCGGGATGACGAAGACCAGGCGGTAGCCGCGGACGGCGGCGACCAGAGCCAGCCCTACCCCGGTGTTCCCGCTCGTCGCCTCGACGATCGTGCCGCCCGGCTTGAGGAGACCCTCCGCCTCGGCCGCGTCGATCATCGCGGGGCCGATCCGGTCCTTCACCGATCCCCCCGGATTCAGGTATTCGAGCTTCGCGAGCACCCGATACGGCACACCCTTCGCCAAGCGGGTCAGCGGAACGACGGGGGTCCTACCGATCGTGTCCAGGATCGACCTCGGAGCCGCCGCCGGGGCCGCCATCGGCCTCCGCAGCCGGGTCGCGGGTTAAGGGTTCGTGCGCGCGAGGCTGCCGGTCCACCCGACAGACATCCGGACCTCCCGGGACTACAGAAAGTACGACCGGTTCGTACTCGTTCGGCCGGTCGGTCCGGCACCATTATGCGGGCGCCGCCGGATGACCCACCCGAACAGCGGTGATCGGTTCGCTCCAGGCCGAGGTCCTCGTCGCCCTGAGGGAGGTCGGCGAGGGCCCGGTCAAGTCGGTCCGCGAGCAGCTCGCGAGCGGCGGCGTCAACGTAGCGTACACGACCGTCGCCACGATCCTCGCCCGTCTCCATGAGAAGGGGATGGTCCGGCGACGCCGAGAGAAGTGCCAGGGCGGGGAGCGGTTCGTCTACCGGCCGGTCGACTTCGAGCGAAGGTATCTGCGCAATGTGCTTCGGGGCGTCGTGACGCTGTTCGGTCCGAGCGGGGTCGTCCACCTCCACGAAGAGCTCGCGAAGCTTCAGCCGGCCGAAGAACGGGAGCTTCGCCACCGCCTGAAGCTGCAGTAGCCGGACGGTCGATGCTCCCGCCGCTCGTCGCGGTCCTCTACGTCCCGGTGGTCGCTTGGGTCGCCGCCGGCATCGGGCTCGTCTATGCGTACCGCCGGTCGGCGCCGGTCGTGGTGCTTCGGCTCGCGGCGACGTTCCTGGCGCTGTGGGCGCTCCTCGCCACCACCGTGCTCGTCTGGGTCCTCGCCAACGGCGGCTGGACGGCGGTGACCGTGCTCCTCCGCGCACCGTGGCTGCTCTTCGCTCCCCGGTTCGACCGGCTGTGGCTGTTCGGCGGGCTCGGAGCGTTCGTCGTTTTCGTGGTGGCGTTCGCCATCAACCAGCTCGTCGGGCGCGCGTTCCTCCGCCTCCTCCGCCCCCGGCCGATGGCGTGGCCCGGATCGCTCCCACGCCCGACCGTCCGCGCCAGCCTGCTGGCCTACCCCTCCGATCATCCGGAGGCGTTCTCCTTCACGCTGGTCGAATGGGCGGAACGCCCGTACCCCGTTCCCCGCCGCCGCGAGGTCATCCTTCTCTCGACCGCGCTCCTCCAACTCCTCTCGACCGCCGAGCGCGAAGCCGCGATCGCCCACGAGCTCGGCCACATCCGTGGGTTCGATGGCCGGTACCTCACCTTCGTGCGGACGTTCGCACGCCTGATGCGCTGGGACCCCGTCCTGGCGTACCTCGCCCGCGCGCTCACCCGACGCGAGGAGTATCGGGCCGACGGCGAGGCCGCCGCCCTCACCGGTCGGCCCCTCGCCCTCGCCCGGGCGATCTACAAGGTGGTGACCTTCGAGCCGCCGGCCCGTCCGAGCGGCGTCGCGACGTTCCTTGGCCGGGGAAACCGGCTCGGCCGGCGCGAGGCGCTCGAGCGCATCCGTCGGCTCGTCGCGCTGGCCGAGTCGGGAGCGTACCCCGAGTCGGGGGCGACCCCCGGCGTCTAATCCTGACCACCGTGCTGACCCCCACCGCCGTGTGGCCCGGGAGGGGGACCCGATCCGGGGTCCGAATCGTCGGGGCCTGTCTGTCGATAGCGCTGATCGCCGGGGTAGCTCTGGGGGCGGCCGGCGCCTCCGGCACCCGGGGTCCCCCGCCGAGCGCCTATCCCGTACTTCCCTCGGGTCTCGAGAGGGAGTTCGTTACGAACCTGACGCTCCCCCCGGTGGGGTCGGGAAGTGCGAGCTCCCTCGCGTTCGACCTCCATGATCCGCTCGCCACCCCGATATTGAACGTCACCCTCCAGTTCGAGCTGTACGCGTTCAACGCCTACCCCGGAAACGCGACGGGATCCCTGCCCGCCGCGAATGTACCCGAGCTCGTCGCCGGGGGGAGCCCGGGTGCGAGCGTCACCCTGAGCTGGGGCTCGGAGACGCCCGGGGCATCGGTGGCAGCCCCCGTCTCCCTCTCGGTGCCAACCGGGGCTCCCTCCGGGGAGTACGCGCTCCGGTGCCGGCTGGTGTTCGACTCCAACCGAACCGCGTACCTCCTCGAGTCGAGGGGATACTTCAGCGCGGCCGCGTGGAGCTTCGCAACGAACGGCGCGAGCGCCCCGAACGGAACGCCGACCCTCAACGTGAGCCGGTTGAACGTTTCGGGCGTCCTTCCCGAAACGGGACTGCTCGTCACCCCACCGCCGCCGAACGTCGCCATCTACGCGCTCCTTGGTGCCTCGATCCTGGCCGCCGGGGCGGGGGCGTACTACTGGTTCCGTGGGGGTCCGGGCTCGAGCTCGGGAGCGCGGAGCATCCCCGGGGAGAGAAGGGCCGAGAGCGCCTTGGGAAACAAGCGGACGAGCGATGGCGACTGACGCAGAAGCGCACGGGCGACGCCGGTAGGAAAGTCGATGTCGCCGAACGCGACGATCGACTCCTCCATGCCGGCAGCGCGCAGTGCCTCGACTACTCGGTCCAGGTCGGAATCACTGAGCCGGGTCAGGAGCCGCCTTAGATAGAGCGCCTTCGAGAACTCTTCTCCGAACTCGGCGGACCACCGGACCTCGTAGTGGCGAAGCCGCGCCGCGGTCAGGTCGTCCGCCCGCAGCGCGGCGTCCGCGACCTCCGCGGCGATCTGGGCCGCCCGCATGCCCGTGAAGATCCCGCCGCCGCTCACCGGCTTGACCTGTCCGGCGGCGTCCCCTATGAGAAGCGCCCGGTCGGAGGTCAGTCGCGGAACGATGCCGATGGGGATCCCGGAAACGATCTCCCGCGTGCGGGGGCCGAGGGGTCGTCCGAACCGGCGTTCGATCAGCCGCTCGAGACGTTGGCAGTACTCCTTGGCGGTGGGCGGACGAGCGTGGACCGCGACCCCCACGCGGGCTCCGCCGACGCCGTCGGGGATCCACCAACCGAATAGGCCGGGCGAGATCTGGTTTCCCAGGTAGACCTCGACGCTCTCGGGATCGCCGGCCGACTCCGCCACCTCCACTTCGAACGCCGGAAGTATCTCGACCGGACGTCGAAGTCGGAACGCGCGGGCGACGGCCGACGCGACGCCGTCGGCACCGACGACCAACCTCGTCTCCATCTCGCTCGACGCGCCGTTCCGATCGACCAACCGCAATCCGACGTGTCCGTTCGGACGTCCGCCGAGGCCGACAAATCGAATTCCAGTGCGGAGCTCGGCGCCGGCGCGCGTGGCCCGGTCGGCTAGGTGCGCATCCAGACCCGCCCGGTCGATGACGAACGCCCGAGGCTCAGGAGCTCGGAATGAGACCGAAGAGAGCGAGGGGCCGAACACCGACGCCCCTCGCACGGGTTGTCGGACGAAGTTTCGGCTCCCCGCGAGATCGAGGACCCGCTGCGAGACGAGGCCCGCGCACTGCACCGGTTCGCCCACCTGCGCATGCTCCTCGACGAGGACCACCGAGTGGCCGCGCCGTGCAAGCTCGAACGAAGCGGTCGCGCCCGCGGGTCCGGCGCCGACCACGACCACGTCGGGCCGTTCCACGCGCATGGAGCGACACCCACAAGATAACGTCCGTACTTGCCCATGGCCGGTGGACTGACGCCCGGCCCGGTGAGCCGTACGGGGGGCGCACAGCCCGTTCCCCTCTGACTGTTCGCGACGCTTATGGCGGAGGACCGTTCGGGCCGCCGTGGCCAAGCGACGTCGGGCGCCGGACGCGCCCGAGAAGGCCCCCGAAGACCTCACCCCCGAAGAACGGCGGGAGAAGCGCCGGCGGGATCGCGTATCCAAGGAGAAGCATCGCACGAAGAGCGTTGGCACCCGCTGGCGACGTACCGCCGTTGTTGGAGGGGTCGGCGGGGTGATCGTCGCGATCGTGGTCGTGCTCGTCTTCTTGCACCCGTTCGGCGTGCCGTGCCTCCAGTTCCAGGCGAACCCGAGCGGCACCCCCGCGTTCCCCGGGCACAACACGACCGACTTCACCGGTACCTGGTGCCCCTCCGGAGTGACGATCGTGATGCAGACCTACCCGCTCCTCACGATCAGCGTCAACGGCAACGTCGTCCCGCTCCCGAGCGCGATCGGCCGGAACTCCTCCTACACGAACGGGGGGAACCCGTACGAGTGTAACCTGCCGCTCCTCACGAGGCCGTCCGCGCTGACCGGACTTCCGGCTAACTCGATCGAGATCGTGTCACCGTGGCCGTACGATTACAACCTCTCGGACTTCTTCCAGGTCTGGGCCCAGTCGTACTCCACGGTCTCGGTGAACGCGACCAGTCCGAGCCAACCGATCATCTACACGACCACCGACTTGCTCGGTTTCACTGCCGACAGCAGCCACGCGGTGAGCCTGTACGTCGACAATCAGCCGAACACGGCCGGCCCCAACCTGCTCCTCAACACCCTCGACGGCTCCACGGCACCGTACCCCTCGTGCCTCGGGGAGGTCTACGGCACCGGCCACAAGATCCTCCTGAGCTACGGCCCCCGCCCGCTGGCGGCGGCCGTCGCGGCCGTGACGACCTCCGACCTATCGACCGGTCCGGCACCCGGACTTCCCACGGCCATCGCACCGCCGACGTTCCGCTGGTCGTTCGTCTCGCCGACCGGCATCGTCGTCGATCCGCGACTGTACATCCTCGCCGGGCTCACGTGGCTTGGGCTCGCTCGGGTGTCCTAGGTCCCGACCCCGGCGGTCTCCCGCCACACGGCGTCCACCTGGTCGGTGCGTTGCCGTGGCTCGACGCGCGACCCCGCGACCGGGACCTGAACTCCCGCCCGGTGCTCGAGGAGACCGGTCCATGCGATCATCGCTCCGTTGTCGACGCAGAGGCGCTTCGGGGGCGCGAACGATGTGCCGCCGCGGCCCTCGGTCATCGCCGCGACCATGCCGCGGAGACGTTCGTTGCACGCGACCCCGCCCCCGAGCACGACGTTCGCCCGCCGGCGGTGGGCGAGCGCGCGCTCGGTGATCTCGGTGAGCATGCTGTAGCTGGTGGCCTCGACGGAGTAGGCGAGGTCCGGCCGCGAGGCGCCCTTCGCGTGGTACGCGAGCGCCGCGGTGTACATGCCGGAGAACGCGACGTCCATGCCGTGGACCGAGTACGGCAGGGCCAGGAGTTCCCGACCGACCTTCGCTTCCGCCTCGATCGCCGGCCCGCCCGGGAACGTCCCGCCGAGCGCGATCCAGAGCTTGTCGAGGAAGTTGCCGATTCCGATGTCGAGCGTCTCGCCTAGAACGCGGTAGCGGCCCGCCGCATAGGCGATCACTTGGGTGTTCCCCCCGCTCGCGTAGAGGAGGATCGGGTCGTCGAGCCCGCTCAGTACCCGGGCGATCTCGACGTGGGCGACACAGTGGTTGACCGGCACGAGCGGCCGCTGCCAGGTGAGCGCGAGAACGCGCGCGACGGTCGCACCCGCCCGGAGACAGGGGCCCAGGCCGGGCCCTTGAGCGAACGCCACCGCCTCGATCTCGGACGGCCGGAGGTGCGTCGCGTCGAGGGCCTCCCGCACGAGGCGGGGGAGGACCTCGACGTGGTGGTTTGCCGCCTCCCTTGGGTGGATCCCGCCCTTCGGGGGCCGGTACATATCGGAGGCAAGGGCGAGCACCTCCGCGCCCTCCCCGACGATCCCGACCGAGGCGGTGTGGGCCGTCGATTCAATGCCGAGGACCGTCACGGCGGGCGGCGCTCACCCCCGACCGCCGAGCGCGGAGCCGGCGCACTCACTCCGAGGTCGACTCCATCCGGAAGAAGACGCGCTTACCGCGGAGCGCGGTCTGGATCCGGTCCGCGAGCTCGAGCGACTCGCGGACGCTCCCGCCGCGGGGCCAATCGTAGACGAAATCGTAGCCGCCATCCTGCGGCCGGAAGCCGAGGTCCTCGAGAAGGTCCGCGACGTCCGAGAACGCCGCGCCTTCGCTGTCGAGCTGGAGGAGGAGGTACGTCCGCACCGCCGACCACCGCGCCCCGCCCGGGCGCCTGCTCGATGGGCGGTCGCGGGATAAGCTCCCCTATTCACCGTCGTCCGGTGCGGTCCCTGGGGGCGCCGAACTCTCCCCAAGGCGCGGCCCCTCGACCTCTTCGGGCTCGACCCGTGTTCGCGCGTGGCCGGTGACCCGGACCGCAACGCCGCGCGGGATCCGGCCCATTTCGGTCGGAGCGAGCACGAGCTGGCCGACCGCGAGCAGCGCGTCGGCCGGGTCGACGAGGAGCGCGGACGCTCCCGGCACGAGCCCGGAGTCCCCGCCGCGAACGAAGCTGGAGAACAGCGACCGACCCTCCCGGACGAACTCGACGGCGTCGGGCGCCACGATGATCCGGGCCTGAGGGAACGGGAGGAGCTCGTGCAGGACCGAAGCGCCCGGCCAGGTCGGCCGCGGGAGTCCGTCGGGACCCACCCGAAAGTCCGGGGGACCCGGAGCGCGGCGCATCGCCCGCAGGCGTCCGCTCCGCGGGGACCGCTCGCCGTGCATCCCGAGGCCGATCAACGTGGAGGACGCCGCTGCGCCGTAGGCCCATTCGAGAACTCCGGCGATCTGCCGCAAGGTCCACGCCTCGCTCCAGTCGCGGTCGGCGTCGTACGACAGTCCCGAGAGGTCGACGTCCCCGGCGAGCGGCACGCGGCGGTGGCCGCCTCCGTCGAACTCCTCCGGCCCGACGTGGACGCCGACCGGGTACAGTTCCGTGAGCTCGAGCGGAACGGCGCCGAGCCCGGTGAACGACTGCCACCAGATCGTCTCCCCGCTGGTGGTCGAGGCCGGAGTGCGGGCGAGCGCGGCCGGCGAGAGGGGAACGAGCGGGTGCGGGCGGAACGGGCCCTTCCCGCTCTCCCACGCCTCGACGCGGGCCCGGAACCGGATGTTCGCCGGTCGGAGGACGGTGAGGGCGCCGACGTACCGGAAGCTGCCCCGGCTCGCGGGCTCCGTCGGCAGGAAGGCGCGGACCCCCCGCATGGCGGCGCGGAGCCCGGCGAAGAGCGCGGGATGGGCGCCGGCACGACGCTCGGCGAGCTCCCACAGCGACCCGTCGCGGATCGCCTGTCGGACGACCGCGATCTCCTGGGCGCACATGAGCAGGTTGTGCTCCGCGATGCGGAGTACTCGCTCCTCGACGGGGTCCTTCGCCACCTCGGTGAGCGCGCGCGCCGCGCACAGCATGCAGCGACAGATCGACTCCCGGATCGAATCGACGGAAACGGTCCCGTACGGGAACATCAGGTCCCCGCGCCGCGCGAACTTGTGGTACGACGCAGAGTCGAACAGGTCGACTCCGAACAGTGCCCCGAACGCGAACAGCATCGGGTGCCCGGCCCCGAAGAGATGGACGGCGCGCTCGGGCGCCAGGGCCGGCCGGGCGGCGAGCAGGGCGCGGGCGAGGTCGGCGAAGCGGTACTGTTCCAGCAAGGGCACGACCCCGCCAACGGCGAGCACGTCCCCCACCTCGGATGCTTCCGACGCCGCCCGGAACCGAAGGTCGGCGTACGACCCGCCCTGCACAGGAACAACGAGGATCCCTCGGTGCAGTTCGCGGGCCGCGCGGGCTCGGGTCATCGTCGTGTCGATCGCCCGCTCCGCGACCGTCCGATCGGCCGACGGTTCGGTGAACTCGTCGAGGACCGTGACCAGGTCGCTCCCGGAGCGCCGCTGGAAGTTGAGGATCACGTCGGGCCGTACCTCGACATCCCCGTACGCGTGCTGCTGGAACGCTCCAGAGTCGGTCATGATCGGCCCATCGAAACCGAGCACTCGATGGAATCCCTCCCGTTCGAGCCGCTCCCGGAGCGGGGGAGACCGCCACCCGATGTACGACGAGGTGATCACCGCCGAGAACCCGAACCTCCGACGAAGGTCGGGGGCGGAGACCGGCTGACGTCGCGGGTCGGGGTGCACCACCGGGAGGAGTGCGGGGGTGACGATCGGTCCGTGCGGTGTGTCGAACCGCGCGAGCCGGGCGAGCCCATCGCGGTCGAGAAGCTCGAGGACCATCGGCGCGGCCGACCCGGACGGCGGCTTTAGGGTTCGGAATCAGGCGGTCCACGAAGCGCGGATACGGTCGAGGAGGTCGACCAGCATCGCCTGCGTGAGCTTCCCGGTGTTCGTGTTCTGGGGACTCGGATGGTACGAGGCCCAAACGAGGGGGCGGCCGGCCCCGAGGGGCGCACACGCGCCGTGGCCGAACGGGGTCGTCGGACGGGCGACCCCGCATCGATCCGCCGCGGCGTCGAGGGTCGCCTCCCACGCGAACGCACCGAGCGCCAGGTACGCCCGGGCGTTCTCGAGCAGACGTAGCTCTCGGACGAGGAACGGCAGGCAGCGACCCTGCTCGTCAGGGCGAGGTCGATTCTCCGGCGGGGCGCACCGGACCGCGGCCGTCACGTACGCGTCTGTGTACCGTAACCCGTCGCCGCGGTGGGTCGACGTCGGCTGGCTAGCGAATCCGTTCGCGTGCAGCGCCCGCGTAAGGAAGGCGCCGGACCGGTCCCCCGTGAACACCCGACCGGTACGGTTCGCGCCGTGCGCGGCGGGGGCGAGCCCCACGATCACGAGGCGCGCGGCGGGGTCACCGAACCCCGGGACGGGGCGGCCCCAGTACGTCTCCGATCGGAACTCGCGCTTTTTCTCCTGCGCGACGCGTGTGCGGTAGGCGACCAGGCGGGGGCAGCGCTGACACCCGATGATCTCGTCCCGTACCGCCTGGAGTGAGTCGGGCGTTCCGGTCCGTCCCCCCGACGACCGGCGAGCTGTGGGGCGTGATTAGTTCGTGCGAACGGGGACGCGGCCGGGGGTTACGGTTCCAGGACTACTAGTCGGGCTCGCACCATCGGGAACCCGTGATCGGCTCGGGTTCCGCGCCCGGTGCGGCCGCGGAGGGGCGGCGGGAGGGAGCGGTCTCAGGAGTGGGGGTGTCATCCGAGGGGGACGGAGCGGGTGCCTGCTCCTCCGCGGCCATCAGTCGCCCTGTAGCGGGGGGTGGATAAACTCCTCTCTTTTGGCGCGAGAGAACGTCGCCTATACGCAGAATTCGCTCATGCTACGCTCCACCCCTGTCGTGCCCGAGCCCACGATGCGGCCGGACCTCCGGCCCGCCGTCGGACCCCCTCGGTCCGAAAGCGGACGGGGCCGGCCGCCGCCACCACGCACTCGGGATGCTCACTCGGCGTGACCTACCCTCTTAGAAGCGCGCCGCCTCGGCGACCGTTGATGTCGGACGTCCATGTCCCGGCGGGAGGCCGGGTCAAACTGACGAAGGTCGATGGCGACCTGCATGCCGGACCCGCTTCCGTGATCGAGTCCGAGGCCGGGGGGACGGTGATCGTGACCGGTGCCGTCGAGTGCGAGGGCGATGTGGTCGTCGCGGCGCCGCTGGAGTGCGCGTCGCTCGAGATCCGGGACGGCCGGCTCCGGGCCGAGGCGGCCCTCACGATCGGCGAGGGCCTCGATGCCATCGACTCGGAGGTCCAGGTCCGAGGGACGTTCAAGGCCGGCCGGGTCGACGTCGAGCGCCGGCTCGACCTCGAGGGGGCGGCGACCGCCCGTCGGATCGACGTCGGCGGCCAGCTGCGAGCGAAGTCGACGGTCTCCGCCGAGACGCTCTCGGTCGGTGGCCAAGCCGAGATTCTGGGGCTTCTCACCGCGCGATCGGCCGAGGTGGGAGGGACGGCCCGGTTCGGACCGGTGGACCTCGACACCCTAGAGGTGGGTGGGATGATCCGCCTCGGGGGAGGCACGACCCGGCGTTCCGTGGAGGTCGGGGGCACCTTCGAGGTGGAGGGTCCGTTCAAGTTCGGAACCCTCGAGGTCGGCGGAACGGCCCGGCTCCGGGGGCCCGCGACGGGCGAATCGATCGAGGTCGGCGGCGTCGTCGAGGCGGACGGAGACCTCACGGTCGACCGCCTCGAGATCGGGGGGATGGGCCGCGTCCGTGGCACGCTCTCGGGCAAGAGCCTGGAGATCGGCGGCACGCTCGAATCCGACGGCTCCGTCGAGATGAGCGGACATGTGGAGATCGGCGGGGAAGGTCGAGCGCGCGACGTCCTCCGGGCCGGTTCGCTCGAGGTCGGAGGGGGCGTCCGGGCGAACGAGATCGTCGTGACCTCGACCGCCGAGATCGACGGGGTCGCGAGTACGGTCAAGGGCCTTCGGGCGCAGACGTTGCGCCTCGGCCGTCGCACGCGCGTTGACGGTCCGATCATCGCCACGACCGTCGAGGCGGAGCGGGGGGTGCAGCTGGGCGATGTCTACGCCGAGCACGTGGTGCTCGGCCGGGGCGCCAACGTCCGCGCCGTCTTCGCGGATTCGGTCGAGGTGGATGACGGTGCGCACATCGGTCGCCTCGTCTACACCCGCACGCTCAAGCTCGGAAACGGAGTCCTCATCGATACCCCGCCCGAACGCTCGGAGCGTCGTCCGAACCCGCCCGAGTAACGTCGGCCGCGGACCATCGAGCGCGAGGTTTTCCCGGTGGCGGATACGGGTCGGCGCCGGGAGCAATCGGACCTGTTCGCGACGATCCTCGAGGTCGTGAAGCGGTACCACGGGGAGGGCCGGATCACCCGCATCTCGTACGGCGCGGGCATGCCGGTCGACCGGCTCCGCAGCTCGGTCGATCGACTCGTTGCCCTCGGACTGCTCAAGCGCACCGACCGCGGCGATCACCTGACGTTCGACATCACGCCGCGCGGCCAGGAGTTCCTGAACGTGTACTGGAAGCTGCGCGGCTTCACGGAGGAGTTCGAGCACCCGCCCGGGGAGTACCGGCCGTAGCGCGACGACCGTGACCCGAAGTACGGTGCGCGCGTACGGCGGCCCATGTTCCTCGACTACGCCGGCATCCGGGTGACCGATCTCGACCGCTCGCTCGCGTTCTACGGGGAGGGGCTCGGACTGGACGAGGTCCGGCGTGGAACGACCGAAGGTGTCGGAACCTGGGTCCTCCTCCAGGACCCGAATTCGCGCGAGCATCTCGAGCTCAACTTCTACCCGAGCGGGACGCGACATGCGGTGCCGTACGTCCCGGGCGAGGGCCTGGACCACCTCGGCTTCCGTGTCCCGAACCCGGCCGAGACGGCCGCCGCGCTCTTCCGGCACGGCGGGCGTGCAGCCCCCGAAGGCGCGGACGCGCCCGACGGCGGCCTTGTCTTCGTACTCGACCCGGACGGGAATTGGATCGAGCTCATCCAGACGACGGACGCGGAGGCGAAGGAGTTCCTCGCTCGCCGGCGCGCCCGCGGGGGCCGCGGCCGAACTCGGAAGAGCCGCTCGCCGTAAACGCCGCGAAGTCCCGCAGGGACTCTCGCGGGAACGGTCCGGCCGGAGCCGGTCGACCACCGCTCCCGACTCAAGTGTATCGAGGGACGCTCGGGTCTACGTCGGCCGACCACGCGTCAATCCCACCCGTAAGATTGCCGACCGAGCGGAATCCTCGCTGCTCGAGAAAGCCGGCGACCATCGCCGAACGGGTCCCGTGGTGGCAGTAGACGACGAGTTCCCGGTCGTGCGGTAACTCGCGCAGTCGCGACGGGACGTCGTTCATCGGGATGTGCATCGACGGATCGATGCGTGCCGCGGCGCGCTCGTCGGGCTCGCGGACGTCGAGCAAGAGGATCTTTCGGGCCGGATCGCCGAGCCGCTTCGAAACCTCGACGGGTTGAAGCGATTCAACCATTCGTCCCCGTCACCGGGCGGCGGTCTTGAACCTGTCGTCGCGGGAATCGCCCTCCGCTCCGAACAGGCGCCGCCCGAGACTGCGCCGGAGCGAGCGCCGGATCTGCCCCCGGAAGGCTTGCCCCGCGGCGTCTCAGCGGAGGCATTCTGCCTCGCCCGTAAATACGATGAGCCTGCTCGGGCGGCCGGGGAGGTCGGACGAGGAGGAGTTCCTCGCGAATTGCGGCCGATGGAGAGTTCCAGATCCCGGGTTGAGCGCCCCGGCCGGTGGACCCGGACGCTGCCGTGGACGGCGGGCGTCGCGGTCGTGTTGCTCCTCCTGCCCGGGAGCGTCGCGGCGTCCACGACGATCAAAGCGCCGTTCAAGACCGCCGGAGTCAAACTGACCAACCCGACCACGACGAGCGGATGCGGCTTCGGTTCCGCGATCACCCCCGCCGCGTTCAACCGGACGACGGGGGTCGGCGGATTTGCCGACAACGCGAGCGCCACCTGGTGCACCAACGCGACCTCGAACAGTGCGAGTCGGACCGGTCAGATCGTCGTGAGCCTTCCCTTCAAGGTCGCGTCGAACGGCAAGTACAACATCACAGCGATCTGGGTGACCGTCGCGGTCGGGTTCGTGAACCTGACCGCCGGCAAGTGTACCGGCTCGTCCGGAACTCTCTACTCGAGCTGCACGCGTTCCGCGAAGGCGTACGTGTACGGCACGGCGTACATCGCGGACAAGACGGTCCCGAAGAAGACGAAGCCGAGCAACGTCTGGCCCGGGAACTTCACCTACGTCTCGAACTACACGAGCTGCACCTACACGGCGTGCAGCTCCAAGGCATCGGCGCAGGCGTCGGCGCAGATGTCGACGGGGAGCGCGTTCTGGCAGTGGGTCTGGACCGCCGCCCCGCTGAACGCGACCCACAAGTACGTGCTCGTCATGACGATCTTCGGAGGGGCGAGCGTCGTCCTCTCGGTGAACGGTGCGTCGCTCAGCGGCGCGAGCGCGAACGCCCACCTCAACACGGCGACGCTCGGTCAGGACGAGCAGCTCTCCTCGGTCACGATCGGCTAGCCCTACCGGGCGCGGTCAGACCCGGTCCGCTCCGGCCCGGATCCATCGACCCAGCCACACGGTTCCCGCGGCGGCCGGTACGGCGGGCGCCGCGAGGACGAGCCAGAACACGATCGGTGAACCGATCGTCGCGAGGGCCCAGCCTCCCAGGAGCGTGCCCGCGAGCTGCCCGACGATGATGATGGTCTGGTACGCCCCGTTGTACGCCCCGAGCTCCGTCGGCGGGGCGAGGTTCGAGGGGAGCGTCGCCCAGGGAACCGAGCCGACGTTCTCGCCGACTGTCGCGATCACGACGAAGGCGACGAACAGGGCGACCGCCGCCGTCGCGACGAGTCCTCCCGCCGCGAGGACGATGAACCCGACCACGTAGAGGAGCAGGCTCAGCGCGTAGGCGGTCGTATGCCGATGCCCGACCAGCCCACGGGTGGTCACGTTCTGGAGAAAGACGACCATGAGCCCGTTGAGCGCGTAGCCGGCGCCCAGGACCGCGTACGGGAGGTGGAGCCGCTGCTGGACGAAGAGCGGCATCGCGAACCCCCACTGCACGAGCGTGAGGTTCCCGACCGCGGAAAAGAGACAGAAGGCGAGGAACGACCGGTCGTGGGCGAGCACGCGCAGGGTCTGTCGGAGCGAGCCGGGGGCACCGCTCCGGGAGGCGCCGGGGGCCGCGGCGCGCGCGAGCTGCACATCGTACGGCGAAGGGTCGAGCGTGAGGCCGATGAACCCCACTCCGCCCGCGGCGATCGCCGCGGCCCCGATCGCGACGGGGACGAACCCGAAGAGACCGATGAGGGCGCCGCCGGCGAAGACCCCCGCGGCGAATCCGGCGTTGTGGCCGACGCGGAGCCACGTGAAGGCGACGCTTCGGGCCGAGCCGTGGGCGATGTCCGCGATGTACGCCGAGAGGCCGGGTCCCCCCGTCGTCCCGACGACAGCGAGGGCGCCGAACGCCACGACCACCCCCACGAACGACCCCGACTGCATCAGGGCGGCCATTCCGGTCATCGCGAGCGCCTCCCCCGCGAGGGAGACGACGAACAGCCGGCGCCGTCCCACGCGGTCCGCGATCAGACCCCCGGCGGTGCTGAGGAAGATCGGGGCGATGCCGACAACGACGTTCGCGACGGCGATCGTCTCGTACGGGATGCCGAGGACATTGCTCAGGTAGAGGTTCAGGAACGGGCCGAGGAGGGCGAGCCCGAGCGCGCGGAACGCGGCGCCGATGACGAGGATGCGCAGGTTCCGGTCCATCGTGGGGGCGCTCGCTCGACGGCGTCGCGGCGCTGGGGCTCTGCGGTCGGAGGCTTGAACGTCGCGCACCCGCGGAGTGGCCGTCGATAACCGTTATCGCCGCCCGCCGGTCGGCGCAGCCGCCGATGGGCGACCAGGACCTCACCTCCGGGCTCATCGGGCAGGGCTACCAGCTCACCGGCCGCCACAGCGCGGTCAAGCTGTGCTACTGGACACGGCAGTCGCTCGTCCACCGGCGCGACTGCTACAAGGGACGGTTCTACGGCATCGAGAGCCACCGGTGCCTCCAGATGTCCCCGGCGATCGACTCGTGCAACCTCCACTGCCGGTTCTGCTGGCGCAGCCAGGGGTGGGAGAACGACGCGATGATGCCCGAGTACGACGACCCCGAGGGGCTCCTCGACCGGTCGATCGACGCGCAGCGCCGGATCCTCTCCGGATTCAAGGGCGACCCCGAGGTGGAGCTCGCGCGGTGGGAGGAAGCGCAGTCGCCGCGCCACATCGCGATCTCGCTCACGGGAGAGCCCACGCTCTATCCGAAGCTGAATCGGTTCCTCGAGCTCTGCCACGGTCGGGGGATCACGACCTTCCTCGTGACGAACGGCACGAATCCGGACGCCCTGCGCGCCCTCGACCCGCTCCCGACGCAGCTCTACGTCTCGGTGACCGCACCGAACCCCGAGGTGTTCCGCCGGCTCACCCTTCCGACCGACGACGGCGCCTGGGGCCGGCTCCTCGAATCGCTCGCGATCGTCCGCGACCTTCGGACGCGACGCGTCGTGCGCCATACGCTCGTCCGCGGCTGGAACCTCGGCTGGTCGGAGGCGTACGCCGACCTCGATTCGGTCGCGCGGCCGGATTTCATCGAGCCCAAGGGGTACGTGTACATGGGCCGCTCGCGCCAGCGGCTGGGCCGCGATCACGTTCCCGAGTACGCCGAGATCGCGGCGTTCGCGGAGCGGTTGGCGGCCCGCACGGGGTACCTCCGCCTCGACGAATCCCCCGAATCGAAGGTCGTCCTTCTGGGGCGGAGCGCCGGGGGCCGTTGGCTGCCGGGCCTGGGTCCGGTGACGGCCGGATAGCGGCCGAACCCGATGAACCCGCGGCCGGCGCCCGGCTCCTTCGATGCGATCGCGCCGGTCTACGATGCGAGCCGGGAGCCTCCCGCCCCTGCGGTCGTCGAGCGGGTCGCGGACCAGCTGCGGAGCTGGGAGATGGGGGAGATCGTCGACGTGGGAGTCGGAACGGGACGGTGGGCCGGTCCGCTCGCGGGGCACGGGATCCGCGTCGCCGGCTTGGATGCCTCGTGGGGCATGCTCCAGCGCGCCCAGGCCAAAGGGTTGCCACGGCTCGTGCACGGCGACGCCCACCGGCTCCCGTTCCGCGACCGCTCGGTCGGGGGAGCGTTCTTCGCCCACGTTCTCCACGTGCTCGACCGTCCCGCGGAGGCTCTGCGCGAAGCGTGCCGCGTCGCCCGGGCCGGTGCGGTCGCCCTGGTCCAGCCGAGGCTCCCGGGCGGCCGGGACCGGTTCGACGATCCGGCCCTGGGTCCGCGTCGCCAGGTGTACGATCGACTTCGCCGTGCAGGGGTTTCCCTCCCGTCGCGCGAGGAGGGCCCGCTCGACAAGGACCGTCGGATCCTCGAGGCGTTCCCGCCCGACGAGACCGTCGTCGTGAGCGACGAGACCGTAACCGAGCCGCTCGACCGCGAGCTTCGCCTGTTGGACGTGCGCGGAGATCGCTGGACCATCGGGGCCCCGGCCCCGGTATTCGAGCGGGTCTTGGAGGAGGTTCGCCGCGAGCTCGCGGGACGGACCGCGACCTACCGCCGGGTCCGTTCGCTCGCCCGGTGGTCGCTGCCGCCGGCGCCGTTGACGGCTACTTCACGACGACCGAATTGAGCGTGGCGTAATGCGCGGGCGTAGCTACGTCGAGGTAGGCGTTCCCCGCCGACAGGCTGGCCATCTTGGTCGCGTAGGACTCGAGGTCCACGCTCGCGGCTCCGACGAAGTAGATCGCGAACAGGTATTGGTGCTTCGGCACCAGGTACCCCGTGAGCGAGATCGTCACGTTCGTGAGGCCGCTACCGGAGCCGCCCCCGCCGTACGACTGCGTACTGCATCCTGAGGTGTTCGTGCAAGCAACGTCGTACACGGTCTGGTTGTACATCGAGTAGTATCCCGTGAGGCGACCTCCGACGTACTTCCCGGTGATCCAGGTATTGTTCGTGAGGTCGTGGATCGCCGCCGAGATCTCCTCCGATACGGTCGAAGACTGGTAGCACCAATAGGTCGAGGCGTTCGACGGGGCGCACGTTGACGAGGTCAGCAGCTCGCCCCAGCTTTGGAGTACCGACCAGTTCGCCGAGAGGTTGTGGATCCGGGCGGTCGCCACGGTGAACGGCAGTCCGAGGTCGATTTCGGCCGACGTCGACGCGATGCTGCGATAGTCCGGGGGAATCGCGCCGCTCCGGCACCACTTGGCGACCGAGGAGAGGGCGAGCCCGCCGGTCCCGGTCGTCATGTTGAAGTGCGGCCGCTGGACCAACCGGGCGATGCCGCAGCCGATCTGAAAGACCTGGAGCGAACCTCGGTGGCTCCCGTGGTACGGCGCCCCGAGCTTGACACCGAACGATGCACCCACCGCGGAGCCCGCCGACGCCATCAAGAGAAGGGTGACGCACGCGACGCCCGTCCACAGAGTCAGCGCCCCACCCACACGCCCCGACGGCTCCATCCCGAAGATTCGCGCCGAGACCAGGTCCGACATCCCATCGGCCCGAATCCCCCGCGGACGATAACGGCGCCATTCCGATCCTCGGGAGCCGAATGCCCCGCGATCCGCTCGGTTCGACGGAAGAGGGGAGCGGGCCGATTGACCGGCGGGCGACGGACCGCCCCGGGTCAGAGAAACTTCCAGTTCAGGATCTCGACCAGGATCGCCGCGCCGACCCCGAGCACGAGGACGATGTACGGGTCGATCTTCAGCGCCCGGGTCTCCTCCATGTCGTAGTATTGGATGAGCCCGGCGGCGGAGTGGAACCCGCTCCGCTTGCTGCTGTCCGGCATCGTTCGACGCGACGGCGCGCCGGCTCATAGGCGTTCCGCTGAGGTCGTCCGACCCCTCGGTCAGGTCCGGCCGAACCAGCTCTCGAGGACGGCCTCCTCGGCCGCCTCGCGGAGACGCTCCACGACCGCCCCGGTCATCGAGGGGGCGAAACCGCCGATCATCCGCTCCAGGAACGGGCGCGGGGGGCGGACGAGGACCGACCTTCGCGCCGGCACGCCCGTGAGCTTCGCGAGCTCCTCGAGCGCGGCCTCGGGGTCGCCCAGCGCGTCCACGAGCCCGAGCTCGAGCGCCTGCTTCCCGCTCCAGAACTCCCCGGTGGCCAGGGGCAGGATCTGCTCGACGCTCCGATGGCGCTCGGAGGCGACCGTCTCGACGAACAGCCGGTAGTCGACGTCGGTGACCGCCTGGAGCTTGGCGCGCTCCTCGTCCGTGAGGGCTCGGTATCCTTGGTACGCGTCCTTGTGCCGCCCTTGGTGCACGAGCTCCACGTCCACACCGATCCGCGTCAGGAGGGAGCGGACCGCGAGGTGCGGGTACACGACACCGATCGAGCCGACCCCGGATTCGGGGTACGCGAAGACGCGGCGCGCTCCGAGGGCCGCGAGGTACCCTCCCGAAGCCCCGAGGCCGCCGATGGAGGCGACCACCGGTTTCACCGCGTCGAGCCGTTTCACCGCGAGGTAGAGGTCGCGGGATGCGACGCTCGCTCCCCCCCCGCTCGAGATGTCGAAAAGGACCCCCCGGACCCGCCGCCGAGTCCGGAGGAAGCGGAGCAATCGCGCGACCGGTTCGACCGTGCGCTCCCGGATCATCCCGCGGAACTGGACGTGGGCGAGGAGCTCCCGCATGACGCACCCCGTCGGCGAGAGCGCATCGCGTGATTTACCATGTACCGACCGGACCGGAGGACGTCCGGCGCCCGCCCGGACGCGGGACGGTCGGCCCCGGTCGCCCGACGCCTTCGCAACCGTAAAGTGCCGCGCCCTGCACGGCGGCAGCACCGATGCTCGGTCCGGTCGGCGACTCGGTCTGGGTCGAAAAGTACCGCCCCCGGACCCTGCGCGACATGGTCGGGCAGGAGGGGATCGTCCCGTTCCTCGAGGCGTACGCCGAGAAGAAGAGCCTCCCGCACCTGATGTTCGCCGGTCCGCCGGGCGTCGGGAAGACGACCGCCGCCCTCGCGCTCGCCCGCGACCTCTACGGCGAGGCGTGGCGCCAGAGCTTCCTCGAGCTCAACGCCAGCGACGAACGCGGCATCGAGACCGTCCGCACGACCATCAAGTCGTACGCCCGGAGCGCCCCGATCGGCGGCGTCGGGTTCAAGATGCTCTTCTTGGACGAGGCGGACAACCTCACCGCCGAGGCCCAGGCGTCGCTCCGCCGGCTGATGGAGCGATACAGCGCGGCGTGCCGGTTCGTCCTCTCCTGCAACTATTCCTCCCGGATCATCGAGCCGATCCAGTCCCGGTGCGCGGTCTTCCGGTTCCGCTCGCTCTCGACCGCGGACATGCAGCGGCAGCTCGAGCGGATCGCGAAGGCGGAGTCGAAAGAGGTCGAGCCCGCCGCGTACTCCGCTATCCTCACGGCCGCCGACGGGGACCTCCGGCGCGCGACGAACTTGCTCCAGCTCGCCGCGACCTACAGCGAGAAGATCACCGAAGCCACCATCGCCGAGACGGCGACCGTTCCGCTCCGCTCGGAAGTGGAGGCGATGCTCCTCGCCGCGATGGGCGGGACGTTCAACAGCTTCCTCGACGCGCGCAAGCAGCTGTTCGCCCTGCTCACCGACCGGGGCGCGGCCGGCGAGGACCTGGTGAAGGCGATCCACTCCTACGTCCTCGAGATCCCGGACGACCGCGTTCCGCCCCTCGAGAAGATCCGGTTGATCGATTACCTCGGAGAGATCGATTTCCGCATCGCCCAGGGGGCGAGCGACCGCATCCAGCTCGAGACGGTCCTGGCCCGACTCGCGCTCACGCGTCCGGTCCCGCGCTGACGATGGCGCGGCAGCGGCGGATCTCGGAGAAGCCGGTCGTGCGCCGCCGGGCCGTCGCGCGCGGAGAGCTCGCCCTCGCCCCCGCGACGGTGCGGGCGATCCGCACCCGTCGCGTCGAAAAGGGCGACCCTGTGGCCTCGGCCGAGCTGGCGGGGCTCCTCGCGATGAAGCGCACCGCGGAGCTGATCCCGCACTGCCACATCGTCCCGCTCACAGGGAGCCGCGTGGAGGTCCAGCTCGGGACCGCCTCGGCGCGCGTGGAGGCGGAGGCGGAGGCCGTGGGTCGGACGGGCGTCGAGATGGAGGCGCTCGTCGGGGCGACGCTCGCCCTGCTCACCGTCTGGGACATGGTCAAATACCTCGAGAAGGACGCCGCCGGCCGTTACCCGAGGGTGCATATGGACCACGTCCGCGTCGCGGTGAAGGAGAAGCGCGCCGTCCCCGCCGAACGATGACGGGCGTCGTGCCCCCGGCCTCGACGGGCCGGCACCACCTCGGAGGCAGCCGCTCGCTCGGGTTCGTCGTGCTCTCCGTCTCGGACACGCACACCGAGGAGGACGACGTTTCGGGTCATCTCGCCCGCGAGCTCCTGACGAACGCCGGCCACAAGGTCGTCCACTACGACCTCGTCGCGAATTCGATCGCCGACGTGAAGGAGAAGCTCGAGCCGTACCTGGCCGAGGTCGCGGTCGAGGCCGTCGTCACCGTCGGCGGGACGGGCGTGAGCTCCCGAGATCTGACGGTGGACGCCGTGGGGTCGCTCGGAGGACGCGTGCTTCCCGGCTTTGGGGAGCTCTACCGCTCGATGAGCTACGGCGAGGTCGGCCCGCTCGCGCTCATCAGCCGGGCGACGCTCTTCGTCGTGCGGCAGCGTCCGGTGTTCGCGCTCCCCGGCTCGGAGCGCGCCGTGCGCACGGCGCTCGAGAAGCTCGTCCTGCCAAGCGTCCAGCACCTGGTCGAGGAGCTGGAACGCTAGAACCGCGCATCGCGGTGCATCGCGAGGGCGCCCATCGGCGGCGGTCCCGGGCTCAGGATCTGCGGCGCGAGCCCTTGGCTTCGGCAGAACTCGGGCCACGCGGAGTTCGCGTCCACGTGGTGCGACAGCAGTACTCCGCGTCCGCTCAGTGCGCTCCACGCCGCGCGCAGCTCGAAGTGGGCGCGGGCCGCCTCGGGTCCGTTGTCGTAGAAGTAGAGGTCGAGCGGCGTCCCGCCCTTCAGGATCTCGGCGAGGCGGTCTTCCGTGTTGCCGAGGACCAGGGTCCACCGGTCCCGGAACCGGGGCGGAACGAACTGGCCGACGGTGAACGGGTGGACGGCGCGGCCGCGACCCGCGGTCGGGCCCGGACCGACGGAGATCAACTCGCCGGCCCCGTTGGCGGCGAGCGCCGCGAGGATCCACGCGGTCGAGTACCCCGGCCCGATGCCGGTCTCAACGACCTGGTTCGGTCGGAGCGCACGGGTCAGGAGGTACAGCAGGGGCGCCTGAGGAAGCTCCTCGACGAAGGCGAGGCCGGCCCCGCGGCCGACCAGCGTCTCGGCGAGGTCGCTCTGCGCGAGCTCGCTCCGGAACGGCTTCAGCTCCGCGGCGTCGACTCCAGCGACGCGCGCGACATGTTCGATGCTCGTCTCGTGCACGAGCAGCATCCTCCGAGTGATCGCGCGGCGCGCCGCCGGTGAGAGCACGACCGGGCGCGGGAGGGTCACGCGCGCCGGGACCGAGGCGCCCCCCAGGTTCGGCGCCGAGGGCGGCGAGCGCACTGCCATACGAGAATCCATGATTCCCGATAGACGCCGGCCTAGATAGCCCATCGGTCCGAGCGGCCCGTTCCGCGCCCGGTTCCGGCAGCGCAGCGACCACCAGGTGGCGCGCGCGCGCTGAAGCCGCGAACGGCTTTATAGCCCGCACAACCTGATTCGCTCGGAGAGCGGCGATGTCGGTCCAGGAGTTGGACGGCGGCGGGTTCGACAAGTTCGCGTCGGGGAACCGGGTCGCCGTGGTCGACGTCTGGGCTCCGTGGTGCGGACCGTGCCGGATGGTCTCCCCCATCGTCGATCGTCTCAGCGACCGCTACAACGGGCGCGTCGCCTTCGGCAAGCTCAACAGCGACGACCACGGCGACAAAGCGGGCGCTCTCGGCATCATGAGCATCCCCACGCTCCTCTTCTACAAGGAAGGGAAGCTCGTCGACCGCATCGTCGGGGCGTACCCCGAAGAAGTCATCGACGAGCACATCCGTAAGCTCCTCTGACTCCTCCGCCCCCGCCCGCGGGCGGGACGGCGCGCTCGGGGAGCGGGGGAGGTCTCGGTCGCTGACCTGGGCGAGCAGGTGCTCGCCCCGGGAGCCTCGGCATGACGGAGCCGGACCCCCAGCTCGCGCGGTACACGTTCCAGCGCAAGCTCGAGGAGATCCGCGCGGTCAAGGGTCGCGCGACCGAGCTCATCTCCCTCTACATCCCGCCGACGCGCCAGATCGCCGACGTCATCGGCTACCTGAGGAACGAGTACGCGCAGAGCTCGAACATCAAGAGCCGGACGACGCGCAAGAACGTGATGTGGGCGATCGAGTCGATCATGGGCCGCGCCCGCGTCTACAAGCAGCCGCCGCCGAGCGGCGTCGCGCTCTTCGTCGGCGCGAAGGCGATCGGCGCCGACAAGACGGAGAACGTCACGTTCATCGTCGAGCCGCCCGAGCCGATCTCGACGTTCCTCTACCGGTGCGACTCGTCGTTCTTCGTCGAGCCGCTCCTCTCGATGGTCCACGAGCCGGACCTCTGGGGCCTCGTCGTGATGGACCGTGCGGAGGTGACGATCGGCTTCCTGCGCGGGAAGCGGATCGAGGCGGTCCGCAATAAGCAGTCGCTCGTGCCGTCGAAGCACGGCCGCGGCGGCCAGTCGGCGCACCGGTTCGAGCGGCTCATCGAGCACGCTGCGCACGAGTTCTTCGTGAAGGTCGGGGAGATGTCGAACGAGATCTTCCTCCCGAAGAAGGACCAGCTCAAGGGGATCCTGATCGGTGGCCCCGGCGCGACCAAGGAGTACTTCTGGAAGGAGGGGTTCTTCCAGTACGAGCTCCAACAGAAGGTCGTCCAGCCGCTGTTCGACGTCGGCTACACCGACGAGTACGGCCTGAAGGAGCTCGTCGAAAAGGCGACGCAGACGCTGCACGGGCTCGAGGTCGCCGAGGAGAAACGGATCATCCAGAAGCTCTTCGTCGAGATCCGGCGGGCCGAGCAGGGGCTCGCCGCGTATGGGGAAGTGGACGTCGAGCGGGCGCTCGAAGCCGGCGCCGTCGACACCATCCTCGTCTCCGAGGGGCTGCGCGCGCGGCGCGTCGAGCTCACGTGCTCGAACTGCGGCCAGGTCGTGCATCGGATCGTACCCGACGACGGGATCGAGCGAGTCGGGGAGAGCCCCTGTCCGAAGTGTGGCCAGGCGGCGCTCCAGGTGACCAAGTCGGAGGACTACGTGGAGAGCCTGTTCGCGCGGGCCGAGAGTTCCGGCGCGAAGGTCCGGCTGATCTCCCAAGAGAGCGAGGAGGGGGAGATGCTCCAGAAGGCGTTCCGGGGGATCGCCGCGCTCCTCCGTTATCCGATGCCGCAGCTGCGGGCCACCCGCTCCACACCGTCCGCGGCGACGCCCCCGTAAGCGGCCCGCGATCCCGCGCGGGTGGGGGACCGACGCTCCCCATGCGAGCATTAATATCACGGGGCCCGAGTCGTCGGCGAGGGCGAACCGATGGCCGCACCGACCCCTGGATACCCGGTCCACCCGGATGTGAATCTGGTCCGTCAGCTCCTCACCGTCGGCCGGATCCTCGCGCTCGTCGTCGCGATCCTTTCGGTCGTCGCGATCGTGCTCGAGGTACTCTCGATCCTGTCGGCGCAGACCGTGCTCGGGTACGTCCCGGGCTTCTTCTTCGTCGGACCCGCGTACTGGGCGATCGCCGCGATCATCAACTTCTTCGCATACCGCGAGCTGGGGACGAGCCTCGAGCGACTCAACGCCGGTCAGTACGCCGCCGCACGCGAGCCGCTCATGCTTTGGGCGGTCCTCACGCTGATCTTCGGCGTCCTCATCGGGATCATCCTCCTCGTCGCCTACGTCAAGCTAGAGGACGTGATCCGCGGCGCCGTCCCGTGGAGCCAACCGACCCCGCCCCCGATGGCGGCTCCCCCCCCGATGACCGCTGGCCCCGTCGCCCCTCCGCCCCCGCCGGCCGCGAGCGCGCCCGCCGTGCCCAATTGCCCTCGGTGCGGCAAGCCGGCGACGTGGGTCCCGCAGTACAGCCGCTGGTACTGCTACACGGACGCGCAGTACCTCTAGTCCGTTCCGCGCGCCGCCCGTCGGCGGCGCGCGGTCGGTAGCTCGACCCACGATTCCGCGGCGTCACCAGAGGCGATCGAGCGGGTCGGGTCCCGTCGTCGAAGGATCGGATGGCGGCATTGCCGGGGACGTGGCCGGCGGGCCGCGCCGGGGAGCGAGTGGAGATTCCGTCAGGCGGCGAGGAAGCCGGGCGGGTCTCCGTCGCGCGACCACAAGGCCGATGACCGCGGCGGCGGCGGCGACGGAGAGACCCGCACCCCACCACGCGGCGGGGGACCCGATGCCCGGCGTGACGCCGCTTCCCACGCTCGGGCACGGCCCGCCAAGGAGGCAGGCCGACTGCTCCTCCGCTTGCGGCACGCTTTCGGGTTGACCCTGGAAGACCGCGGTCGGGGACGCGGACGGAGCGGCGGCCGTGAGCCCGACGCCGACGGCAGAGCCGGAGCCCACCGGGCCCGCCGAGTATGCGGTCGACGACGCTTCGAGGCCCACGTGGGGGCCGGTCGCCGCCGCGAAGTCGAGGTTCGCGGTGGAGACCGACTGTTGGGAGGCCCCCGCGGAGGTGAACGAATGCGGCCCCGCGAAGAGGTCGCCGCCAGAGGGCAGCAGGATCACGCCCTCGCGATCGGAGAACGGGCCCGTGAGTTCCAGAAGGATCACGAGCGGGTCCGACCCGTCGTCCAGCCGGAGCGCCGTCCCGGCGTGTCCGGCGAGGCCGACGGCCCCGGATCCATTGACGGAACCGTTCGACGCGATCGAGCGCGAGGTCTGGGTGCCGTTCGGCGTTTGCCCCGTGAACGTCCCCACGACGCTCCACGCTCCGCTCGCGTGGAACACGCTGGAGGAGTTCCAGCTCTTCCCGGCCGAGAGGTTGTTCGGCACGAGCCCGAGCGGAGGCGCGAAGGTCACGCCGAGGTGGGCCGCCGAGACCAGCGAAAGGGTCTGGGATCCGGAGAGGGTGAGCCCCATCCGCTGGAACGTGTACGTCGCGTGGTCGGTGAGATTCCCGTGCCACGCCGCGTTTTCGTCGATGAGCGCGAGGGCCGGGACCTGGACGGAGCCCTCCCACACCCTGCCCGTCGAAGTGAGGTTCGCGAACGCGGTCGCCACCTCCGCTCCCCCCGAGGAGAGGTTCCCCTCGAACACCGGCGTCGAACAGCTGGGATAGCAAAGGACCGCCGAGTAGGTGAAGGCCATCGTCCGCTGGAGCTCGAGCTCGTAGGCGGTCGACGAGAGGTTCCGTTGGGTGACGATGACGTCCCATCCGAACGCAGCGTGCTGAGAGAACTCGAAGGAGAGGTTGTGCGGGCCCGTCACGGTACTGTTGGAGACGATCGAGGTGGCGCCGCTCTGGCTGGAGCTCCCCGAGAAACCGTACGCCCACTGGGGGGGGGAGCCGCTCGCGGCTGACCCCACCGCTGAACTCACGGGCGCCATGATGCTCACCACGAGGGCCATCGATGCGGCCGCCGTCAGTATCCGACCGAGGCGCAAGGGGGTCAGGCGGTACATTTCTGTCGGCGGGCCGTCCCTCGAAACGGAAGAGTCCAAGTACCGTTCATAAGCTCATGTTCAGAAGCCCCGGAGGACGACTGGACCGCATGCGATGGCGTCGCCGTCCGGAAGGCCAGATCAGATGCGCGCGCTGACGGATTCGGAGGCGCGGGTCATTTCGGCGCTGCTCGCCGACATCCCCGAGGGGGAACGGGATCGGTTGCGAAGGATGGGGATTCCCCGCTCGACGTATCACGCCGCCCGGCGCCGGGCGTTCGGTGAGCGGTGGGTGGCCGACCGGTATCTCCCCGAGCCCGCCTTGTTCGGTCGCCCGTGGCTCACGATACTCGTGGGCCGGCCGTTCGCGGATCGCGCCGGGGAGTTCGCCGCGCAGCTCGCCGCCGAGACCTCTTCGGTGGTGGTCTGGACGAGTCCGCAGCTCGCGCTGGCGGTCGGGATGTCGGCGACGCCGCAGGGGGCCCAGCGGCTCCTCGGGAAGGATGCGGGCGGGCGTATCCTCAGCAACTCGTGGTCGCTCATCGTCGACCTCCGCTCCGAAGGCGTACCGGTCTTCTTCGATTTCGAGGGGATCTGGTCGCATCTCGCGGGCATCGCCTACTGCGCGGCCTATCCGCGCGGACTGGGCGCCAGCGACAGTGCGGAGAGAACCCACCGGGACGTCCGCCGCCACGCGTGGGCGGCGCGCGACCTCATCCGGCGGCCGTTCTCGGCGGAGCAGGATGGTCGCCGGGAGCACCTGATCGGCACCTTCGGGCTTCCTTGGAGCCAACGCCGCCTGCTGGAGACCGGCGCGGTCCGCCATCGCGTCTTCTTGGACCCCGCCCGGCTGCCCCCCTTCCAAGGCCGGGTCGCCGATCAGGTGGTCGTCGTGGTCGGAAAGTGGCGGTCGGAGCAGCCACTCGGCGGACTGTTCCGGACCTTGACGGAGGAGTGCCGCGTCTTCCCGTTCCTTTTTGCTGCCGATCGCGAGCGCGTCCTCTTGGGCGCCCTCGGGCGGGGGACCGGTGGAGCGGCCCCTGCTTCGCCCGAGGCCGCGCCGCGGCGATCACCCATGGCAGTGCTGAGGTCGTGGCTGGAAGGCATCGAACTCGTGCAGGAGTCGGCCGCTGCGCTCACTGTCAACGTAGACCACAGGTACGACCGGCTCTTTCCGCCGGCGGACCGCCGTGGGCGACCGGCGAGCCTACTGTCTCGGCCCCCTTTCGGCGTCTCGCAGTCATAGCCTGTCAGCCCGAGCTCGCGAGACCGGCTCACGGGCCACCCACTGGCACTTCGTCCGGTGCGACGTGCATTCTTCTCGATGTGGCACTATTCACGACACCCCGGACCGGCTCGTCCTGAGCTGCACGACCGGGGGGAGCGACCTCCCGATTAGCCACCACCCTCCGGACGGTGCGCCATCCCTATGAGCAAATGACGGCGAAAGTAGCGGGGCGTGTGGCTTAGCCGGATATAGCACCGGGTTCCTAACCCGGCGGTCGGGGGTTCAAATCCCCCCACGCCCGTTCGAGGCGGCGGCTGTTCGACCGGTGTTGTCGACGATCTCTCGGGCGCGACGTCGCTCGGATGGCCGGTGCGGTTCTGACAACGTTAAGGACCGTTGTCGGGAGTGCAGGACGCGCCGCCAGGTCGACGTGCCATGAGGATCGTTTGGCCCCACGGGCAAGGCAACTCCGCCCGGCGCTTGGACCCCCGTGGCGGGTCCCGTCGGGGGACCAGGCGCGTCCGGCCAAGCCCGGAGAAGCCGGGGTCCCCCGGCGGCGTGAGGCCGGCTCACCCTATGAGACCGTCACCCGCTCCACGATGAGCTTGCCGTGCAGGTTGGTCGCCGTCAGAACGTACCGTTCGCCGACTTCAAGGACCAGGATGTCACCGAGGCCCAGCCGGTGCGGGAGCGAACCCGCCGCGGCGGAGGTGGGCGCGGCAGAGGTGGCCGCGGCGGTCTTGCGCGGGGCTCGGGGCGCGGACGAACGGACAGGAGCCGGTCCGCTTGTCGCGGCGACGGCAGGAGCGCCACCGCCCACGCGATAGAGCTTCTCGTGTCCCTTCCGAGTGACCTGTAGCGTCCCGCGCCGTACCAGGATGCGCAGCGCGTTGTAGATGGAGTTGCGGTGAAAATTCTTCCGACTCGACTTGCCCACGCGCTTGGCGATCTGAGCGGTGGCCAACTGAACGCCGGGGCCGACCGCTCGGAGCTCATCGACAATCCACTTCTGAGCTCCCCGAAGCTTTCGTCCGACGCTTCTCCTCTTTGGAGACATGTCACTGACTACGAGGATGGGTTTGTAAGGTTACCGCTAGGGCGAATGAGCTGCCAAACCGCCTAGCACCACCAATTCGCGAATTCTTGCCCGCACGGGCCGCCTGGGCCCCTGTGAATGTAGGAGGCGGTACCTCGTTGGTAGAACGGGTTGGCGGGACCCCTGTGGTTGTGGGGTCCCGTCCCGGGTGGACCTGTCGGTTACGACACCGCGATCTGGGTCATCTTGAACCCATTTCCCAGCGTCCCGAGATTGAAGGACGCGGTGGCGGTCGAGCGCGGATAGCTCGCCATCGAAGCATCGATGTAGGTGGAGACGAAGAGCTCGACCTCGTAGTGGTGGGTCTTGACCGCCGTGAGATTGAAGTACCAGGTGACCGAGGACTTTCCCGTGACGGTCGTCGGCTTTCCGTAGGTGTTGTTGTAGTACGAGCACCCCGAGGTGTAGTAGCAGTACGTGTAGTTGTACTGCGACGAGGAGTTGTAGAGGCTCGAGAAACCGACCGGTGAACTTGTGGTCGTGTAGTTCGTCGTGTCGTACAAGAAGGCGTAGGCGTTTAGGCTGAAGGTCGCTGACGCATAGCAGTCGATCGAGCCGTTTCGGTTCACCAGCTTGACGGCGGGGCACTTGGCGCCGATCGTGTAGGTTTCGGTGGCGTTCCACGTGAAGTTGACCGTTGGCTGCACGCTATGCTTGCCCGTAGAGAGGGTCAGCGGAATGTAGACGTAGACGGACGCGTCCGCCGACATGTAGCTGCTGCTACTCCCGACTCCCGGGATACAGGCCTTGGCCTTGGCGAGGCTCGACATGCCCCCGACGCCGGTCTTGGCGCTCCATGAAGGGAACTTCCCGAACGTATTCGACGCACACCCCGCACCGTACCAATAGTTGAACGGGCCCGAAGTGGCTCCTTTGAAAGGGGCATGGTGGGTTATCGGTGTCGAGGCCAGCGCGGCCGGGAGCGCGAGCATCAGACCGCTCACGACCACCGCCCCCACTCCCACACCCCAGGAGGCCCAGCGACCGATCCGCCGTGTCCCCCGCGCCGGACGTACCCGGTGATGATCTGCTCCTGCTCCGTTCATTCGTTCTTCCCACCGCCCGCGCGCGACCGTTTCTCCGTCGGCGCCGAACAAGGTCATCGACCTTCGGTCGCTATTTAGACCTCGATTTGGCGGGCTCCGGCCCGCTGCCGGTCGCCGGGCCTGCGCGCCCGCGATTCCGGTTACCGGACCCGCACGGAGATGCTGAAGTCGAGCGATCCGATCGCATTGTGAACATGGACCAGGTACGAACCGGCTGCGATGCCCTGACCGGACGCATTGACCATCGAAATGGACAGATTGCAGGGCGTGGCGTTTCCGACCGAGCACGTGCTCGAAAAAACGTGGTAGGTTCGACCGGAGGTACTGTTCTCGAGTTTCAGAGTGAATGACTGCTGCGAAGTGAATCCCCGGAGGCTCACCGTGAAGTTCGAGCCGGGGGCGAGGCTGGTCGGCGAGGTGGAGACCAGCGACACGAACGGGGCCGGCTCGAAGGAACTCGGACACCCGCGTACCAAGCTCCACCCGCTCCACGCGCTCAGACGTAGGCCCGAAGATTGCGAGAGGGACCACATCCACCGGACCGAGAGGTTCAGCGCGTGGTAGTTGGTGACCGTCGCCATCACGGCGAGGAGCTCACTCGAGAGGTAGGCCGTGCCGTTCGGGGCCCACCGGCTCGTCGAACTCAGCGCCTTGGAGGTTTGGGCGAAGGGCGGGGTGCTCCAAGTCCCGTTGGAGAGGACGGCCGAACGGGGCGGGGTGTACACCTCGACCTTGCCGCCCGAGGCGGTGGGGAACGTTGCGAACAAGCTGGGGGCGTTGATCCGGACACTTCCCATTACGGCCGAGTAGTTCGAGATCTGCAGCTCAATCTTGACCGTGAGGATCGACTTTGCGAGCGACGTGCCGTTCGGAGCCGTAAGGGGGATGTCGATCGATGCCGGCTTGGCGCACACCGAGCTCCTAGCTTCGGTCAGCACGGAGGAGTCAGACCTCCAGGACGAGAGCGAAGCCGGCACGAGCAGGAGCGCGACAACGAAGATCGAACCGAGGAGAACCTCCAGGGAATGCGTTAGCGCTGCGCGGTTCGACATCCCACCCTCCTCCGAGGTCCGTATTAACAATAGAAACAAATCTATTTAGGTCTATTTGACTATATTTTAATATTGATGAGTGGCGACGCCGCGGCCCGGCGCAGGACCGTCCCGGATCAGTTCGTCGTCAGCAGCAGGATACTTTGCGCGGGAACGATCAGCTTCGAGAGCAGCCCTTTCACGATCGAGGGAACGGTGCTCGCTGGGGTCCAAACGTATCGGTGTCCCGTCGGTGACAGGGGGAAGCCGAGGCCCAGCGACAGCGTCAGAGAGCTCCCGAGATTGGTGTTTACCACGAGCAACGCTTCGCGACTTCCATTCTTCACCAGGACCGAGTAGACCCCGGGGAGCGAGTTCCCTAGATGCGTGGTGAACGCCACGCCCAACCCCAAGTGTCGCAGGATTTCCGAATACAGAAGACCGGTCGGGCCGATGCTGCCTCGGCCGTTCATCATCGAGTATCCAAAGTTCGGCGAACTCGACTGGACGGCGAAGACTGAGAGCATCGGCACGCCGGACTCGATCGCCTGAACGGTGGACGCGGCGAGGAATACGGCGTTCGCGTACGTGCCTCCCCAGTTCGACGGGGTCCAACCGGGTCCGGCGTTGTACTCATTGATGAAGATCGGGAGCTGCGCGCACTGGGTGCACTGACCGGCGATCGCGGCGCGGACTTTAGCGAAGCTGTGCGTGATGTTGTTCGTGCTCGCGAGCGGGGCGTAGAACTGCTTCAGGGTCTCTTGCTGCGCGGTGGTCGGATAGGTGTGATAGGCGATCGCGGCGATCTGGTTGCCGTCGATCCTCGCCACCGCGCTGAGCCAATTCGTGTTGCACTCGCACGCGGTCTCGATGCCGATGAACTTCGCGGTCGGGTCTACTTTCGTCACGGCCGTGATCGCAGAATGGACATCCCAGGCGTAGCCGACGGGCGTCGGGACCCGATGGTCGCTCGATTGCCACTTCGGCCACGGCAGCCCATAGTGCGTCCAGCCGGTCGGCTCGTTACCGACCTCCCAATAATCCGGTTGATAGTGCAGCGCATGGACGATGTACGAGGCGGTGTAGGCGTCCTCCGCGCTATTGTTGTTCTCCCCGGGCAGGTTCAGGATCGAGTGGCAGGGCGGTGTCCGGGAAAGGCACCAACGGACGAACGCGGTGATATTGAGTTGACACGGCCGGGAGACCGAACCGGTCCCGCTGTAGTACGTGCTCGACGTAACATTGCACTCGTCCGCGCCCTGACCGTACCGGATCCAGTTGAACGGTGTCGTGTTCAGGAAGTTGCCGACCGCCGGGTTCGTCGCGATGCACGTGCTACAGGAGGTCTGCGCGACCACCGACCAGAACGTCGGCGCGATCGTCCCGATGCGGGACGCGGCGGAGAACGTCGACGCCGAAGGGGGTGCGACCGAGAATGAGGCCGAGGCCCTCGCGGTGGTGTGGGTGGAGTCGGTCGCGGTGACGTTGACCTCGAACGTGCCCGATGCCGTGGGGGTGCACTCAAGCGTTGAGCTATTGGTCGAGTTGCAGCCGGACGGCAGGCCCAGATATCCGAACGTCACGGGTCCGTCCGACCCCCCGATGGAGGCGCTGAAGGTTTCCGAGGCGCCGAGCGCGACGACGTCCGGCGAAGCGACGAACCCCTCGATGGCGAACGTCGACGTCGGCAGTGCTGACACCCAGAGGTCCACGCTCGCCGAGGCCCCCTCCGCCACGGCATCGGTAGCCGATGCGGTGACCACGTAGCTGCCGGGCGAAGTGGGAACGCACGTGGCGCTCGCCCCGGCGATTCCCCCGCAGCCGGGGGGGAGCCCAAGGTAAGTGATATTGATCGGTTCTACACCCCCCATTGTGCGCGTCTCGATTGTCACTGGAATCCCCACCGAGACCGGGTCCGGCGTGATCGCGAGATCTGAGATCTTCAGGGGCCTATGGTCGCTGGAATCCGCCACGACCGCGAGGTTGACCGATGCGCTCACCGTGTGGCCAAGCAGGTCAATGACGGAGACGTTGATCGAGTACTCCCCCTCCAGCGTGGGGAGGCAGTCGAGCCTGGGCACCGCCGCGGACGCGCACCCCGGGGGAAGTCCGGAGTAGACGTAGGTCAGCGGAGACGCCCCGCCAAAGGCGGCGACGGCGAGGGTGGTACTACCGCCGAACACGAGCACGGACGGCTCGAGCGCGATCGACTGGATTCTAGGTATCGGGACGTGCTGGGGCATAGAGGCGAGGAGCAGTCTCGGCTGCTCCCCGAGCGTGCGGAGGGGCCCCCCTCCGCTCAGCGCGAGCCCGACGATGACGGCCCCAAGAACCAAACCGCTCACGCGAAGCCGAGGAGCTGAGGACCGGGACGAGCTGGGTAGGCTCACTCCGTCCACCCACGACTACACGACCCGGTGTGGAGTCGACACCTCGGGCCAGGGAACGGCAGACGAGTCGAGCGCCGCGCAGCAAGCACATTGGAACCGGCGGCGACCCCCGATATAAGTCCGGTAACGCTTCCGTTTGACCTCGCCTCGGGATTCGCATCTCTTCGCCGCTTAAGTTACAATTAGCGACGGAAAGGCGGGCCCAATCCTCCTGATTAGCGTGAGAAACGGCCCAGTAGTGGAATCGGATACACCCGCTCCGCCAGGGTGTTGGTTCCACCCCGAAAAACGCGACCGGCGGTCGGGCTCGCCGACGATTGTCAGTGACGACCTGAACCGGTTGCGGACTTCGCGACCGTGATCGTCTGGGTGAGCGGGTCGATCTCCCAAGAGAGGCTGTCGCCGGGCCGGAGCCCGAGCATCGTCACGATGACTTGAGGAATGGTCACGCGAAGCGAACTCGAGTTCTTCGCCGCGCGGACCGTCGCCGAGTCGAACCCTCGTGCCATGCTCGTTACCCGCCGAATGTGGGGGTTGCTCCTATTTGACTCGTCGGAGCATCGGAACGCACCGATCGAACGAGACCCGGACATGAGCCCGGCGACACGTCGCCCCTCGGGGGATCGGGCACGGGCCTCTTTGACATTACCCACATGTTATACAGGTCGATTCTATGGATTGTTATCGGCAAAGTCCGGAGTCAGCGCGATGGATAAGTCGCTCGAGTCGAAAGTCGTGCGCTCGGCGCGGAACTCAGACTCCCTCCGCATCACGATACCTCAGGTCGTGGCTCAAACGCTCGACCTGAAGCCGGGCGACACGTTGAACTGGTCGATCAGCGGCCCGAGCGACGCGATCCAGGTCTCCAAGTCGACCCGCCGGAAGTAGGGAGGCGGGGCCCGACCGTCAGGCGCGCGCCGGCGCGACCGCCGCCGCGGCCTCGCGACCTCGACGCACCGGCGCGCGCAGGAGTCGCAGGACCTGGTCGACGAAGGCGCTGGACGGCGCAAGGCGGTACCGCTTGGCCCGTGTCCGTCCCGCCGATTCGAGGACACCTATCTTCGCCAGCCGGTTCAGGTGACGCAGCACCGTCTGGCCGCTCCGTTGGCCCACCCAGAGGGCAGCGTCCTGCACCGAGAACCAGCCGCCTTCGTGCCGGGCGCGAACGAGGAGGCGAAGGGACGTCTCCTCGAGGGGGAGCGCTGCGACCTTGTGCTCGGCCACGTCCTCGAGGACCTGCTCGTAACTGTGCACGAGCCCGCCGGTCGCGAAATCGATCAGCTCGAGGTACGAACCACTGTACTCGGTCCAGAGCATGAGCCGAAGGTACAGTTCCGGCTGGGACGTCTCGGGCTCCTCGAACGGCGTGAGGCCCACATTACGCAGCCCGTGCGCTCGCAGGTACTCCGCGAAGAGGGCGCGACCGACGGTGACGTTCCCCGATCCGAACGGTCGTATCGACTGGAATTGGTGGAACAGTACCACGCCCGCGATCGACGGCTGAAGGACGGACGCGGTGCGGTTCAACCAATCGAGCAGGGCCTGAAGGTCACCGGCGATCCGCTCGGGGGGGCAGGCGACGTACAGCTCCCGGCCGTCGGCGGCGTTGACGTTGTAGGGTGCGGTACGCAACTCTCCCGGTCGTCCGGCCCCGCCCACGCCCCGCCGAAGCGCCTCGTGGACGCGCTGGAGGGTCTGGAGGGACCAGGGCATGCGCAGCACGGTCGGGTCGCGGGTCAGCTCCAGTTGGTTCACCAGCAGTTGGCGCTTCGCGACCTCGGCGGCCCCGGGAGAACGTCGGCGAGCGGAGGGAGTCACGAGCTCCCGGGGGATGCCTACCCCTGCGCGGTTCGAACGCCCGAGGAGCTTCAGAAACTCCGGGGGCCGGAACGCGAGACGGTCGAGCTCCCGGTCGAGTCGATTGAGCTCGAACGAACGCTCGGGAAAGTCGGAGGGGGCTTCAATTATAGGTCGGAACGGGATACGGCACCGATGCTCCACCGGGAGCGGTGCCACGGCGTGCGCGAATCGGTCGGTCGACCGGGCCGCCACGTAGGATACGGTTACAAAGGGGGCTACTTAAGCCCTAGGCGGAAAATCATCGGGGCAAAGGGGACGATTCCCACCGGTTCCCGCAGCATTCAGAGGGGGCTCGAGCCTCCGCTCGCCCCCGAAAGCCGGCGAGCCGTTCAAGACACAACACATAAATCCATCCAATCCATCCATCTTCGTACATTTCAATGGTAAACGGCGGGGCGTCCGAGGTGGGGGCCCGGAGCGGGGCGCTTTCGTCCGTTGAAACCGAGATCGGCGACTACCGGGAGTTCCTCGAGGGGATCCTCGAGTCGTCCACGGAGTACTCGATCATCGGGGCGGACCTCGAGGGCCGGGTCATCCTCTGGAACGAGGGAGCCCGCCGAGCGTACGGATTCCACGCGGACGAAATCGTTGGGAAGGCGACACTGGACGTTCTCTACCCCGACGAGGACGTGCGCGAGGGCCGGCCGGCCCAGGTGGCGCAGGCGGTCCTCGAGAACGGCAAGTACGAAGGCACGCTCCGCCGCAAGCGCAAGGACGGCAATGTCTTCTCGGCCCGGACCGTCGTCACGATCCGGCGCGACGCCAGCGGTCAACCGGCGGGGTTCCTGGTCGTCTCCAAGGACATCACCGACGAGGAACAGCTCCACTCCCAGCTGGTCGAGTCCCAGGATTACAACCGGGGCCTCATTGAGTCGAGCATCGACGCGATCATCGTCACGGACACCCTCGGCATCATCTCCGACGTGAACCGCCAGACCGAGCGGGTGACGGGCCTCCCACGGGAGCGGCTCATCGGGACTCCGTTCCGGTCGTACTTCACCGAGCCGACGCGGGCCGAGGAGGGAATCCGCCGCGTGCTGAGCGAGGAGCAGGTGACGAACTTCGAGCTCACGCTTCGTTCGCTCACTGGCCAGGAGACGATCGTCTCCTACAATGCGACGACGTTCCACGGCAAGGACGGCAAGCTCAAGGGCATCATCGCCGCCGCGCGGGATGTCACCGCGCAGAAGCGGCTCGAATCCGAGCTGCGCGACGCGGAGAGCTACAACCGGGGACTCATCGAGGCGTCCTTGGACGCGCTCGTCACCGTCGACCCTTCGGGCGAGATCACCGACCTGAACCGCCAGATGGAGAAGGTCTCAGGCTTCCGCCGGGACGAGCTCATCGGCTCCCGGTTCGCCGACTATTTCACCGAGCCCGAGCGCGCGAACGCGGGGATACGCGAGACCCTGGCCCTGGGGTTCGTGACGAACTACGAGCTGGTCCTCCGTCCCCAGTCCGGTCCGCCGCGAGTCGTCTCGTTCAACGCCTCCGTCTACCGCGACGCCTCGGGCAGCGCCAAGGGGATCTTCGCCGCCGCGCGCGACATCACCGAGCAGAAGACGCTCGAGACGCAGCTGAGGGAGTCGGAGATTTACAACCGGAACCTGATCGAGTCGTCGGTCGACGCGCTCGTCGCCGTCGACCCCGAGATGAAGATCACGGACGTCAACGAGCAGACGATCCGGATCACCGGCTACCCCCGCGATCAGCTCCTCGGGAGCCCGTTCCCGTCGTACTTCACGGACGCGCGGCGCGCCGCGGCGGGGATCCGGCTCGCGTTCGACCACGGGCTCGTGACGAACTACGCGCTCGTCCTGAAACCGCGCGAAGGTCCCGAGCGGGTGGTCTCGTTCAACGCCTCCGTCTTCCGCGACGTGAGCGGCCGCGTGAAGGGCATTTTCGCCGCGGCCCGCGATGTGACCGAGCAGAAGATGCTCGAGACGAAGCTCCAGGAGTCGCAGGTGTACACGCGGGGGCTCATCGAGGCGAGCGTCGACGCGCTCGTCACGGTCGACCCCGACCTCAAGATCACGGACGTCAACGAGCAGATGGTCCGCGTGACGGGGTACTCGAAGAAGCAGCTCATCGGCTCGTCGTTCGTCCAGTACTTCACCGAGCCCGAGCGGGCGGCGGCGGGCGTGCGCCAGGCGCTCGACGAGGGGTTCGTCACGAACTACGAGCTCGCGCTCCTCTCCCGCGGGGGGAAGGAGACGCTCGTTTCGCTGAACGCGGCGACGTTCGGCAGCTCCGCAGGGGAGATCCGGGGGGTCCTTGCGGCCGCGCGGGACGTGACCGAGCAGAAGAAGCTCGAGACGAAGCTCCAGGAGTCGCAGGTGTACACACGGGGGCTCATCGAGGCGAGCGTCGACGCCCTCGTCACGACCGACCAGCTCGGGGTCATCACGGACGTCAACAAGCAGATGGAGGTGATGACGGGGGTCGCGCGCGAGGAACTCATCGGCACCCCGTTCAAGAACTACTTCTCGGACGCCCCCGAGGTCGAGGAGGGGATTCGACGGGTGCTCGCCTTCGGACAGGTGACGAACTATGAGCTCACGCTGCGCTCGCAGCGCGGGCGGGCGGTCACCGTCTCGCTGAACGCGACGATCTTCCGGGGTGCCGAGGGCGGCATCCGCGGGATTCTCGCCGCCGCCCGCGACATTACGGAGCAGAAGAAGCTCGAAGCCCAGATCCGAGAGCAGCAGAACTACAACCGGGGGCTCATCGAAGCAGCGCCCGATGCCGTGGTGGCGATCGGTCCCGACCTCATCATCACGGACGTCAACGAGCAGCTCGTGAAGGTCGCTGGCTACCCGAGGACCGAGCTGATCGGGTCGACGTTCCCCGATTACTTCACCGACCCCGAGCGCGCGGCCTCCGGCGTCCGCCAGACGTTCTCCGACGGGTCGGTCACCAACTACGAGCTCATCCTCCGCAACCGCCACGGCCGCCTCATCGACGTCTCGTTCAATGCGACCGTCTTCCGCGACACGGAGGGGAACGTCAAGGGGATCCTCGCCGCGGCCCACGACGTCACCGAGCAGCGTCGGCTCCAGGACCGTCTCCGAGAGTCGCAGTTCTACAACCGGGGCCTCATCGAGGCGTCCCCCGACGCCGTCGTCACGGTCGACCCGGACCTCGTGATCACTGACGTCAACGAGCAGATGGTGAAGGTCACGGGATACCCGAAGGAGGAGCTGATCGGCTCCGGGTTCCCGGGCTACTTCCTCGACCCCGACCGCGCCGCGGCCGGGGTCCGGCGGACGTTCACTCAGGGCCGGATCGACAACTACGAGCTGCGCCTCAAGTCGCGGTCGGGCCGGATCACCATCATCTCCTTCAACGCGGCGATCTTCAAGGATATCGAAGGCCGGACCGCGGGGATCTTCGCCGCCGCGCGCGACATCACCGAGCAGAAGCGGGTCGAACAGCAGCTGAGGGAGAGCGAGAGCTACAATCGCGGTCTCATCGAGGCCGCCCCCGACGCGGTGGTCACGGTCGACCCCGACATGGTGATCACCGACGTCAACGAGCAGATGGTCCGCCTGAGCGGGTTCACGCGCAAGCACCTGCTCGGGGACCGGTTCGAGGGGCTGTTCACCGAGCCCGCGCTCGCCCGTGCGGGCGTGAAGAAGGCGCTCGAAGAGCACCTCACGACGAACTACGAGCTCACCATCCGCCGTCGGAACGGCCAGAAGATCCAGGTGTCGCTCAACGCGAGCGTCTTCCACGACGCGTCGGGCAAGGTGTCGGGCGTCCTCGCGGTCGCGCGCGACGTGACGGAGCAGAAGAAGCTCGAGACCCAGCTCCGCGAGCAGCAGAACTACAACCGGAGCCTGGTCGAATCGAACACCGACGCGCTCCTCACGATCGACCTCCTCGGGACGATCACCGACCTCAACAAGCAGATGGAGGTCGTCACGGGGCTCGCGCGCGACCAGCTTATCGGGACGCCGTTCAAGCAGTACTTCACCGACCCCGCACGCGCCGAGGCGGGGATCCGCTCCGTGGTGGCCGAGGACCGCGTCTCCAACTACGAGCTCACGGTCCGCGGGCCGGACGGCGCCGCGACGGACGTCGCGTTCAACGCGACCACGTTCCGCGACACGATGGGCCACCTCAAGGGGATCCTCGCCTCGGCGCGCGACATCGCCGAGTCGAAGCGGCTCCGCGAGCAGCTCGTCGAGCGGAACCGCGCCCTCGAGGTCCAGAACAAGCGCGTCCAGGAAGCGAACCGGATGAAGAGCGAGTTCCTCGCCAACATGTCCCACGAGCTCCGCACGCCGCTCAACGGGATCATCGGGTTCTCCGAGGTGCTCCTCCGCACGAAGAACGGTCCGCTCACCGACCCGCAGCGGGAGTACGTCACCGACATCATGAACAGCGGGAACCACCTCCTCCAGCTCATCAACGACGTCCTCGACCTCGCCAAGGTCGAGGCCGGCAAGATGGACCTCGCCCCCGAGACGTTCCGGCCCCGCGAGGCGGTCGAGGAGGTGACGGCGATCCTGAAGCCGCTCGCGGATGCTAAGCGCATCAAGGTCACGAGCCACCTCGCCACCCGCTCGCCCGAGATCCACCTCGACCCTAGGCGGTTCAAGCAGATCCTCTACAACCTGCTCTCGAACGCGATCAAGTTCACGCAGGACGGCGGGCGGGTCGACGTCCACTTCGGAGCGAAAGGCCCCGAGCGGGTCGAGCTGAAGGTCGCCGACACCGGGATCGGCATCTCGCCGAGCGACCTCAACCGCCTCTTCCGCGAGTTCGAGCAGCTCGACAGCGGCCCCACCCGACGGCGGGACGGCTCCGGGCTTGGCCTCGCCCTCACGAAGAAGATCGTCGAGCTCCAGGGGGGTTCGATCGATGTGACGAGCGAGCTCGGTCGCGGCAGCGAATTCACCGTCGTCCTCCCGCGAATGGGCGACGGCTCGGGCGAGCGGTCGATGCCGGCGATGGGGAGCGGGTGAGGACGGGGGCCCGATGTCCGCAGAGATCCTCGTCGTCGAGGACAACCCGCTCAACCTCAAGCTCGTCCGGGTGCTTCTCGAGGGGGAGGGGTACCTCGTCACCGGCGCGCGGGACGCGGTCGAGGCGACCGCGCGGCTCCGCGAGCAGGTCCCGGAGCTGATCCTCATGGACCTCGCCCTCCCCGGGCTGGACGGCTTCACGCTCACCCGCCAGCTCCGGGCCGACCCGAGGACCCACAACGTGCCGATCGTCGCGCTCACCGCCTACGCGATGAAGGGGGATGAGCAGCGCGCGCTCGCCTCCGGCTGCTCGGCGTACCTCGCGAAACCGCTCAAGGTCGACGCGTTCCTCGCGGTCGTGAGCCGTCTGATCAACGGCGACGGGCCGCCGCACGCCGGAGGAGCGGAGACGTCATCCTCGCCAGGCCTTCCGGCCGGGGCGGTACCCTGATGAATCCGGCAGGTCCGAAGGTCCTCCTGGTCGAGGACTCCAAGGCGGTCCGGCGCAGCCTCGCCGGCATCCTCACCGACATGGGCGTCCCCGACTCGCACATTCGGGAGGCGGCGGACGCGCGCGCCGCGATGGAGGTCTTCCGCGCGTTCCGCCCCGACCTGGTCTTCCTCGACATCGAGCTCGTCCCGGACCCCGACCGGGGCGAGAGGAACGGGCGGAACGGGCTCCCGAACGACGGCCGGCCGGTCGCCGACGGGGACGCCATTGCGCTCGAGATGGTCGCTGAACGGCCCGGCACCAAGGTCGTGATCGTCTCCGCATTCGACGGCTCGGACCCCCGCCTCAAGCGGGTGCTCGCGCGGGGGATCCACTCGGTGCTCCCCAAGCCCGTACGGCCATCGGACGTCCGGGAGATCCTCGCCAGCTGGAAGTGAACCGGTGCCGGGCGGTGCGACCGCCGGACAGCGCTCTACGTCGCGACCGGGGGCGGTTCCAGCTCCGGCTCCGCCGCGGGCGCCGTCGGTTGCGGTTCGGGCGACGGCCGCACGCCCGGCGGGGGAGGGGGCGGGATCGGCGTCCCCGGGGGCGGGGGTGACGAGGCGCTTGCCGGCGGCCGCCCGGCGGGAGGCCGGTTCCGACGACGGCGGTGCGAGAGACGGACGACGGCCACCAGCACGAGCAGCCCGGCGGTCCCGAGGAGGACGATCGTCGCGTCCGTGATGAGCTGCGAGTGGGAGGGCCCCGGTACCGTCGGGGTCACCGCGAGGACGAACGGGTAGCTCGCCGCGAACCCCCCCGCGTCGACGAACGCGAGCGCGACCGAGTAGCTGCCGGTCGCCGCATACTGGTGCTGGACCTTGCTGCCGGACGCCGTGGTCCCGTCGCCCAGGCTCCACGTCTCAGAGTACGGCGTCGTCCCACCAGCAACCTTGACCGATAGGCTGACGCTCGGGCTCGTCGCGAGGGTCGAGTTCGCGGGGATCGCGTAGTCGAAGAGGATGATCTCCACCTGGGGTGTCGGGTCCACGCGGAGCGGGATCTGCGACGAGCTCACCGAGCCGTTGGCCGTGCGGACGGTCACTTGGACGGAGTACTCGCCCGGTGTTGCGAACGCATGTGTCGGCGAGGCGTTCGAGCTCGTCGCGTTGTCGCCGAACCTCCAGACGTACGTGACCGCCGCCGCGGAACCGGCCAGCGCTGCCGAGAACGTCACGGGGACGCCGACGTCGACCTGGCCCGCGGAGGCGTGGAGGGAGAGCGCGCCGCTCGAGTTGGTGAGTCCGCCGCCGCCGGCCGGCCCACTGGAGCCGTTGTAGTGGACCGAGTAGGTCGTCGACGCGAGGGTGAGGTACCCGTTCGAGTCGTTCACTTGGACGGCCAGCGTGAAGTTCCCTGGGGCCGCGAGAGTGCAGGTGACCGTCGGTCCGGCGGAGTTCGAGCAGCCGGCCGGGAGCGACGTCCACGCGATCGAGTCCCCGCCCGATCCGCCGGTGACGTTCGCCCAGAATTCGGCCGAGCCGTTGACCTTCCCGGAGAAGCCCGGCGCGGCTCCGAGCGCCACCGACGGGTCCGAGCTCACCGTGACGGTCGCGCTTGCGGGGGCGTAGTTGAGGTCCCTGTCGACCGCTTGGGCGGTGAGGGTGACGGCGCCAGCGCCGGCGGCGCTCCACGAGATCGAGGCGCTGTGCGTCGGAAGGGCCGTTCCGCCGGCCGTCCAGTCGAAGGTGAGGGGTCCGCGGCCGCCGCTCGCGGAGGCGGCCGCGGAGACCGTCTGGAGGTCGTCCGCCGTCGCACGGCCGACCGACAGCTCGTTCGTGAGCGGCGACACCTCCGACTCGAGCCGCCAGCTCCCCGAGAGGGTCGGTACGTCCGTGTCGTTCTGGACTCCGAGCCAGTGCGGGGAGGAGTTGTTCGCATTGAACGACCAGTAGGAGGTCGTCGAAGTCGCCGGGGTCGCGATCGTCGTCTCGTGGCTCGAGCACCCCGTCCCGAGCGTCGTCGCCTGCCCGAGCCAGACGACCGCCGACGTCACGTTCCCGCCCCGGTGGTGGCTGTCGCGAACGTTCACCTCGAAGTCGGAATATGGGAGCGCGGCCACAGTCCCGCAGCTGGCAGCGAGGGGGTCCGCGATCCCGGTGAAGACGCCGGTGAAGTCCCCGTTCGCGTCGGTCGGGCTGGGGGACGTGACGAACTGGGTGTTGCCCGAGTCGGGCGCGGTCACCGCCGTGACCGCGACGGTTGATCGCGTCACGTCCTGCACTTCGAAGCAGAACGCGCTGCCGTTCGCCCCGCAACCGATCGCCAATGTGACCTCGATCCGGTCGCCGGCCGCCAACTTGAGGTTCGTCCAGCACGTCGGGCCCTGGCTGACGCTCCCGTTCTTCGTCCAGACCTCATAACCGGCGAGCATCCCGGTCGGACAGAGCTCGGCCAGCGGCCAAGTGCCGTTGTTCGCGACCCAAACCGCCGCGGCATCGCGTGCGTCCGTCACGCCGACCACGCCCCAGTACGCGGAGTCCGTTCCGTCGTCCGGGTGCACCACGGCCGTGATGTTCACGAGCGGTAGCGCGGGGGGCGCCGCCGACACCGCGGCGAAGGTAGCCCCGACGGCGAACGTCAGCGGCCCGAGCGGCCCGGCCATTGTGACCGATCCGGAGGAGGTCGGCGCCGACGGGGGTTCGCGCCCCGGATCCCCGGCATTCGACGGGATGACGGGAGCCGACCTTCCGGGAGTCGACGCGGGAGTCGGGACGTGCGCGGACCCGCGACCGATCGGAACGCTGAGACCCGTGGGCGGCGATCCCGTGGGAACCGCGGCTCCGGCAGAGAGGACAACGACGGCCGCGATCGTGACCGCGAGCGCGGCTAGCGCCCGCGATCCTGTCGCAGTCCGAATCGGCGCCGTAGGTGTTGAGCGGACCATGGACTCCCCATCAGTCGTGCGTCGCGGGTCCTTCGGGGGGCGAGAACGCGATCCTCAGCTCGAGCGCCCGGACCGTCGCTTGGGGGGGGCCTTCGCCTGCGACGAGCCAGACGTGGACCGGGTCGCCGAGGAGCGCGTCCTGAGGCGGCTCTTCGTGGTCGAAACCGAGCCGGGCATCGAGCAGGGCGAGGTGCACCGGCGGGAGGGGTTCGGCGGGCCGGGGCGGTTCGTGGTCATCCTCGACCCAACCGGCCATCGGACCGGGGAGCTCGGATCGGAGTCGCCGCCGGAGACCGGCAGCCTCGGCCCCCTCCACCTCGATCGCCGAGGCGGGCGCGGAGCCGCCGCGAACGATCGCCGCAGCACCCGCGATCGGCACGGACATGGCCAGGTCGGGCTTCGATGGCGTCATTGCCATGAAAAACATAGCAATAGGTCCTATTTACATCTTTCAGCGATTCAGTGTACTTTAAACGCGCGTGGGAGCGCGGGACCGGCGGCCGATGGGGCGCGCGGGAGGTGCAGCGCCGTCGCCAGCCGAAGCTCGAATCGAAGTCGGTCGAAAAGTTCGGCGTAGTCGCGGGCGGTGTCGTCCCAGGTGCGGAGCGAAAGCTTCCAGTGCGGTCGTGGAAGGAGGAGGTGTCGCCGAAGGGCTTGGGCCAACGCCGGCACATTCCCGGCGGGGACGAGCGTCCCGTGGACGCCATCGTTCGGAAGGGCCTCGTCGTTCCCGGGAAGAGCGGAGCCGACGATCGGGGTCCCGCAGGCGACCGCCTCCTCGAGCGAGACCGGGGTGGGGGCGAGCCGCACGGTGCATGGGGAGGTCACAACGTCGGCGGCCCGGTAGAGCTCGCCGAGACGGTCGTCGGGGATGGGCCCCAGGAACCGCACCCGGTCGCCGAGCCCCATGGACGCGGTGAGCCGCTTCAGGCGGCCTTCGGCCGGTCCCCAACCGGCGATGTATGTCCGAACCGGGAGTCCCGTCTTGAGCAAGAGCGCGGTCGCCCAGAGGAGCTCGGGGAGTCCCTTTCGCTCGCTGAGCGTCCCGACGAAGAGGACCCTCCGCTCCCCCGGTTGGGATTCGGGGAGAAGGCCCCGAGCCGGCTCCACGCGCGAAGCGACGCGGGCGACCCCCGGATCGACTTGGAGCCGCTCGAGATCGACCCCCTTGCGGACGACGGTGATCTTCGCGAAGTACCGCGCCAGCACGGGCGACCCCCCCGCGTAGCCGGCGCTCGAGGCAACGATCGCCTCGGCGGAGCGGAGCGCCGGGTGCGCCGAAAGCGCTCGGTACCCGCGGGTCACGATTCGGCCGACCGTGCGGCCCCATGCCCCGTCGGCGACCGTTTCCGCATGATAGGTGATCGCCATCGGAACCCCGACCCGTCGGGTCCACCGCGCCACCCATCGCTCGACGATCGGGAACGGCATGTGGAGGTGGACCATGTCGGAGTCGAGGACCGCTGCGTGCAACGTCTTCCACGCGTCGCGCCGCAGCAGGATACGACCGCGGAACAGCTCCCGGACCGGTAGATGGACGATCGCGTCGCTCCCCACGCCGACCGGGTCGGGGGTGGGCGTCCGTCCCCCCGCCGGCGTGACGAGCCGGACTCGAAACTTCGAGCAGAGCCGGGATGCGAGACGGCAGGCGTACTCCTCGATGGCGCCACCGGCCTCGGTCGATTGGGGGTAGAGGACGGTCAGCCGGGGGAGCGGGGGCGGGGCGGTCAACGCCGGGCTGGCTGGGGGTGGGAGAAACGCGACCATCGGACGCTCAGACCGTGAGCACCTCCCATTCCGAGTTGGAGTAGGCGAGCGCTGCACCTTCCTGCGCGCTCAGGTACCGCGCGAGCGTGGCAGTGTCCGCAGGGCTCGGCACGAGCGGGAGCAGAATGTAACGGATCCCGGTGTTCGCGAGGAAGGCCCGCGCGTCGAGGAGCGAGGGGAGGGTGCTCCCGGGATTCGAGAGACCCGGCGTCGTGAGCGTGAGAACGACGTCGATCGGGCCGCCGGGGGTCGAGGGAGCCACGTCGACCGCGACCGCGGGCAGGTGCGGGAAGACGGTGAAGCTCGAGGGGGCGACCGAGAACGTACCAGTTGTTGCTATCGGCTCCAGCCCCAGCCCCGGAGGCGGGTTCACCGCCCAGGTGAAGTTGGTGCCGGCCCCCGTCACCGAGCGGACGTCCGTCGCGTGGAGCGCGGTCTCGCCCGCCGGCGCCGCGCCGATGGCGAAGTGGAGTCGGGCGATCACCACGCCGGGGGCGGGCGTAAGCGAGAGGCCGATGCGGGCCGTCCCCGCGCCGACCACGGAGGCCTGATCGACCAGGCGGAACGTCGGAGTGACAAAGGTCGCCGAGATCGTCTCGGGGGAACCGGCCGTGACGGCGACGGACGCCCCACCCCACGTCGGTTCCGTCGAGTTCACCCGCCCACTACCGGCGTACTCCACAACGAACGAGGTCGGGTCCACGTCGAGCACCGGCGCGGCCACCCCATCCACGTACACGGCGTACAGCGGCATCGCCGGAAACGTGGAGTCGTTCGCGCCCGAGAACGCGGTGACGCCGAGCCCGTCGGTGGTCGCCCAGCGGCAGCTGACGGCCCAGTACGTCTGCTGGCCCCAGCCGATCAGCATCGGGTAGAAGTTGAGGTAAGGGACGTACGACGGGACGTAGAAGTCCCGGGCGGTCGTCGCCTCGCCCCAGTGGGCAGCGTTGGTGTCCGTGCTCAGGACCGGACCCGGGGGTGCGCGGTTGAGGTACTCCATCGCGGCCGTGAATTCGGCGTCGAGGCCGTTATGGAACGAGTCACGGTTCCTCGCGAGGGCGGGAGCGGTCAACCCCGCGAGGGCTACGGCAAGGACGACAGCGATCGAACCCGCAACGACAGTGGCCCCCCGTCGGGCAGCGAGGGACGGCAGGTGCGGAGTGCGTCCCCGTGACTCCGGCTCGAGGTGCGCGAAGGCCCCTCCCACGATCGCGGGACCGGGGGCGACGGCCGCCGGCCGTCGCAATCGACGGCGGTCGAGGAGGGTTGCAGCGGTCGCGACCCGCGCCCGCAGGGAGCGAACGACGGGGGGCTGCAGGGGCGGCCGGTCGAACGGCACGAGCCACGGGTAGGCGACCCGCTCGATGAGAAGGCAGGCCAGTAGGGCACCGGGGACCGGGAGAAAGTAGCCGAACCGGAAGTAGACCGTATCGACGTGCGCGAGCCAGCCGATCGCGGGGGCGAGGAGCGCCCCCGTGAGCCACGCCGCCGCGACGAGCGTTCGGCCATCCACCAGCGGCACTGACGCGGTGCGGACCGCCACCGACCCGGAAGCGGCCGGCCAACCCACGGGCGTGCGGAGCGTGAAGCGACGGAGCATGAACAGTACGATCTGCATCGCGATCGAGAGTCCGAAGAGGAGCGCGAGCGCGACCGACGGCGCCAGGTTGTCCCAGGCGCAGTTGTCGCAGCCGGTCGGGAGCCCGTCGAGCGTGTGCCCGACTCCCTTGACGGCGTAGGCCGCCGGATTGCCGTAGACGTATCCGGGGTGGGGAACGCCGGCGACGAAGCTCGTCGCTTCCCATGCCGCGATGACGGCCTCGAGCAAGGCGAGCCCGAGCAGGTTGCCGTACCGGACCAGGAATCCGAACCCGATCCGGCGGTGGACGAGGAAGACGAGGCCCGCGACGCCCGCCGCCGCGGCGGCGATCGCGAAGGTGAGGTCGTGGGTCAGGAAGACGAGTCCGAGCGCGCCGTAGAACGCGAGGCCGGACGCCGTCGTGCCGCGTTTCAGGAATAGGAGGAGCGCGACCATGGCCACGTTCAGCGCGGCGAAGCCGAGCATGTTCGGGTAATCGCCCCAGAACAGCAGGACGAGCATCGCGTCGTTGAACAGGGCGAGCCCGACGAAGGCGACCTGCAGGGGACCGGAGTCGAGGAAGCGGCGCGCGACGACGATCAGCGAGAGACCATAGAGCGCGACCAGGGTCCCCGCGGCGGCGAAACCCGTCGTGGCGGCGTTCCCGGTGAGGCGAGCGAAGCCGGCAAGGAGGAGAAGGCTCAGGGGGGGATAGGAGAACGGATATGCGAATGGCCCCGGCGCCGGGTACTTCAGTCCGGCATACGGATACGACATCGCGACCCACCGACCGGAGTCCCCTCCCGGTGGGTACGGATTCCCCGCGTACGCCCACTCGAACAGCGCGACCGCGGCCCCGACGAGGAGGAGCATGAATGCAACCCACGCCGCATGCGCGTACGGGGCCGCCGGCCGCCCGAGTTCCGGCGAAGGTGGCGGCGTCGCCGCGGGCGGTTCAATTGCCGGCGGCGTCCGGACGGTTTTCCCTTCCAGCACGACCGTTCCTCACAAATCCTCGTCTTTGCCGCTCATTAGGTCTAATACCATGCGAATATATATTTATGGAATCGATGGGTCCCCAGGTCAGGATGGCCGCTGCGACGTACCGCTGGACCCCCGTGAGGCCGGTCGCTGCAGCGCCGGCCGCGACCGGGCTCCACCGGGCGCCGTCGCTCTTCGTTCGGTCCGTTCCGTACCTGGTCGTCTTGGGTCTCGTTGTCCTGCTAGAAGCGATCTACTCCGAAGCTCCGGTACCTCCGGGGATCGATCCGGGCCATTGGATCGCCTCCTCGTATGGGTGGGTAGGCCTGAGCTCCCCGCCGGTCGCGTCGGCCGGTAGCCCGTTCGCCGCCCCGCCCGTGAGTCTCGTCCTCCTCGGGCTGTTGGTGCGGGCGACGGGTTCCCCGCTCCAGGCCGGCTTCGTCTTCGCCGGACTCGCGCTGGGAGCGTTCGGAGGGACAGCGATCCTCCTCGGACGGCGGACTCTCGACCACCCCGGGCTCCAGCTCGCGTTCGTGGGACTCGCGGTCGGAAACCCCGTAACGCTCGCGATGCTGTTCTGGGGCGGGTACCCCAACTTCCTCGGGCTGGTGGTGCTGAACGGTCTCGTGGTCGTCTTCGCCGGTCTGGTTCAACGACCGAGCTCCGCCCGACTCACGGTCGGACTCTACGCGCTGCTCGGCGTCCTCCTCCTCACGGACACCCTGACCCTCGCGCTCGCCGTGCTCGTCTACGCCGCCGGCGCCCTCGTTCTCCTCCTCCGGGGACGGTGGAGTATTCGCGCCGTCGTCAATCGGCGGCACCTCGCCGGCTTCGCCCTCCTCGGGGGAACCGCCGTAACGTACTTCGGCCTTCTTCGCGCCACGGGGGTGACCCCTCCGGGGTACGCCACGGCGAACCCCTCGGCCTTCTTCGTCTCGAACGTCGGTCAGGTCTTCGGCGCGTTCTGGTCCGGGTGCGGCTGCGTTCACCCGGCCGTCCCTGTTCCGGTCGCCCTCGCCGTCCTCGGGTTACTCGCCCTCGGCGGGTTTGGAGCGGCCCTGGTGGCCGCCCGGCGTCGGGTTGTGGAGGCTCCGCCGGCGGCCTCGGACCGGCGGTCGGCCGCCGGGGTCGTCGCCGGGTGTTGGCTTGCCGCGGCTGCGGGACTGCCGCTGCTGGGGTACCTGGCGCACGTAGACACCGATTACAGCCGGTTCGGCTACTTCCTCGTCGTCCCGGGGATTCTGCTCGGCGCGGTCCTGGCCGAGCGGCACCTCATGCCGCACGCCGCCCCCGCCGTGGTCGAATCGACACGGCGCAGTCTCGCCCAGCATCCACGCCCTTCCGGTGTTGTCCGTCCGGTCGGCGTCATCGTCCGGCGGCGCGCGCTGTGGGCGAGCGTCCCGACGACAGCGGCGTCGCTGGCCGTCCTGTTCGCCCTCGCAGTGTTCGCCGTCGCGGTGACCGTACCGGCCGTCGAGAACCTCGAGACGGCGAACACGGGCGCGACGCACGATGGCCAGTTCCTCCAGGCGATGCACTGGCTCGCGACCCAGGCCCAGAGCGGCGCGGTCCTGACCGGTCCATCGAAAGCTCGGTGGGTCCAGGCCCTCACGGACCGAGGCTCGTACGACGGCGGGCCGACGTGGCTGCTGTTCTACGGCTGGCAGATCCAGAACGCCGAGGAGAGCTACTGGGCGATCAACGGTCGGTACACCGTCAGCGACGGTGCCTCGTTCGTGACGTTCACCGGCGCCGATACTTCGGGGCTCGCCGGCGACCCGGCCTACGGCGCGTACCAGTACGGGATCCCCGCCCCGATCCTGCGGCTCTCCCCGGCCCTCTCCTACGTGAACGTCTCGGGGGGCGCCGGGGTGGCCACCCATTCGTTCAGCTCGATCGGCGCGGAGCAGGTCGTCCTCGGCAACGGTACGCCGACCGCTTTGACGACGCGCACGGGCTCGTCAGCCGTGCTCACCGAAACGGTGACCGAACCGAGCGCAGGGGTCGCGGTCATCGACCTCGTCGCTCGGGCAGTGGGAGGCGGCGTGATCCAACAGGTCGGGATCACCCTTCTTCCGACCTCGAACTTCGACCCGTTCGTTCACGGGGGCCTGCTCTCCAGCGTGACCGTGAACGGCTCCACCGCGACGTGGACCGAGCGGACACAGATCGGTCAGATCCCCGGAGCGCGGACGCTCACAACGACGATCGGCCTCTCCCCCACCCCCGTGCGGACGCGAGCGCTCGGCGCCAGTGGACCGGACGGGTTCGCTCTCGTCTTCGCCCCTTCGGCTCCCGCCTCCGCCTTCTCGGTCCACCTGACCCTCACGACGCCGAAGGCCGGAGGCGTCGGGGTCGCGCTGCCCCCGACCTTCGACACCCTCGCCTTCCTCACCGACAACCAGGTCCACTTCCTCCTTGCGCCGACCAGCGCGATGTTCGCCGATACGCTCGCGTACTACGGGCAGGAGTTCCACTTCGCGCCCGCGTACTCGAATTCGGAGTGGGAGGTGTTGGCAGGATGAAGCAGCGGCGAGCCCACGCGGGTCGGATGGGGAGCCTTCGACGGGTGGCGCGAGATCGGCTACTGGCCGCCGGGCTGGTCGCCGTGACCGTCGTCGAGTCGGTGGTCCTCGTCTCCCTAGTACCCTCCTTCGGGTCGGCCGCCGTACCGCGGGTCGAGCCGCCGCTCGTCGCACCGGTTCCCTTCAGCGCGAATCTCTCGCTGGACGCCCCCGCCGTAAACGCGAGCGTTCCCGGGGGAACCGTTCTGACGGTGAGCTACTGGCTCGCGTGCGGCTCGAAACCGTCGAACGTATCGAGCGTCGTCGTCGACGTCCCGACGGTCGTGGCGCGAATACCGACGTCGACCGGAGCCGTCGCCGTCACCGTCGTCAGCCGGAACGTCACGGTGACGTCGAACGCGAGCCCTTCCGTGCAAGCCGCGTCGGTGAACGTCACCCTTCCGGCGACTTCGTTCTCGACGGCCCGTGCCCACCTCACGTCGAACCTGTTCACGGTCATGGCCAACCTGCCGCTCGGCTCGGGGACCCTCCGCTTCCAGTGGGTCTGGACCCTCCACCCCCCCGGTGGGCCCGACCTGAAGGGATGGAGCGAGCTCGTGACGCTCTCTCCCGCGCCCCTGGCGAACATCGTCCTGTCGACCGCCTCCCCGATCCCCGCGGGGACGCCGTTCACCGTCTGCCTGGTCGGGCCGCTCACAGGGCTCGTCATGCAGCTGCGGATCGACCTCCCGAACGGGGCGACGATCGCCTCGAACTCCGCGTCGGTTGCATGGGACGCGGGCGGCCGGTTCTGCCTCGCGACGAGCGTCCCCGCGAACACGGCCCCCACCCCGGTGAACCTGCGGTTGTGGTTGGTGAGCCCGGTCGACGCCCTGCTCCACCAGATCTCCGGGTCGGTCGCCACGCTTCCGTTCGGGTGGATCGCCGGCAACGTCCGTCCGGAAAACGCGACCGTGGCGGTCGACGGGATTCCCGTCACCGAGGTCGGTCCGGCGGGCAACTTCTCGATCGCCGTCGGGGACGGTCTGCACGAGGTGACGGTCACCGCTCCGGGCGGCGCGACCCTCTCCGAGGGCGTCCGGGTGACGGCGAACCGTACGACGTCGATCCTGCTCGTCCTCTCGGCCGGTCCGGCCGGCGGGGTCGCGGGGGGGGTCGGACCGATCCTTACCGGTACCGTCGTCGCGGCGGCCGTCGTGGCGGTCGCCGCCGTGCTTCTCGTGCCGCGGTGGCGTCAAGCGATCCCAACGGCGCCGTTCGTCGGCGCGGCCCGACGTATCCGGCACTTTTGGCGCCTCCCCCCGGCGCCCGAACCGGCCGCGTCCCCGCACTCATGGCCCGGGGACGCCCCGTGGGCCGACGAACGCTCCGACGCGCTCTCCCTCCGCCGATGATCCCGGCGACACACGGAGCGGCCTCCGGCCCGCGGTCCGCGACGAGCTGTCGGGCGGAGCCGCGCCGCTGTCGGGACGAAGGCCCCCGGCGCTCCAGCTCACCCTGTTCCAGCAGCTGGCCGTCGAGACGTTCGCGGTCCTCGCGCTGAGACCACTTACCCGTGCCCAGCGCGGGGCCGTGTTCGGATCGGTCCAGGCCACCAGGTCGTGCTCGCGGACCGGCGGCTGTTCGGCGGCTTCGAGGGCATCGGGAAGTTCCGTTGGGGGCGATGGGGGTCGGCCCCAAGGATCTTCACCATGGTGGGCTCGGGGCACCCGGATGTGGACCGAGCTCGCCTCGTCCGGCCGGGGGGCGTTTGCCGGCCCGGAGAAGGTCGTCGGCCGGACGACCCCTTTCCGCGGTGGCTGAACGAGCCGCCCTAGATCTGCGCGCGGAGTTCGAGCTTCGACGATGGCGTGCGATCGCCTCGTACTCGACACGGAACTTTCCTTTCCTGGCCGAAAATCAACTCTGGCCACGCACGCTCGACGGCGCGGACCTGGTCGCCTCCCTGATCCTCCCTGTGGTCGTGCCGCCCGGGTGCGGCGCCCCTCCCCGCAGAACGGAAGGCCGGCGGCAGGCACGATCTAAGGCGGAACGGAGGTCCCGCCGACTCGGGGCAGAACGACAACCATCCAATGGCCGGCCGGAAGCGCGCGTTGCGTTCCCGACGACGCGAGCCGTCCGTCCGGAAACGTACCGGGGGAGGAGGGGGACAGGAGGGAGGGAGAGAGCACGACTCGGACGGCCACCGCTCCGTCCGCTGGACCCTTCACCTCCCCCGGGCCCGGGCCTCTCGGACCCGATCGATGCGCCCGTTCGGGTGCACAGGGATTCGGCGATCTCCCGCTTCGTTCACGGCCCCCTCCGGAGGTCTTCGCTCACCCCGTCGAACGTGAGCACCGCCCGACTGAGGAGTTCCTTGGCGACACCAGGTCGATGGCTTGCGGCGATGATGCCGCACAGGGGCCGCCCGGTCCTAGGGCGAAGGGCGAGCTGGCCGTCGTCGAAGACGACGTCGATCCCGTCGGAGATGCGAAGCTCGAGCGCGTCCAGAAGGAGCCGGCTTGCGACCGCTTGGATGAGCCGATCGCGAAGCTCCGGCGCTAGGGGGAGCTCGGTCTTCTCGACGTGGTAGGTCAGCTGCGGGGCCCCGGACCGAGCCACCCGATGGGGAGTCTGGTCCCGGCGCCCCGCCTCGGTGCTCACGACAAGTCGCGTCCCCCAAGCGAGAGGCGGGAGGGCGGGAACGCGGGGGCCGGTGCCGGCCGGGCGAGCGAGGTGAACGCGGAGCGCGCGCGACGGACCGGGACGAGTCGGATCGACGCCGCGGCGGCGTTCGCCATGAGGATCGGGAGGTCGGCATGGGTCAGGGTCGACTGGATGACCGCCCGGATCAGGGCGGCCGGGCGGGCCAACCGCCGCCGGGCTGCGCGGCGGGAATACGCCCCGGCCCCGGGGTCCTCGGCGGGGGGCGCGCCGGGGGCCGGAGTCGGGGCGTACAAGCAGAGGAGACCATCGGGAATCCCGACGAACGCGAGCGGCCGTCCAAAGCCGTCATCGGCGACGCCGTGCGGCGAGGCGAACGTCACGAACACCGGCAGCCGCGGCCCCCCGCGCGGCGAGGGGCCCTCGGGGGAGACCGGCACTGCGGCAACGCCCCCCGGTGCCCACGCGGCCGGAGCGGTGACGACGTCCGTTCGTACTCGGGCGCTCTCGAGTCGTCGGCGGCATTCGTTCGCGAGCCGCGCCGACGCGTTCGGTGTGACGAGAACCACGTAGTCGCGGTGGAGCGCGAAGACGATCGCTTCGAGGCTCCGTGCGAGGAAGCGGTGCGAATCGAACGGTCGGAGGCCCATCGGAATCGGTCGCGGAAGGAGGCGGCTGGAAGAATGTCGGAGGATCGCGAGGAGGATCCGGGCGCCATCCCGCATCGCGTGGAGCTTGGCCGTGCCCACCCGGTCGCGATACTCCACCGGGACCTGCGAAATGGTGAGGCCATGGCGGAACGCCTTGACGTACAGCTCCGACTCGATGTCGAAGCCGTCCGACTGCAGCGCCAGCCGTTCGATGGCGTCGGAGCGCAGTCCCCAGAGGCCGCTCGAGATGTCGAGGATCGGTGAACGGGTCAGCGACGCCGCGACGAGGTTGAGCGTCGCGTTCCCGACGCGGTGCACGATCCCGCGAACGGTCGTGACCGTGTGCCGGTCGGGGCGGCGAACCCCGATGACGAGGTCGGTGCCGGCATCGAGGAGCGAGCACATCGGCACGATGGCCCGGGCGTCGTACGTGTAGTCGGCGTCGACGACGATGACGAACGGCGCCCCGTGCTCCCGAGCCCACCGTAGGCCGGTGCGGACCGCATCCCCCTTTCCGGTCCCCTCCTGGTCGAGCACCGTGAGGCCCATCCCACGGGCGACCTCTCGCGTACGGTCGGTGGAGTGGCCGTCGACGACGACCACCGTGGGGGCGAACCCGGCCTTCGTCAGGTCGGCGATCGGCAGATCCCCGAACGTCGCGACGAGACCGGCCTCCTCGTTGAGCGTCGGCAGGAGGACTACGGGCCCGGTCGGGGGTGGCGCTGGGGTGGACGAGCCGGACCCCGACGCCGGGGATTCTCGAACTCCGGGGTCGAAAACAAGCGCCTCCGATTCCGGCTCGGAGGCGCCGCTCGTGGGCACGTTCCGGGATCGGATCGAGATCGTTTCCCGCCCGACCTTCCATCGAGGTGCGTACATCGGCTTTTGACCTCACTCTGTCGAATGCTGTCGGTAATGGCATGGGTGGGCCAATATTTAATTGTTATTCGCATGAAGTCAGTCTTAATAACTATATAATTGACATCAATTAGGTGTAGGCGTGATCGCGGGCACGGAACGGGGCCGAGCGCGCCGAGCAACGAGAACGAACCGATCCGGGAACGGATGGCGACCGAGGGGCGCTCAATGTTGACCGCGGCTCCCGCGCCCGAGTATCGGAGCTGGAGACCGGCGGCACCACCGCGGACCCAACGGCCGTCCCGCCCCGCCGACGAACCGTCGCGTCTGCTCGTGATCGGGCTCGACGGGGTCCCGCCCGACCTTCTGTTCCGCCGGCTCCGGGGGGTCATGCCCAACATGGACCGCCTCCTCGGGCGAGCGTCCCGGGGCGCGCTTCGTACGACCGACCCGCCGATCTCCGTCCCCGCGTGGCCGGTGATGTTCACGGGTGTCGACCCGGGCACACTCGGCCTCTACGGGTTCCGCCATCGTCGCCGGGGATCGTACACGGACACGTACGTTCCGGGGTCCGAGGCCGTTCCCGTCCCGACGATCTGGGAGCTCGCCTCCCAGTCCGGTCGCCGGGTCGCGGTCGTCGGGATGCCGCTCGGTTACCCGCCCCCGTCGGTGAACGGCGTCTATGTGTCGGATTTCCTGACCCCTCCCGGGGCTGAGAACGTGACGCATCCTCCGGAATGGCGGACGGAACTCGATCTCGGCGGCCCGTACCTGTTCGACGTTCCGTTCCGGTCCAGCGAGCGGAACGATCTTTTCGGGAACCTGATGGAGATGACCCGACGGCGGTTCGACGTGGCGGAGAAGCTCTACCGGCAGGAGCGGTGGGACGTGTTCGCCGTGCACGAGATCGGGACCGACCGACTCCACCATGCGTTCTGGAAGTACTTCGATCCGGAACACCCCGACTTCGAGCCGCACCATCCCCTCGGACACGTCCTCCACGATTACTACGCGATGCTCGACGCGGCGATCGGCCGCCTGGTCGAACTCGCGGACGCGCAGACCCACGTCGTCGTGGTTTCCGACCATGGCTCGATGGCGATGCACGGCCTGTTTTGTGTCAACGAGTGGCTCCGCCGACGCGGCTACCTCGCCGTCCGCGCCCCTCCCGCCCCCCAGACCGCCGTCGAGAACGCGGATGTCGACTGGTCGGCGACGCGCGTCTGGGCCGGGGGCGGGTACTACGCGCGGATCTTCTTCAACGTCCGCGGGCGCGAGCCGCAGGGCGTGATCGCCCCGGAGGAGTTGCCCGAGTGGAAGGCGCGCCTGTCCGCCGAGCTTCGCGAGCTCACGGCGCCGGACGGGGGACCGCTCGGCGTCGAGATCCTCGACCCGTCCACGACGTACCACTCCGTTCGCGGAGACGCCCCCGATCTGATCGCGTACTTCGGCGCACTCCGCTGGAGGTCGGCCGGAACGCTCGGCCACCCTTCCCTCTACCTTCGGGAGAACGACATCGGACCGGACGACGCCGTTCACAGCTTCGACGGGGTGTTCGTCCACGCGGATCCGTCCTCGCCGGTCGAGCGCGAGCTCCCGACGAGCCGGATCCTCGACATGGCGCCGACGTTCCTTCAGATGCTCGGCGAGCCGGTGCCGTCGTTCATGCAGGGCCGGCCGATCGCTCGGCCTCAGCCGCTCGCCGCGTCGTGAGCCGACCCGGTCGTTCGTCGACACCTGACCGACTTCGGAGTTCGACCGTGCCGGCCGAGGCGGGAAGCTCTGCGCCGATCTCCCGCGACCCCGAGAGCAGATGACGGGTTCCCGCGTCGAAGCCGAGCCGATCGGGCGGCCGTGAGTCTCAGTCGTAGCCCCAGGAACGAAGACGGGCATCGACCGAACTCCGAGCGTCCCCTGAGGGGGTCGGACCGGGTGCGGCCCCGGGGCGGAGGTACGGTGCAAAGAGATGCTCCCGGGCCGCCCGGGCCGCCCCGCCCTCGAGCACGGTAGGGGCCACCGAATCCGGGTCGCCTGGGTACGTCCAAGAGACGACCGAGCCGGTCACCTGGTCCCAGACCACCTTCTCGTCCTGGCGGTAGGCGACGAGGAGACGGTGGTTCCACGACTGGTCTCCGCGAACCCCGATCAACGACCGGTTCGGGTCGGAGGCCGGCCCGCCCTCGCAGTAGACCGTGCCGGAGCTCCCGTTCTGAAGGTCGAGGCCTCCCGACCGCGGCCAGGGAGCCTCGTAGTCGGGTGTCCCCCCGTTGGCGAACGAACGGATCCACGGGTCAAGCTCGCAGAGGCTGGCCCACCGGTCGACCATCGGAGGAGTGTGCTGCGACCGCGGCGGGACGACGACGAGCGGGACCCGGGTGATTGAATCCGTTCCTCCGCAGCCGTGGAAGATGTTCCCGGCCTCGCCGAACGATTGCCCGTGGTCGGCGGTAACGATCAAGACCGTCCGGTCCGCAACTCCGGCGCGCTCCAGCGCCCTCCAGACCCGCCCGACCTTCGCATCCGCGGCTTCGATCGCCGCCAGGTAGCCTCGTTCGACGCTCTCCCAAGGGACGAGCCGTTGTAGACCATCGACCGCCAGGAGGTAGTATCTCGGGGTCCGGGCGTACCATCGGGCCAAGGGTCCCAACCGGCTGCCGTTCGGAACGATCGGGTACGGCTCGTGCCCGTCGACGAAGTTCAGGAATGCGTAGAACGGTTTCGATGTCGAGCGTCCGGTGACCCACTGGTCAAAGTCGCTCACGACTCCGTCACCGCATACGGCCCGCTTGAACGCCTGTTCCTGCGGATGGTTGAGCGCGTTCAGCGGTACGATCAGCGGCGGGACGCGAGCGATCGCGCGGCGCACCCGCTCGGAGTAGAGGAACCGCGCGTGTCCCAGGAGGCGGTTGGCCGCGGTCCGCTCCTCGTCGGAGACTCCGACGCGCGCCGCTCGCACGTTCCCGAACCCGTCCTCGAGTCCGTAGCCGCCCGCCAGATGGACCATCTCGCTGAACAGCGCGGTCTCGTACCCGACTTCCGCAAGCCACTGCGCGGTCGTCGACGCCGGAGCGCCGCCCCGCACGAACGAGCGCCTCCCGTGAGCGCTCGGGTACCGTCCCGTGAAGATCGACATGTGCGACGGGACGGTCCAGTTGGACGGCGCAACGGCCCGGGGGAAATTGGTCCCTCGTGCGGCGAGCCCGTCGAGGTTCGGGGTACAGGCCACGTTGCGCCCCCCCGAGAGGCCGACGCTCTTCGCGCGCACGCAGTCGAGCACGATCGTCACCACGTTCGGCCGCTCGCTCTCCTCGGGACGGCCGTCTACCACCTCTGCCCCCTCCTCGCCGCTCTTCGTTAGGCAATGGTATATAATAAGTATTTTGATATCAATGAGGCGTAACAGAGTGTTCTACGGTCATTATATGTCGAGGGGGCCGGCGGGAAGGGATTCTCCGTCGGAGGCAGTTCGGAATCCCCGGGTTGGCCCGCCCCGCTTTCTCATCGTATCGCAAAAATGCTTGACCAACCCCGCGATCATTCGGCCGTGTCACCGCCCCCGTCCGCTGTCGATGCGGCCCCAACGCCCGCCTTCCCCTGCAGCTGCTGCACCTGCGCGGCGTGCTGCCGCTGCTGCGCGTGCTGCTCGACGGGCGGTGCGTGTTGCGCGAGCTGCCTTCCGCGGAGCTAGCCGCGCTCTCGGTTCACGCTGCCTGTGCGGCGGGCCGGGCCAGCATCTCCCGCACGAGCCTCAGTCCGTCCTCGGCGAGTGCACGGGCGCGATCTGGGTCGGCCGCTTCCGCGAAGACGCGGATCAATGGCTCGGTCCCGCTCGGTCGGAGGAGGATCCAGCCGTCTTCGCGGAAGATCTTCACGCCGTCGAGGGTGACGACGCGCGCCCCGCTCGCCGCGACCTGCTCGGCGATGCCGCGAATGACGGCTTCGCGGAGGTCGGCGGGGCAGGCGACCTTCTCCTTGAGCAGCGTGTAGTGGGGGAGCGTCGCGATCGTCTCGGCGAGAGTGGATCCCGACCGTGCAAGGAGGTCAAGGACGGCGGCCGCGGTCATCGCTCCGTCCCGCGCGAGCTGGAAGGCGGGGAAGATCAGCCCGCCGTTCTCCTCACCGCCGAAGACCGCGCCGCGGGCGAGCATCTCGCGCGTGACGGCCGGTGAGCCGACCCGGGTGTACACGACCTCGCCCCCGAGCGGCCGTACCGCGTCCTCGACGCTCTGCGAGGCGGAGACCGGTGTTACCACGGAACCTCCATGGTGGGAGCGGACGAACTCCTGCGCGAGGAGGGTCAGGGTCGCCTCCCCCGGGACATACTGCCCGTTCGCATCGACGAAGACGGCTCGATCCGCGTCGCCGTCGTGGGCGATACCGAGGTCCGCCCGCACGGCCGGCACGGTGCGTACGAGGTCCGCGAGGTTCGCTTCGGTCGGCTCCGAAAGGTGGCCCGGGAACGTGCCGTCCACGTGGCCGTTGAGCGTCACGACGGAGCAGCCGAGGTGGCGCAACAGCGCCGGGCTCGTGACCACGGAGGCGCCGTTCCCGCAATCGAGGACGACGCGAAACCGCCGCCGCCGGATCGCGGCGACGTCGACCTGGGCGGCGATGCCGTCGAGGTACCGCTCCCCGGCGTGGGGGTCCGTGCGGATGCTCGCGACGGCGTCGAACGTCGCGACCCGCGTCCGGCGGGCCTCGACGGCCGCTTCGATCGCCGATTCGACCTCGCGGGGGACCTCCAATCCGTCCGCGGCGATGCACTTGATCCCGTTGAACTCGGGAGGGTTGTGGGACGCGGTCAGGATGACCGCGAACTGCGCGCCGAGCGGCTTCACGCTGTACTGGATCGCCGGGGTCGGCAGGAGTCCGACCTCGATGACCTGGTGGCCGGCGAGCGCCAAGGTCGCTCCCATCAACCGCGCGGCGGCGGGGCTGGAGGTGCGCCCGTCCCACCCGACGACGATCGGCCGACCCGGCGGGAGCAGCTGGGCGATCGCGCCGCCGACCGAGGAGACGAGATCGGGCGTGAACCGTGTGCCGACCACCTCGCGGATGCCGTTCGTGCCGAAGAGGCGCACGGGGCGCGATGGAGCCAGCTCGGCATAAAGCCCCGACGCGACTGTGCGCTCGTTCGGTGGCCGCGACGGGGTCCGACGGTGCGCGGCCGCGATTCCTCGCCGATGCGATGGTCGGGCGGCTCGCGCGTTACCTGCGGTTCGCCGGCTACGATACCGAGTACGGCCGCGGCGTGGACGACACCGACCTCGCGCTCTGGGCCGCGCGCGACGGTCGCATCCTCCTCACGCGGGATCGTCGCTTGGCGGCGAGCACTCCGACCGCCGTGCTCATCGCCAGCCCGCGGGTTGGGGAGCAGATTCGGGCTCTGCGGGCCGCGATCCCGAACCTCGACCTCGAGGTCGAGTTCGCGCGCTGCGGTCGGTGCAACGGCGAGCTCGCGACCTTCGCGTCGACCCCGGACGAACCGTGGCCCACGTACGTTCCCGACGGGGTGCGACAGGCGGGCGGCCCCGTGTTCCGCTGCGCCCGGTGCGGCCAATTCTTCTGGGAGGGGAGCCACACGCGACGCATCCGGACCGCGTTCGCGGAGTGGACTCGTCCCGGCCCATGAACGCGCGCTATTGGGTCGAGCTTTCGGGGGAGAATCTCGGGCTCGGTCGCGCGGAGGCGACCGCGGTCGCGGGCCTTCTGGGCGGCGGTGCGGTGGAGGACAATGGGGTCTCCACGAATCTCGCGATGTTCGACCTCCCGTCCAAGGACGTCGCCACGGAGCTCGCGCGACGCCTCGCCCTTGCCCGCCGCGTGATTGAGGAGTGGCCGTCCGACCGCGTCGCCGAGCGACTCCGACAGGCGGGGCGCGATGGCCGGTCCGCGGTCGTGCGACGGCTCGGGCACGGATCCGCCCCCACGCGCGGAGCCTTGGAGCTCGCGCTGTTCCGTGCCTACATCGAAGGCGGGGGTCGCGTCGACCTAGCGTCGCCCGAACGCACTTTCTGGGTCCGGCTCGACGAGGCCGGGCTCCGATGGGGCGAGGAGGTCGCGGCGACCGACCGCCGGACCCTGGAACGGCGGAGGCTCCCCAAGCTCCCGTTCCGGAGGCCCGTGGCCCTGCCGCCGCGGCTCGGGCGAGCGACGGTGAACCTGGCCCGGGTCCGGTCCGGTGACCGGGTGGTCGACCCGTTCCTCGGTACCGGCGCTCTGCTCGCGGAAGCATGCGTTCTCGGCGCTTCGGGCGTTGGGGTCGATAGCGACGCCGAGATGGTGCGCGGGGCGGCGCGCAACCTCGAGGCGCTTCACGTCGCGGCGGACGAGCTCGTGGTCGACGATGCGGCGAAGGCGGCGTCCCGCTACCCCGACGGATCGTTCGACGCCCTCGTGACGGACCCCCCCTACGGCCGAGCGTCGACCACGGGCGGTGAGTCGCCCGCCGAGCTGACGTACCGGGCACTCACCGCTTGGGCGCCGAAGATCTCGGCGCGCGGCCGCATCGCGGTCGTCGTCCCGGTCGGCACCGAGTGGAACCCCGTGGGCTGGGTCTTGGAGCACTCCGTCCGTGACAGGGTGCACGCGTCGCTGACGCGCGAGTTCCGGGCATACCGTCGAACCGCGGGCGCGCTCTGACGGCGGCCGATCAGTCGATCTGATAGTCCGACGACTGCGGCTTCGCGGACGCGGAGTTGCACAGCTCCTGCGCCCCCAGCGAGATCAGGACCGCGGCCCGCGTTGGGTTGAGGAACGTCACATTGAGCCGGGCGGAGGCGCCCGCGTCGACGCTCGAGTACGCGGAGCTCGGGACCATCCACGAGCCGCCCTGGTAGGTGGAGACGTTGCCGTTCGGAAGGAAGACGACCCACGTAGAGTTCGCCTCGAAGGCCGCCAGCGCCGAGCCGGTCAGGGCCGCGCCGCCGCCCCCGCCCGCCGGGACGTCCACCCCCTGGATGGCGCCTGAGAACAGGAAGCCGTGGCCGACGACGTCGTGGTTCACGACCGTGAGGGTCAGGTTGTCGGCCATCCCGTTCGGGTTCGGGAGCGGCGACGAACCCGGCCCCGCGAGCCCGAACGCCCCGCTCGGCTGGGCGATCGGGACGATGACGAACCCCGTCACGAGGATCGCGACCGCGAACCCGCCGACGGCGAGCCGTTTCGGGTCGAGCGGGGTGATGTCGTTGAGCGGCGGAGGATGCCGCATCCCGAGGACGAAGACGAGGATGCCGAAGACGAACCACCCCGAGTAGAACAGGCCGAGGCCGAACAGCCCGACGACCGCCGCCCAGCTCACGTACTTCGAGCGGTCCCCGAAGAGTGCCCGGAATACATGCCCGCCGTCCAGCTGACCGGCCGGGAGGAGGTTGATCGCCGTGACGAGGAGGCCGACCCACCCGGCGAGCGCGAGCGGGTGGAGGTTCGCCCCGATGGGGACGAACAGCCCGAGGAACGACCAGAACAGGGAGAGCCCGATCACGAGGTTGCCGTAGTTGACCCCGAGGATCGTCGGCCCGCAGTTGGCGACGGAGAGCGACGGTGCGTGGGCGGAGAGCGCCATGCCGATGATCGTGATCGGGATCGCCACGGCGAATCCCGCGAGCGGCCCGGAAGCGCCGATATCGAGGAGGGCCTTCTTGTCCGGGATCGGCTCGCGGAGGCTGATGAACGCCCCGAACGTCCCGAAGAGGAGCCACGGTGGCGGTACCGGGATGAAGTACGGGAGCGACGCCTCGACGTGGTGCCGTCGCGCCACGACGAAGTGCGCGAGCTCGTGGAAGCCGAGGATCGCGAGCAGCGGAAGCCCGAAGAACACGCCGCCCCAGAGGAAGTCGGAGGCGACGAGGTGGCTTCCCCCGACGTACGAGAGCCAGAGGAAACCGCCCGCCGCGACCGTGCTTCCGACGGTCGCCGCGAGGAGGAGCAGGTTCACCCAGAGACCGAACGGGCGCCGGTTCGGGCGCCGGACGATCTCGATGAGGTACTCTCCGCCCTCGTGCCGGATCTGCGGAATGTAGAACTTCGGCCAGAGCTCGCGCCGCATCTCGTCGAACCGCGACTCGAGGGTCGCCGGCTCCGCGTGGACGAGGAGGATGAGCGAGTTCGCCGTGACCCGGGCCTCGTAGACCGGAAAGTAGGTCGAAACGGTCGCCCGGATGCGGTCGATCTCCGTCCCGCCCGACTGAGCCGGCAGGGGCGCGCCCGGTAGAGACACCGCGCTAGCTCCCGGCGTCGTGCTCCTTCGCCGCCTTTTGGAGCCGCTTCGCGCGCTCCTTCGCGGTGAAGCCCGTCGCCGCCTCGAGGAAGTTGTTGTACCGGCGGATCGTCTCCCGCGCGACGTCCTCGGGAACCTTCGGGTTCATCGTGACGTCGACCTCGAGCGCCTTGCCGTCCGCCCGTACGGCGAGGGCGGCGAGGGCGCCGTACGCCGTCCGCACGGTGTCGCCCTGGCGTGTCGCGCTCTCGAAATGCTCCTGCGCGAGCCGCTCGATCGTCTCGGGGGTCAGCTCGCGCCGGCGGGTCGCCCGGACCGGATAGCTCTGCACGTCACCCCGACGAGGAACGGCCTTTCCAAAAGGATTACCGCCGCCGACGAGGGGTACGACGCCGTCACACCGTCTCGATCTCGAACAGCACCCGGTACCCTCGGAGCAGGTGGCTCACCTCGTCCGAGAGGTCGAGCACCTGGTCGCGCGTCGGCGACCCGTTCCAGTCGTAGACGAAGTCGTAGTTCCCCTGCGTGGGGACGAACCCGAACGTCCGGAGGCGGTCCGCGATCTCGGACGGCTTCGCGCCCTCGCTGTCGAACGTGATGCGGAGGTACGTCTCCACGGGCTCCCGCACGGGCGGCCGCCTCAAGACAGTTTTCGCCGGTGCCGGACCGAGCGGTGGGGCCGTCCCTCCCGGTCGACCTCCCCCGCGCGGATCCGTTCGGCATGGAGCGGCCGCCCATCGGCGGCGAGGACGACGGGGATCGCGAGAACGCGGAGCGGAGGGAGCCCACGACGTCGGCGTTCGGCGTTGACGGCGTGCGCCCCGGGGAGCGTCTCCTTCGATACAACGAGCAGGTCGATGCCGGGCTCGACGGACCGCCCGAAGGAGTCCTCGAGCGGGGCGATCCAGAACCGTCGAGGCCCGTACGCCCGCAGCAGGTAGCGCCGCAGCGAACGGCGACGCGCGGAGTACCGCCGAACCCGATCCGGGTACCGCTTCGGATGCGCCGCCAGGAAGCGGTCGGTGGTGAGGCCCACCCCCACTTCGTTGGCGCTCGCGAACGCCGCCGCCAGAAGCCGCTCGTGGCCGAGGTGGATGCGGTCGAACGTCCCTCCGAGGACGGCGACGCGGAACTTCCGTTGGGGCACCGTTGGGCCGCCGCTAGACGTGGGCGTACGTGAGCAGGAAGACGATCAACAGGAACGCGATCAGGCCGTACATGAGGTAGGTGTAGTTCCGGCGGGTGGTCAAGACCTGCGTGCGCTTCGCGGCGCAGGCGTCGCTGCACGTCGAATCGTCCGGCCCGCACACCTTCCCGCAGACCTTGCAGTGGCGGTGGTCGTCCGGCTCGGACATCGACCGGTCGAGCCGAGCGGGTCGGATACCCCTTGTGGGGGGTCGCAGGCCCGACTCAGCGGCTGGCGGCGCGGCGCGGCCGGCGGCGCTGGGCCGCCGGGGTCACGTCCGCGAGGTCGTCGACCTCGGCGTCGTCGTCGATCGCAGGGTGGACGCCCGGCGGGTCGCGTCGGTCCCGCTCGGCGGAATCGAGCCACGCGTCGATCGAGGCGTCGCTCGGTTCGCGGGGGGGCGCGGGGCGCGGCGCCGGCGCCGCCTGCTGGGCGCGGCGACCCTCGCTCAAGGTCGACAGCTGCTGGAGGAGCGTGAGCCAGACCCGGCCCTGGTTCGCGATCGACGTCTCCATGCGGTCGCGGAGCTCCTGGACCTGCTCGCCGATCATCGTCTCCAGGCGCCGCACGTCGCGCGCGACGTCCCGGCGGACCTGCGTGAGCCGGTACTCCACGTCGGGGTTGTCCGGGTTCCGCTTCTCGAGCTCGGAGATCCTGAGCCACGTCTTCCGGACGATCGGCACGAGGCGCTCGGAGAGGATGGTCGTCCGCCGCTCGACGTCCTCGACATCGGTGCGGAACGCCTGCTCGAGGAGGATGATCTCCTGCTCGCGGTCCTTGAGCTCGCTCTCGAAGGTGTCCAACCGGCGCACCTGGTCGGTCTGCTCGGCCCGTACGCGCGACTCGACCGCCTCGACGGCGGAGGCGATCGTCTTCTGCGTCTCGCTCGGGAGCGTGTCGACGCTGCGTGCGATCTTCTCGCGGAGCTGAGCATCGACCCGGGTCGACTCGGTGGCGCGCACGAGCGCGCCATCGACCTCCGCGCGGAGGCGAGCGAGCAGCTCGAGGTACTTCTCCCGCTCCCGGTCGAGCCCTTCGCGGAGCTTCTGGTCGGCGTACGACTGCAACCGGACCTGGAGGTCGGCGATCCCCGCGACGTTCGCCGCCTGGATCTCGTTCGCGCGCTGGTCGGAGGTCGCCGCGACCCGGGCGTCGAGCTCGCGCAGCCGGTCGTCGACCGATCGGCCGAGCCGCGCGTCCGCCTGCGCGAGCCCGCCCGTGAGCCGGTCGAGCGTCTCGCGATGCCGGCCGTCGACGAGAAGGCCGAGCCGCTGCTCGAGCTCCTTCGCCTCGCGCGCGCGCTTCTGGTCAGCGTCCCCGAGTCGCTGGTTGATCCCGCTCGTGAGGCGCTCCTCGAGCTCGGCGCGCGACGTCTCCTCGCGCTGGGCGGCGTCGCGCTGGTGGAGGTCGAACTGCGCGGAGAGACCGGCGCGGAGCTCGTCTTCGGACTTCGCGAACGCCTGGCGGGACTCGTCGAGCGCCCCGAGCGTCTCCGCCTTCATCGCCTCGGTCGCTCGGGCGGACTCGACGCGCAGCGCCTCGAGCGCGCGCGCGCTCGCGGCGTTCACGCGGGTCTCGAGCGCGGGCGCAAGCTTGCGGTCGACCTCGCCCTGGATCGCGGTGGGCAGGGCGGCCATGAACCGGTTCTCGAGTTCGTGGAGCTGACGCCGGACGTCGGAGAGGATCTCCGTACGCGTCGTGATCGACTGGCGTTCGATATCGTCCCTCAGCTGGGCCGCCTGCTGGTCGGCCCGCTCGAGGAGGTGGGGCTCGATCGCGGCAGTCGCCGCGTCGCTGGCCGTCTTCGCCGCCGCTTCGGCGGCGATCGCGAGCCGTTCGTCGAGGTACCGCGTGAGATTGAGCTCGATGTCGCGCCGAAGCGGCGCAAGGTCCACCGCGAGGTGCATCGGCGGGACCGGTGCGGGCACGGGCGCGGGTGCGGGCGTCGGCCGCGACGCCGGGGAAGCCGCCACCTTTGCGCCGCCGCCGTCGCTGGCGGGCGCGGCGGGTGCGGTGTGCGGGGACGAAGAGGGTGCCAGGGAGGAGGGTGATGGTGTCGCCGCGGGCGTCGGTGCGGGCGCCGCCGATCGCGGGGGCGGACTCGTGAGGGGAGTTGCGGCACGCGCCGCGGCACCGTTCCCCGGAGCGCCGGCCGCTTCGGTCGGAAGGGCCGCTGGCGGCGGAGCCTTCAGCAACGACGGGTCGTCGCTGATGGAGACCGGCACCGCCTCGGCCTTCTCCGGCCGGGTGCCCGGGAGCGGGTTGTCCGTCGCCCGCTGGAGCCACGAGGGAATCGGGCTGGGCGGTTTGCCGGTCGCCGCCACGGCGCCCAAGGCGTCCGGGACCGCCACCACGGCCTCCTCGGGAGGGTCGTCCACCGGCTCGGGAGCGGTCACGCGCGCCTGAAGGTACTCCTGCGCCCGCTTCGCCGCCTCCTTGCTCACCGGGACGTGGCGGCCGCGCGACTTCTGGAGAAGGAGCGCCGCGCTTTCCATGGCGGTCGCGATCCGCCAGATCTCCTTGCGGCGGTCGCGCCCACCCTGCCGCTCCGGGTCCGTGAGGTGCGTCGCGAGGCGAGGGAGCTCGACGGCGTCGACCCGCTGGACGATCGGCTCGAGCTTCTTCTCGTTGTGGTCGCGGATGTACTGCAGGACGAGCGGCACGGTGTCCTTCCCGCGGCCCGTCGGGGGCGGGACACCGTCGGTGATGTCGCGGACCTGGACGGACGACCCTTCCCAGCTCATGATCCGCTTCGCGTGCCGTTCGGTACCGGCTTCGCCCTTCCCGACGCGCATGAGGGCGAGCGCGAGCGGGATCTGCTCGGTGAACTCATGGAGGTTCGTCTTCGGTTGCGGGAGGAAGTACGGGAACGCGAGGATCGCGCCGAGCGTGACGAGCGACGCGGGCAGCGACCGGACGAGCTCGAGGACGGTCTGCATCGCCGCCTCCCACTCGCCGGCGGCGACGACGACGATCGGGTCGGTCGACCCCTTGTGGAAGAGGAACCCCTCGCCGAGCGCGGGGTAGAGGTTCGCGTCGGGGATCGGGGGCGGTCGCCCGCCGTCCCGGCGGCCCCCGCCCATCGATGCGTGCCAGCGGAGGACGGTCGGCCCGAACTCGCCGGTCGCGAGGAGCTGCTGGGTGTCGAGGACGAGCGTCTTCATGCCGAGGCGCGGGCGGTCCTCGGTCGAGAGGAACATGCGGCCGATGCACGTGTAGTGGCCGCCGTAGGCGGGGTAGAGGAACAGGTTCGGGTAGTACGAGAGCGGGGCGCTCGGGTCCGGGTCCCAGTAGTCGTGGGTGTCCGCGATGTTGACAGTGAGGTTGCCGACGATCCGGATCGCGTCGAGCGTCTCGCGGTGGCCCGGGAACTCCTCGGGGACGGTCGTGTAGCCGGGACTCTCCGCCTCGTTGTCGACCTGGCGGCACCAGACGACGGCGACGGGCGACGTCGAGGCGACCCGGCCAAACCCGGCCTCGGCGGGCTCCGCCCGAGCGGGCGGCTCCACCCCGTTCGAAGCCATCAGCTCCCTTTCGTCTGCCGCCGCTCGAGAACCCGTTCGCAGATGCGGGCGAGCGGGAGCGTCGTGTTCACCATGACCGGGACGCCGAGCGTTTCGCCGCCGTTGTTCGCGGCCTCCACCCCCGCGTCCGTCAGCAGCAGCGGATGACCTTCGCCCGTCGAGACGGCCGACGACACGAGGAAGACGTCCTCCTTCGCCGAGAACCCGCGCCCGTCCTGAGCGACCAGGATCGTCCCCATCCCCGCTCCATCCCTACGGAGGAGGAAATCGGACGTATCGAACGGGCTCAAGTAGGTTCGGTCGCGGACCACGTGGTCGATCTCCCCGTAGAAATCGCGGAGCTTGTCGGCCTTGGAGACCGCGATCACGAGGGGGATGTTCTTCTGCCGAACGTAGCGGAAGACGCCCCGGGCGAGGTTGATCTGCTGCGCCTGGTCGCGGAGGGACGGAAGGGCCGGGGAGAGCAGGAGGATGAGCCCCTCTGCCTCGTGGACGAACCGGCCGAGGAGCGTCAAGCCCCGGCGCCAGAGGTCGCGGCGGTCGGGCCGCCACGAGTCGAAGTGGGGGATGACCCGGCACGTCTTCTCGTCGACCTCGCCGTCCCCGCTCTCGAGCCACATCCGGTCGTAGGTGAAGTAGTCGGAGATGATCCCGCCGGCCTCGTCGATCGTACGGAGCACCATCGGGCGCGAGGCGCCGGCCTCCCCATTCAACGACCCGTAGCGGAAGTTCATCTGCATCTCGACGAACTGGTTGTACTTCGTCGGGAGCGGGTACTTCGTGAGGACCCCCTGCTCGTCGCGCCCGGCGGCGAGCTCGACCCAGAGCCGCTTGCGGTCCTCCATCGGGCGGTTCACGTAGAAGCGGGTCGTCGTCTCGAGCGACCCTTCGGGGTCCGTCGGGTCGGTCGTCTCGTACGTCGTCTCCTCGAGGACGACCTCGCTCTCGAGGTTTCCGAACAGCGGGAGCGGCGTCGAATCCGGGCGGGTCGGGACGTACGTGATCGGGAGGTTCAGGCCGAAGTGCCCCGAGAGGAAGCGGAAGTAGGTCGTCTTCCCCGAGGCCGGGATCCCGACCACGGCGATCCGCGCCGAATCGGGGGGGAGCGGCTTCGGCTCGCGCTTCGTCGTCCGGCGTTTGGTGGTGACCTTCACTTCGCCCATCGCCGACGATCTCCTACCGCATCTCCGCGAGACAGATCTCGATGAAGTCGAGGGCGCCCTCGACCGCGGGCTCGCCGCCGGTGTTCTCGAGCCGGGTGTCCTGGAGGAGCCCGAAGATCGCCTCGACGGCCTGCTCGTGCTGCAGCGCCGCCGCCGCGGTCGCGCCGTCCCCCTCGAGCCGGGTGAGGCGGTAGGTGCTCCGCAGCTCCATGAGCTTCCCGAACAGGTCGTGGAGCCGCGCCTTCATCTTCGGGTCGGCGCGGGCGAGCTTCTGGTCGGTGTCGTCGATGAACTGCACGAGCGTCTCCGTCTCCTTGTCGTTCTGCATCCGCGCCTGCAGGAGGGCCAGGCGACGGACGACGCGGATCCGGTTGTCCGGCGGGAGCTTCTCGGCCTCCGCCCACGCCTCGATGAGGTGGCGTGCGGCCTCGACGACATCCCCTTGGGCGAAGCGGATCCGGGCCTCCCAGTACGACCGGGTGACCGCGGGCAGGAGCGTCCGCGTGCGTCCCAGCCGCTCGAGGGCGCCGGCGTAATCCTGGTTGAGGTAGGACTCGATGACGCTTCCGAGCGGACCGTACCGTTCGCGCAGGTAGGCGGGCGCGACGCCGCCCGGGGCGCTCAGGACGTCCACCTCCATCATCGCCGTGCCGTTGGACGGCTCCGACGCGGTCGACGCCATCGGTGCGGAGAGGTGGTCCGATAGCCGCGTCACGGCGACGTGCTGCTGCGGCTCCTTGAGCGCCCGCGCCGCGCCGGCGGCGTGCCGGGCGAGCTCCTCGGGATGCAGCTGGTCGAGCGGTCGGACGCCCTCGAGGTCGACGTCGAGGAAGGCGTGGACCATCTGCGAGAACAGCTGCGAGCCGGTGACGACCTCCTGGTACGAGAAGTTCGCGGGAACGGTCAGGGAAGCGGCCTGCGCGGTGAGCTGTCCCAGGAACCGATTCATCGCGGCGGAGTCGACGCCTCGGTCCCGCTCCGCGCCGCTCCCGATCCCGATGATCCGGAACGTGAGCTCGGAGTCGGAGGGCAGGAGGTGCGGGACGAGGTCGGCCTTCGCCCCGTTCGCCGGCGCGGCGGTCCCGCCCTTCACCTCGAATCGGTTCGAGGCGTTGTCCCAGCCGTCGGTGACCAGGACGAGGTTCCCCCGGACACCGTGGGAACCGGTCCGGAGCAGGTCCGCGCCCACCGCGACCGCGTCCCAGATCGCCGAGCGCCCGCTCGGCGTGAGCATGGCGATCAGGCTCTCGACGTGCGGGAGACTCTCCGGCCGGATCTCGGTGAGCGGCACCGCAATGCGGACCGTCTCGGTGAACGTCACGAGCCCGAACGAAGCGCCCGCGTTCGCGGCGTTCTCGACGATGCGATAGACCGCCGTTCGGGCAACCTCGATCTTCTGCTTCTCTGGCCCCTCGACGTCCGGGTCCGGGAGCGGAGCGAGCATGCTCTTCGAGAGGTCCAGCACGAGCACGTGACGCTCCTTGACCGGCAAGGCCGCCGGAGCGTTCGTCGATTCGTCCGCGAGCATCGAGGTTCAGAGGTCGTGTCGTCGCCCGGCGCAGCTACGGAGGGGGCTCCGCGACGGCGGGCCGAACGGCAGGCCGCAACGGCGCCGGCACGCCGGTATTCTAGTCGAGGTGGGCTATTTGGGCCTATCGGAGGGCTCGCTCTGTCCCGCCGCCGATTTAGGGTCCATTCGTGACCGATTTCGTCGCCCGGGGCATCGGGATCCCACGGAACCCGCCGTCGCAGCGCCGGGGGGACACTCCCATCGGTACGTTGTGCCCGAAACCGCCCGCTGCCCGCGGGCCGTTTGGGGCGATTCGTCGGCGCCCCGGGGGGCGCGTTCGACCGGTGAAGCATCACGGAGGTCGACCGGTCGGCCGCCGAGCGGTTCTCGATTTCCGCCGCCAAGAACGGTTATTAGCGGCACCCGGGTCGGCGGCGCCCGCATGGGCAACATTCGGCAGACGTACATCAAGCGGGTCGCCATCGACTTGATGCGTCATTACCCCGAGGAGTTCGCCGGAGATTTCGCCCAGAACAAGCAGAAGGTGCTCGAGCTCACCGACCTTCGGGTCATCGTCGACGGCCAGCCCCGGGTGACGTACAAGAAGCTCGCGAATCGCATCGCCGGCTACGTGACGCGCTACGCCCGGCGCAACCGCGCGAAGTAGGCCCCGAGCGGCCCCCGCCCGGGGCTAGTCGAACACCTGCAGACCTTCCTGGATGTGGACGAGCTCGACCGGCGTGGTCAACCGTCCGATCAGGATCGCCCGGCTGTTCGCGACGACGCACGCCCCCACGACCGGCACGCCGAAGTTCGCGGTCGACCGGTGGACCGGGACCTGGAGCGCCTCGAGGAGGGTCGCTACCTCGGGCTCCGTCACCTTGGGGTGGACGACAACGCCGCGGTTCGTGGCGATGCCCGCCATCCCGACGGTCCCGAGCCCGGCGACCGTGCCTCGACGGGCGGGAACCTTCAGGGCCCGACCGATCGCCCCGACCTGCTCCTCGGTGAACTCCGGGTGGACGACGGCTCCGAGGTCGTTGGCGAGGACGTTGTTCCCGAGCGCGTTCTGTCGCGCCCGGACCACGGAGACCGGCGCGACCCGTTCGAGCGCCGCCCGCTCGCCGTCGTCGATCTCGTCGCCGACGACCGCGCCGTGGCTGTTGAAGGCGACGAGGGTGCCCACGACCTCGGTCTCGCAGACGGTCGTACGGACGACGGGAACGCCGAACAACCGTTCGACGTCCCGGACGAGGGCGCGCGGAACGGAAGGCGGCGCGACGGCGGCGCGCTCGCCCGTGCGCAGGTGGACCCCCAGGTAGGGGCTCCCCGCGAACGAAGCGCGCCCGACCGGCACCCGGGAGTCTCCCCGCGTCAGGCGGACGCGCCGGTCTCGAGCAGGTCGACCTCGATGAGGCCGTCTTCGAAGCGGATCGCCTTCACGCGGACCTGGCGGGGGAGGTGTTGGATGCCGCGCTCCCAAATGTGCTCGTTCAGCCGCGGGTCGATCCATACGTCCTCGCGGGCGCCCTTCATGTGGCGCATCACGAACCGGCGGACGGTCTCGAGCGCATGGCCGGCACGCCGCCGACGGGACGGCTGATGCTGGCTCGGCCGGAGCGGGATCGTGAACTCGCGCTCGAGCTCTTCGGCGCGGACCTTCTTCTGCTCGCGGGCCATCGCTCGTTCCCCTCGCTACAGTTGCAGGTGGCCCCGCTTCCAGCTACGGCGCTTCGGATGCCGGGTGAACGCGCGGTTCGTCCGCTGCATCACCCATGCGGGGACACGCCGGTTGCGTCGCACCGCTCGGAAGAGACGGGTCTTCCGCGCGAGGCTCTTGCGTCGGTTCGACATCGATCGGTGCCCTCGACTCCTCAGCGGCGGGTGATCTTGATCTCGCGGCGGTCGGGGTTGATCCGCTCGAGGAGGAGCCGGAGGCTGGCGTCGTCGACCATCCGCGCGAGGCGACCCTGAGCGGCCAGGGTGAGCACCTGCTGCTCCGCCATCTGCGCGACCTCGGGCTTGGCGAGCCGGAGCCGGGCGAGCCGCTCCCGCGCCTCCGGGGTGAACACCCGACGGAGGGCTTCGGCCCGCTCCGCCTCCCTCCGCTCGAGCTCGGCCTGCTGCTGAGCGACCGCCGCCGGATTCCCGTACCCGGCCTGAGTCTGCATGTCCTGGATCTGCTGCATCCGGCGACGCCGGATCTCCGCGAGTTCCGCGTCGTCCTCGGCCGCCATCACTGCCCGCCCCCGGCCCGTCTCACAAGTATTTCGCGAGTTCGGGCTCGGTCGCCGCGATCTGCTTGAGTGTCTCGGTGGCGACCTGCGAGAGGAGTCGCTGTCCGTCGGCACTGAGCCGGCGACCGCGCTTCTTCTGGCTCTCGACGAGCCCTGCCTTCTCGAGCTGGTGCACGATCGCCCGCATCACCGCACGCGAACCCGTGCGCGCGTGGTACGGGGCGGAGCCGCGGTCCTTCTTACCTCCGTACTCGGTGGCGAGTCGCGCGACCCCCGCCGGACCCCGCAGGTAGAACTTCCGAAGTACGGAGGCGGTGCGCAGGTACCACCAGTCCGCCTGCGTCGGAGCCCGTTGCCGGCTGACGCCGGTCTTGACGAACGGGACCCAGCCGGGCGGCTGGATGGCGGGGCGGTTGCGGAGCTCCTGCGCGAGCCGCGGTAGCAGCCGCGCCGGAGGAACGTCGGTCGGGCGGACCATCCGGAACGGCGCGGGGAGCGGGCGGCCTTATTTAAACTTGGGCGCCGTCTCGAGGTGGGAACCGGCGGTGGAGGCGGCGTCGACCTCCCGCGACGGACCGTCCGCGCGCCGCGCGACCGCGACGGTCGTGCTCGCCGCGGGCGCCTCCGAGCGGTTCGGGGGCGTGCCGAAAGCGACGCTCCCGGTCGCCGGCGTTCCGGCCATCGCTCGGGTGGTCGCGCTCGCTCAGGCATCCGGCACGGATCCGGTCGTCGTCGTCGTGGGCCCGCATGCGCGAGAGACGCGGGGCGAGGTTCCCGATCCGCACGACGTCGTGTGGATCGAGAACTCGGCATGGGCCGACGGGCGGACCGGGTCGATCCAGGCGGGACTTCACGCCGTGCCGAGCGATCGGTCGATCCTGCTCTGGCCGGTCGATCATCCTTTTGTCGAGGCGGGGAGCGTCCAAGCGCTCCTGAACGCGTCAGCGCACGATCGCATGGCCGTGTGGTTCATTCCGACGTTCGAGGGACACGGAGGGCACCCGGTTCTCCTCGACCCGGTCGTCGTGCCGAAGATCGAGGCGCTCCCGCCGGGTGCGCCGCTGCGCCGACTCTTGCCCGTTTTCGGACCGCAGGTCGCCCGGGTCCCGGTCGACGATTTCGGGGTGACCGCGAGCGTCGACACGCCGGAGGAGTACCTCTCGTACTCCGCTCGTGCTTTGGAACGGGTGAGGGAGCGATGGACCGGAGGCTGACCCGGGAGGCGCTGCGCCTCCTCGATCGACGCGAGCCGTTCGTTCGCGCGACGGTCGTCGGCGCGACCGGTTCGGTCCCCGGCAAACTCGGATCGTCGATGATCGTCCGCGCGGACGGGACGACGCTGGGGACCGTCGGCGGTGCCGCCCTCGAGGAACGCGTCAAGGATCGGGCCCGCGCCGCGCTCGGGGCGCGGCGGGGCGAGCTCCTGCACTTCGACCTCGCGAAATGGAAGGATGGCGGGCTCCCGAGCCTCTGCGGCGGATCGGTCGACATCGCGATCGAGTTCGTCGCGGGCCGTCCCAACCTCCTGCTCTGGGGCGGAGGTCATGTGGCCCACGCGCTCGCCGCCCTGTTGCCCCCGCTCGAGTACGACTTCAGCGTGGCGGACGACCGACCCGTTTGGGTCGGAGCGGACCGATTCCCCGGTGCCGACCGGCGCGAGGTCGTGGCGCCGAGGGAGGTCTGGCATCGACTCGATCCCAGCACGTTCTCCCACCTCTACCTCCTCGGCTACGACGCCGGGAAGGATACGGAGCTCCTCGAGGAGTCGATCGCCCGGTTTCCCGGGAAGATCGGAGTGATCGCGAGCGCGGCGAAGCGCGCGCACATGTACGCCGCCCTGAGGTCGCGTGGGGTCACGGCGGACCGGCTCGCCCGCATCCAGTCCCCGATCGGCCTCCCGATCGGAGCCGAGAGCCCGGCGGAGATCGCGGTCGCCGTCGTCGCGGACCTGATCCGGGAGCGGCACGGCCAGCTCGCGCCGCCCGACCGGCAGTACCTCGCGGCCCCAAGCCCGCGGCGCACGAGGAGCGGATGAGTCACCGATCGCTCCGCTTCGGCCTCAATGGGCATCCGGTCGAGGTAGGCTGCCCCGACGAGCGGATCCTCCTCGACCTGCTCCGCGAACAGCTCGACCTCACCGGGACGAAGCGCGGCTGCGACCTCGGGACGTGCGGCTGCTGCACGGTGCTCGTCGACGGCCGACCGACGCTGAGCTGCCTCACCCTCGCTCGCCTCGTCGAGGGTCGGGCGGTCACGACGATCGAGGGGGTGACGCCCGCGCAGGGACTGAACCCCGTCCAGCGCGCGTTCGTCGAGCACGGGGCCACCCAGTGCGGGTTCTGCACGCCCGGCTTCATCGTCACGGCGACCGCCTTCCTTCGGGAGAACCCGCATCCGACGCGGGACGAGGTCGAGCGCGCCGTCTCGGGCAATCTCTGCCGGTGCACCGGCTACACCAAGATCGTGGAAGCCGTCCTCAGTGCGGCGGGGTCGTCATGAGCACCGCCGAGCCCCCCCGGCCGGCGCTCCACCTGCTGGGCGGGCGGATCCCGTATCTCGACGGACCGCTCAAGGTGACGGGTCGGGCCGAGTACACGGACGACATCAAGCGCTCCGGCATGCTGGTCGGCCGGCTCCTCCGCAGCCCGTGGCCACACGCTCGCCTCCGCGCCGTAGACACCACGAAAGCGCGCGCGATGCCCGGGGTCTTCGCGGTGCTGACCGGCGAAAAGTATCCGACGCCGTTCGGGGTCCTCCCGATCACGCACGACGAGACGGCGATCGCCGTCGACAAGGCGCGGTACATCGGCGACATCGTCGCCGCGGTCGCCGCCCAGGACGAGCTCACGGCGGAGCGCGCGCTCGCGGCGATCCGGGTCGACGCGGAGCCGCTCCCCGACTACGCCGACCCGCGCGTCGGCCTCCAGCCGGTCGCCGAGCCGATCCATGCCCGCGGCGTCGCCGGGTCGAACGTCCAGAAGGAGGTCGTCCAGCATTTCGGCGACGTCGATGCCGCGTTCGCGGGCGCCGCGGCCACCGTCCGCGTCCGCGGGAACTTCGCGGGCGTGACGCACGCGTTCACGGAACCGCTCGTGACGATCGCGGATGCGACGCCGGACGGCCGCTTGACCGTGGTGAGTGCGACCCAGGTCCCGCACTACCTGCACCGTTCGCTCAGTGAGGTGCTCGGGATCCCGATGCACCGCATCCGCGTCGTGAAGCCCGAGGTCGGCGGAGGGTTCGGCGGGAAGTCCGACCCGCTCCCGCACGAGATCATCTGCGCGGCGCTCGCCATCGAGACCGGCCGGCCGGTCAAGATCCTCATCGATCGCGAGGACGTCTTCTACACCAACCACGGCCGGCATCCAACGCAGAACGACGTCCGGATCGCCGCGGACCCGGACGGCCGCATCCGCGCCTACGACGTCGAGGCGGTGATCGACGGCGGCGCGTGGAGCTCGTTCGGTACGGTCACGACGTACTACAACGGCGTCCTCGCGATGGGACCGTACGCGGTCCCGAACTTCCGCTACCGCGGCCGGCGCGTCTACACGAACCGCCCCCCGAGCGGAGCGATGCGCGCCCACGGCGGGACGAACATCCGCTACTCGGTCGAGGTCGCGCTCGACGAGCTCGCGGAGCGGCTCGCGATCGACCCGTTCGCCCTCCGCGAGCGGAACGCGCTCCCTCCGCACTCGACGACCGTGAACCAGTTCCGGATCACCTCCACCTCGTTCCTGAAATGCCTCGCGGCCGCGCGCGATCGGAGCCGGTGGTCGGAGCGGTTCCGAAAGCTCCCGTACGGCGAGGGGGTCGGGCTCGGCTGTGGGTTCTACATCTCGGGCTCGAACAGCCCGATCCACTTCACGCCGAAGATGCCGCAGTCGACGGTCCATCTCAAGGTCGACATGGACGGCGGCATCGCCGTCCACTCGATGCAGGCGGACATTGGCCAGGGGTCGAACACGCTCCTCGCGGCGATCGTCGCGGAGGTGCTGAACGTCGACCTGGAGCGGGTCCATGTCGTACGGGTCGACACGGACGTGAGCCCGGTCGACCTCGGCAGCTACTCGAGCCGGGTCACCTTCATGATGGGCAACGCCGCGCGGCGCGCGGCGGAGGAGCTTCGGGAGAAGCTCGTCCGGGCGGCCGCGGAGCTCACGGGGCATCCGGTCGACCAGCTCGTGGTCGTCCACGAGCGGATCCACGTCCGTCATCGTCCCGACGTCGGCGTCGGGTACCTCGAGGCGCTCCACAAGGCGATGGAGAAGACCGGGGCGCTCACGACGAGCGGCGCGTACAGTTCGCCGCCGATGGGCGGGACGTTCAAGGGGGCCCGGGCGGGCACCGCACCCGCCTACTCCTTCGCCGCCTACGTCGCTCGGGTCCGGGTCGACGCGGAGACCGGCGAGTTCCGCGCGACGGACGTCTGGGCGGCGTTCGACTGCGGTCGCCCGTTGAACCGCCTCGCGGTCGAGGGCCAGATCGAAGGGTCGATCCACATGGGCCTCGGCCAGCTGATGGGCGAGTCGATGAACTATCGCGGTTCGCGGCTCATGAACCCGGCGCTCCTCGAGTACAAGATCCCGATGCCGTCGCAGATGCCGCGGGTCGAATGCCTGCTCGTGGGCGACGACGACCCCGAGGGGCCGTTCGGCGCGAAGGAGGCCGGCGAGGGGCCGCTCGTGGCGACGCTCCCGGCCGTCGCGAACGCGCTCTACGACGCGGTCGGGGTGCGGTTCTACGACCTCCCGATCACGCCCGACAAGGTCGTTCGCGGGATCGAGGAGCGGCAGAAGGAGGGCCGACCCTGGAAGGGGTCGTAGGCAGACCGTGCACCTGGACCCGTTCGAGCTCCACCGCCCCACCACGATCGACGAGACGGTCCAGCTCGCGGGCGCGCTCGCCGGCCAGTTCGACTACCTCGCGGGCGGGACCGACCTCCTGCCGAACTACAAGATGCACCTCAACGTCCGGCCGCACCTGATCGCCCTCGACGAGGTCGCGGAGCTGCGCGGGATCGCGCCCGGGCGGTTCGGCGCGATGGCCCGACTCGCCGACCTCGAGCGCGACCCGGACGTCGCCCAGTCGTATCCGTGCGTCCGCGCCGCGGTCGGCGAGGTCGCGACGCCGCTCGTCCGCGCGAGCGGCACGGTCGGCGGGAACCTCCTCCTCGAGACGCGCTGCTTCTTCTTCAACCAGAGCTACTTCTGGCGCGCGAGCCTGGGATTCTGCCTCAAGGCCGACGGCGACCGCTGCCACGTCGTGCCGCAGAAGACGACGTGCTACGCGACGTTCAGCGGGGACCTCGCTCCGGCGCTCGCCGTGCTCGACGCCGAGGTCGAGATCGCCGGTCCCGACGGCCGACGTACGGTCCCGGTCGTCGGCCTCTACGACGCCGGCGGCGACGGGATCCGACGCCTGACGCTCCGCCCGGGCGAGCTCCTCGTCGCGGTCCACGTGCCGGACCGGTCGCGCGGGCTGCGATCGACGTACCGCAAGCTGCGGATCCGGCCGTCGTTCGACTTCCCCGAACTCGGGGTCGCCGCAGCGGCGCGGTTCGACGACGGACGGCTCGCCTCGCTGGCGCTCACCATCGGTGGCCTCGAGATGTCTCCCCGGCGGTACGATGCGCTCACGGCGCCGCTCGTGGGCGCCGCGTTGACCCCGGAGCGGATGCGCGACCTCGCGGAGGAGGTCCGACGATCCGTGCGCCCCGTCCACAACACGTTCCTCGCGCCCGACTACCGGAAGAAGATGGCCGGCGTCTTCGTCCGGCGCGCCCTCGAGGACCTGGTCGCGTCGCCGGGCGTCGCCGCATGAGCGCCGGCGCGCGGTTCGCGATGGTCCCGACCGCGCGCCTCCGCGCCCACGAGGAGGTCGACCCGGTGAAGGTCGAGGCGCTGGTCGGGGAGATCCGGGAGCGTGGGTCGGTGGACGAGCCGATCCTGATCGCGGCGGGGAGCGACGTCATCCTGAACGGACACCACCGTTTCGCGGCGCTCCGGAGGCTTGGGGCGCGTCGGGTGCCGGTCTGGATCGTCGCCTACGAAGACGAGCGGATCCGGCTCGAGCGGTGGAGCGAAGGACCCCGGATCACGAAGGCCGAGATTGTCGAGCACGGCCGGCGCGGCGAACTGTACCCGCCGAAGACGAGCCGTCACGTCATCGGCTTCGAGCTCCCGGAGCGGCCGACCCCGCTCGCGGAGATCGTCGGCGCCGCGGCGAACGGACGGCCTACGAACCGCGCGCGCCGCGGGGCTCGCGGGGCGGCGATCGCTCCTCGGGGGGAGTGAACGGCAGCGACCAGTCGCCGTCCGCGAAGTGGCGGATCGCGTCGAAGAGGAGCCGCCGCTCGACCGGACGGACCCGCTCCCTGAGCGACTCCGCCGTATCGTTCGGGGCGACCGGGACGCGCTCCTGGAGCAGCTTCGGGCCGCCGTCGAGGTCGTCGGTCACGAGGTGGACGGTCGCACCCGTCTCGGCGACCCCGGCCGCGAGCACGGCCTCGTGCACGTGCATCCCGAACATCCCGCGGCCGCCGAATTCGGGTAGGAGCGATGGGTGAACGTTGATCACGCGTCCCGGCCATCGGGCGAGCAGCCGTCCCGGGAGGACGGCGAGGAATCCGGCGAGGACGACGAGCTCGACGCCCGTGTCGCGCAGGGAGCGGTCGACCCGCCGGCTCCACTCCTCCTCGCTCGTCCCGCGGAACGGGATGACGGCGGTCGGGAGCCCCCGGCGCCGGGCCCGCTCGACACCGGGCGCGTGGGGCCGGTCGGCGATGACGACGCAGATCCGCGCGGGCAGATGCCCCCCGGCGATCGTCTCCGCGAGCGCGTCCAGCGTCGTCCCCTCCCCTGAGATGAGGACGCCGAGCGGGAGGACACGCGTCATCGCCCGGCGTACGGGCGGCGGCTTAGAATAGCGTGGCGGAAGTGAAGTTGACCCGGCGGACGACCGCCGCGGGCGTCGTGACCGCCGAGCCGCCCCGCTCCTCGGAGTAGCATCGCGTCGTGCGCCCGAGGAGCTCGACGCCGCGGGCGATCGCGAGGACGCTCTCCGTGAATCGGAGGTTCCGCACCGGCCGGACGATCGCCCCGCGCTCGATCCAGTACGTCCCGTCCCGGGTCATCCCCGTGATCACACCCTTCGCGGGATGCACGACGCGCACGTAGTGGAACCGCGTCACGAGGAGGCCGCGGCGCACGCTCTGGACGAGCTCGTCCCACGTCGCCCGACCGGGCCGCACGATGAGGTTCGTGGGGATCGCTCCGATCTCCCCGGACGGGGACTCGGGCGGGAGGGCGTGGCCCGTCGGTTTCATTCCGAGGTGGCCGGCGGTGACGAGGTCGGTCACCGGCGGACCGGCGACCCCGCGGTGGAGCAGCGCCCGTCGCCGTTTCGGGGTTCCCTCGTAGTCGATCGCCGACGGCAAGCTCTCGGGGGCCCGTCCGTCGTCGACGAGCTCGAGCTCGTCCGCGCCGACCGCCCGGCCCCGCTTGCCGGCGAGGCAGCTGTAGCCGTCGTCCGCGGCCCGCCCGCCGAATCCGAGGTAGCCGAGGAATGACATCGCCTCGCCGAAGGCCGGACCGTCGAGCAGGACGCGGTACGGCCCCGGGGGCACCGCCTCGGGGGGACGGCTCGGCATTCGCTCCGCCGCTTCGCGCCCCAGTTGCTTCGGGTCCAGACCCCGTTCGGCGAGGTGCGCCCCCTCCGACCATCCCGAGACGGGGGGGTCGAGGTCGACCCGGTCGACCAGGACGCTCGCGTGGGTCATCGAGCGGCGGGTGGCGCGGCGCAAGCCGGAGGTGTTCGCCACCGCGAGCGTCTCCACCCCCTGATTGAGGACACCGAAGACGCGGCCCGACGCCACGACCTCGTGGGCGCCGTCGATGGCCGCATGCGCACGCGCCGTCAGTCGGTCGGGCGCCAGGCGCCCCGTCGCGCGGTCGAACGGCGTCGGGGGAACGCTGCCGCCGCTGCCGCGCGAAAAGCCGGGGAACTTCGGGTCCTTCGGCGCCACGCGCGCCAGCGACGTGGCCGCGCGAACGAGGGCGTCGAGCCCCGGACGGGAGAGGTCACTCGAGGTCGCCGTGCCGAGCCGCTCGTCGCGCCAGACGCGGAGCGAGACGGTCGCTGCGCGGTCGCGCGTGGGCTGATGGATCCAGGAGTTCGCGAACCGGATCGTCGCGTACGTCCCCGCCTCCAGCCGCGCGTCCGCCGCCACCCCGGTGGGCAGTCGGTCGAGGAGCCGGTCGAGGACCGCGAGCGCGGACGCGGGAGCGTCGATCGGCACGGCTAACCCCCCCGCACCCGGACGTCGCGGAACCGGGCGGCCGGGGCGCCGTGCCCGACGCGCGCCACCTGGGACGGCTGGCCCTTGCCGCAGTTCGGAACGCCCCACAGGTGCCACGTCGATCGGTCTCCGACCGCGTCCATCGACGCCCAGAACTCCGGGGTCGACCCGGAGTAGATCGGGTTCCGCACGAGCGCGCCGAGGCTCCCGTGCTCGATCCGCCGGCCGACCTGCGTCCCGAACTGGAAGTTGAGCCGCTTGTCGTCGATCGACCACGAACGATTCGTGAGGAAGAACACCCCGTCCGTGACGCCCTCGAGGAGCTCGTCGAACGTGTGGTCGCCCGGCTGGAGGTCGATGTTCGTCATGCGGATGAGCGGGAGGCGGAGCGCCCCCTCGGCCCGCACCGTCCCGCCCGACCGGGCCTCGCCGATCCGGGCCGCGGTCTCGCGCGAGGTGAGGAAGCCGCTCAGCACACCGTCGGTCACGAGCGGCCGCCGTCGAGCCTCGATGCCCTCGTCGTCCCACCCGAACGTGCCGAGGCCGCCCGGCTCGGTCGCGTCCGCGACGATCTGCATCTGGCGGCTACCGTACCGAAGCCGGCCCAGGTCCGTCGGGGCGAGGAACGACGTTCCGGCGTACCCCGCCTCCATCCCGGAGATCCGGTCGAGCTCGGTCGCGTGGCCGACGGACTCGTGCACCTGGAGGGCGCACTGGTCCGAGGCGAGCACGATCGTCGTCGTCGCGGTCGGACACGCCGGCGCGGTGAGGAGTTCGACCGCTTCGCGACCGGTACGCGCCGCGACCTCGGGCAGGTCGAGGGTGCGGATGAACTCGAAACCGGCCTGGCGGAAGTCGCCGCCGAAGCTCGTGGGGGCGCTGCGCCGCTGGACCTCGCCGCCGCCGACCGCGGTCGCGTCGACGCCCGCCCCGACGTGGACGATCGTCGAGCGGTAGCTGCTCCCTTCGGACGAGGCGAACCACTTCTCCTCGCTCCACGCCTGGAACGTGGCGAGGCCGCTCTTGACCTCGGGTCCCGCGTGGAGCGCCCGTTCCGCTTCGGTGAGGAGCTCGAGCTTCTGCTCGACGGAGAGGGCGAACGGGTCCTCGCCGACGGGGGAGCGGTACGTCCCGTGGTCCGGGCCCCGCTCGTCGGTCACCGGGAGATCCCCCGGCGCGCTGCGGTCGGCGGCCCGCGCGAGGGCCACCGCCTGGGCCGCGACCGCGCGCGCGTCCGACCGCGCGACGCCCGTCGCCGCCGCGAACCCCCACGCCTTCCGGGTCCGGACGCGGACGCCGACCGCCGCGCGGGTGGTCGACGTCAGGGAGCTCGCAGCGCCGTTGCGGACGGCCAGGTGCTCGTAGCGGTACGGCGCGATGACTCGCGCGTCCGCGTAGACGATCGCGGACGAACGCCCGGCGGCGGCGAGCGCGACCCGGAGGAGATCCTCCATCGGTGCCGCGGGCTTACAGCATCACGCGGAGGTTCAGCTTCTCGGTGAGCTCCTTGTACCGGTTGCGGATCGTCACTTCGGTCACGCCGGCGACCTCAGCGACCTCGCGCTGGGTCCGGCGCTCGCCGCACTGGACGGAGGCGATGTAGATCGCCGCCGCCGCGACGCCCGTCGGGCCGCGACCGCTCGTGAGCTCCCGCTCCGTCGCTTCCTTCAGGATCTCGTTCGCACGGGTCTGGATCTCGCCCTTGAGCTTGAGCTCGGAGCAGAACCGCTGGATGTAGTCCTGCGGCCGCGTCGGCATGAGCTTGAGCTTGAGCTCGCGCGTCATGAACCGATACGTACGGCCGATCTCCTTGCGGCCGATCCGCGACTTGCTCGCGATCTCGTCGAGCGTCCGGGGCACGTTGCACTGCCGGCAGCTGCCGTAGAGCGATGCCGCGACGACGCCCTCGATCGACCGGCCGCGGATCAGGTTCCGCTGGACGGCCTTGCGGTAGATCATCGCCGCCGTCTCGCGCACGTTGCGGGGAAGGGCCATGCTCGAGGCGATGCGGTCGAGCTCCGCGAGCGCGAACGCCAGGTTCCGCTCGGTCGCGTTCGACACGCGGATACGGCGCTGCCATTTCCGGAGGCGGTAGAGCTGGGCGCGGTTCCGCGTCGGGATCGACTTGCCGTACGGGTCGCGGTTCTTCCAGCCGATCTCGGTCGAGAGCCCCTTGTCGTGGATCGTGAGGGTCGTCGGCGCACCCGTCCGCGTCCGCTTCTCGCCCTGCTCGGCGTCGAACGCCCGCCATTCGGGCCCCTGGTCGATCATCGACTCCTCGATGACGAGCCCGCACTCGTCGCAGACCAGCTCCCCGCGCTCGTAGTCGCGCGTGAGGTGCGTCGACTGGCAGTTCGTGCAGCGCGTCGGGACGACGACGTCGGCCGCGCGGTCCGCGACCGTCTTCGCTCCGTTGGCTGCGGTCTCCACCGGGTCGCCTTCCATGCCGTTCGTATCCCCCTTCATTCGACGAGCGTCGTCCCGAGAAGCGCGGCCGCCTCGGCGACCGTCGGAGGTCGCGGCGGGCGGATCGCGAGGTACGGCTGCTTGACCGGCCCGAAGACGCGGCCGACGCGACCGACCGGTCGGCCGCTCCGATCCCGCACCGTGCGACCCTCGGAGGGGAACTCCGCACCGGCGCACCGGGCGATGAGCCACCCCGAAGGCGTGACGGCGAGGAGCGTGCCGGCCTCTCGGACGCGGGAGCCCGCGCGCCTGCCCTCCCGAGACAAGTGATATAAACGACTTGCGATAGGTATATGAAGATTACTGGCGGCTGCGGCGGCTCGACGGGAGCCGCACGGGCTCCTCGGGCCCTGACGCGTCGTCCCGCGCGAGGGCCGACTCTTCGGAGCCGCTCGGCGCGGTGAGCTGCGCCTCCCGCGTGAGGCGGTCCACCTCCTTCCAGAGCTCCTCAACCTCCTCTTCCGGCGAGCCGTACCGGCGGTCCTCGCTGAGCGCCGCGCGCACCTGCGCCATCAGGCGCGCCGCGCTGTGCGCGTCGCGGGCGCGTCCGCGGATCCGATGGAGCCGCCGCGCGAGATTGCGCGCCTCGTCGAGGATCTCCGCCTCCTCGTCCGGCGGGACCTCCGCGATCACCGGCGCTTTCGGGATGCGGAGGACCGCGCTGCGCACCTCCAGGAGCGCGCGCGCCGTCGCCTCCGCGTGCCCCTCCCGGAGCTTTCCGAGCAGGTTCTGAAAGACGCGGGTGGCGTCCCGCACGTCCTCCCCGCGCCGCTCGGCCTCGCCGATGGAGGCGCCGAGGTTCTTCGCCTCCGCGACGCAGTACTTCGGCACCGCGTCCTGGAGGACCGCGAGCGCGAGCGAGGCGCTCGCCGCGGCCTTCTCGAGCGCCCCGCTCGACAGCGGCTCGCGTTTGAGCTGGGCTCGGGCGTCCCCGACGCGCGCGGTTAGGTGGTCGACGTCCAGCCCGATCCGCTCGGCGATCGCCCGGAGCGCGTCGGAACGGTCGAGGAGCGCGCGGAGCCACTGCCAATCGGTCGCGGCCTTCTGGTAGAGCGACTCGCCCCGCTGGAGCGCGGCTTCCGCGCGCGCCCGGTCGCCCGAGTCGATCGCCTGCTCGACGGACGAGCGCACCTGGTCGGTCGGGAACGGGAGGCCCTCGAGCTCGAGGGCCCGACCCCGCATCACGAGCGACTGCAGTTGCCCGTCGAGGTCGGGCGCGGCCGCCACCTACGCCTCCACCACGGGTTCCGCGCTCAGCGTGAGCATGAGCCGCGTGAGGGTCCGCTCGGCTTCGTCGAGCTTCCGCGCCCGCAGGAACTCCGTGGCGCGCCGGATCTCCGCCGCCGCCTCGAAGGCGACCTCGCTCTCGTGCGGAAGGGCGCGGACCCGGGCCGCGAGGTCACGTGCCTGTCGGAGCAGTCGCTCGAGCGTGACCGCGGGAACCTCGCGCACGGGCGTGGGTTCGGGCTCAGGGTCGGCGACGGCCGGGCTCGGGGCGACCGACGGAACCCTCGGTGGCGGAGCGGCGACCGCGACCGGCGCCACGGGAGGCGGGGGCGCGGCGGGCGGCTCCGGCGGGAGCTCCTTCAACGCCTGGATCGCCTCGCGGAGCTCGCGCAGGCTCGTGGTCGCCTCGGCGAGCCGTCCCCGCCGCAGGTGTCGCGACGTATCCCCGTGGAGGGCCCGAGCCCGGCGGGCCGGCGGGTGGTCGGCCGGGAAGCCGGTGAGCGTCTTCGCGTGTTCGGAGAGCTCCGCCTCCAAGAGCGGAGGGAGTGATTCATGCAGCAGCATGAGGGCCCGCGACGCAGTCTGCGCCGCGGTGTCGAGGACCTCGAGCTTGAGGGGGCTTTCGGCGAGGACCGTCCGAACCTGGGCGAGGTCGGACTCGACCTCGGGGATCGTCCGCCCGGCGGCGCGGGCCGCCGTGCGCAGCTGTTCGATCTGCGTGATCAGCGCGTGCAGGCCCTTCCAGTCGGTCTCGACGCGGACGATCTTGCCCTCCACGTCGCGCAGCGCCTCGGCCGCCCCTTTTCGGTCGTTCGCGGCGAGGCGCGCCCGGACGACGGCGAACTCCGAGCCGAAGTCGGCGCCGACCCCGTCGTCGACGAGCGCCGCTTGGCGCTCGGCGAGCTCGTCGAGCCGACGGGCGCACGTATCCTCGGTCCGCTTCTGGACTCGCGCGAGGGCGCCGCGGAGGAGCCCCACCGCTTCGCTCGTCCGGCCGTCGGCCTGGGTGAGCGCGGCCTGCCGGAGCTCGCTCTGGATCTCGGCCGAATCGGCTCCGAGCTCCTGGACGACCGCGAGCCCGGAGCGGATCTCGACGGCGAGCCGGTGGGTGAGGTCGGCCTGCGGGTTCGCTCCGGGACCGCCGGTCCCCCGCGCGGAGGCGACCGCACGCGGCGCGCTCCGGTCGGTCCGGGGCGCTGGGGGCTCGGGCTCATCGCGGATGTGCGCGGCGTCGGGCGCGAGCGCCGTCGGAAAGCCGCAGACAGGACACGACGTCCGATCGTCGGAGACCGGTTTCGCGCAGATCGGACAGTCTACCGGCACAGCCCTCCGTCCACTGTTGTGCCGGTAGGGAAATCGCCCACCCGCCGCTTAACCTCTTTGACAGCGGAGCCGGCGCGCGCGGTACCGCGGCGACGCTAGGGAGCGCCGGGGACGGCCGGTTCCGAGCCGATGCGGCGGCCGCGTCGGCGCAGCGCGAGCGCCTCGACCAGCCCCATGGCGACGAGCCCGATGGGCACGGCGACGAACGCCCAGAACGTCGAGGAAGCCAGAGAGGCGGGCGAGCCGAACGGGGCGTTCAGCCCGGGGTCCGGAGTCCCCCAACCGGGGCACGGGGCGATGAACGGCCCGCAGTACGTTCCCTCCGTCTGGTTCGGGGTGAGGAAGATCGTCGCGGTGACGGGTGGACCGCCGACGAGCACCCGTACCGCGGTGCTGTTCGGCTGGTAGCCGTCCGCGACCGCCGCGACCCGGTATGTTGCGGGTGGCACCGGGGCGAGGTACCGGGAGCCGTTCGCGTCGACCGGCCAGGTGCCGAAGATTACGGCGGGATGGACGGGGAGCGGGAGGGTGAAGGTGATGTTGGCGGTCGGCACCGGCCGGCCCGAGACGACGTCACGGACGTACACCGTGATCGACGAGCCGTTGAGCGGGGTGAGGAGGACCACCGTGGTGTTCGTGCGGTTCTCCGGTACGCCGACGAACGAGAAGCCGCCGATCCCGGACGTGGCGTTGTGGAACCCGTACGCGGCGATGTTGAACGCGTAGGTCTGGGCCCCCGCGACCACGAAGTGGGTGGTGCCGTTGGGGTCGGTGCTGTTCTCATGGACGACCCCCGGGCTGGAGAGGGCGTCGAGCCGGACGAACGCGAGGTCGATCGGGTAGATCACTCCGGCGTAGCCGACGCCCGAGACGTGGAGGGTTAGCCGCCCGTACAGGTCGAGCGTGACATTGAGAATCGTGACGGCGCCAAAGACCACGTGGGCGATCGTCGCGACGGGCGCGAAGCCGGCCGCGGTCACGTTCGTCATCACCGGTCCGGGCGGGACGGCGGTGAAGTTCGCCCAGCCGTCCTGGTCCGTGTAGGTGCCGCGGGGGATCGGGAACGGCAACGTCAGGTTGACTCGGGCCCCCGCGATCGCCGCCGCTGCGGTCGTTCGGACGTGGACGGCGAGCTCGGTCGGGGCGATCTTCGGCACGGGAACCGGGTCCGATCCGCAGACCCCACCGGCGCTGTCGTTCGCGGATTCGGGGCGCGAACTTGAATCGAGCAGAAACCCGTCGGGCGCGAAGCCCGCGGCCACCAGATTCCCCCCGATCACGTCGAGGCCCGCGCAGGCACCGGTGTCGAGCCACGCCGACGCGGCGAGGAACCGCGGGCTCGGAGTAAGCCCCGGCGCGGCGACCGGGCCCCACGCCAGGCCGGGCACGCTCAGCGCCAGGGTCCCGCTCGTCGGCACCGGAGTGCCCTGCGAAAGTTCGTAGCCGCCGAACGTTACGAGCGCTCCTTCGATCGGGTCCCACGCGAACGCCGCCCCTCCGACCGAGGGCGGGCCGAGGGGGCCGGAGGTCGGGAGCGCCGCCCAGTGCCACGTCCCCGGTCGAAGGACCCAGCTGCCGTTCGTGCAGACCCGCGCGCACCCACCGAACAGGACGAAGCCGCTCAGCGGCGGAACGTACGCCATCGACGATCCCGCCCGGGGAGACGGCGCCCCCGCCTTGGCGACGCCCGACCAACGGTGCGAGGTGATGTTGAACAGCCACGTATCGTTCCAGTAGACCGTCGCCAGGCCGCCGCGGAGGGGGAGCGCGGGGTCGATTCCTCCCTCGAGCAGGACGAACCCGAGGCTCGCGAAGACGCCGTACGCGCCCGCGGCCTGCTCTCGCGGCGGGGGGGCGCGCGGAAGGGAAACGTTCGACCAGCGGTCGGTCGCGAAATCGAACACCCACGTGTCGTTCCCGCACCCACCGGTCTCTGAGTCGAGGAGGCCGCCGAACAGCACCGCCTTGCCCCCAATGTCGATCAGCGAGAAGTTCGATCGGGGCGAAGGGGCCGGCGCGCCCGAGGCCGCGACCGCGGTCCACGTGCCGTTCGACGTGTTCTCGACCAACGTAGCGTTCGACAGTCCGGTCGCCGTCGCCCCACCGAACAGCAACGCGGCGTGATCGGCGGAGTCGACCACCAGCCCCGAACCTTCCCCCCCGACGCGCCCGAGCGAACCGTTCGGCAGCGCGATCGGTGCGGAGTCCCAGTCCATCGCGGGCGGATCGCCCTGGAAAACGACGTACGTCACACTCGAGCCGCTCCCACCCGTAGAGGGCGGCGCGAACTGCACATGGACCGTCTGAGGACCCGGACCGACGGCTCCGGTGATGATCGCCCCGACCGCGGCGCCGGTCGTCCCGACGGTGGTCTGGACCGCGAAGGGGTAGGAGGCGCTCACCGGAGTCGAGACGCTCGACCCGACGGCCACGATCGCGTAGAACGCGTTTTTCGAAGGTTGGAACGAAACGTTCGCACCGGTGCCCGTCGCCACCGTCTGGTTCGCTACCGCCCTCAGAACGACTGACACCCCGATTCCGGTGAACTGGACCGACGCGGGCCCCGAGGTGCCGATCGATGCCACGGGCGCCTCGGCGACGCCCCCCAACGCATAGAGCGTGTTGCCCGCGAAGCTCAGCGATAGTGCGCCGGGGAACGAGGTGCTCGTGATCGAAGCGCCCTCGGCGATCGCGAGGTAGGCGTAGGAGCATCCGTTCGCCGGAAGCGATAGGGTCCCCGCGGAGGAGGTGTTGCTGCCCGTGATCTGCGCGTCGGCCGCCGTGCACGACGGCGCTCCGACAAGGTCGGACGCGCGGTGCAGCGCCCCGGCTCCGCTCCCCGCGAGCTGACCGATTCCGGCGCGAGGGGGCGTGGCCAGGGCGCGATCTCCGGGGCCCGAGCCCGACGCGGCTCCGCCGGCGATCGTCAGCCCCACGACGGCGAGGACCGCAGCGACGCCGACGATCGACGTCCGGCCGTCGAGGACCACGGGGGGTCTACCCCTCGCGGCCCATACGCCTTTCCGCGGCTCCCTCGGTGTGGCTCCGTCCGCCGGGGGTCCGCCCCCGTCGGGTCGGTCCTGGTGGGGGATAGCGGATACGCACAGAGAGGAAACCCCCAAATCATCGACCCGGCTCCGAACTGCTGCGAAGGTCTCGATGCGGCGCTGGCTCCTGGGCGACGGGAACGGACGCGCCGCTCACGAGCCGACCGAGGTCGTCCGACCGCTCGAGGTCCCCGTAGTAACCGAGACGAAGCGCCTGATGGGTCTCGGCCAGGTCGAGGAGGCGGTCCGCTACGCGTACACCCACGCGGTCGCGGATGCTCGGCGGGCCCTCGACTGGGACGCGCCCGCCCACGCAACGCATCGCGAGGTGATCCTCTCCAAGGCCGCGGCGCAGCCGCCGAACTTCGCCACGCATCTCGCCCGGCTGTATGCGCTCTACGAGCCGATCCGGTACGGCGAGCGAGTGTCGAAGCTGCGCGAGGACCCGGTCGACCTCCTACGGAGCTTGTACTCGTACACCCCGATGTGGCGTCTGTACGCCCTCCCGCCCGATGCGCCCGGGCCGAGACCGGCGGGCGTTCTGCCGGGCCCGGTCGCGGCGCCCGCCGATCCCGCGGAGGGCTGACGTCCGCCTCCCTCCCCGCGGCTGCGGCCTGGTTTGACGTCTACGGGTTTCCGGTCACGGAATACCTTCTCGGCGCCGGGGTGATCGCGTTCGCCTTTCTGAGCTGGCTCTCCTGGGCGGGCGCGGTCCGGTCGCCGTTCCTGCGCGCGCGGCCCACCCGGCACCTCCCGCACCAGGACCCGATCTCCCTCGTCCACTCCGCGATCGCCGCGCCCCGGCTCTCGGAGATCGCCCGGTTCCTGCTCCGGGACCTCACGTTCGAGCTGCACGCCGCGCTCCATGTGGGCTGGGCCGAGCTCCCCTCGTGGGCCCGTTTCCGACGCCGTTGGGCCGGCGTCCCGGTCGGCCGGCTCCGCGCCACCCGGTTCCGTCTGAGGGCCTTGATCCGGGACCTGATGCTCGAGGAGCGCGAGCGGGACGTAGCGGTCATCGACGGCGTTCCTCCGCCGACGCTCGATGGGCGGCTCGCGGGCCGTCTGGAGGCGACCATCCCGACCGTCCGGGCGCTCGTGGACGAGCTTCGGGGCATCCAGTCCGGCGCGGCGGCCGCGTCGCCCGACGAGGCGGGGGCGCGATACTCCTTGGGCTCCGCCGCGGCCCGGGGTGAGTGAGCTGTGACCGCCCCCGGTGCGCCGCTACGCCCGGCGGCGATCCCCTCCGTCCCGTTGGCGCCGCCGAGGAGCTCCTCCCCCGCCGCCGGCGCCGCGGACGCGTCCGCGGCCGAGACCCTCCGCGCGCTGCAACGGACGATCGCGCCCGCGGTGGTCGGGTCGGAGTCGCTGGTCCGCCTGTTGACCCTCTCCCTCGCTTCGGGGGGCCACGTGCTGCTCGAAGGGGTCCCGGGGCTCGCGAAGACCTACCTCGTCCGGTCGTTCGCGAGCTCGCTCGCCCTCGACTACAAGCGGATCCAGTTCACCCCGGACATGTTGCCGTCCGACGTTATCGGGGCGGTCGTCATCGACCCCCACAGCCGGGACTTCGAGTTCCGGCCCGGACCCGTCTTCGCGAACGTCGTGCTGGCGGACGAGATCAACCGCGCCTCGCCCAAGGTCCAGTCGGCGCTGCTCGAGGCGATGCAGGAGCGGCAGGTGACGGTCGAGGGGCGGAGCTACCCGCTCCCGCTGCCGTTCATCGTGATCGCGACCCAGAACCCCATCGAGCAGGAAGGAACGTACCCTCTCCCGGAGGCGGAGCTCGACCGGTTCCTCTTCCGGATCGTCCTGGGCTACCCCAACCAGGAGGACGAGTTCAAGATCCTGAGGACGCGCAGCGACTCGGGGGACGTCGTCCCCGAGCGCCCCGTCGTCTCCGCGGCCGACATCGCCCGCTTCCAGGCCGAGGCGCGGGCGATCTTCGTCCACGACGACGTCCTGCGCTACCTGGGATCGATCGTCCGCGGAACCCGGGCCGACCCGCGCGTCCTCTTCGGAGGGTCGCCCCGGGCCGGGGTCCAGTTCCTCGGCGCCGCGAAGGCGGCGGCGTTGTTCGCGGGTCGGTCGTTCGTCGTCCCGGACGACGTGAAGGAGCTCGCGTTCCCGTCGCTCAACCATCGGCTCGTCCTCCATCCCGAAGCGCTCGCGCAGCAGATCGCGACGGGGAAGGGGACGACCGAGGAGCTCCTCAAGGACGTCGTGAACGCGGCGCTGCACAGCGCCGAAGTCCCGAGGTAACCTCCTCGGCCGGGGCGAGGCCGCGTCGCGGTATTCCCATGCTCACGCGTCGGGGTTGGGCCGCGGTCGCGACGTCGCTGTTCACGCTCGTCCTGGGCGTCTTCAGCCTGAACCTCCTCGTTCTCGTCATCGGGGTCGCCGCCCTCACGGTCGTCGCGACCGAGACGGTCGGCTTCGCGGTCGGCACCTGGCGGTTCACCGCCGCGCCGTTCACGCTCCATCGGGCGGAGACGAGCGAGCGGGTCGGAACCGGCGCGACCGTCGTCGTCGGGCTCGAGCTCGAGCACCGCCGCCGCCGCGCCTTCTGGGCGGAGGTGTTCGACACCGTACCGGAGTCGTTCGACCTCGTCGGCGGCAGCCCGCGGTTGCGGCTCTGGTGGGACCCGGGAGCGACGATCCGCCTCGCCTACGCCTACCGCCCGACCCTCCGCGGCGTCTTCCGCCTCGGCCCGGTCATCGTGGTCGCCCACGACCCGATGGGGTTCGCCTTCCGCGTCGCCGTCGTGGGAGTCCCGCTCTCGGTCGCGATCGCGCCCGCCTTCCCGACGACGCGGCTCGGGCTCGTGGGCGAGCGGCTCGCCACGCGCGCCTTCGGTGCGACCGCGCTCCGCCGCCGCGGCTTCGGGACGGAGTTCCGCGCGCTCCGTCCCTACGAGCCCGGCGACGACATCCGCAGTATCGCTTGGAAGCGCTCGACCCCGGACGAGCTCATCGTCCGGGAGAACGAGCAGGAGAGCCGGGAGGATTTCGTGGTCCTGCTGGACGCCGGGCCTTCGATGGCGGCCGGACCGGCCGGCGCGACGGCGCTCGACCACGCGGCGGACGCCGCGGGGCTCCTCGCCGGGCACGTCGCGCGCCGCGAGGACCGGCTCGGGCTGCTCGTGTACGCCGACGGCCCGATCGCGTGGATCCCGCCCGGGCGCGGCAGCCGGCACGCGCTCACCGTGGCGCAGGAGCTCGCCCGCACGGCGCCGCGCGCGAGCCGCTTCGACCTCTCGGGAGCGCTCGCCTTCCTTCGGCTGCGCCTGGGACGGCGTGCCCACATCCTCACCTTCTCCGCCCTCGAGACCCGGCTGAACCGGCTCCCCGCCGACCATGCCCAGCTCACCTCCCGCGGCCACCGCCTCCACCTCTTCGTCCCCCGGATCGCGGCGCTCTACCCCGCGACGTCGGCGCCGCTCGCCGACGCGGCGGTCGGCTACGCGACGGGCATCGAAGCGCGCCGGCTCGACCGAGCGCTCGGTCAGGTCCATGAGCGGGGGATCCCGACGTTCCTGTACGACCGTCGCGGAGCGGCCGCTCGGCTCCTCTCGGTGTACGCGCGGATCCGAACCTGGGGGGCCGCGTGGTGAGCCTCTCCCCGATCCGGCTCGCGTTCAGCCTTCCTCTCGCCGGCTACATCCTCGCCCGGATCGGCGGCTCGGGCCTGACGTGGACGGCCGGCGCGGAGTTCGCGACCGTCGGCTTCGGGTTCCTCGCGGCCCTCCCGTTCGTGCTCCCGCGACGGGGTCGCGAGACCTGGCCGTACACTATCGGGGTCGCGGGCGCGGCGGCGAGCACGTTCGCGGTCGCCCAGTATCCGTACGACCCGACGAACACCTCCATCGTGCTCGCCTCGAGCCTCGCGGTCGCGGGACTCGTGACCTTCCCGGTCGCCGCCGCGCTCTGGGGAGCGCTCTCCCGGTCGAGCGCCGGCTGGCAGGTGTTCTTCGTCGCCTCGTCGGTCGTCTCCACGATCGTCGTGGTCGAGGCGTTCCACGCCGTTCACGCCCTAGGGAACGCGGCGTCGATCGAGCAGCTCCCGTGGGGGGTCAACTCGATCGGCTACTCGCAGGCGGGGGCGCTCCTCGGCCAGGTCGCCGGTGTCGGCCCGCCGGGGGCTCCGCCCCTCTCGAGCGCGCTCGACCCGACGTTCGTCGCGGTCGCGCTGCTCTCCCTCGGCGGCGCCGCGCTGAGCTGGGCCGTCCCGCAGACCGACCGGGGCGTCGCGCTCCCGCTAGGACGACCGTCCGACCCGGAGCCGCCGCGGGGAGCGGACGACCCCGCCCTCCGATTCCTCGACGAGGAGGACCGGCTCCGGCTCGCGCGCGCGACCGCGCCGTCGCCCCCGCCGCTGCTCGCCTACCCGACCCTCCGGCCGTTCGTGATGGCGGCGCTCGTGACCGTGTTCTTCGTGAGCTACGCGCTCACGGCTCCGCAACAGGTGTTGTTCGTCCTCGCCGTGGGGGCGACCGCCGCCGTGGCCGCCGTCTACGGGCTCGGACGTCCCCCGTTCCGGCGAACTACCCACCCGAGAACGTCGGCACCACGGTGAGCCGCCCCCCGACGGGGAGGGGGCCATCGAGGGGGACGGACGCTCCGTCGACGAGCGCGCACGAGCCCTCGGCCGGCTGCCCGACGAGCCGCAGCACGTCGCGCACGCGCGCCGAGGACGGAACTTCGACATTGAGGATTCGCGACCCCGCGGCGCGCTCGATCGTCACCTCGAGCGTGCGCCGGTTCGGGGAGGCGCTGAGGGGGAGAGTCTCCGGCGCGGCGACGTCCGTCGCCGGGCCCTTTGAACTCCCGCGATGCATACGCACCACCAGATCTCGAATCTGGCGCCTTGGCCGGGCTAGGCTACCTCAGCACCCGCCGGCTCCGAGGAGCCCGGCTATATCTCCATTGTCGGAAGGAGGCGTAATGGACCGGCTGGCTTCGCCGGGCACCGGTGTCCGCCGAGCGTGACCCGGACGACCGGCTCCTTCGGCGGCCCGGGGCCGGGCCCGATTCGGCGCTGGACCGACCCGCGGATTTCGGTCTCCCGAATCCGGGAGCGTTCGCCCGCGCCCGGCAAGGACGGCGAGAGAACGCGATCGATCGGATGGGGGCGCCGGTCCCCGAACGGAGTCTGAACCTGGCGGACCCGTTCGACCTGGGACTGGAGACCGACCTCTGGGCCGACCGCGCCGAACTCGGGCGACCAGTCCGATCGCTCCTCTGGTTAGGCAGCACCGGTTTCGTGATCGCGATCGTCCTCTTCGTCTGGAGTCACGTGCCTTCGTTCGCGCTGACCGCCCTCGTCGCGCTCGCCTTGATCGTGCCTCTGGGTGGCTGGGCGCAGTGGACGGTTTGGATGCGACCGAGCTCGCCTCCGGGCGACGATGGTCGAGCCCGTTGGGCGAGGTAGCCGGCCCGCCGCCCCGGAGCGCGGTCGCGCTTACCGGGTCGGCCCGCGGCCGCCGCCGACGGTCGCTGAAGGCTCCCGAGGCCGAGGCTCACCGCCGCCAGCCCGAACATGATAGCGACGAGGAACTCGCGGAGTCCCGACAAGCCCCCGGTCGAGTACGACAGAACGAGCACGACAATCCCGGACGCGGTCCATCCAATCCCCCCGTAGATCTGGGACGTCGCGAAGCGTGCCTCGCCCGAACTCGGGCTTCGGATCTGCCGACGGCTCACCGTCGGCCGCGGAGACGATCCCTCGGCAAACAAACTATGCTCAGGAGCGGGATGCTCCCCCACCGCGCCACTCGCCGCGACGACGGTCGAAACGACCTCAGATACGACACCGCGGCGGAGACCGCCGCTACGGCCGAGGGCGGCGTCCCTTGCGGACGATTGGCCCCTGGGGGAGCGGTGCGGGACTGCGCACAGGGCGGAGCGACCTTCGCACGTCGGTGAGGACCGGCGTCAGAAGCGGGTCGACCCGGGAGCGAGCGGCCAGGCCGAGGCTGAGGAAGTCACCGAACAACGCGGCCCGAACCATCACGTCCAGCAGGTCCGTTCCCGCGAACGATTGGCGCATGAAGCGGACGCCGCGCGCTGAGAGCCGGTCGCCGAGGAACGACGCGCCTTGCGCGACCAGCGGATGGATCTCCTCGGTCTCGAGGAGAACGACCGCCCGGCGTGCGGCCTCCGATCGGCGGAGTGCGTCCCAGCCGACGAGCGCGTTGTGGCACGCCTCAGGAAGCTCATCGAACTGGGCGAGCCGCTTCGCGTTCTCCTCGATCTGCGTCGCCCAGCGTCGTGCGACGACGCGGAGCGGCCCGTGGGCGTAGACGGTCGGACTCCGCCGACCGATCCGCGCCGCGAGCTGCGCCGGCCCGCCATCGGCCGAGGCGAACTCTGCGACCGAATCGGCGGCTTTATCGGACGCGGCGCTGACCCGCAGCTCGTTCGATTCGGGAAAGAGCGGGTCGAGAACGCCGAGCAACGCGCCCAGCAGGAGGCCGAGCGCCGACCGAGGAGGATAGCCGGCGCGGACGGGGACGAGCGGGACTCCGGCCTCGACCGCGCGTTCCGTGAGCTCCCCGCCCGAGCTCACCACCACGATCCGAGCCTTGCGCCGACGCGCGGCATCGAACGCGGCGAGCGTCTCGGCCGTGGCCCCCGAATAGCTGACGAGGACGATCGGGGTGTGCGCACCGCCGGCCCTCGGCAAGGTCGGACCCCGGACGACCTGAAGCAGAAAATCGGCGTCGACTTCCGCGAGATGGCTGACGAAATCCGGGGCGATCGCGCTGCCGCCGAGACCGACCGCGAGGACCGAGCGGGCCGAGGCGGGGATCTCGCCCGCAACCTCCAGTCCGGCGGCGAAGCCCGTACGCAGGTGGGACGGCAGCTCCGACGTGTAGGCCCGCATCGTCTCGAGCCCGCGGTCGGCCGTACCGGCCATCGCGAGCGATGGAGCCGGAAGAGAGATAGGGGTTGCCCGAGCGCGTCGGTTCGCAGCGACCGACCGCCTGGCCGTCATCTCCTGCGGCGCGGACCGGCGGAAGGACTATCACCGACCGGCCACCTCCATCGGTACACGACGCGGCCGGGGGATCACGGGAGGAGTTCCGGCCGCTAGTGCGTGTCACCTACCGAGACGGCACCGGCCGCGGTCGGGAACCGGGTCGCGACGGGGAGTCCCGAGCTCGACACGATGCTCTCCGGGGGGTTGCTCCCCGGCCGTCCGTACCTCATCGTCGGTCCGAGCGGGACCGGTAAGACGAAGCTCGCGCTCCGATTCCTGTGCGAGGGCGTTCGCCGCGGCGAGAGCGTGCTGATGATCACGCTCGAGGAACCGCCGAACGAGATGAAGATCAACCACCGGGGGATGTCCCCGGAGATCGACCAGGTGTACGTCTTCGACGCGATCCCCGACGTGATGCGCTACGAACGCGCCCCGTTCAAGGACATCGCGGCCGTGCGGTCGTCGTCGCGGTTCAGCGACACGTCGCCCCGGATCCGCCAGTCACCCGAGCTCGCGAGCGTCGAGGTGACGTTCACGGCGCTCGAGCAGACGCTCAAGATGGAGATCGCCCGGAGGTCGTACAAGCGGCTCGTGATCGACTCGCTCACGGCCCTGCAGTACTTCTGCATGAAGGGGTTCGACGAGGTCGTCGGCGCACAGTCGTTCATCCGATTCCTTTCCGACCTCCGGATCACGACCCTCCTCACCGTCGAGGCACCCCTCGAGGACGTCGAGTCTCCCGAACGTCAGCTCGCCCGGGGAGAGATCCGGCTCTTTCGATGGGACCTCGACGGACGGACCGTCCGCGCGATCGGCGTCGAGAAGATCCGGGGGAGCCCGCACGACGTACGGCTCCATCCGTACCGCATCACGCCGGACGGTATCGAGATCCAACTCCGGGAGACGATCTCGCGCGACACCCGACAGATCGTTGAGGGGCTCGCCGTCGCTCCGGAGCTCACGCGGGTGCCGGCGCCGCCGCCCGAGGTGCCTCCCGCGACCGTCCCTGCGCTGGACCTCGGTGCCTTCGAGCAAGAGGTGGCGGCGCTCACCGCGGCCGGGGCGGACCTGGCCCCCGTACGGACCGCCCTGGCGGCCGCGGTCTCGGCTCGGGCCCGGTCACGTCCCGACGCGGCCGCACGTCAGGTGGAGCGGGCCGCCGCGATTTCGCACGCGCTGCTCGCCCAGCTGCGCGGCGCGCGACCCCCTCCCGCTCGGCGGGAGGCGGGGGGTGCGAGCGAAGGGGCCCACCCGGCCGCCGGGGAGGGCCCCGAGCACTCCCTTCAGAACTTCTCCCCGGCCGCGCTCGAAGCGTCCTGGCCCCGGGTCGAGCGACTCCTCGCCAGCACGAGTCCCGGCGCTCTTCCGCCGACGCCCGCGCTCCCATCGGGAGCGGTGGCACCGCCACCCCCGCCGGTGCGGGTCGCACCGATCCCGTCGCCGAGCGTCGCACGACCCGCCCCTCCCACGGCCCCTTCCCCCCTCCCGTCGCCGCCCGAGCCCGCGCCGCGGAGCGGCCGACCGATTGCGCGCGCCGCGAGCCGCATCGCGGGGGCGTTCACCCGCGGAAGCCCTCCGTCTCGTGGCCTTGCCGGCGCTCCGACTCCGGCCCCCCGGCCCGAGCATGCCACCCCCCGAACGCTCGCGCCCAGCGTCGCCCGTCCTCCGACGCCCGTGGAGCCCGTCGGCGAGATTCCGACAACGGAGTCCGAGCCCCCGGAATCCGCGCCCCTGCCGCCGGCGAGCGTCGCACGGCCGCCGGCCGTTGGACCCTCGACTCCATCGGCCGCCGATTTCGAGCGACCCCCGCTCCCGACTCCGGTGCTCTTGCCGGCTCCCCCGGCCCCCGTGGCGGCCCTTCCGGCGCTGGGACCTCCCCGGCCAACGCTGGCGGAGGCACCGGTGGCATCCACCTCCGCGGACATCGCGCCCCCCCGGAAGGCGCGCGCGGCCGCGCCCCGGAAACGGAGCGCGAAGAGGGCCGCGCCGTCGCCGGCGATCGTGGAACCGTCCGTCCAACCGGCTCCCAGCTCGACGGCTGGAACGACGACGCCGCTCGCCGAGCCCGGTGGCCCGGCCGAAGTCGTCCCGAGGGTCAACCGCCGGAAGCCCCGGAAGAAGAAGGCCCCGAGCGTCGAGGGCGCAGTCCCGGCGCCCCGCCCGAGCGCCGCCGCGCCGGAGGCTCAGTCCTCGCCCGCCATCGCGGCTGAACCGGCTTCGACCGCCGTCCCCTCCGCTCCGCCCGCGTCGGTGGACGGCGGTGCGCCGCCGTCCGGGTGATCCGTGCTCGGACCCGAGCGCGTATCCATCGGTGTCCCCGGAATCGACCGGATGTTGGGTGGAGGTCTCATTCCTGGTCGGCCGTACTTGGTGACCGGGGGGACGGGTTCGGGGAAGACGCTCCTCGGGCTCAGCTTCCTCATGGAGGGTCTGCGGCGGAACGAGGACGTGCTGCTCGTCGCGGTCGACGAGCCGCCCGCGGAGATCGTCGAGAACGTCCGCGGGTTCGGCTGGGACCTTTCGGCGATCCGCACGCTCGACGCGAACCCGGGGACGCGCGGGATCAAGCGGCTCGCCGACGTCCAGACGATCCGTTCGCTCACCGATGTGAAGTCGATGAAGGAGTTCGCCCAGGACCCTAAACGGTCGAGCGACGTCGACGATATCTCGATCCAGTCGGTCCACCTGAAGCTCCGCAATCAGATGAAGGACGTCCCGTTCCGGCGGGTCGTCGTCGACTCGATCACCTCGCTCCGCCGGTTCGCCGTCAAGGTGACGCAGGACCCGCAGGCGGAGCGCTCCGAGATCCAGTCGCTCCTGCGGTTCCTGAGCGAGCGCGAGGTGACGACCCTGCTCACCGCGAACGCGGGGAACCCGGGCGTCCTCTCGCCGGAGGAGGTACTCACCCGAGGAGAGATCCTGTTCACCCGCAAGTGGATCGGGGACCGGTCGGTCCGTCAGGCGAAGATCATCCGGATGCGCGGCTCGGCCCACGACCCCGAGCGCCGCCCGTTCGCGATCACGTCGCAAGGCTTCGTCATCGCGTGAACGCCGGCGCGACCTGATCGTACAGTCGCAGGTGGGCGGCGACGACCGCCGGCCAGCCGAACCGGGCCTCGGCCGCGGCCCGCGCCGCCCCCCCGAGCGCCCGGAGCCGCGGCACGTCGCCCGCGAGCTCGTGCGCGCGGGCCCGGATCATCTCGACGAATCGAACGGGATCGTCCGACGGGGCGAGCCAGCCGGTGACGCCGTCGTCGACCAGTCCGCGGACGGCCGGGCCTCCGATGACGGGGAGTCCGGCCGCGAGGCCCTGGACGACCGAACCCGCGAGCACCTCGACCGAGCTCGGGTGGACCAGAAGGTCGCTGCCGGCGTACCGGGCGAGCAGCTCCGAGTCCGAGACCTCACCCGTGATCTCAACCTGATCGCCCGCGGCACGGACCCGCTCCGCGTAGCCGGGATCGGGATTCGGTCCGACGAGCACGAGGCGCCAGCCGGTCCCCTTGAGTCCCGCGGCGGCGAGCTCCCAGCGCTTGAACGGAGCGACCACGCCGACGCCGAGCGCCGTGTTTCCGAGCCGCTGTTCGAACCGAGGTTGGAACCGCGCGAGGTCGACCCCGATGGGGATCACCTCGGTGGGCGGGAGGGGTCGCGGGGCGAGGTCTTCCCGAACCCGAGCGGCGAGGGGGTCCGTCAGCGCGACGAACGCGGTCGCGCCCGCGACCGCCCGACGCTCGAGCCAGTGCCCCCAGCGGGACCGAACGCCCCCGCGGTCGAACCAGTGCCGCGAATGCGTCGTGTAGACGTACGGGCGTCCTGCCCAACGGAGACGGTTCGCCACAACCGGCGTGCTCGCGTGGACGATCGTCCCGTCGTACGCGGGCAGCAGGCCGGGAAGCTCCCACGCGAACCGGTACTCGTCGGTCGATTGACGCTGTCGCACGTGATTGAGGACCGCGACGTCCACCCCGGCCGCCCGGAGCGCGGTCGCGAACTCCGCGATCGTCCGCTCGACGCCGCCGTAGCCGTCCGGCGGGATCGGGAGCACTCCCGTCCCGACCAGGACGACGCGCACGCCGCTCGAACCCCGTCTAAGGATAATCCCTCCGGCCGGGGCGCGGCGGTCCGTTCAGATCAGCCGCGCGAACGACCGCCGGATCCGTACGGGCGCGTCCGTGTGGCCCCGCTCGACGTAGACGCTCACCGGCGCGCGGTTCGGGGGGAGCGAGGCGAAGTTCCGCCACAGCCCATGGTCGCGGAACGGACGGGTCGCGCGGCCGTCGTCGAGAAGGATGACGTCCCCGAAGTCGCTGCCGACCCCCGCTCGGGGCGTGAGCCCGGAGAGGTCGAGGAGGACCGCGCCCGCCGGGGCGCCGATGACGGCCGCGAGCTCGTCCTCGACGCCGCGACGGTCGGCGGGTGCGCCGCCGAGCCTACGGAACCGGCCGAGGTCGGAGCGGTCGCGGGGGAAATAGACCGCGAGGCGACGGTGCAGCCGGCGGTCGAGGAGTCCACGCGCGAGGCGGGCCGCCGCCCCGCTCCCGCGCTCGAGCGTGGTCAGCAGCTCGCCGTCGGTCCCGCGCAGCAGCGGACGCGCGGAGTCCGGGTAGCCGGCCAACCGCTCGAGCGCGGCCTGCGCCATCACCTCGGCCGCACGCACGGTCTTGTGAAAGTACACCGAGGCGTACATCAGGCTCCGACCGACGAGGAATCCTTCGAGCGCCGACCGTCCTTTCTCGGCGAAGGCGAGCCGGTCGCGGAACGAACGGACCGTGTCGAGCAGACGGACCGCGTCGATCGCCCCGTGGCCGACCCCCGTGTAGTGCGCATCCCGCTGGAGGTAGTCGATCCGGTCCGCGTCGACCGGCCCGTGCAGGAGCGACTGGAGCAGGGGACGGTTCGTCGAGCGTTTCCGCGGGTCGACGAGGTCGGCGACCCGTTCCGGTTCGATCCCGGACCGCTCGAGGATGGCCGCGATGCCCGCACCCGACGGGTCGTCCCCGACGATGAGCGAGCGCGAGATCTCCTCGTGCCCGTGGCCGAACACCTCGAGCAGGGTCGGGTCGTAGGTGTGGGAGAACGGCGGGTGCCCGAGGTCGTGGAGCAACGCCCCCGCCTCGACGGCCCGCGCCTCCGCGCTGGGCAGCGCGAGGCGCTCGGCCATGGCGCGCGCCACCCAGTAGACGCCGAGGGAGTGCTCGAGCCGCGTGTGGTTCGCGCCGGGGAACACCAGGTGGGCGAACCCGGTCTGTCGGATCCCCCACAGCCGCTGGAACGCCGGCTCCCCGACGAGGGCGAGCGGCGCGTCGGCCAGCGTGATGGTGCCGTGGATCGGGTCGTAGATCGACTTCCCCCGGCGGGGCGCCGACCGCCCGGCCGCGGTCGTCGGCCTCGGGCGCCTCCGACCGCGGCCCGCCACGAGCCTCCGCGCACCGCCGGGGGGGATTCGGTTTTCCCTCGGCGTTCGCGACCGTGACCGCCGGACTCTTCGACCGAAAACGAACGTTTAATTCGCCGGCTCCCGCCATTCTTCGTTGATGGCGGCCAGCGGAGGCACGGCGCGTCCCGCCCCTCCTGCGAGCGGGGCCGTCGAGGCGGCCCGCCGCCTGTACCGCCAGGCCGAAGAGCGGGAGACCCACCACGACAAGACGCGGTACATCGAGGCGCTGAAGGCGTTCCTCGCGCACGTGGATGCGAACCGCCGCGGCCTCGCCGACGAGGCCGCGGAGGTCGCCGCCCGTCTCGACAGCGCCGCGATGTCGTTCTACCGGCTCTCGCAGCCGGAGCTCGCCCGACGGGCCGCGGACCTGGGGCTCGAGCTCGCGCCCGGTTCCGCGACCCTGCTCCACCACAAGGCGCTCATCCTGGTCGCCCTGAACGCGAGCAACGACGAGGCGCTCGCCCTGCTCGACCGCGCCGACCAGGCGAAGCCGAACGACAAGGCGATCTGGGCGACCCGAGGGGACGTCCTCCGCTTGATGGACCGGGGGGCCGACGCTGCGGCGGCGTACCTCCGAGCCCAGGAGCTCGACTCGACCACGATGCGGTACGTGGAGCGCGCGCTCAAGGTCGCTCCGCACGACCGCGCCGCGCTCGAGCTCAAGCTCAAGCTCGCGCGGGCGCACGGCAACGACCGCGCGGCGCTCGACGCGATCGGCGAGCTGCGCAAGGCGGAACCGTCCGACCGCGCGCTCGCCATCACCGAGGTCGAACTGCTCGCGAACCTCGGGGAGCCGAACGGGGCGCTGGAGGCGGCCGACCGCCTCGGACCGGACTCCGAGAGCGACGACCGCCTGGCGCTCATCCGCGGCCGGCTCTACATCGCGACGGGCGACGTCGAGAAGGCGAGCCGGTCGTACGCGCGCGTCTTCCGCGCCGGGGCGCGACCGGACGCGAACACGGTCCGGGAGGTCGCCGAGCGCCTGGAAGCGGCGAAGGCCGCGCCCGAGCTCGCGCTCGAGGCGCGGGAACGCCTCCGCGGGCTCGAACCACGCAACCTCGCGAACCTTGCGAGCCTGCGCGCGCTCGCCGAACAATTGGGGCGGCGCGACGTCGCGATCGAAGCCTGCCGGTCGATCCTCGCGGCCTCCCCCGACAACCTCGAGGCGATGCGGGGCATCGCCGAGCTGCTCGTGGCCTCCGGCCGCTCCGAGGAGGGGTTCGAGGCGTTCCGCGCCGTGCTCCGGAGCCACCCGAAGGACGCCGCGACGTTCCGCAAGGCGCTCGAGACGGCGCTCACCGGGAGCCGCCGGGACCTCGTGGTCGAGTTCGCGCGCGCCGTGATCGCGGCGGACCCGGACGACCTCCCCGCCCGCGAGCGGCTCATGGAAGCGCTCGCGGTCGGCGGCTCGCTCGGGGAGGCGGTCGCGGTCGTGGACGAGCTCCTCGCCCGCCGCCCCGACCACGTCGGCTACTGGCTCGAGAAGCGGCGCCTCCTCACGGAGCTCGGTCGCTCGGCCGAGCTACCCGTGGTCTACGACCAGCTGTTCCGGCTCGACCCGACCCGCCACGATGTGGCGATCGAGCGGGGGAACGTCCACCTCGCGCAGGCGTTCGAGCACCCCGAAGGGTCCCTCGAGCGCGAGGACGCGGCCCGCGCCGCCCTCGTGGCGTACGAGCGGGCCTCCACCGACCCGAACCTCGGGATTGCGAGCCAGCTCGGGATCGCCCGCGCCTCCCGCCTCGTCCACGACGCCGACCGGGCGATCGCCGCCTACCAAGCGGTGCTCGACGCGGTCGGTTCCGGACCGCACGAGGAGCTGCTGAAGGAGCTCGGCCACGCGTTCCGTGAAGTCGGCCGGGCGAGCGAGGCGGAGGCGGTGTACGCGCGCGCGATCGAGCAAGGCTCGGAGGACCCCGACCTCCTGTGGGGGGAGGTCCAGGTCCTCTCGCAGCTCGACCAGGACGCGCGGGCGCTCCACTACCTCGAGGCTCTGCTCGCGCACGAGCCCCAGGCCCCGATGTTCCTTCGGCGGAAAGGCCAGCTCCTCCTCAAGCTCGGCCGACGGGACGAAGGGCTCCAGACGCTCAAGGGCGCGGTGAGCGGCGCGGGGAGCGACCCGCATGCGTACTTCGAGGTCGGCGAGGCGCTCCGGGCGCAGGGCGCGTTCGAGGACGCGGTCACCTACTTCCAGCAAGGGCTGACCGTCGACACGAAGAGCCGGCCGGGTCGCCTCGCGCTCGCGGAGACCCTGCAGCTCGCGGGCCGCTACAACGAGGTGATCCCGCACGTGGATCTCCTCCTCCGCGAGGACCCGAACGACATCGGCGCCTGGCGGGCCCGCGCCGACGCCTACCGCGCGCTGCACCGCCCGGCGGAGGTCGAGTACTCGCTCCGCGCCATCCTCCTCCTCGACCCGCACAACGGGCCGGCGCTCCTCGAGAAGTTCCGGGTGCACGAGACGGCCGGCGACCTCCCCGCCGCCCTCGACGCGCTCACCCAGCTCCTCAACGCCGGCGGGGCCGAGTCCCAGGACGCCGCCCTGTGGGTCGCCCACGGCGACCTCGCGGCGCGCCTCGGCACCTCCGACGAGGCGGCCCGGTCGTACGAGCGGGCGACCGCCCTCGACCCGACGCAGGCGAGCGAGATCGCTGCGCGCCGCGCCCGGGCTCGGCTCGCCGCGGGCCGCCCCGACCTCGCGCTCGAGGCGATCGAGAGCGCGGTCGGGAAGGCGACCGCGAAGGAACAGTCCGTCGCGACCCTCACGCTCCGCGCGGAGATCCTGACCGCGCTCGAGCGACCGGAGGAGGCGAAGGCGGTCTACGAGGAGATCCGGCGACGCGAGCCCGGCTCGGCGACGGCCGTCGCCGGCATCACGCGGAGCCTGCTCGACCAAGGACAGCACGCGGTCGCGAAGGAGTTCCTTAGAACCTCGCTGCCCACCGTCCGCGCCGAACCGCCGCTGTTCCTCCTGCTCGCGGAGGCGGAGAGCGGGCTCGGGCAGATCCCTGAAGGGGTCCGCGCGCTTCAGCAGGGCGTTGCGGCGCTACCGAAGTCGGTCGAGCTGTGGACCCGGCTCGGCGAGCTCCTGATCGCGACCGAACGGTGGGCCGAGGCGTCAGACGCGTTCGGCCACGCGATCGCGCTGGACGCCGGCCGTCCCGAGCTCCAGATGCGCGCGGGCTTCGTGGCGGAGAAGCTCGGCCATCCGAACGAGTCCCTGGCGCTCTACGACCGGGCGACCGAGCTCGCGCCCGCCGACAAGCACGCGTGGGTGGGCCGCGGTCTCGTCCTCCTCGGGCTCGGCCGCAGCGACGAGGCCCGCCAAAGCTTCGAACGCGCGCTCGCGCTCGACTCGGACTTCGAGCCGGCGAAGGAGGGGAAGAAGGCGTCCCTCCAGCGGGCGCGGGAGGGGCTCATCGATCGGTACGGGCGCGAGGCGCTCTTGCTCGAGGCCCGCCTTCACCGTCCGGTGACCAAGAACGACCTGTTCGTGACCCTCCACGTCCCGTACGACCTGCTCGAGCCGGTCCTCCACGCGCTGTCACGCCCGCCGAAGCTCGACCTCGCGAAGCTCTCCGAATCCGAGATGGCCGAGCTCGAGTCGGCGTCGTGCCTCCTCATCACGACGGCGCTCGAGCGACGGCCCGAAGGGATCGAGCGGCGCGGCTTCACCCTCGCCGACGTCGCCCTCCTGAGCCCGCCCGCGAACTCGCTCTCGGCGATCCAGCGCCTCTTCAGCTACCTCAAGGCCGTGCTCGAGGTAGACCTCCGACCCGAGAACCTCAAGCTCGCGCCGGACGTCGAGGAGCTCGCGCGCCGGGCGCTCACGCTCCCCGAGGGCCAGCGAACCCTCTTCCAGATCGTCCGCACTCAGAAGGTCGGCCTCTACAAGGCCCGGCTCGTGAAGGCGGTCGAGACGGCGGGCTCGGCCGTCCACGCCCCGTTGCCGGCGCTGAACCTGGGGGAGTACTCTCCCGAGTTCCGCGATGGCGGGAGCGCCTCCGAGGCCCCCGGGGACGAGCGACAGTACTTCTCCCCGGAGAACGTCCCCGAGGATCGGGTCGAGCCGGCGGCCACGGCCGTGGCGGTCGCGTCCGTCGAGCCGGCCGAGGCCGGGGCGCGATGCGTCGGCTGCGGCGGGATCGCGTCGGTCCGGCACGCCTGCGGTGCCACCCTCTGTCACGTTTGCGTCGCTCAGTTCTCTACCTGCCCGAAATGCCGGCTCCCCGTCAGCGCGGCGTCCCAGACGCCGATCGCTCCGCCCGCCCGACCCGCCCACGCGACCCACCCTCCCACCGTGCATCCGTCCTCCGCCCACGCGAAGTCGACGCCGCGGCATGCGCCCGATCCACCGAAGTCCGTGGCGCCGAAGCCCCATCCACCCGCCCCGCCCCATCCGGTGCCGGAAGCGAGCGAGCCGGCGGCTCCCGCCGAACCGCCCGCGGCCGAACCGGCTCCCCCGCCGAAGACCGTGCGGCCGCCAACTCCGTCGCGCGCCGACGAGGAACCGAGGCTCTAACACGACCTCAGCGCGCATCAAACCCATATACTGGGGGTCGCCATTCATCGCCGGGGGAGCCGACTGAAGACGGACTCGGGCACCGGGGTCGTGGCCCGGATGGCCGGCCCGGTCGCGGCCGTCATCTTCGTCGTCGTCGCAGCGATCGTGTTCACGATCATCTACGTCGTGCTCCCGTTCGACTCCCACTTCTTCGCGCTGCTGGCGATCGGTGTCATCGCGATCGTCTTCGGCTTGGTCGCCTATTTCCTGCAGGCGCTCTCCGCCGACGCGTCCGTCCAGCGGGCGGTCAGCTGGGGGTTCGGGGCGATGGGATTCGCGACCTTGTTCCTCGCGGTCCTTCTTCCCCCGACCAACTCCGTGCTCACGTTCCTCGGGAACCTCGTGCTGCTGCTCGTCTTCCTCGTCCTCCTCGTGGGATGGCTCGCGGGGATCGGCTGGCGCTCTCGTGTGCGAGCGGGCGTGGTGGCGCGCCAGGCACGACGCGCCGAGTGGGACGGCCGGCCCGCCCCGAACGCCTTCTCCTACCACACGGCCGGCGGTTCGGCGCCGCCTTCGGCCGAGGCGCGCCCTCCCGCCGGAGCACCGCCTCCCGGGGCGACCTGATGTCGATGGCCCCACCGAGCGCGTCGCCGTCCGCTCAGTGCCCCGTCTGCCACGCGCCGGTCGCGCCCGATGCCAAGTTCTGCGCGGCGTGCGGTGCGACCCTCGCCCCGGCCCCCGCGGGACCGGTCGGGCCGTCCGCGGCTCCTTCCGGCCCGGCTCCGGCGATGGGCGCTTCGGGGAGCCCGGTCGATATCCGGAACCGCGTCGACCAGGATCGCGGGTTCCTGAAGCGACTCCAACTCCTCATCCCCGGATTCCACGGCTACCGGGTCAACGAGGATGCGCGCCAGGCCGACAGCTTCCTTAGGCTCCAGGTCGCGGACAAGGTGAAGGGCGCCCTCGCCCAGCTCGGCGACATTCGAACCGCGCTCGTCAACGCGGGCGCCTTCCAGAGTCTGAACGACATCGCCGGGGTCATCTCGGACCTCCAGATCCTGGAAGGCACGATCCGCCACGCGGAGCAGGGGTATACCGGGATCGCCGCACCGCTCCGCATCGGCGCAGGGAACCTCGATCGTCTCTACGAGTACGATTACGGGTTCGCCGCGGCCGCCGATCAGCTCGCGAACGCGGTGGGGCCGATCCGCACCTCGATCCTGACCGGCGACAACGCGAGCGCTCGAGTCGCCGTCGACCAGCTCCACGGGATGGTCCGCCAGCTCCAGGACACGTTCCGCGCGCGCGTCCAGGTCGTGGAGCAGATCCGCGTCCCGTAGGCGCGGGAGGGAACAACGATGGTCACGAACAATCCGGTACCGGCGAAGGGCGGGAGCCTCCTCGGGGCGACGACGGTCGCCTGGGAGGACGTGTACAAGGGGACGAACGTCATGTGGCGCGTCCCCCGGAACATCCGCTACGGCGACAACATCGTCGTCCGCGAGGACGAGACCGCGGTCTTCTACCGGGACGGGAAGGCGCTCGCCTACCTCGACAAGCCCGGCCGGTTCGGCCTCACCAGCCTGAACGCCGGGATCATCGGCAACGTGATCCAGGCGCTGACCGGCGTCCGCCAGGAGGCCGAGGTCTACTACCTCCAGCGGAGGATCTTCGACGGGAAGTTCGGCTCGACGGAGCCGTACGTCTTCCGGGACCCCGATTTCGGGCTCGTCAACCTCCGGCTGTTCGGCGACTACCGGTGGCGGGTCGGAGCCCCCGACCTGTTCATCAACCAGTTCGTCGGGACGTTCGGCGCCGCGACGACGGCGGACGTCGAGTCGCGGCTCCGCGACCAGATGGTCCTGCTGATCTACAACACGCTCGGCAAGCTCAAGGACCAGGGGATGCGGGTCACCGACCTGGCGGGCCAGCTCACGACGATCGAGCAGGCGGTGCTCGGCGCGGCGGGGTCGCATTTCGGTCCGCTCGGCGTCGAGCTGAACCAGCTCCAGGGGCTCTCGATCAACCTCCCTGAACAGGTGCAGAAGGCCGTCGACACCCGCTCGACGATGGGCGTCCTCGGCGTGAACTACATGCAGTACCAGGCCGGCCAGGCGCTCACCGAGGCGGCTTCGAACCCCTCCGGCGGCGCGGGCACGCTCGCGGGCGCGGGGGTCGGCCTCGGCGCGGGCCTCGGCATGGGCTACCAGATGGGTGGGGCGATGATGGGCGGCGCGACCGCGGGCGGGGCGATGGCCGTCCCGTGCCCGAAGTGCAACGCGATGGTCCCTCCGAACGTCCGCTTCTGCCCGTCGTGCGGCAATTCGATGGCACCGCCCGCCCCTCCGGCGGCGGCGACCGCGACGGTCCCGTGCCCGAAGTGCAACGCGGCCGTGCCGGTCGGCACGAAGTTCTGTCCGAACTGCGGCAGCCCGATGCCCGCGGCGGCCCCGGCGGCACGCGCCTGCGCGAAGTGCGGCACTAGCGTCCCCGGCACCTCGAAGTTCTGCCCGAACTGCGGCGCGGCGATGGCCTGACGCGTTCCCGGATCGGTCGCGGAGGCGCGCGGTGAACTGTTCGAACTGCGGCACGCCGCTACCGGAGAACGCGAAGTTCTGCCTCTCGTGCGGCACGCCGGTCGCGGGCGCCGCCCGCGCTCCGCCGCCCCCGCCCGCACCCACTGCCTCGGCCGAGCCCGAGGCGATGAAGTGCCCCGCATGCGGCGCGGCGTTGAGCCCCGTCTTCGGAGAGATGGTGATCACCTGCTCCTACTGCGGCGGCGTGGTCGCCCTCGCTGGCGCGGGCTGGAAGGAGATCTCCAAGCACACGATGCTCGTACCGACCGTCGGCGACGCGCAGCGGGCGCTCGACCTCGTGCGCGCGAACCTCGACATCGGGCTCCTCCACCGGCACGACTTCGAAGAGTCGAAGATCGCCGAGCAGAAGCTGTCGTTCGTGCCGTTCTGGGTGATCCCCGCCTCCGCAACGACGAACTACGTCTACAGCGACGTCGCCGTCGGGGTGGGAAGCACCGTGGCGACGGTCGCGGCGGCCGAGCTCCTCGGGGCCGCGCTCGGCGGCCGCCGGGGGGGCTTCATGCCGGTCCCGATCATGACCGGGCCCCCGGTCAACCCGAACCGAAGCAAGACGCTCACCGGAATGTACGAGTACCCGGTCGTCGCGGTGAAGGGGATGACCGCGTACCAGCCGAGGAACTACGAGTTCCCGCTCAAGGAGCGGACGTTCTTCGACCGCAAGTCGATCCCCGACGGGACCCCGATCCTGAACGGTGACCTCGGGGAGGACGCCGCGCAGCACGCCGCCCAGTCGTACGTGATGCAGCTCCAGTCCGACCAGGCGCACCACGAGCACTCGATGGTGAACCAGATCCATACCGACGTGCAGGTGAGCGAGGGGGAGCTCGTCCACGTCCCCGTTTGGTACTTCCTCCTGGACCGGAAAGGTGCGAAGTCGATGGTGCTCGTCGACGCGCACTCGGCGAAGGTCATCCCTACGCTCATCGGCCCGACCTGACGGTCGGCGACCGTCGCGCATCGGGATGTCTGCCCACTGAGGGCGGCAAAGGCCGAAGTACGGGGGGGGCTTCTTCCGACGATGGACCCGCGCCCGATCGGAGGCCGACGGGCCCGTCGGGCCGGAGCCTTGTGCTCCGCGACCGCGATCGCGCTCGCCGTCCTCGCCGCGCTCAATGGGGCCCCACCCGCCATGTCGTCGGGCCACTCCGGCCCTGCGCGGGATCGTGGGGCGCCGGAAGTCCCCACATCCCTCACGAACGCGATCGCCGATCCGTCAGTTCCACCCCAGCTCGTCCCGGTCAACGGCTCCGTCCCGGCGTGGGCCAATCTCACCGTGCCGGGGGCACCCGCTCCGGACGGCCGACTGTTCGCGACCGGCGTCACCTACGATGTGGCCGACAAGTACGTGCTGATTTTCGGTGGGTACACCGGTCGCCACAGCTACCTCAACGACACGTGGGCGTACGCCGCCGGGCATTGGACGAACCTGACCAAGGGACCGTCGCCGAATCCGCGCGACCACGCGACCCTCGCGTATGATCCGGTGGACGGCTACGTACTGCTTTTTGGCGGCTCGAACGCGACCCAGGACTTCAACGACAGCTGGTCGTTCCGGGCCGGAAGCTGGACGCGCCTCGTGACGCCGGTCGCACCGTCCCCGCGATGGGCGTCGGCGATGACCTACGACGCGCGCGACCGCTACGTGATCCTGTTCGGGGGTTGCCAGCGGACCTCCTTCAACGACACGTGGACGTTCGCCGGCGGCACCTGGACGCACCGGACCCCGTCCGTGTTCCCCCTCGGCCGCGGCGGCGCGAGCATGGCCTTCGACCCCGCGGACAACTACGTGACGCTCTATGGGGGGTACAACGACACCCCGGCCGGCGCGTACACCCTTCTCGCGGACACGTGGTGGTGGGCGAACGGGAGCTGGCAGCCCGTCGCTTCCCAGGCCACCCCGTCGCCCCGGCGCTCGGCAGGGTTCGCCTATGCTCCCGCCCTCAATGAGATGGTGTTGTTCGGCGGCGGGACCGCGAACGGGGTCGCGAACGACACCTGGCTGTTCGTCCACCGCGAGTGGCGGAACGTGACGGCCGGACGATCCCCCGTTTCGAGGGAGTTCGCCCTGATGGCCTACGACGCGAACGACGGGTACGTGATGATGTTCGGCGGCGGGGGTGGCGGCGCGCTCCAGAACGACACCTGGGCGTACGACGTCGTCACGGTGTACGCCGCCGCGACGCCCGCTGGGGGACTCGCGCCCCTCAACGTGACGCTCACGGAGGCGACCGCCGGCGGCTTCGGGACGATCACGGCGTCGTGGAGCTTCGGGGACGGAAGCAGTGGCTCGGGCGCCGTGGTCACGCACGAATACCGGTACGGCGGCGTCTTCCGGGCGTCCGTGACCGTGCTCGATCGGTATGGCGCCTTGGCGACCGCCGTACTGACCGCCTGGGTCGCGGGTCCGCTCAACGGGACGTTCACGGTCGCCGCGGAGGGCGCACCGGCCCTTGGCGAAGCCCCGCTCACGGTGAACTTCTCCGCCGTCGGGGCGAGCGGCATCCCGCCGTACCTGTACAACTGGTCGTTTCAGTCGAAGCCCCCTTCGAACGGCGTGGGGAACGGGAACGCGAGCCACCTCTACGCGGCTCCCGGGTCGTACAGCGCCATGGTCCAGGCGTGGGATCGGTTCAGCGAGCGAGCGAACGCCTCGGTCGCGATCCGCGTCGTCCCGGCCGTTGCGGTGCGCCTGGGATGGGACCGCACCCTCAGCGGCCCCGGCCGCCTCACGTTCAACGGGGTCGCGAACGTGACCGGAGGGTTCGCGCCGTACGGGGTCAACTGGTCGTGGGGGGACGGAGCGTTCAGCAACGGGACGAACGCGACGCACGTCTACACCCTCGCGGCGACGTACACGGTGACGATCTCGGTCGTCGACGGCGCGGGGCGCGTCTCCGCGTTCCGGTTTCCGCTGACCGTGAGCGCCTCGCCCGCGGGGCTGTTCGCGACGGTCCTGGGGGGTCCGACCGGCCTCGCAGTCGCCGTACTTGGAGGAGCCGTCATCGGCGCGCTCGTCACGCATCTCCTCACTCGGCGGAAAGCCCCGCCCGATACGCGGGCTCCGCCGGACGCCCCTCTGCCGCCGGAAGACCCTGGAATCTCCGAGGGTATCGGCGGCGTACACGAGGGAAAGGTGTAAAGAGCCCATTTCACTCGTTGAGTTAGAGGTTCCCGCGTCCCATGTTCGCAAACCGGGCCGATTGGCTGCACCGCCGTTCGGTCCACATCGGGCTCGTGGCGTTCGGCGCCATCGCGATCGCCGGTCTGTCGGCGTTCGCGTTCTCCGTCGGTCCGACGTTCCATTCGGCCGGCCGGTACACCTCGCTCCCCGTCGCTTCGAGCGGGGTCCGTGTCGCCGGCCCGGGGCTCGCCACGGCGAACGTCGCCGCGCTGACGCTCGGGATCTCTTCGATCCCCCACGCGATCTGCGGCTATCAAGAGACGTCGTGCGCCGCGGGTACGGGTCTGGCACGGGTCACGCTCACGGCGAGCGCGAACACGCAGACGACCGTGAGCTGGCCGAATGTCGAAGTGATGTTCGTGGTCGAGTACTCTCCCCTCGACGGCGTCTACAATCCGGACGAACAGAAGGCGCCGTACACCTGCCCCGCCGGCGGCGTCCCGACAGGAATGCCGTGCGAGGAGTCGAACGGCGTCCCGTTCTTCATCCAGAACGCCGGAGAGGTCGCGAGCGCGATCCAGGCGGAGAATCCGCATTCGCAGGTCAGCTTCGGGTTGGTCGACTACTACGCGACCAACGACCAGTGGGACCTGGACGGTGGCTCCGAATACCACGTCGACGTGGGCCAGTTCATCAACGCCGCGGAGTTCGGCCCGACCGTCCGTTCGACGTTCCAGGCGACCGTCTTGAACGGGGGCTGGACGTACTGGTACTCCGGCTTCCAGGACAACTTCCTCCACGCCTCGCAGATCACCTCGCTCTACGGCGTCCTGATGGGGCAGGGGATCGCCTGGCAGAACAACACCCACCACGTGATCATCTGGATGGGCTCGACCGCGCCCCGCGACCCGAACTATCCCGAGAACTACTGCGTGAGCCCGTCGTTCCAGGTGACGGTCTGGAACTCGAACAGCGGCTGCTACGACTCCACCTGTGAGCCGTCGTACACGTACAGCAACGTGACCTCCCCCGCCTGCGAGGGATGGGTCCGGAGCCAGGACGGGATCCCCACCGACAACATCGGGATGCTCACGAAGACCTCTCCGTTCTGCACCGGCGCGATCGGCGGCTCCTGTCCGATCGACATGATCGACCTCGTCGATACGGCGACCGACCCGCTCTCGAAGGACTGGCAGACGAACCAGAAGGTCACGGGCGGCGGGCCCGGCGGGGCGCAGGTGCAGCTGGACGTCGACCACGTCCTCGAGGCCGGCTGCGACATGGCCGCCGCGACCGGTGGCTCGTGGAACGGTCCCACGTGGTTCACCTGTCCCGACGGAACACAGGGCGCCCTCACGTTCGTCCAGCACGGTCCGGCGGACAAGCCGAACACGAACAACCCCTCCCTTCTGGCCGCGTTCCGTACGGCCGCCTTCGGCCCGGTCTACCAGACCGAGGTCGCGAAGGGCGCGGGGAAGCCGATGTTCAACTTTGTGCCGTTCGGCAATATCGCCCCGGCGCCCGCGGGCCAGCTCCAGGCGGACGCGGCGTGCGCCCGCGGCATCCAGACGCTCCCCACCTGCCAGATCCTTCCGACCATCTCGACCCAGGCCGGCCGCGAGGTCCTTGGGTGGAACTGGAGCACGAACCCCTCGCTGAACGCGATGTACGTCGGCGACACGTGGACGGCCTCGTTCAACGTCGTCTCGAACGGGCCCCCGTTCGCCACCGTGCCGATCGATGCGTGCACCCTGGTCCTCTGCCAGGCCGGCGGGAGCTCCGCCGTCGGGGCGAACATCTACACCGACGCCTTCTACATCCCGCAGACGAACGGCTCGGCGGTCGCCCCGTCGTTCCCGCTCGCGACCGTCCTGGTCGAGCCGACCTCGGCGCCGTCCGCGCCCCCGGCCCCGCCCCCGCCGCCGCCGCTCGTGCCGCCGGGCATCCCGGTCCCGACTCCGCAGCCGATCCCGCTCCTGCAGATCGTCGGGCTCGGAAACCAGGTGGGCTTGGGCTCCGTCTCCCTCCAGGGGACGGCCGCGGGCCTCCTCGCGGCGAGCTTCATGAAGATCTCCACGAAGAACCGTCCGATCGCGATGGCGGTCGCCGCGAAGTCCGGCGCGTTCCAGTCGAAGTTCGACTCGGCGCTCAAGTCAGGGGCCGGGAAGGATCCCACCTGGTCCCGGACGGAATAGGCGGGCGCTCGGCGCCCCCCCCGAAAGCGCGACGGGTGGGGTCGGCGCGATGACGCGTGGGAAGCCCAAGGGTTTACCCGGAGGTTCCCCTTTGGGAGCCCCATGATCTCACCGACGCGCCGAACGGCCGCCGTGCTCTTGGGGGGCGCCGCGGTCATCGCCGTCGCCGCGCTCTCCGCCGTCGGCATGTCGACCCCGGTTCCCCGGTTCCATTCCGCAGGAGGTACCGTTCATGCGTTGGGGTCCCTTCCCCTTGCGACCTCCCCGTCGATCGCTCCGGCCTCGCTGAGTCTGGGCGTGGACTCGGCGCCGCGCTCCATCTGCGCCGGCGCGTCGACCGGTTGTCCGGCGGGCACCGGCCTCGCCCGCGTCACGCTCACAGCGACCGCGACCACCCAGTCGATCGTCACCTGGCCGGACGTCCAGGTCGTCTTCGTGATCGAGTACACCGGGCTGGACGGCGTGTACAACCCGTACGACGACAAGGGCGACATGAACTACCAGTGCCCGGGCGACACCTCGAACACCGGGATGCCGTGCGAGGAGTCGAACGGCGTGCCGTTCTTCATCGTGAACGCCGGGGCGGTCGCGAACTCGATCCAGGCGGTGAACCCGCACTCCCATGTGACGTTCGGGATGGTCGACTACTACGCGACCAACGACGAGTGGGACCTGGACGGCGGGAGCGCGTACCACGTCGATGTCGGCTCGTTCCTCCCGGCGACGGACTTCGGCCAGGCCGTACGGTCGACGTTCCAGGCGGAGGTCCTGAGCGGAGGCTGGACGTACGGCTACTACGGCTTCGGCGACAACTTCCTGCACTCGTCGTCGATCACATCGCTGTTCGGGGCCCTGTCGGGCGAGGGGCTCGGCTGGCAGAACAACACCCACCACGTGATCATCTGGATGGGGTCGACCGCCCCGCGCGACCCGAACTACTCGGAGAACTACTGCGTGAGCCCGGCGCTCGCCGTCCACTGGGGGACGAACGCGGGCTGCTACAGCCAGACGTGCGAGCCGTCGTACACCTTCACGAGCGTCACCTCCCCGTCGTGCGAAGGGTGGACGCGCAGCCAGGACGGCACGCCGGGCGACAATATCGCGGCGCTCGCCCACTCCTCGGTCGCCTGCCGCGAGTCGATCGGGGGCAGCTGCCCCATCGACACGATCGACCTGCTCGACACCGCGACCGACCCGCTCTCGAAGGACTGGGCGGTGAGCTCGACGGTGAGCGGCGGCGGCGTCGACGGCTCGCAGGTTCAGCTTGACGTCGCGCACGTCCTCGCGGCCGGCTGCGACATGGCGGCCGCGACGGGCGGCAGCTGGAACGGGCCGAGCTGGTACACGTGCCCGGACGGGACGCAAGGAAGTCTCCAGTACGTCGCCCACGGCCCGTACAACAAGCCGAACACGAACAACCCGACCCTGCTCGCCGCGTTCCGCTCCGCTTCGTTCGGGCCGTTCTACCAGACCGAGGTCGCCCACGGGGCGGGACGCCCGATGTTCACGTTCGTCCCGTTCGGGAACATCGTGGTCGCGCCCGCGAACGAGCTCCAGGCGACCGCCGCCTGCACGCGCTCCCTGCTGATCTTCCCGACCTGTCAGGGCGCCCCGACGCTCTCCACGTGGGCGGGTCGGACCGTCCTCGGCTGGAACTTCTCGACGGACTCGACGCTGAACGCCATGTACGTCGGGGACGAGTGGATGGCGTCGTTCAACGTCGTGGCGACCGGCCCGCCGTTCGCGACCGTCCCCGTCGACGCGTGCACGCTCGCGACCTGCTTCAGCTCGGGGAGCGGCCCGCTCGACGGCCAGTACTACACCCAGGCGTACTACATTCCCAGCACCAACGGATCCGCCATCGCGCCGTCGTTCCCCGTCACGACCGTGACGGTCCAGGCGATGCCGTCGGCGATCGTCGCCCCGTCGCCCCCGCCCGCCGCGCCCGTCCCGCCCGCCGTCCCGGTGCCGGTCGCCCAGCCGATCCCGCTCCTCCAGCCGGTCGCCGTGGGCAACCAGGTCGGGCTCGGCTCCGTCTCGGTCCAGGGGGTCGTGGTCGGGCTCATGGGGGCGAGCTTCATCGGGCTCACCAACCGCAACCGCCCGATCGCCATGGCTGTCGCCGCGAAGTCCGGCGTCTTCCACTCGAAGTTCGAATCCTCCCTGAAGAAGGATTCCGAGAGCGGACCTACGTGGTCCCGGACCGAGTAGCGCCGCGCCGTCGCGCGACGCGCTCGAAGACGTACCGCACCGGCACGCGCCGCCTAAGGTGGGTCCAGTAGCCGCACCGCGGGCACCGCCATCCGAGCGTCGCCCGGGCGCCGTCGAGCGTGCGGTTCACGATCGGGTCGAGCGGTCCTCGGCAGACCGGGCACTGGGACATCGCCGGCCCGTCCGCCCGCTCGGCGAACCGGGGACGGACCCGCATCTGGGGGGTGTCGAGCGCGATCCGGCGCAGGCGGTCGCCGGCGACGACCGCCTTCGGGTCGGACTCGCGCAGCCGCCGCACGACGTCGCGGACGAACGCCGCCTGCGACGGGTACGGCCGGGGCCGCGCGCGCAGCAGCTCGAGGGCGACGGCCCGGACCTGGTCGTCGTCGGCGCGCCGGAACCGCGGCGCGTCCGCCTCAGCCGGCGAAGCCGCGCCGGCCCTCGCGCGCATCGATCTCCTCGCGGTAGAACCGCTCGGCGAGCGTCGACTCCGCCCGGCCGATCGGGAGCGTCGTGTCGTTCGGGTGCGCGAAGTAGCCGACGAGCGCCGACGCGGCGGCGAGCTTCACCGCGCGCGACTTGAGCCGGGGCGAGAACTTCGGGCTCGGCGTCTTCTCGAGCGCGGCGTCGCTCACCGCCCGCAGCCGCTCGTAGAGCTTCGCGTCCAGGCGGACCGGTTTCATCCGGAACCGTCCGGCGACGAGGGGATGGCCCGTTTCGACGGCGTGGACGAGCGCGAGATGGTCGCGGAGGCGGCCCGCGAGGTCGAACTCGATCTTGCCAAGCTCGAGCCGCTCCTGGCTCGCCTCGACGGCGCGGAACCGCTCGCGCGTCATCGGGTGGAAGCGGAGCAGCATCCGGTCCTCGAGGGCGGCGAAGTTCGGGTCGCCGATCGTCGTCCAGTAGTCGGAGACGCCACCGGTGCGCACGTTGTAGTTCACCGAGAAGAACGAACGGAAGGTGTACGGACCCACCGTCCCGAGCGTGGTCTCCCACTTCACCTCGCGCTGTTCCATCACGAGCTTGAGCGGTTCGACCATCCCACGGTACTTGAACCAGTCGTTGAACTCGGGAACGAGGAAGTTGAAGGTGCGCCCGGCGTAGTGCTGGCCCAAGCGAAGGAACTGCGCCGGCGTGATCCCGCCGCAGTAGCGGTTCCGGCCCGGGAGGCCGTGCGCCGGGACCCCCGTCCGCGGGTTCCCGCGGATCAGGTCGTCGATCGCGAACGTCTTTCCTGTCCCGGGAGGGCCGAACAGCGCCAGGTGGAACCCGGTCGCTCCGGTCGGGCGGCCGGTCGGAGCGAGGAGGGGCACGTCCGCGAGGGCATACTGCTGCAGCACCGCGAGGAGCGAGTCGAGGTACAGTGCCTCCCCGAACAGCCCGCGGAAGTAGTCGGCGAGGCGATCGACGGTGAGCGTGCGGCCGAACTCGACGGTCGCTTCGAGGCGCGTGGCGCACAGGTCCCGGAGGTAGCCGAGCAGGTCGCCGTCCATCGACCGGACCTCCTCGCGCTCGTCGGGCACGGGGGCGAGCGCCGGAGGGGGCGCCTCTTCGAACTCCGCCGAGCCGACCTCCTCCAGGAGGAGCCGGACGAGCTCGGCCGGATACGGGACGGAGTATGAACGGTCGCCGCGACCCTCCGGTCGTTCCTCGAGGAGCCCGCGGCGCCGGAGCCGGGCGAGGAGCCGGCTCGGGTCCTCGAAGACCCGGTCCTTGACGAGCCGAGCGCGAAGTTCGGAGAGACGGAACGTGGCGGGACGGTCCGCGACGCCCCGCACCTGGCGGCGGCGATCGGCCTCCCGGACGAGGTCGGCCAGGTCGCGCACGACGGCGTACTCCGCCTCGTCGATCTCGAGCGCGCTTCCGATCGCCACGACCGCCCCGTTCACGTGGTCCCGAATGTATATGCGCTTGGGTCGGCGTGAACTCCCTGTGCGCACGGGCTCGGGCTACGAGCGGGAGCTGCGGGCGCTTCTCGAGGGAGACCGGACGGCGATCCGCGCCTACGGACGTCGGCTCCCGGCCGGCGACCGTCCGAAAATCCAACGCCTCGCCGAGACGCCCTGCCTGGTCGTCCGCGCAGCGGGTTCGTTCGGCTTCGACCTCGTCGCGCTGCGCGACTACTTTGCCTTCCCCCTCGAGGTGAAGAGCTCCCATGAGGAGACGATCCGGTTCAGCTCGGCGGGCGGCCGCGCGGAGGAGCAGCTCGCCGATCATCGGAAGACCGCCGATCGGGTCGGTCTCCTCGTGATCTACGCGTACCGCCGCGTGGGCGGCAGCCGCGGCGACTCCTGGCGTCTGTTCATCGCCCCCGGCCCCGACGGGAGCGGATGGCGGCACATCGTTCGCAAGCGGCTCCCCGAGGTCGAGCGGACCCGCGACGGCAACGGCGTCCTCCGGTGGGAGCGCGGGCTCCCGTTCGTCCAATTCGTCGAGCTGCTCACGCAGCTGTTCGGAGACGGGGCGGGCGTTTCGGCGTGACCCCGACGCAGGTCGTCGGCGCCGCGGTCGGCGCGTTCGGCCGACGCTCGGAGGGACTCGTGGACCTTCTAGCGGAAGTGGGGAGCCGCGCCCTCGAGGAGGTCGGGCGCCGGCCCGTCGACCTGCTCGTCGTCGGGAACATGGCCGGCAGCGTCCTCGGCGGGGTGGAGAACGTCGCGCCGAAGGTCGCTGCGCGGCTCGGCCTCGAGGGGACGGCGGCGCTCCGCGTCGACGGCGCGAGCGCGAGCGGCGCGGCGGCGTTCCACGCGGCGGTCTGGGCCGTCGCGAGCGGCCAGCATGACCGCGCCCTGGTCGTCGCGGGCGAGAAGATGACCGGGCTCCCGAACGCGGAGGTCGGCGCGATCCTGAGCCACTCGCTCGCCGCGGAGGAGCAGTCGGTCGGCGCGACGATGCTCGCGCTGGCCGCGCTCGTCGCCGAGTGCTATCGGACCCGCCACGGGGCCGACCCGGCGGCGTTCGACGCGGTTTCGGTCGCGGCGCGTACCGCCGCCGCCCAAAACCCGAACGCCCAGTTCCGGACGCCGGTCACTGCGGAGGAGGTCCGGCAGAGCCGCCCCGTCGCCTCGCCGCTGCGCTTGCTCCACGCCAGTGCGATCAGCGACGGCGCCGCCGCGGTCGTGATCGAGCGGGGCGAGGGAGCGGCCACGGTCGCCGGCCTCGGCCAGGCGGTCGACACCGTCTCCGTCGCCGACCGTATCGAAGCGACGACCTTCCGGGCGACGCGCTTGGCGGCCCAACGCGCGTACGGGCAGGCGCGATGGACCCGCAAGGACCTCGATTTCGCCGAGCTGCACGACGCGTTCGCTCCGTTCGCGCTGATCGATCTCGAGGATATCGGCGCGTGCGGCTCGGGGGAAGCCGGTCGATGGTTCCTCGATGGCTGGACCCGGCCCGACGGTCGGTTCCCGGTCAATCCGTCCGGGGGCATCCTCGGACGCGGTCATCCGGTCGGGGCGAGCGGTCTCGCGCAGATCGCCGAGGTCGTACGGCAGCTCTCGGGGACCGCCGGCCCGCTCGCGATCGCCGGCCCGGCCCGGCGGGCGCTCACCCAATCGATCGGGGGCCTCGGAGCCCACGTGTTCGTGACGCTGCTCGGTCGGAACGGTGGGTGATGGCGCCGGATGAGCTCACCCTCACGATCCGCCGCTGCGAGGACTGTGGCCACCGGTTCGTCCCGCGCTACGGCCCGTGCCCGGCGTGCGGGAGCGCGCGTTCGGTGGCCGAGGTCGTGCCGGGGAACGGCACCGTGCTCGCGGCGACCGAACTTACCGCCGTGGCTGCGGGGTGGACCTCGCCCCATCGGCTCGCCCTCGTGGAGCTTGAGGGGGGCGCACGGCTCCTCGCGATCGTCGAGGGGGAGCTTCCCCAGGTCGGAGATCAGGTCGCGGTAGCCCAACGGAACGACCGATGGGTGGTGCGGACACCGTAGCCGCACAAGAGACGGCCCGGCGCGGACGACGCGGGGAGGGGGAGCCTCCGAACCGCGGTCGGTCCCGCGGCTCCTTTGAACCCCCGAGGTGAAATCACCACTGGATTAGCAATCCAGCGCCTTACCGGGCTGGGCCATCCCCGCATCCCAGATTCGGCGATTGCACCTCTTCGGCCGTGCCGGCGGTCTCGGGTAACGCGACGGCAAATAAGCCAAACCGCGGGACCCGGACCCGGTCGGCGGAAAGGAGCCGAATCTGCGGTTCGTTCGAAGACGACCGCGCGCCCGAAGGCAGGAGCGGGTCCGGCGCGACACGCTGGGCCGCCGGTTCGCGCCGTCGCCAGTTCCCTAGGTTATCTGCCGGACCGTCTCGGGCGATTCGGAGGCGGCCGGCGTGCGGGTCACGAAGGCGGCTGTCGTCGGAGCCGGCTCGATGGGGGCCGCCATCGCCGAGCTCTTCGCGTACAACGGCCTCCCCGTTCTCCTCAAGGACGTCGACCGACCGACGGTCGACCGGGGCCTCGCCCGCGTCCGGTCGATCGTAGGGGAGCTGGCAGGATTCCACACGGAGCGCGCCGGCCGGGAGGAAGAGCGGCTCCGCGGTCTGGGCGTCGAGCTGAACCCTGAGCAGATCGCGGCGCTCTGCCGCTCGCTCGCCCCCAAGTTCACGTCCGCGGAAGCGGAGTCGGTCGCCGCTCGGGTGGAGGGGGTGAGCGACTACGCCGGGTTCGCCGAGGTCGACCTCGTCGTCGAGGCGGTGTTCGAGGACGCTCCGGTGAAACGGAAGGTGCTGGAAGAGCTGGACGGCACGCTCCCCGACCACGGCGTGATCGGGTCGAACACCTCGTCGCTATCGATCACCCGCCTGAGCCGAGGCCTGCGGCACGTTCGCTCCACGCTCGTCACGCACTTCTTCAACCCGCCGTCGACCCTTCCCCTCGTGGAGGTATCCGGAGGCGTCGACACGGGCGAGGACGTCGTGACGGAGGTGATGGAGTGGCTCCAGACGCTCCGCAACCATCGCTACCCGCTCCTGCCGATCCGCGTCAAGGAGTCCCCCGGGTTCGTCGTGAACCGGATCCTCCTTCCCGTCCTCAACGAAGCGTGCTTCGCGCTGGAGGAGCACGTCGCCGGGGCGCGGGAGATCGACCAGGCGATGAAGGCCGGGGCCGGTCTCCCGATGGGACCGTTCGAGCTCGCGGACCTCATCGGTCTCGATGTGGTCCTCGAGGTCGCCGAGGTCCTCCAGCGCGAGACCGGCGACCCGAAGTACAGACCGTCGCCCGCGCTCCGGCGTCTCGTTCACGCCGGGCACCTGGGCCGGAAGACCGGCCGCGGATTCTACGAGTACGCGTAGTCGGGGTCCGCCCCGTCGCCCGGGACTTACTCGCCGGCCCGGGCTCGGCTCAGGGCCCGCGCGTACCACTCGAGCTCGGAGAACATCCGGTCGAGCCGCGTGTTCCACGTCTCGGCCTCGGCGAGCGGGCCGCCCGGGCCGAACGTCGAATGGACGTTCGTGACGTAGACCTGGGGAGGTACAACAACCCCTTGCAGCCCGGTGACGACCTGCCGCAACTGGTCGACCGCGCGTACTCCTCCCGAGAGCGCCCCACATCCGACCAGGGCGAACGGCTTCCGGTTCCACTCGTGGAACAGGTGGTCGAGGAGGTTCTTGAGCGTCCCCGGGATCCCGTAGTTGTACTCCGGCGTCACGATCACGAAGCCGTCGGCCCGGCCCATCTCCCGGACGAACGACGCGACGTCGGGAGGCACCGGATCCATCTCCCATTCCCGTCGCACGAGGTTCCCGAACGGGAGGTCCTTCGGGTCGAACAAGCGGGCCTCCACCTCGGGTCGACGGCCCAGCCGATCGGCGACGTAGCGGGCGACGTGCACGCTCGAACGGCCCTCGCGGACCGTTCCGAGGAGTACCGGGAAGTAGAGGAACATCGCGGACCGCGCGACCGCGGGCGCCGCATATAGTGCGCGCGCTCGCGGGGACCTCTTATCCCGCGTAGGGCCGCCGTGGCCCGATGCGCTTCCTCTCCCAGGAGTGGGCGGACCGGTTCCGTGAAACCCTGAATGCCCGAGCCTCGTACCGCGAAGCCGCGGCCGCGTGGAGGGGGGAGATACTGCTCCTGGTGACCCGCGACGCCACGGCTCCGGCCGGCGAGGGCATCGTCCTTGACCTCGCCGATGGGAGCTGCCGTTCCGCGACCTACGTGGCGGACGCGGAGCTCCGGGCCACCGAGTTCGTCTACGAGGGATCGCGCGACGCGTGGCGGCGTCTCCTCGGGGGCGCGTTGGATCCGGTGAAGGCCCTGTTCGGCGGGACGTTCCGGATCCGAGGTAATCTCGCGAAGGCCGCGCGGTTCTCCCGCGCGGCGTCCGAGCTCGTCGCGTGCGTCCGCGAAGTTCCCGCCGAGATCTAGGCCGACGCGACGGGCGGCGGGCCCGACTTCGGCGGGGCCGACGGGGTCGCCGGCGGGGCCGCCGCAACCGGGGGCGGGGTGGTCCGGACCGGGGGGGCCGGAGGTTTCGGAGGAGGCGGCATGAGTCGCCCGCGAACGAAACCGACGATCCGCCGCCACGCTTCTTCGGCCACGACCATGTCGTACGCCTTGAGGTCGCGGGCGAGGAAATGGGGCCGAACCGACCCGAAGTACGCCGTCTCGAGGAGCCCACCGAACCCTTTCCGCTCGGCCCGGATCTGCTCCTCCGCCCGGCGCCCGAGCGGGTCGTGGCCGGCGCGGAGCAGGAGGATCGGCGGCGTGACCAGCCCCCACGTCGCGGCCGGCCGGATCGGCCGCGGGTAGGCGAGCGCGACCGCGCCGAGCTTGAGCTCCCTCGCGGCCAGTCCCGCCGCGAGCGAGGCGCCGGTCGAGGCTCCGAACAGCGCCGCCTTCTCCGGATCGACCATGTCGCGTCCGCGAAGGTAGCGGAGCGCGTCGGAGTAGAGGTTGAGGAGGCGGGTGATCCGGGGCGCGTCGAGGGGCACGCCGCCCCGGGCGCGCACCCCGGCGCTCATCGTCAGGTGCTCGCGGGGGCCGAATCCGGGCGTCTTGAGCACGTCCGGCAGGAGCACCTCGAAGCCGTCACGCGCGAATCGGATCGCGGCGTCCAGGAGCGTCGTCGTGAGCCCGTAGGCGTCGGGGGTGATCAGCACGGTCGGGTGGCGCACGACCTTCGTTGGGCTCAGCACGATCGCCGGGGCGACGCCCGTCGGGGCGACGGCGCTATCGAACCAGACCCGATCGCTCCGGTACGGCGGGAGCGGCGCGCCCGGCTTCGCCTGGGTGTCGGTCCACTTCTTGTTGAGGAAGTCGATGACGCAGAGCTTGAACCGCTCCTTCTGGAGGACGATGACCGCTTGGCGGACACCGCAGACATCGCATACGCCGATCACCCCGCTGCCGAACTCGGGATCGGGTTGCGCGAGGAGCCGGTCGTCGTCCCGCACCATCGAGGAACCCGCCGGGGTCGAACGACCCGGACGCGGTTCTTAACGGTTCACGGGTCGGTTCGAGCGCCGGCGGCTCCCGCGCCGCAGCTCGAGGCGGGCGCGGTCGCGGGGGACGATCGTGTCGATCCCCGCCTCGCGGAGCGTTCTCCCGAGCTCTGCGTCGGCGGTGACCACCGCGGCCCCCGCGCTCTGGGCAAGACGAAGGATCGCGACGTCCCCCCGACCGTCGTTCGCGACGGTGTCGAACGCCCGGGAGAGCTCGATCGCGGCCTTGGCGTTCGGGGTGTCCCGCTCGCGCAGGAGCTGGAGCTCCTCGATCACGGACGACGGGACCACCACGCGGGCGTTCGGTACCAGCCGCTCGATCTCGGGGACGAGCGCGACCGAGGCGGTGAACGGGAGGAAGAGCGCGTTCGCGTCCAGGAGGACGGTCCTCCCGCGCGGCCTCGCACTAGGCTCGTCGGAGAGTGATTCCGAGCTTCTCTCGGTCGTACTCCGCCTCCCCGCGGCGGCCCTTCAGGAGGAATCGCTGCGCCTTCTGGTTCGCCGTCTTCGGGATCTCGCCGACCACCTCGAGGTAGCGCGGGACCATGAAGAACGGGAGCCGCTCGCCGCACCAGAGGAACAGGTCGCGGGGCGGGACGTCGGCGCCGTCCCGGAATCGGACGAACGCCTTCACGTCCTCCTCCCCGACCTCGGACGGGACGCCGACGACGACCGACTCGAACACGGCCGGATGGGCGTTGAGGACACTCTCGACATCGTACGGGGCGATGTTCTCGCCGCGGCGACGGATGACGTCCTTCTTCCGGTCGATGAAGAAGTAGTACCCGTCCGCGTCGCGCCGGACGTAGTCGCCCGTGTGGAACCAGAGGTTCCGCCAGGCGTCGACGGTCGCCTCGGGCTTGTTGAGGTACCGCAGGAACATCGTGTAGGCGCGTCGCGGTCGGACGACCAGCTCGCCGCGCTCCCCGACCGGCACCGGGCGGTCCTGGTCGTCGACCACGTCGGCCTCGACGAACCCGAGGGGGGTACCGACCGACCCCACGCGGATCGCCCCGGGCGGGTTCATGAGCGTCGTGCAGCCGCACTCGGTCATCCCGTACAGCTCGACGACGGTCAGCCCGAATCGCTCCTCGAACTTCGGCCAGATCGCGCGGGTCGCGCCGGCGGTCAGGGCCGTCCGCACGCGGTGCGTGAGGTCCGTGGGTTTCTCGGGCTGCTTGTAGAGGACATTGATCATCGCGATGAGCAGGGAGACGTGCGTGGCGCCGAGCGCGGCGGCGGTCTCCCAGAACGTCGAGGCGCGGAACCGCTCGTCGAACGCCGCGGTGAGGTCGTTCAGGAGCGCCGTGAGGAGCGTCATCTCCTGCGCGTTGCAGTGGAACAGCGGCAGCGCGGAGTACAGCACCGAGTCACCCTCCAGCCGGCTCCTCCGCCCGATCTCGACCGGGGTCGAGATCATCTGCTCGTGCGGGATGAGCGCCCCTTTCGGCGGACCGGTCGTTCCGCTGGTGTAGAGGATCGAGGCGGGGTCGCTCGGGGCCGGCGGCGTCGGGTCGAGCGCCGGTCCTTCCCGCAGCAGGTCGTGGAACGGAACGAACCCGTCCCCTACGGGGTGCCCGAGACCGGCGCCCTCGACGACCCACTCCCTGGGTATCGCGAGCTCCGTGCGGTAGGGCAGGTACGGCTCGATCAACCGTGCGTCCACGACGAGGCCCTTCGGGGCGCAGTCCGCGAGCTCGTAGCGGAGCAGCTCGCCCTTGAGGCCGGTGTTGAGAGGGACGGAGGTGACGCCGAGCTTGGCGGCGGCGAACCAGGTCGCGACGAACTCGGGTCCGTTGTAGAGCAGCGTCGCCACCCGCTCGCCCGAGGCGATTCCGGACGCAGCCAGACCGCGCGCGACGGCGTCACTCCTGCGGTCGAGCTCCGCGTACGACCACTCCGTCCCGACGAACCGGAGCGCCGCCCGGTCGCCGTTCTTGAGGGCCTTCCCTCGGACGAGGCTGGCCAGGTCGTGGTACTCCTCGTCCTGAGCGAGCATCGGCGCCGGCGGAACGGCCGGGGGGGATGTGCGTTGCGGCGGCGAAGCGGCCCAGAGCCGACCGCGGCGCGCATCCGGAGCCGTGATAGGGCCCGCTCCGCTCGACACGGTCGTGCGCCGGGTCGTCGAACCGTTCCGACCCGAGAAGCCGTGCGTCGCCGAGGTCGCCGCCGGCGCCGTCCTCGCCCATGAGAAGTCGCGGGAGATTCTCCTGCTCCACCAGACCGAGGAGGACCGGTGGTGCCTCCCCAAGGGCCACGTCGAGTCGGGGGAGTCGCTCGCCCAGGCCGCCGCTCGCGAGGTCACAGAGGAGACGGGCGTGCAGCAGTTCGAGCTCGGGGCGGAGATCGGTGAGGTCCACTACCGTTTCCACGACCCGCGCCGCGGCGTGAACGTGTTCAAGACGACCGTCTACTTCCTCGCCGTGACCTCGATCTCGGACGTCCATCCCGAGCCGATCTTCGACGCGTACCGATGGCTCGGCCCGAGCGAGGCTCACGACCTGGTCGCCTACGAGACAGACCGGCGGATGATCGAGGGTGCGGAATCGCAGTTGGCCCGCTCGGCCGGCGTGACACGTTCGCCCCAGTGACGGGCGGCCCGACCGAGTTCCGAGAAGACGATTGGAAAAGGTTGGGCGCGCCCGCCGGGACGGCCTAGCGACCCATCGGCGGGCGGGGTGGCGCGAACGGGGCCGACGGCGGGGGCGCCGGAGCTGAACCCGGTGCCGGGCCGTACGCCCCGAGGGGAATCGCCGACTCCTCCCGGATCGCGGCGGATCGGCCCGGCATCTCGGTGAGCGGACCGGTTCGCAGGCGCCAGCGCTTGTACTCCACCACGGCCACGGTACCGACCACCGCGGCGACGACGAGCCCGATCACAAGTACATAGCCGAGCGCAGTGCTGGCCACCGAGGCGATGGGGCCGCACGCACCGAGCATGCAGCTCGAGGCGTGCTGCGCTGCAGGGACCGACTCCGGCTGGGCTTGGTACGTGTTCCCGGCGACGGCGACGGCGGAGGGGTCGTACGGGGGGGGCGGCGGGGGCGGGCCGACGGCCGGGGCCAGCTGAACGACGCCGCCGGCGAGGGGGACGGCCATCGCACCGAGCGTCGTGTCGACGGGCGCGTTCGCCGTAGCGGCGGCGGCGAATACCGCCTGGTGGTGGAGCGCGTCCACCGAGATGTCGAGCTGCGCGGTGGTCACCGACTCGAGCCCGAAGGCCGTGTGGCCGACCGGGTTCGCGCCCACGCTGAACATTCCGCCGGCGTGCGGGACGAAGATCACCCCGTCCAGGTCATCAAAGGGTCCGAGGAAGGCGAGTTCGATCACCGGGACCTTCTGGCCGTTCGTCAGGGTGATGTTCCCGACGTCCCGGCCGATCACCGTGACGTTTCCGCTGGCGTTCACGCTCGCTTGGGGGTTCCCGGATCCGGAGACCGTTCCCCCGGCGAACGCGCTCCGCGACCAGTTGTAGACGACCGACCACACCCCGTGGGCCGTGAAGGCGCTCGTAGACGACCAGCTCTGGCCAGGGGCGACGTTCCACGGAACGAGGCCGAGCGCCGGGGAGAACTCGATCGCCGCCGAGGAGTTTGCGACGGCGTCGAAATTCCCCGACGCCGTGTGGCTCGCGCCTCCGAGCGTGATCGTAGCCGAGTACGATTCGGTTAGGGTCGCGTGGCTCCTCGCCGAGGCGTTCTCGACGCCGAGCGCCGGGACCGCCGTGTGATTCTCGTAGACGGAGGCGAGGGCGGTCAGGTTCGTGAACCCCGCGTCCTGCTCGGCTCCTCGGACGTTCATCGAGCCGTGGAACGACGGATGCGTGCAGTTGGGGGAGCACATCGTCGCCGAGAACGACGCGACCATCGTCCGCTGGGCCTCGAGCTCGACCGTCGTGAGGGACGTGTTCGTCGCCGTGAACACGACGTGCCAGCCGAAGAAAGCCTGCGCCGAGTAGGTCGCATTCGGGACCGTGACGGAGACATTGACCCACTTCTCCGCGCCGTAAGCCCACTGGTGGGTGGGCGACGCGGTCGCCGGTGAGGCCCCCGGTTCAGCGAGCGCGCTCGCCCCGACCGGAACGAACACGGTGAGGACCAACCCTGCAAGTATCGCCGACCCGACCCCCCACCTTCGCGCCGAGATCCGCATGGTTCCTTTCTGCTCCCACGACGGGTCGCTCCCGTCGAGAGGATTCAGGCGGGATGCGGCATATCAACGAATGTACCGTCGCAGCGTGCGAGGATTGGACGCCGTGCGATGGCGTCGCAACTCGGGGAAGAGGGCCTCAACCGGGTCCCATGGGTAGGCGGAATCGTGCCCGACCCGCAATCCGCCGCGACTCGGGGTAACCGGCATCGGCGTGGCGGGCCACGCCGATCCCCGGGTCGTTATGGAGGACCCGCCCGAGGCGGCGTTCGGCGTCGTCCGTCCCGTCCGCGACCACGACGAGGCCCGCGTGGATCGAGTTGCCGATCCCGGTTCCGCCCCCGTGGTGGACGCTGACCCATGTCGCGCCGCTCGCCGTGTTGAGCAGCGCGTTCAAGATCGGCCAGTCCGCGATCGCGTCGGAGCCGTCCCGCATCGCCTCCGTCTCTCGGTACGGGCTCGCGACGCTCCCGCTGTCGTGGTGGTCGCGGCCGATGGCGACCGGCGCATCGACCTCGCCGCGACGGACAAGGTCGTTGACGAGGTGACCGAGCCGTTCGCGGTCGCCGTACCCCATGTAGCAGATCCGGGCGGGGAGCCCCTGAAACCGTACCCGCTCTCCCGCGAGTCGGATCCACCGGACGAGGGCCGCGTCGTCGGCAAACTCCTCAACGATCATGCGGTCGATCCGCGCGATGTCCGTGGGCGCGCCGCTCAGCGCTACCCATCGGAACGGCCCGCTCCCCACGGCGAACAGCGGGCGAATGTACCGGGGAACGTAGCCGGGAATCTCGAAGGCGTTCGTGACGCCGGCGTCGCGCGCCTGGGTCCGGAAGTTGTTGCCGTAGTCGAACGCCTTGGCACCGTGCGATTGGAGCGTGAGCATCGCGCGCGCCTCATCGGCGAGCGACGCCCGCACCCGGGCGAGGTAGCCGGCCGGGTCGCGGTCGCGCAGCGCGGAAGCCGACTCCGCGCTCTCGCCGATCGGAATGTACCCGACGGTGAGGTCGTGGGCCGCCGTCTGGTCGGAGATGACGTCCGGCACGATGTTGCGACGCACCAGCTCGGGGTACACCTCGGCGGCGTTGGCTTGAAGCCCGAGGGACAGCGATCGTCGGTTGGCGACGGCCGCGCGAACCTGCTCGAGCGCTGCGTCGAGGTCGGGCGCTTGCGCGTCCAGGTACTTGGAGTCCAGGCGTCGACGGATCGCGCGGGGGTCGACATCGACCACGAGCGCGACCCCTCCGAGCAACGTCGTGGCGAGGGGCTGCGCGCCACCCATTTCGCCGAGCCCGGAGGAGAGGAGCCACTTTCCGGCGAGGTCTTCAGCGCCGAACTCGATCCGCGCGAGCGAGCGCAAGGTCTCGTACGTTCCCTGGAGGATCCCTTGCGTGCCGATGTAGATCCAGCTCCCGGCGGTCATCTGCCCGAACATCGTGAGGCCCCGGGCTTCCAGCTCCCAGAAGTCGTGGTCGTTCGCCCATCGCGGTACGACCATCGCATTCACGATGAGCACCCGCGGGGCGTCGGAGTGGGTGGGAAAGACGCCGACCGGCTTGCCGGATTGGATGAGGAGCGTCTGGTCGTTGTCGAGCTCCCGCAAGGTTGCGACGATCGCATCGTACGATTCCCAATTGCGGGCCGCCTTGCCCCGGCCGCCGTACACGACCAGGTGTTCGGGGTCCCGCGCGACCTCGGGGTCGAGATTGTTCATCAGCAACCGAAGTGCCGCCTCCTGCCCCCACCCCCGGCACGAGAGCTTCGGGCCCCGCGGGGCGCGGACGGGCGGTCGGACGAGCGTCGCCGTCGACACGACCGGAAGAGACGCCCACCCCCGATTAGGCGTTCGCCGAGATTCCGAAGTATCCGGAGCCTTCGGGTAGCATATATATTCAAATATAATCTAAGTCGGCAGAATATATACCCGTCGCCGGACCTCGGTCGTTCGATGATGGAACGCCAGCAGGGGTCGCCCGAAGGCCCCTCAGACTCGACGGCCGCACACCCCGGCGCTCGACGCGAAGCCCCCGCCGGGACAGTACGCCGCCTGCAACGGATGGGCGCGGTGACCGTCGGCGTTTCCCTACCCAGGGATTGGGTCAGCGAACGGGACCTCGTGGTCGGCAGCCCGGTGGGCGTTCGCATCGGGAGTGGCGGAGCGATCGTGATCCGTCCGGTGGCGAGCGAACCGACCCGCATCCGGGGCGAGATCGAGGTGGCCCACGGAGCTCCCCCGGAGCATCTGTTCCGGGAGCTGGTAGGTCTGTACCTCCGCGGTGTCGAGCAGTTCGTCGTGACGGCGCCGGGGGGTCTCGACCCCGAGACGCGCGCCACGGTGCGGGCGTTCCAGCGCCGCACCCTCCACCCTCAGATCGTGTTCGAGGACCGCGAGCGTATGGTGCTCTCGGACCTGGTCGAGGGAGCTAGCCTGGCGCTCCCCGTCCTGCTCCGCCGGATGTTCCAGGTTGTTGTGGGCATGCACGAGGACGCCGAACGGTCGTGGACCGCGCACGGCGCTCTCCCGGCCGAGCCCATGGAAACCCGCGACGACGAGGTAGACCGATACGCGTGGCTCGTCGAGAGGACGCTCGCCGTACGCCTCCGCGACTCGGTCGAAGTCGACCGCGAGCGCGGTGCCCTTGGCGCACCGTTGTCGGCGTTTCTGCTCAGCCGCTGCCTCGAGCGGATTGCCGACCATGCGGTCCTACTCGCCGATCACGGCGCGCGGCTCCGCGAGGCGTCGATCCCGGCGAGCGCCACGCGCGCGATCTCCACGTATCACCGTCAAGCGGTCGACCATCTACGTTCCGCCCTCTCGGTCGCGGAGCGACCCGACCCGGCGACGGCCAACGAGGTCCTGGATGCCGCCACAGCGCTCGAGGCGACCCACGCTGCACTCATGGAGCGCCTCGTGAGTGGAGAGCCGTCCCGATCGCTCCCTACGTCGGCGGTCGCCGCGGTCGGGTTCATCCTCCAATCCATCGACCGAACGATCGCGTACGCCCGCGACATTGCGCAGCTGGGACTCAGCCGCGACGGAGGCCCGGTGCGGATGGACGCGAGTTTCGAGCGTTCGTCCTCCGTCATTCCGCGCGGAGCGACGTCCCGCTGAATCGGCAGCGGTCGGGATTCGCCCTGCTCCCGCGGCGGGCAAGACCGTTGGCTCGGGGCTCTCGGGGGTCGACTTCGAATCCTCGAGTTCTTGTACTCCGAGAGCGCCTCGGGGGGTAGAACCGGTCGGGGCGGGTGCCGCTATAGCTCAGTTGGTAGAGCGGCTGATTTGTAATCAGCAGGTCGGGAGTTCGAACCTCTCTAGCGGCTCCGACGCCTGGCGCGGGCGGGACGGCAGGTCTATCAGCGTGGGCCGGGTCGCCCCGGCCGGTGCATCCCATGGTCCAGAAGGTGTCGGAAGTCGTCGGATCGTCGAAGGATTCGTTCGCGAAGGCAGCGGAGAACGCGGTCACGACCGCGGCGAAGACGGTCCGAAACCTACGGTGGTTCCGCGTGTCGGAGCTCGAGGGTCGGATCGAGAACCAGAAGATCACCGAGTACAAGGCGACCGTCAAGATTTACTTCGAACTCGAGGGATAGTCGAGCCCTAGGTACCCAGCGAGGGACTCCCCGCGGGCGCTCCGGGGGCGCCAACGCGTGACCCTCGCCAGCGGCGCTACGCGATCCTGTGCCCGCCAGGCCGCCACGGACGGCGGCCGGTCACCAGGTAGGTCACGTGGTGGCCGATATTGACGGCATGGTCCGAGATCCGCTCCAGGTAGCGGTTGACGAGTATGTACTGGGCGCCGACGTCCGGGGCGATCGCCCGGGCGGCCATCCCATCCACGACGTCCGTGTAGAGCACGTCGTGCAGGTTGTCGACCGCATCGTCCGCTTGGATGATGTTGCGGACGGGTTCCGCATCCGCCGCGAGGAACGCCTTGATCGCGGTGTCCACCATCCCGATGGTCAGTTCCCCCATCTGGTGCATCTTCGGTGGGGTCTTGACCGGGCCCCCCTTCCGCCCTCGGAGGCGGGTGCCCGATTCGGCGATGTCCTTCGAGTAGCGACCGACCCGGTCGAGGTCCGTCGTGATCTCGAGCGATGTCGTGATGGTCCGGAGGTCCCGGGCGACCGGCGCATGGAGTGCGATGAGGTCGATGCACGACTTCACCGTCTCCTCGCGCAGCGCGAAGATCTCCTGGTCGAGCGTGAAGACGGCGCTCGCCTCCTCCGGCTTGTCCTCGAACGTCTCGATCGCCTTCCGGATCGCGACCCGCGCGAGCTCCGCCAGGGTCGTCATCCGCTCGCGGAGCTCCGCGAGGCCCTCACTGAGCGCCTTCCGCTCGGCCTGCTCCGGCATCTAACCAAACCTGCCGGTGATGTACCCTTCGGTCAGCTTCTCGCTCGGATTCTCGAACAGCTTCTTCGTCCGATCGAACTCGATGAGCTTCCCGAGGTACATGAACGCTGTGAACTCCGCGACGCGGGCGGCCTGCTGCATGTTGTGCGTGACGATCACGACCGTGTAGTTCTGCCGCAGGTCGAACATCAGGTCCTCGATCTTCGCGGTCGCGATCGGGTCGAGGGCGCTGCACGGCTCGTCCATGAGGAGCACCTCGGGCTCGACGGCGAGCGCACGCGCGATGCAGAGTCGTTGCTGCTGCCCTCCGGAGAGCCCGACCCCGGGCGCGTCGAGGTTCGATTTGACCTCCTCCCACAGTCCCGCGGACTTGAGGCTCCGTACGACCGCGGCGTCGAGCGCCTCCTGCCCCCGAGTCCCGTTGAGGCGGAGCCCGGCCGCGACGTTCTGGTACACGGACATCGTCGGGAACGGGTTCGCCTTCTGGAAGACCATCCCGACCCGACGGCGGACGCGGACCGGGTCGAGCTCGTGGATCTCTTCGCCATCGAGCCGGATCGTCCCCTCGACGCGTGCCTTCGGGTGGACCTCGTGCATCCGGTTGAAGCAGCGGATGAGCGTCGACTTCCCGCACCCCGACGGCCCGATGATCGCGGTGACCGTCTTCTCGGGGATCTCGAGGTTGATGTCGAATAACGCCTGCTTGCTGCCGTAGAAGGCGTTCAGATGCTCGACCTGGAACTTCGTCGTCGTCCCGCTCACCCCCCGCCCGCGACGCGAACGCGGTTGCTTAGGAAAAGCCGCGCGAGTAGACTAATGCCAAGCATCAGGACGACCAGGATCAATGTCGCGCCCCACGCGGCAGCCCGGAGGTTGGCGAACGGGGACGTCCCGTCGTCGAAGATGAGGGGAGCGAGCGCGCCGACCGGTTGATTGAAGGCGACGAAACCGTTCAGGTTTCCGAACGCCGTGAACAGGAGGGGAGCAACCTCGCCCCCGGCCCTCATTACCGAGAGGAGGATCCCCGTGGCGACCGCCGGGATGGCACTCGGCACGACGACCGAGAGGATCGTCCGGTACCTGGGAATGCCAAGGCCAAGCGCGGCCTCCCGAACGTGCGTCGGCACGGATCGGAGCCCTTCCTCGCTCGTGCGCGCCACGATTGGGATCATGATCACCGCAAGTGCTAGGGAACCCGAGATCGTGCTGAAGACGATTCTTGGGTCGTACAGGTAGAGGAGCTGGTAGACAAACACGCCTACGACGATCGAAGGGACGCCGGTCATCACATCGGTGAAGAAGCTTACCGTGCGACCCAGACCCCGGCCACCGAACTCGCTCATGTAGACGCCCGCGAAGACCCCGACCGGGACGGCGATTGCCGAGGCGAGCGCGAGCAGAACGAGGGTCCCGACCAGCAGGGGGCCGATGCCTCCCGAGTTGCACCCGGGGCCCGGAGTACAGGCGACCGCGGGCGACCCCACGAGGAAGTGGAGGCTGAGGACGCTCCCTCCGTTGGCGAACGCCGTGTACAAGAGGCTCGCGAGCGGGATCAGAATCACGATGACGCAGCCGGCCGTCAGAGCGAAGGCGATCGCATTGACGGCCCTTCGGGCAGCGTGCGACGCCATGGTCAAGCTCCCGTCTCGCCCGGCCGACGGACGACGCGCCAGACGAGGAGCCGAGCGAGCACGTTCACAACCAAGGTGATCGCCAGCAGTACGAGCCCGGCTTCGATGAGCGCCGACTGGTGGAACGGTTCGGTCGCTTCCGTGAACTTGTTGGCGATGAGCGAGGCGATCGTTTGACCGGGGACGAGGAGGGATCCCGAGAACGAGTCGCTGTTTCCGATCGTCATCGTGATCGCCATCGTCTCGCCCAATGCCCGGCCGAGGCCGAGGATGATCCCTCCGACGATCCCAACTCGAGCGTAGGAAAGCACCGCCATCCGGGTCGACTCCCAGCGAGTCGCGCCAAGACTGAGCGCGGCCTCGCGCTGGTGGTTCGGCACCGCAGCAATCGACTCCCGCGAGATGGCGGAGATCGTCGGGGTCACCATGACCGCGAGAACGACGCTCGCGGTGAGTAGGTCGAGCCCCTGCGGGGTGCCGGCGAAGAGCGCCGGGCCCCAGCCGATGAGGACCGCGACCACGGGGCGGGCACCGGCCGGGGTTCCACCGATGGCCCCCGGCACCCAGGCGACCGTCCACTGGAGGAACGGCTCGATTGTGGTGCGCATGAAGGGCCGAAGGACGAGGAGGCCCCAGAACCCGTAGATCACGGACGGGATCGCGGCGAGCAGTTCGACCACGTACCCCACCGGGTCGCGGAGCCACCGGGGCGCGTGCTCGGAGAGGAAGACCGCCGCGCCGACGCTGAGCGGAACGGAGATGAGGAGAGCGACCGCGGAGGTGACGAGCGTCCCTTGGATGATTGGCAGGAGCCCGTACACCGCGTGGTTCGGATCCCAGGAATTCCCCGTGAGGAACGAGAACCCGTAGTGGACGATGCTTGGGTTGGCGCCCGAGTACAAGACCACGACGAGAGCGAGTACGATCCCGAGGAGACCGACGGCGATCGCCGCCGTGATCCCGTGGAAAAGGAGGTCACCCAGATGGACGGGGCCCCTCCGCCGGAAGCGGCGGAGGAGCCCGTCCACGAAGCGGTTCGCCACCCCCGATCCGGTCGGGGGCTACCCGACGGTCAGCGCCTGCCCGTTGTACAGCTCTCCGTGCAGCGTCGTCTGGTCGATCGCGACGATGTTCGCGGGCAGCGGGACGTAGTAGAGCGCGGACGAGTACGACTGGCCCGTCGTGATCATCCACTCGAGGAGGTTCACGAGCGCCTGCGCCTTCGCCTGCGAGTACTGCGACCCGTACGCCGTCCCAAGGTCCTGATAGAAAAGGAGGTACGTCAACGAGGTGATCGGGTAGTCGGTCGGCCCCGGGGAGTTCAGGATCGAGACATTGCTCCAGTCGCCGTTGCCGGCGGGAAACACCTGCGTGGAGTCCGCGATGGCGCTCGCGGTGCTCGCGAGCGTCGGCAGGATGTAGGCGCCCACCGTGTTGGCGACCTTCCCGAAGGTGACGTTGTTCGCGAGCGCATACTCCAGGTCGACGTAGCCGATGGCACCGGCCGTCGTCTGGACGTCGGTCGTCACGCCCGAGCTACCCTTCGCCGTCACACCGACCGGGAACTTCACGCTCGTCCCGTGGCCCGGGCCGGTCGCCCAGACCGTGCTCTCTTTCGCGAGGTACGACGTGAAGACGAACGTCGTCCCGCTCCCGTCCGAGCGCGAGACGCAGACGATCGCGTGGTTCGGCAGGGTGACGCCGCTCGCCTGGATCGACTGGAGCCGAGCGTCGTTCCAGCTCGTGATCTGGCCGAGGAAGATCTCAGCGAGCACGGTCCCGTTGAACTGGATCGGGGTCGTGCTCGTGACCCCTGGGACGTTGTAGATGACGGCTACGCCGCCCGCGGAATCGGGGAACTGCTGGATCCCGGGAGCGAGCGCCTTCTGTGTCCCCGTCAGCGGCGCGTCGGTCGCGCCGTAGTCGACGGTCTTTGCGGTGATCTGCTGGATGCCCGCGCCGCTACCGATCGCGGCGTAGTTCACCGACGCCGCCGTGTACGTCGTCTCCCACTTGTCTTGGAGCGGTGCGACGAAGGTCGAGCCCGCCCCGTTGATCGACTGCTTGGCCGACTTCGCCCCAAAGATCCAACCTTCGGCGTACGCGACCCCGACGCCGACCAGGATCACGACGATGACAATGACGGCGACCCAGGTCCCCGTGCGGCTCCCCTTCTTTCGCTGGAGGGGCTCCTCTGGGGTCGACGGAGCGTTCGGACTCGGTGTTCCACCCGCTGGATTCGGACTGCTCATACGGTTCCTCGCCGGCCCGAAGCCGGCGCCGGCCGTGCGAACCGCCCGTGTCGTATATAGTGACCCGACATAGGCTATAGTTGTCTCGGTACCTCAACATATTCCTTCAGAGTCACCGTACTCCGGGCCGTCGTTCCGGGCGCCGGGAGAGCACCCGCTCGCGGTCGGCTTCGGTGAACTCCGGCCACGCCTCCGGGTGGGCCAGCTCAGCGATCTGGGAGGGTACGGTCGGCGCCACGAGGACCGCCGCGACGCGCGGCGAGGCGAGGGCGAACTGCACGGCCGATTGGGCGAGCGAGCGTCCTCGCCCCGAAGTGAGAGGGGCGAGGCGGGTGACGGGTTCGAGACGATCTCTCAGCTGGGGCCATGGCTCCGGGGGCGCGGGTCGCGGCTGGTTGGCGAGGGAGCCCTCGAGCCACCGCCCGTCCAACAATCCTTGCCCATGCGGGTCGGTGACGACGATCGAGATCCCGCCGTCGCCGGCGAGCGACGCCGCGCCGATCAACGACGTCGGGTCGACGGCGCTGCCGGCCACGCGCAGCACGGTGGTCCTTTCGGCCAGCAGCTGCTCCCGACTGAACGTAGCGCCGTCCCTCGGCGGAAACCGACGACCGCGGAGCCACGTGGGGGACGGAGCCGGCGGGGGCTTCACCGGTACATCGACCAGTTCAACCCACGTCCGTGGCAGGTCCGACGGCGACGGGCTCGCGGGCAGAGCTCGTCCGTCCGGTACCGGAACGACGGCCGTGTAGGGCCGTTCACGCGCCCCATCCTCGATTGCCCGGAGGGCCAGTGCGGGATCAGGCGCATCGGCGACATCGAAGAGGTCCACGCCAATCAGGACGGCCGCGCGGATCAGCGCGCTGATCGCTCCCTCGCCTCCGCGCGGACCGCGCGCGAGCACGGCGCCCACGTCGAGGCCCACCACCGACACGTCCGTGGGAGCGCCCTCGAGCCGACGGTACTGCATCGGACGGGGATCGCTCGTTCGGCACATGGCATCATCGCCAACGCCGGAGCTGGCGGCGGTGCGGGAGCGCGATGCTCATGCCTTCCGGTCGCTCGCGCGTCGGCGTCGATGCCTTCGGCCCCGCTTCCACACGAACGCCGCGCGCTGACGGAGCGGACACGGCCCGGACGGCTCGCCGATGTGGTCGGCAACTCAGCCGCGATCGCGGAGCTCCTTCAGTGGGCCGAGCCGTGGCGGGCCGGGACGCCGCCGCCTTCGGGCCGGGCGGTCGCGCTGGTCGGCCCGCCCGGCGTCGGAAAGACGACCTCCGCCCTCGCCCTCGCACGCGAGCTCGGCTGGACCGTCGTCGAAATGAACGCGTCGGACGCCCGGAACCAACGCGCGATCGAGCTGGTCGCGGGCCGCGCGTCCCTTACCACCACGCTGGGGATCGATGGGGAGTACCGACCGTACGCGAAAGGGGCGCGAACCCTGATCGTCCTCGACGAGGCCGACAGCCTGTTCGGGCGCGTCTCCGATGCGCCCTCCGCGAAGTCGAAGCCCGCCTCGTTCCGCGATTTCGCGCGGCAGCACTACAGCGACATCGCGGCGCTGAACGTGGCCTACGGGCTCGTGGCTGGGAGGCATCCGAAGCCGTTCGAGGCGTGGGAGGACGTGCCGAACTCTCCGGGGCGGCCGGCGTGGTCGAAGGGCCCCGACGCCCAGCGGGATCTCGCCGACTGGCGCGCCGGCGAGAAGCACGCCGATGTGAGCGACCGAGGCGGCCTCGCCGCAATCGTGCGGCTCATCCGCGAGACCCGGCAGCCGGTCGTCCTGACGATGAACGACACGGAGGATACGTTCCGGAACGCGCCGTCCCTCCGGCGCGAGCTCCCGGTCATCCGGTTCGACCCGGTTCCCGAGGCCGAGCTCAAGCGGCTCCTGCGCCGGATCATCCTGGACGAGTCGTGGACGGTCTCGGCGCAGCTGCTCGAGACGATCCTCCAGCGGAGCCGGGGCGACGTCCGGGCGGCGCTCAACGACCTCGAGGCGGTCGCCCTTCTGCCCGAGAGCGCGGCTCGAACGTTCTGGGGCGTACGGGTCGGCCCTTCCACCATGTTCGGACTGGTGGGGCGTATCATGCGCGAGCCGCGCGTCTACCGAGGGGGTGAGATCCGGGACGCCGTCGACGAGCCTCCGGATGTGGTCTTCCCGTTCATGGAGGAGAACGTCCCGAGGTTTGCCCGCGACGCCGTCCGCCGGTATCGCGGATTCGAAATGCTCGGTCGCGCGGACCGGCTCCTCAACCTCGCGCGGCGTCATCGGATCTGGGGCCTCTGGCCGTTCGCGACCGAGGTGATGACCGGCGGCGTCGCCCTCGAAAGTGTCGGTTCGGCCCCCGGTCGCGATGAACCGGTCGGCTTCCCGCAGTTCCTGGGAGCGATGGGTCGTTCGAAGTTCACTCGGGGGTTGAGGACCAGCGCCGCCCAGAAGATCGGCCGCGCCAGCCACCTCTCGCGGCGCAAGGCAATCGAGACGATGTTCCCGCTCGTCGAGGCGATCCTGGTGGGAGTACGGGGGCGCGCTCAGCGCCCCGAGGGGCTCGCCCGCGCCCGAGCGTTGGCCCAAGAGCTCGGCCTCACGGCCGAGGAGCTAGCCGTCCTGACCGGGTACGAGGCCGAGAGCGGCCGGGTCCGCCAACTGCTCGCAACGTCGAGCTCGGAGACCGCGGACGAGGGCGACGAGCCCTCTCCCCGGGGTCGCCGCCCCGCCTCGAAGGGGCGCGCACCGAGGGTTCGCGGACCGCGGCTCGACGGGTGATCCGAAGGCATCCGGGTGCGACCGCTGATCGAGGGAGTGACCGGAAGCACGGCCATCCGCTCAATATTCCCCGACCCGCGCTGGATGGGACATGACGATCGAGGAGCTCGAGAGTCGACTCACCGACTCCGTGGCCCGTCTCAGCCGAAGCGTCGTTCGCGTCTCGCGACCGGCGACCCGCGTGCCCGAGCGCGATGGTGCGTTCGCACCCGAAGGATCCGGTACCGGGGTCGTCGTCGACCCGGAGGGGTTCATCGTCACGAACGACCACGTGGTCCGCGGCGCCCCGACCCTGAAGGTGCGTCTGCCCGACGACCGGGAGGTCACCGGTCAACGCATCGGCGAGGACCCGCTGACCGACCTGGCGGTGATCCGCATCCCGTCGGTCGGAGTCCCGGCCGCCCAGCTCGGCGACTCCGACCGGCTCAAGGTCGGCCAGTTCGCCCTTGCGGTCGGCAATTCGCTCGGCCTGCCCGGCGGGCCGACCGTATCGGTCGGGGTGATCAGCGCGCTCAACCGCCCGCTGCCCGGGTCCGATTTCGTCTTCGAGGGGCTCATCCAGACGGACGCAGCGATCAACCCGGGGAACAGCGGCGGCCCGCTCGCCGAGATCTCCGGGGCCGTGGTCGGGATCAATACGGCGATGGTGCCGTTCGCCCAGGGAGTCGGATTCGCGGTCCCCGTCAACACCGTGCGTCGCGTGATGAGCCAACTGCGGACCGCCGGCCGCGTGGCCCGTCCCTGGCTGGGCATCGTCGGACTCTCGTACGCGCCCGACGGGGCACCGGCGGGGGTACCGGTCACGGAGATCATGCGGGGAAGCCCCGCTCATTCGGCCGGGCTGCGACCGGGCGATACGCTCGTCCGCGTCGGGTCGCGCGACGTCGGGTCGCTCCGCGACCTCCTCCGAACCCTCGGGGAGCTGCCGATCGGCGGTGCGGTCGACGTGACGTTCGTGCGCGATCGCCAGATCCGGAAGTCGGTGATCCGGATCGAGGAGTCGCGCGCGCCGGCATAGCCGGCCCGCGCGCGTGCGGCGCCGGATCGTCCGCGCCTACGTGAGGTGCGCCTTCACCCGGATCTGCACGTTCCCGTGCAGCGCTTTCGATATCGGGCAGCCCTCCGAGGCGGCCTTCGCGGCCGCCTCGAACTTCGCGGCGTCCGAGCCCGGCACCTTCCCCTCGACGTCAAGGTCCATCGTCGTGACGGCCCACCCGTCTCCCACCTTGTCGAACGTGCAGGTCGCCGTCACGTGGACCTGCTCCGGGGGCGTCTGCGCCTTCGCGAGGGTGTTCGAGAGGGCCATCGCAAAGCAGCTCGCGTGCGCCGCCGCGAGGAGCTCCTCCGGGCTCGTCTTGCCGTCGAGGCTCTCGGTCCGGGCCGACCAGCTGATCCGCGCCTCACCGAACGCCCCGCCGGCCATCTTCACCCGGCCCGAACCGTGGAGCAGGTCGTGTTCCCACGTCGCCTCGGCCTTCCGCTGTGCCACCATGGCGGCGTGAGACGAAGCGCGCGATTTAACGGCGTTTGGTAAGCGAGACGGCGCGGCTAGGGCGGGACGAAATCGTCGGGGGTCTCCTTCCACTCCGCGGGCATGTAGCAGAGGAGCTGCGGGCCCGAACCGAGCTTTTCTCGTCGGTACGCCCCGAAGGTGACCCATGAGGAGACGCCGGCCATCACCGTCGCGCCCGCGAGGGGAGGCACGAGGAGCCAGCCGAGGTGGTCGAACGTCACGAGGGCGCTGCTCGGGCCGGCGACGGTGAGGCCGGTCGCGATCGACGCGACGACGGTGACGTTCGCACTCGCCGTGGAGATGTCGCCGAAGGAGTCTGCGACGGTCACCTGGACCGAGGTGACGCCGGGGTGCGTGAACTGGCAGGAGACGTTCGCCGAGGTACGAACGCCGCAGGTCGCGGGAAGACCGGTCCATCGGTAGGAGAGGTTCCCTTGCCCGCCGATGCTGGTGGTGACGAGGGTGACGTTCGCGCCCGCCGGCGAAGGGTCGGGGACGACCGACAGCCGGACGACGACCGGCGGGTACTCGACGAGGATCGAGGTCCCCGAGGTGGCCACCGCGTTTCGGCTGTCGAGCACCGTGAGAACGGCCCGATAGACACCGCCCGCCGCGTAGGCGTGGGCGGTCTGCGAGGCGTTGACCGGGACCGTCCGGTCGCCGAACCGCCAGGTGAAGCTGTACGGGCCGATCCCTCCCTCGGCGTACGCCGCGAAGTTCACCGTCGCCCCGGGCGAAACCGTGGAGGGCGTCGCGGCGATGTAGGCCGAGAGCGGGTTCACGAAGACCCACAGCGCCGGGGCGAGACCGGAGGGGGTCCCGCCGCCGACCAGCACCGCGTAGTCGTCCTTGAGATCGTAGGCCCCGGCGGCGCCGCTGCGCGGGGTGGGGGATCGCCCGAGCGACGCCGTGAGGTTGGTCCAGGCGCCTTGGGTGAACAGCCAGGTGTCGCTCCGGTCGGTGCCGTTGGCCGCCCCGCCGAACAGCAGCGCCGAGTTGAGGAACGAGTCGAACACGAACGTGGCGGAGGCGCGGGCGGGAGGCGCGGAGGTCGCGCCGACTGCGAGCCGGCTCCAAGCGTTGCCGAAGAACGCCCAGCTGTCGCCGAGCGCCCGGCCCGACGCGTCCGCGCCGCCGAAGAGCATCACGTACCGGATACCCGAGTAGTAGGTCGCGACCGATGCCGAGCGGGCCGTCGGAGCGGAGGGGGGGCTCAACGAGAGCTGCTGCCAGCTTCCTCCGTTGAGCACCCACGTATCCCCGAGGACGCTCCCGTTCCCATCCACCCCCCCGAACATCACCGATTCGCTGTCGCGCGGGTCGCCGACGAGCACGCTCAGGCTCCGCGCGCTGGGATGGGTCGCGTTCGTCAGGTCCGTGGGGTACCACGTGTTGCCGCGGAAGACCCACTGATCGGCCAGCGTCGTCGTCCGTGAGCGGCCCCCGAAGAGGACGAGCCCATGGTAGAACCCGTCGTAGGCGAACGCCGCACTCGAGCGCGCCGTCGGTTGGACGGTGAAGCCGGCCGTGAGGTTGGTCCACACCCCGCCGCTGTAGGTCCACGTATCTCCGAGCGGACAGACGGCGGCGCAGCCGCCGAACAGGACCACCTCCTGGTCGGCCTGGTCGTACGCGACGGCCGCGCCCTCGCGGAGCGACGGGGCGACCCCGTTCGCCGCGGGGAGGTGGCCCCACACCGCGGGGGACGGACCAGCCGCGGGGACCGCGCCGAGCGGCGCGACCCCCGAGCCCGTCATCGGGATCATCCCGTGGACCGGCAGCGGCGCCGACGTCGGGACCAACATGAGGAGCGTGCCGAGCGCTGACGCCAAGAGCGCCAGCGGACCCGTCACGCGGGCCGCGGGTCGCATACGCACTAATACGCATTCGTCCGGTCGGGTATTTGGACCCTGCGGGCTATTTTGTACCGGCCCGGTCCGGTTCGCCGGTACGCCGGATAGCCGCCAATCCCCCTAGGAGGTCTAAATACGCGCCGTCAGGTCCGACCGGCAATGGGTGCCCCCTCGCCTAGCGAGGAGCTCCCGCTCGAGCCGTTCAAGACGAAGGTCGTCGAGCGGATCCCGTTCCCGTCCCGGGAGGAACGCGAGCGGGCGCTCGAACGGGCCGGATTCAATCTGTTCAACCTCCAGTCGTCCGAGGTGACGATCGACCTGCTCACCGATTCGGGTACGGCCGCGATGAGCGACCGGCAATGGGCGGGGCTCATGACCGGCGACGAATCGTACGCGGGAAGCCGGAACTTCGCCCGGTTCGAACGAACCGTCCGCGAGCTGACCGGATTCCCGCACATCATCCCCGCGCACCAGGGGCGTGCCGCCGAGCACCTGCTCTTCTCGCTCCTGCTCCGGCCCGGCCAGGTCGTCCCGAACAACATGCACTTCGACACGACGCAGGCGCACGTGCTCCACCAGGGCGCCCGCCCGGTGAACCTCGCCATCGCCGAGGCGTACGACCTCGAGAGCGACGCCCCGTTCAAGGGGAACGTGGACGTCCCCGCGCTCGAGCGCCTCCTCCGAGAGAGTCCGGCCGGGTCCGTCCCCCTCGTAATGGTCACCCTCACGAACAACACGGGCGGCGGCCAACCGGTCTCGCTCGCGAACCTCCGCGAGGTCTCTGCCGCCTGCGGGGCGCGCGGCGTTCCGCTCTACCTCGACATGTGCCGCTGGGCGGAGAACGCGTTCTTCATCCGGGAGCGCGAGCCGGGTATGTGCTCGCGATCGATCCGCGAGATCGGGCTCGAGATCTTCGCCCTCGCCCAGGGCGCGACGATGAGCGCGAAGAAGGACGGGCTCGTCAACATCGGAGGGTTCGTCGCCACCCGGGACCCGGCGCTGGCTGCTCGCCTCAAGGAGCAGCTCATCCTGTTCGAAGGGTTCCCGACCTACGGGGGCCTCGCCCGACGCGACCTCGAGGCGATGGCGATCGGCCTGGAGGAGGCGACCGACCTCGCCTACCTCGAGCACCGGATCGCCCAGGTGCGGTATCTCGCTCGTCGACTCGAGGAGCGCGGGGTGCCCCTCCTGCGTCCCCCCGGCGGCCACGCCGTGTACTTGGACGTTCGGCGGTTCCTCCCGGACCTCCAGGAGTCCGAGCTTCCCGGGCAAGCGCTCGTCGTCGAGATCTACCGGGAGGCGGGGATCCGCACCGTCGAGGTCGGCAAGATCATGTTCGGGGACGGTCCCGGAAGCAGCGGACCGACACTGGAGCTGGTCCGGCTGGCGATTCCCCGTCGGGTGTATTCCGTCAGCCACCTCGACTACGTCGCCCGGGCCGTCGCCGCGGTCTGGGCCCGTCGCGGTTCGGTCAAGGGGCTCCGAATGGTCGAAGCCCCCGAGCGGATGCGCCATTTCACCGCACGGTTCGCACCGCTCCTCGAGAGCGCCGGTCGGACCCCGACCCGACGAGCGCGTACCGGCCGGGGTCGCGGATAGCGCGTTCGCGGGCGAAGGAACCGAACGCGCCCCGGGCTCGCCCGCTCCCCCCCACGACGGGCGTCCGGATTTGGCAGAGCAGAGCAGGCCCGAAGAACAGGGGGAAGGGGTTGGAACTCGACCGTCGGGGGACTCAGTGGAGCGAGCCTCGGAGTCTTACCCCCTCGTTGAGCCGTCCCCCGGGGCGCCGTGCGCCTGGGAGGCCCCCGGTGGGACCGTCGGAGCCTGCCTCCGCGAGCCGCGGCGACGAGACCGCCGCGCAAGGAGGACGCCTCCGACGGCGGCCGCCCCGATGAGCAAGAGGGCGAGTCCGAAGGGGCTCGACCCCGTGGCGGTCGGGGACGGCCTCGTGGGGTGACCGAGCCCGCTCATGGCGGCGTTCGCTTGGTCGACGGTCAGCGGGGCGGCCGTCACGGCCGAGCCCGTGCTGGGGCGGCTCACCTGCGCCGCGACGCGCCCCCGTTCCGGCGAGTAGATCGCTGCGTTGGGTGCGACGGACGGCGGGGTGGCCGCGGCGGCCGCCGGGTGCTCGGGCACCGCGTCGACGATGCCCGCGGCCTTGCCGGGGTCCTGCGCCGGCAACACGACAAGCCCGTTCGCGAGTACGACGCGGGTGGCACCCGAGGCGTCCGCGATCTCGTAGTCCGTCTCATTCTGACCGTTCGGGTAGACGACCGTCGTGGATCGGGTGACGGTGAGCCAGAGCGCGACAGGCCCCGAGACGTTCACCTGCACGGCCCCAGAGCTCGAGGCGTGGTACGTCGCCCCGTTGGGCGCCTTCGCCTGGACGTTCGCCGCGTAGGCCCCGGCGCCCACGATCGTCGCCGTCGAGTTCGCCCACCAGCTCTTCCCGACGAACAGCGGTCCCTCGACGAGCGGGAGCGCCGGCGAGAAGTTCGCGCGGAGGTCGACCGCCACATATGCCTGCTCGCTGATCGCCCCGGTGTTGTAGGCGAGGGTGTAGTTGGTGGGCGAGGTCCTCGTCACATTCGGGAAGTTCACGGCGACCAACGAGAGGTTCACGGCCCGCGCGTACGCGACGTGCTCGTTGTCGAGCGACAGCGAGCCGTTCGGACCCGCGGTGAGGTTGAGGTAGGCGACGTACGCCGAGAGGACCACCACGGTCGCGTTCAGGGCGATGGACATCGGCACCAAGTGCACCGGCGACCCCGACGTGTAGGTCCCGGCGGCCGGGAACGTCCCCGTCGCCGCGACGCCTAGGTACTCACCCTGCAGCTCGGCGGCCCGGAGGGTGACATAGCGGTCGGTCGCGTTCGGGCTCGTGAGGTTGGCCACGGCGTAGACCGCGTACGCGATGTGGGCCGCGTCGTCGACCGAGACGTATGCCCCCTGGGTCGTCAGGTTCCCGCCCGTGAGGGCCATCGAGGCGTTGTACGCTCCCACGTACTGGACCGCGAACGATGCGTTCATCGCGGCTCCCCAAGCCCACGAGCCGGTAGGCCCGAGACTCGCAGGGGCCATGGCGGACGTGGTGAACACCGAAGCGGCCGGCTGCGGCGCGGCCCCGCCATGCCCCGTCGCCGGAGCGATCCCTATGACGACGAGGGCGAGCAACCCCGCCACCGTCAATCCCACGGCGATCGGCGAGTTCAGACTTCGGCGTGCTCCGTGCGTGTTCTCAGGTTCCGCCACGGCTTGGCACCTCGTGCGGAAAACCGCTCGACGGGGGATGTTCCGCCCGCAACGAAGGCGCCGGCCGTCTCTTTCGGAGGGGTTTATCCCAACCTCAGAACAGCGCCCTCGTCGTAGGCTTACTCCTCCACGACGAGAGCGATCCCTGGAGCCTTCCGGGGACGGTCGAACGCCGCGATCGAGGCTCGGAGCCGGTCGTCCGAGACCCCGATGTAGTACTCGGTCTGGGCCTGGGACCGGTGGCCGCAGAGCGCCCGGATGTCGTTCAGGTCCGACTGGAACTCGTAGTACGGGGTCCGCCCGAACGAGCGCCGGAGGTCGTGCGAGGCGAGCTCGATCCCGACCTTCGCACCGAGTGCCGAGACCTCCTGACCGAGCGTAGAGTACGAGAGCCCGTAGATCCGCTCGCTCGGGCTGCATCCCAGGATGGCCGGGCGGAGCGCGTTCACCGCGACGATCGGCAGCGGTAGGACCTCGACCCGTCCGCCCTTCCGGGTGACCCGGACGGACGGCGCATCGAGCGCCAAAGACACGTCGTTGCAGCGGACGGACCACGCCTCGTTCCGGCGCAGGCCCACCCAACCCATCAACGCCACGACGGGGCGGAGCCGGTCGGATGCCGCGCCGAGCAGCCGGTCCAGCGTGTCCGCATCGTACCAACGGCGGCGCGTCGCCTTGCCTGGGTCGGACCGCCAATCCGACGGTTTGCGCGCGACGGGGCATCCGCACCACGCGAGAAACTCGCGCAGGTGCTTCACCTCGTAATGGACGCGGAGCGGAGAGAGGCGACCGCCTCCAGGTCTCCGCCGTCCGCCAGGTCCCTGCGGATTCGACGTCCACCGAATGATCAGCTCGGCAGAGACGTCGCGCGCGTGCTGAGGCCGGGGGAGTCCCGCCGCCTCGAAGCGGGCCGGCCAGGCTCTGATGCTTCCCACCATCCGGCTCTCCGAGAATCCGCGCCATACTCCTTCTGAAACCTTCCACTCCGCGTACCGCTCGAGGGCTCCGTTCCACCACCGTGCCGCGTAGGGCACGTGGTCCTCCGAGGGCGCGGGAAACGCGAACACCTACTTGGACCCCGCGAATGGCGCTTCGGTCAGGATCTCGACGGTCGCGAAATCACGGAGCTCGAGCGCCTCAACGAGCGACTGGAGGTTCCGGTGGATCGCAGTGAACATCTTGAGCATCGAGTCGGGGCGGTCTTCGATCGGCCAGATGACGTGGACTGGGCGCGCCTGGCCGGCAAACCATCCGGCCTCCGAGTGCGCAGATCGACCGCACGGAAGAACGAGCACGCAGACGTCGGCCCGCTGCATCGCGCCGAACTCCCTCTAGAACCCCGCCTCGGCGAGCGGGTGCGCGAGTCCGCGGACGAGTTCGTCGCGGCCGACCTCGGTCCCCTCCAGGCCGACCTGTCGCCAGCGGAACCCGTCGCCCCCGTCGGATGGGTGACGGAAGTCGTAGACCTCGTGGCCGATGTCCCGCAGGAGCTGGACGACTATCGGCTGGACAACCTCCGACCAGGAGCTGGCGACGTAGATCCTCACGGGCACCTCGCGCAGCAGTACTGAATCGACCACCACGTCGGGCCGAGGCGTCGGACGCGAGCGACGGTGTACTGGCTCCCGAGCTTCGCGATCGCGCTCGGGGCGACGTCGTCTCGGTCCCGGCCTGGTCCCTCGGTCCAGTGACCGCGGGGCAGGTAGCGGTGGGACAGTTGCCGGCTCACGGACCATCCCATTCGGGGTTGGTGATCCCGAGGAGCGCGCAGTCCAGCTCGCGCCACGCGACGCGGTACGGCACCCAGGCATCGCGCCCGAGTAGTCTGTGCTCCGTGTGGAGGTGACCGAGGAGCGGCGGAAGCATCGAGAACTCGCTCCCGCAGATCGGGCAGAAGGAAGGTTGGTTCCGCACGCGCCCCTCACCACGGGACTGGGGGAAGCGGCCCGCGAGAGGCGTCACACGCGGTCCACCCATGCGCGGGTCTCGTCTCGCGGGACGAACCGGCTCACCCAGCGGCCCTTCGCTTCGCGATGCTGGCTCGGTTCGCGGCGCAGAATCCAGAGCTGCCCGTGCGATCGGAGGCTGCCGATCGCCGCGGCGACGACGTGCGGGTCGCCCCCGTGCCCGGAGCGGAACTCCTCCGCGGTGAAGCCGAGGGTGCCACGCGTGCGAGCGAATGTCAGGATGGAATCGGTGAGTCGCGGCAGCTCGGCCGGCTGGAAGTCGGGGTCGGCACTCCACCGGTCGAGCGTCACGCCGCTCACGCGGGGACCTCGGGAGGAGGGAGGGGCTGGAGGAGTGCCGGGTGCAGCAGGCGGTACACCACGTCGGCGAGGGTCTCCCGAGGGTGTTGCTTCAGGGCGACGAGCGCGTCCCGGTCGGCAGAGAAGACGCGCGCAAGAACCGTGGGCGACGCCGATTTCTGCTTCTTAGTTATTAACAGTGGTTAACAACCATAAACGCCCCACTATTAATATCCTCGGTCTCGGGTAGCGACGCGTGCCGGGGGCCAGGAAGTCGACCCCCCGATCCGAGCTGATTGGGATTCGGTTACCCGACGGTGTGTACGAGGAAATGATTCGGATTATCGAGGGCGCGCGCCAGTGGCCGGCCCCGGCGCGTCAGAATTTCATCCTAGAGGCTGTGAAGGAGAAGCTCGACCGCTGGAAGCGTGAACACCCGCTCGGGCCGCCGCGGGTTCGAGCTGAAGGGAAGGGATGATCCTCGCACCCGGTGAGAAGGTGCTGCTTCGTGAGGTGACGAAGTCGTTTGGTCCACCGGAGCGTTTCGGGAACCTCTACCTCTCAAATCAGCGAGTGGTCTATCAGGCCCAAATTCGCGAGGGCCTGTTCGGATCGACCTCTAGAATCGAGACCACGCTCAACGCGCGACTCCATGAGATAGTGAACGTCCACGCCCTCCCTCGAGGCTTGGCGGGTCCGACGCTGCAAGTCGACCTCTCGTACGGGACCCATCGGTTTCGGGTCGGTCACGCGACCCCCTGGGCGAACGAGATCGTTAACGCGAGGGCCCTGGCACCTCCGCCGCCGCCCCGGTTCGTCCCGCCTCCCCCACCTCCACCGACCTCACCCAATCCGCTCTACGCCCCGGCACCTGGACACTCGTCGGCTCCCCTGGTGGTAAACTTCGTGACCCCCGCCGCCCCGCTTCCCCAGCTCCACTGCCGGTACTGCGGGGCGCTGTCGCCAGGCGGATCCAGAAAATGCGTCGGCTGTGGAGCGGCTCTTTGAACTCTCAACCCCCAACGGGAGCACTCGCCTGCGCCGCCGAGTGAGTAACCCGCATGGCATACCGGAGTCCCATGAGCATCGTGCAAGAGCCGACGGAGTCGAGCGATCGCCTCCTCCAGTTCTGCGGGAAGTGCGGCCGGGTCCTCGGCCACCGGATCACCCGGAACGTCGAGTGGGTCGGGACCGTCGCGTCCTCGCGCAAGTGCGACTGGGGCGATTGAGGGAGCGAGCGATGGCGGAGACCCGAGAGTATACCATTCGGGGCGACCCTGTGGCGATGCTCGAGGGCCTCCGCGCAGCGCTCCCGGCCGGGGCGAGCCTCGAGGGGGACTCCAGTCACGGGCGGATCTCGGCGTTAATTCTCGGGACGATCATCACCTACGGGCGAACCGGGCCGACGCTATCGGTTACCGTCCATCGGGCGGTCCCGGGGCGAAGTATTGCGCAGATTTGGGAGCTGATCGAGCGGGGTCTCGCTCAGTTCCTGTGAACGCGATACGGCCGATCGGGGTGCTGGAGAAGTAGGGGATGCCTGAGACTCGCAATTACACGATCAAGGGCGACCCCGAGGAGATGCTGCGCGGGCTCAAGGGGGCCCTCCCGTCGCTCGCCACCCTCTCGGGAGACTCCACTCGGGGCAACATCATGGCCCCGCTCTTCGGGACGATCATCAGCTTCTCCAGGACGGGGGACCAGCTGAACGTGACGGTGCACCGCTCCGTGCTGGGCTACACCGTGCCCCAGATCTGGGGGATGATCGAGCGGGGGCTCGGTCGGTTCTTGTGAACGTGATCTCCTTGCCCGAGCCGGCGAGGAATTGAGGTCGCAGCGGTATGGCGCTGCCCTCCGACCCGAGGTGGGAGGATCCCACCGTCGAGGTCCTCGAGCAATTGTACAGGGAGGCTGAGACCGCTTGGCGCGCGTACCTCAACACGTTGACCGCGGATGCCGGTCGAGTGGCCGAGCAAGGGCGGGTTGGGGTGTTCCTGGGAACTTATCCGCTGACCCGAGCGGCACTGGCGATCGAGCGCCACTCAAGCCGTCTCGTTGACCTCACGTGGGCTCTCGTGGGCCTTACGATCGCGCTTTCCGCACTGACGGCAGTGCTCGTGTTGCGGCTCTTCTGGTGAGGGCGACGCTATTGCACGGGCCGCCGAGAAAGTGACAACGGCGACCGATGGCGACTGAACAACTCTCAGCTGGTGCCCGGCTAGGGACGTTCGTTGCGATCCTAGCGGTGATGGTAGCCGCTGCAGGAACCGCGCTGCTCGCTTACTCGAGCGGAGTTCGCGAGCGATCGATAGACTTCTCTGCTATCGTTGGGAGCGCCGCGGCACTGTCTTGGGTGTATGCTGGAGGCCTCGAGCGCGCGGTCGACTGGAGTTCCAACCGACGGAATCTTCGGGCCGCGCGTCGCTTTTGGCGGCGAACCGACCTCGCGAGCCGGCTTGAGGCGTTCGTCGTAAGGGAGTCTGCGGTCTTCGGGCCAGACTCGTCTCTCGTGACATCCTTTGAGTACGGCATGATCACGGCGGAGAATGCCGTATTCGGCGCCATTGGCCGGGAGCCGGCACCGACTGCAGCCGAGCAGTCCGCAGCTCAGCGTGCGCAGGCCGTCCACCATGGTTGGCGCGCCGCTTCGAGCGCCAGAACCACCGCCATCGGCACCGCAAGGGAAATCCTGGGCGCAGGCGCGGGTTTGGATTCCCACGCGTTCATCGTCGCGTTCCGCCTCGCACGAGACACATTTCTGGCTGACTTCTCAGCGGTCGCTTCGTACGTGTACGAGATGCGTCAGGCTACGCCCTACCGATGGCAACCGAGCCTCGCCGACGAGTGGGACCGAATACGGGCGGAGGCGAATGGCTTCGCCCGGGACTGGGAGCGGTTCGGACGAGAGGCAGGAACGTCCGTGGGCGCCGAGGGGCCTTACAACCTGAGGTTCGTGAACGATCTGCGGCCGACGTGACTAGGTGGGCGAGCGCTCGTTTCGGCGCTTATCTACTCTCACCCGGGTGGAGCATGTAGAGGCTCGCGCGGGGCCAAAGGGAAGCACGTGATGAGTGGGATGCAACTGGAGCCGGTAGAGGAGTGGGAAGCTCGCCCGATTCGCGGCGGATTCAAGGTACGACTCAAGGATCGGGGAGAGTCCGTGAGGTTGGAAATGTTCGTTAACGTCACGGCGGTCGTCCGGGGACCTCGTGACCCACAAACGGGCCAGCCCACCTTTGCGGTCGTCTCCGTAAACAGCATCAGAATCAATAGCCGCAAGCTCTCACGGTGAAGCCCCAGCCGGCCGACGAGTGGCTGGGGCTCGAGATTCGTCGTCTCCTCCGACTTACGAGGGGTTGGCCGGTCCCAGGCCCCGCCGCGTTTGAAACCAAGGACTGGACGTGGATCAAGCTCGCTGTCCTGGATCATTACATCCCGCACTATCTCCGAATCCTCCGGCCGCTCTACCGGCGGTTGGTCTTCGTCGACCTGTTCGCAGGTTCAGGGGCGAGTCGTTATTCGCTCGGTAAGGGCGAGTTCTGCTCACCCGGAAGCTCGCTCGTCGCCGCGTCGTACCTGGACCAATCAGACCCCGAGGCGCACGGAGCCGCATTCGACCGCATCGTTGCGGTGGAACAATCGCGAAATCGAGCCGCGATACTCGAGGACGCACTCAAGAGATTCGGATACTCGTCGCCTGGTCGGCTCGACCTCCTCGAAGGGGATTGCAACAAGCTTCTGGATCGTGTTCTCGAGGCAGTTCGACCTGGAGGGACGCACGCCCTGGTGTTCGCTGACCCCGAGGGCTTGGATCTCCAGTACTCGACCCTTCAGAGGCTGCTCGAGGTACATCCGGCCGCCGACGTCTTCGTGACGCATCTCGTCGCCGGGGCGGCGCGGGTGTCGACGGCCAGTTCGAAGATGGAATCGTTCTACGGGAGGCCTATTCCGGCCGGTCTTGGAACGCGAGAGGCCGCAAGCACCCTCTACGAGGAACAATTCAGGCGGCTGAGACGTCACGTCGACGTACTTACGGTGCAAAAGGAGATTCGCGGGTACAGCTACGATCTGCTATTCGGGGTTCGCGACTCGCCGACCCACAGCGAGTGGCGAAAACGAGTGTCTGCCCTGAAACCGAAGCTCAAGTCGCTCACCGGCGAGCAAGTCCGACACGTCCTCGAGACCGAGTTACCGCATTCGTTGGGAGGGAGGGCGACGCGACAACAGAAGTTGGGGGACGGGGCTCCCGTCATCAAACCGCCGTCGACCGGATGAGCCTCGCGGGAATCCATCCCAAGTTCGGCCGTCGAGTTCGCGACCTGCGCGGTGCTTCTGGACCCCGCCCCACTGCTTGAAGAAGAATGGGACCCGGGCGCTGCGGCATTGAGCGCGAATTCGCCGGACCCACCTCGGATCCATCGGGCGCGATCCCGGGCCGCTCTCCCCTCCGACGATGACCCACTGTATCCCGCGCAGGTTCAGACGCTCGAGCGGGCCGATGAGCGGCTCGAGCGAGAGAAACCGCACGGCCGCCGGGACCGTTCGGAGTCGATCGATTCTCCATGCTACGCGCTCGTCTTCAACGCTTACGCCCTGCCAAACGTTCGGAGACCAATCAACGACCTGGCCGACCTCAGCGAGCCGATCCGCTCGCTTGGTCAGGATCTGAAAGGTGTGCCAGTACGCCCGCCGCATCGTCTCGAAAACTCGAAGGATGTAGTCGAGCGGCACATCCGGATGGTAGAGGTCCGACATCGAGTTCACGAAGATCCGCTTCGGCTCGGACCAGCCAATAGGGAGCTCGAGCCGCTCGGGCCACAGCTTTAGGTCGAAACCCTGCTCGTACGGGTGACCCGGAACTCCTCGGAACCGTTCGGCGAACCGTGCAGCGTAACAGTGCTTGCACCCCTGCGAGATCTTCGTGCAGCCCGTGACGGGGTTCCAGGTCGCGTCCGTCCACTCTATCGTGGAGATCTCGCTCACGAAAGGCCAAACTGCATACCGTCCCCCTAACTAGAACTTTCGCTCGGTGGGGCCCGATGCACCGAGGCCTAGGGCGTCGCGGAATTCCCGGTTCTTCCGTGCCGCCGTCTCCTCCAGGAGCTCGAGGGCGAGCCGACGCACGTCCTCTGGTACGTCGGCGCGTCCCTTTGCCGCCGTGTAGACCGTCAGCGCCGCCTCGCGAGCTCCGTCCCAGTATTCGCGCTCGAATTTGTTCACGGGATCCCTCGAGCGACGGGGACGCTTGGTCGGATAGACCCCGCGCCTACGAGGGATGGTGAAACACCCCTATGGATGCGTCAGCAGAAAGCCGATCCACGTGCTCAGGAATGTCGCCACGCCGACTAGTACTATGACGAGGGACCAAAACCTATGCTCCCATTTTTTTGCTTCGGAGTCCTGTTCGCTCTTCACCTTAGCGGCCCCCTCGCGGGCTGTCTTCTCATCCCAGAGCAGCTCTAGCTTCCGATCCATTCCTGCAAGCCGCCGCTGATGCTCTTGGACGAGGACGGCGGGGGTCGGCTCAGACTCCTCTAGTCGGGCCGACGGTCGGGCGGACGGCGCGATCTGGTCGGAGGGCCGGCTAGATCTGGTGGCGCCCGGCATCAGAGTTACGGCCTGGCGGGCGGTGTTCCCGCCAGTCGATCCATGATTCCAACCTCGAGCGCCCATTCGAGGGCCGCCGTTGGAAGCGGAACTTGATACTCGTCTCTAGGGGCGTCGTAGCCATGCCGATTGAAGCGACCGGCGATTCGCCCTACGCTCTGTGCGGAGAGGGCACCCCACGCCATGCCCGCGATGGGGATGTAAATCTCGAAAGGTGGCAACTTCCCCTTCGCACCGACCAAGATTGGCGGAATCGTACTTGGTCCCAAGCTGTTCGTCCACCTCTCGGTCTCGAGTCGAAAACGCGCCGTTCCCCCAGGAAAAGGAAGGCTCGATCGATTCGCGAGCTCGAACTCAATCCTCCAAATTGACCCGGCGATGATGTAGCCCCTCGGGGCGAGGAGCGAGATGGCCGCGCCTAGATCACTTCCCTTAGCCTCCTCGGGATCAGCTTTGAGTTCGTAGTCGACTTCGAACAGGAACGGTTCTGACGGTGCTCCCGCGACGGATCCCGAGGGCGGTGCGTTGACGGCGCTCATCCAAACCCGACCGGCGGAGGGAGCGATTCCCGACTATAGAATCATCACGCCCGGCGCCACCGAACGAGGGGGCGGGGGGGTTGCCCTTCTCTCCTCTCTCCTCTCCTCCAGTCGGAGGGGGAGGAAGGTGGTGCGGGCCAGCGGCGGCCCCCCGCCTCGACCCGGTTCTCTGACGTGCGCGAGGCAATTCTTTGAGGGTGCCCGAGTCCTTGTAAGACTCGGGCATGGGGGACGCAGCCGTGCGGGCCCTGATCTACGCCCGCTGCTCGACCGCGCAGCAGGACTACTCCCGCCAGCTGGCGGAGCTTGAGCGCGACGCGGAGCGTATGGGCTGGACGGTCTGCGATCGGGTCGGGAGCTACGTCTCAGGTGGGGCGAACGACTGGGACCTCTGGAGGCTCACCCGGGGCGCCTCCCGCCACGAGTTCGATGTCCTGATGGTCTGGGAGCTGTCCCGGCTCTCCCGCCGCGGCCCGGGGCCGATCCTGACGCTCGTTACGCAGTTTGAGCGGTGGGGCGTCCGCGTCTGGTCGCACACGGAGACCTGGCTGAATGCCGACGGCCCTGCCCGGGACCTCCTGGTCGCGATCTTCGCCTGGGTCGCGAAGTGGGAGCGAGAAATGATCTCTCGGCGGACGAAGTCAGGCATGGCGTCGCGCCGGGCGCTCGGGGTCCACCTCGGTCGACCGAAAGGGTCGAAGGACAAGAGGCCAAGGAAACGACCCGCGCATAGGGACGGGTTCGGCGCGCTCTCAGCATAGGTGCAGCGGCGGGGTGCTGTCAGGGCCGGGATCGCTAACGGTCCCAATCCAAACGAGCTAGTCCTAGAACGGTTGGGGGGGCGGCCTAGACTCACCGCGACCGCTTCTCGGCTATGTCCCAAAGCCCCTCGAGCGCGTCATTGAAGGGCTTTCCGGTCCCGCCGACAGAATGACCATTTCCTCGGATGACGACATGTTCCGCGTGAATACGTCGAGACAGCTCTTCGCTGACCTGCGTAAACACGCCGCTCCAGCCTCCGGAGATGACAAGCTTTGGAAACGAAGCTGCGGCCAGGTCGTCGTACGAGACCTTGGCGTCGAAGGGTAGGCGCTCCTTCATCATGGATATTACCGCCTCGCGCACCGCCGGGTCCAGTGCCGCGGGCGGGTGCTGAAAACCCAACGCTCCATCAAACGCGGCGTCGAACGCCTCTGGAGAGGCGTTCTGCATCGTTTCGTACACGCTAGTCAAGCGTCCCGCGACTGCCTCCGCGTCGGGATTCCCTCGCGCGAGGCCGAGCAGAGGAGGTTCCACTACGGTGAGCGAGAGCACGGCTTCGGGACGCAGGCTCGCGGCCAAGAGGCACCCCACGCCGCCATAGGACTTGCCCACAAGGTGCGCATCGTCGCTCAGCAGGTCCGTGATATCCTGAGCATCCACTTCGTAGTCAACCCGGGCCGCGGGAGGGCTCCGAGGATATCCGCGACGTTCGGGCATCACGAGGCGATGGTGCGCGGCGAGCGGTTCCTGGGCGGCGTGCTCCTCGCAGCTTGAGCCACTCCCGTGAACGATGATCGCAGGGGTACCCTGGCCTAGCACCTTCACGTGGAGGCTCGACATCGCCGCAGTCTGTCACGATGCGAGATGACTGGGGTCCCCGCGTTTCGCCCTACAACAAGGGGTCCCTTCTCGGTCAGGCCGTTCGTCTCGTAGACTTGGGGGAGGCCCCTTTTCCTGTTGGTGTTTCGCGATCCACGGGTCTATGGTCCAGCAAGAATCGGCGCAATCCGAACCTGCCTCAAACCCGAGAGGCTCGGTCGGCGCAATCACCCAACTGCTGTCAGAACCGGCGCTAGGGGCCTGCTCCCGGTGCCCGGTTCCAAACAATCGCGGCACTGTACGCTTGGCCGCGAACACGAGGTATAAACGCGAGGTGTTTCCTCGCGAGTCGCTCCGGGTGGTCCTTGGAGCCGGGAGGTTGACCGCGAGGGCCGCAGAACGCATGCGGAAGGCTGAGAAGATGGAACCGAGAGATTTGGATCGATCGGACAGTTACCATTGCTCCGACCGTACGCTGCGATTCGGCACGATGGGGCTCGCGGTCGCGCTCGCGCTGCTGATATCGATCTCGCCGACGGTCGGCGCCCTCAAGCCGCACGTAATCCTCCCGCCGTACAAGCATACCGCCTTGGCGCAGTCGAAATCCATCTTCGTGGGCGGGAACTGCAAGTCCGGCGTCGCCCTAAACTCCAACTACTGGCTGCCGAAGACGGGGAACCTTACGGCGTTCGCATACGCCGCGGCGAAGGGATGCAACATCGTCCCGACGGGCCCGGGCTACGCCGAGTCGGATGTATCGGACAACCTACAAGTCGGGTTTCCGGTGAAGGTCTACACGAACATGGCGCATAACTTCAGCGTCAACTTCTCGTACTCCTACACAATTATCGTTTCGCACGTTCGGGCCGCCGGCGGATGTCCGACAGCCAAGAATGTGCCTGGGACGCCCACCTACATTTTCTGCGACATCGCAGTCGGCGCGCTAGTTTCGGTAAGCATGCAGCTATTCGACCAGACCAACAACTCCTACAACAGCGGACAGTACAGCTTCGCCTATCTTCCGCTGAACTATTCCTACACGCTTAACTCCACGTATTGTAATGGCAGCGGCGCGTGCGGCAGTTCCAACGGTAGCGGCTACTGTGGGCAGTACAATTATCCGTACTTGACCTGCGCTGCCTCCGGCACGAAGGCAACCGGGGCGAGTGTCACGTGGATCAACACGGGATCGAACTGCGGCTACATCGTCGCGGGCCGCTGTTACACATGGGACAACTGGACGTTGAACAGTTCCCACAACTACTGGGTGCTCGCCAGCGTTTCCATCGACGCCTCGGCTGTCACCGTCAACTACGGAATCGGCACTAGCGCTATTGCGAGCATCAACGGCGCCACTCTCGGGAACACCGGGTGGAAGATCACCTCGGTGACGGTCACGTAGGGCCGGGGTTGACCCGGAGGACCAACCTGTTCGTCCCCTTCTTTGCCGGCCGGGGACGCACACCGGCGCAGACTCAGTCGATCAATGATCGCCTCCGGCTGGAGACCATCGCCTTGCCCGCGACCCCCCCCCGCCAGGTCGCCGAGTAGCGTAACCCGTCGCGTGCTCCTGGTGCTTCGCCGTCACCGGGTGGCGGAGCAGCGGGTCCCGCCGCTGGAAGCTGACCCCGCAGACGTCGCACGCCTGCCGTCGACCCGAGGCCTGCGTCGGGCTGCACTTCCGGAGCTTGTCGGCCTTCCCTTCGAGCGACCCCTGGGAGAGCTCCTTTCGTAGCTTGCAGTACGCGTTCCAGACCAGCCGCTCTCGGCCGGTCAATCCTTCGCGTTCGGCCACGAGTAGGGATCCCACTCGCGGTCGGGAATCAGCCGATCCCGCGGACGTTGGAGTACCGCTCGTCCGTGCGAGGGTGCACACGGACTCGCCCCGGTCCTCGACGCGAGGCCAGCAATCGACGAGGGAGTTGAGCACCGCCGAGTTGAACAGGCCGACAGTGGGGATGCGAGGGAGTACGGTGACGTGGGTGTCGCGGCTAACGATTGTAGCCTTCGAGAGGAGGCGAAGGTAGTCTGGGAGAGGGTGTGGCACGTGGGGCTGCGAGAAGAGCCGATCTCTAAGGTGACATTTCCTTCTGATGGTATTATCTACCCCGCCATCGAGCAGCCGTTGTGACCGGGCCGCCCGGGGTCGAGGACCCGATCTCCGCGATCTTCGACCTCTCCGACCGGGCCGCGGAGATGGCGCCGACGGTGCGCCGGATGTACCGCTACACCGCGACGATCGTCGTGATCTGGATCGTCCTCATGGCCGGGGTCACCCTCGGTACGCTCGGGGGCGCCCCGTGGCTGTCGATCCTGAGCCTCCTCGGGCTGATCGCGGGCGTGATCGCCCTGAGCCTGCTCCGGCAGACCGACCGATTCTTCGGGGCGTTCGTCCAGCGGCACCGGTCGATCCGCCTCGTTCGCGATGCGGACCCGGTGGTGAAGGTCCCCGAGGGCCGGACGCCGATCGAGCGGCTCGGGCGGTACCTGGTCCAATCGAACCCCACCGTCGAGTCGGCCCTCCAGGAGTCTCCCTCGGCGATGCAGTACCGTGTGGCGCTCCCGGCGAGCGGTCGGGAGATCGTCTTCGACCTCACCGTCGTACGGCCGGGGGGTGCCCTCTGGCGCTCGCTCGGCCGCGGTCGCTCGGGGTTCGCGATCCTCGCACGGCTCGCGGGCGAATCGGTCGCGCTCGACGACCTCCGCCGCCTTGAGGCCGACGCTCAAGCGGTGGCCGCCCGGCTCCCCGCCCGCATTGTTCGGCTCATCCTCCTGCGTCCGCGCACGGGTCCATTGCCCGAGGACGCGTACGAGTACGCGGTCGGTCACGCGGTCGAGCTCCGCCACGGGACCGGGCGATCCCGGGCTCAGCTCGAAGTGATCAGCGAGAACCCCGACGGGACCTACGATTTCGTCCCGCACGTCCTCGGGGTTCCGTAGGCCGGGACGTCCCCCTCGGGGAGGAGCATCAGCCGCGCATCCAGTCCGGAGCTCGGACGAACCGGTAGTGCTGCTCGAGCTCGGAGCGGTAGAGGTCGCGGTAGAACTGGTTGTACTTGCGGAGATGGTCGACCCCGGCCTCCGTGATCCGGATGTCATATCCCCGGTCGTCCCGAAGCACCGTCGCGTACCCTTCGCCCACGAGGAACTCGACCACCTTCTCGGTCATGTGCGAGTTCGAGCGGATCGCGTGCAGGAGCTCCTCCTTCGACACTCTTCCGGAGTAGGTCGATAGCGCGTCCTTCACGCGCGCGAGAAGGTCGTCCTGGCGCAGGTCGAGGTTCAGCTCGGCGAACAGGCGCCCGAGCGCGATGTAGGCGTAGATCCGGTAGCCCTTGTACCGTCGTTCGGGCACCGGCGGGCCCCTAGCGGCTCCTCCTACATCTCTCTAGGTCCGGCGTCGAGTCGACCGGAGCGTTCAAGATGTCCCCCGACGAAGGGAGGAGCGAATGCGTCCCCGCCCGCGGGATCCGGGCCGCGTGAGCGTCGCCGGAGCGCTGACGCTCGCGATCCTGCTCGTGCTGCCGTTCGTCCTCGGATTCGTGGTGGGATGGTTCTTCCTGAACCCCCCGCAGGAGGAGCAATTCAGTCCGGTCGGCTCCGAGGCACACGAGCTGCTCAACAGCTTTCCAGACGCGTCCGTGACCGTGGAGATCGCGGCGCCGAGCGGCGACGCTCCGCCCGCCAGCGCGGTGGAGCTCCTCTGGGCGCGGATGAACGAGACGCTCCAGAAGTCGAGCATCCACTTTGTGGAGGAGACGTACACTTCGGGCCAATCGCGCTTCACGACCACCGACCTGTGGACCCTCGAGCGAAGCGTGCGGACCACGTGGCCGGCGCCGGGTTCGATGTCGCTGTTCTACCTGTTCGTGCCCGGGGGGTACGGTCCCGACGCCTCCGTGATCGGGCTCGCGTACTACGGGAGTTCGATCGCGGTCTTCCCGGCGACGATCGCCTCCGCGGCGGGCGGCACGTCCGCCGCGGTCATCGCGACGGTGATGATCCATGAGTTCGGACACGAGCTCGGGCTCGTGGGGATCATCGGTTCCGCCCCGAACGAGGACCCGAACCACCCGTACCACTCGAGCGACCCGAATGACGTGATGTACTGGGCCGTGGACACGACCCAGATCCTGGCGGGGCTGCTCGGCGGGGGTCCCCCGACGCAGTTCGACGCGCAGGACCTCCAGGACCTGTCGACGGTGCGGAACACCGTCATCCTGCAGGAGGTCCTCCCCTGGGCGGTGCTCGCCGTGCTGCTCGGGTCGGCCGTGGGGGTGGTCGTCGACCTGCGCCGACGACGGCACCGAGCGTCCCCCGCGCCCGCGCCGCCCGCGACGTAACGCTCTTCCGCGGGCCGCTACCCCTCCGAGCGCGGCTCGAGGAGACGCGATCGATGGACGAACTCGGGTTTCTCCTCGCGGCGACCGTAAGCGTCTTCGCGATCGTCGACCCGATCGGGACGCTGCCGTTCTTCGTGGGCCTCACCGAGGGCTTCTCCCCGGAAGACCGCGCCGTCGTCCGTCGGCGTTCGGTGATCGTCCTGGGCGCGACACTCACGCTGTTCGCGCTCGCCGGCCGGTTTCTGTTCTCGGCGTTCGGGTTCACCCTCGCCGCCTTCGAGATAGCGGGCGGGATCCTCCTCTTCGTGGTCGCCTACGACATGCTCCAGGGCCAGGTCTCCCGGGCGAAGCTCACGCCGCAGGACCGGGAAGAGGCGCTCGCCCGACGCGACGAGCTTTCGATCGTCCCGATCGGGATCCCTCTGCTCGCCGGCCCGGGAGCGATCTCGACGGTGATGATCTACGAGGGGACGGCGGCGGCCGACCCAATCGCGCTCGTCGCGACGTTCGTGGCGATCGCGGTGACGACCGCCGCGACGTTCGTCGTCTTCGCGTTCGGGGAGCGGATCCTCCGTCGCCTCGGTCGGATCGGCGTGATGGCGCTCACCCGGGTGATGGGGCTCATCCTCGCGGCGCTCGGCGTCCAGTTCGTCCTGAACGGGTTCGTCGCGTTCCTGCCGCAGCTGCTCGCCGTCGTCTAGGGGCCGCGGTCCGCCGCTCGGCGCTTCCCGCGGCGCGCCCCTTCGCGGACCGACCCTTCGTTCGGGCCTTCCCCTGCGGGCCCGAGGCGGACGGGGCGGCGGGCGCACGGCGCAGGAGGTCGAGCACCGCCGAGCTCGGGGTCCTCGGATTTCGATCGGACGACCAGACCTTCTCGCCGGCCCGGACCGCGATCGGGAGGTCGTTCTCGGCCGGGGGGAACGCACATTCGTAGGCGTCGGTGTACGCGCAGTACGGGTTGAACGCTCGGTTGAAGTCGAGCTCGTACTCGTCGTCCGGGTTGAGCTCCAGCGTGAGATACCGTCCGGGGCCGTACGTCTCCTCGCCCGAGGTCGCGTCCCGGAAGGGAAGGAACACGCTCGTCCCGACGCCCTCCCCCGCGTGGAACAGCCGAAGCGCGAGCCCTCGGCCCCCGAGACGGAACGAGAGGTTGCCCAGGTAGCGCATCACCGCCTGACCGTCGCGGTTGGTCCGCAGGTACGCCTCGCGGGGCGCGTCCAGCCGCTCGAGCCGCGCGCGCACGCGGAACGCGGGGTCGACCTCAAAATAGTGCAATCCCGAGAAGCCGACCACCGACTCCGCGACGAACGGGGACTCGCGGTGGCGCGCCATGAACTCGTCCTTCATCCGACGTTCTTCCTCCAGCTCGCCGGCGTACGAGTCGACCATCCCGGTCGAGGGAGCGGCGGCGCCCTTAACGCCGCGCGTTCGGGTCGGGTGTGGCGCCGACCGCTCGCGCGACCGACTCGGGAAACGTCGCCGTGACCACGAAGTTCGGTTCGTCCACGATCTCGGCGATGCGGAGCTGCCCGACGAGACTGGTCAGCAGGTAGGCCTCCTCCGGCCGGAGGCCGTAAGCGCGCAGAGCGTCGAGCAGGCTCTCCACCGCCTCCTGCGACGCTCGGTATAGGTCGCCTCCGACGCCCGAGGCGCTCACGACCCGCCCGGGGATCCGCGGGGGGAGCGGTCCCGACGCGCGGGGCGCGGTCAGGCGCCTCCCGTGCTCGATCGAGACCCGAAGCGTGACCACGGCGGGGGTCTCGATGCCCGTGCCGCAGACCTCCCCGTCGCCCTGGAGCGCATGCGGGTCGCCGACGGAGAGCCCGGCCCCCGGTCGCAGCACCGGAAGCTCGACCCGCGACCCCACCCCGTGGAGTCGGTTGTCCAGGTTTCCCCCGAACGCCTGCGGCGGGATCATCGGGAACTCGCCGGTCGCGGGGGCGGTCCCGAGGACCCCGACCATCGGAGCAAGCGGAAGTTGGACCGGGCGGAGGAAGCCGCGGCGGACGTCCGCGACCCCGTCGTGCAGGTCCCACGTCGTGAGGTCGAGGCCGAACCGGCGCTTGAGGAGCCCGAAATCGGGAAAGATCCCAGACCAGCCCCAGGCGGCCGGCTGGATGTCGAGAAGGTCGACGATCAGTGCGTCCCCGACCCGAGCGCCGATGACGTCGATCGGTCCGACCGCCGGGTCGACGCGAGAGAAGTCGAGGCGGTCCAGGTCCGAGCGTTCGGAGTCGGCCGTGAGTTGCCCCCCGGACGAATCGGGCACGGAGATCCGGAGCGTGGTGCCGGGCTCCACGGACGCGACCGCGGGCGTGCCCGCCCTCCATCGCCACTGAAGGAAGCGGGGTGCGCCACCGTCGATCTCGACCGTCGACCGTTCCGGCACTTTCAGCCCGCCCGGCGGTTGATCGCCCGTCGCCTCGGCCCTCTCTTGGGCCGCCAGGGCAAGGCGACGAGGCGCGGTCCGGAGCGCGTCCAGCGGTCGACGGCCTCCTCGATCTTACCCCTTCCCCAGCTCTCCGAGGCGCCGGGGGCTCGGATCCGGTACCACGCGCGGCGGTTCGCCCAAGAGTACAGTTCCAACTCGTGCCGTCCAAACTCGGTGTGGACGCTCCCCACGCTCAGAAGCATCCGCGATTCGAGAAGGCGGATCATCGGCCGCCAGGAGTCACCGACCCCGGCCGGGGGTGCCGGGAGTTGGTCGTGCCGGACCGCCCCGCGCCGGACGACGAACCGGTGCAGTGCCCCGGCCGCGGCGGGGAGACCGTCCAGTTGCCATGGCCTCGTCCGAGCGACGATCGAGAATAGGGCCCTGGCGAGCGGGCGGCCGAGGAACGTCATCTTGCCGTCGATGATTCGCGCGCACACTGTCCGACGGCCCTCCTCGAGCTCCGTGAGGATTCGGTAGATCGTCTGGCCGGAAGGATGCCCCCACCACGATCCACGGACCGGACGGCCGGCGACGAGGGAGGTCACGCTCGGAAACTCCGGGTCGGAGACGGGCAAGAGGCCGTACTTGGCGAGCGCCGCGTCGACGGCGCGCCGCGCGCGGTCGAGGGGGGACGTCACACGAGGGCCGGCGGATCGTCGGGGATGGCGGCATCGAGGGTGAGGTAGAGCCGCTTGTTCCGGCCGCCCTTGTTTTCGATCTTCTGAAGGCGCACCTTACCTACCTCCGCGGTGGAACGAACATGCGTCCCCCCATCGGCTTGGACGTCATACCCTTCGATGTCGATGAGGCGCACCTCCTCGACCTGAGGCATCAGCTCGGCCGCGACGCGGACCAGCGTCGGGTCCCGTTCGGCCTCCGCCCGCGGGATGGACCGAACGTGGATCGGGCGCGCCTCGGAGACCACGCGGTTCACGTCGGCGATGAGCTGCTCGGCGACCTCACGCCCGAACTCGGGGAGCGCGAAATCGGTGCGCGCCCGGTCCGTGTAGATCTGACCTCCGGTGATGCCCGACCCGAATCGGCGGAAGACCGCGCCGCTGAGCAGGTGCAGGCAGGTATGGTAGCGCATGTGCTGGTATCGACGCGTCCAGTCGATCTCCGCGCGGACGGTCGCGCCCACGTGTGGGAACGGCGGTCGGTCGATCAGGTGCACCACGCCGGTGGGACCCTTGCGCGCCCCCGACACGACCCACTCAGTCCCGGAGGCCCCACGGAGCACTCCGGAATCGCCGGGTTGGCCCCCGCCTTCGGGGTAAAACACGCTCTGGTGCAGGACAACTCCCCCCTCGGCCTCCCCGTCGATGGTGGCGTCGACCGTCCGGAGGTACGCGTCCGTCAGGTAGAGGGCGCCCCGCACGCCCCCGGCAGCCGGGTCGAGGTAAATCGACTCCGTCCGACCGCACCCGCGTGCGTATCGCGCGTGGAGCGAGGCCAAAGGTATATGGCGGCACATTCTGACAAATCCTCGAGGGAACCGCTCGCCGGTCGCCATCGGTCGTAATGCGCAGGCTCCAGCACGTCGCCGCGGGTTTCCTGCTGAGCCTCCTCACGCTCTCGGCCCTCGGGTCCGCCGCCGGAGCAGCTCCTACCGCGCACGGAGCGCCGCTCCCGACGCACCCCCTCGGCACCCATCGGGCGCATCCGCATCCTCCCGCTCTCGGGTTTCCCGGAGGGCACCGCGCGCTGCTGGCGGGGGAGTTCTACACCCAGCAGGGGATGACGATCGACGAGCTCAACGGCCACAACACGGCCGGCGTATCCACGCTGATCGAGGACATCCCGGTCGTATCCAGTCCGTACCCGATCGCGTACGAGCTGAACGGCCTCTCCGACACGGGCGACTGGTACCAGATCACCGTCGACGACAACTGGCCGGGGTGCCCGGGGTTCGGTGAGCTCACCGAGATCTGGAACAACGCGCAGGGGAGCGGCCCGGTGAACTGCTACTATCCGACATCGTTCTCCGCGGGGGCCGTCGCGCAGCTCGAACTGAACTTCACCTCGTCCGGGAACGTCTGTCTCGACTTCTCGATCGTCCCGTCGATCACGAAGTCCATCACCTGCACGACCCAACCGGATACGGGTGGGAAGTCGTGGGTGTTCCTCTCCACCATCGCGGACAGCAACGGGTACTATACCGGGCCGATGACCGAGATCATCAACCTCACCGCCTCGTCGTGCCCGGATTACACGACGATGCCTCGCCTGAACTATCTGTATCCCCCGGGATTCTGGGTCACGTCGGAGACCCCGTGGTCGGACGAGTTCGACCTCGCGGGGTCGGGGATCTGCTACTCCTCGTCGAACGGGCTCGACACGTTCAGCGCCGGGGACCCGACGACCCACTTCGCGGACACCGCGAGCGGCACGTCGTACGGACCGCACTGGTCGGGAGGCCAGAACATCTCGATGGTCAACGCGAGTTTCGGCTGGCGGTACGCGACCGATCCGGTCCCAATCAATTCGGTTTCGGCGTCCGCGAGCCAGACGCTCGCCGCGACTGGGCAGACGGTCGACCTGAACGTCTCGCTCGCCGGCGGCACCAAGCCGTACCATGCGCTCTGGAAGAACGATACCGCCTGGCTCGGGGTCCACCCGGCGACGTGGGCGTGGCTCGTCCCGTATCCCGGAGTGTTCAACTTCACCGCCTACGGGATCGACGCCGCGCAGAGCGTCTTCGGTCCCTCCAACACGATCCAGGTGAACGTCCCCGGGCCACTCACGGTCGGCGCCGTGGTCGCGAACGGAGGTCGGGGGGGGGCCGACGTGGGTCAGCGGATCCTGATCACCGTGCCCATCCACGGCGGATACGCCCCCTACGCCGTGAGCTGGTCCGGGCTCCCGACCGGGTGCGCGGCCGCGAACTCGTCGCGCCTCGTGTGCGCGCCGACGACCGCCGGCCCGTACTCGATCGGGGTCTCCGTGAAGGACGCCAACCGGACCACCCTGAGCGCGACTCCGGCGAGCTTCGTCGTGGTGCCGGACACGAACGCATCGCTCTCAGTGCCGCGGCTGCTCTACGATGAGGGGCAGTCGATCTACCTGGCCGCCCACGCGAACGGTGGCGGCGGGGGCTACACCTACGGCTGGCAGAACCTCCCGACCGGTTGCTCGGCCGGCACCCTGGTCGTGAGCCTCGTCTGCATTCCGAACGCCACCGGGAGCTTCGCGGTCACTACCGCGGTGACGGACGCCTACGCCTTCGTGGTCACGACGAAGGCCGTGAATCTCTCGGTACAGACCGACCCCCAGGTCAGCGTCCATGTCGTCCGCGCCGTGAACGAGATCGGCGAAACCCTCTCGGCGACCGCGGCCGTCGTCGGCGGGACCGTCCCGTACAAGGTCAGTTGGGGCGGCGTCCCCGCGGGCTGCCCGCCGAGCACGACCCTCCATCTCGACTGCGCGCTGTCGACGTCGGGCAACTTCTCCCTGAACGCCACCGTCGAGGACGGCGCGTTGTTCAACGTCACCTCCCCCGCCGTGCCCCTTCAGGTCAATCCCCTGCTCGTCGTCTCCCTGAAGGCATCCCCCTCGATGTTCGCGGTGGGAGGGACGACCGTCGTGAGCCTCAGCGTCGCCGGCGGGACGCCGAAGCTGGCGGCCTCGTGGACCGGCGTGCCGAGCTTCTGTACCGTCTCCCCGAGCGGATACTCGGCGAGCTGCGCACCGACCGACCCGGGAACCTACTCGATCACGGTCCGGGTGACGGATGCGATCGGTACGGTGAAGGTCGCGAACGTGAACTTCACCGAGCTCACGCCGACGCAGTCGAACACGAGCCCGACGTCGATCCCAACGGGTACCTGGCTGCTCCTGCTCATTCCGGTCGTCGTCGTCATCGCCGCGGTCGGGCTGGTCGCCCGTCGGCGGCGTCGCCCACCTGTCGAATACGCGGACTCGGGAACGACGGAACCGTAGGGTTCGCGCCTACGCGTAGCCGAACTGGCGCTTGGCGAACTCCGACATCCGCTCGGGGCTCCACGCCGGTTCCCAGACCATGTCGACCACCGCTTCGCGGACGCCCGGCGCCTTCTCGACCGCGGCCTTGACCTCCTCGGCGAGGATGCCGGCGACAGGACAGCCCGGTGCGGTGAGCGTCATCTTGAGGGTCACCTTGTCGCCGTCCCAGCTGAAGCCGTAGATTAGCCCCAGATCGACGATGTTCATCGGGATCTCGGGGTCGTAGACCTTCTTCAGGTTCGCGAGGATCGCGCTCTCGGACTCCGCGTGAGGTCCCGTCGGCGCCGCGGAGGTCGTACCCGCGGAGCCCGACTCCGCGCCCGGTGGGGGAGCACCCGCCGCCGGAGGGCTCGCCGGGGGGGTCGTCGCGCCGCTCATCGAACCTACCACGTCGGGACGACCGTATAACGTCCCGCCCGGCGGGAGCCGTCGCGCGGGTAACCCACATAAACCACGCCCGAGTTGAGCGCACGTGCCGGACGTCCACGCAGAAGCCCCCCGCTCCGGGCGGGTGAGCCTCCGCCGCGTCGGGGTTGCTGGGATCCGCAAGCCGCTCGCCGTCCAGCGGGCGGAGCGGGTGATCACCCTGAGCGCCCGGTTCGACGTGGCGGTCGACCTTCCGGCGACCCGGAAAGGCTCGGACCTCTCGCGGAATGCCGAGGTGCTCGCGGAGATCGTCGATGCGACGGTGACCCGCCCGGTCGCGAGCCTGGAGTCGGCGTGCTCCGAGATCGCCGATGAGCTCCTGCGGCGGCACCCGTACGCGCACGATGCGGAAGTGACCGCCCAGGCCGAGTACTTCCTCCTCCGCGGGATCTCGGACGACCGGCGGAGCTACGAGGATTTCACGCTCCTCGCGGAGGCTCGCGCGTCCCGGGGCGACAACGGCGGCGCGCCGAAGCTCGTCCGGTCGATCGGGGGCGAGGCGCTCGGGATGACCGCCTGCCCGTGCGCGATGGCGACGAGCCGCGAGCAGCTCGAGGCGGAGTTCCCCCTTCTAGCGGATCCCTCCCTGAAGGCGCTCCCGATTGTCACGCACAACCAGCGGAACCGAACGCGACTACAGTTCGAGCTGCCCCCGGGGATCGAGGTCGAGGCGGATGCGGTCCTGGACGCCGTCGAGGCGGGGCAGTCGTCGCCGACGTACGCGATCCTGAAGCGGGGCGACGAGGCGAAGGTCGTACTGAACGCGCACCGCAACCCGAAGTTCGTCGAGGACGTTCTCCGCTCCCTCTTGACCGAGGTCGTACGCCGGTTCCCCGCGCTCCCCGATGAAGTGGTCGTGCGGGCGAGCACTGTGAGCGAGGAGTCCATCCACAAGTACGACGTGGTCGCTTCGCACGAGGCGACGCTCGGGGACCTCCGCCGTCAGCTCTCCGCCTGAACGCGGGCGGGAGGTAACCCCGTGCGGGAAGCGCTCACGTCCCTCGGCCGACGTCCGGCGCGGACGGCCGCGACCGTCCTCGGAATCGGGCTCGCGACGGGCCTCGTCGTCCTACTGCTCAGCCTCTCGGAGGGGATCGCGGTGAGCTCGACCCGGCTCGCGACGGCGAGCGGCGTCGACCTGCTGGCGACCAGCGCGAACACCTCCCTAGCGGGGGGCCAGTTCCCGCCGATCTCGGGGGCTCATGGCCTGGCGGGTGAGATTCCCGCCACGGACCCGAACATCGTCGCCGCGAGCCCGTGGCTGATCTCGAGCCTCACCTTCGGCAATGCGTCGCTCTATGCCGCGTCGAACGCCAGCGCCGCCGGACGGTCCATCCCGTACGCCTGGGGTCTCGCTGGGGGGGCGGCGATCGGGTGGGTGCCCGGGGATAACGCCGGCCTCGAGGTCCCCCCCGTGTACTCCGGCCCGGGGTTCTCCTCCGCGAACGACACCCACTACGCGAACGGCCGGTACACCGGTCCCTCGACCGGAGCCGTCGTGCTGGACCAGGGACTCGAGGGGGTGCTCAACGCGACCGTGGGATCCCTGGTCTGGGTGAGCGTCCAGAGCGCTCCCGGCCCGAGCGCGGTGGGGGGCTGGTACCGCAACGCGACGCCCTTCCGTGTCGTCGGCGTGTCGGGGCCGTTCTGGCTTGTCCCGTCGGCGCTCCTCGGATTCTTCTATCTCTCCGAGCTGCAGAGCCTCCTCGGCCCCTCCGCCACCGGGAGCGACTCCGCGTCGGTGGTGCTGATCCACCTCAAGGACCCGACGCTCGCCTCCAACGACCAGGGGCACCTTTCGCGCGCGTTCCCGAGCCTGACGGTGTTCAGCCTGACGAACATCCTCGGGGCCGTCCAGCAGGTCGTCCAGCTGTACCGAACGTTCGGCACGCTGATCGGACTCGTCGGGGTCGTCGTCGCGACCCTGTTCACGACGACCGTCCTCGCGATGAGCGTCGACGAGCGGAGCCGGGAGATCGCGGTCCGCCGCGCGCTCGGGTTCTCCCGCGCCTCGACCGGGTGGCTCGTCCTCGAGGAAGGGCTCTGGCTCGGGCTCCTCGGGTTGGCGCTCGGGCTTCCGATCGGCTTCGCGGGCGCGTTCCTCGTGAACCGGTTCTTGGTCGGCCTCGTGACGGGACTGCCGGCGGGGTTCAGCTTCGTCGCGTTCGACCCGACCGTGCTCGCGAGCGGGCTCGCCGAGGTGTTCGCGATCGCCTTCATTGCGGCCCTGGGCCCGGCCCTCTACGCGATGCGCCTTCCCGTCGCCGAGGAGCTGCGGGCGCCGTGACCGTCACCCGACGCCGACCCCTCCGTCATCGGCGGACACAGCAAGCCCTGGCCGTCGCCGCGCTCGCGACCGCGGTGGCGCTCCCGGTGGTGCTCCTATCGGTCGGGGCCGGCGTCGACCGGCACGAGATCGCCGCGCTCAACACCTCCGGGTTCCAGATCACCGTCTCCAGTACGGGCGTGCACGGGATCGACGGAGCCCATCACCTCGCGACCCGCATCGATGGGGTAGCGCACGTGGCGGCCGCGTCTCCGATCCTGAGCATCCCGATCGACGTAGAGGTGCGCGCCGGAAGCTACGTCCCCGTTCTCGCCGAGGGGGTGCTGCCTGGGGCGTTCGCCGCGACCGAGGGTCCCGCCGAGCGCCCTTTGTTCCCGGCCGACCTGGCGCTCGGTGACCCGACCGACCTCACCCATTACGCGAACGCAACGTATACCGGGCCTGCAGTTTGGAGCGTGCTCATCTCCTCCCCGTTGGCGCAGAGCTACGGACTGGCCCCTGGCCAGGAGCTGACGCTCGCGCCGGGGTCAAACGTGACCGGGGCCGTCCGGTTCAACATCACCGGGGCGTTCGGGGTCCCGCCGTCGCTGCTCGGGCCGACGGCGGCGTTCGTCGCCGTCCTCCCCCTCAGCGACCTGCAGCTCCTGGTCGGGCTCGCGCATGGAGGCCCGACCGGTGCGGTCGTCCTCGATGCCGCCGACACGGTCCAGGTGGCGCTCGCGGGCGCCGCTTCCTCCGACCCGAGCGCGGTGCGGACGGCGGCGGCAGCGATCGCGGCGCTCGCGCCCTACTACGATGTTTCCGCGCAGCTTGACCAGGTCAACTCGATTGCGTCGGCGGAGGGTGTCCTCAACGGGTTCTACCTGGCGCTCTCGTCCGTCGGGCTCGTGGTCGGACTCGTCTTCCTGGCCCTCGTCCTGGCACGCAAGGTCGAGACCGAACGGCCGGAGATCGGGGTTCGCCGGGCGATCGGGGTACCGCCGAGCCGCATCGTCGGGCAGGTGGTCGGTGAAGGGGTCGGGCTCGCGATCGGCGGCTCGGTTGCTGGCATCGCACTCGGTTGGGGCGTCGTTGCTCTCCTCGCCGAGTACGGCAGCGGTACAGTGCAGCGGGTGGCCCAGTTGGCGACCTTCGACCCGTTGACGCTGGTCTCGCTCGCGGCCTCGGTCGTCGCGCTGGGAGCCGTTGCGGGTCTGTTCCCCGCCCGGAGCGCGCTACGACTATCGATCCCTTTGGTGCTCCGATGAATGCTGTAAAGTCGGCGCCCCGGATCCAGCTCCACGGGGTCGGCAAGGCGTATGGCGCCGCGGACGGGGCCCCGCTCCGTGCGCTCGAGGGGATCGAGCTTGCGATTCCACCGGGCGACGTGCTCGCCGTCGAGGGGCCGTCCGGCTGCGGGAAGACGACGCTCCTGAATCTCTTGGGGCTCCTCGACGTGCCGACCGCGGGCGAGCTCCGCTGGAACGGGGAGCGCGTGGACGACCAGCCCGAGCGGCTCCGGTCCCGACGTCGGCTCGCCGACATCGGGTTCGTCTTCCAACGGTTCCACCTGCTGCCGACCCTGACGTCGGCGGAGAACGTCGAACTCCCGATGCGAGCGGCGCGGGTTTCGACCGCCGTGCGCCGGGCACGAGCCCTCGAGCTCTTGCGCCGGGTCGGGCTCGAACAGCGTGCGCGCGCCTACCCGCATCAACTCTCCGGCGGGGAGGAGCAACGCGTCGCCCTCGCGCGGGCCCTCGCGAACCGCCCGCGTCTCCTTCTCGCGGACGAGCCGACGGGTGAGCTGGATAGCGCGAACGCGGCCCGCGTGATGGAGCTTCTCCTCGAACTCCATCGGGAGACCGGAGCGACGCTCGTCATCGTAACGCACAACCCCACGGTAGCGGCCGTGGCCGACCACCATCTGCGCCTGCTCGACGGACGCGTCGCGGACGGGGGGTCGACGTAGCGATGGCGCGGATCGCGATCCTCCTGAACGAACGCTGCCACCCGAAGGAGTGCCAGTGGGAGTGTCAGGCGTACTGCCCACCGGTCCGGATGGGGCAGGAGTGTATCATCGAGGGGCCGAACGGGAAGCCGATCATCTCCGAGACGCTCTGCATCGGGTGCGGCATCTGCGTCCACAAGTGCCCCTTCGACGCGATCAAGATCCTGAACACTCCCGAGGCCGACGAGTCGGAGATCGTCCACCGCTACGGGTACAACGGATTCCGTCTCTACCGGCTGCCGCTCCCGGCGACCCGAGGGATCACAGGACTCCTCGGTCCCAACGGCACTGGGAAATCGACGGCCCTGCGCATGCTCGCGGGCGTCGAGGTGCCGAACCTCGGCCACTACGACAAGCCGGCCGCGTGGGAGACGGTGCTGGAGCGGTTCCGCGGGACGTCGCTTCACGCCCACTTTGAGCGGCTCCGGTCGGGCGCCCTCCGGACCGCGGTGAAGCCCCAGTACGTCGACCGGCTCAGCGAGGAATCGCGCTCGGTGGAGGAGTACGTCCGCTCCGCCGGAGGGGACGCCTCGATCGCGATCGAGGCGGTCGGTCTCACGGACGTAGCCGGCCGACCGGTGAAGGAGCTTTCCGGCGGACAGCTCCAGCTCACGGCGATCGCGCACACGTTGGCCACCGACGCCGACTTCTACCTCTTCGACGAGCCGTCGAGCTACCTCGACATCGTGCACCGGCTCGCGATCGCGCGGGTGCTGCGCGCGCTCGGCGAATCGAAATCGGTGTTCGTCGTCGAGCACGACCTCGCGCTGCTCGACTACCTCGCCGACCAGGCGCACCTGGTGTACGGCGAGGAGGCCGCATTCGGGGTGATCTCGCACCCGCTCCCGATGCGGACCGCGGTGAACACGTACCTTTCAGGGTACCTGAAGGACGAGAACGTCCGGTTCCGTCCGGAATCGGTCCGCTTCGTGGCGCACCCCCCGAAGCCGCCCACCCAACGGAACCTCCTGGTCGGCTTCGATGCGCTCGGGAGATCGTTCCCGGAGTTCTCGCTCACCGTCGATGCGGGAGCACTCACGAAGGGAGAGACGGTAGGGATCGTCGGGCCGAACGCCACCGGAAAAACGACTTTCGTCCGTATGCTTGCCGGGGCCGAAAAGCCGGATCAAGGAAACCCACCGCCGGGCGTCACGGTGAGCTACAAGCCGCAGTACCTGCACGCGACGAACCGCGCGAGCCTGCGGGAGCGTCGGCAACAGCTCGAGGCGGACCCGGGCTTTGACACCGCGGTGTTCGACCGGGAGTTGGTCCCCGGGCTTCGGCTCGAGGGTCTCCTCGATGTCGCTATGCCGGACCTGTCCGGGGGTGAGCTCCAGCGTGCGGCGGTCGCCCTGGCGCTCGCGCGGCCGGCGACGCTCTATCTCTTGGACGAACCGTCCGCGTACCTCGACGCCGACGAGCGAATGGCGATGGCCCGGCTCATCCGACGCCAGGTCGAGCGCCAGGCAACGAGTGCCTTGGTAGTCGATCACGACGTCTACTTCCTCGATCTCGCGAGCGACTCTTTGATGGTCTTTCAGGAGACCGGCGAGGGAAGCGGTCGGCGCACGGGACACGGTGCGGGTCCCTTCCCAATGCGCGAGGGGATGAATCGTCTGCTTCGGAGCGTCGGTATAACATTTCGACGCGACGCGGAGACCCTGCGCCCCCGGATCAACCGAGAGGGCTCAGCGCTCGATCGCGAGCAGAAAGCGAGCGGCGAGTACTACTATGAGGCGGCCGCCTGAGGCGAGAATCACCCCTTGCGCAGACCGTCATGCTTTGGGGAGGACCAGGGCGCTCCGCTTGAGTCTGGCAATTATCCAATCCGATTCGACCCCGATGGAGATAGGTCCATTCGAGCGAATTCACGCTTATCATGCCCGAGCGACTTCCTCAGTGGTGATGACCCGGAAGCCGCCAATACTGGGAAAGCTCGGTTCACATGGATGTGGGATCGAAACCGCCGCCGCAAGTGTGCTGCTTCTGCTGGTTTCGGCCTCGCCAGCGGGAGCAGCTGCGCCGGTCTTCTCCTACGCGCCGCCACTGACCGGTACAACGTTTAAGGATTCGAATTCAACCACGGTCTTCTCCTGCGGCAATTTCGCCCAGATCTCGGATCGCGGGACGCTCAATCTTTCAACAGGACGATTCAGCTTTGCAGCGAACGGGACCGCCGGACTTTGCAATGGTCGGGCGGCCGGTGGCTTTGGTCTAGTCACTCTCGTTGTAATCACCAGCCCCACGTTCACGGTGAATACCTCTGGTCTGTTCGTCCTCAAGACGAACTGGATTCTGAACATCTCGGCGAACGCGACACTATTCGACAACTCGGGGGTGGGCGCTTTCCCAGATGGTCAGGCATCCGCTTTCGTAATCCAGTTTACTGTGCACCTCATGGACTTGACGCCTTTCGGGGCCTCCGCGTCGGGTTCCTTCACCGACTACGGGAAAGTGTTGGACATGAACGGGACCGTGCACTTTCAGATCGCGAGGCATGTCAAAATGCCGCTGGCTGTAATCCTCACGAGCGGGGACATTTACGTTGTCCGCGTCACCTTGAAGGTTGGATTGCAAACGCATACGCTGAGCCACCCGCTGGCCAACAGCACAGCAAGCGCTGACGTGAACTTCGCCCCGGGAGGCCATTCGAGCGTATTCCAGGGGTTTTCGATCGCGTGATCTCTGGCACCACCGCGGCCATGGCTCGCGATCAGAGACAGCCCGCCCAGTTCGATCGCAAGCTTCCTTCAAGGTTGACTGGCTATGTCGAATCGGCGGGGGAAAAGAGGAGGCGACCAGACTGGGTCATTTAGTGGCCGTCCCGCGATCGATCCCATTCCTTCCCGAATCCTCCCCGACCGGGAGCGGTTCGTAATCGCGTGACGGGGCCGTCGAAAGGGGCGCGAATCCGCGCGACGTCGACGGGGGTGCGTAGAAGGGGTTGCCCGGGATCGCCCCCATCCGCCCATTTTCTCTGACTAGAGGCGACCGGCTGAGTTATGGCGGCGTGGCATCCACATAGTGAGCCGCAGCAGCAGGCGTCGAGCGCGCATGAGGCTCGGGGACCGGGTCAGGCAATCCTTAGGCCGTCAACTTCGCGGGGGCCGGTATCCAAGGGTGCTCGTAGCGATTAACGTCGTCTTGGTCGCTACTCTAGGCGTCCTCAGTGTTGCCGTCTACGTTTCAATGGCTGACATTCATCGATCTGCGTTCTCACCTGGATTCCTCGGGCTCACCCAGGGAAACAATTCTACAACGCACCCAGAGGGACCGCCACCGAACTCCACCCCGCAATCCTCAGGAGGCTCCGTGTGCCACAACTGCACTCCGCCGGGGTGGGGGCCGCCACCTCCCCCAAGCGCGGGTGCGTCGGTTCGACGATTCTGATGTAAGGAGGCCCCTCCCCCGGTCGGCCGCGGGAGGGAAAGAGGGTCGTTCTCCTCGGCAGACAACCGGGCAGTTGAGCGGGCGCGTCCGCAAGTCTCGACTCGAGCGCCGACGATCCCTTGTTCGGAAGACGCGGGGCGTACCAATGACCCCCGGGAGGGCGGTCCTCTCGTCAGAAACCGGGCTCTGGTTCGAGTCCCCGGATCGGAAGCGGAAGTGCCATCTTGAACGGCATGGATCCGTCGGCTCCTCGATCTCGTCCCGGCGCTGAGACGGACGAGTACGTCCTCGCCTCGATTGTCGAGAAGTGGTGCTGCGGACGCTAGATATGGAAAGGTACATCATTCAGGGACCAATCCGGTTCGACCAGATGCGTTCCGGGCTGGGCGCGTCGGCGGGATTGGCCGCGGTCCTTGCCGTCGTGATGTTGTCCGGGACGGCACCAAATCCTTGCGGTCTGTCGCAAGCGCCTTCCCCCTTTCATGGGGCGGCGATGTCGCCCAGCCATTCTCAGCCGCCTCACTGGACCCAGACGTTTCCACAGAGCTTGCCGACGAACCGTTCGACCGCGCAGATGGCGTACGATCCCGCTCTGAAGGAGGTCGTCCTGTTCGGGGGGTACGTGTCCTCGGCCGTCGGGAGGATTGGCCAGTTGGGAGATACTTGGATCTACCGGGCTGGGACCTGGACCAATCTTACGCCACGCTTGAACCTCAGTCCTCCCGCCCGCTGGGGGGGCTCATTCGCGTATGACCCGCAGGCCCATGCACTGCTGCTCTTCGGGGGCCGAGACAATTACGCGATGTTCCGCGATAGTTGGTACTTCAATGCCACCGGCTGGCACCGTCATTGGACCACCGTCGCCCCGTCGGCGCGAATGCTTGCGACGATGACGTTCGATCCCCTCGACGGCGGGATGCTTCTCTTCGGCGGGCTACACATCAGAGGGCCGAACGGGACGGGTGCATGGAATGCGTACAACGACACGTGGGCCTTTTCTGGCGGAAGGTGGCGATATCTCGGCCTAGCTCCGATTTCCCCACGGTTCAGCATGCGAGGGTTCTGGGATCCCGCCGCGCAAGCTGTGCTGCTGCAAGGCGGAGTTGCGGGGGGTCGGTTGCAAGGCAAGGCCGACCTCTGGTCGTTTTCTGGTGGTCACTGGACGAGCATCGCGACTCTAGTCTCGCCCCCCGCCACTTCCGCGTGGGGGTGCTTGGCCTTCGACGTCAAGTCCGGCACCGCGGTCCTGTTCGGCGGGCAGGCCCAGTATTCGATCGACCGGAACTACACGTGGCTCTACCGCTCTGGGGCGTGGGTGAACCTCACTCGCCATCTGGCGCCTACCCCTCCGGCACGGGATTCATGCATGATGGTCTACGACCGGACTGACGGCTACCTCTTCCTGTACGGCGGGTCGGCGACCGCGAGCAATAATCCCCAGCTCTACGCCGGCTGCCAAGATTCGTGGGAGTTCGCATGAAACACCGCAAGCTTGGGGGTCCAGCTGGACCTCAGAGCGTGCCTGGGGTGCGGCCAAGTTTCCCCCGCCGGCGGCCCCACCCGTTGTCCGGAGTGTGGCGAGAAGCTTGGTTCCGTTCCCCAAGAGGCGACATATCGAGACCACAACGCAGAGCAGGTCACTCCGCAGTAGGGGAGGAGGCTCCGGGTCGCGCCGGGACCGCATGGGTTAGCTGCCTTCGTGTTCGGTGGAGGACCTAGCGGGAAAGCCGGTACGTCGGCATGTCTCGACAAGGGCTGCGACGATCTCGGGTTAGGAGTACGCAGGGCCCTCCCTGCTCCGGAGGAGGGCGTCACGCTCGTTAGAAAATGAGTGTCAACACGAACCCACCACCTGAAGCGAGCCACGCCCATTCCGGAGGCATTCACGCCTCGTCGGAACCCTCGGGCATTCGCCACACGGCGGCGATGACTCGGCAGCGACGGGTGAGTCGAGAAGGGCTCATCTAGCCCGCGACGGTCTGTTGTGCTCCGATGGACGCCCTCGACGGGACTTGGGTCCCTACAGAACGGACTCACCCACTCTACTTCGCCATACTCTTCGGTTCGGATCCCATCATCGCCGCCGTTTTGGTCTACTTGTGGTTCGAGGTTCTGGTCCCGCAGTACGGAACCAGGCTTGCTGTCCTCACGGTGCTCATTGTCGCGGTTGGCTCAGCGCTCATCAGCGCCTACTTCTGGGCAGCCATTCTCCCCGTGGCCATCCGCGTGTCCCGCGACGGTGTCGAGATTCGGCGTAGACTCGGGCGAGTGTTGAAGATCCCGGCCGAAGGGTTGGTCATCCGCGCTCGAGCGCCGTTTGGGTTCGGCGCGGTCTCCTTCCCCGGAGGCTCCGGTTTCATGCTGAGCCCGAACCAGTTTGCCGCGGTCCGGCGGCTCTTCCCGTTTGGCCGGCCCTAGAGCTGGCCGATTTCAGGACGTCTCGCGGTGGCTATCGTCCCGAACCGGGTCCCTCCGCAGTCCGTAAGGTCCAAAAGGTCGGGCCGACGGGGAAGAGGATATCGTTAGCTCGGCCGTCTGGCGTCGTTCGCGGGTTGGTCGGGGCCGTTGACGTGAGCACGCCGTCGGTTTCTCCCGCCGTCCCCGCACTCGACCGGCTCGGCCGATTTCGAATGCATGCGGCGACACCCCTCACGACGATCGTGTTCTACGCGATCCTGGTCCTCGCCCTCCTCTATGCGACGACCCGGACTCCGACGGGCGACTTCCCGGTGATCGCGGGACTGCTCATCGGCGTCCTGTTGCTGTTCCTCGTTCGGTTCCTCACGACGACGTACGTCCTCGATTCAGACGATCTTCGGGCGGTTCGTCTGCTTGGATTCCGACGCGTACACTTGGAGGAAGTTCGGAAGATCGAGTTCGCGAGCCTCCGCGATCTCGGCGGCGGGAGCTTCTTCGGAGGGTGGGGCTGGCGCGGCCGGATGTGGAGCCCGATCATCGGGCAGTTCGACTCGATCGCGACGGTCTCCCAGGGGATCCTCGTCACCGCCGGAAAGGTTCCGCTGTTCGTCAGCCCCCGGGACAACTCGGCGTTCGCCCGGGAGCTCTCGCGCCGGGTACGATCGTACCGGGATGACCTCGAGGTCGACGCGGGCCGCGAGGCGATCCCCCGGTTCTAGGTCGTTTCGGGCGCGGGATCGCCCGAGCCCGCCTCCCCTTCCTCGGGTGGGGGGGGCTCTTCGGAGTACGGGGGCATCGGCGGAGTCCAACGCTTCTTCGGTGAGCGCAGTCGGCCGATCAGACCGAAGAGCAGCCCGAAGGCCGCGGCGCCGATCACGAGCCACTCGAGTCCCATGGTAAGCTCGCTCAGCGAGAGGTATCCCAACTCTTGCGCGAGCACGATCAGCGCCAGCCCGACCACGACCCCGTCGAGGACGTTCTGGGTACCGGATCGCACGCTACGTCCCTCCGTCCGAGGTCACTGGGGGCTTCCGCTCCCGGGCGGTCGCGAACGATGCGACAGCGTAGACGGCCAGGCCCGCGCTCCCGAGCGTGAACAAGGTCAGGTGGTAGCTCGTCGTCACGTGCACGAAGAACACCTCCGACCAGAGGGACGAACCGTTCGGAGCGGAGAGGCTCCCGCGCACCTCGAAGATCCCCTCCGCGAGGTAGGCATACTGCCCATAGTCGAGGCTCAGGTTCGCGCTGCCGTTCGGTCCGTCGAGCGGGGTCTGCTCGTTGAGGACGTTCGCGAGCGTCGAGACCCCGAACAGGTAGAGTTCGACGCGCGCCTGCTGGACGGAGACCGAGGTCGGGGTGCCGAGCTTGCCTCCGCGGGCGGCCCAGGAGAACGACACGGGGATCGGCGAGCGGACGTTCACCGAGATCGCGTTCGCGACCGAGGACGCGTTCCTCGTGGAGTGGCCCGCGAAGAGGACCGAGCCCTGAACGAGCGGAGGGGAAGGCTGCGTGGGATTCACCGAAGGTAGCACTGCCGGTGCGGCGCTGAGCGGAACCGTCGTCGCGAGGAGCCCGACCACGGAGGCGACCGCCGCCGCCCAGGGGAGGTACCTCCGCCGACCCGCCACGGCCCGGAGTACGCGGTGTCCCGCTTTTCAACCCTCGCGTGGAGTTCTGCCGGGGCCGCGCCCCGGCCGATGTCAGTACCGCGGCATCTCGGGGTCGATGCGACGCGCCCAGGCATCGATCCCGCCCGCGAGGTGGCGGACGCTGTTGAATCCCAGGTCGATCAGCAGGCGCGCGGCCCCGGAGGATCGGGCACCGCTCTTGCAGTAGACGACCAGCTCGGTCGCCCGCGCGAGCTCGGTGACCCGCTCCGGCAGGTCGTCCAGGGGGATCAGCGTGGCGTCCGGGAGGTGCGCGATATCCCACTCCTCCGGCTCGCGAACGTCGAGGAGGAGCGGGTGTTCTCCGGCCCGGAGGCGTGCGGAGAGCTGCTCGACCGAGATCTGCGGGATGCCGCCGTCGAGCGGGTGGGCGTCCGCTCGCACCCCGCAGAACGCCGGGTAGTCGATGAGCTCGGTCTGCGTCGGGTGCGTACCACAGAGGACGCAGTCGGGGTTCTTGCGGAGCTTCACCTCGCGGAACCGCATCGCGAGCGCGTCGAACAGGAGCAATCGGCCGACCAGCGAGTCGCCGCGGTCGAGCAACCGCTTCACCGTCTCGATCGCCTGGATCGTCCCGATGATACCGGGAAGGACGCCGAGCACCCCGGCCTCCGCACACGACGGCACGAGCTCGGGCGGCGGGGGCTCGGGGTACAGACACCGGTAGCACGGGCCGCGCGCGGCGTCGAAGACCGTCGCCTGCCCCTCGAACCGGTAGATCGAACCGTAGACGGTCGGCTTCCCCAGCAGGACGCACGCGTCGTTCACCAGGTACCGGGTGGCGAAGTTGTCGGTCCCATCGACGACCACGTCGTACGGCCGGAGCGTGTCGAAGGCGTTCTCCCGCGTGAGCCGTTCCTCGTGCGCGACGACCGTGACGTCCGGATTGAGGTCGGACAGCCGGTCCTTCGCCGCGGCGAGCTTCGGGTGGCCGACGTCTTTCGACCCGTAGAGGATCTGACGTTGGAGGTTCGAGACCTCGACGCGGTCGAAGTCGACGAGACCGATCGTCCCGACGCCGGCCGCCGTGAGGTAGAGCGCGGCCGGCGCTCCCAAGCCTCCGGCGCCGACCAGGAGCACTTTGGCATCCAAGAGGCGCTTCTGGCCGACGACACCGACCTCGGGAAGGAGGAGATGCCGGCTGTACCGGTGAAGCTGCTGCTTCGAGAGCGGCGCCGGTGCGACGGGAGGCGGAGCGGTGGTCGAAGCCGCGCCCCCGGCGATCGCTGGGATCAGTTCGACGACGTCCCCCTCGGTGACCGGGGTTTCGTCCCGCTCCCGATAGCGCGTGTCCTCGTCGTTGACGTAGACCGCGACGTTGGTCCGTCGCCGACCGTCCGGCCCGTAGAGGTGGGGAGCCAACTTGGCGTGCTGCGCCACGAGGTCGCGAAGAACCTCCGAGATCGTGCTCCCCTGCGCCTCGACCGACCGGACCCCCCCCACCAGAGAGCGGAGGGTGGTGGGGAGCTGGACCTGGACGGCGGCCATCGCGTTCGGCGCTAGGGTCGTCCCTCGGTAAGCCCTTCGCCCTGAGGCGGGGTGGGATCGGCTTCCCGGGGACGGGAGGCGGTCACGACCAGGAGTCGGCGAAACTCTCGTTCCGCCCCATTCATTGAATAGGCCGCGATCTCACCGGCCCGGCCGTTGTCCACCGCGACGATGGCGTAGAGGTAGCCCGGCCAGGCGAGCTCCACATCGTGCGAAGACGGTCCCGCTCCGAGGTCGGGGTGGGAGTGGTAGAACCCGAGCACGGTCCGTCCTTCCGGTTCGAGTCGCTCCTCCAAGTCCGCGAGCACTTCCGGCTCGATCGCATACCGCCGTCCCCGGTTCCCCTCGGCGCGGTTAGGGGCTGCGACGGTTCGATCGATGATCGTCGGCTGCGAATCGCGCCCCACGGTCCCGATGAGGAACCCGCAGCACTCCTCGGGATAGGCCCCCTCGGCCGAGCGCCGGATCCGCTCCGCCGTGTCGAATCCGAGCTCCACCCGTTGCATCATGCTGCGCGGTGGCCGACCGAGGTCGCCGTCAAATCCGGGAGATCCGGCCCGACGATGAACCGAGCCCCGCTACTGGAGCTGGATGAGATGGCTGCAGCGGCTTCCGCCGCGGCCGATCGTCTCCTCGAGGGCGACGCCGGTCTGACCGAGCAGTTCCTCGGTGAGGTTCTTGTCGAAGACGTCGCAGAGGAGATACGAGTGCGTGAGCGCGTTGTGCCGGAACACACAGTTCGTGCGCACGACCTTGATCCCGCCAGCGGTCGTCTCCTCGACCGAAGAGCGGAATCCGAGATGGTTGAGCGACTGGACGAGCGCCTTGGCGCGCTCCTTCGGCGACGCGTGCTTCGGGAGCTCCTTCGCGATCTCCCGGGCCATCCGGCGGGCGGCCTCCGCGAACAGCGCGGAAACGAATCCTTCCCCCTCGCGGGCGAGCAACTCGTTCATCAAACTGTCGAGCAGCAGCTCGTAGCGACGGGGGAACAGCTCGAGGCCCTCGGTCGTGAGGTGGTACCGTTTCCGTGGGCGACCGACGCCTTCGCGCCGGAACGTCGGTACCACGAGACCGCGTTGCTCGAGCCGGTCGAGGTGCCCACGCGCCGCGCTCTCCTGGATCCCCAGATGCTTGGCGAGGTCGCGGGCGGTACGCGGGGTGATCGCGAGCTCTTCGAGGATCTTGCCGCGGGTGCCCTCACCGGGCCGAACTTCGGGGGCGCTCACCATCGCCATCGCGGTCGGACTCCTCTATCGCTCGTCCAGTATTTTACACACCGCGCCATGCTTAAATAACCCCTTCGGGTGGTAACGCTCGAGCGCGTCGAATGACGGAGCCGAGCGCCGCTCCGAAGACGCTCGCCGTGCGGAATCTGCACTGCGAGGTCGGCGGCAAGGAGATCCTGAAGGGGGTCGACCTGACCCTCCACACCGGCGAGCTGACCGCCCTCATGGGCCCGAACGGCTCCGGGAAGAGCACGCTCGCGTACGCGCTCATGGGACACCCGAAGTACATCGTCACGAAGGGGGAGGCGTTCCTCGACGGAAAGGACCTCCTCAAGCTCCCGGTGGACCAGCGGGCGCGTGCCGGACTATTCCTGGGTTTCCAGTACCCCCAGGAAGTCTCGGGACTCTCACTCTCGAAGTTCCTCTGGACCGCCTACATGCAGCGGCACACGCCCGAGAACGCCGACGCCGAGGGATTCGGGAAGACGCTCGACGCGCATCTGGACGAGCTCGGGCTCGAGAAGCAGTTCCTCAAGCGATCGCTCAACGAAGGGTTCTCCGGTGGCGAGAAGAAGCGCGTCGAGGTGCTCCAGATGACGACGCTCGCCCCGACGTTCGCCATCCTCGACGAGCCGGACTCCGGTCTCGATATCGATGCCGTCCGCGCGGTGGGGGAGACCGTCTCCCGCTTCCAGAACTCGTCGATCGGGACGCTGGTCATCACGCACTACCTGCGGATCCTGAAGTTCCTCAATCCGGACCGCGTGCACGTCATGGTCGACGGGGTCATCGCGCGTTCGGGAGGGCGTGAGGTCGCAGAGCAGCTCGAGCTCCAGGGATACGAATCCCTTCGACCGGTCGCTCCTTCGGCGAGCTGAGCCGTCGGCTCTATACCCACCACCGCGTTCCCGCGGCCGAAGTTCGCATGGACGTCGCGCGCCTCCGACAGGATTTCCCGATCCTCACCCGAACGTTCCACGGTCGACCGCTCGTCTATCTAGATTCGGCCGCGACGTCCCAGAAGCCGACGAGCGTTATCGAGGCGGAGTCACGATTTTACCGCGAGCTCAACGCCAACGTCCATCGGGGGGTCTACGCCCTGAGCGAGGAGGCGACGGACGCCTACGAGGGCTCGCGTGCGCGCGTCGCCCGGTTCCTCCGGGCGCCGGATCCAGATGAGATCGTCTTCGTGCGCGGGACGACGGAAGCGATCAACACCGTCGCGACGTGCCTGGGGCGAGGTAACCTGGAGCGCGGCGATCACATACTCACCACCGTCATGGAACATCACTCCAACATCGTTCCCTGGCACTTCCTTCGGAGCTCGCACGGTGTCGAGATCGACTTCGTGGATATCGACGAGCAGGGGCGGCTCAAGGGGGCGGACATCGATCGCCTGCTGACTCGGAAGACGAAGGTCGTCGCCGTCACCTATGTCTCCAACGTCCTCGGCACCGTAAACCCGGTCAAGGAGATCGCTGAGAAGGCGCACGACGTCGGGGCGCTCGTCGTCGTCGATGCCGCGCAGGCCGCGCCGCACCGCCGCGTCGACGTGGCGAAGATCGGGGCCGACTTCGTCGCGTTCTCGGGGCACAAGACGCTCGGCCCGACGGGGATCGGAGTGCTCTGGGGGCGGAAGGAGCTCCTCGAGCGACTACCCCCGTGCGAGGGCGGGGGCGAGATGATCCAAGAGGTCCACACCGACCGCGTCAGCTTCCGCGAGCCGCCCGCTCGGTTCGAGGCCGGAACGCCGAACATCGCGGGGGCGCTCGGCCTTTCCTCCGCGCTCGACTACCTCGAGAGCCTCGGCTACGAGGAGATCGCGGCGCACGAGAAGCAGATCATGCGGCATACCTTCGAGCAGGCGCAGGAGCGGTTCGGGGACCGTCTCAAGATCTATGGTCCACCGATGGGACGGGACCGGGAACCGGTATTCTCCTTCAGTCTCAAGGGGACCCACCCGCACGACGTCGCGAGCATCCTCGATGCCGAGGGGGTTGCGATCCGCAGCGGCCACCACTGCGCGCAACCGCTCATGGAGCGGCTGGGGGTCCCCGCGCTCTCCCGCGCCAGCCCGTACATCTACAACACGACGGGCGAGATCGACCAGCTGTTCGACGCGCTGGGGAAGGTCGAACACGTGTTCGCGAGTTGAGCGACAACCCGGGCGTCTCGGCGCCGTCTCTCGGGGGAACATCCCCGGTAGCGCCGCGGGCTACCGACCATTTAAATACAATTATGTGATGGAATTGTCGAGGGAGTAGGGGGCATGGCACAGAGCGCGGAGTTTCAGCCGCTGGACTACACCCTGTACGACTTCAAGAATCCGGAGACGTACAAGGTCCGCACCGCCCGCGGACTTTCGCGTTCAATCGTCGAGCAGATCTCCGAGCTCAAGCACGAGCCGGCGTGGATGCTGGAGTACCGACTCCGGGCCTACGACCACTTCGTCGAGCGGCCGATGCCGGACTGGGGTCCGAACCTCGACGACATCGACTTCGATAGCTACACCTACTACGCGAACCCCCTCGCCGAGGGCGACACAAAGAAGCGGTGGGAGGACCTACCGGACGATATCCGCAACACGTTCGACAAGCTCGGGATTCCGAAGGCAGAGCGCGACTTCTTCGGAGGGGTCGGCGCGCAGTACGACAGCGGGACCGTCTACCACAAGATCCGCGAAGACCTCCACCAGAAGGGCGTCATCTTCACCGACACCGACACGGCGCTCAAGGAGCACCCCGAGATCTTCCGGAAGTACTTCGGGAAGGTCGTCCCGTTCAGCGACAACAAGTTCGCGGCGCTCAACAGCGCGGTGTGGAGCGGCGGAAGCTTCGTTTACGTGCCCCCGGGAGTGGACGCCGGTATCCCCCTCCAGGCGTACTTCCGGATCAACGCCAAGAACGTGGGACAGTTCGAGCGGACGCTCATCATCGCCGATCGCGGCGCGAAAGTACAGTACCTCGAAGGGTGCACGGCACCCGTCTATTCGACGGATTCCCTCCACGCCGCCGTGGTCGAAGTGATCGCGGAGCCCGGCGCGACGATTCGCTATACGACGATTCAGAACTGGTCGAAGAACGTCTACAACCTCGTGACGAAGCGAGCGTACGCCCACGAGAACGCGCTCGTCGAGTGGGTCGACGGCAACCTCGGCAGCAAGGTGACGATGAAGTACCCCTCGGTCTACCTGAAGGGCCGCGGCGCCCGGGCCGACATCCTCTCCGTCGCGTTCGCCGCGAACGGCCAGATCATCGACAGCGGCGCGAAGGCCGTCCACTCGGCGCCGGACACGTCGAGCAAGATCGTCTCGAAGTCGATCGCGATCCGCGGCGGCCAGACGAGCTACCGCGGGCTCCTGCATGTCGCGAAGGGCGCGACGGGCGTCAAGGCCGCCGTGCGCTGCGACGCGCTCCTCCCCGACGAGCAGAGCCGGAGCGACACCTATCCGTACAACGAGATCTACGAGGAGGACGCGACGACGACCCATGAGGCCGTCGTCGGGAAGATCGGCGAGGAGCAGATCTTCTACCTGATGAGCCGCGGGCTCAACGAGTCCGACGCGATCCACCTGATCCTGATGGGGTTCCTCGCCGAGTTCTCGAAGGAGCTCCCCGTCGACTACGCGCTCGAGCTGAACCGGCTGATCCAGCTCGAGATGACCGGCGCGGTCGGGTAGCGCGGGGACCGCGCCGTCCCACGGCGGCGGTGTCGCTCAGCGGAGCTTCGAGTCGAACCGCCAGTCGGTGGCGGCCTCGGCGCCGGCGAACTCGAGCGGGGGGAGGGTCGGGAACCGGTCCGGTCCCCAGACGATCGGCTGCTTCTCCCATCGCGCGCCGAACAGCGGCAGGACGAGGTCGCGGAGGCCGGCGACCGGAGCCCGGTCGAGCACGTTCGCGAGGTACCCTTCGCTGATCAGTCGGGTGGCCTCCGCCCGAGGGATCCCCCGGCTCTCGAGGTAGAACACCCGCTCCGGGTCCACGGGGGCGACCGACGTCGAGTGCGTCGCCTTCACGTCGCGGCAGAGGATCTCGAGGATCGGTACCGTATCCGATCGCGCGCCGCGGTTCAGGAGCATCGCGTGCTCCGAGATGTAGCTGATCGTCTTGCGCGCCTCCTTTTCGATCCGGACGAGCCCTCGGCTCATCCCGCGGCTCGTCCCCTGGAACACGCCCCGGGTGATCGACTGCGCGTGGGTGTCCGTCCCGATGTGGGTGAGCCGGACGTAGGAGTCGTACGATTGGTCGGAGTCGCCGAAGAACGTTTGCAGGTCGTCGACGTCGGCGGCGGTCCCGGGCATCTCGGTGGAATTCCGGATCTTCGTGCGGAAGCCTCCGAGCCCCACCCACACCCAACGCAGGCGGCCGCGGTCGTGGACCGTGGCGTGCCGCTGGTAGACCGAGACGGTCTTCGGGTCGGGAGCGTGCAGTGAGACGACCACCGCGTTGGCGCCGGCTCCCAGCTGGACCTCGGAGGTGGACGCGTAGCACCTCTGGCCGTCGCCCGGGCCGGTCGAGAACAGCTCCTCGGTGGCCAGGAGCCGCGTACCGGCGCCGACCTGGAACCGACGCCGGACCGAGATCGCCTCGCGCTCCTCCGACAGTATCGTCGTTTCCTTCAGTCGAACGGGGATCGGAAAGCGCTCCGGAATGTGCAGCTGGTAGCCGCGATTCAATAGGGCGAGCGAGAGGGCCGAGAGGCGGTCGGTGGGCGGTTCCGCGGGACCGAGAAAGCCGTCCGCGCCCGACCGCGGGCCCACGAGCTCATGGAGGAGCTCGACCCGCACCCCTGCCTCCTGGAGCTCCGGCGGGATGCTGAGGCGGGTTCCCGACCGATCGTGGAGGATGGTGACGGTCTGGGGATCGGGCGGCGGGGCGGGCACCGGCGTACCCACGGTCAGCGGGTCGATCCCCGTGAGGTCGACGCCCGCGAAGTATCCGTACTTTCGGTAGAGCGGATCCGGCTCCAGCGGGAGCTCCGCGACGGCCCGTGCCGATTCCGCGCGTCGGCGCGCGAGCTCGGGCGAATCCCCAATGACGGCCGAGAGCCGCGCTGCCGTGGGATCCGGTACCCAACGCACCGGCGTCGCCTCCGCGACCGCCATACAATTTACGCACCCGAGCGTGACTATATAGCATCGCGGTCGCACTGTCGCACGGAAGCCGAAAGTGAGCCCGGCGAGCGACCTTCGACGGCGCCGCGTCCTGCTTGTCGTGCTCGTGGTACTCGTTCTCGCAGCGGGCGTTGCGGCCGTCCTGCTTCTCGGTTCCTTGATCACGGCGCCCGCCTCCGGCCCGTCGGAGTGCGCACCGAAAGGCACCGCGCAGGTCGTCTGCGAGCAGCTCGTTCTGGTTTCCTCTCCCACGTCGTGGCTGAACCGGACGCTCCGGGCGACGCTCCCAGCGGGATTCTACACGTTCACAGTCGCCGTTCGGGCTTCAGAGAACGTGTCGGTCGAGGGGCAGCTCCAGAACGGATCGTTCCCGTTCGGCTGTCTCGCTAGCTCGGCCTACTGCCACGAGCTGCCGGCCCGCAATTGGACGTACACGGAGCCGTACGACGGCACCGCCTCCGAGCTCTCGGTATCGATCGCTTGGGAATCGGCCGGGGCCGGCTCGGCCAACGTGACGATGTATGCCGGGTAGTCGGGTCGAGCTCGCTCGGACGTTCGTCCGGTCGAGCGCCTCCCGGACAGACTGAAATCGCCCGCTCCTTCGGGCCGATCGCGTGCGGCTTCACGGGACACCGGTTCATCTCGCCGAGTATCCGGCGCGAACGACGACGAACCCTCGGTTCGAAGCCCACGACCTTGCGGCCCTCGACCGGTTCTTTCTCCCGTCCGAGATGACGGGCCTGGTCGACGAGCTGCCGATCGGGGTCCGTCCGTTTCTGGAGGACGACAACCGAGGGGCGGTGTCGCCCGAGCCCGTCGCGACCTTCGACGGATCTGGGTTCCACCTTTCGGTGAAGGGGATCGGCTCGACGATCGCGCCGTACGCCGCCGCCGACCTCGACCTGGCCCAGGTCGACGAGATAGCCACCGACCCGGATCTACGGGACCGGCTCCGCCGACCCTCGGTCCCGGCGACGGCGGGAGATGCCCCGCGGTGGATCACGGGAGAGGTGTGGCTTAGGGGCTCGCCCTACGGCGGCCAGGGCTGGGAGCACGCCGAGAAGGCGCTTCGGGTCTCTGCGCGGGCCGACCTCACTTCGATCGAGGGCTTCCGCATCGCCCCCGTGGTGAAGGTCGCGCACTTGCCCGCGGAGCTCGAGGAGCGGATTCGGGCGCTCCATTGGTTCCGCGGCTTTCGTGGTCCCATCGTTCAAGAGCTCCGTTTCGTCCCATCGAACGTCCGCATCTACTTCCACGCTCGGAACACGGTCGGCAGCAATGTCCGAGAGCTGTTCGATCGGTTCGGCCTCGATGGGGCCGCAAAGGCGCTGCGGTTCGAGGTGGCGTTCCTGCGCTCGACGATCCCGTTGCTGACGCTCTTCGCGCGAACGCTCCGGCGCGATGCGTCGAGCGGGCAGTACCTCGGGCTCGACTTCTTCGATGTCTGGCTCGACAAGGACGCGGTGATCGCCCCGGACGGAACCGTCTACTTCGTGGACCTGGAGGGGATCGAGGAGCAGCGCGTTGACCGGGAGCGGGTAACGGAGCGGATCGAGGACCAGGTGTACCGGTCGCTCTACGAGCTCCTCTTCGCCTACGAGCAGATCGACGCCGAGCGCGTCCGACGGTTCGGCGGCGGCGCGGGGCGCAAGGAGCAATTGGTCGCGCTGCTCGCGCGGGCCCTCGCCGACGATACGTACGTCCGGCTGCGTTCCACCTCGGGTGGGCACCATCTCGAGATCCGGAACGCGCTGCGCGACGACTCCCTTAATATCGAATTCCCGCTGGTCGACTCCGCATGACGAACTGTCGGGACGTCGCCGCCTTCCTCCAGGGGGTCGCGGGCCGCTCGGTGGTCGGTCAGCTGCCCGACGCCGACCTGGCTTCTCTTCAACAGGACGGCCTCATCGACGTCCTGACATCCGAGCAGAAGGCGCAGCTCGAGCAGGAGGTCGGACAGCTGCAAGCCGCCCAGCAGGCGATCGCCGAAGAGGAATCGCGCCGGCAGAACACGGCGGAGCTCGTCGCGGACGACACCCGGAGGACCCACTCCATCCTGTTCCACCTCCAGGGGGTCGACAAGGAGGAGGCGGCGGTCGACCGGCTCCACGAGGAGCAGGCCGCGCTCCAGGCGTTGGAGGCGGATCTCGCGAAACGGGAGGCCGACTTTCAGGCGTTGCTCGTCAAGAAGTCGGAGCTCGACCTGATCAGCCCGTACGACGGCCGGTTCATCGCGGCGACGACCGCCGGGCGGGTCGCGCTGCGCGACCTGGCGGTCGCCTTGTACCGCGTGAGCGACGACGAGTTCCCGACGTACTGGATGCAGGCTCAGGCAATCGACGCCGAGCTGGGTTCGATCTCGACGCAGGCCGAAGCGACTCAGGGGGCGCTCCGGGCTCAGCTCCCGAACGTCGACCCCACCAACCTGTGGGCGGTCGCGATCGGGCTCGCGAAGCAGCTCGGGACCTCCTCCAGCACGCCGTTCCAGTCGTTCCTCGAGGCGTACCAGGCGGTCGGCCCGTTCTCCACCAATGAGGAGAACCGATTGCTGGCGGCGGAGGTCATCGCGACGATCCCCGTTCCGGTGGCGAACTCGGCGTTCGAGCTCGGCGGACTGATCCGCTCGATCGAACCGCTCGGCATCCCCCTCGACTCGGCGGCCGGTGTCGCGGCGATCTTGCTCGCCGGGCGGCGGGCGGATGGGACGTACGCGCTCGGGCCGCTCGGCCAATTCCTGGGGGTGACCGCCTCGTACGAGTCTGCGGCGCTGCTCGCGATCGTCAACGAGCCGTACGACCAGCTCGTCGGGGCGTTTTCGGGCATCAAGCAGCAGTTCGCCTCGTGGGGGTACCAGGTCAGCGAGGACACGGAGCTCTCCTCCGCCTACCTCGCGGTCTCGCACCTTCCGTCGGACACCGTCGCGACGAAGATGGCGATCCTCGCGCGCGGCGTCGGCGCCTACCTCGAGTACCCGCTCGTGGCCGCGGCGGTGCTCGCCTCGATCCCTGTACTGGAGGCGAACGAAACGCTGAGCCTCCTCGAGAAGGCGTACGAGATCCTGGGGCAGCGCGCCGGAGAGCTGTCCCAGGCCGAACTGCTCGCTCTTTCGGTCCGCCTCGTCCACGGGGTGGACGTTCGGAGCGTGAACGACATCGACCCCACCCAGAAGCTCGTCCCACCGGCGAACTACCCGAGCTTCCGGTACGTGGGCCTCGCGCCCCGGATCTGGGTGCCGATGTACGTGGCCCACGGCGCCTACTTCTCGACGTTCAGTGCGTTGGGAGGCGTCCACCCCGGCCACGTTCACGCGGTCGGGGGCGGATTCGGGGCCGGGGGGTTCGGCGGATGAGGGTCGCCTGGCTCACCGCCCTCGCCCTCGCCTTCCTTCTGCTCGTCCTGCCCTCAACGGGGATGGGCGCTCGCCCCCTGAGCCACTACCTTCCGATCGCCGGAGACCGGATCGGCTACTCGGAGACGGTCACTGTCACGAACGGGATGGGGAACTACTCCGGCTATTCCGACCTGGGACAGTACTCAGGGTCACTGGCTGTCACTTCGATCGCGGCGAACGGCACCGCGAACGCTACCTACCAGTCGTCCGGGACGTTCACGAGCAGCCTCGGGGTGAATCGTCCCTGGTCGCAGAGCGGCACGTTCGCCTTCTCGCCCTCCAGCTTTCTCTACGTGCGGGGCACGGACAATCAGACGGGCTACGTCAATCCGAAGGTCTGGTTCTTCATGGATGCGAGTCTGGGCCGCGGCGCCGTCTTCGAATCGCTCAACACTCCGATGAGCGTGGTCTCGACGAACTACTCGTTCCCGGACTCGGCCAGCTCGACCGGATACGTCGCGACGATTTTCGCCGAAGGGAACGGGACGTACGCCCGGAGCGATGCCTACGGAAACTTCGCCGCGTCCTACAATTGGAAGGAGTACTTCGATACACGCACCGGTTATGTCGTGGGGTACGTCGACTCCGAGACCGACATCGACGGCGCCGGCGACGGGTTCACGTACACCGATACCATCACCGATACGTCCACATCGTTTGCCCTCACACCGGCAACGGCACCCCCGCGCCCGCCGGGCTCGAGCGGCGCCTCCGGCAACTTCGTCTCGACGATCGGGTTGCTGGTGGTCGTGGTCCTTGCGGTCGTGATCGTCGTCGTCGTGGTCGCGGTCGTCGCCATGCGCAGAGGAGGGCGACGTTCCCTTCCCCAGCACGCGACCGCGCCGATGCAGCACACGATGCCGTCGTACGCACCGCCGCCGCCGTTGAACCTCATTCCCGGCGACCAACCATCGGTCCAGCAGGTCGTCGTCCGCGAGACGGTGAAGGTCCCGTGCCGTTTTTGTGGGACCCTCATTGATTCGACGGCGACGAACTGTCCGAAGTGCGGCGCTCCCCGGACCTAGTACCGACTCCGGCATGAGGGGCGGGTCCCGGAAAGTGGTACATCTTCCCGACGAGCGCCATCCCGGCCCGCTCCGCGGCCGTCCTCGAGGCGGCGTTCCCATCGTAGATCTCGCTGACCACTGAGCGTCCGCCGGTGCGCTTCAGCCACAGCATCCGGGCCGTCAGCAAGTCGCTTCCGATCCCGAGGCCCCGGAACCGGGGATGGACCACGAACGAGTGGCCGCGTGCGAACGCCCCCGCACGCGAAAGCCAGCTCACGCCGGCCGCGCGACCGTCGATCTCGCAGAGGAACCCGGTCTCCTCGGGACGCGGAAGGGAGCCGATCCACGCGTCGACACCCGCTCCGAGCTCCGCCCGCATCAGAGCGCGGATCGCCGGGAGGTCCTCGCCCCGGGCGATGCGGATCTTGTTCCGGAGCGGCTCGGCCGGCGTGTAATCGCGAAGGTCGGCGGCGTAGATCTCGACGGTCGCGCCCCCCGCCCGCCACGGCTCCTCGAGGTAGATCCCCCCGACGTCCACCCCTTCGAGGAAGCGCTCGGCGATGCGGCGGACCCGGGTGAACCCCGACGCGACCCCTTCCGCCGAACCCGAGAGGAGGACGCCGCGAACCTTCCCCTCCGACTCGCCCACCTCAACCCCCCCGCCCGTCCGAACTGCGTCGCGCGCGAAGTACGGCAGGAACGGGTCGAACCACTCGGAGAGCGGGGTGAACCGAAGGCGAGCGATCTCCGCCAGAGAGTGGAGCCGCCGGTAGGCGACCCCATCCTCGTCTTGGCCGTCGGCGGCGGGACGGAGGGGGCGCGGCGGGGGCGGAAGCGCTTCGTCCGGCTCCGGTCCCTCGAGCGGAAACTCGGGCCGCGGGCCGAACCGTCCGACCGACCCTCGGAATCGTCCGGGGTCCGCCGGTCGGAGGTCGTCCCACTCCCCTGAGCGCATCGCGTCGGCGAGCCTTCGGGCGAGCGCGGCCGCTCGCATCGTTCCGAACCCATTGAACCCGCTTGCGACGAACAGTCCCGGTGCGCCCGGGACCCGTCCTACCAGCGGGAACCGGTCGGGCGACGCGACGCATAATCCGGCCCACGCGCGTTCGATCCGGAGTGAGTTGAGCCCAACGAGCAGGTCGGATGTGATCGCGGAGATTCGTGCGGTGAACTCTGGATCTGCGGAGACGGCCCAGTGGAGCGGGTCCTCTTCGACGGTCCCCGTGCCGTCTCCCACGAGCACGCGGCCGTGCGCGTCGGGACGGGCGTAGAGGTTCAGGTCGAGATCATGGAGCGTGGGGAACGCACCCTGCAGCGGGCAGGGGCGTATTCGGACGACCTGGGCTCGGAACGGCGCGAGCGGGAGCGGACAACCGATCCCGTCCAGCACGGATCGCGTCGACGCTCCGCACGCCACGACCAACGACTTCGCGACCGTCGGTTCCGGGCCGTTGAGCAGCCAATCGGGGTCCCGCCGCTCTGGGATCGCGGAGACCGTTCGGCAAAGCTCGACCCCCGCCCGAACGCCCGCCCGGAGGAACGCGGCCCGAAGCTCAGCTGGGTCTACCCAGGAGTCCGCCGGGGTGAACAACCCCACCGAGACGTCCGCGAGGTCCGCGAACGGCAGGAGGTTCTCGAGCTCGCCGCGTCCGAGCCGAAGGCTCTCCTCAGCTCCGGATACCAGGCCGCGCTCCACGCGGTCGAGCCATCGGACTCCCTCGTCGGTCCGCGCCACGCGGACCCCGCCGCTGCGACGAGGTGCGGGGCACCCTTCCGATGAGGCAATTCGACCGTACTCGACCGCCGTCTCTCGGACGAGCGCGAGGTCCCAGGGGTCCCACCCCTGGACCGAGAGAATCCCCGCGCTCGTCGCCGTGCCGCTCGGACCGAGACGCGGGTCGTCCGCGTCGATCAGGGCGACCCGTCGGTCGGGTGCGAGGAACCGGGCCAGCGCGGCGCCGAACAGCCCGCCGCCGAGGACCGCCACGTCGAAGCGGTCGGCCGCCACTGCGCTCTGCATCCGGTGTCTCCTGCGAGCGATGGGGACGAAAGCCCCTCGCGACAGCTTAAGACGGCCTCCGAGGTGATTGATTCGGAGCGGGGTTTCGATGGCCTACGACATGTACCAGCAGGTCGTACCACCTCGACCGGCCGCTGTGAATCGAACACTCTACGCCGCCTCCGCGAACGCCGCGTCCAGCCGCGCGATCCCCTCGCGCATGTCGTCCAGGCAGATCCCGAGGTAGCGCCGCGTCGTCTCGATCGACGCGTGGCCGAAGATCTGCTGGATCACGGGGAGCGGGACTCCCCGCTGGTACGCGAGCCGACCGAACGTCCGACGCAGGTCGTGCGACGAGACACGGATCCCCGCGCGCCGCCCGGCCCGCACCACGTCGAGCTGCAGGGTCACCAGCGACCGCGGTAGCAGCCGTTCCTCGGGCCGCCGACCTTTCGCCCATCGGGCGACCTCGGGCAGCGCGAGCGACGACAGGGGCACCACCCGCCACTTCCCGCCGGACCGCCCCTTGCCCCAGACGCGGATCGTAGGGTGGGACGGAGTCAGGTCGACGTCGCGCACATGCAGCCGCGCATACTCCACGCTCCGGAGCCCGCACGTCCCACCGAGCAGCACGACCGCGCGCTCGCGACCCTCGGCGGCGCGGAACACCGCCACGAGCTCCTCGAGCCCGAGCCAGCGCGGCCGCACGGCGTCGCCCGTCGGGCACTGCCAGACGTCCCGCTCCCGGGCGACCGGATTCCCCGACCACTCCAGGAACGCCCGGGTCGACCAGAGCAGCCCGCGCAGCGTCTGCGGCGTGTAGTGCGTCGTTCCGAACGCGATCAGCGAGCGGACATGGTCGGCCGTGACCGCCCTGGGGCTCGTCGGTAGCGGGTCGATGCCGGCGCGACGCAGGATCGCCGGTCGGCGTCCATCGACGACCAGGTTGACGAGTTGCGATCCCGTCGTTTGGCGCCAGCGGTCGCTCGAGGCTCTCTTCTCTCCCAGGTATTCCCATGCCCTTTCGGTCCACCAGCGCGGCCCGTCGGTCGCGCCGATCACCTCCGAAGGCGCAGGAGAGGCGAGCACCTACTTGGACCCCGCGAAGGTGTGCTCGGCCAGGATCTCGACCGTCGCGAAGTTGTGGAGGTCGAGCGCTTCGACGAGGGACTGGAGGTTCCGGTGGATCGCCGTGAACATCTTGAGCATCAGGTCGGGGCGATCTTCGGTCGGCCAGACGACGTGGACTGGACGACCCTGTCCGGCGAACCAGCCCGCCTCGGCGTGCGCCGATCGACCGCACGGCAGGACGAGCACGCAGACGTCGGCCCGTTGCATCGCCCCGAAGTCCTTCTCGAAGCCCGCCTCCGCGAGCGGGTGCGAGAGACCGCGGACGAGCTCGTCCCGGCCAACCCCAGTCCCCTCGAGGCCGACCTGCCTCCAGTGGAACCCGTCGTCGCCCGCGGCCGGGTGCCGGAAGTCGTAGACCTCGTGGCCGATGTCTCGCAGCAGCTGGACCACGATCGGCTGGACCACGTTCGACCACGAACTCGCGATGTAGATCCTCACGGGACCCCCGAGAAGTCGTCGAGCGTCGCGCCCCGCTCGGCCGGGATTGGGATCACGCGGACCTGCCGCGCGATCTCCTCGAGCGCGTCGTGCTGCCGGTTCCCGCAGTCCCGGCAGGCGAGCCAGTTGAACGTGCCGGGGTAGAGGGGCTGGGCGGGTTCCCGACCGCAGTACGAGCAACCGATCACGCGACCCTCCGCGGGATCAGGCGCTCGCGATAGTTGGGGGAGGTCCCCCCGACAACGGCAGGGACGACGAAGTCGTCGTCTACGTCCGGGTCGCACGCTGAGCAGAGCTCAGGACCGGTCCAGGAGCATGCGGAGCCATCGCCGAGCTCGCAGGGCGTCTCGTCGGTACATCCGCAGGAACTGCAGGACCTCACTCCGGCACCTCCGCTGCTGGTGCGACGAACAGATGCCCCGGGCTTCGTCCCAGCGGATCGTGCTCCAACTCGGGCCATCCGCACAGCCGGCAGTAGCCGCTGAACGGTCGAAGCCGCGGGGGCCGAACGAACGGGTCGCTTTCGAGCGCGTCTTTCGCTGTTTGGTAGTTCCTCGATCGACGGTAGTAGATCAGCTGGTACTCGTCCCACGTTTCGTCGACAGCCAGTATGCTCACGGCAGCACCTTCGGCAGCTCCCGCTCGAGCAGCTCGCGTGCGCGCTGCTCTCTGTAGAGGAACCGTTCCGAGGCGACCCTCCGGCGGAGCGCGCGGACCTCGCTCGCACTCGGCGAGTTCGCACACTTCACGACGTGCGCGTCCAGGAGCTCGCGGAGGCGCTCACTCGTGACGTCGACGGTGAAGCCGCAGCGGGGGCAGGAGTCGTGGGTCACGGATGGACCTCGGGCGGCAGGAGGAAGGAGTGCGCGCAGGCGAACTCGGTCTTGCTCGATAGAGGCTCGCGACGGTGGCACGACTCGCAGTGGTCGTAACCGAACCCGGACCTTCCACCTTCGAGGTGGTTCTTTCGGACGTGACCGCACCCCTTCCGCGCGCACCGGACTTTCTTGGCGGAGGGCGTCACGGCCCCTCCCACTCCGGGTCGGTGATCTCGAGGAGAGCGCAGTTCAGCTCCCGCCAGGCGACGCGGTACGGCACCCACGCGTCGCGCCCGAGCAGTCGGTGCTCGGCGTGGAGGTGACTGAGGAGTGGCGGAAGCGTCGTGAACTCGTTCCCGCAGATCGGGCAGAAGGACGGCTGGTTCCGGACGCGGCCCTCGCCGCGTGAGGGCGGGAAGTGGCCTGCGAGCGGAGTCACACGCGGACCTCAGCGAGCACGAACCGGCTCACCCAGCGGCCCTTCGCTTCGCGGTGCTGACTGGGCTCGCGATTCAGTATCCAAAGCATCCCGCGGGAGCGCAGACTCCCGATCGCCGCCGCGACGACGTGCGGGTCGCCGCCGTGGCCGGTGCGGAACTCCTCCGCTGTGAAGCCCAGCCTACCGCGCGTCCGGGCGAACGTGAGGATGGCGTCGGTGAGCCGCGGCCACTCGGCCGGCTGGAAGTCGGGGGCGCCGCTCCAGCGGTCGAGCGTCGCGCTGCTCACGCGGGGACCTCGGCGGGTGGGACTAACGGGAGGCGGCGCCGTTCGTGCTCGTCGAGGAGTCGATTGAGTACTGCTTCGTACGACTCGCGCGGGATCTGCTTCAGAGCCGCGAGGCGCAGCCGGAGGCCCACCGTGACGCGTATCGAGGAGACCCCATTCTTCGAGAATTTAGGCATGCGTAACCATGTCTAAGCATGGCCACTATTTACAAGTTGGGTCGTTCTTGCGTGCCGACGAGTGGCGCGGCGGAATCGTGGGCAGATTACCGTCGAGCTCGCCCAGAAGACCAAGGAGTTCCTCGAGGAACTCGTGCGGGCCGGTGAGATCCTCTCGACTCAGGACTTCGTCCGCCGAGCGATAGACCAGGAGGTCGACCGCTGGAAGCGGGAGCACCCGCTGGGCGCTCCGCGGGCGCGGGCGGACCAGAAGGGATGATCCTGGGTCCCGGCGAGAAGGTGCTGCTTCGCGAGGTAACGAAGTCCTTCGGGCCGCCCGAGCGCTTGGGGAATCTCTACCTCACCAATCAGCGGCTGGTCTACGAGGCGGAAATTCGCGGAGGCCTGCTCGGCTCCACCACCCGCATCGAGACCTCCCTGAACGCCCGACTCCACGAAGTCGCGAACGTCCACGCGCTTCCTCGCGGTCTCGTGGGTCCCACGCTTCAGGTCGACCTCGCGTACGGGACGTACCGTTTTCGAGTCGGCCACGCGGCTCCGTGGGCTCACGAGATCGTCAACGCGAAAGGGCAGGCACCGCCCCCGCCGCCGCGGTTCGTCCCGCCGCCTCCCCCTCCGCCGCCAGGCCAGCTCTACCCGCCCGCAGCTGGTCACGCGTCAGCGCCCCTGGTGGTGAACTTCGTGGCTCCGGCAGCCCCGCTCCCTCAGCTCCACTGCCGGTACTGCGGGGCGCTCTCCCCTGGTGGCTCGCGGAGATGCACGGGCTGCGGGGCGGCACTATGACTCCCGCAGCAGGGCGCGAGCACCCGCTCGGTCCGCCGAGGAAGTGAGTCGGCACAAGTCGGCGGTGAGGGTCCACGACCGATCCCCATTCAGGCCAGGTTACGTGGCCAATCGAGGAGCACACTGTCGCGAAGCACCGACTCCTCGAGTCGTACCTGGGCGCTTGGTTCCCGATCCTGGGTAGCTGGAATCGGGGTCTCAACTACGTCGACGGGTTCGCCGGGCCGGGCGAGTACACGGGGGGCGAAGAGGGCAGCCCCGTTATCGCGCTCAGGGTCGCCAAGACCCACAAGATCAAGCTCAGGTCGAAGATCCACTTCCTCTTCGTTGAGAACAATCAGGCTCGAGCAGATCACCTCCAGTCGGTCCTTTCTGAAAAGTACGCCGAGCTGCCGCCGGGCTGGTCCACGGCGGTCGTCGCCGAATCCTTCGACCAGCGAGTATCTGGGATCCTCAACCGGTTCGCCGAGCAAGGGGCCGAGCTCGCGCCGACGCTCGTCTTCGTGGATCCGTTCGGGTTCGCCGAGTTTCCAATCGAGACCCTCCGCCGGGTCCTCGGGTCGAAGCATTGCGAACTCTTCATCACGTTCATGTCGTCGTTCGTCAGCCGATTCCTCGAGGAGGATCGCTCGGGGGCGCTCGACGCTCTCTTCGGTTGTTCCGAGTGGAGAACGGCGAAGGCGCTGACGGGTCAGGCGAGAATCGACTTCCTTGTTCAGCTGTACGAGGGGCAGCTGAAGGCGATTGGCTCGACGGCGTACGTCCGGAGCTTCGAGATCGCCGACCAAAACGATCGGCCCCTTTACCACCTCGTGTTCGCGACGACGAGCTGGCGCGGATTGGAGGTGATGAAGGAAGCGATGTTTCGCCTCGACCGCACCGGGTCGTACCGGTTTAGCGACTACTTGGGACTCAACCAGAAGACGCTGCTCGACTACACGGGAGGGGAGTCGGGACACTGGGGGTTGGAGGTAGCCCGAACGATGTGGAAGGCGTTCGGCGGCCAGGAGCTGAGGGAAGAGGCGGCGCACCGCTGGACGATTCTGTCAACTCGATACATCTACCGGAAGAAGGCGATCCTCCGCCCCCTCGAGATGTGCGGGGCAATCACCGGGGTTGACCCGAGGCCGCGACGGTTCACCTACCCGTCAGGGTGTGTAATCCAATTCAGCCCGTGGCCCGGGGACGACGCGGCACGACGAGCGCTGGAAACTGGCTCCACACCCGCCCCTTGAGGGTCCTGCCGCCCTTCGATGATCCCCCGTTCTCCTTGGCGGTGGGGTCTTGGGGGTTCGGGTTCGACCGAAGAGTCCCGTACTGCTTGAAGAAGAAGGGCACGTCGGCCCGGCGGCACTGTCTGCGAATCTCCTCGGCCCACGCGGCCTGCATCGGGCGCGCTCCTGGTCCACTCTCACCACCGGCAATCACCCAATGGATCCCGCGAAGGTTCAATCTCGGCAGCGGACCGAGGAGGGGCTCGAGGGAGAGGAATCGAATCTTGGCAGGTACGCGGCGGAGCGCGTCGATCCTCCATTGGTAGTCGGCGGTCTCCACGCTCACGCCCTGCCAGATATTTGGCGCCCACCGAAGCGACGGCCCGATGTCGAGGAGCCGCTTCGCACGCTTCGTCAGAATCTGGAACGCGTGCTGCGGGGCAGAGTTCATGGTGTCGAAGACGCGGTGAATGAACGAATCGGGAACCTTCTCGTGGTACAGATCGCTCATGCTGTTCACGAAGATCCGCCGAGGCTCGTGCCATTCGAGTGGGAGCAACACTCGCTCAGGCCAGAGTTTGAGGTCGAATCCCTGCTCGTAGGGGTGCTCGGGAACTCCGCGCCAACGTTCCGCGAATGTGAACGCGTAGCAGTTGTCGCAGCCGCGACTGATCTTGGTGCACCCCGTCACGGGGTTCCACGTCGCGTCCGTCCACTCGATCGTGGAGATCTCGCTCACGAAGGACCAATCTGCATGCACTACCCCTAGCTAGAACTTTCGCTCGAGCGGGCCAGGTGCACCGAGGCCCAAAGCGTCTCGGAATTCGTGGTTCTTCCGCGCTGCAGTCTCCTCAAGGAGGTTCAGCGCCAGCCGACGAACATCCTCCGGCACGTCGGCCCGCCCCTTCACCGCCGAGTAGACCGTCAGCGCCGCCTCGCGAGCTCCGTCCCAGTACTCTCTCTCGAACCGGTTCATGGCCTGTCCGCGCCGACTGGGCATGCGGGGGTAAAGCTACCGGCAGGGAGGGATTGTGAAACGGGTCGGGTCGACCCGGGGGCCGTGTGGATCGAGAGGCTTGAGGGGTCAGTACCGCTATTGCGCGTCGCCGCTCCAGATTCTTCGTGGCGGCGCAATGGAACCTGGAGGAGTCGGCGGCGGCTCAGATTCAGTCGCTTCAGCAGGAGGTGATCGGGCTTATCGCCGTGATGTTCGCTCTCTTCGCGTTCGAGCTTACCTTGGCGGCATACGTCGCAGCGTCGAACCCGCCACGCACCTTCCCCGCGATGCTCGCGGCCGGTGCCCTGGGCATAGCCGACTCAATGATCTTCTTGTCTCTTCTAGCCGTGATGTCCCGCTACGACCTGATCTTCGCTCTCGTGCTCGAGTTTCGCCCTTGGAAACCACCTCTCGAGGCGATTGGGTCGCTCGATTCACACGGGGGATTGAAGTTCGCATCCACGTGGTTTAGGTTCGAGTCGGCGGTCTTCTACGGGGCTCGAGTTCTGGACAAGTCTAGCCCGGGCAGGCATCCGCCCTTCGACGTGGCCCGCTTCAGGCACCTTCTCGTCCTCACCATTGCAATCGGAGCGCTCGCGGCCCTCGCGGGTTTCATCCTCGTTCGGTGTGCCCCGTTCCCACCGCTTTGGTGAACGCCTCGTTGAAGAGTTCGAGTGGGGTGGAGGGGCGAAATCGGCCTGGTGCGTCGGGCGCGTTATCAGGAAGGCCGTGCCCCGTCCCGATATTCGTGCTCGAATCTGTAGTCGGGGCTCCTGCGCGGCGGCTACGTCCCATGGCAAGGACCGAGCGTCGGCCGGGGATGGCGAGACGACCCTCTTGCACATCGCGTAAGTACGAGGAAGCTATCCTCGAGGCCGAGGCGGAGTCCGTGTCCCATCGGTGGTGTGGCGTCTCCGAAGTCCTCCAGCTCGACCCGGCGGCGATTGCCCGTGCCCATTCGGAGGATGTCTGGCGGTACTTGTTCGACCCAGAGCTAGATCCGCTGGTGGCCTTCTGTAGGGGAGTGTGCTTCGCTGTCTCGTTCGCGACTAGCTTCGTGGCCGTCCTTTCGGGGGCGAAACCGCGTTTTACATGGAGTTCAACCGTCGCGGCCTACGGGTTCGCATTTGTTGCGGATCGGGCGGTGTCGGCCGTTCGGAGCGATGTATGGGGCGCGGGGTTCGGGGCCACCGCGCTCCTCACGGACAAAGCAGGGGCACCTCTCCCTGTCACGATCTCGATCGGCTTGATCGGGGCGTTCCACGGCCGCATCCGTTCGCGGACCACCCACGCGGTCGAGACTCTTCGACCCCGAGTCGCCGGCGAGTGGAGCATCACGATCGGCGCGGAACTCGGCGCCGGATTCGCGGCGCTCTTCAGGCTGCTCGCTTCGTTCTGAACGCGCGAGGGGGCGGGGGCGGTCCCCCCTCCATCCTCTCTCCTCTCCTCCAGTCGGAGGGGGAGGAAGGTGGTGCGGGGCAGGGCCGCCGCCCGGCGCGCCGGCGTTTCTCGAGGTGAATGCGGCCGTTTATCGTCACATGTTCCATTCCTGTCTACGAGTAGAACGTGGGAGACCCGGCGCCGGCCCGCGAGGGGGGGGAAGGAGGTCGCCCGCGGCGGCGCCGGCACCGGTACGCGAAGCGTGCGGCCGCGCACACAGTGCGGGCGATCGACCCGCCCGACATGGAGCGGATCCGCGCCGCGGCCCGGCGCTACGTCGCGCCCCCGGGCTGGTTCGAGGGAATCGTCGCGTGGCAGGTCGTGGACCTGCTCGAGCTCTCGGGGATCGTCCCGGAGATCCTCTGCCACCCGGACTCCTGGCACCTACGGGCCGTCCCGGAGGACGACGGGCGGCTCCACCTCCGCTTCACCCGTCACAAGAAGGAGGGCGGCGCCGGCGAAATGGACCTCCCCATCGTCATGCTCGACCACCCGGACGCCCAGTGGATCCCGGCGCTGATCGAGCGGTTCCGTGAACGCCCGATGACCCGGCAGCACCTCGGGCGAATGCTCTCCCAGATCTCGGAGCTCGCGGGGATCCCGTTCTCGTCGCGGTCGCTCCGGCACACCTGCGGGGTCCGCGTCGCGTTCGAGTCGCGGGACGCCGCGTCGGTAATCGGCTGGCTCGGCTGCTCGTACGCGATCGCGACGAAGCACTACCTCAGGCTGGCGACGGCTCGGGACCCGCGGTTCCTCGCCCTTTCCCGGGGGGCGAACGCGATGCCGCGCGCTCCTGGTGCTTCGCCGTCCCCAGGTGACGCCGCAGCTGGTCCCGCCGCTGGAAGCTGAGCCCGCAGTCGTCGCAGACCTGCCGGCGTCCCGAGGCCTGCGTCGGGCCGCCCTTCCGGAGCTCCTCGGCCTTCTCCTCCAGGGACCCCTGCCGGAACTCCTTCCGGAGCTTGCGGTAGTCGTCCCAGACGAGCCGCCACTCCGGCGGCCAGTCCTTCGGGTTCGGCCACGTGTAGGGATCCCACTCGCGGTCGGGGAACCAGCCGATCCCGCGGACCTTCGAGTACCGCTCGTCCGGGCGGGGGTGGACCCGCGCGCGGCCGCGGTGCTCGACGCGGATCCAGTAGTCGACCAGGGAGTTCAGGACGGCCGAGTTGAACAGGCCGACGGTGGGGATGCAGAGGAAGACCGTGGCGTGGGTGTCCCGGCTGACGATCATGGCCTTCGTCAGGAGACGGGACGCGTCCGACCAGAACTCGGTCCGCAGGAGGGAGTCTCCGGCCTCGTCGAGGACCGCGGCCTCGAACCGGGAGAGGGAGTTCACGACGTCGAGGAAGGCCGCGGGCTTGAACGCGATCTTCTCGCGGTATTCGGCCCCGAATTTCTTGTCGACCTGGAGGGCGGCCTCGATCGCGAGCGCCGACTTGCCCTGGCCCTTCCCGCGCTTCGCGGTGATCAGGATCGAGTTGTCGTAGTCGCCGGAGGGCCCGTACCCGACGCGCTGGCGCCACTCGGCGAACCAGTGGCGGCGGATCTGCTCCGGCCCGTGGTACTGGGCCGTGTCCTCCTTGCCGTCGGCGAGGTCGGCGAGCCGCTCGAGTCGGGTCGGCCGGCCCGAGCGCGCCTCGAGCAGCTGGGCGATGTCCAGCAGCGGCGAGCCAGTGCTCAGCTCGCCCGCGGCTCCTGGTCCGTCCCTCCGATCTGCTTCCACAGGGCCTCGAACGCCGGGAACAGGTAGTGCTGCTCGATGTAGCCCGCGAACCACTGGCGCTCGAGGCGCCCCGCCGCGTCGTGGCCCATGAGCCGCCGGAAGAGGAACGGCGATCGGAACTCCTCCGCGACCCGCCACCGGGCCGGCTTACTGGAGGCCCGGCCGAGCGCGTCGATGCTTGCCATCAGGTAGCTACGTGCGTAGTGACGGGTGTCGACGTACCCGTACCGTGGATACACGACGTAGGCGAGGTGTTCGAGCAACTGGACGAACGCCGAGTACGCGCGCTTGTGCTGCCCCATGAGCGCGCGGAGGTCCAGCTCGCGCGCGACGGACCCGAGGCGGGCCCGGTCCTCACGCTCCTCGTGCTGCTCGCGGCGGAGGTCCTCGACGGTCTCGATGAGCTCATCCGAGGCGGCGGCCGCGAGCTCGCGCCCCGCGCTCTTCGGAGCCATCAGGCCCGTACCTCGACCCAGGGTGGGGCAGGTCGACCGCGGGCGCGCCACCAGAGGAGCTCCGCGTGGAAAACGTGGGAGATCCCATCCAGGAGGCCATGTACGGCCGACGCGGCGGCGCCGAACCCGAGCCGGCGCGCGATCCGAAGGTGAAGGGACTCGTGCCAGAGGATCCCGTTGAGCCGGGGCGAGCTGCGCAGGGCCGCGTCGACCTGGACCGGGGGCGGCAGCTCCCCCTCGCTCAGCGGCGTCGCCGTCCAGGCGACCGCAGCGCAGCCCGTAGCCTCAATCAGGTCCGGGACGAACTCGACCCGCAGTACGGGAGGGTCGGTCACCCGCGCCGCTCCCGCGTCTTCCGGGCGCGCTTCGGCTTCGGTCGTTTCCGTCGCGCGTAGAACACGATCTTCGTCCTAAGCCTGGGCTTCACGACGACCCAGAAGCTCCGCTTCCTCACGGCTCCGCGAAGAACATCGCCACGAACCCGGCTAGCGAACCCACCGCGTAGAGCGAGAGGTCGATGAACCCCGACTGGACCGTTGCGCCCTCGACCAGCGTGTCGAAGAAGAACTCCTTCCCCGCGATCAGGACGAACGAGACCCCGACCACCGCGCCGATCAGCGTGACCGCCTGAACTTGGGGCCTGCTCCATCGTGGGGCCGAGAAGATCGGGACGCGCTCGACGTGCCTCCGCCGGCGGACCGTCGTGAAGGCGATCCAAGGCAGAACGACGGTGAAGAACCCGAGGAAGAAGTGGAGAACGTCGGTGGTGGGCCCGGGGTTGATCGTGTTCCCGATCAGCTGCTGGACGTCCGAGACGGCGAACGGGAGCCATCCCTGGAGGAGGATGATCCCGAAAACGAGGACGCCGGCGAACCCGATCAGGATCGCCGCGGTGAGCTTCCGGGCGAGCGACTGCTTCTCGGACTCGAGTCGTTGGCTCACTTCACCAGCTCCGCACGCACGACGTCGGGTCGGCCCACCCGCAGCGCCCGGGCCACGCGGTAGACCGGCGGAGCTCGGGTCCGCAGCTGGTACGAGCCCGGGAACCGACGCTCGACCGTCACGCGGCAGACGCGAAAGACCGGCATCGCGCGGCAAGCCGCCGAGCCCCCGTGCGCCCAGCCGTCCGCGAAGTAGCGGAAGCTGTACTCGTTGAACATCCGTCGGTGGGTCGGGATTCCGACCGCCGACCAGTTGGCGGCGTGCGGGACCTGGATCTCGAACACGCCCCCTCGACGTAGCACCCGGTGGACCTCGCGGAACAGCCGGGGCAGGTTCTCCTCATGCTCCGACGCCTCGGACCAGCGCACGTGCTCCAGGACGTCGTACGCGGTGACCCGGTCAAAGGTCCCCGGCTCGAAGGGCCAGGGGAAGTCGCAGAGGTCGTGGCGGACCACCCCGGGACCACCGAACAGATCCATCCCGACGTCGCCGCGGTGCGCCGGGCCGCAACCGATGTCAAGCGACGTCACACGCCGGACCTCCGGCTTTTCCCGCGCCACTCAGGGGGCTTTCGCTCGTCCCGAGCCTCACGGAGGACGTCGGCGGGCGTCGTCGGGAGCGGGGACGGGGCCACGCGGGAGGCCCGCTCCTCCTGGACTCGCCGGTCGAGTTCCCGGTACCAGTTCCCCTCATTGAGCAGCTCCGCCTCCTGGTGGGTCGCGAGCTCCTCGAGCGCGGCGAGGGCGTGCGGGTCGTCCGGCATCTCCTCCGCCATCCGCATCGCGGTCGCGAGCTTGTGGCCGAAGTCGATCGCCCGGACGCGGAGCGTATGGGCAAGCGTCGCGTAGGCGACGATGAACCGCTCGAGCGCCCAGCCGACCCTCGAGCTGTGGAGGGTCCCGGCCGACCAGCCCTGGACCATCGTGGCGTTCTGCGTCCCGACGACCGCCGCGAATGCGCGGCTCTTCGACACGTGAAGGAAGAACCCGAGGTGTGTGGGCGCGGTCTCCTTACCCCGCAGCTCCGCCTTGTAGTGGGCCTCGATCGCCTCGCGGGTCCGCTTCCTCCACGGGAGGATCCAGACGCGCGGGCTCACGACGTCCAGGACCTTCGGGCCGCCGTCGACTTCGGCCCAGGCGAAGTATCGCCCCTCGATGTCGGCCCGGACGCTCCGGTAGCTCGCGCAGGCCTGGAAGTGCGGATGCTCGGTGAGCGCCCGGTCGTCGAGCAGCGTCCGCACGCCCAACAGGCGCAGCCAGAACCCGGCTCCCCGAGGCCCGATGTACTCGAGCCCGTCCGGCCCGCGGAACACTCGGAATGTCTTCTTGCCGTAGAGCCGCTGGCCGTCCTTCGTGTCGGCGACCGGAAACTCGATCGTGCGCCAGCGGGCCTCAGTGGGGAACAGGAGCCACCAGAACCCGACGCCGACGAAGAAGATCGGCAGCGCGAAGACCGCCTCGGGGGCAGTCCCCACCGCAATCAGCGAGGCCGGATAGTCGCTGTAGAACCAATCACCGAAGGCGATCAGGCCCACGATTACCATCGCGAGCGGAACGATCGCGAGGGGGACGTGCCGGACGCGCAACCGGATGGCAGTCGCGAACCCGACCCCGACGATGAAGGCGAAGACGACGGCTGCCGAGTATGCAAAGTCGTGGAAGAGGAGCTGCGGGTAGTTCGCGGGGACCGCGATCCCGGCCCCAGGCACGACGATCTGAAACTGCTCAACGAGGCCGAGGATCGAGACGGTGAGATTCTCCTGGGCGGCGACGTCCGGGACCGTCAGCACGTCGTCCTGGGCGACCCCGGCGGCCCCCGTCAGCGAGGTGTTCGACCAGAGGACGTTCGAGACGTACGTCTGCGTCTCGTAGAGCGTGTGGTTGCCCTGCTGGATCGCAACCTGGCGCGTGTGGGTCTGGAACTCCTCGACCCCGACCGCGACGGTCCCATTCGGGACGGCGTTCGGGGTGTAGAGCAGGACGATCAGCTGGTCGCCGACGAGGGTCCCGCCGTCCGGCAGGGCGCACGTCGTCCCCTGGGTCGCTCCGGGCTGGAGGAACGCGATCAGGGCCTGGAAGTCGGCCTTCTGCCCCGGGAGGAGCGGGACCGAAGGGCATGCTCCGCTTCCGAGAGGCGGGGGCTGGTACGGCCCGACGGTCGTCGCCGTCGCCGACCCGGAGGCTGCGACCAGCGCAGCCGCCCCGCACATCACCACCACGGCCACGAAGAGGGCCGCACGCACGCGCTCGGAGATCAGCGGCGGCGGCGCGTCCTCCTCGACGCGTGATAGTGGGTCGAGCGCCCGGCGCGGCAGCTCGGCCCGCAGCGGCCCCGGTGATGGCCCCGCGCGTGACGCTCGGCATGGACGACGGCGATGTGGGCCCGCACTCGGTACCGGCGGCCGTTCCGCGTGGCGTAGTGGCCCCGGACCCGCTCGCGCACCCTACCGCCCCGCATCGCGGCCTGTTCGCGCCGGACATTCCCGACGGTCGCTCCGTAGATCCGGTCGGCCCGTGCCTTCGAGTAACCCCGTCGCTCGTATCGGCGCTCGAAGGCGCGCTTCGCGCGCGTCTTCCCGCCACTGCGGTAGAGGTGGCCGCGACGCTTCGCCATGCGTCACCCCCACCTCGCCGCGCGCCCCGGGATGTCGCACATCGCCCCGTAGGCGAACAGCACCGCGCCGGCCGCGGCGATCCCGAGGGAGACCCAGCCCGACTGCATCGGGGCGAACCCGAGCAGCTTCCCGATCCCCGGGACGTTGAACGCCACGAAGGCGAGCGAGACCAGCCCCGTGACGACGACGGCGAAGCCGGCGATCAGGAGGGCGAACCCGTAGGCGCGGTCGGACACGGGAACCTCAGCCGACCTCGTGCGGTGCGCCGCGCTCGAGCCCGATCGCGGCAAGACCGCCGCCGACCGCGGCCACGCCGGCCCCGCTGAGCGTCACGGTGTTCACCGGGATCGCGACCGTTCCGTTCTGGAGGATCCCCCAGATCAGAATGCCGACCCCGACGACCACCAGGACGATCCCGGCGACCGACGCGCCCCAGCCCCGGGCCGCTCGGACGTGCGACGCGCTCCTCTCTGCCATGCTGCCTCCTCTGCCTCCTTCCCCTCAGACTCCGACCTCGAGGGCGAGCGGAGGACCGAGGAGCGTGCTGCCGAAGACGAACTTGTGAAGCAGCGCCGCGATGGACGGCACCGTGAACCCGAGGATCGCCAGGACCAGGACCAGGAGGAAGAGGCCGATCGCCCACCCCGCGACGCTCCCGCGCGATGCACGGCGAAGGCGCCGGCCGCGGCGGCGATGGCGCTCGCGCACCGCGGCGCGCAGCTGCTGGTACTCGCTCGGGCCGGTCTCGCCCCCCTCGACGCTCAGGATCACCAACGCGATCACCGCCCCCGTTTCGGCGGTGTCGACGACGTTGAGCATCCAGGGCGGGAGCACGGCGACCCACGCCGCCCAGCTCGGGACGGGGACCCCGAAGAACGGGGCCGCGAAGTAGGCGTTCTCGAAGAAGACCAGGATCCCGATCCCCGCAATGAACACGAGGAGGCCGGCGACGATGAACGGGTGTCCGTGCGGGCGGTCACGCACGGGACCCCCGGTATTCGGGGCCGAATACGGCCCTCAGAAGAGGTTGAAGATCGTCTTCGCGAGGGCGAAGACGAACACGGTCGCGAAGTACAGCCCGATCAGCCCGAGCACCAGGATCGCCCCCACGAACACCGAGGCGACCGCCGGGGCGAGCGGCCCGAAGATCGTCCCGATCGCGTTCGCCAGTGAGACGACGGACGTCTGGATCAGCGTCGTGATCCCGCCCAGCCCCGCCACGATCGGCGCCGCGATCGCCGACAGGACCGCGTCGAACCCCGCGACGAACGCGTTCCCGATCGTCTGGATCGCGAGGCCCAGGTTGCAGTAGAGCCAATTCAACCAGTCGAGCGGGTTGAAGTCCGGCAGCGTGATCGGGCAGTGGGTCAGCCCGAGGGACACCGTGCTGCACGGGTCGATCGTCGCTCCTTGGGGGACCGGGCAGACCGGCGTCAGCACGAAGACCGGGGCGTACCGGAGGTTGCACCCCGGCGTCGGCGCGGGCGAGCTCGCGAAGGCGTGCGCCGAAGCGCCGCCAACCAGCCCGGGCACGAGCGCCAGGGCGAGGAGCGCCCAGAAGGCCGATCGAAGCCAACGGTCGGGGCGCCACACCTACACCCCTTCCTCGACTTCTTCGGCCGTCTGCTCCGTCTCGCTGACGGAGAGCTTCGCGATCAGCCAGATGAAGAACGCCGCGACAACGAACACCAGACCGACCATCGCCGCGGTGATCAGCGGCGCGAGCGGGCCGAACCCGGCGAGCGAGTTCGTGAAGTTCACCCAGGACGCGGTGATCGCATTGATCGGGGCCTGGAAGATGGCGACGATGACGTTCGCGATCGCCTGGAAGATCTGCCCAAAGAACGACTGGACCCCGTTCCAGATGCCCTGAAAGAAGCCGATGATCGCCGACTGGATCTGCGAGAAGATGTCCGCGTAGATCCGGAGCGCGAGCGCCGTCGCCCATCGAAGGCCGGCGGCGGCGAGCAGCTCCTCCACGCGCGCTCCTCAGGCGTCGGTCGGGGGCGCGCGGGCCTACGCGTGGCGGCGGTGCCGCACCCAGTGCGCGATCTCGTACGACCCGTACGCGATGACCGCGACGAGGAACAGCAGCAGGAGACCGCCGATGAACGCGGCCGTGACCCCGTTCGTGTCGGATCCGCTCAAGAACGCCCAGAGCGAGATCAGCCCGGAGCCGAGGAGGATCAGGCTGATCGAGATCACCGCGCCGTGGCGGCCCGCGATCCCGCGCTCGTTGAGGCGCAGCCGCCCGCGGAACCGGGCCCGCAGCGCGGAGAGCGAGAGCTCAGGGAACCCGTGCCGCACCTTCAGCGCGCGCTGCTGCCGGACAACCCAGGCGCTCGGGATCCCGATGGCCGTCCCGATCAGACCGAGGAAGACGAACCAGTAGTACTGGAACCCGCCCGCCGAGAAGAACCCCGGCGGGGTCGATATCGAGTCCCACTGCGCGCCCGTGAAGTCGATCACCCCGAGCCAGACGGTGCCCGTGGTGGCGGATGTCGAGGCGACGATGGTCGTCCAGTTCTTCGTCAGCGTGGAGTACGTCGCCGAGTACGACGTCCCGCCGAACGCGACCGAGACGTACTGACCGCCCCAGATGTTCGTCCGGTCGATCAGCTTCGTCGTCCCGTAGGTGAGTCCCGCTGCGACCGGGTAAGCGAACCGGAAGCCGTAGGTCACCTGCTCGGTGTAGTTGCTCGAGGGAGCAAGGGCGCTGTACGTGATGGTGATGGACGACGGGTCGGGGAGGTTCGAGGCCTGCTGCAGCATCGCGAGCGTCCAACCGGCCGCCGCGATCTGCGTGTAGGTGAACGTCGGGGAGAACGCGGAGAGGTTCACCGCCTGCGCGATCTGCAGCGTAGTGGCCGTCGCGGCCTTGCCCCACGTGGTCGTGCCGAACGTTAGCGGGGTCGTCGTGAACGCCAGCGCGACGATCGTCAGCGTGTAGGTGCTGGTCGCCCCGCCGGTCGACGGGAGGGACATCCCGTACTGGATGTTCAGCTGGTTCCCCGTCGACGGGACGAACGGCGCGCCGAGCGAGGCGAGGGGGATCGAGGCCCAGGTCTGGCCCCCCACGATCGCGTCGCCCTGCTGGCCGGTCCCGACCGAGGTCGCGGCAACCACCTTGAGCGAGCCGTTCGACGCGTAGCGATCGAAGACGTCGGAGGTCGAGCTCGCGCTGAGCTCGATGTAGGCGAAGCAGTTCGCGCACGCCGCACCCGAGAAGGTGATCGCGGTGGTGAGGTAGTCGAAGTTGACGTTCTGCGATGGGAAGTTGGCCGCCGGAACCCCTCCCGAACAGACCACCATCGTGTTCGTGACGCTCTTCGTCGTGTTGAGCGCGCATGTCACGCCCGGCTGGCCGTTGACCGTCGTCACGGCCGTGTTGCTCAGGACGCCGCCGCCGCCCGGGGTGGCGCCGCTCTTCGCGATGGCGTTCGTTGAGTTCCAGTAGCCGCCCGTCTGGATCCCGGTGATCTTCTCCGCCTGGAGGACCCCGGGCGCGAGCACCGAGCTCGGCGTGATCTGGATCGGGTTGACGACGCGTGGGTCGAGCGAGGCGTTGAACGTCTGGTTCACGTTCGAGGAGTTCTGGTAGGTGAGGAGGTTCCACGTTGAGAAGTGGGTCGCCTCCGTGACGTTCGTCTCGAGCCCCGGATTGGGCTCGATAGGCGTCGTCGTCGGGGCCGTGGTGTAGGCCTTCGCGCCTTGGACCCCGAGCACCAGCGCCACGAGGACGAACGCCAGGAACAGCGCCGCCAGCAACGTCGCGGGCGAGACCCGCGCCACGCTCAGATTCGTTCGGACCAGGACCAGATCGCCCTTACGCCCCGCTTCTCCCCGCATCTTCGGGCGGGTGCCGGGCCGCGAGTGCCTTGGCCCGGCACTCGCGAGAAAACCGACGAGGAAGTGGGATTTAGACTTGCCTCGCGGAGGGTTCGGTCCTGTCTCCGGGACCCAAACTCCGTCGCACCCCATTATGGTCGGGGTGGGTTTGCGTCGACGGGGCCGTTTGTGAGCCTCGAGAAGACTCGCGCCGAGTCACGCTCGGCATTCCGGTCGTCCAACCCGCGCTACTCCCCCGGCGCCTACTCCAAGAAGTGGGCGAAGTGCAGCCGCTGTGGAGTTCCGGCCCCCTGTGCGGAGCACCCGGGCGCTCCCGAGGTGACCGGGCCATTCCGTCAACCCAGATTCTGCGCCGCGTGTGGCGGAGCCTACCCATGTTGGCGGCACGGGGACTCGGCTCCTGGGTACGCCGCGCCATCCGGGACGGTCACGAGAACACCCAAACCGCCAGTCGCACTCCGTCCGCCCGCCCCCACGGCGAGTCCTTCCATGTGTCGAGCTTGTGGAGGCTCCGGCCGACGACCAAAGAGACCCAACTTGGCCTGCCGTCGTTGCGGAGGGACCGGCTCTCTGTCCCCACCCCGACCTCGCAGGGCCTACGCCCGCGAGTAGTCAGGTGGCGCTCGAGGAGCGCCGCGGGGGTCGGGTCTCGAACACAACCAGGAGCGCGACGGCCGCGATGGCCGGAACTACGACGTACCACCAGGTCGCAAGCCACCCGACGAGCGACGCGAGAAGCCCCCAGAGCGAGAAGCCCCCGCCGCCCGTCCCGCCGAGGGCCGGCTGCGCGATCACCCCGGTCCAGCTCCAGTTGAAGATCAGTCCCTTCGGCATGGAGGCCGGGCTGTAGGTGACGTTCGCATTCCCGGATCCGTCCAGCGTCACCGACGTGTTCAGGAACAGCGATGCGCTCGACGGGCCGCTCGGCTCGGAGATGCCGAACAGGGTGTACACCCCGTACGGGACGCCCTGGATCTCGAGACGGATTGGTGGGGCCGACGTCGAGTCCGCTCCGAACTGGGCGTACCCCGGTTCGATCGCGAGCGTGTAGTTGTGCCGCGTCCAGGTGAAGTTCGGCTGCGAACCGCCGATGCCGACGTACTGCACCGTCGGCGTACCGGACGAAATGTCGACCGAGGGGGCGACTCCCCACGGGTAGTTGTTTGGTGTGTTGTAGGGACCCGACGGCATTCCGTTCGCCTGCATTTTCGAGGTGTTCCATACGTAGTTCCCCCCCGAAGCCGAAGCCACTGTCGTGTTGGTCCCGGTCGGGATCTCGTACGTCACCACGCTCTGCGAGGAGGTCCCTGTGAGCCAATGGTCGCGTGCGGTGCCGATCACCTGGCCTCCACGCTCGACGCCGTTGACCGGCACGAGCGTCTCAAGCGGCGTCGGCCGGTAGAAGAAGTGGTCGTCGAGGAGAGAGAGGGTCGGCGCGGATCCGCTCCGCTGGGCCTGAGAGTTCGTTCCCACCGGTACCGTCTCGTTCGAGAGGTTGAGGAACCAGTCGTGTTGCACGTATGTCGTCCCGCCGGCCGCGGCGACGTCCTCGCCATACGGCGGAAGATAGTAGGTCCCGTTCTGGTACGCGACGGGTGCGAGCTCGTACTTCACGGAGTTCTGGAACAGGTCGTGGGCGATCCACGAGCTGACGCCGTTCACCCCGAGCATGAGGTCGGCCGACGGGAACAGGTTCGCCGGCCCGATCGGGATCGAGTCGAACGTCGTGTAGTTGATCCCGAGTGTGCCGATCGGCTGGGACTGCTGGTTGAAGTTTGTGTTGAAGAGCCAATCCATGCCGATCGGTCCGTAGAGCTGGCGCTCGAACTCCCCGAACGCCGTCGAGTTGTACGCGACGAACTGGAAGGTGTCGTTGGCGAGCCGTACGTGCTCGAGGTAGCCGGTCGGGACGTTCGTGAAGAGCGAAAAGCCCGCGTACGCGTTGCCGAGGAAGAAGTACGGCCAGACGTCGTGCACGAACGTCGCGTTCCCGCCGAGCGGCGAGAGGTACATGTTCCCGACACCCTGGAACGAGGTGTAGTTCGCCCAGAGGTTCGACGACAGCTGGACCAGCACCATGTCCGCGGTGAGCAGGTTAGCCGTGACGTTCTTCGCGATCGTGAGCTCCTGGGCGAGGGTGTAGTTCGCGCCCACCCGATCGTCGTAGAGCCGGAGCGTGGTGCCCCCGAGGTCGATCGTCTTCCGCGGGAGATCGGAGAAGTTGAGGTCGCTCCGCGTCGCGTTGAGCGTCGCGAAGGCGAACCCCACCTGGTTCAGGTTCGCGATGTACGACCCAAAGGACGTGTGCAGCGGGAAGACGTAGGTGAGATTCGAACTCACCATGGTCGAGCTGCCGCGGAGGTTCATCGCGTCGACCGGGTTCGCCGAGTAGTTCGACGTCAGGTGCAGCGAGCTATTCGAGATCGCGACCGGAGGAGGCTGGAGGAAGGAGAACCAGGCCGTACAGTTCGCGAAGGTCCCGCTCGGCCCGGACGTCGGGCCGTAGACGACGGAGGAGTTCGTGAAGAGATCCCGCGAAGCCGTCAGCGGCGCAACCGTCTGCAGCACGGACCCTGTGACCCGATCGCTCACGAGCATCCCCACCGCCTCGGTCCCGTTCGAGAGGATCGAGTGGATCGCGCTCGCGGTGACGTTCAGGCTCACGTTCCCGTTCGTGTGTCCGTATCCGAAGTAGAGCGAGTACCAGAACAGGGACACGTTCACGCCGTGCTTCTCGCTCGGGATCTCCCAGTTGGACGGGAGGACGAGCGACGAGTTGTAGACCGAGACGTAGCCGCTGCCGGTCGACGTGAGGAACCAGGCGCGCGTGGTCGCGGAGCTCTGCGTCACGTTGGAGCCCCCGCTGAACACGATCTGGTTCGCATTGGTGAACCCGTAGACGGCGTGCGCGGTGGTCGCCGGCTCGACGAAGGTGAGCGCGGAGTCGTAGACCGTCAGCGTGCAGCATGCGCTCACCGAGACGTTCCCGAGCAGGTTGTACGTCTCGTTCGCCCAGGTCGTGTTCGCGCTGATCGTCGTCGTGCAGCCCGCCGCTCCGCACGGAGCGATCCCGGTCAGCGTCGGCGTCCCGCGTGTGAACGAACCCGGACCGACCTGGCCCTGCGGGAGCGCGGCCGAGGCCGGCCCGCTGAAGCCAATCGCGGAGCCGCGGACGTTCGGGCCCTGGATCCCCTGTGCCCCGATCCCCTTCGGGACATTCGGGGTCGAATACTGGTACGGGAACGGGAAGCTGGTCGGGAACCCTGCGGGCGTGAAGCGTGCCGCGGACGTGCCCCCCATCGCCGACAGAGCGAGCCCGAGGGCGAGGGCGACCGCGGCGATGCCGACGGGCAGGCGGGAGCGCCTCACTCGTGCCTCGGACGCTGGCGGCCCTCCACGGCGAAGGCGACGATGAACACCCCGATCCCCACGACGCCCAGGACGACGCTCCAGGCGTAGCTCACCGGTCCGTCGGCGAACAGGAATCCTCCGGCCCCCGGCGGCGGAGTCGACCCGGATCCGTTCGCGACCGTCCCGCCCGTCGGGACTTGACCCACGAAGACCGCCTCGGAGAGCGCCGGGATCGTGACGGAGCTGGAGCTCGGCACGGTCGTCACCGTGTAGCTCGACGTATTCCCGGCCGAATACTCCGTGTACGGCCCCTTCAGCCCGATCGAGCCCAGCGTGAGGCTCCCCGCGGTGTTCGCGTTCACCACGAGCAGTCCGGCCGCCGTCCCGTTGAGCCCCTCCACCGAATAGACGTTCGCGAGGGAGGTCGACACGTTCGCCCAGGCGACCGAGACGCGAGGGAGCTGGCGCACGACCTTCAGCGCGTCGCCGGCTGCCTGCGGGAGCCCGCTCGTCGCATTGAACAGCGAGTCGTTCCAGCCGTTCCCGTACCCGCCGTTCATCGACGCGGCCCAGTAGCCGTCGTAGTAGCAACCGACCGGGAGGAGCTGCGCCACCTGGGCGGCCCACGCTACGCCCGCCGCGGCGGACCCGATCAAGTTCGGCCCCGCCTGCTGCTCCGCGAGGTTCTCCTCTGAGATCCCGAGCCGAAGGTTCGCGCACGCCGTCGGGCACTTCTTCGCGACCCAGGCCGACGCGTTCGCGAGGTAGCCGGTGAGCGCGGTGATGTCGCCGGTGATCGTCAGCGGGCTCCGTGACGTGATCCCCTGCGGGTAGATGTCGAAGGTGATTGCGGTGAGGTTCGGGCCGTCGATCTTCGAGACGTTCTCGACGTACGGTCGGACCTTCACGGCCAGGTTCCCGTGCATGAAGCCCGAGAGCTGCACGTAGTAGCGGAGGCCCGGGTAGAGCGGCTGCAGCAGCGCAATCATCCGCTGGACCTCGAGCGCGTACTGGAGGCCGGTCGGGGCGACGTTGTCGGTCGTCAGCCAGCTCGTGTACGGGATGTTGAAGTGCGTCCACGAGTTCGGCTCGACGCCGATCCCGACGGCCCACGGGTTCAGCCCGGCGGCGTAGTAGTACTGGAGGGCGTGCACGAACAGCCAGGAGCTGTTGATCTGGGCGGGCAGCCCGATCTCGGTGTAGCTGCCGCTCGCGAGCGCGGCGATCTGTGCGTCCTCCTGGAGGTTGTACTTCGGCGGCCCCGCGACGCCGTTCGACCCGTACGTGTGCCCGTTCGTGACGTTCGACTTGTCGAGCTCGCCGTAGAAGCGCAGGAGCCGGATCGGCGTCGTGTTCAGGAAGTTCGTGACGGCGGACGCGGTCGACGCGTTCAGCCAGAAGTCGCCGCCAAAGAACAGGGGGGAGATCTGGGCCGCGACGGGTCCGTACGCCACCGTGCCTTCGGTGCTCGGGGTCACGGCGACGACCGTCGGCGCGGCCAGCAGGTAGAGGAGAATCGCCATCGGGACCGCGAGGAGGATCCCGCGACCTCGACGCCCCCGCCGCATCCCCTCGGGAGGCCGGGCCACGAGCGCCGGGGCCCGGCACTCGCATTCGGTCGCACCTGGGACCGCGATTTAGACTTGCCTCGCGGAGGCCGTTTCGCCAACTCCCCGGCGTCCTTGCGGTCGTGGAAGTGACCGGAGGAACGTGATTCAGCTACGGTGCAAGTCGGACGCCTGCCGCGCGCGCTTCCGCGCCCCGCCGGACTGGGACCGGATCGGCTTCGAGCTCCATGTGGGCGAATGGCACTTCCTCGCGATCTGCCCGCGGTGCGGGAATCAGTTCGTGTACGTTCGGCCCCTTCGATCGACCGCAGGCCGGGAGAAAGTAGCAGGGGCCCGTGTGGCCGTCGGTGCTGTCGAGGCAGCGGTGGTGGAGGTCCCGGTATCCGGGGCGGACTGAGTCCTCCAGCCCGCAGAGGACCGGGCACCGCCCGTCCGCGAACGCGCCCAGGAGGCTCCGCTGGATCGCGGGGGGCCTGGTGACGAGGAGTGGGGGGGTGCTCACGCGAGCTGGGCCTCCACCGCGGTTCGGATCACCTGGTGGTCGAGGACGCGGCAGCCGTCGAGTGGGGTGCACAGGTGCTCGCAGTTCTCGCACCAGTCCACGTCGAGGTAAACGGAGGTTTCGGTCACCCCGCGACGCTCACCTCCTGGTCGAGCGGGCGGATCGTCTCGAGGTTCCCGCGAACGTACCGGAACTGGTGTACCTCGATCGGCGCCGGCGTGACGTTGGCGAGCTCCCAAGTGTCCTCGACCGCGCGCGCGGCGCGGATCAGTCCGTTGTCGCAGTAGGAGCTCACTTCGAGGCGGCGCCGCGGCGGACGGAACCCCGGGAAGGTCGTCGCGATCGCGTGGTCGAGGGCCGGGAACGGTGCCGCCCACTCCCACGGGCGCGGCGCGTAGAGAATCCTGAGCGCCTGGATGGCCTTCCGGTCGACTTTGGAGGGTTTCGCGGCCTGCGCGCACACACGCTGCCTCCAGCGGTGCGCCTCGAACCAGTCCTCGAGCACCGCCTCTCCGACGGGGGGTCGGCCCCCGACCCACCTCCCGTCCGGATCTTGGCGGCGGACGGCGGCGGTTAGGCCCTGCTTCTTCTTCGCCCGAACTGACCGCTGGTACTCGGCCCAGAGACGGTCCGACATGTAGATCGTCCGGGGCCGGCGCAGAGGGGCGGACACTTCCACCGGTGGAAGGGGGGGTGTTCCGCCGGTGGAAGGGGTAGGGTTCCACCGGTGGAAGTCCGGGCCGGTAGAGGGGGTATGGGGATCCACTGAGGGTCGCGCGGGAGTCTCCTCCCTCGAAGAACGACGAGCCAGTGAGACTCACCCCTTTCGAGCGGCGTGTGCGTGCGTCGTAGGCAAGATTTCGTGGCCGCGGATCTCGAGCCGGAGGTTCGCAACCTCGTCCATGAGCCGCGCCACCTCGACTTCGGCGTCGAGCATTCGGTCGGCGAGCTGACCGTTCGGCCAATCGCGCGTGACGTGGTCGGGGGCCCGGCGCATGGTCAGTTAGTCGGCGTGGTCGGAGCGTGGAGCGAGCAGTACAGCTTCCCGTCGCTCTCGATCGGGTTCGAGAGCCGCACGCCGCACTCGGCGCAGACGGCGGGGCCGTTACCGTTCCCAGCGCGGGAGCCAGCTGGAGAGCTCGAAGCCGGCGCCGTGGACCGGGCAGAACGAAATCGCGAGCGTTTCGTTAACGCGGATCTCGCTGAAGCAGGACGCGCAGAACCCGAAGCTTTGAGCAGACGCTCCTGTTCTCGCTTCCCGAGTTCGGCCCAGGTCTGTCGGAGCGGGCGGACATCCTTCCCTCGCCCGAACTCGATCCGCAGGCTCTTCGCAATCCGGTTGAGTTCCTCCGAGAGTTGGCGCCGCGCGAGGGCGCCACTTGCGTACCAACTCAGCTTCTCCCGGCCCTCGAGGTAGTCTCGGACTGGATCTGCGGACTCTCGGGGCGCCGACCTCGGCGCCGCGCGAGGGCCCTGGGGATCCACCGGCCGTCGCTTCGGCCCGGGAGCCTCCGGGCTCGATCCGGAGCGGGCCCTGCCGTTCCCGCCGAGGGCCGGACCGGTGGACGGTGAGGAACCAGGGGGTTCTTCGATCACGAGGCTCCGAGTGTGGCCCTCCGGGATCTCCACGTGCTCGATTCCGAGCAGCCTCTCGAGCTCCTGGAGCCCGCTGAGCTCCAGCTGAACCGTGCCGGAGCCGTTCGTCCAGTGGAGGCCGATCAGCCTCATGCGGGGACCTCCGCGGGCGCGGTGGCCGGCTCGGGCGGGGGCCTCTTCGTGCGGCCGAACGTCGCGAACCAGGCCTCCAGGCGGGCGCGGTCCTCGGCGCACCGCTTGCGTCCCTTGTCGTCCATCTGATTCCAACTCTGGATCGAGTCGATCGTGACCTCCGAGGCCTTCGGCGAACCCGAGTGAGTGCTGAAGGCCGGGAGTTTCGCGAGCTCCGGATTCACCCGCGCCTGGAGGCTGATCTCGACGAGCCCGCCCCCGTCGCCGTGAATCGAGACGTACGCGATCGACTGGATTGCGTCCACAATTCGGCGCGCGATCGTTCCGGACCCGGGAGCCTGCGCGATGATCGGGTCGACCTCCGGCAGCGTCGGCTTCGGGCGCTCGGCTGCCTGTGGTCGACCGTCACCATCGTACGAGCGCTGGACCTCGAGCTTTCCGCTCTTCGCCGACCAGCGGTGGCCGAACCTACAGCGGAGCGTATCGAGCTCGTACCGGGATGCGACGTGCCCCTTCGCACCGCACGGGGCACCGCTGACGGAGTCCTTGCCAGGGCACGTGGGGAACTTCGCGCGGGCCAGCGCGCGCTCCTTCTCCTTGCGGTCCCGGTAGCTTGTCTGCGCGGACGAGAGCGTCCAGCGGAGGTCGCGAACGTCGACCTGGCCGTCTCGCTTGACCTGCTCGCCGATGCGTCGCACGACGGAGTTGAGTTCGCGTGTCGCGTCCTCGGGGAGCTTGAGGAGCTGCTCCGCGGTCGCGGGGGAGATAGTCCCCTTCTCCAGAAGCTGTGTCGCCTTCTCGGGCAGCTTGAGGAGCCGGATTCGGTTCGCGACGTAGGGCTGGGACTTGCCTATCTCGGCTGCGACCTCCTTCTGCGTCCGGCCACCGTCGCACAGCTCCTGGAGGACGCGCGCCTCCTCGAGCGGCGTCAGGTCCTGGCGCTGAACGTTCTCGACGAGCTGGATTGCGCGGGCGTCCGCGACCGCGAACCCCTGCTTCTTCGCATCAGTGAGAATCTCGATAGCCGGGACGGTCCGGAGGTTTGCGAGCTTCGCCGCCGCGCAGCGCCTGTAGCCGGAGATCAGCGTCCAGCCGCCCTCGGCGCCGCCCTTCGCGACCAGGACAGGCTCCAGGATCCCGTGCTCCTTGATCGACTCCGCGAGCTCGCGGACGTCCGCGTCGCGGACCTCGCGTACGTTCTGGTTTCGCTCGAGCTCGCGGATCGGGATCTCGAGGACCCTGGTCACATCGGTCACGCGTGCACCCCCCAGTACGGGTCGGTGGTGCGCCCGGTCAGCTCGACGCTGAGCCGTTCGAGCTCCTTCTCGAGCGCGCTCGCCGCCATCGCCGCCGCTCGCGCCGGCTCGAGCTCGTGGACCTGGAGGAGGTGGGCGAACAGCGTCCACGTGGTCGCGAACGTCCCGTGCTTGCGGTTGATGGGGCAGCCGACCTGCGTCACGTCGCCCCCTGGAACTCGGCGTCGACCGCGCCCCGGTTCTTGGGCGGTTCCAGCGCGAGCCGGCCCCCCCCCGCCTCGATCGCGGGGAGGACCAGCTCGGCCGCCGTCGTCTCGCGGCCCTGGGCGTCACGGATGATCATCTGCGCGAAGAACTCCTCCTCGACCTCGGTGAGGCCGAAGGCGATCGACTCGAGCTTCGTCTTCAGCCAGGCATGGAGCAGGCGCATCGAGCGCGGCCAGTTCGGCTGCTCGACGACGTCCTCCTTCCCGATCTTCGGGTTCCAGCTGCGGTGCTTCTCCTTGAACGCGGCCGGGCGGATCTTGTAGGCCGTCGCGGTCCCGTCATCGCGTTTCACGACGAAGCGGAGCTCGATCGACCCGCTCTGGAAGTTCTCGGACCAGGCGACGCCCTCGGCACCGTAGTCGCGCATCAGCTTCGAGATCTGGTTCTTCGACTGGTCGATCGAGACCGGTGTCCCGTGGTAGGGCTGCCGGCCCTTCGGCGGGTGGATCGTCACCGCCGGGCCCTCGGCTTGTGGCCGAGCCGGTCCTGGTGGCGGCTCAACCGGATCTCGGCGAAGTGGCGGCGGCCGACCGGTTGGGACTCCCAGCCGCACCAGCAGAAGGCCTTCCAGGTCGGCGTGAGCAGCGTCTCGATGCGAGTCGCGCCCGGCCCGGGGGCCGGCCCGCTCGCATCGTCGAGTACCGGGGCGAGGGTACGGGCCGGCTCCTTGCCGACGGAGGTCCGATTCCGGAACCGCTCGGCAAGCATGACGAATTGGTGCCGCAACTCAACCTCCGAAAGCTCGCCAGCCATGCCGGTCACTGATCGGCCTCCGTTCCGCCGAGAATGTCGGCGATCGCGCGCTTCGTCGCGCGGGTCCAGGCCCGCGTCAGCGCGAAGTGCTCGCGACGGGAGAGGTCGCCGGACTTCTCGCTGATCTCGGAGAGCCGGCAAGAGCCGATGTTATCCACGAACCTCGAGCCCTTCGAGACCCGAACCCGGATCCGGTAGCGGTAGTCGGTCTCCCCGGAATCGGCGAGCTGAACGAGGCCCTCCTCGATGCCCCGCTCCTCGATGGAGAGCCCGAACGCGATCGCGAGCCGGGTCGCGCCCGTGCGGTTCACTTCGCGCGAGCCGTCAATGTCGTCCGCGCAGGCGGGGTCGGCGAGGATGAACTCGCGGAACTCCTGCTGCGCCGTCCAGAGCTGCTTCGCGCGCTCGAGCGACACCACCGGCGCCACGACGAGCTCCGGCTCCTCCGCGATCGGCAGCGCCGCGAGCGCCGTGGCGCCGCGGGCCCCGTGGGGATCCCGCGGGAGCTCGCTGGCTCGCTGGAGCGGCGTCCCCACGACGTTCCCCGTGACGTTGTCGACCTCGACGACGTGTCCGTCCCTGTAGACCTGGTGCGTTCCGGCGGCGGCTCCGCTCACTCCCGTTCCTCCTGCATTATTCGGCTCCGAATGACGCGTGAGAAAGGGGCCCCGGCCGGTGCCCCGGCCGGGGTCGAAGGGGTTAGCTCGGTTCCGGTGGAGGACGGATCGCGAGCGGTACGGAGGCGGTCGGCGGTCTCAGAAAGGGCGTGGCGCGTCGGGCTCCGAAAAGGGCCGGTCTCTGAGGTGACATCTCTTTCGGAGGGGTTTATCCCAACCTCAGAGCCGCGCCCTCGTCGCATGGCTTACACCACCGCGACGAGCGGAATCCCCGGAGCCTTCCGGGGACGGTCGAACGCGCCGATCGAGGCACGGAGTCGGTCGTCCGAGACCCCGATGTAGTACTCGGTTTGGGCCTGGGACCGGTGGCCGTAGAGCGCCCGGATGTCGTTCAGGTCCGTCTGGAACTCGTAGTACAGGATCCGACCGAACGACCGCCGGAGGTCGTGCGAGGCGAGCTCGATCCCGACCTTCGCTCCGAGGGCCGCAACCTCCTGCCCGAGCGTCGAGTACGACGGGCCGTAGATCCGCTCGCGCGGGCCGCGCCCCAAAATCGCCGGGCGGAGCGCGTTCACGGCGACGATTGGCAGCGGAAGCACCTCGACCCGTCCGCCCTTTCGGGTGACCCGGACGGACGGTGCGTCGAGAGCGAGCGTCACGTCGCCGCAGCGGACCGACCATGCCTCGTTCCGGCGCAACCCGACCCAGCCCATCAGCGCCACGACGGGGCGGAGCCGGTCGGACGCCGCGGCGAACAGGCGGTCCAACGTGTCCGCGTCGTACCAGCGGCGACGCGTCGCCTTGCCGGGGTCGGAGCGCCAAACCGACGGTTTGCCCGCGACGGCGCAACCGCACCAGGCGAGAAACCCGCGCAGGTGCTTGAGCTCGTAATGGACGCTCAGCGGAGAGAGGCGACCCCCCCCGGGTCTCCGCCGTCCTCCGGGCCCTTGTGGATTCGACTTCCACTGGACGATCAGCTCGACGGAGACGTCGCGTGCGTGCTGAGGCCGGGGGAGCCCCGCCGCCTCGAATCGGGCCGGCCAGGCCCGGAGGCTCCCCACCATTCGGCTCTCCGAGAAACCGCGCCATACCCCTTCCGAAACCTTCCACTCCGCGTACCGCTCGACGGCTTCGTTCCACCACCGCGCCGGAACCGGCACGGTGTCCTCCGAGGGCGCGGGATACGCGAACACCTACTTGGACCCCGCGGAGACTGCCTCGACGACGAGTTCGATGCCTCGATCAGAGGCGGCTTCGCGCCGGGCCTCTCGGCGCTGGACCCACCAATCGAGGAACGCCATGTTCGCGACGTCGACGTCCTCTGATGCTCGGGCGATGTGGGCTTCCTTCTCCGCGTGGAGCCGCTCCCCGATCTCGACGATGAAGTGCCACAGGACCTGACCGGCATCCATACGGTCGAGGTTCCCGTCGATCGTGACCGATTCGGAGTGCTTTGGGGCGACCTCCTCGAACTTCGTGAGCATCAGAACGCGGAACTCCTCGAGACCCCGCTCGAGCTCGGTCGACCCGCTGACGCTCACGGCAGCACCTTCGGGAGCTCGCGCTCGAGGAGCTGGCGGGCCCGCTGCTCACCGTAGAGGAACCGTTCCGACGCGACCTTCCGCCGGAGCGCGCGGACCTCACTCGCGCTGGGCGAGTTCATGCAGCGCGCCACGTGCGCGTCGAGGAGCTCCCGCAGCCGCTCGCTCGTGACGTCGACCGTGAGCCCGCAGCGGGGGCAGGAGTCGTGGGTCACGACGCCTCCACAGCGATTTCGCGGTCGCTCGAGATCATGCCGGAATTCATCGTGAGGCGGGCGGAGCAGCGGATCTTGTCCCGGCGCGACCCGACGCGGCCCTTCCACGTCGAGCGCTCGCGACGCCCGGTGAGCGGCCAGACGCGGCAGCCGTCCTGGTCGACGTACCGGGAAGGCGGCGTCACGCGCGCGCGACCTCCCGGAGCACGAACCGGCTCACCAAGCGGCCCTTCGCCTCGCGGTGCTGGCTGAGTTCGCGGCGCAGGATCCAGAGCTTCCCGCGCGAGCGGAGGCTGCCGATCGCCGCGGCGACGACGTGCGGGTCGCCGCCGTGGTAGATTCGGAATTCCTCCGCGGTGAAGCCCAGGCCACCGCGCCGCTCGGCGAAGAAGAGAATCGAGTCGGTGAGCCGTGGGAGTTCAGGAACCTGAAAGTCGACGCCGCCGACCCAGCGGTCGAGCGTCGCGCCGCTCACGCGACGACCTCGGCGGGCGGGACGGGCGGCAGGATGGGGAGAAACTTGCGCCGCTCCAGCTCGTTGAGGAGGCGGCGCAGGACGTCGCCCCGAGGCTCAGCCCCGACGAGCTTGTAAGCGTCCAGCCGCGCCGCGGTCTCGGCGTCAGTCCAGACGGCGATTCGCTTCCGCTTTGTCGGAGTCACCTGATATCAGGCGCTACCTGTAAGCATCCTGCTATATCAATATTAGGTCGGACCCATCACCGGCACGGGTGCCCACGAAGATCGGCGCTCCGAGGAAGGCAGTCATCCTCCGACTCCCCGAGGCCCTCGAGGAGGAGATCACCCGGATCGTTCGCGGGTCCCGTGAGTGGGCCACGCGTCAGTCTTTCATCGAGCAGGCGATCCGCGAGAAGCTGGATCGCTGGAAGCGGGACCATCCCCTCGGCCTTCCGAGGAAGTAGGTCCGCGTGGAGGCCGCCGTTCCCGACCCGAGCGCCATCCGGTTCACAAGGTGGAGCCGCCGGGCCGTCTTCGTTCGCGCCTGCGGGCTGCTGCTGGTCGGGTTATTCCTAGAGCTCGCCCTTCCGATCTCCGCCGCCGTCTACCCGGGCACGGGCTCGGTGGGTAACCTTTGCCAGCCTGGGGCGTCCTCACTATTCGGCGGCGTCTGCGCGGTGGCGTTGACTGCCGTCCTGATCTGGAACGCGATCGGAATCGGAATCATCCTTCTCGGGATTTCGAGCTTGCTGGAATGGTGGGCCCGCACACCGGTTCGCGCACGTCGGTCTTGGCGCTCGCCGACCCGACGTCCGGTCCCGCTCGGCCCCCCGAGGAAGTAGAACCGATGAGACCGATCACCAGAGCCGTCTACCTCGGGGCAATCATCGCCGCGGGGATCGGCGGATTGGCTGCGACCTCGGTTTCCTGGGTGGCCGGAGACGACCTGGAGGTGAACCTTGTGGTCGCCTGGTGCTCCGTAGCCGGCTTCGCCGCTCTGGGAGCCACGCTGGTTGCGTGGGCTCATCCTGACCGCTGGTGGATCGATTACCCCGTCCCGCCGCCGCCCAACGGATGAGGAATCCGGCCAACTCGCTGGGCCCTCCACGGAAGTAAGCGATGGCCGAGACGCGGACCTACACGATTCGGGGCGATCCCGAGGCGATGCTCGACGGTCTGCGCGCAGCTCTGCCGACGGGGGCGAGCCTCGAGGGCGACTCGACTCACGGACAGATCTCGGCGGTCCTAATCGGGAAGATCGTCACGTACGGGCGGACCGGCACGGCACTGACGGTTACCGTACATCGCTCAGCCCCGGGGCGAAGCATCCCCCAGATCTGGGACTTGATCGAGCGAGGTCTCAGCCGGTTCGTGTGAGCGCGATCGACCTGCTCGGACCGCTGAGGAAGTGAAGCCGCAACCCCCTGATGAGTGGCTTGGCATCGAGGTCCGGCGGCTGCTCAGTCTCACCCGTGGCTGGGCCGTTCCCGGGCCCGATGCGTTCGAGACAAAGGATTGGACCTGGATCAAGCTCGCCGTCCTCGATCATTACATCCCCCACTACCTTCGGATTCTACGGACGCTGTACGCCCGCCTCGTCTTCGTCGACCTGTTTGCGGGGTCTGGGGCCAGCCGGTACTCGCTCGGGAAGGGCGAATTCTGCTCGCCTGGAAGTTCACTTGTCGCTGCCTCATATCTCGCCGCGCCCGATCCCGAAGCTCACGAAGCATACTTCGACCGAATCGTCGCGATCGAAGAGGCGGGTGACCGCGCCGCCATACTGGCCGCAGCGCTGAGGCGGTTCGGCTATGAGGAACCGGGCCGGCTCGCTCTCCTGGTGGGGGACTGCAACTCACAGGTCGACTCGATTCTATCGGAAATTCTACCGGCGAGAACGCACGCGCTGGTCTTTGCGGACCCGGAGGGACTCGACCTCCACTACGCCACGCTCGAACGAATCTTGAGAGAGCACCCAGCGACCGACGTCTTCGTGACCCACCTGGTCGTTGGAGCTGCACGGGTATCGACGGCCAGTTCAAAGTTCGAGGCGTTCTATGGAAAGCCGGTCCCTCACGGTCTCGGCACCCGCGAGGCCGCGAGCGCCCTCTACGCAGCGCAGCTCCAAAGGCTTAGGCCCCATGTCGACGTGCTTACGGTACAGAAGGAAATCGGCGGCTACAGCTACGATCTATTGTTCGGAGTTCGCGACACGTCGACGCACAGTGAGTGGCGCAAGCGGGTGTCGGCGCTGAAGCCCAAACTCCTGACGCTGACCGGCGAGCACGTCCGTCACGTGCTCGAGACGGAGCTACCGCGATCGATGGGTGGCAAGGCCTCCCGGCAACGAACGTTGGGGGAAGAGACCGCGGGGGATCATCCGGGGCCGGACTGACGGGCGCCGCGGGAATTCGTCCCACGTGCGTCCGTCCAGCTCGCGACCGGCGCGGTGCTTCTGCACTCCGCCCCACTGTTTGAAAAAGAAAGGGACCCGCTCTCGCCGACACTGCGCCCGAATCCGCCGCGCCCAGCGGGGATCCATCGGACGAGCTCCCGGCCCGCTCTCGCCGCCCACGATCACCCAGTGGATCCCGCGCAGGTCCAGGTCGTCGAGCGGTCCGATCAGCGGCTCGAGTGACAGGAACCGGACCGCCGCCGGGACCTTTCTGAGCAGATCGATCCTCCAGGCGACGCGTTCATCCTCGACGCTCACGCCCTGCCAAACGTTCGGTGGCCAGTCCAGGACACGCCCGACCTCCGCGAGCCGGTCCGCGCGCTTCGTCAGGATCTGGAACGTGTGCCAGCTGGCCCGACGCATCGTCTCGAACACACGAAGGATGTAGTCGAGCGGGACGTCGGGGTGGTAGAGGTCCGACATCGAGTTCACGAAGATTCGCCTCGGCTCGGACCATCCGAGTGGGAGCTCGAGCCTGTCCGGCCATAGCTTCAGATCGAAGCCCTGCTCGTACGGGTGGCCCGGGACTCCGCGGAATCGTTCGGCGAACCGAGCGGCGTAGCAGTGCTTGCAGCCCTGTGAGATTTTCGTGCACCCCGTGACGGGGTTCCACGTGGCGTCGGTCCACTCGATCGTGGAGGTGCTGCTCACGCCTGCCGGACCGTAGTCTCAGGGCCCCTTCTAGGTTCCGACGGACTGTTGATCCCGAGCGCCTCCCTGAACTCCCGGTTCTTCCGCGCCGCCGTCTCCTCCAGGAGCTCGAGCGCGAGCCGACGCACGTCCTCCGGCACGTCGGACCGACCCTTAACTGCCGAGTAGACCGTCAGCGCCGCCTCGCGAGCTCCGTCCCAATATTCCCGCTCGAATTTGTTCACGGAATGCCTCGGGTCGCGCGTACGCAGCACAGCCTACACCCTCCGATGGCGAGGGGTGGCGAAACGGGGTGAGTGGGTCACCAACCAAAGACTAATCCCACGGAACCCAGGTCTGGCCATCATGTCCGACCGGAAGAAGACGACCAACGCGTTCCTGATCGCCTGGGCCGATTACGACAGTCTCTTGGGAGGCGGGGTGTCCGAGGCCCAGCAGGAAGTCACGAAGGACGCTCGGCTCCACCAGGCCGTCCAAGGAATCGGAAGCTCGGACCAGATGAACAGCACCGCCTCGAGGCGTTTGATTGCGTTCCAGCTCGCACTCGCGGAGTTGCGCGCCAAGTAGCCCTGACGGCCCGACGGGGGGGGCGGGGGGTGTCCCCTCCGCAGGTCTGTCCGCAGGCGTCGAGCCTGCCGCGATGCTACCTTTCCGGGGTGGCCTTTTCGGGGACTTCCTTCGGAGGCGGAGATTCGTCGGCGAAGTAGACCTTCTTGTGGAACGCCTGATTCAGCCGCTCCTCGATTTTGGGGACGTCGGTCCGAAGCCGGAAATATTCGTCCGCAGACGCCGCGGTGGCCAACCCACCGGTCAAGGCGATGATCCCGAACACGGAGACGAGTGCCGCACCGGCCGGTCCGCCCCCCGATGCGGCCCCCCAGACTATTGCGAAGGTGAGACCGCCGAGGCCGGCGAGGACCGCCGTCCAAAAATTATGATACGCTCTCGAATAGGTGGCGGATTTCTTACGGAGAGCCTCAAGATCCTCCCCGGGCGCGTCGAGATCCTTGAACTTCCCAGTCACGGCGGTGAAGTCCGTCTCGTACTTCCGCAGGTCTTCGAGGGTCATCCGGGGTGTTTCGCTCGCGGTTCCCGCCTGCGAGGCCCGATCGAACAGAGAGCGCACGGGCGACTGAGCGACGAATCCCACGAGGTCGAATTGAGCGATCCGTTGGAGCCGCACGCACTCCTTGACGTGCAGCGTGTAGAACGACTCACCTCTCTCCGCCAACCTTTGCGCCTCGGGGACGACACGGAGAAAGTACGCCTGACCGAGGAGCTCACCCGCGACGCCCGAGAGTACGGCTGCCGATGTAATGTCGAGCACCGATTACTCGAGCACCTCGTCTCGAATGACCGAGTTTGTGGTGAACTCCGGATACGTCCGGTAGACGTAGACAAGGAGCGTCTTGTACGTCCAGTCCCGGCACCTTGACTTGACCGAGTAGATCGATTCGCGCACCTCGGTGGGGAACTGCCCCCACAACTCCGAGGCGCGCGGGAAGCCCTTCCGCCCGAGGCGCACAATAACGGCATCGCTCTTCGGGGCCGATTCCTGGCGAATCCACTCCCGACGAGTGAGGTCATCGACGGCGTCCGAGACGTCAAACGAGGACGGCCCATACGGCCCTCCTGAGAAGTCGAACCGGAGCAGGCCTGCGCGACCGGCAACGGTCTCCCTCTGGACTAGGAAGAGCTCCTTCATCAAGCGAGTCTTCCCGACCACGGGAGCCGCCCAGTTGAAACCGCGGTCGTCCTTCCGGTCCGGACAGAGGAGTAAGGCGAGGACCGCGTCTCCTGCCCCCAGAGGCCGCGCAGGCGCGGTTACGGCGGCCGCGACCGGAGCTGCTGGGCTCATCCCCTCTCCCCGTGTCCCAACTGCCGTCGGTCGGCTTAATGGCACGCAGAAGTTAGACGGCGTCGGGGGGGGCGGGGGCGGCCCTCTACCTCCTCTCTCCTCTCCTCCAGTCGGAGGGGGAGGAAGGTGGTGCGGGGCAGGGCCGCCGCCCGGCGCGCAGGTGTTTCTCGAGGTGAAATGGCGGGTTTATCGTCAGACGTTCTACTCCTGCCCACCAGCAGAACATGGAAGATCTCGCGCCGGCCCGGGCGGGGGGGGAAGGAGGTCGCGCACGAACGCGCCGCCGTCGGCACCGGTACTCCAAGCGCTCGGCCGCGCACACGGTGCGCGCGATCGACCCGCCCGACATGGAGCGGATCCGTGCCGCGGCCCGGCGCTACGTCCCGCCCCCCGGGTGGTTCGAGGGGATTGTTCCGTGGCAAGTCGTGGACCTCCTCGAGCTCGCAGGGTTCGTCCCCGAGGTGCTCTGCCACCCGGACGTCTGGCACCTGCGGGCGGTACCGGAAGATGACGGGCGGCTGCACCTCCGGTTCACCCGTCACAAGAAGGAGGGCGGGACCGGCGAAATGGATCTCCCCGTCGTCATGCTGGACCACCCGGACGCGCGGTGGATTCCTGCGCTGATCGAGCGGTTCCGGGAACGGCCGATCACGCGGCAGCACCTCGGAAGGATGCTCGCCCAGATCTCCGAACTCGCGGGCGTTCCGTTCTCGTCGCGGTCCCTCCGGCACACCTGCGGTGTCCGGGTGGCGTTCGAGTCCCGGGACGCGGCCTCCGTGACGGCCTGGCTGGGCTGCTCGTACGCGATCGCGACGAAGCACTACCTCAGGCTGGCGACGTCGCGGGACCCGCGGTTCCTCGCCCTTTCGAGGGGGGCGAACGGGCGCTCTCCTTCTCCCGGCGCTTCGCCGTCCCCGGGTGGTTCCGGGTCACTCTGAGCGGGGCACTTCGGCGGCGAGCCGCGCCAGCGGAAGCTCGGGCTCCCGCCAGATGTCCGCGGGACCTTGCTCGCAGACGACGGCGCTCTCGTTCCACGGAGCCCCCTCGGGAGTTCGGACCTCGAACAGGAGGTCGTACTCGACCCGGTCGTTCTTGGGGGCGCCGCGGAACGTCGTGAGGAGCGACACGCCCTGCCGCCGGAACGTGTCGAGGGCCCTCCGCGTGGCGCCCCGGTTGTCGGGATAGAACTGCCGGACGCGGTCCACGTTGGCCAGGGCGAACGCGTTCAAGCTGCCACGGTTAGGGAGCCGGTCGAGGTCCGCCTGGATTTTCCGAGGCAGGCGCAGGAAGGCCAGCATCGCATCCACGGACTCGACCGATTCGCCGGCGCGGGCCACGGCCCACAGGGCCAGGTTAGCGACCTCGTCCTCCGGCCGGAACTCCTCGGGCGGTCGGGCCTCCAGGAGCTGGTCGTCAGGGACCAACCCGGTAGGGCCGGGATCGCCCGGCTCGGAAGGGGACTCTGAGTCGCCGATCTCCAGCCAGACGTACGAAGGCGAGATCCTCCGCGCGATCTCCCAAGCAGTGCGATTGATCGCGACCCTGGATTCGCCCCAAACCTGGATCGCTACGGGGACTCGTCGAAGTCCCGCTGGGAACCATTCGTCGGAGTCACCGTGTCTCGAGGGCCGGTGCGGGGGGTTGATCGCGGAGCTCATCCAGGCTGGGGCGCCGGGGTGAGGGAGTCAGGCCCACCCCGTGCCCGCAACCGTGTACGATGCCGGATGCGCCTATTTGGGCGTTTGCGCGGGCTGATCGTGTGATCTCGCTGAATGGGCGACGCCGCCACCCTGACGCGCGGTCGCCTTGTCGAGGTGCTTTGCCGTACCCAGGTGCCGGCGCAGCTGGTCCCGCCGCTGGAAGCTGACGCCGCAGACATCGCACGCCTGCCGCCGTCCTGAAGCCTGTGTCGGGCCCCCCTTCCGCAGCTCCTCGGCCTTCCCCTCGAGCGACTCCTGCCGGAACTCCTTCCGCAGTTTCCGGTACTCACCCCAGACGAGCTTCCATTCGGGCGGCCAGTCCTTCGGGTTCGGCCAGGTGTAGGGGTCCCACTCGCGCTCCGGGAACCAGCCGATCCCGCGGACCTTCGAGTACCGCTCGTCGGGGCGGGGATGGACGCGGGCCAGGCCCCGGTGGTCGACGCGGATCCAGTAGTCGACCAGGGAGTTCAGGACGGCCGAGTTGAACAGACCGATCGTGGGGATGCAGAGGAACACCGTGGCGTGGGTGTCGCGGCTGACGATCATCGCCTTCGTGAGGAGGCGGGAAGCGTCCGACCAGAACTCGGTCCGCAGGAGGGAGTCCCCGGCCTCGTCGAGGACGGCCGCCTCGAACCGCGAGAGCGAGTTCACGACGTCCAGGAAGGCGGCGGGCTTGAACGCGATCTTGGCGCGGTATTCGGCCCCGAATTTACGGTCGACCTGGAGGGCGGCCTCGATCGCGAGCGCTGACTTGCCTTGCCCCTTCCCGCGCTTCGCCGTGACGAGGATCGAGTTGTCATAGTCGCCCGCGGGCCCGTACCCGACCCGCTGGCGCCACTCGGCGAACCAGTGGCGGCGGACCTGGTCGGGGCTGTGGTACTCGAGGGCGTCCTCCTTGCCGTCGGCGAGCTCCGCGAGCCGCTCGAGGCGCGGGACCGGCCCGGCGCGGGCCTCCAGCAGCTGGGCGATCTCGAGGACCGGGGAACCGAGGCTCAGCTCGGGCGCGGCTGCTGGTCCATTCCTCCGAGCTGCTTCCACAGGGCCTCGAACGCCGGGAACGAGTAGTGCTTCTCGATGTAGGCCGCGAACCACTGTCGCTCGAGACGCCCGGCCGCGTCGTGGCCCATCAGGCGGCGGAACAGGAACGGCGAGGTGAGCTCCTGCTCGACCCGCCAGCGCGCGGGTTTGCTCGAGGCCCGTCCGAGCGCGTCGATGCTCGCCATGAGGTAGGAGCGCGCGTAGTAGCGGGACTCGACGTATCCGAACTTCGGGTAGACGACGAACGCGAGGCGTTCGAGGAGCCGGACGAAGGCCGTGTAGGCGCGGACGTGCTGCCCGAGGAGGGCCCGCAAGTCCAGCTCGCGCGCGACGGACCCGAGGCGGGCCCGGTCCTCACGCTCCTCGTGCTGCTCGCGGCGGAGGTCCTCGACGGTCTCGATGAGCTCATCCGAGGCGGCGGCCGCGAGCTCGCGCCCCGCGCTCTTCGGAGCC
>DASRSV010000030.1:0-68289 GCA_035656255.1 Thermoplasmata archaeon
AAACGGTTCGGAGAGGAGTAAAGAAAATGGAGTACGTCTACGGAGCGTTGCTGCTCAATGCCGCCGGCAAGCCGATCGATGAGAAGGGCCTGAGCCAGGTTCTGAGCGCCGCCGGGGTCAGCCCCGACACCGCCCGGGTCAAGGCGCTCCTGGCCTCGCTCGAGGGCGTGAACCTCACCGAGGTCCTTGCGAAGGCGGAGACGTTCGCGGCTCCCGCCCCGTCGGCCGCCCCCGCGTCCGAGAAGAAGGAAGGCAAGGGCGAGAAGAAGGAAGAGGAAAAGAAGGAAGAGAAGGGCGTCTCCGAGGAAGAGGCGGCCGAGGGACTTTCCGCCCTCTTCGGCTGAACGCGCTTCGTTCCTCCCCCCGGCGCGGCGGCCACTGCCCCCGCGCCGGCCCCGTTACCTCGGGGCCACCAATATCGCACCCCTTAAGACCCGTCCGCGGGTCGACAGTCGGCGCGAGGACTCCCCCGCTCGAGCCGAAGAATGCCTCCACGCGAGTTCTGTGGCGTCGTGGGGGTGTCGCTAGGCACCAAGGGCGCCGCGCCGGTGATCTACCGCGGGCTCCGCGCCCTCCAGCACCGCGGGCAGGAGTCGGCGGGCATCGCGACGAGCTCGCACGGGGTGCTCCACCACCGCAAGGGGATGGGGCTCGTCCACGAGGTGTTCGACCGCGACGTCCTCGAGACGCTCCGCGGCTCGGTCGGGATCGGCCACGTCCGCTACTCGACGACGGGGACGTCGGACCTGGAGAACGCCCAGCCGCTGGTCGTGAAGCTGCGCGACGAGGACGCTGCGCTCGCCCACAACGGCGACATCGTGAACTTCGCGCGCGTGCGCCGCCGGCTGCAAGCGCAAGGCGTGGAGTTCCTCGGCTCGGCGGACAGCGAGACGATCGGAGAGATGATCTCGCTCGAGTACGGCCGCACCCGCGACCTCGACCTCGCGATCCGCCGCGCGTGCGGCGAGCTCGTCGGCGGCTACGCCGTCGTGATGCTCGTGGGCAGCCGCATGGTCGCCTTCCGCGACCCGCTCGGGATCCGGCCGCTCGTCCTCGGGGAGATCGACGGCGGCGTGGCGGTCGCGAGCGAGTCGACGGCGATCGAGCTCATGGGCGGGAAGCTCACCCGCGACGTGCTGCCCGGCGAGGTGATCGTCGTCGAGAAGGGCGGCGAGCTTCGCACCTCGCGCATGCCCAACTCCAACGAGCGCGCGCACTGCATGTTCGAGTGGGTCTACTTCTCCCGTCCCGACTCCGTGATGGAGACCCGGTCGGTCTACGACGTCCGCACGAGGATCGGGCATACCCTCGCCGAGGAGAGCCCCGCCCAGGCGGACCTCGTGATCCCGGTGCCGGACTCGTCGCGCCCCCAGGCGCTCGGCTTCTCCGAGGTATCGGGGATCCCGTACGCGGAGGGACTGATCAAGAACCGGTTCGTCGAGCGGACGTTCATCCTCCCCGACCAGAAGCGGCGGGAGGAGGAGGTGCGCGTGAAGCTCCACCCGGTGCCGGGGATGCTGAAGGGTCGCCGGATCGTGCTCGTCGACGATTCGATCGTGCGCGGCACCACCCTGCGTGAGATCGTCGGCATGGTCCGGGGCGCCGGGGCGACCTCGATCGACGTCCGGATCGGCTGCCCGCCGATCGTCGCCCCTTGCTACTTCGGGATCGACATGAAGGACCGGCGGCAGCTGGTCGCGGCCGGCCGCACCGAGGAGGAGATCGCCAAGATCGTCGGGGCGGAGTCGGTGAAGTACCTCTCCATCCCGGGGCTGGTGAAGGCGATCGGCTTCCGCGGGGAAGACCTCTGTACGGGCTGCCTTACGGGGCGGTATCCGGTCGACGTTCCCGAAGAGCACCGCCGCTTCCAGAAGAATCTCGAGGAGTTCTAGCCCGGTGGCCGGCCCGCGGCTGCTCCGCGCGGGCGGGACCCTCTTCCTCGCGGCGAGCGCGTCGGGAAGATCCACGTTGTTCGAGATCGGCCGATCGCCCGTGGAAGCCGCGGCGATCGTCGAGAATCGGTTCGTTGGGTGGACCAACGACCGGCTGCTCGCCGAACTGCGCGACGCCCCGGAGACCGAGGTGGTCGAACCGGCGCTGGCCGAGTGGCTACGCCGGGAAGGAGTTCGCGGGCAGCTCCTAGGCGCCCCGGAATGGCGCGCGGTCACGCACGAGGCACCGGACCTTCCTCTGCTCCGGGCGTTCCTCCTCGAGCGGGCCCGGCTCGCCCTCGGACGGGCGATCGCGGAGCCCGAGGCCCAGCTCGTGGCGCTCGCCCGCGAGGAGGAACGCACCGAACGGGCAGTCGATCGGGAGGCTGGAGCGGCCGACGCCTGGATCACCGGTGGGGCCGTCGACCTGGGAGAACATGCCGACGTCTGGAAGGAGTTCCGGTCCCGATTCGCGGAGCACCATGGCCAGCTCCGGGCCCGGGTCGAGCGGCTCGCCCGCCGGGTCGTTCCGAACCTTGCCGACGTAGTGGGTCCCCGGACCGCCGCCCGCCTGATCGCGCGCGCCGGCGGTGTCGCGCCCCTCGCTCGGATGACGGCCGGGCGGATCCAGCTGCTCGGTGCGCGACGTCGCCCGCGTCCGGGGGGACCCCGCTACGGGATCCTGTACTCCGCGCTCGCGACGTTCGAGCCCCCCGCGGAATCCGCGGGGGCGTTCGCCCGGAGCCTCGCCGCGCTCGCCGCGATCGCCGCCCGTGCGGATGCAACGACCCATCGGGCCATCGGCCCCGGGCTCGCCCGTCGGCGCGACCGGCGACTGGAGTACCTTCGACGGAGGCGACGATGAGCGGCTCTTTCCGGACCGACCGCCCCCCGCGCGCATCGAACGTCTGGATTCGGGAGGAGGTACCGGCTCCCCAGCCGTACTCGGCCGGGCTCGCCGGCGAACGGCCGGTCTACGGCGAACGGGTGCTCGCTCGCGAAGGCCGGCACTGGCGTCGGTGGGATCCGCGCCGCAGCAAGCTCTCCGCGGCGTTGGTGCTCGGCTGGACCCAGCCGCTTCCCCGGGACGGCCAGCGCTGGTTGTACCTCGGGGCCGCGTCGGGAACGACGGCGTCCCACGTCGCGGACCTGGTCGGAGTGCGCGGGGTAGTGTTCGCCATCGAGCGGAGCGTGCGGCCGTTCGGGAGGCTGATCGCGACCGCGGAATCGTACCCGAACCTCCTTCCGGTCCTCGCCGACGCGCGCGCTCCGCGGACGTACTCGGGGGACGTCCTCCCCGTCGACGGGATCTACCTCGATGTCGCGCAACCCGATCAGGTCGAGATCGCGACGGCGAACGCGGAATGGTTCCTCCGCCCAGGGGGCTCCGTCGTGCTCGCGCTCAAGACCGCGAGCTTGGCCCGCACGGTCGACCCGGCCGCCGAAGCGCGCAAGGCCGCCTCCACGCTGGCCCGGTTCGGTCGCCCGGCGCCGATCCTCGATCTCGCCCGGTTCCACCGGCGCCACTTTCTCGTCGGGGTCGGGCCGGACGGCGGACCGGCCACCGAACAGGTCGGGTTCAACCGGCCACGCGCGAGCCCCGCTGGACGACGATGGTCACCACATCCTCGTCGCGAAGGGCGTGCTCCCGACCGACGGTCTGTCCGGGGAACCGGGCGCTCGCGCCCCAGACCTGGGCCGCTTTGAACGCGGCCTCGAGCTCCCCCGGGAGGCGGCGCAGGAGGTCCGCGATCTTCTGTCCCCGCCGAAGAATGACGGGCTCCTCCTTGTCGGGGGGCCGGCCGGGCGGCTTGACGTAGATCCGGATGAACTCGAGCGCGTCCCCGATCTTCTCGACCAGCTGGTCGAGGCGGAGCCCGGTCTTGGCCGAGACGAAGGTCGGGACGAACGGCCGCAGGGCGATGCGGAGCCGCTCCATCTCGGCGTTGGAGAGCAGGTCCGACTTGTTCACGGCGAGGATCGCCGGGAGGTAGACCCGATTGCCGGCGAGCGCGTCGATCAACTGGTCCGAGGTGGCGTCCTCGCGGATGATGATCGAACCGTTGTGCAGTTCGAACTCCCGAGCGATCCCCGCGGCGACGCCCCCGCCGAGGTGCGAGAGCTTGACCGTGCTCGAAACGGTCAGACCGCCCTTGTCGGTCGTCGCGATGGCGATCCGCGGCGGTCGACCGTTCACGCGCACCCCGGCCCCCTCGAGCTCCTCGACGAGCCCGCGCAGGTCGAGATGTTCCGGGTCGACGAGGAACAGGATGAGGTCCGTCGAGCGGACGACCGAGAGGACCTCTCGCCCCCGCCCCCGGCCCTTGGACGCCCCGGGCACGAGCCCGGGCATGTCGAGGATCTGGATCGAGGCGCCGCCGTACCGGAGCATTCCGGGGATGATCGAGACCGTCGTGAAGTCGTAGGCGCCGACCGCGCTGTCGGCCGACGTGATCCGGTTCAGGAGGGTCGACTTACCGACCGAAGGGTAGCCGACCAGCCCCACCGTCGCGTGGCCCGACTTTCGGACCCCGTATCCGAGCCCTCCGCCGCCGCCCTTCGATCGCCGTTCCTTCTCGATGCGCGCCGCGGCGAGCTTGGCCTTGAGCTTCCCCAGGTGGAGCTGCGTCGCCTTGTTGGACGGTGTCTTGCGGATCTCCTCCTCCAAGGCGGCGATCTGCTCGTCGATCGCGCCCATCGATCCGTGCTCCTCGACGATTCATCGCGGACGATACTTGACTGTGGCGAACTCGGCGGGCCGGCGGCGCGAATCGCGCCAGAGGTCGAAGCCCCACCTCGATCCAGCTTCGAGGGAGGGACGGGATTCATCCTTCGGCGGTGGGCGGGGGACTATCGTCCCGCCCTCCGAGCGCCGGCCGTCTCCGCCCCCACCGGAGAGGAGCCCGGATGGTTCGCGCCTACCGAGTCCGCGCCGGCATCCTACGGCTGGAACCGGACGACCGAGAGGCGTTCATCGCTGGACTCCACGGGGCCGTCGCCGCGGCGTTCGGCTACGGGGTGAGGCTCGGAGTACGGTGGCGCTCCGGACCCCTCGGGGGCGTCGAGCTTCTAGTGCCGGGCGCGAGGGGACTCGCGTGGAGTCGCCGGTTCCTCGTCCCTCTGTTCTCGCCGGACCGTCTTACCGAGCTCGGACCCGAAGACACGCTCCGGCCGATCGGCCCACCCCAGCGGGAATCAGTACGGGGACCCTTGCCCCCGCTGTTGTCGGCGGGGGACGGACACCATGGCTCGTGGACCGAGACGGCGCTGGGTGGGCTCTTCGGGCTCCCGAACGGTATCACGGTCGATTTCGAGCTCCGTCCGGGTGCCGGCCTCGGGCCGCCCTCGCCCGCGCCCCGTCCGCCGGGGCTGGAGGCGATCGCGGTCCCCGACCATCATCGTCTCGCGCCGCTGACCGGCTTCGAACGAGAGAGGCGCGACCGGATCGATCTCGCGGTGACCCGGGTCCGGTGGGGGCTGGTCGGTCGCCTCCACTCGAGACTGCCCGGATCGCTCACCGAACGAGCCGCCGACCTCCTCGGGGCGCACGATGGCGTCGACCTTGGGGGCGGCTTTGCGTTCCGTCGTTGCGGGGGTCGGCGGCGCACCGCGGATACCGTGCCGGTCGGCGACGCGACGGTGGCCGCTCTGTTCCCGTTGCCGTGGATACGAATCCCGGAGTCGGCGAGCGGTGCCCCTTCGAACCCTGTCGGCCCCGAAATCGGCCGGTCGGGAGACGGCGCGGTCTACCGTCTCCCGTGGACACCGGACGAGGGTCGCCATCTTGTGACGGTGGGCGAGACCGGCATGGGAAAGAGCACGCTGCTCGTTTCGCTGGCACGGCAGGCGCTCGACCGGCACGCCGCCGTTGTGCTCCTCGATCCGGTCGGCGATACCGGCCGCGAGCTCGTCCGACGACTGTCGCCCGCGCAGGCCGAGCGGGCCACGTGGGTCTCGGCGGCGTTCGCCCCCCGGGGGATCAACGCGCTGAGCGGGATCGGTACGGCGGAGCCGGGACCCCGGGAGCGGATCGTCGGAGACCTGGTCACCGCGCTCCGCCGCGTCCGCCTCCAACGGTTCCCCGAGTCTTCGTTCTGGGGACCGAGGATCGAGGAGATGGTTCGGCGAGCGGTGCTCGTGGCGGCGCGGATCCCCCGCGGGACGCTCGTGGAGGCGGAGGGGCTCCTCGATCCAGCCGGCCGCGTTCCGGTGGGTCTCGCCGGGCCGGAGGCGCAGTCCGCCGCCGCCCTGCGAGCGCGCGTGGTCGGACGCCCGGACGATGTGGAGGGCGCCCGGCGGCTCCTGTCCGAGATCACGCGGAACGCCGTCCTTCGACCGATGCTCTGCGCTGCGGAGCCCGATTGGACGCTGGCGGGAGCGGTCGCGCCCGATGCGTTGACGGTGGTGACCGGCGACGCGTGCGAGGTCGGTGAAACGGCGGCGCGATACCTCCTCGCCGTCTATCTGGGGCTGCTGTGGCCCGAGGTCCTGGCGCGGGCGGAGCGCTCCAAGGTGGTCGTCGTGCTCGACGAAGCCCAATGGTACGCCCACGCGAGCCTCGGTGAGATGCTCCGACTCGGTCGCCGGTTCAATCTCCACGCCTGGATCGCCACGCAGTCGCTCGACGCGATGCCCGAGGAGGTGCGGGAGGCGGCGTTAACGAACGCCTCGGACTTTGTCGTCTTTCGCGGGGCGCCGTCCCACTCCCGAGAGCTGGCCCGCTGGACGAGCGGGCTCACCGAGGGGAGTTTCCTTCGGCTGGGACGCGGTCGCGCGATCGCCTTCCTCGGAAAGGGCGAGCGCGTCGAACCGCTCGAAGTGACGGTCTGCGGCGAGCCCGAACGACCGGGGAACGAACGTCGGGTGCTCGACCGATCCCGCGAACGCGCGCGGGACGAGCAGGGACGGTCGTCACACGTGGAGTCGTCCGACCCGCCGGGAGGATCCGCCGTCGCGTCGGAGTCGTCCCGGGGGGAGACCGAGATCGTCGAGGTCCTGGCGACGGCCGCTAGCCTCGTCGGTTCGGCGGAGTTCCGAGCCCACACCGCGACCCTCCGAGCGGTCCTTGACGTGAAGGGTGACGCCCTTCGGCGAGTTGGGGCACTCCTCCAGCGGGAGGGAGTGCTCCTCGCGACGGGCCGGGACTGGATCGGAACGGTGTGGCGCCTCTCGCGGGAGCGCCTCGCGGCCCTCGCTGCGAAGGGGCCGGCGCCTTCGACGCAAGCCCGCGAGGGAGGGGCGGCCGCGGAAATCGTGCGGCGGGAAGGGCGTGCCGCGGTCGGGAAGCATTAATCGTTCGACCCCTGCTAGTTATCCAGTGTGACCGTCCTCGCCGACGCGCTCCCCGCGTCGTCGCCCCCCGCGCTCGAGCGGTGCCGCACCGGCATCGAGGGGCTCGACAACGTGCTCTCCGGCGGGATCCCCCGCGGGAACACGGTGCTCGTCTCGGGCAACGTGGGGACGGGCAAGACGACGCTGTCGCTCGAATTCCTGGTTCGCGGCGCCGAAGCCGGGGAGAAGGGTCTCTTCCTCTCCGTGACGGAGGCGTCCGCCCGACTCATCCAGAACCTCGCGACGTTCGAGTTCTTCCGGCCCGAGCTTGTCGACACGCGCCAGATCGTCTTCGTCGACATGCCGGTCCTCTACCAGAAGCTCGGCCTGCACCCGGACGAGCTCACCTCGGACGACATCGACGTCCTCGTGCGGAACCTGGCCGGGCTCGCGAAGGAGGTCGGGGCGAAGCGCGTCGTCGTCGATTCGCTCACGTCGGTCCTGTACCGCATCCGGCAGCCGGAGCGGGTGCGCGAATTCGTGCTCAAGGTGAGCCAGGCGCTCAACGAGCTCGACTGCACGACACTGTTCGTGAGCGAACTCGGGGGGACGGCGGGTCCGCTCGCGGGCCACGGCGTGGAGGAGGCGATCGTGGACGGCGTGATCGTCCTCGGCAACACCCGACGGCAGGGGGACATCCTGCGCGTACTCCAGGTCGTGAAGATGCGCGGGACACCGCACTCGCGCGCGCAGTACGTGATCGAGCTCAGCCCGATCGGGCTCCTCATGGCGCCCCACCTGAAGGGCGGCCGCTCCGAGGGGGCGTAGTCGTGCCCGGCCCGGCAGGCGTAGCGGACCGCCTCCGCGCGCTGAGCGGGGGGTCGGCGGTCGCCCTCCGGCTGCGTCCCGAGCAGTACGCCGACCAGTACTTCGCGGCCCTCAACGCCACCCTCCGCGAGCTCGGGATGGAGACCCAGGGGCAGACGATCTTCGTCTCGGTGACCAACCCGGCGTCGCTCGTCTGGTCGCTCGCCCAGGCGCTGGACGTCCCGGCCGACCGGATCCAGTTCGTGGACGCGATCAGCCACACGATGATGAACTACCGCGACCCGCTCCCGAACGCGACGTACGTCGAGAGCCCGCGCATGCTCGAGAACATCATGCTCCGCGTCGAGTACCTGCTCAGGAAGCACCCGAACCCGCGGACGATCGTCGTCGTCGACAGCGTGAACACGCTCGCCATCCACAACTCGCCCGACCTCCTCTCGGAGTTCTTCCACATCCTGCTGAACAATCTCAAGAGCCGCCAGGTGCTCACCGTCCTGCTCGCCGTCGCCGACGACGCCAACCCCGACATCGACCAGATGCTCTCTCTGGTCGTCGACGAGACGATCGACGTCGCGGCCGGGTGAGCGCTTCATGGTGGTCGACCCAGTCTTCGGCATCGCCGAGATCGACGAGCCGTTCGTCCCCTTCCTCCCGGTCGGCTGGACCGGGCTCATCTCGGGGTCGACGGGAACGCACCTGCTCGCGAAGCAGTTCGCCCGCGTCGGGATCGGGACGATGCCGGTCCTGTACTACACGACCTACGAGCGGGTCGCCGACGTCGAGCGCGCGTTCCACGACTTCGGCTGGGACGCCTCCGGCATGCAGGTGCGCAATCTCGCGGGGGAGTACTACGATGAGGTGCTCGCGCGCGAGCTCGCGATCGCCCGCGTCCGCGACCGCGGGATCCGCCTGGACGAGCTCAACGGGGAGGACCGCGTGCACGTTCCCCCCCGCTCCTACGACCTCCCCCGTCGCATCGTCGCCGACCTCGCGGCGCTCGACAGCCGCTTCCGCTTCGTCCTCGACTCGGTCGACTTCCTGCTCGACGTCTGCCCCGCGCCCGAGGTCGTCAACCTCGCCCGGCAGGTGCGCTACCGGGCCCAGGCGCTCGGCGGCCAAGCGTTCCTCGTCATCCGGCCCGAGATCCACGACAAGCGGACGACCGGGGCGCTCGAGGACCTCAGCGACGTCATCGTCCGTCTTTCGGCCGAGTCGTCGACCGAGGGGGCCCGCCTGACCGTCGGGATCGACAAGGTACGGAACCACCCGGAACGCGGCCGGCTCGTCCACCTCGGCGTCGGGCCCACCGGGCTCACGGTGGCCGGCGCGGACGGTGACCCCAGCGCCACCAAGTCAAAGTCGCGCTAGTACACGTTAATTAGCGCCCGTCGGTCAGAATACTCCGGGAGTCCCGGATGGAAGACGTCCTCGTCCGCATGCTGGACAAGGTCCAGCTCACGAACCCGGTGTTCGTCGAAGGCCTCCCCGGCGTGGGGAACGTCGGCAAGCTCGCGGCCGACTACCTCAAGGAGAAGCTCGGGGCCAAACCGCTGGCGACGATCCACTCGAAGTTCTTCCCGCCGCAGGTCTACGTGAACGAGGAGGGGATCATCCGCCTCGTCTCGAACGAGCTCGCCTACTGGAAGGCGAAGGGGTCGGGCCAGCGCGACCTCCTGATCCTGGGCGGCGACTACCAAGGGATCTCCCCCGAAGGACAGTACGAGCTGACCCAGAAGACGCTCGAGATTGTCCACCAGCACGGCGCGAAGGAGCTCTACACGCTCGCGGGCTTCGCTCAGGGCCACGTCGTCGAGACGCCGCGCGTCCTCGGCGCCGCGACCTCGATGGAGCGCGTCGAGGCGCTCAAGAAGCACGGCGTCGTCTTCTCCCGCAACGACCCCGGCGGCGGGCTCATCGGGGCGAGCGGCCTCTTCCTCGGCCTCGGACGCCTCTTCGACATGGAGGGGGTCTGTCTGATGGGGGAGACCAGCGGCTACTTCGTCGACCCGCGGAGCGCCGAGGCGGTCCTGAAGGTCCTCGCGAAGGTCCTCAACATCGACCTCGACTTCTCGGACCTCGAGGCGAAGGCGAAGGAGATCGACCGGATCGCCCAGAAGATCCACGAGGTCGAGGCGAAGGGGGCCGAGTCGTCCCCGACGTCCACGCGCGAAGACCTGGGATACATCGGCTAGGCCTCGGGTCGCCCCGGGCCCGAGCCGCGTCCGATGAACCGCGATGCGAGGCGCGGGGGAGCGCGCACGCCGGATCGGTCGGAGGGGATTCACACCGTCCCGGCCGCGATGCGCGCGGCGCTGACCGCTCGAGCCAACGGTGCGGGGATTGTCGGATTCGACACGTTCGTCGAGATCGCTCTCTACACCCCCGGCGTCGGGTACTACGCCCGCGAGACTACGACCATTGGACCTCAGGGTGACTTCTACACGGCCCCCCAAGTGCACCCTATCTTCGGGGCGGTGGTCGCCCAGCACGTCCTCGCCGAGTTCGAGCGCCTCGGACGACCGTCGGGGTTCACCTTCGCGGAGCTCGGCCCGGGCGACGGCACGCTCTCGGGGACGGTGCTGGAGGCGATCGGCGAAGACCGGCGCGCCGACGGGTGGAGCGTTCGCCTCATCGACCGATCGGTCCCTCTCGGGGACGCGGCCTTCCGGCGGGTCCGCGCGGCCGCGTTCCCGGGCCGGTTCGACGTCCGGTCGATGGGCTCGATCGCGGAGGGCGGACCGTTCGTCGGGGTCGTCCTCGCGAACGAGCTGCTCGACGCCCAACCGTTCCGACGCTTCGTCCGACGGGCGGGAGAGTGGCGTGAGATCGGGGTGCGGCTCCGGGGTGACTCGTTGGAGCCGACCGAATCCGAGCTCCTGGCGCCCATCGCCGGCGGGCCATTGCCGGACCGCGCCCCCGACGGGACGGTGTTCGAGCTCTCCGAGATCGCCGAGGCCGTGCTCCGCGAGGTCGCCGACAATCTGCTCGCCGGCGGCGCGGTGTTCTTCGACTACGGGGCGACCGAGGACGAGCTCGTCCGGGGGCGCCCGCGGGGAACCGCGACGGCGGTTCGCGCCCACCGCGTGGTCGACGATCTGACCGCGGACGCGGGCCAGGTCGACTTGAGCAGTTTTGTCAACTTCACGCGGATGGAGGACGCGTCCGCTCGCGCGGGATTCGAGATCGTCCGGTCGGAAGTACAACGCAACGCGTTGGCGGCGTGGGGGTTCGAGGGCGTTCTTGACGCGATGCGCGGCCGTACGACGTCGACGGAGGAGCGGCTCCGCCTCGACCTCGCCGCCAAGCGGATCCTGTTCGATTTCGAGTCGTTCCGGTGCCTCGAACTCCGACCCCCACGATCGGCGGGTCCACCTCCACGGGGACCTGCCGTTCCCGCCGCAACGGGACCGAACTGAACGCCCGCCTTGGGGTCCGGCCTAGGTCATCGCGCGGCGGACGTCGGCCCCGACGCGCTCCGCCACTTTTGAATCGACCAGAATCCTCGCGATCTTCTCGGGAAGCGAAAGCACGTCGTCCTTTCGGAGTTCGATCGACTCGGTGCCGGTGTCGATCGCCCGCTGGTCCTGCAGGATCCGAACGAAGACGGGCGGGGCGGGCGCCGGAGCGCCCTCCGGCGCTTGGGGCGCCGCGACCGGGCCGGCGGCAGGGTGGGAGCCGGCCAGCGACGTCGGCGTCGGCCCGGACGCGCCCTCGAGGTACGGCGCGACCGTCGACCGGTGCGCGGCCAAGACCTGGGTCAGCTCGTCGAACAGGCCGCGCTCCTCGGCCAGCAGGTTCGCGACGTCCTTCGCACCGCCGACCGCGGCCTGGAACGCGAAGGAGACGACCTTCGTCATCCGCGCCTCGACGACGTCGCGGGCGATCTGCGACGCCCGCTGGTACGTCTGGCGTGCGAGCTCGCTCTTCTTCCCCGCCGGGTTCTCGCGGACCTCGCGTTCGAACGTAGCGCGCGCGTCGCCCAGGTAGACCCGCGTCGCGGCGTAGAAGTCGTGCGGCAGCTTGCTCAAGCCCCGAGCGGCGGACTCCGCTCGCCGCCACTCGAGGAGCTGGGTGTAGTGATCCGGCACCGACGACGCTCCCCTCTGGCGAGAGGGGACGGAGGCTAAGAGCGTTCGGAAACCTACCGGCCCGGCGGACGGTGACTTCGCCGTCCCGGAGCCGTTCTTGGAGCCGACCGACCCTCGGCGGGAGGCATGGCGCGACTTTGTCGAGCTATGGACCGATCTCCAACGGCGCACGAACGAGGAGCGGGCCGTGGTGGTCGTCGAGGGAGAGCGCGACCGGGCCTCCCTGCAGGCGCTCGGAATCCAGGGCACGATCGTCCTCGTCCACAACGGCCATTCGTTGGCCGCGGTCGCTCAATCGCTCGCCGAACTGCGTCGACCGGTGGTCGTTCTGACCGACTGGGATACGGAAGGAGGTCATCTCGCCCGGCGTCTGCGCGAGTTCCTCGAGGCGAGCGGTGTCCGTTTCGATCTCGATTTCCGCCGGAAACTGTCTCGGAGGTTGAAGGGCGAGCTCGTCCACGTCGAGGGACTGGCCGGCTGGGCCCGACGCTCCGCCGAGCGCGAGGGCGCTCCGCTCGACCACTTCCTCTCTCCCGAACGGTAGGCTCGAGCCGTCCCTGCCGGCCGACCCCCCGCCCTTCGGGAGGCCCGGCACGCCGGGACGCTCCTCTCCTACGGGTGAACGGACGAGGACGGCATCGAGGCGGGCACCTCGAGCGGGGTCTCCCGCACCGGGGCGGCTCCCACGTCGGCCCGCCGCCCCCGCCGGGATCCATCCCCTAGGTCGCACGGCGGGACGTCGGCTGAGATCTCGGGATGGTGGCCGCGATCCAGTCAGGCGCGCGCCCGTGAATCGTGCTCCCAACCAAGGGGGGGTACGCGGGTCAGCCGAATCCGATCCCCGTCAGGGCCGAGAGGAGTGAAGGGTTGGCCGCGCTCCCGACCGCGACGAGCCGCAGCGACCCCTTCAGATTGTTCGGGCAGGAGAAGAAGCTGGGTCCGTCCCACGAGCCGCCCGTCGCCGCCGAGAGCGCGCACCCCGACGTCAGGATCCGGTAGATGTCGCCGCGGACGATCGTACCGTTCGGACCGCCCCCCGTCCGACCGGCGGGCCACTGCTTCGAGAGCGGATCGGTCACCCCGTTGTAGAGCGAGATCGTGTCCACGGTGCAGTTACCGCCCAAGGAACGCGCGCAGAGCGGCCCGGATCGAGCGAGCCACGCGATCGAGTCGTTCGCAATGCCGTTCGACGACCGGGCCCACCCTTCGCACCACGGGCTCTTCAGGCCAGCACCGAATGTGTACTGAGGCTCACAGTTCGGGCTCTGGCAGCTCCCACGGCAGTACGCCGAGTAGTCCGACGCGCTGACCGAGTAGTTGACGGAGTACCCTTGGGACCGCGGCGCGGTCGAGCCAATGAGGACGACGACGTGGTGGGCCTTCGTCGACCAGTTGAATCCGCGCGTCCCGAGGGCTCCGTAGAGCGCGGTTACGGACGAAGAGTGGAGGATGTTGTCCGAAAGGTCGGAGTCCGCGTAGGTCCCACCGCCGCCCAGGACGTGCGCGCGGAACGAAAGGTTCACGGCCGACTGGAAGGTCGCGGCCGCGGTGAAATTCCGGACGTCCACGTGGAAAGCACTCCCGTCACCGTCGTCGAACTTGTCGGCGGTAGCGAAGAAGTCCGCGAGACCGAACGTGACCTTCGTTCCCGGATGCCCTGCCGCGATCGCGGAGGCGATCTGGCCCGCCCGGATCACAAAGAACGGCCCGCCGTTCGACTCGTTGCACACGTGGATGGAGTTCGGGGCGCCGGCGCAGGCATCGTATCCAGGGTCGCCGGCCGTAGCGTCATAGAAACCGTCGTAGGCCGTCGTCTCCAGCAGGAACGCGACCTGGACCGCCGACCAGTTGCTCGAACTTCCGCCCGACGGGAGCGGGAGCGTGGCCGAGGAGGCCCCGGCGCCGGACCAAGTCGCCGGCGGACCGCTGATGTGGGTTCCGGCCGAGACTACGGCGACGAGGGCCACGACGGTGACGGCGAACCCCACGAGGAGTCCCCGCGGTCGGCGGGCTCGCGGTAGGGATGCGCTTCTTGGCCCGGTGTGCGCCCGTCCCGCACGTCGAGCGTCCACGATCTTGTCGAGCCGGGCATGTGTCTTAATCCTCCCCTATTCGCACCGCGGCGGGCGGTAGTTCGCTCACGCGAAGTCCTCCCGGTACATCGGGCGCACCGGCAGGGGCCCGAGAGGGACCGACCGGATCTGCACCCTCGCCCCGCGAGTCCCGCGAGACAGCGGCGTGAGATACTACGGAATGACTTTCGTCTGGGTCCGGCGCGTGTCGCGGCGATTGCGCGAGCGGGACGGACGGAACCGTTCGGTTCCCTTGCCGGTCCAGCGGAGGCCGCGTCCCTCGCGGCCCGCACGGGTGAGCCCTCGGAAGACCCGTCCCTTGTGGACCGGGTCCGCGATCCACGAAAGGTGCGGGTCGCTCAGGATCTCCGGATGGACCGGGTCGATGAGGACGACCTCGTAGAACTTCTGCTTCCCGTCCTCGCCGACCCAGTAGGAGTTCAGCACCTCGAGGTTCGGGTAGTGCTTCTGCGCCCGCTCCTCTGCGATCCGCTGAAGGCTTTTCGCGAGCGTCATCCGGAGGATCCCCTTGTGCTTCGGTCGCCGCCCGGCGATGATCGCGCGCTTGTTCTGGCCGCCCCGACGGACGCGGACGCGGGCGAGCACGAATCCCCCCTTCGCCTTCCACCCGATCGCGCGCGCGCGGTCGAGCCGGGTCGGGTGCTCGAGGCGGGTGACCGACTCCTGCTGACGCCAGTGCAGCAGGCGCTCGTGCCGTAGCGCCGCGCCCTCGGGACCCTGCGTCGCCCGGAACGACCGGGACATGTACCGATACGCCGAGGTACCCATGGAAGCGGCGGCCGACCTGAGAACGACTTAAAAGCCTATGGCCGGGGACGCGCGGCGTTCGACACCGCCGGCGCGTCCTGGGCCGGCGCCGACTCCCACGGAAGCTGACTCCCCGGCGCGCGCGTCACTTTCGATGTACCGTGGGTCTCCGTGAGAACGGACCGCTCGACGTGCGCGAACAGCTCGCGTGCGAACCGGATCATCCGGGGTCGGTCGGGCTCGGTGATCGACTCCGGCCGGTCCCACGTCGCCGCCGAACCACCGCTCGTCGGGTAGACATGGAACGCGATCTCCTTCCCCCCGTCCGGGACCGCCGGATTCATCCGGTTGAGCCGGGCGAGGACGCCGCTCTCGGACGGGTCGGTCGATTCGGTGCGTTCCACGGCGAACCCCGCGGACGTGAGGTACTCCGCGATGTGCGAGGCGAACCGCTCGCGCCCGATCCCGCGTACCCGGGCCCAGTCCCGTTCAGTCATCCCGTTCGGCCGCCCGCCGCTCGAGGCCCTTCAGGAACCCGAGGAGCATTCGCAGCTCCGCCTCGCTCGGCGTCGCGCGACCGAGCAGGCGTCGGAACAGCAGTAGAAGACCCTTGCGCTTGTGCGCCGGATACCCGGTCCGGCGGGCGAGCGCCCCGATCCGTTCGAGCAGGAGCTCCTTCTCGCGCCCGTCGAGGAGGACGGTCTCGGGCTGCGGCGTGCTCTGCGGATGGTCGCCGCCTTGGCCGCGGTGGATCGCGTAGAGGACGACCCCGGCGGCGTGCGAGAGGTTGAGGGTCGGGAACTCGCGACGGGCCGGGACGTGCACGAGCAGGTCGCAGCGGGCGAGCTCCTCGCGTCCCAGCCCGTTGTCCTCGGGGCCGAATGCCACGGCGACGGTCCCGGCCGTGAGGCGTACCAGCTCCCCCAGCTTCTCGGGGGGCACGGAGTGGCGGAGGTAGGCCCGCGACCGACCGTTCACGAGGTCGGTCGTGCCGACGACGAAGTCGGCGTCGTCCACCGCTTCGTCGAATGATCGAACGCGCTTCGCCGCCGTGAGCAACGCCAACCCTCCCATCGCCCGGCGCCGGGCGACGGCGCCGATGCGCGCCCGTGCCGCCACGAGGACGATCTCGTCCGCCCCGAAGTTCCGCGCGAGGCGCGCGACGGCCCCGACGTTCCCGTCCTCCTTGGGACGGACGAGCACGACCCGCAGCCGGGCGGTCAGGCCGCCTCGCCCTCCGCGAAGAGCCGACGGACCATCCACTTCGAGTCGAACCGCCGCAGGTCGCCGTACCCTTGGCCGACCCCGACATAGTACACCGGCTTTCCGGTGACGAAGGTCGCGGAGAGGGCCGCGCCGCCCTTCGCATCCGCGTCGAGCTTGGTGAGGATCAGCCCGTCGATGCCGAGCGCTTCCTGGAATCGCTTCGCCTGCTCGGTGACGTCGTTGCCGCTCAACGCGTCCCCCACGAACAGGGTGAGCTGGGGGGCGACGACACGCCGGATCTTCTTCGCCTCTTCGACGAGGTTCTCGTTGGTGTGCTGCCGGCCGGCCGTATCGACCAGGACGACGTCGAGGTGGCGAGCCTTCGCGTGCGCGACCGCGTCATAGGCGACCGCGGCGGGGTCGCTCCCCTCCTGTTGTCGGACGACCTTGATCCCGAGTCGCTCGCCGTGGACGAGCAGTTGCTCGATCGCACCGGCCCGGAACGTGTCCCCCGCCGCGATCGCGACGCCGAGGCCCTGGTCCCGGAAATAGCCGGCGAGCTTCGCGACGGTCGTGGTCTTGCCGGTGCCGTTCACGCCGACGAACATCACCACGAACGGCTTTGTGGGGAATGCCCGGATCTGCGCGACGAGGTCGGGAGCGGTGCGGCTCAGGATCGACTGGACCGAGCCCTCGAGCGTCGCGCGGACCGCTTCGTCGACCTCGACCCCCCACTTGAGCTTCCGACCGGCGAGGCTCTTCCCGACGTCGCGCCGTAGCCGCTCGACGACCGCGAGCGCAACGTCCGACTCGAGCAGAGCGATTTCGAGGTCGTCCAGGACGTCGTCGAGCGCGGCGTCCTTGATTCGGGTCCCGAAGAACCCGTCCGAGAACATCTCCGCGGGGGGGGCAGTGCTCGGGCGCGGAGTGGGCGTTCGGACGGGGGTCGGGGAGGGACGGGCCGGGGCGGGTGTCTGTGGGCCGACTGCCCGGGCAGCGGACGCCGGCCGTGCGCCGGCCGCGGCCAGCCCGGTAGGTCGAGAGGTCGTAGAGGGAGTTCGTGTCGACGGAGAACCTCGGGGGGGGGCCGGCCCTCCCTTCGGGGTTGCCGCCAAATTTGGGCTCGTGGCCGCCGGCTCCGCCCGGCGCGTCGCCGGTTTCTCCGAGGTCATCGGCGCCGGCACGGGCGCTTCGGCTGGGGGCTCGTCCTCGTGACGCCGGAATCGCGCCTTAATCGCGGCCCACATCGCCCGCCGGCGGGGCCGACGTGCTCCGCGAGAGTGCTTCGACGCGCTGCGACATCGCCTCGATGCGCTGCTCGAGCGTCCCAATCTGGCCCTCGAGGTCGCGTGCGGCTTGGTCCAGCTTGGTGAGGCGCTCGGCGAGCATCTCGCTCGCCTTCGGCGCCTCGAGTTCGACGACCACGCCCGCGCCCAGCCCGAGCAGCACCTTCTGTTCCGGATGCGCGGTCCCCCGCAGGAACGCGTCCGCGCCGAGCGGGATCAGGATCTCCGAGCCTTCCACCGCCCGCTCGAGCCCCTCAAGCGCTTCGCGCGAGCGAAGGTGGTCGCCGCGGGAGGCGGTCAGGTACTGATGCTGCTGGAGCATGGCGGAGAGTTGGGATCGGTACGCTTCGAGCCGGACAAGGTCCTCCTGGATCTGCTGCTCCGCGTCGCGCGGAGGAGCGACGGAGCTCACGGTGTCGCCTCGGCGACCGACTCGATCACGATCGATCGACGGGGGACGTGGTGGCATCCACCGATCTCGGAAAGCGCCCATTCGCGGGCGTGCGCCGCGTCGGGGGCTTCACAGCTCGAGCGGAACGTCTGGTAGAAGCCCCGCCGCGCAAGGTACCGGCCCTGAATGGTGAATGTCGCCATCGCGTCCCTAAGAGCATCCGACCACCGACGCTTGAGCCATAAAGCTGCCTCGGCGCGGACCGCGCGCCGGCGCGGCGTTCGTCCCGAGGCGTCGGCTCGTACCCGCCGCGGGGACCGGTATCACTCAGGTGAGCCCCCGGTCCCTTCACCCGGTGCGGATTCCTGAGCTCGGTGCTCCTCGAACTTTCGCCGCTCGAGCTCCCAGCGGGCGCGCCGGGCCCAGAGCGCTTCATCGACCGGCCGCTCCGGCTCGGGCGCGGGGGGCTCCGCTCCGACCTCAGGTTCGACGCCCCGAGGCGGCCCCGGCTCGGCGTCGAGCTGCCGGACGTGGGCCGGCCCTCGAGCTACGCCGCGACGGCCGCGACCCCGGCCCACCGTTCCTCCACCTCTTCGTCCGTGAAGGCGATCGTCGGGGAGAACACGACCCGGTCGCCCCATCGCACGCGCGCCTCACCGTACTCCTCGAGCTGGAGCGGCAGCACTATCCCGTCCGCGTGGAGCTCGTCAGCGAGCTGAACCAACGACGGATGGACGGTCTCGGGAGCATCCGGCGCGAGCTCCACGCGGCCCTCGGGGTCGAACCGCTGGAGGATCTCCCGGACGATGCTCTCGCTCGCCCGGGTGGCGACGATCCCGGTCCGGCACCCGCGCTTCATCATCAGGTAGGCCCCAAGGCCGCCCCGGACGCCGTCGACGAGGGCGACGACCTTCCCTGCGACCCCGAGGGGAAGTCCTCCCGGGCCACCTTCGCGGCCGAACGAAAGGTACGTCCGCGGTCCGCGTACCTCCACGCTCAGCTCCACGTCCGGCGCCTCGAGACGGACCGTGAGGTGCCGTTCGGGCCAGCGGGCCAGGACGGCCGCGCCGAGGACGCGCGCGAGCTCCTGGCTCGTGAACGGGTGGGTCCCTGTCCGCCGCGCCCGGACCGCGAAGCTGGCCCGCTCGGGGAGGTGAACGTCCGCCAGCGCGAGCAGGCGCGACTCGATCGCGGCCGGCTCGCTGGGGACTTCGAAGACCTCGCTCACCGAGGTGACCCCGAAGACTCGACGAAGGAGTCGTACCGCGGCCACGACGTCCGCCGCCTCGACGTAGAGGTGGCCATGGTCGGCGCGCACATGGCACTCCGCCCGAGCGGCGCGGAACTGGGCGAGGATGTTGCGGACCAGGGTCCGCTCGAACTCGCGGCGGACCGGAGCCGACTTGAGCGCGAGTTCGCCGTAGCGGACGAGGACGAGCCCAGCCACGACGCTGCCGTTATGTCGGCGGGCCCGCATGAGCGTTGCTTCCGATGGTTCCCCCGGCGGCTCCGACCTCGACGCCGCCCGAAGCCACCGACCCGTGGGCCGCGCTCCTCGAGGCCGTCCAGCGAGGTCTCGCCGCCACCGTGCAGCAACTGATCGGCGGCGTGGCCCCGCCGGAGCTCGCCGACGTTCTGGACACGACGGGAGGCGCGGACTGGGATATCGCCCTTCCGTGCCATCGGTTCGCGAAGGCGGCCGGCGTCGAGGTGGTGCCCCTTGCCGAGCGGCTCGCGGGGGCCTACGCTCCTCCTCCCGAGGTCGTCGCCGCGACGCCTGTGCGTGGCTACGTCAACCTCCGGATTGACGCCGACTGGCTCACGGACACGACGCTCGCCCTCGTCTTCGCCCGTGGGCCGGCGTACGGGAGCGCGAATCCTTCGGGCGCGCCGGTCTGCGTCGAGCACACGAGCGCGAACCCGACCGGACCGCTCCACATCGGCCGCGTCCGCAACGGAATCATTGGCGACTCGCTGGCCCGCATCCTCCGCGCGGCCGGGCACCACGTCACGACGCAGTACTACGCGGACGACATGGGCCGGCAATCGGCGATGATCAGCTGGATCTGGTCGAAGCCGCCGAGCGAGTGGCCCGAGGTGATTCGGGGCGCGGTCCCCGATGCCGCGGCCCCGCTGGACGACGACCCGCGACCGGACAAGGCGTACGGCCGACCGTACCCCGCGGTCAGCGCCTATCTCAAGGAGGACCGCGAGGCCGCGGCGGAGGTCGCAGCGATCGGCGAGCGTCTCGAGACCGGGGAGGTCCCGGCCGAGCATCGAAGGCTCGCCGACAGAATCCTGCAGGGAATGCTGGCTTCGCTCGAACGGCTCCACATCGAGTTTGACGAGGTCGTTTGGGAATCCGGGCTCCTCACGGACGGGAGCGTCGCCGAGGTGGTCCGCCGATTGCGCGCCGCCCCGCACGCCGTCACCGAGGAGAACGGTGCGCTCGCGATCGATGCGACGACCTACGAGCTCCCGAAGGACGACGCGCACGTCATCGTCATGCGAGCGAACGGGACGAGCCTCTACGTCACTCGGGACGTCGCCTATCATCTCGCGAAGTTCGCGCGGTTCCCCCGGACGATCGACGTCCTCGGGAGCGACCACCTCCTTCACGCAAAGACCCTCGGCGCCTTGCTCGACGAGATCGGCGAGGCGCGCCGCCCGGAGTTCGTCCTTTACCAGCTTGTCGCCCTCCCCGGCGGTGCAAAGATGTCCACGCGGGGCGGGTCCGCGGTCTATCTCGACACCTTGCTCGACGAGGCGGTCGTCCGCGCGCGGGCCGAGGTGCTCCAACGCCGCGAGGACCTCGCGACGGCGGACGTGGACGCGATCGCGGAGAGCGTCGGGGTCGGCTCGGTCCGCTACCACATCGCCCGGGTCGCCCCGGACAAGGCGGTCAAGTTCCAGTGGGAAGAGGCGCTCTCGTTCGAAGGTCGGAGCGGCCCGTTCGTCCAGTACGCCTACGCGCGCGCCTCGAGCATCTTGCGCAAGGCCGGTACGATCCCCTTGACGTGGACGCGACGACCGTCCGACCTCGCCGCGCCCGAAGAGCGCGCGCTCGTGCGGACGATCTCCCGCCTTCCGGGCCGGGTACTGTACGCCGCGAAGGGCGCGCACGTGCACGCGATCGCCGGGTACGCGCACGACCTGGCCGAGGAGTTCAATCGGTTCTATCAGCAGGTACCGGTGATCCGGGCGGGTCCCGAACGCGAGAGCCGCTTGGCCCTCGTGCAGGCGGCGCGCCAGACGCTCGCAAACACTCTGGAGCTTCTCGGGCTTGACTCCCTCGAAGCGATGTGAGCCTAGGCCCGGGGAACGTTCGCTCGGAATCGCGGTTCGCGGCAGCGAAGTTTCTATCTAGGATGATTCCGTCGCTCGGCCGAGGTGCCTTGCATGGGAATCCTGGACGAGCTCAAGGCGTTCGCGCTGAAGGGTAGCGTCGTCGACATGGCGGTGGGGATCATCATCGGTACTGCATTCACCGCACTCATCACCGCGCTCGTCGGCGACATCTTCCTACCGCTGATCTCGATCCCGGGTTCGGTCGACTTCTCGACCGTCCAGACGCTCGTCGGCCACGGCCTGTTCAAGGAAGGGGCGTTCCTGACGGAGCTGATCGCGTTCATCATCATCGTACTGGTCGTCTTCTTCCTCATCGTGAAGCCGGTACAGATGCGCCGCGACCGGGCCGAGGCGCAAAAACCGAAGGCGGCCGCGACGACAAAGGAGTGCCCGTACTGCATCTCGCAGGTCCCTCTCAAGGCGACGCGCTGCATGTACTGCACGAGCCAGCTGACGGCCTAGGTCCGTTCGCGCCGGCCGGCGTTAACGCCCGCGCACGGTTGGATCTCGTACCCCGGCGGCCGCGAATCCCTTGGCTCGCAAGCGGCATGCATCGCAACGGCCGCACGGGGAACGGCCCCCCGCGTAGCAGCTCCAGGTGAGCCCCCAGGGAACTCCCAGCCGTTCCCCGCGGCGGACGATTTCCGCCTTCGACCACCGAAGCAGGGGCGCGACGATCTCGGGAGCCCACCCGCGCTCCACGCCCGAGCGGGTCGCGAGGCGGGCAAGACGGCGGAAGGCGCGAAAGTATTCCGGCCGACAGTCCGGGTAGCCGGAGTAGTCGACGGCGTTGGCGCCGAGGTAGATCCTTCCCAGATCTTCACCTTCGGCGTAGCCCAGCGCCACCGCGAGGAACACGGTGTTCCGCGCCGGCACGTACGTCGCCGGGATGAGTCGTCCGGTTCGCTTCGGGCGTGGGAGGGCGCGCCCCGGACGCGTGAGCGCGGAAGGGAGCAGCTGCGCGACCGGCAGCTTGACCACGAGGTGCCGCCGCACCCCGTAATGGGACGCCAGGCGCCGAGCGCTCGCGACTTCGCGGTGGTGCCGCTGGCCGTAGGAGAACGTGATCGCGTCGACCTTCCGCTCCGACGCCGAGGCGATGGCGAGCGCGGTCGCTGAGTCCATGCCCCCCGACAGGAGGACTACGGCACCTTCGGGCCCCCGGTCGGTCCTCACAGCGGGACCCCCAGCACGGCGAGCAGGACGAGGGCGAGGACGACGGTGGCGAGCATCGCGAAGAAGTTCGTCGTCCCCTTCGTGAGCAGCCCCCGATTCTCGAGGAGCTCGCCCATCACGCTGTCGATCTGACATCCCGTGAACCCCGCCAGGAGGGAGATGGCCAAGAACGAGGCGGGCTGGAGGTCCGGGCTCCCGAAGACGAAGAAGAGGACCAAGCCGACGACCGCGGTCGCCGCCGCCCCGACGATCGCCCAGACCTCGCCGACGACCGAGACCCCGCCGTTCGTCCCGGGGGGGACCCGGCGGAACGTGAGGATGCTCCGCGCTCGACCGACCAGGACGCCGAACTCGCTCGCGAACGTGTCGGCCGAACCGAACGCCAACGCGGCCGTGTAGGCGACGGCGAGCGCCGGCGCCGAGAGCGTATCGGGGGAGACGAACGACGTCACGACGAGCGCGGTCGGGATCACGATGTGCGCCAGGACGTTCGAGATCCCGCGTTCGCCGCGGGTTCCCTCCTGGAGCTTCGCGCGGGCCTTCTCCTCGAAGCCGTACCGGGTCGCGAGAACGCTCCCGACGACGAACAGGACAAGGAGGATCAGGTAGGGGAACCCGCCGAAGACCACGATGATCGCACCGAAGACCGCGGCCACGAGCCCCGCGAGCGAGGTGAGCGCGCGCGCGGCGACCGCGGCGCTGGCGAGTCCCGCCGTCGCCGCGACGCCGACCGCGGCGAGGAGGAGGGGGAGAACCAACCCGGGGACCCTCCGCTGGGGCTACGGCGGCGCGGAAAAATGTGTCGACTCGAGCCCGGGACGCCCCGTCTAGCCGCAGTTGAGGATCCACTGCGCGGCGGCGCGGAAGCTCGGTGCCCGGATGTCAGGTCGTACCGGACTTTGAGCGATCTCGCGGCGACTCTCTCGTTCGTGGCCGAATTGGGGGACGAGAACGGTGAGCAGTCCCAGCCGCTCGCCCGCTTCCATGTCGAGCGCCCGATCACCGATCACGGCGCTACCCGGGAACCGTACGCCGAGATCGTGCGACGCCTGTTCGAAGAGCAGCGTTCCTGGCTTACGGCACGCACACCCACGCTCCGGGGCGTGCGGACAGTAGTAGAATGCGTCGATCGAGGCACCGCCACGGGCAAGCAGTTCTTGGAGTCGCGCGTGGATCCGGTCGACATCCTCCGCCGTGTAGAACCCCCGTTCCACGCCGGACTGGTTCGTGACGCAGACGACCCGATACCCGTGGCGACGGAGCAGCCCGATCGCCTCGGGCACGCCCCGGTACAGCTCGAGGCGAGCCGGGTCGGACAGGTAGTGGAGGTCGGGGTTCAGGGTTCCGTCCCGGTCGACGAACACCGCCCGCCCAGCCCGCGCGCTTGCACCGTTGCCGGAGGAGTTCATCCGGATCCGTAGGCTCCCGAACCGTTGAATCGCGGAGACGGAAAAGGCTCATCGGTCGATGGATCCCATCCCACCGGATCGACCGACCGCCGATGACCGATCGACTCGGGGAGGAGCTCGCCGACCGCATCCGGGCCGCGACGGCGGCATCGGTGAGCGGGTGGAGGTCGGCGGAGCTCCTGTTCTCGGGCGGCCTCGACTCCGCGGTGGTCGCAGCGGCGTGCCCGAGCGATCTCGACCTGACGCTCGTGACGGTCGGGGCGGCCGGGAGCGACGACGCCTCGGTCGCCCCGCGTGCCGCGGAACTACTGCACCGTCCGCACCGCGCCCGGACCTTCGATTCCGCCGATGTTGTGCGGGCGACGACCGCGATGGAGACTGAGCTCCAGAGCGCGTCGCCCCCCTTCCGCAGCGCGCTCGCCGCCCTGAGCCTCGCCCTCGAAGCGACCGAAGGCGAGCACGTGCTGTGCGGCCAAGGCGCGGACGAGCTGTTCTATGGTTACGCCCACTTCCACTCGGTCGACGTTCACGCGGCGATCCGGCTCGGCGACGCCGACCTCGCTCGGCTGCTCGAGCGGGACTGGCCTCAAACCGTCCGGTTGGCGCAGGAGGGCGGCCGCGCGCTTCGCTCGCCGTTTCTCGAGGAGCGGTTTCTCGAGTGGGCTCGGACGCTGGCACCCAGCGAGCGTTACCTTCGGGGTCGGCCGAAGCACCTGCTTCGGTCGGCCGCTCGTGCGCTCGGGGTGCCTGAGTCGATCGCCGGTCGCCCGAAGAAGGCGATCCAGTTCGGGAGCGGCCTCGACCGCTTGGCGAGGGCGGGAACGAGGGTCACGCCCCGCGGGTGATCCGCGTCCCGGCGTCGTTCCGCATCGCGCGCCGCAGCGAGGGGATGTCGGTGATGATCACTCGTTCTCCGCCGTTCGCGAGGAACTCCAGACCCGCCTCCACCTTCGGCCGCATCGACCCCTCAGCGAACTCGCCGGCTTCGAGGGCCTGCTGCATCTCGGAGGCGGTCGTGGCGCCGACCCACCGCTCCCACGCCTTGCCGAACCCCAACGCCACCGCGGGGACGTCGGTGACGATCACGAGCGCCGCCGCGCGTAGCTCACGAGCCACCAGCGCGCTCGAAAGGTCCTTGTCGATCACGGCGTCGACCCCCTGAACGGTGCCGTCGTCGCCGCGTACGACCGGGACGCCGCCCCCTCCGGCGACCACCGGGACCACGAGGTGCGCGGCCGGTCCTTCCATGAGCAGCCGGACCGCCGAGGCCTCCAACCACGCGACCGGACGCGGCGACGGAACGAGGCGGCGCCAGCCTCCGCGGGCCCCATCAAATACGAGCTGCCAGCCTTCCCGCTTCCTAAGGAGCCGGGCCTCCTCCTCGGAGTAGAACCGCCCGACGGGCTTGGTCGGAGTGCGGAACGCTGGGTCCTTCGGCGACACTTCGACCCGGCTCACGAGGACCAGGACGGTGCGCGCCGCCCCGGCTCGATCGAGGGCCGGCGTCAGCTCCTGCTGGATCAGGTACCCGATCTGGCCCTCCGTCTCCGCGTTTAGCGCCGAGAGCGGCCGGCGTGGGACCTCTCGCTCGGCGAGTTCCACCTGACGGAGAAGGGCCCCGACCTGAGGTCCGTTGCCGTGGGTCAGGATCAGGTCGTGCCCGTCGGCGACGAGCTCCGCGAGCGCCGGCGCGGTCGCGCGCATTCGGCCGACCGCCTCGTCCCACGCGAGGCTCCCGCCCGGGCGCGCGAGGGCGTTGCCCCCCAGTGCGACCACGATCCGGGACATTGCTCAGCCTTAAGGGGGCCAGCGAAGGATGTGTAGATTGTCGTCGCGCGCCGGAACGTCTTCTTGGCCAGCCGTACGGCATACCGATGGAATAGAACCGAAGTACGCTCCATCGAGGTTTATGAGGCCCGAGCCGGCCCACGCCCTCAGGTAAGCCCGCTCCCATGGATCGGGCGTTGGGGAAACCCGCAGGGAAGGAAGCATGCAGACCGATCGAAGCGAGACTATCTCGAACCTTCGCAGTGGACGCGGACGTCGTCGGGCCGCGTGGTCCGGCGTCGCCGGAGCCTTGGCGGTGTCGCTCGTCCTGCTGGTCGCCCCGTCCGTCGGAGCATTCCGTCCGCACACGTATGTCGCCCCGTACCGGGGCACGGCGGCGACGCCGCTCAACTCGGTCTCGACGGGCGGCCGCTGCCACTCCGCGGCGGTGGTCACCTCCCAGCACTGGCTCCCCAAGACCGGGAACGCGACGTCGCTCACCACAGCGATTACCCACGGCTGTGCTTCGACCGCCCTCGGGACGGCGTACGGGTACGGCACGGCGTATGGAGAGCTCCAGGTCCTGTGGCCGTTCACCGTGGTGACGGGAACGCACAATTTCACCGTGAACGTCTCGTATGCGTTCACGATCCAGATGCCGACGGTCGGCTCGTTCTCCTGCCGACAGGCGAAGAACGTGCCGGGGCAGTACACCTACAGCTACTGCGCCTTCAATCGGTCGGCCACCGTCCAGTGGGGGTTCGAGCTGTTCGACCAGACGAACGGGAGCTCGCTCTCCGCGGGCAGCGCCACCGGCCCGTTCTTCTTCAACTCGAGCTTCCAGGGGAACAACTCGTACTGTTCGGGCGGGAAGTGCTCCTCCAACAACTACAGCCGCAGCTGCTCGTCGCCGAACCCGTGCGTCGCGGCGGGGACCCTGCAGCGCGGGACGACCAGCCTCTTTCTCAACACGCGAACGACGTCGCCCGGGTGGACGCTGAACGGGAATCACAAGCTGTGGCTGGTGCTCTGGTTCAGCAGCTCCGCGCTGATCTTCATGGACGGCTACGGCTCGGGAAACTCCGCCGGCGCCTCCGTCAATGCCGCCACGCTCGGGAATTCCGGTTGGCAGGTGACCTCGATCACCATCCACTGAGAGCAGATCGGGGGCGGGGTCCCCCGGATCCGCGCCCCAAACCCTCGCGGCGGCCCCCGTGGCTCCTCTCGGGCGCCGCCGCTCGCCTCCCGCCTATATACACGAGCCCGGCTCACGCCGCCGTGGCGGACGACGCGGCCGCGCTCTTCTGCCCGCTCGAGTTCCGGTACGGTCGACCGGAGGTCCGCGCGCTCTTCTCGCGTGAGGCGCGCCTCGCCCGCGCGCTCCAGGTGGAGGCGGCGCTCGCGGAGAGCGAGGCCGAGCTGGGAATGATCCCGGCCGACGCCGCGCGCTCGATCGCCCGAGCGGCGAAAGGGAGCGCCGTGACGCTCGAACGGGTCGACGAGCTGGAGCGAGCGACCCGCCACGACGTGATGGCCATCACCCGCGCGCTCGCCGAGGCGGCCGGCGACGGGGGCGCCTGGGTGCACTTCGGCGCGACCTCGGCCGACATCACCGACACGGCCCTAGCCCTCGAGCTCAAGGAAGCCGCGGCGGTGCTCCGCCACGACCTGACCGAGCTCGGCGGGCGGCTCCTCGAGCTCGCGCGGAAGCATCGGGCCACGCCGGAGGTCGGGCGGACGCACGGCCAGCACGCCGTACCCATCAGTTTCGGTTACAAGATGGCGGTCGCCGCGGCCGAAGTGACGCGGCACCGCCGTCGTCTCGACGAGCTGCTCCCTCGGCTCGCTGTCGGCAAGATGGCCGGCGCGGTCGGGACCGGCTCGGGGTTCGGCGCGAACGCCGAGGCAGTCGAGGTGGCCACGATGCTCCGCCTCGGCCTCGGGGTCGACGAGGCCCCGACGCAGGTCGTGGGCCGCGACCGGCACGCCGAGCTCACGAACCTCCTCGCGCTGATCGCCGGCACCGCCGAACGGCTCTCGGGCGAGGTGCGGAACCTCCAGCGATCCGAGATCGCCGAGGTGCGGGAGCCGTTCGATGAACGGCACCAGGTCGGCAGCTCGACGATGGCGCAGAAGCGCAACCCGGTCGTGAGCGAGAACGTCGGGTCGCTCGCGCGGCTTGTGCGGGCCTTCGCCCTCCCGCCCCTCGAGAACATCGCGCTCTGGCACGAACGCGACCTGACCAATTCGGCGAACGAGCGGATCGTCCTTCCGCACGCCCTCGTGCTGACGGACGATCTTCTCGCGAAGCTGAGCGGCATCTTCGCCGACCTTCAGGTCGACGCTCAGCGGATGTCCGAGACGCTCGCGGCCTCGGAGGGGAGCGTGATGTCCGAGAACCTCATGCTCGCGCTGACGACCCGCGGGGTCGCCCGTTCGGACGCCCACGAGATGCTCCGGAGCCTCACGAGCCCCGGCGCCAGCGGCACGCTCGCGACGCGGACGAAGGCCGACGCCCGCGTCCGGAAGTACCTCCGGCCCGAGGAGGTCGATGGGCTCCTCGATCCGCGGTCGTACGTGCTCGCGGCGGCCGCGAAGACCGACCGGATCGTCACCCGCCTCGAGACCGAGCTCGCCGCGTGAACGCCGCGCGGCCGCGCTGGACCGCGTCGCTCGAGGTGCGGGCGGGCTCGAAGGCGGTCGCCGGACGCTGGCGCGTCGCCCTGGGTCCCGAGTCGCAACGTGAGATTCCCCGGGCGACCGCCCGCATCGGCCGCATCCCGGACGCGACCGTTCGGGTGCACCTGGAAGCGCCGACGCCCGGCGCGCTCCGGGCCGCGGTCAACACGTACCTCGGCTGGTTCGACCTGCTGGCCCGGGCCTCGCAGGTCGCTGAATCCCCCGTCGACTGACCGTTCCGCCGCCGCCTCCCGCAGTGCTTATCACGCGAGCGTCGCGTGGACGCACCGTGGCCCTTCCGGCGAAGCTCCAGAACGACCTGCGGCAGTTCCAACGTTTGCAGCAGGACCTGGGGGCGGTCAGCCAACAGCGGCTCCAGTTCGACCTGAAGCTGCGCGAGATCACCCACACCCTCGAGGAGCTCAAGACGATCCCGGAGGATGCCGGGCTCTACCGACCGATTGGGAGCCTCCTCGTCCGGGCGAAGAGCCGGCAGGAGGTCGTCGACCTCCTGACCGAGGAGAAGGAGACGCTCGAGGTGCGGCTGAAGGCCGCCGAGCGCCAGGAGAACGGACTCAAGGAACGATACTCCACCATGCAACGCGAGCTCTCCGACGCCCTGCAAGCCGCCGGGGTCGCTCCGGCCGGCGCGGCGACCGGCGAACCGTAGCCGCCGCCCGCTACACCGACCGGACGGTCAGCCGGTCCGCGATCTCTTCGAGCAGCGGTCGGTGCGCGGGGCGCACCGCGCGCGACCGACGGACGCGCGCGCGGGCCCGGTCGCTCAGTTCTCGAATCCTCTTCTCCGACCGCTCGACGGCACCGGACCGTCGGAGCGCTTCGCGCGCCGCGTCGACCTGCGCCGGGGTCGCTCGTGGGTTCCCCAGCACCCGTCCGATCGCCCGACGGTCGGCCGCGTCGCCGAGCCGCCACGCGTCGACGACCAGAAGCGTCCGCTTACCTTCGACGACATCGTTCGCGCTCTTCTCGGCTTGGGTCGCCGAGAGCCCGGCGCCGAGAACGTCGTCGCGGAGCTGGAACGCGACGCCGGCGGCCGAGCCGAACGACCAGAGGTCGCGAACGAGCGCGGGCGATGCTCCCCCGAGCACCGCGCCGATCTCGAGCGGCCCGGCTACGGTGTAGACAGCCGACTTGAGCAGGTGGACGGTGAGGACATCCTCTTCGCGGACCCGTTCGACGGGAAGCGTTCCGTTGCGGATGTCGAGCAGCTGACCGAGCGCCGTCTGCCGTGCCATCCGGGCGTACGCCTCGAGGGCCCGGAGGCGTCGCGCGGCGGGCACGCGGGTCGCGAGCAAGCTCCGGACCGTCACGGGCTCCTCCAGATCGCCCAACGTGATCCCCAAGCCGACCCCGAGGGCCACGGGATCTCCGATCGCCCCGGAGGCTCGGACCCGCGCCTCGATCGAACGGTACAGGGCGGGACCTCCGCGCCGGAGTTCGGAGTGGTCGATGATGTCGTCGTGGATCAGCATCCAGCTCTGGAAGTGCTCGAGCGCCGCGGCCGCCGGCAGCGCCGGCGACGGGTCCTTTCCGGTCGCGAGATGGTAGCCGGCGAGGACGAGCAACGCTCGGAACCGCTTGCCCCCGCGGAGGGTGAACTCCTCGAGGAGGTCCCAGTACTCGGAGAACTCACGGTCCGATCCTCTCCGCTCCCCCGCATACCGCGTGCGGAGCGCCCGTTCCAGCCGGGGACGAAACGCGGTGAGTCGCTCGAAGTTCAAGGTCGGTCGCGGCTCCGGCTTACGCGTATATAACCGCCGAGGCGAATCCGGTCGTCGGTGGCCGTTCCGGTGTTCTCCGAACTCGTCGCCGGCCTCGTGGAGGCGCTCGGGGAGCGGATGGACGCGGCCCGACCGATCGACGAGGGCCTGCTCGTGCGGACGCAGGACGGTTTCCTCTTCGCGTTCCTGGAGGACCCGAACCGCGTCTCGCTCGACACGGTCCGGCGACTGTTCGACGAGGTCGCTCCGACCCCGGCCCGGCTCGCGGTGCTCGCACCGGGGCGGCTTCCGCTCGCCATCGGTACGGAGGTACTGAAGCAGGGCGGGAGCCTCATCGACGGTCAGCGGTTCGTCGAGCTCGCGCGCGGGCTCGGGCTCGACCAGTACCTGGGTCAGGAGCCGAAGCCGACGGCGGCGCGGGAGAGTTCGCGGCTCCTCCCGAGCGCGCAACAGCTCGACGTCGTGATGGGTCGAGGGAGGACCTGGCTCGACTGGGGCGTGCCCGCCCTCGCCCTCCGGTTCTTCCGTCAGGCCCTCGCCCAGAAGCCGGAATTCCTACCGGCGAAGGTGGGCGTCGGCACCGCCCTGCTCGGGCTCGGGCTCACGGACGACGCGGAGCGGACGTTCCAGGAAGCCCTCGGGCAGCATCCTGAGGACGTGGATGCGCGGATCGGCCTCGCTTCGGTGCTCGGCGCCCGCGGCAAGATCGCCGAAGAGGTCGCCGTCTACCGCGAGATCCTCGCCGGTGCTCCGTCGATCGCGCGCGTCCGCGCCCACCTCCTGGCCGCCCTGATGTTCGAGAAGAACTGGTCGGAGGCGCGCACCGAGGTCGAAGCGATGCTCACGTCGACCCCGGAGGAGCCGCAGCTCCGGTTCCTCCACGGAGTGTCGCTCACCGAATCCGGGGCGACCGCCGAGGGGGAGCGGGAGAAGCAGCGAGGCCGCGAGCTCGGGCTCACGTGGGATCGTGAGCGGGCCCTCCTCGAGCACTTGGGCCTGCCGGTGCCGGCTCCGCCCATCCGCGGCGTGCCCTCGGCGCCGACGTCCGCTCCGTCGGAGGTGCGGGCGTCGGCCGGCCGCCGACCCGCCTCGGTCCGCCCGCGACCGCGTCGGCCCCGAACGAGGAGCGCACGCACGACCGGACCGCCCACGAAGAGGCGCCGGCGTACGCCGACCGGCCGTTCGGGCCGTAAACGTAAGTAGCGGCGCCCGGGGTCGCCGCCCCCGGAGAGCGTCGTGCGGGTCGTCTCCGTGCTTCCGAGCGCGACCGAGATCGTCTGCGCCCTCGGACTCCGGGGAAGCCTCGTCGGCCGCAGCGAGGAGTGCGACTACCCTCCCTCGGTCCGGGAACTTCCGGTCGTCATGCACGCCCGGAGCGCGGACACCGACCGAGCCTCCGCCGAGATCGATGTTCGGGTGCAAGCGGCGCGTCGCGCCGGGGCGAGCCTCTACACGCTCGACGTGGCCACCCTCGCCGCGCTGCGCCCCGATGTGATCCTCACCCAGGACCTCTGCGGCGTCTGCTCGGTGACGACCGACGAGGTCGCGGACGGCTGCGCGAGGGCCGGGGTCTCGCCACGGATCGTCACGCTGACGCCGCGCACCCTGGCCGACGTCTGGGCGTCCGCGGAGACGATCGGAGCCTCGCTCGGCGTCCCGGAACGGGGCCAGGAACTTGCGTCGGGCCTGCGCACCCGATCGATGCCCGGCTCCGCGGGGGACCGGCGACCTCGCGTCGCGGTTGTCGAATGGGTCGATCCGCCGATCTTGGCTGGGCTTTGGGTACCGGAGATGATCGGGAGCGCCGGGGGCGATCCGGTCGGACCGGCCCCCGGGGAGGTCGGCGAACGAACGACGTGGCCGGAGGTCGCCGATCGGCACCCCGACCTTGTCATCGTCAGCCCGTGCAGCTTCTCGGTCGAACGGACCCGCGCGGAACTTCGGGCGAGCCGCACGGCGCGGGGGCTCCTTCGGCTGCGCCCCCCACTCGGCACGTGGATCCTCGATGAATCGTACTTCAGCCGTCCCGGGCCCCGGCTCGCGAACGGGGTCGCACTGCTCCGGGCCCTCGTTCGGAGGGAGCTAGCCGCCGATGGTGGGGCGAACCCGACTTGGATGCCGCTCCTTCCCCCGGTCGCCGAGGAGGCTGCGTGAGCGCCCCGTCGTACGTTTGGGGTCCCGCCCCCGCGCCCGTTCAGCGGATCACGACCTCGCGGACCGAGATCCTCCATCTGCTGATCGCGTACCTGGTCCTGACGGTCGACATAGCGATCCTGCGGGAGGGTGTCGGCTTCGGGGTTCCCACCGGCTTCGCGCTCTCCCAGCTCCCGTTCGATCTTGGCCTCGGCGCGGCGGTCGCGGCCACCGGGTTCGTCGCCCACGAGCTCGCGCACAAGATCGTCGCCCAGCGCTACGGATTCTGGGCGGAGTTCCGGATGTCCCCGATCGGGCTCCTCGTTTCGGTCATGACGTCGTTCGTCGGCTTCCTCATGGCGCTCCCCGGCGCGACCGTGATCGGTGGGCTCGGCGACGAGCGCGAGTGGGGAAGGACGAGCCTCGCCGGTCCGGTGCTGAACCTCGTGGAGGGGACCGTCTTCTTCGCCCTCGCGTGGGTCGCCTGGTTCGTCGCGCTCGCCCCGACGGCGGCGATCTTCCTCCTCCTCCTCGCCCTGTTCAACGGCGTGTTCGCGTCGTTCAACCTGATCCCGCTCGGGCTGCTGGACGGCCGGAAGGTGTTCCGCTGGAACAAGGCGGTCTGGGCCGTCAGCTTCGCCGGGGCGCTCGTGTTCACCGGCTGGATGTTTGCGACCTTCTACCTACCCACCCCGCCGCCGCCGTTCTCGTGAGCTCCTGATGGTCGGAGGTTCCGTCTCCGATCTCGGCTCGGGGCGACTGCTCCTCGATCTCAACTTTCGCGACGAGGAAGGACTGGTCGCGAGCTACCTGCTGCCCACTGACGATGGGTGGTCGCTGGTGGAGACGGGGCCGACGACCTGCCGGCCACAGCTGCTCGATGCGCTCGGTCGGGCCGGGGCCGGGCCGTCGGATGTCCGACGGGTGTTCCTCACGCACATCCACCTCGACCACGCGGGCGGGGCGGGAGCGCTCGCGGCCGACCTCCCGAACGCCCGGTTCTACGTCCACGAAGCAGGGGTGCGCCACCTGGTCGATCCCGCCCGGCTCGTCGAAAGCGCCCGGAGGGCTTGGGGGCCCGCGGCGGACGAGCTGTGGGGCCCGGTGATTCCCCTCCCGTCCGGTCGCGTAGCAGCGCTGGCCGGGGGCGAACGGTTCCCCCACGAGGGGGGAGAGCTGGTCACCCTCGCCACCCCCGGTCACGCGCGGCACCATCTCTCGTTCTTCGATACGGCGACTGGGAGCGTGTTCACCGGCGATTCGGCCGGGGTCCGCCTTCCGGGGAGCGGGCGAGCCCGCCCCGCGGTTCCTCCGCCCGACCTCGACCTCGAGCAGCTCTTCGCGAGCCTCGACCGGATGGCGGAGCTAGGGCCGCGGCGGCTGCTGTACAGCCATTTCGGCCCCGTCGAGGGCGGAGTGGAGCTCCTGCGCGACTATCGAGCGGCGGTCGATGAATGGAAGACGGTCGCCTTGGAAGCGGCGCGGAGAGACCCATCTCCGGAGTCGGTCGCCGGCGCCCTCCGCTCGGCCTCCAGTGCCGAGGCGCCGAGCCCGCCGTGGATCGAGCGACGGGGCGAGATCATCTCGAGCTACGTGGTGGCCGCTCAGGGGTTGCTCCGCTACTTTCGGGTGCGGGGGCTGATCCCGGGGTGAACGCGGCCCCCGAGGTGCCGAAGCGACGTCGTGACGTCGCGGCGGCGGCGCTCTTCGTCGCACGGCTCGTCTACGCCTTCAATTGGTACAACGTCGGGGCGGTTCTCCCGCTCATCGGCGCGTCGCTGCATGCGTCGACCGCCGAGCTCGGGATCGTCCTCGGCGCGTTCCTCGTCGGGGTCGGCGCGTTCCAGATCCCGGCAGGGATCGCCGCCACGCGGTGGAACCCACGCGAGGTCTCGATGGTCGGACTCGCGGCGATGTCGGCGTTCTGCATCGCGTCGGCGTTCGCTCCGAGCTGGCCGCTCCTCGCGCTAGCCCGCTTCGGCGCGGGGGTCGGGGCGGCGTTTTTCTTCGCCCCCGCGCTCAGCCTGATCGCCGCGTACTATGCTGCGGGCCAGCGTGGGCTCGTGGTCGGAATGTACAACGGCGGGTTCAGCATCGGTGGGGCCGTGGGCCTCTTCGCCGGGGCCGCCGCGGGGCTCGCGTACGGATGGCCGTTCGCCCTCGGGGCCGGAGGCGTCGCGCTGGCCCTCAGCACGGGGATCACCTGGGCCCTCCTCCCGCTGCCGGCCTCCGTTCCTCGCCGACACGACCTCTCGTCGACCCTCGCCACGAGCCGGCGCGTCCTCCTCTCCCGATCGATCTGGGCCCTCGCCCTGGGCCTCACGGGCTTCTGGGCGGCGATCTACGTTGTGGCGCAGTACTTCGTGAAGTACGCCGCCGACGTCCAACCCCAGTGGGGACTCGGGGTCGCGGCGATCCTCTCCGGGGTCACGGTGTTCGCCTCGTTCCCGGGGGGCCCGGTCGGCGGGTGGCTCGCCGAGCGCGGGATGGACCGGCGTTGGCTCGTGGGCGTCTTCGGCCTCGCGACGGGCCTGCTGGTTCTGGCGCTCCCGTTCACTCCGCTGTTCGCGCTCTGGCCGCTCTTCGCTCTGCTCGGGCTCGTCGACGGGATTGTCTTCGCGGTCGAGTACCTCATCCCGGCCTACCTCTCGGACACGGCCGGGGAGGGGGTCGCGCTCGGGGTCGCGTTCATCAATTCACTCCAGGTGCTGATCGGCAGCGGGATCGCGATCGGATTCGGGTTCCTCGCGGCGGCTGATGGCTACTTGCCGGCGTGGATCGTGATCGCCGTGCTCACCGTGGGGCTGCTCCCCCTCCTCGCGTGGGTCGAGCCCAACCGTGCGCGCGGAGACGCGACGCCGAGACCGACCGAAGTGAAACCGGGGGGCGCGCGCGGCTAGTCCGGTGCCGTTCGACGACCCCGGGTGGCCGGAACTCGGCGGGAGGACGCCCGGCAACGCGGCCCCCCCATCGATGACGGCCCCGGGAATCGTGGGCAAGGTTTAGACCTGATCTTCGGTGCGGAAGACGAAGGAGACCGATGTCCACGATTCCCCCTGCCCCGCGGAAGGTCCGCCTCTTGGACTCCCACCCGGAGACCGCGGAGGCGCGGACATTCCGGTTCGATCGCGGGAGTCCGCCGTACGAGTGGCGAGCCGGTCAGAACCTCGTCATGACCATCTCGGGGGTGGAGGGGCCGAAAGGACCCACCTACCCTTTCACCGTCTCGTCGAGTCCGACCGAACCTGGGTTCCTCGCGATCACGACGTTCCTTCGGGACACGCCGTTCAAGCGTCGGCTGGCCGCCCTCAAGCCCGGAGAGACCGTCGATCTCGACGGCCCCGAGGGCACGTTCGTGCTCGAGCCCGGTAGGCCGGCGGTCATGGTCGCCGGCGGGATCGGCGTCACGCCGTTCCGAAGCATGCTTCGCTTCGCGACGGACTCGCGACTCGAAAAGCCGCTCGTGCTCGTCTATTCGAGCCGCACCCTCGAATCGATCGTCTTCCGGGCCGAGCTCGATGAGCTCGCGCGCCGCAATCACGCGATCCGCGTCCTCCACACGATCACCCGCCCCGACGCCTCGGATCCGCGGTGGGGGGGACGGACGGGCCGGATCGACGGGGAGTTGCTCCGCGAAGCGATGCGGGGGGTCCGCCACCCCCTCGTCTACGTCGCTGGGCCCCCGGAGTTCGTGCGCGCCGGCCGCAAGCTGCTCGCCGACGAGATCCGCATCGCCGCCGACGACATCCGGACCGACGAGTTCGACGGATACTGATCCCCCGTCTCGGGCAGGCTCCGGTCGGGCCACTTAATTACCGGGCCCTGACGTGGAGTCTCCAGCCCCGTGGTGTAGCGGCCAAGCATGCTGGCCTTTGGAGCCGGCGACAGCGGTTCGAATCCGCTCGGGGCTATGGTCCGAATGGGGGCATCTCCCCTCACCCGAACCCGCCTCCGCCGAGGTGAGGCCTCCAGAAGTTCGGCTCGAAACGGACTCCGGCGGCCCGCGAAGCGTGCCTTGTGGACGGCCCGATCGTGGCTGACCCATGGGCGCTCGGGAATCCCCCCACCCGAACTTCCCCCGAGCGGCAACTCGGTGTAGCGCAGTCTCAATAGAAATCTCGAATTTCACGCGAGTTCGTGGGTCGGCTCGCGTCCAAGAGAGAGGTCCAAGAGCCCTTCGCTCGCGTCGACCGCCCGGCCCCGACCAGCTCCGAGGCGACCGGATCGATTCAAACCAGGCGACGGCGCGACGACCCACTCCACCGGGGAACAAGATGTCTCAAGCCCGGCGCGAAAATGACTTGCCGGCCGCTCAGGTCGGTCGAGGTTGATATTCTTACGCGCGGTGGTTGGTCCCAGAGGAACCCCTTCGGTTCAGGGGGAACACGTGGTCGCAACGGATCTGGGCCGACCTGCCCAATCCTCGCTGGTGTTCGCGGTCTTACCCATCGTTGTCGCGATTGTAATTGTTAGCTCCCTGCCGACAGGGGTGCTGACCGAACGGAGCAGCGCTTTCGCGCCGGCGACAACCGGGGCACATATTCACGCGACTCGAGCCGCCTACGCGGCGTCCCAACTTGCCGCCGCGAGAAACTCACTCCTCCCGGGCCAGGAGGCGTCGTGTCCAGTCACCGGAGCCGCGGGCTCGGGCCGGTGCCCCGCGGGTCCCGGGCCTTCTGGGGCCCGGCAGCACCTCGCGACAATTGGCCCCCTCCTGGTGCCGACCCCGTCGTGGAGCCAAATCCGCTACCTGATTCCCCAGGGTCGACAGGTCGCGTCGATGGCTTACGATGCGAAGGACAAGTATGTACTGCTCTTCGGTGGGCTCAACAGTTCGGCCTCGTTGGGCGACACCTGGTCGTTCTCCGCGGGGGTATGGACGGCGATTCACACAGCGACGTCGCCTCAAGCTCGATACGGCGCCGCCATGACCTTCGACGGCGCGGACAACTATATCGTCCTCTTCGGCGGCTACAACAGTGCCGGCGCGCTCTCCGACACTTGGAAGTACGCCGCGGGCACGTGGACCAAACTCACCCCCACCAAGAACCCGACCGCGGCTCTCTACGCGACGTTGAGTTACGACAGCAAGGACGGATACGCAGTCTACATCGGGGGACTCAGTGGTGCGCTGGTCGCCCAGAACGCGACTTGGGAATTCAAGGCCGGTCAATGGACACAGCTGACACCCACCCCTTCCCCGACGGCCCGCTACTTGGCGAGCCTCGCCTACGACGGACGGGACAGCTACCTGGTTCTCTTCGGCGGGGTTAACGCGACCTTCGCCTACCTTGGCGACACTTGGAACTTCTCCGCGGGCCATTGGTCCAAGCTGACTCCTCCGAAGGCGCCATCCGCAAGGGCGGAGTCGAGTCTAGGCTTTAGCGCGAGGGACGGGGAGCTGGTGCTCTTCGGGGGATACACCGGGGCGGCCTACCTCTCGGACGCCTGGACGTTCGTGGGCGGGGGGTGGACGAAGATAAGTACGGCTTTTCACCCGTCTTCGCGTGCCGGGGCGATGATCGCCGATGGGACCACCTCCCAGAATTTGGTGCTGTACGGAGGGGTCGTGGTTTCGGGCACGGTCATCAACCAGACATGGACGTTCCACGGTCTCGTCTGGACGAAGGCCATCCCCCGCTCGCCGGTGGGCCGAAGCCTTACAGCGATGACGTACGATGAGGCGGACGGCTATGTTCTACTGTTTGGTGGAAGCGACCTTGGTTACTTGGGCGACAGCTGGAAGTACCTCCACGGAACCTGGACGCCGATTCACACCTCCCCGTCACCACCCGCTCGAATCAGCGCCGCCATGGCGTACGACCAGGCCGACGGGTACGTTGTGTTGTTCGGGGGGAGAAATGCGAGCGGGCCTCTCTCGGACACGTGGACCTATCTCGCCGGGACCTGGAGCCAAGTGGTGGCCCCGGTTCCCCCGTCCCCGCGGGAATCGGCAAGCATGACCTACGACGCCGCAGACGGGTACATCCTCCTGTTCGGGGGATACGATCTCAGCGCGCTGAACGATACCTGGTCGTTCTCCGCCGGGATGTGGACGAACGTCAGTCCGCTTTCGGGTCCGTCGCCGCGATTCTCCTCGCAGCTGACCTACGATTCGGCGGACGGGTATGTCCTGCTCTTTTCAGGCTACCAGCCGTACCTCGTTCCCAACTCGTACAACGACACTTGGAGCTACAGCGCGGGTACGTGGACCAACCTCACCGCTGGCCTCGCCACAAGCCCCCCCGGACGAAGCATCGGGGTGATTTCGGACGATACCTACGACGGCTATCTGGTCCTGTATGGGGGATCCGACTCCAGCGGCGCTGGCGGTTACGTGACGACGACCTGGAGCTTCGTGAACGGCGCTTGGGCGCAGCTTTTTCCGGCCGCGAATCCTGGTGTCCTCCTCTATATGTCGAGCGCATTTGACCCGCCAGACAACTCCCTCATCATGTTCGGGGGAACTAACGGCTTGACGCTCCAAGGTGGAACCTGGTCATACTGAGCGCCCTACCCTCGCACTCCGCGCGCGCCGCCGATCCCGGCAGACAGGTCGATGAAAGTGAATGCGGCACGCAAGGGGCGTCGCGCGCGACGAGTCCGCGTCGCCGACGGCTCGGGGTTTGCTTCGGCCATTAGGCCTCAGTCTCCGCCCGCCCTATCGAGCCGCCTCGCCACCTTCTGGTACACCCTCACCGGCGCGCCCTGTCTGAGGCGCTTTTGGTGATACCAGAGGGTCGTCTTCGGTATCCCGAGTTTCCGGGCCTCCGGAACGGTCAGGGCAGCGATCTTGGCCGCCTGAACCGAGTTCCCGAGCGTCTCGGGCTGAATCTCGGGGAGGGGCAGGTCGAACTCGAACGTTCGGGGTCGGCGGCGCTCGGTCGCGACCTCCTCCGCGAATCTCTGGGCTCCGCGCAGAAGGGCCATCTCCCAAGTCGTGGGCCGATCCCCCGGGATCTTGCGGGAAAACGGATGGTCAAGCCTTTGGAGGAGCTTCGGGGCTGCGCCTTCAGACGGGTCGATTGAGGAGGGCGGGATTGTCTACCGTCCCCGAGGAGCGTTTGCAGCGGGAGTAGCTCGTTGTCCGGGCGATTTCGCTCCCTTCCGTCAATAGTGTATCCATATCATCCAGTTACAGCGGGCGAATCCGCTCGGGGCTACGGCCCTCGCGGGGGCACTCCTCCTCATACGAACCCCCGCTGCCCAGTGGGCTGGCTCTCGATCTCACGCGTTGTGCGGGCGATTGGGAGTCTCGCGGCTCGGGGTCGAGGGGACGACCCGCCCTGGCCCGGACGACCCCCCACCGGAACGTGTCCCGATAGGGGTCGGCAGACGTCCGTGCTCTCGGCCCTGCCCTCGGGAGGTTGCGCGCGGGGGATCCGCGGCCGGACGCGATCCGCTCTAGGATCGACCTCCCCGGTCCGGGGCGAGCTGCCCTCCGCGGCGTGGGGGGCGGGTCCTATGTGACCGTCAAGGATGTGTGACGCGGAATCCGGCGTTGCCGGCCGTCGCGCCGTTGAACGTCGCGGCCGCACGGAATCCGTGCAGGTAGCCGCCGCTGACGGACTCGGTCAAGATCCCGAAGGACACGATGAACCAGTAGCGATGACTGGAGTTCAACGTCCAGTTGTGCCAGACGTCGCAGTACGTGTATGCGATCGCCAGGCAGTTGTCGCCGGGGGTGAGCGTCAGGGAGCCGTTCCCGACCGCGACGCCGCTGGCCGGAACACAACTCCCGAGCCCGAGCTCGCCGGGAAAGCGAAAGGATTGCACGAAGTCAGGACAAGCGTAGGTAAAGTTGGCCGAGGCGCACCCCGTTCGATAGCACCACGTGTAATTCTCGACGCCGCTCGCGTTCCCCGGCCCGTACCAATAGTCGAGCAGGCTGCTGAGCGAAGTGGCATTCGTCTGGTCGAAGAGCGAGATGTTCACCCAAGCGTACGACTGCACCCCCGCCGCGCAGTAGGATTGCGCCCGTGTATGGTTGGTCGGCTTCTGTGCGAGCGGACAGCTCTGGGTTCCTCCGATGGATACGTCCACCGTATAGCCATACGAGAACGAAACCCGGAGCGAGTGGGCCGCGCTGTTCGCGATCCGAACCGGGACGAGCAGCGTGCCGAAGGAGCGGGCCAGGGCGAAGGCCCCGGCGTTCCTCCGCGTCGTCGGGGTGGTGCACCCGCTCAGCCCCGCGTGAGCGTATCCATGGATACCGGCGGTCTTGGGCGACCAGTCGACATGGCGGAGTGCGGTCGAGGCGCGACACGGGCCGCTCTCAAAGAGCTCCGCGGCGAAACTGGCCCGTGCGCCTTTCAGGGAGGTCACGGGCCCGGTCGGTGCCGTCGCCCCGGCGAGCGATGCGGCGACCGTGCTCAGGGCGACGAGCGTGGAGAACCCGGCGATGGCTGAGGTCCGATTCCGACGGAGCCGTGGGCGCGACGAGCGGAGAGAGCTCGGCTTCCCGCGTCCGATGGTCGAGCCATGAACGCGCACCCGTTCGGCCCGCGGCGTTTGAGGCGAGTGTTGTGTATAAACCTCGACTAGTCCGCGTGCGGAAACACGGCCGCAGGAGTGCACTCCAGCGTCGAGATCAATGTCGCGGCTGGCCGGTCTGCCCGTCGTCTGGCTGAACGGACGGACTCGGGCCGGGCCCTCACCGAATGTGGACAACGCCTACCGGGAGAGGTCGACCACCCGAGCCCGTTCTCGAGTCTGACCCCGCGGCTTTGAGCGTCGTCCCGCGCGCTCTTCCGTTGCTGTTGGCCAACGAAAGACTTCCACCCAATTCCCGTCGGGATCTTTTACGCAGGCCATCCAACCTCCGGTCTTCTGGGGAGTGACGGAGGTGGGTCGCGCCCCGCCTCGCAACAGTCGCTCATAGACCCGAACCAGTCTTGCCGGCGGCGCACGGCCGAGCGCGAATCCAATGTGGTCGAGCGCCTCCCCCGGGCGGTACCTCACCCCGAACCTCGAGCCGGGGGGATACCAGTTGAGCTCGAGTCTTGCTTTCGACTTGGGATCCTGCAGCCCCACCCAGATTCCGCGGCCGAAATCGCGAAGGTCTCCGCGAATGACCTCCCGGAGGCCGAGCACGCGGGTGTAGAAGCGGAGGGAACGTCGGAGATCTGAGACGCGGATCCCCACGTAATGCAACTGCATGAACCGAAGAGGTCCGCGGGGAATATCAGCCCGCGATGATCGTCGTTGCCCTGTGCGGAGCATTAGTAACATCCCCCTGTTGCTCCCCGTCGGTCCGTCCGGCCGGCCGATGCGGCCAGCGGCACGAAGCGACAGGGTCTCCCATCTCTTGTCCGCTTGAGACGCATCCGCTCAGGCCTATGCCCGCACGGAAGGCGTCAGGCGGCCGCCGGTCTCCGCACCCAGGCTTGGAACATTCGAGGTCCCGAGATCAGAGATTGCGGGTCCTCGGTGAATCCGGCGAGATCCTCCAAGGCGGACCGCAGTTCGGACGGGGTCGCGACGCCCGCGGCGAGGATCGCTTCGCTCGATGCCTCGAGGGTCGACCACGCCAGGGATTTCGCCTCTCCCTCGTAGCGCATCGGTTGCACGAAGCCGAACTGCGCTTCGGGGATCCCCACGTCGCGAAAGTATCGGCGAAGCTTTCTGCCCGCCGTCGGATCCCCGCCGTGCCGTCGCAGGACCTCGCTGTAGGCACGGACGAAGAAGGCGAATCCTTCGTTAGGCGGGTCACAGAACCATCCCTCAAAGTCGGCGTCCTCGATCGCGAGCACCCCGCCGGCTCGCGCCGCCGTCCACATGCGGTGAACGAGGGCGATCGGATCGAGCAGATGTTGCACGAGCGCCCGCGAGTAGACGAGGTCGAACGCGTCGGGATCGTCCCATCGATTCACATCCATCCGGAGGAACTCGACGTTGCGAATCCCGCGCGTCGCCGCGGCCGCGCGCGCGAGTTCGAGGTTGACGTCGTTCATGTCGATGCCCGTTGCCGAGCCCCCGGGACCGACGATTTCGGCCAGACCGAGGGTGACCTCTCCGCTCCCGCATCCGAGGTCGAGGCACTTCATTCCCGGGCGTACACCCGTCCGCTGGAACATTGCCGCCGTATCCGGCCATCGATCCCGGGCCAGCACGAGGAGACGATCGTACCCGGCCCGGCCCCCACGGAGCACATACTTCTTGGGCTTCGAGTCCATCCGCGCACCTCTCGGCCGGTCTCGTGACCGACTCAAAAGGCCGCGGGTGGAGAGTGTGTGGGCGCTCGGCCGACGATCTCACGGCCGTCGGGCTGAACCCCGGCGGCAGTCCCTTGCCTCCGCCCGGCCGCGGTCGCCGGGGCGGTACGGGATCGGTGCCGAACTCCGATCGGACCCCCCTTTTCCGAACTCCGCGAGCGGGTGGCTTCGAGGTCAGCGAAGCTCACGACCGGTCCGGACCCTCCCCGGGACGCGGCGGGGCTCGCGCGGGCCGACAAAATCGGTGGCGAGCGGCCTCGTATCGCCCGGGCCGGTGGACGAGCCCCTGAACGACCCCGCGACCCGCGCTCGATAAGAAACGGCGACGTTCGATTCGGATCATGAGTGCTGCGCCGCGGATTCGTCAGTGGCTCGCCGGCCCGAGCGCCGACCCGAGCGTCCGGCTGCGCTACTGGTCGGAGGTCGAGGGGCGACCCGCGTCGGACGCCCGGGTCCGCTCTGCCCGGAGATCGATCGGCCGCCTTGGATGGGCCGCCGAGCTCCTTTCGCGCCAGTTCCCCGACGGGCACTGGGTCACTCGAGGCTCGACCGGTCGGGAGCTCTACCGGCCGAAGTACATCGCCACCAATTGGTGCGCCATCGTGCTCGGCGACCTCGGAATGACCCGGGACGACCGCAGGATCCGCCGTGCCGCGGAACTGATCCTCTCACGGTGGCGCCGCGACCTCCACGGAAGGGGCGCCGAGATCTGTATCACCGGCAATGCCGTTCGGACGCTGATCCGGTTCGGCTACCTGGAGCACGCCACCGTCCAGCGGTCGATCGACTGGATCGTCGATGCGCAGAAGGCGGACGGAGGGTGGCACTGCTTCCCCTCGCGGAGAGGTACGCTCGACGGGTGGGAGGGACTGGCCGCCCTGGCCGAGATCCCCGAGGCGAGAAGGAACGGGTCGGTGCGGCGCTCGATCGAGCGCGGGGCGGAGTTCTTCCTGAGTCGGCACCTGATGGAGGAGGGTCGCGAGCGGTACGGCCCGTGGTTCCGCATCCACTATCCGAACCACTACTACTACGACGTCCTCGTGGGGCTCCGGATCCTGACCCGCCTCGGGTACGGGTCGGACCCAAGGCTCGAACCCGCCCTTGACTGGCTCACGTCGAAGCGACGGCCGGACGGGACGTGGGCTTTGGACACCGATCATCCGGATATCGACGTCCGCCTCGCCGACTACGCCCCGCAACTCCCGGTCTTCCCGATGCGGTTGGAAACGCCGAACGAACCGAGCCGGTGGGCCACGGTCGAGGCGTTGAGCGTCCTCGCCCGGCGGGTACGGTCCTAGGCGGTCCCCCGACTTCCGTCCGTTCGGGCGCCGCGTCCCTCCCAGGGACCCCGTTATCCGCGGCTCTCCGCTCCTCGTCGGACGGATGGTGTCCGACCCCTCGGCGGAGCCGGCGCCCTCGCTGCTCCGCGTCACCGTACGTCGGTCGATCGTCGCCGGGCGGATCTATCTCGCCATCGGGGCCGGCGTTTCGGTCCTGATCGGCAGCGCCCTCAGTCTCACGGCGGGCGCCGGTCTGTCGCTCGGGTTCCCGCTCCTGTTCCCGGTCTACGCCACGGTGGGAGGCATCGGAGGCCTGATGGTGTTCACCGACGACCGGATCAAGGGCGTCCTCGAGTATCTCATGGCGTACGGGGTCTCCCCGCGTCGCCTCTTCGTCAACGTTCTCATTTCGGCGATGGTCCTGGTCTCGATCGTCCTCACCCTCTCGGTCGGGACCGCGCTGGGTCTGCTCGTCGGCCGGGGGCTTACGATACCCCCGGTCCTCCTCGAGGTGCTGGTCGTCTATTCGATACCGATGACCTTCGCCTCGGTCGCGTTCGCCGCAACGGTCGGGATGTTCTGGACCTCCCTCTCCTCCCCCCGCGAGGGGATGAACAGTCCGGCGGGCCTGGCCCCGATCCTCGGGGTGGGACCGCCCGTCCTCACGCTCATCGCGGTCGGCCTCGCCCCGGCCGATTTTCTGACGGTTCTCGCCGGGGCGGTGCTCGCCATGGTCGTTCTCGTCACGCTCCTCGTGAACAACGTCAACCGCCTGCTGCCGCGGGAGCGACTGCTCTCGCCGGCGTAGCCGGGGGCTCGGATCCTTGGAAGTGTCGACGCCGCTCACCGGCGGTTCCACGGGCACCGCTTCCGGTGGGGCCGAACTCGAATGCCGCTCCGTGAGCTCGGGCTATCTGGGCCATCGAGTACTGGAGAACATCTCGTTCACGATCGACGCTCCGTCGGTCTACGTCGTGCTCGGCCCGAACGGTGCGGGGAAGACCACCCTATTCCGCACGCTCGCGGGGATACTCCCTCCCATGTCGGGGGAGGTGTTGATCGACGGAACCCCCGTCGCGCACCAAGCTTCGAGGAACCGGATGCACTACCTGTCGCACATGGATGGCATCCCGTCGGGACTGAAGGTCCGCGAGGCGCTCGACTACTACGCCCACGTCGAGCGGGCCGCTCCGGCGGACGTCGATCGAGTCCTCGACCTCCTCGACCTGCGGGAGCTCCGCGGGAAGTTCCTCTCCCAGCTGAGCCAAGGACAACGCAAGCGCGTCTCGGTCGCCCGCGTGTTCCTGCGCGACCGGGCGATCTACCTCCTCGACGAGCCGACGAGCAACCTCGACCCGAAGCTCGCCCGGGAGATCCGGTCGCTCATCCTCGAGCTGAGCCGCGAGAAGATCGTCCTCTACTCGTCCCACAACCTCTACGAGGCGCGCGAGATCGGCCGTCACGTCCTGGCCGTACGCGACGGGAAGCTCGCGCTCTTCGACCGGATCGAGAATCTGCGCAGCGCGAAGTTCATCGTGGGGATCCGCGTGCTCGAACCGAACGACGCGCTGGACGACTACTCCCGCCAGGGCGACTACTTCCTCAAGGAGCTCGCCGGCCCGGCAGAGGTTCCTTCGCTGATCCGCGAACTGGAATCCCGCGGCGTGAAGATCCGCGAACTCCGCGAGATGGAGAATCCGCTCGAGGATCTCTTCACCTGATCCGCCCGAGCTTCGAGTGCCTACACCGGCTGTCGATTCCGGACCCCCGCGCGTCCGAGGTCTAGCGGCCGCGCGCGAGTTCCCGATACCGGAAGCAGCCGGTCAGATGGTCGTTTACCATTCCGACCGCCTGCATGTGGGCGTAGACCACGGTGGAGCCGACGAACCGGAAGCCGCGCTGCTTGAGGTCCGCACTGAATCGGTCGGACTCGTCGGTGGTCGCCGGTAGCTCCCGCATCGACCGCCATCGGTTCACCTTCGGGCGACCCCCGACGAACGGCCAGCAGTAGGCGTCGAAGCTGCCGAACTCCCGCTGGACCTCGAGGAACCGCTGGGCGTTGGAGACCGCGGCCTCCACTTTCAATCGGTTGCGCACGATCGCGGGATTCTTCAACAGCGTTCGGACCTTCGCGGTCGTGAACCGAGCGACCCGCGACGGGTCGAACCCTTCGAACGCCGCGCGGAACCCATCGCGCTTGTGGAGCACCACCGACCAACTGAGCCCTGCCTGGGCCGCTTCTAGCACCAGAAACTCGTAGTGGCGGGCGTCGTCGTGGGAGGGGACGCCCCACTCGGTATCGTGGTAGCTCACCATCTGGGGGTCGTCCGAATTCGCCCACGCGCACCGAATCTTCGGCATCGGTCCCGAGGCCGGCCCCAGTCCGCGACTCCGTAATCAGTTCGACTCGTCTCGCAGAGCCGGACCCGAAGCGTCGGTACTGGTTCGCTCGGGAAGCATCATCTGCGGGCCAGGACTCGGAGGAAGGTGATCGCGCCGACGGAGCGACCATCCTCGCCCGGCTACGCCCTCGTTCAGGACTCGCGTCGATCCGAACCCTCCGGCGTCTCCGAGGGTGCCCGGCGAGGATTACTCACGATGGCGGTGCTGCTCGCGTCGTCGCTCCTCGTGCTCTCCGCTACGAGCACGACGGGGTCCTCTACGGACCGCTCCGTCCCGGGCGGCCCCGACCGCTCCTCGCTCCACTTCTCCCCGTCCTTGGCCATCTACTCGAGCTCCACGATCAACTACACGAGCTCCGTGGACGGATTCCTGCTGAGCTATGTGGAGACGCTCCCCGCCGGGTTCAACAAGTCCCGCACCTACCCGCTCGCGGTCGAGCTCCACGGACTTACCGGCGAAACCGTCCCGATCTCGGGCGGCCTCCCGAGCTACGTGGTGCCGACGACCGCCCAGGCAGCGGCGGCCGCGGGATTCATCCTCCTGAATCCGAACACGCGGACCGGCTCCGGGTGGTACATCAATTCGAACTACACGGGGCCGCAGGAGCAGGACATCCTGGACGCGATCGCGATGGAGCGGACCGTCCGCCACATCGGCTCCGTCTACCTCTTCGGCGAAAGTATGGGCTCCATCGGGACGCTCGAGATCGGCCTCGACCACCCGCACCTGTTCCGCGGCCTCGGCGCGATCGCCAGCTTCTCGGACTTCTTCGAGATGTACGACTACCTCAACTCGACGGCGTACTCCTACCTCACGCAGTTCATGCTGCTTCCGAGTGGCGGCGCTCTGCCCAACGCCTCCGCGTACGCTCGCGGGATCTTCGTGCACCTCTCCTCGCTTCGGTTCCACCCGCAGAATCTGAGCGGGCAGCGGCTCTATGTGGCGAACGGAGCGCAGGACGTGCTCGCGTCGAACAACCTCTCCCTCTGGCCGTATCAGCAGGAGAACAACACCCTCGTGAACCGCACGTGCCTCACGAGCACGACGTTCGCCGAGCCGTCGAACTGCACGACCCCCGTCGGGGCCCTCGCGGCGCTCCACCCAGGGCAGTTCGCCTACCGTTACGTCTTCGAGCCGAACGGACCCCACGATTACTACCTGATGAACGCCTCCGACATGTTCGCGTTCTGGCTTGGCCAGCGTCCCTCGGGAACGTATTGGGGTCACTGGCCGATCCCGACGCTGGTCGCCCCGCCCCAACCGATCGTGACGGTCGCGACGTTCCCCTGGGGGTGCGGCGCCGTCCGGGTCGGAGGCCACGCGCTTCACTCGGGCGACGTCCTCGTGACGAAGCCAGGGAACTACTCGATGCGGATCCGCTCGTGCGGGAACCTTTCCGTTCGCGCGGTACGCGCGAACGGGGGGCTCAGATGGCACGGGCTCACGATGACGCTCTCGGTGAATGGCAGCGGAGCGATCGTCGTGACGTTCACCTCGCCGGGCCGGGGTCGGGGGGCCGGTCGGTTCGCCGATCGCGGACCCAAGCGGAGCTCGTGCGGGCTTAGGCGATTATCACCTGGGTAAGGTCGACCGCGTTCGGTCCCGACCCGAAGTCGATCGAGGCGAGGGCGGACCCGGCCGCAGGCGCTACCCGGGTGAAGTTCAGGCTCGAAGTGTCGACCTGGGCGAAGCCGGTCGTCAGGAAGTAGGTGACGAGCTCCCAGCTGTGGGTCGCGTTCGGCGCGCCGATCGCGAAGCGGTAGGTGAAGGTGGAGGAGCCGTTGCGCGCCACGGACGCCCCGGTCGTCGTGAGGGAGTGGGTGCACGTGGGAGCGCAGGAGACTAGCTTGGACTGGGAGGAGTAATTGTACAAGCTCGGGAAGAGGGCGCTCGACGACCCGTAGTACCGGCCGGCCGTGGCGTCCGCGACCAGGCTCAGCAGCTCCATCGAAGCCGAGGCCGTAACGCGGCACGACAGGTAGCCGAACGAGGCACTCGGAGCCAGGCGACCGCTGCAGAGGTGGACCGCGGAGAGGGAAACGTTCTCCGTCCATCGGAACGACCAGCTCGCGTTCACCCAGGCCGTCGACGCGTTCGGGGGTAGCCGGAGCGGCAGGACCACGTACCAGCTTTGACCCCAAGAAGCAACCGAATCGGTCCCGGTCCCGGGGGCGTAGGCTCGGCAGCCGTGAGCCTCGGCGACGCCGCCCGCCACGCCGACACCCGAGGAAGGGAACCATCGCGGCGAGGACGTGGACCACGAGCCCGCGCATCCACTCGAGAATTGGTATGACGCCCAGACGACTCCGGCGTGGCGGTACGGAGCAGTCGCGCCGGCCGCGCCTCCGAGGGGGGCGACCAAGACGGCAACCCCCACCGCTGCGCCGAACCGGACCGCGGGACGACCCCAAGAGGCGACGCGGAGGCGGACCGGTCCGGGACCCTCGGCTCGAGGCCGCCTCCCGGGAAAGCGCATTACGAGCCCCCTACCGCGCCCTGCGCTTAACGAGCGCCGCGGCGCCGGCGCGCCGACCGACTGTTTCTTAGTTGGTGAGCGCTTTCGCGGCTCGATGTCGCGGCGGCTCCGAGATTCGATCGGTTCCTACCGGATCGCTGCCACCGTGTTGGCTCTCACGGGGGTTCTCGCGACGGTCGGCGCGAGCGCGACGCATCCATCGCCGCGCACGTATCTTGCTCCGTACAAGGGGACCGTGAGCTCCCCGGGGGTCTCGACCGGTGCGCAGGCTTGCGCCAAGGCCGTTCAGACCATACCGAAGTGGAGCCCGCAGCTCGGCATTATGAACGAGTCCGACTCGGCGAGCGCAAAGGTCTGTGCGAAGTCGCTCGGGGGGGTGGGCTACTTCAGCTCCGCCTACTCGAGCGGACAGCTCGCCCTCGCGATCCCGATCCGGATCCCCACCAACGGGAGCCACACGATCGAGATCAACTGGACGCTGACGCTGGCGACCATCCAGAGCTGGACGGTCGGGGGATGCCCGCGCGCGAACTTCTCGTTCCCGGTCCCGTCTAGTTCGAGCGAAGACGCCTACTGCACGAACCAGGAGCTCGTCGACGTCTACATCACCGCCTACCTGGTCGATCTCACGAACTCGAGCTACAACGGTGCGACGTACGCGTGTGCGTCCGACTACAACAGCTCGGGATGGCAGAACAGCTCCTACTGCTACAATTACGGGACCCCCGGCTGCTCGAACACGACGGGGCCGTTCAACTACAGCAACAACTACGGGTACAACAACCCCGGTTGGTCGGCGTTCACCTGGAACGGGATGACCAAATTCTCTCTCTGGACGAACGGGACCAAGATGGTCCGGACCGATCGGTGGATTGTCGAGCTCAACTTCTACAAGGACTCGCAGGCGGCGGCCGGGGCGTACCACGTGCTCGGTGCGTGGCCGGGCGCCGCGCGGGCGTTGATCAACATGGGAACCCTCGGGAACTCGGCGAAGATCGACTCGATCACTGTCTACTAGGGAAAGAGGAGCCGATGACGAGTCGCCCGACCGCGGGACGAATCTCGCCGGCGTTCGACCGGCTGGTCGCGGACCTCACGAAGCTCCCCGGAGTGTCGCAGCCGACGCGGCGCGGTTTTGGCAACGCGGCGCTGTGGGCCGGCCACCGAATGTTCGCGTTCCTCGACGCCCGAGGCTCGTTCGTCGTGAAGCTGCCCGCGACGCGCGTTGATGCGCTCGTGGCGGAGGGCCGCGGGGTCCGCTGGGTCCCGGGAAGAGGACGGTCCATGCGGGAGTGGGTCGCGCTGGACGGCGCCCACGCCGGGAGCTGGTTGGACCTCGCGATCGACGCGCGGGCGTTCGTCGCGGAGGGGAAGTCTTCCAAACTCCGGTCCGGGGCGATTGCGACGCGCAGCGCGCGAGCGAAGCGGAACCCGGCAAAGCGCACCCGCTGAGCGTCGAGCGGCCGCCGACGGTGCGCGCCGGCTCTCGCTCGAGCGACGGATGCATGCGTAGCCATACATGGGGTACATATCGGAGTCGGATGGGCGCCGGGATTGGCGCGCAAGCCGTGGCGGACCGGAGCAGGTTTGGCAACGAACGAGCGGTTAAAGAGAGGCCCGGTTCTCCCGCGCCGAGATGTCCGCTCGCCGTTGGGTTCTCGGGTTAGCGACCGCCGCCGCCGTACTGGTGCTCTTCGCCCCTAGCGCTGCCGCGTCGACGTCGGGGGTCGGCGGCCACGCCGCCGCGCCCGTCGGGGTGGCGGTATCGCACGCAGCGGCCTCGGAGCTCTCGGCGCACGCCCTCTCGGTGCTCAACTCGATCAAGGCCGCGCACGTCCCGATGCACGATGTGTTCCTGCCGAACTTCAACGCGCGCCTCGGCGTCTCGAACGGGATCGTTTCCCCGCTCTACACGACCGCGCCCGCGCCGATGGGGCTCGGCGACTTCGGGATCCGCGACGTACACGGCCACAACGTCGGGACGATCTCCTACACCCAGAGCGACAAGGCGGTCGTCAAGATCAACTCCGTGGACCCGTTCTACCTCGCGTCGTCGTCGCCGGATTGGTTCACGCTGCAGCTCAACAGCGTCCTCACCGGCGTAACGGTGCTCAACAACACGTCGGGCCAGTACTGGATCCAGAACGTACCGATCTACCAGGCGTCGACCCAGACGCTGAGCATCGAGGACAACATCTGGAACTTCAGCTCGCCCGGCGCCGGAATGTACCGGAGCACGCTCTACAGCTACTTCGGGAACGTCGTGCAACCGACATTCTACTACGCGACGGGTCCCGCGTGGCACATGCCCACGCCGTTCACGATCGCGCTCTACAACAACGCGACAGTCCTGAACGACCGGCCCACGGTGTTCTTCAACTACTCCATCACGGCGGCGAACGGCTCGATCTACGCGGGCACGTTCGATCAAGTGGAGTTCAACTCGACCGGGCTCGCAACCCCGACCGGGCCGGCGGCGACGCCCTCCTTCCAGATCAACGGCAAGGCGTTCGACCCGATCGGGCTCCTCAACGATGAAGAGATCATGATCGGGGGACCGGGCGGCGGCTCGACGACGACGCTCCTCGGCTTCCATGCGACCATGTCGCTCGCGACGCTCCCGAACGGATCGACGAACTACCGCAACGCCCCGGCCGGCTGGGGCTTCGGGACCGACACCGGCGAGACGAGCGAGGGGATCTCCGTCTGGACGACCGGCGGCGCCAACCCGGTAGCGACGTTGGGCGAAGGGCCGTCGATCCTCGCCCCGCTCTGGGGCATCGCGGGCGCGGCGGGCGGCACGACGACGATCCACCTTACCGTCACTCCGAGCAACGCGTTCGTCTTCGTCTCACCCGGGAAGACGTTCTCGCTCGCGACCTCGGCGTGGATACCGATGCCCGCCTCGGGCTCGATCGCGTTCACACTTCCGGACGGCAGCTACACGGTCCGCGTGCTCCTGAGCAACTTCAACCCCCAGACCCATACGGTCGGGCCCCACAGCGGCGGGCTCACGGTGAACCTCCACGCGAACACGGCGATGGGAGTGTACACGCCCCTCTGGGCGTGGAACGACGGGCAGCTCGCCGCGATCTCGCAGCCCGGCGGCGCGGGGACGATCGCCCACCCGTACGTCCTCTGGAACAACCAGATCGGGCTGCTGAGCCCGCTCTTCGGGGAGGTCAACGACTACTTCTTCCCGGTCTTTGCGGGAATCTTCCTGGGCGACACGACGGCGCACGTCACCGTCACGGCCCCGTCGCTCGCGATCGCTTACACGCTCCCTGCGACCGCGGGCGCGTGCACGTTCTTCGGCCTCCCGTGCACGAACAACCTCCCGCTCCAGTTCTACAACGCCCAGCACGTCGCGCTGTACGGCTCGCCGATGATCACGGGCTGGTTCGCGAACTTCGTGACCTACACCTCCGAGGTCGAGCTGTGGAACGTCTCGCACAGCCTGATCGCGAACAACACGTTCGGCGTCCAAAGCGTCGGGCTCATCCTCTCGGTCGGCGGGAGCTCGAACTGGGTGTTCGGGAACGTGTTCAACTCGGCGACCACCACCGCCACGAGCCCAGGGGCGGTCTTGCAGGGCACCGCGCCGATCGGGATCGAGGAGTACGAGAACCACGACCTGATCTGGAACAACGAGTTCCTCACGACCGTCACCGCCTACACGCCGCCGTTCGACCTCTACTCGGGCGCGTTCAACTTCTGGTCGGACTGGTGGAACGTGGCGACGCAGCCGGCGGGGAACCCCCACGTGCACGACGGCTGGACCTTGAGCGGGAGCATCCTGGGCCTCCCGACCGTCGGAGGGAACTACTGGGCGAACTACGGCACCCAGTCGGACCCGTACGGTCGGATGCCGTACAACGACGGCGGCGCGATCTTCGTCGGGGGCGACTGGGCCCCGCAGACGACGTTCGCGCTCTACAAGCTCACGTTCGTCGAGAGCGGGCTTGCCCACGGGACGAACTGGACGGTCACGTTGAACGGGATCAGCTGGACAACGAGCGGCACGACGATCGCGTTCTGGGACCCGAACGGGACGTACGCGTTCACCGTCACGCCGGTCGCGGGCTACACAGCGCATCCGACGAAGGGCGCGGAGACGGTGAACGGCGCGAACCAGTCGCGCGGGATCACCTTCACCTAGTCGCAGTGGAGGGCCGTCCGGTCTCCCGCCGGGTGGGGGGGCCGGACGGTGATGCCGCCCGTGGAAGCCGCCCCGGGCCGGGAGGCGGTGCCCGACTTCGGCCCGGACGATTGCTCTATCTACGGGGAGCCCCGAGTTCCTTCCCAGAGCTTCGATGGCCGCTGGAACCGTAGCGTGTCCCAAGTGCGGGGCCTCGAACGCGGCCGGTAGCCGGTTCTGCCTCGTTTGCGGCCAGCCCTTGACGGCGGGGGCGGTCCCGTCGCCTCCTCCCCCGCCCCCGCCGCCGACCCCATCCCCCTACGGCGGCGGGCCGGGCGCGGTCCCGGGGCCGTACCCGGCGATGCCGCCACCCGCGCCGAAGCGGTCGATGAAGACGATCGTGATCGCCCTCGTCGTCGTCGTCATCGCGGTCGTCATCCTGGTGGTCCTCGCGACCGTGCCGGTCGTCGCCGAGCAGACGCACGACACCGTGAGCTGCGGCGGCTTCGCGGGTCTCACGTCCCGGAGCTTCCCCTCGGGAACCAACGTGAACATCTACTGGACCACCGGACCCGGCGGTGCGAACGTCACCTTCGCGATCGCCGGCGGGTCGATCACCGCTCCGACGGTCTACTCCCATACGGGGAGCTCGGACTCGACCCAGCTCCATTCGACCGGGGGCACGTACTACTTCACGTGCGTACCGAGCGGCACCGGCACGACCTCGCCCGACGTCGCGGTGACCGAGAACTTCACTGCGCCCATCCTGTAGACCGTCGCGGCCGGCCACCCCCCGGCGGCCGGCGCCGCCACACCCTCCTCAGCCGGTCACGTGGGCGGGCACGGCGGAGCGGTGGGGGACCCCGGCCGCGGCGCGGAGGCTCGCCGAACGGTACAGCCGAAGGAGAAAGAGCCCAAACGCGAGGTCGGCGAGCAGGACGACCTCGATCGGGAACTGCGCCACGAATCCGAACACCATCACCGGCAGCACGAGGCCCGCGGCGAGGGCGATCAGCTGGCGGTCGTCCCGCCCCGGGGTGAGCCGCCGCCCCGCGAAGTAGCACCACGCAAGGATCACCGCGCAGACGAGCACGAAGGTGGCGGACGCGGGCCAACCGAGCGCTCCCGGAATCGCCTCCGAGAACAGCACCGCCGGGAACGCCGAGAGTCCGAGGAGACCGTACGCCAGCGGACTGCCCGCGAGACCGCGGCGACCGCGTGCGAGCAGGTCGGGGGGCACGCGTCGCGCGAGCAGGACCAAGCCTCCGATGACCGCGAGGCTGGCGCCGAGGATGACGGGGCCCATGAAGTAGTGGAGACCGAGCACCGTGATCGCCATCAGGATCAGGACGTCGACGACGAGGATGGACCCGACGATCCACGTTCCCCGGCGGGTGAGGAGCGACCGTCCGCGCTGTTCGGGGAGCGCCAGGTCGAAGAGCAGGAGCGGTAGGCAGATGCTGAAGACGGTGTGGAAGAACACGATCGAAGGGACCCAGATCCAGTTGACACCGAGCCAGTGACCGTAGCCCCCGAGCACACCCACGTTCGGCGAGGTCGGGTCGAACATGGTGCTCAGCGCCACCCCCTCCTCCAGGATCCCGTACGCGGCCGCCAGTACGGCGACGGTCGCGAACCCCACCTTCCATCGGACGCGCGCCTCGCGGATCAGGAGCACCCCGGGACCGTACAGTCCGAGGTTGAGCGCCAGGAAGATCGGGAAGACGAGCGGCGCGACCACGAGGCCGGAAAGCTTCGACGACCCCGAGAGGTATTCCGGGATGCCGGGGGTGAGGACGAGAAGGGTCAGGATCGGGTGGGCCCGGAAGAACGAGATGATGCGCTGGAGGAACGAGGGACGCGATGGAGCCGGCTTCGGCACGCCGTCGGGCCGATCCCCCTCGGTAGGCCCGATCGCCATGGTCCGCGCTCCCGGGTCCGGAGAGGCGGTATTTCAATCCCTACGAACGAATGATTCTCCGAGCGAGAGCATGCGCATGGACGCGCACACACTTACGACTTCTGGCGCGCGAACCGCGCGAGGTCCCGGAGCATGACGTCGGCGGACCCGGGATAGAGCTGCCCCACGGCTCGGGACCGACCGTCCTGGAACACCGCGCTCGGGTGGTTCTTCACCCCGTACTCCATGAGCGCGGTCAGCACCGGCCAGACATCTTTCCCCTTCGGCGCGAGGACGTACCGCGGCCGACGGGCGCCCAGGGTCGTCTCGCGCTCGATCAGCCCCTCGGCGGCGAGCTGCCGGAGGCGGAGCGACAGTGTTCGTTGGCGGAGTCCCGGATTGTTCTTCCGTATCAGTCCGAACGTTGCTCCCGGAAAGAACGCGATGTCGCGGAGGATCGTGAGGGTCCACTTGCGGCCGAGCGTCCCCAGACTCGCGAAGATCGGGCATGTGATGAACTCGGTGGTGGGAGGCGGGAGCACCTCGGTCTCGGTCTGCACGGATCCTCCTGGCGCTGCGAGGGCGCACCCGTGGGGGTATCCGGAGCCCTCCTGAAACCTTCGTTGGTTCTCCCCGCTCGCCGGGGGCCGCCGCCCGACGGCACGGATGGTATCCTTACGTGCCGAGCGCCCTTATCGCCCCGGGACCCTTCGGGATGCGCGCCCGCTGGGCGGAGGATGGATCGATGACCCACCATGAGGAGAAGCCGAAGTTGGACCACGTCGAGTTCGCGTCGAAGGACCCTGCCGCGACGCGGAAGTTCCTCGAGAAGGCGTTCGGGTTCAAGATCACCGTGATGCCGGAGATGGGCGGCTACGCGATGCACGGGCGGAGCGAGGGCGCCGTCGCGGCGAGCTTCGGCGTCCGCGAGCTGATGGGGCCGGAGCAGCCCGGGTCCGTCGTCTACATTACGGTCGGGAACATCGACGAGGCGCTCAAGAACGTGAAGGCGGCCGGCGCTTCGGTCATGATGGAGAAGACCGAGATCCCGGGGATCGGCTGGTCCGCGGTGTACCACGCCCCCGGCGGAGTCGTCCAGGGCCTGTTCCAGAACAAGTAGTCCGGTCGACCCCCCCGTCGTCGGCCCGCCGTTCGGCGCGGGCCGGCGAACGCTGCGTCGCCGTACCACTCCCGAACGGGGGACACCGGCGCGACCCACCCGTCATCGGTCGAACCCGAGCCCGCCGGGCGGGGAACGGCACGATCGTGCCGCGTCCCCTTATCTCCCCGCAGGAGGTGCGAGGGCATGGTCCGAGTCGTTGACCAAGGGTCGCACTTCGAGGCGCCGATCGACAAGGTCTGGAAACTGATCGAAGCCCACCAGCACGATATGGACGGGGTCCACCCCGGCAGCAAGAACATCAAGCAGGCGATGGAGGGACCGAACCAGGCGGTCGCGGCGTGGACCGTCGAGATGAACGGCCGGGACACGCCGATGAAGATCCGCGTCACACCCCTTCCGCCGCTCGGACAAGCGATAGAAGTGCTGGAGGGACCGATGGCCGGAAGCAAGTTCATGAACTACTACACGCCGCGGGGGAACAAGACCGAGGTCACCGTCGTCGGCGAGTTCGCCTCGCCCATGATCCCGGAGTCCCAGCTCGAGGGCGCGGTCCGGCAGTTCCTGAACGACGCCTTCGACCAGGATTCGGCGTACCTCAGGAAGATGAAGTAGACCGGCGGCACTCGGCCGGCCGAACCCATTCCTCTCGATCCACGCGCCGGGCAGCGCGCGGGCCCTAGGCCCGAGCGGCGGGCGCCCTCAGCCGGGAGGCATACTGCTTACGAAACTTCGCGACCTTCGGCGCCACGACGAACTGGCAGTAAGCCTGGGTCGGGTTGCGACGGAAGTAGTCGTGGTGGTACTCCTCGGCCGGGTAGAACGTCGTGAGCGGGACAATCTCGGTCACGAGGCGCCGTCGCCAGAGCCCCGCCTCCTCGATCTCCCGCTTGACCGCTTCCGCGGTCGCCCGCTGCGCGGCGTCCTTGGGGAGGATGATCGACCGGTACTGGGTGCCGGCGTCCGCCCCCTGGCGGTTGAGGGTCGTCGGGTCGTGGACGGTGAAGAAGATCCGCAGCAGGTCCGCGTACGAGAGGACGGTCGGGTCGAACGTGATCTGGATGACCTCGGCGTGGCCGGTCGTGCCGGTGCAGACCTCCTCATAGGACGGATTCGCCGCCGTCCCCCCGGCGTACCCCGGGACCACCGACCGTACGCCCTCGAGCTCCGCGTAGACCGCTTCGGTGCACCAAAAGCATCCGCCGCCGACGACCGCCGACTCCGTTCGGGAGCTGGCGCCGCTGTCCGTCATTGACGGCCGCCTGCCCCCCGGCTGTTGCCGGGGCGGCGCATAGCGCCTCGGGGGGGCAGGGGACCGAGCACTCCGAACTGCTGCGCCCATTTCGTGGAGAGCTCGTCGCGCCGCGGGTGATACACCCGCTCAAAGAACCCCGACCGCGACTTGAGCGTCCCCTCGTCCGTCGCCGCGACGATCGCCTCGGCCTCCGCCCACGCGACGCGGAAGTTCGCATCGCTCCCGAACCGGGACGCGACCTGCTTGAGGAACGACTCCTCGGTCTGTGTCTCTCCGCCGATCGTGAACATGGGCGTAGCGTGGTTCGGGTCGCGGGGCGCCTCGTCGTCGCCGAGCTGGAAGAACCTGGGCCCCGCGGACGGGCCCGTCCCGCTCCCCTCGCCGCTCCCGCCCTCTCCTCCTCCACGGAAGCCACGCTTCGCCGCGGCGTAGAAGATCGCCCGATTGAGCCCCCAGGAATAGGCGGACTCCCGAGCCAAGCCGAGGCGGGCGGCACGCGCCGCCTGGAGCATCGCCATCACGGTGAACCGAGTGATTCGAGGGGGGCGGGCGAGGGCCACCTATACCACCGACCGCGCCGGGGGAAGGCCGGCCCCGTTCGGGAGATCTGGAATCGGCTCGGGATCCGCGGGCGTCGTCACGACCCCGTCCGGTCGAGCGCCGCCGCCGCTCGGATCATCCGGGCCAACGACGCGCGCTCCGCATCCTTCAGGCTCCGGACCTTGACGTGACGAAGCGATTTCCCCGTCCCCTCGATCTCGGGGAACCGCGGCGCGAGCTCAGCACCTCGGAAGAATCCGAGGTTAATGTGGTCACGGTGGAGCATGAGGTAGATCGCGTTGGACCGGCCGGACCACACCGGATTGCCCCAGAGGAAGCGCTCCTGCAGCCCCGGGGCGTGGGTCCGGATCAAGCGCAACAGCTGCCGCCCGATCGGCCGCAGATCGCGATCCAGGCCGTCGATGGCCGCCCGGGCGCGGACGTCCCGACCGGCTGTCGGCGCCATCCCGCCCTCGTACGCCTCGGGAGCACATCCCGTTGCTGTTCCGGCCGCGGCCCGACCGGGCTGCTCGCGAGACGAGAGCCCTTCGGCGGCGTCCACCCGCTCTCGATCGCTCAGGATGCTCGGGGGCGGGCGGCGATGACCTCGCGCGCCGCCCGATAGCCGGTTTCGATCGCCCCGTGGACGGTAGCGGAGTCGCCTCCGTCATGGGCCGCCTCACCGGCGAAGAAGAGACGCCGCTCGAGCGGCTCCGCGAGACGGGTCCGTTCCTCGAGTCGGCAGCCCACCCCCAGAAACGAGTAGGCGCCGAGCGCGTACGGGTCACGTATCCACCGGCGGATCGCGGTTCGCCGCGGCGCCCCGACCGAGGGTCCCTCCGGTGCGACCGACCGCAGCTCGTCGAGCGTGCTGGCGATCAGCTCGGGGTCGGCGAGGTCCGTGCGACGAACCGCCTCGCGGCCGGTCGTGAACGCCGAGAGGACCACGTCCCCCCCGTCGACCCGCGGGAGCGACCGGAGGAAGGTGCTCGCGGTTCCCGCCCAGAGGAGGACCGTCGTCCGAAGCGTGCGCGGGAGGTCCTCGCGGCGAAACCGTAGGTGGACGGTCATCGCATCGCCGAAGGAGATCGCCCGAACGGCGCGTTGCTTGGTCTCGGGAAGCTCGGGAGTGAACGCGATCGCCCCGACCTTCAGGACCGACAGCGGTACGGTCACCACGACGGCCCGCGTCCGGAATTCGCTCGGTGCGTCAGGGCCGGCTTCGACCCCGACGCGCACCTCGGGTGAGCTCCAGTCGATCGTGCGGACCGGCGAGGAGCGTCGCAGCCGGTCCCCGAGCTGGGCGGCGCGCCGCTCCATGAGCGTCGAGTATCCCTCCGCGACCCGGTAGTTGTGGAACCCGAACCGCTCGCGCTCGCGTCCGACCTCCTCGGCCGGGCCGATGACGCCGAGGCGGTCCGCATCCGTGGCGTAGGTGTGGCAGCTCAGAAGGTCGGAAAGCAGGCGGGCCGCGGGCCCGGGGCGCGCCCGGTCCATGAACTCCCCCCAGGAGAGATCCGGACCGGAGTACTCTCGGCGGGCGCGCGGGAGGCGCCGCGTGGCGTCGAGGTAGGCGCGGGTCCCGAACGTCGGATGGAACGGAAGGACGAGGTAGGGCGTCGAGGCGAATCGATCCCCGACGCGAAACACCGCCCGCTGGGTAGTACGGAACCGATACGCGCGCAGCCCGAGCTCACGCACCCACCGGTGGGTGACGACGTGCCGCCCGTGGATCATGAGGGCCCCCTGCTCCACGGGGACCCCCCCCGCGATCTCGAAGTTGGTGTGGGCCCGGCCTCCGACCCGGTCGGAGGCCTCGAGGACGATCACGCCGACGCCGGCCCGTTGGAGCTCCGTGGCGCAGGCGAGGCCCGCCGGCCCCGCGCCGACGACGATCGCGTCGACGCTCGGAGCGGCCACCGGTACCTGCGACGAGGGGGCCAGAGCGCCCTACCCCCCGACCCCACGAGCGGAGGGCCGGGCGGCGGAGCTCGTCGCCCACCCTCGCGCTATCGAACCAGCTCCTTCGCCATGATGCGGTTCGTCGTCCGGTACCCCAGCTTCTCGTAGAGTCCGATCGCGTTCGCGTTGTGCCCGAAGACGTGAAGGGCGATCGACGTCGCTCCGCGGATCCGAGCGAACTCCTCCGCCGCCCGCATCGCTTCGGCGGCGAAGCCTCGACGCCGGTACCTCGGGTACACCTCGAGATCGTACACGTACGCGCCCGGGGATCCGTCGGCGCGGCGGTCCGCGACCCAGAGGTGCCCCACCGCGTCGCCGACGCCGTCGGCGCGGATCTGGAACAGGAACTGACCAGGGGTCTCCACGCCCGTCGGGAGGAGACGGTCGAACTCCGCCCGGGCCCGGTCGATCGAGCCGGCTTCCTCCCACCGGCCGGAGCGTACGTGCTCGGCGGCATACTGTCGGATCGCCGGCTCGATGTACCCGCGGAACTGCTCCGCCGTCATCGGCTCGAGGAGGACGCCGGGCGGAACGGTACACCCCCTCAGGCGCGCTTCGCCTTCGGCGCGAGCTTGCCCGCGAACTTGAGCGAGCGCTCAACCCAACCGGACGCCCGCTTGGGGTCGCCCAAGACCGACGGGGGAAGCACCACGTATTCGGACATCGGGCGCCCTGGCATCGGCTCGAGCGGATGCGCTCCCGCGACCTTCCCGAGCTCCGCACGGTCGGTCTCGGCGAGACGCACGAACACCTCGTCGCCGTACACGCCGAAGAATAGGTTGCCGTTCACGAAGGCCGCCGGCTGGCCGAACATCTTGCGGACCGCGACATTCGGCTTCTGGGGTCGGAGGGCGTCGAACCGTGCGACCGCCTCCGGCGCGGACTTCGGGATCTTCATCGGCGTCCCCCGAGGGTCCGCCCGGAGGATGAAGCCTCCCGGGGCGCCCGCGCGAGTAAATACAGGAGGGCGTTCGTCCCCTTGGGAGCCACGAGAACAATGAGCTTGAGCGTTCGCAGCGTAACGGTCGGATGCCTCGCGGTGCTCGTCCTCGCCTACGCTGCGCCGGGCCTCGCCCTCGCGACGGGCAGCGTTCATCGCGGCCTCATCATGCACGGGACGACGACGTCGTCCAGCACCAACTGGGCCGGTTACGCGGTGACCTCGGGACGACACACGGTCACGGATGTGAAAGGCTCCTGGATCGTTCCCTCGATCCACGGTTCGTGCCCGTCATCGAACCAGTACTCGTCGTTCTGGGTCGGGATCGACGGCTTCAGCAGCTCGACCGTCGAGCAGACAGGAACGGACTCCGACTGCCAGAGCGGCAGCGCGGTCTACTACGCGTGGTACGAGTTCTTCCCGAAGCCCTCGCATCTCATCACGACGCTCACGGTCTCGGCAGGGGACACGATCAGCGCTGAGGTCTCGTTTGCCGGCACCTCGTTCAAGGCGACGATCAAGGACGTGACGACCGGAAAGTCGTTCTCGACCTCGGCGAACGTCAAGGCACAACGGAATTCGGCGGAGTGGATCGCCGAGGCGCCGTCCGGGAGCGGTGGGATCCTTCCGCTCGCCGATTTCGGTAACGTCTCCTTCGGCACGGATTACACGAGCGTCGCGAGCACGAACGACGCGACGATCTCGGGATCGACGCACGTCATCGGGGGCTTCACGAACATCCAGCTCATCGATATGATCAACAATGCCGGCACCGCGGCGAAAGCGACGCCGTCGGCGTTATCGACGGACGGGTCGAGCTTTACCGTCGCCTGGAACAGCGCGGGTCCATAGCGCCGAGCATCCGCGGCCGCCGCGCCCTCGCCCCAATCAGCGGCCCTTTCGGTCCTCGCCGATCGCCCGGGCGATCCGGCGCCACGCGGCCGCGTCCTCGGTCCGGATCCGCTGGGCGAACGCGCGCAACGACGCGGGCGTCGGGCGGCGGCGGTGTCGCTCGAACTGAAGGCCCGTGAACCGAAAGCGCGAGGACCCCCGGGGCCCGGCCCTCAGTTCGTAGAGGAACTGCGAGTGCGTGGTGGGGCCGGTGATGTGGGTCGAGGTCCAGAGCAATCGGTCAGGGTACAGGCGCACCAGTTTCGTCTTTACGACTGGGCCACCGGAGTGTCGAAACGTATCGATGAGGAGGATCGTCGAAGGGTCGAGCACCGTCACGCTGCGGCGTCCGTCCTCGCCCATCAGATCCAGGTCGCTCGGCCGATAGTCGGTCAGCCACTCGAACGCCGCTCGGGGCGGCGCCGGGATCGCTTGCTCGAACCGGTAGGCGACGGACCACGGCCACATCGGCGCGCGCGAGTTGCCGCCCACGATTACCGTGTCGGGCAGCGGTGGGCGTGCCGGCGCGACGGTCGCTCAATGGCCCGACCACCAGCGGGCCCTCGTGCCACTGCCACGGCGGCGCCTCGCGCCCCCTCGCGGGATTCGGCGACGAACGTATGAGGGCGGTGCATGATACGGTCTGTCAGACACATGGTTCGGGATTCCACGGCGAGGGCGAGCCCGGCTCGGAGAATCGGCTCGATCAATCGGCGCCGGGTGGCGGCGGCGGTGTCCGCCGCGGCAATCCTGCTCGTCGGATTCGCCGCGATCGGTGCGGCGGGCGCTTCGGCGACCGGCCCGCGGTCCGCCGGCCTCAGGAGCGGTACGGCCGTACTCGTTTCGGCGTCCGCGGTCCCCCTGGCCTGGGGACCCCCAGCCCTTCACTACCGAACCCTCGCGGTCGCGCATCCGCTCGGGAGCACCTCGGCTCCGGCGACGGTAGCACCGTTCAGCTCCAGTCTCTCCGCGGCTTCTCCCGCCATCGGCGGGACGGTCACAATGGGTGCCGGTGGAGGCTTCGCGCCGATGATGCACTGTTCCCACATGGCGCAGACCCAGGACTCGAGCACTCTCGGTACCGCTCGATAGTCCCGAGGTCTGCCCCCTAGGGGCGCCTCCGTCGGTGCGATCCACGTCCCGCGGGAACGGCGTCGCCCGCCCAGGGAGGAGCGTCCGATCTCCGCCCCGCGACGGGACGTTCGCACGGCGACGTTTCGAGGAGCATCCCTCATGTGGTCCGTTGAATCGAGCCGGTGGCCTCGAGCCCATGGCGGGTCGGAAGAAATCCAGGGGAACCCCCGACGGGAGTGCCATCACCCTCGTCATCGACATCGGTGGAACGCACGTCAAGTTGTACACGTCACGCCGAACGACCGGCACGAAATTCCCGTCGGGTCCGAAGATGACCCCGTCGGAGTTCCTAACGCGGTTCCGGAAGCAGACCCATTACTGGCGCTACGGTCGGGTGTCGATCGGATACCCGGGTCCGGTGTTCCACGGTCGACCGGTCGCGAACCCTCCGAACCTCGGGAAGGGCTGGACGGGATTCCAATTCGGCCGCGCCCTCCGCCGGCCGGTCCGGATCGTGAACGACGCGGTGCTCCAGGCGATCGGCGCCTACCGCGGTGGCCGGATGCTGTTCCTCGGGTTCGGCACGGGGCTCGGAACGGCCCTCATCGTCGACGGCCGTGTCGAAGCGATGGAGATCGGCCACCTGCCGTTCCGCAAGGGGCGGAGCTACGAGGATTATGTCGGTGAGCGGGGGCTCCTTCGGCTTGGGAAGCGGCGGTGGCGCCGAAAGGTGTTCACCGTGATCGAGGAGTTTCGGGCCGCTTTGGAACCGGAGTACGTCGTGGTGGGCGGTGGGAATGCGGCGCTGCTCCGACAGCTCCCTCCCAAAACGGCGCGGGTCGATAACCGGGCCGGCTTCACCGGCGGGCTGCGGCTCTGGGAGACGGAGATCGGGGGAGGTCATCTCGACCTCGGCCGGCCGTCGTCGGGCTCTCCGCGGGCGTAGCGCTCCGCCGTGGCTCCGCCGATCCGCACGACGGCATCAAGCAGATATCGGTCCGACCGGCTCTCCCCCCGATGGCTCCTCCCCGACTCCGGTTCGGTTACGCAGGGATCCGCGTCCGCGACCTGCGCCGTTCGCTCGCGTTCTACCGCGGCATGGGATTCCGCATCCACCGTCGGGGGAAGATGGAGCACGGCGGCGAGTGGGTCCACTTACGCTACGGTCGACAGATGCAGAAGCTCGAACTGAACTTCTATCCGCCCGGGAGCCGATTCCATGAGCCGTACCGCGCGGGGACCGAACTCGACCATCTCGGATTCTTCACTTCGGACGTCGACTACTGGGTCCAGCGGGCGCGGAGGCTCGGTGCGACCGTCGCCGTCGATTTTTCCGAGACGCGCGAGCGGCTCGCCTACGTCCGCGACCCGAACGGGATCTGGATCGAGTTCTGCGGACCCCCCCGTGCGGCCAAACGACCGGCGAAGTAGTCGGATCGCGCCGAACGGGCCGGCCGAAAAGCGCGGAGTCCTTCGTCCGTGAGCTCCGCCTCGGGCACGGACCACCATCCCGCGACCGGATGCCCTCCGTGGACCCCGTATTCGGGGGTTTGAAATACGAAAAGTCCGATGCGCCCGCGATGGCGCAAACGGGAACGGTCGCTCCCCCTCCCGAAGCCGTTCGTCAGGGCGTCGGACGGGGCGTGGCCGTAGCGGTGGTGGTCGTCGTAGGCGTGGCGGCGCTGGGCGCCGGCATCGAGATCGGTCGAACCGTCCTCGCCCCCAGTACGAGCTCGAAGGCCCACTTTCTGATCGTCGGGACGAACATCCCGTTCCCGCCGTTCGAGAACTTCAACACGACGACGGGCCTCTACGAGGGATTCGACATCAACTTCTCCGCCATGGTCGCGTTCGCAGCGCACCGGACGCTCGTTATCCAGAACTATGCGGACTTCGGGGTCCTCCTGCTGGACGCGGGGAAGGGGGCGGTCGATATGGCCGCCTCGGCGATCACGATGTCGGGCAGCGCGGGAGCGACCCGGAACGGGACCATGTCGTTCTCGATCCCGTACTACAACGCGAACCAGGCCGTACTTGTCCGGAGCGGCAGCACGTTGAGCTGTCCGAGCAACACCTGTACCCAGGTTCAGCTCGAGTCGCTCATCGTCGGGGTCCAGTCGGGAACGACGAGCGAGACGTGGGCGAACACGTACCTCGCGCCGAACATGTCGAACCCGACGAACCAGCTCAAGCACTTCACGACGGTCGATGTGGAGATCGCCTCGCTCTCGGCCGGCGCGCTGGACGCGGTCATCATCGACAACCCGATCGCCACCTCCTACGCCGGCGGCTCCGGTGGGAAGCTCAAGGTCGCGGGCCAGATCATCACCGGCGAGCTGTACGGGTTCGCCGTGGCCCACGGCGACCCGGAGGGCCTCGTGCCGATCATCAACAGCGTCATCGCGCAGTCGATGACGAACGGGACGTACCAAAAGCTCATCTCCGAGTGGTTCGGCCACCCGTAGGGTCCCGCCCGCGGAGGGAGCGGTCCTCGCGCGGGAAGGAGGGGGAGGGTCGCGGACCGGGTACGGCTCCCGTCGCGTGTCGCCGACCGCCTCACCTCCGAGCGGTTCTGGCTGCGCATCGCCTACGCCGCGAGCGCCACCTGGGGTGCGTTCGTCCTGGTCCTGTGGCTCGGGGTCGTCGGCGTCTATGACCTCCGCTACGCCCTGCTCATCCTCCCGTCGCTCGTCACCGGGTTCATCGTCACGGCGCAGCTCATCGCCGTGGTGATCCCGCTCGGGTTCACCGTCGGATTCTTCGTCGGTTGGGCGCGGACGACTCGGTACGCGGTGCTCCGCGGGGTCGGCGCCGCCTACGTCGACTTCTTCCGGAGCATGCCCCCGATCGTCCTGATCGCCTTCGCCTCGCTCATCGGGCTCACGGCCCTGCGCACGAGCGGGAGCGACCCGTACCTCGCGTTCTCCATCTCCCGGTGGTTGGGCGTGGTCGCCCTCGGCCTCCACACGGCGGCCTACCAGGCGGAAATCGTTCGGGCGGGGATCCTCTCGGTGCCGCGGGGCCAGGTCGAGGCCGCGGAGTCCGTCGGCCTCACGAAAGGTCGCATCCTCGCCGGCGTCGTGCTCCCCCAGGCGTTCCGGGTCTCGCTGCCGGCGCTCGGCAACGAATTCTCGGCCGTGATCAAGGACACGTCGCTCCTGAACGTCATCGGCTGGCTCGACCTGAGCGGGATCGCCCTCGTGAACGTCTCGGTCGGGCTCGGGGTCTACTTCTACGCCCCGATCGTTGTCTGGCTGGAGACCGCCTTCCTCTACTTCGTCGCGACGTTCGTCGTGACGACGACCGTGCGCCTCATCGAGGACGGGTTCAAGGTCCCGGGCCTGGAGGCGGTGCGCGCGTGAAGCGGCTCGCCCTGCGCGGGATCGAGAAGTGGTACGGCGCCCACCACGTGCTGCGCGGGATCGATCTCGACGTCGACCAACGCGAGGTGCTCTGCCTCATCGGACCGTCCGGGTCGGGCAAGTCCACCCTGCTGCGCTGCACGAACCTCCTGGTCGAGCCCGACCGGGGCTCCGTGATGCTCGACGGGGTCGAGGTAAACCGACGGCACATCCGGCCCGAGTGGGTCCGCCGGCAGATCGGGATGGTGTTCCAGTCGTTCAACCTCTTCGCCCACTTGACCGCGCTCCAGAACGTCGAGCTCGGTCCGCGGCGGGCCCTCGGGCTGGCACCGGAGGCGAGCCGGTCACGGGCCGCCCGCGAGTTGGAGCGCGTGGGCCTCGTCGGGATGCAGCAGCGTTACCCGGCCCAGCTCTCGGGTGGCCAGCAGCAGCGCGTCGCGATCGCCCGCGCGCTCGCGATGGACCCGAAGGTGATGCTGTTCGACGAGCCGACCTCGGCGCTCGACCCCGAGTACATCCACGAGGTCCTCGCGGTGATGACACGCCTCGCGGAGGAAGGGATGACGATGATCGTGGTCACGCACGAGATGGCGTTCGCGCGCGAGGTCGCGGACGAGGTCGTGTTCATGGACGAGGGGCGGATCGTGGAGAGCGGAACACCTGCGGAGATTTTCGAGCGTCCCGGCCACGATCGGACGAAATCGTTCATCGGGAAGATCCTGAGGTAGGCGTGGCCGAGGGATCCGAGGGAGCCAACGGCCCGGGTCGGATCGGGCCGGCACCGGCCGGAGGATCGGGAGATCCTCCGGCGTGGTTGGGTCCGCTCATCGCGGCACTGCTCGGGACCGGGGTCTTCTTCGGGCTCGGGTTCGCCGGGGTCTTCGACCTTCCGCTGGTTCTCGCGCTGCTCCCCTCGGGCATCGCGCCGGCCGCGACGTCCCTCGAGCTCACGAGCCTCTCGTTCTTGATCGGATTCGCGCTCGCGCTGCCCCTCGGGATGCTCCGTGCCCGTCCTCCGGCGACGGCCGTCCCCGGGTCGGCGAGCGCTCGGAGTCCCGCACGGCGCGGGTTGCGGACGGTCGCCTATCGGCTGGCGAGCGGGTACGTCGGAGCGATCCGGGGCACGCCGTTCCTGGTCCAGGTCTTCCTGGTCTATTGGGCCGTCGTCTTCACCGTCCCGCGCCTGACGATCTTCGGCGTCGACCTCCCGTTCTGGGTCGGCCTGCTCGCGCTCACGATCAACACCACCGCCTACCAGTCGGAGGCGCTCCGCGGGGGCTTCCAGTCGGTCGACGCCGGTCAGCTCGAGGCGGCGCGGGCCATCGGACTGACCCCGTTCGAGGTGTTCGCCCGCGTCCTCCTGCCGCAAGGCATCCGACTCGTCACCCTGCCGCTCGCGAACGAGTGGATCTCGAACTTCAAAACGAGCACGATCCTGAGCTACATCACCGTCGTCGAGCTCTACTACTGGGCGCGGAACGGCGTCGCCCTCGACCTCGCGCGACCCGTCGAGGCGTTCGTCCTCCTGACCGTGTTCTATCTTTCGATCAACGTCACCCTCAGCCGCACGGTGACCTACCTCGAGCACCGGTACCGGATCCCCGGTCTGGGAACACCGGCCCCGGGCGTCCGCGGGCGCGCGGGGCCCCTCGTCACCGCCGCACCCCGCTAGGGCTCGGGGAAGGAGGGGCGCTCGGGCCGGGGCCCGGCCGACCAGCGAAGGCGAATCATCGAGGGAAGAAAGGCCGGAAGGGGTTGGTGCGCTCCTCGGCGGGGCCGTGCGGCCCCGACCGGGGACCTACGCCGTGGCGGCGGTGTGGATCGCCCGGGCCGCCGGGTCGATCAGTTGGAGCACGCCAGCCAAGAAGACGAGGATCGCGCCGACGAGCGCGATGATGTTGCTGCCGAGGCCGACCACCACCCAACCGATCACGGCTACCAGGACGAGGAGGAGTCCGCTCGTGAACGAACGGCTCTTCCACCCGTGCTGTCCCACGTACGCGAAGAACAGCGCCAGGCCGCCGAGGACGAACAGCAGCACCGCCTGGCTCCCGGCGCCGATCGCGCCCATCGCGCGACCGACCACGAGGTCGACCGTGCCCGTCACGATCGCCACGATGGCGCCCACGACGAACAGGATCCCCCCGAGGAGGCCGAGGCCGTAGGCCACGGTTCGTTCGGTCAGTTCTGTCATTTCTGTTTGCTCACCCCCTGTTCCAGTTTCTCCGCCTCAGCGGCCCAGGTCTTCTCCTGGGGCCAAGGCGGGCAGACGACTGAACGATACCTTCCCGGTATCGTACTTGAGGGTTCGGAACCGTGCGTTCGCGTGCTAGCACGGGGCCGGATTTCGAGCGCGACGTCCGTCGCTGGGCTTCCTCGGGGAAACGGCCCTATCTCCCCGTCAGCTTTGCCGCCTCTTCGCCGACTGAGCCTTCGGTCGGGGAAGCGGGGAGCGGGCTTGTCTCGATGGTCGCCGTCCGACCCACCGAGCCTTCGGAGCCCGAAGGATCCGACCTCCCGGTTCCGCGCTCGCGGAACACGAGCGAAACGCCCAGGATCACGAGCAGCAGTCCCGCCACCTCGAGGGCCGTGATCGGTTCCCCGAACACCCCGGTGCCGATGCCGAGGCCGACCGAAGG
>DASRSV010000031.1:0-21175 GCA_035656255.1 Thermoplasmata archaeon
AGCCAGAAGAGGACCTCGCTGTCGTTCACGCCCCGGACCTTGCGCCCGAGCGCCCCGAGGCGGGTCCGCGTCTCCGTGGGAAGCGAGATCTCGCCGTTGTGGGCGAAGAGGACGAAGCCGTCGGAGAACGGTTGGCAGTTCTCCGTGCCGAGCAGGCGCTCGTGGGGGAGGCGGAGCGGATTGCTGGCGTGGCGCAGGTGGGCGATGACGAGCGGCGGCTCCGCGGCCTCGCTCGCCTCCACGAACCGTGCCCGGTCGGGCTCAAGAGCGGCGCACGCGACCCCCCGGCGGATCGACGGGAGTCGGTCCGGGAGGTACCAGCCGACCCCCCACCCGTCGGCCTGCCGGGTCTTCGGCGACGCGTCCGCTTGGCGGAGCAGCGACCGCTCGCTCGCGACGAGCTCGGAGACGACGGTCGGACGCGGATTACCGAGCGAGCCGTACAGCCGGCACATCGGGCCGCGGACGGGCGGTCGGGGCTTGAACCTCACACCGCCGGATGCGACGCCGAAAAGGGTTTTACCACACCTGTTGCTACTTTAATTCGGAGCGGACGGAGATGGTCGCGGTCGACGTAACGCCCTCGGCGAGGGCGCAGGTCCTCAAGATCATGGAGAAGGATCGGAAGCCCGACACGGCGCTCCGCCTCTTCGTCCAGGGCGGCGGCTGTTCCGGGCTCACCTACGGCATGTCGTTCGACCATCAGGAGTCGGGCGACGAGGTGGCGTTCCACGGGGACGGTCTCACGGTCGTTGTCGACCGGGCGAGCGCCCCCCTCCTGGACGGCGTGAAGGTCGATTTCCTCCTCGGCCTTGAAGCGTCCGGCTTCAAGATCTACAACCCGAACGCGAAAGAGACGTGCTCCTGCGGTAAGTCGTTCTCCGCGTAGGGCGGCGTTCTGGGGCGCCCTCGGGGCGTACCTGGTCGTTCGAACCGCGGGCACTTGAACCCCCGTTTCGGTCGCGCTCCGGGGAGCGGCATGGTCGCGAAATGGCCGTTTCGGGCGTTGCGGATCGTCCTGGCCATATTCGGGATCCTCCTCGTCACACAGTACATCCTAGGATTGTACACGAACCTCTACGCCCCGGCGAGCGGGTTCACCTCGAACAGCTCGATGCCGGCCCTCGACTGGCACTACAACATCGGCTACACCCTGGGCGTGCTCGCCATCCTAGCGGTCGTGTTCGCGGTCCTCACGCGGACGGGTCGCCTGATCGGTCCGACGGTCGTGATGTTCCTCGGGGTCCTGATCGCGGGGTTCTATGGGGGGGCGTTCGTCGGTTCGGCCCCGAACAACCCGCTGTACTCGCTGGGGATGGGGATCGCGTTCCTGGCCGCGTTCGCCACGGCGATCGTCACCTCGTTCTTCCTCCGTGGGATCGAGTTCTCCGAGAAGTCGCCCGCGGCTTCGGCCGCCCCGACCCCATGATCCCGCCCGCGGGGCGTTTCCCGGACGCCACTCTTGGATGACCCGTTAAATAGGCCCCCGCCGCTCTCCCCATCGGAGCCGGTCAGGGAGGGGCTCCAGGCATGAGTTTGCAGTTGGACGTTACGGAAGCAGCGAAGGCGCAGGTCCGGGAGCTCATCAAGGCCCAGAAGCCGGGCACGGTCGTTCGGGTCTTCGTCCAGTCGGGCGGAGGCGGCGGCGGCTGCGGCTCAGGGTGCGGATGCGGCGCGTCGGGCGGCGGCGGGATGGCGTCCTACGGGATGGCGTTCGACCGCGCGCGGAACGGCGACGAGGTCGTCCCTGTGGACGGCTTCAGCGTCGTGATCGACTCGTTGAGCGCCTCCCAGCTTGACGGGGCCAAGATCGACTTCGTTGAGGAGCTCAGCCAGACCGGGTTCAAGATCACCGGCGCCAACCAGCCGGAGCCGAACGCCCCCATCGGGGGCGGTTGCGGCTGCGGTGCGGGGGGCGGCGGCGGTTGCTGCTGAGCGCCCCGGACCAACCCATTCTCTTCGTTCGTTCGGCCCGGCGGGCTCGGGCGTAGCTTCGGGTCGTACTCGAGGACGAGGATCGCCCCGAGGGCCAGCAAGCTCGCCGTGATCGCCGTCGCCAGGACCGCGGAAGGCCACGCCACCCCGAGGTTCCAGTCGAGGATCCCGAGCGCGAGCAGGTAGTCGACCGTCCCGAGGAGCCCCACCAGGTACAGCCCGCGCCGCGCGCGGTCGCCGAGGACCGCGACGGGGAGGAGCCAGAGGAGGAAGTTGAACGAGAGGAACTGGGTCACGAGGGTGAGCGCGACCAGCAGGAGCCCCGCGGCGGGAGCGGCCTCCCACCGACGCACGAGGATCACGACGAGGACGGCGAGAAGGATCGCGCCCTGTACCGCGAGCAGGGCCGTCCCCCCGGGGGCGACGCCGAACGGCTCGAGGGCCCCGAACTCGTTCAGCGAGAAGTCCGAGCGCCCAATCTGCGAGAGGAACACCTCCGTCACGTACGGGTGACCGTACGCCGCGAAGGTGGTGGCCGCCACGGCGGCGAACCCCCCGATGGACGCCCCGACCCCGACGAGCCCCGCCCTCCCCCTCGTCGCGATCGCGCCGACGGCCGGGCCGAGCGAGGGGAACTTGGCGCTGCCGAGGACGCCGGCGATCGCCCCGGCGACACCTGGGTTCCGGAGCGTGAGGGCGAGCGGCGCCAGGATCGCCACGGGAACGATCGCGTTGTTCGCGCCGTCGATCTGACCGCAGACGAGCGGGAAGTACAGGACGGACGTCGCCGCGTACGCGACGACGGTCCGCCGTCGCGCGCCCCCGACCCGCCAGAGGAGCGGGAGGAGGGCGGCGGCGACCGCGAGCCACACCCCGTAGACGCCGGGTCGGCCGCCCAGGCTCCCGACGGCGTCGAGCGCCACCGACGGGAGTCCGTACGGCACCAGGACCACCCGGCCGCACGACGCGACCGCGAACGGGTTGGCGCCGGCGAGGAACTGGCGACCCGATGCGGCGTACACCCCGACGTCGTCCGTCCCGCTCGAGCACGGGACCGGACCGGACTGGACGATCGCGGTGGCGACGAAGACGACCGCCGACGCGGCGAGAAAGAGCCGGGGCGTGACCCAGGAGTAGTCCGTCCGACCGAGTACGGCGCCGTTCCACCGGTCGACGCCGCGCCGGATCCACGGCGTGCGGGGCCAATGGTAGCCCACGACCACGAAGTTGCCCGCGAGCGCGACGGCCGCGAACGCGAACCCCGTGAGGATGAGCGGGGACGGCGTGACCATATCCGGCGTTCCGTCGAATCGACCGGACAAATCCACTATTCGGTGGCCAGCCGACCGGCTCGTAGGGGGCCGCCCGGTACCTCCGCGCCGGGCGTCCGGGGCGAATTCCGCGCGCCCGCTAGGGTCCAGCAACCTACGAGGGTTGTAGTATGTTCACCCCACGCCTCGAGCGCTCCGTCGAAGGCGGAGATCCTGCGGCCGGCTCTCGCAGACCGGAGCGGCCGGCGGGCCCGCGCCCCGGTCCATGCGGCACGGGCGGGCCTTCTGTTGGCGTCCCGTCCCGGGCCCGGGGATGCCCGACCCCCCATCGTCTCCGCCCCTCCCGCTCGCCCAGGAAACGCTGTTCCAGCTGACCATCGGGAACCAGATGATCGGGGCCGCAATCCGTACCGTCGTCGACCTGGGGGTCGCGGATCGCCTCGGGACGTCGCGCCGCCCCGTCTCCGATCTGGCCCGAGAGCTGGCCGTGCACGAGTCCCATCTACGTCGACTTCTGGCCACGCTCGCCGGGGTCGGCCTCGTCGTCGACGAACCCCCGGGGACGTTCGGCCTGACCGCGGTCGGGAACGCGATGCGCTCCGACGCACCGGGCTCGATGCGCGACTTCGCGCGGTACGCGCTCATGCCGGTTCGGTTTCGGGCGCTGGAGGGTCTCACCGAGGGGGTCCGCCTCGGGTCGACCGCCTTCGAGGTCGTCTACGGTTCCGCGGTCTTCGACTTCTTCGCGAGCCATCCCGAGGGAGGGCGCCTCTTCGATGCGGCGATGACCGGCGCCTCCGCCCAGTTCGCGGACGCGTTCTTGCGCTCGTTCGACTTCGGGGGCATCCGGAAGTGGGTCGACGTCGGCGGGGGGAACGGTCGGATGATCGCCGCGGTCCTCCGCGCCCATCCCGGGCTCCGCGGCACCCTGTTCGACCTGCCGAGCGTGGTCGAGCGCGCGCGCCCGCTCCTCTCGGCGGAAGGGGTCCTCGACCGATGCCACCTCGAGGGCGGGAGCTTCTTCGAGCGGGTGCCGACGGGGGGCGACGTCTACTTCCTCCGTCTGGTGATCCACGACTGGGACGACGAGCAGGCGACGGCCATCCTGCGGACCGTCCGGCACGCCCTCTCCCCCGGCTCCCGTGTGGTGATCGCCGACGTGGTGCTCCCAGAAGGCACCGTCCCGCTCGGGGCCTCCGTCATTGACCTCAACATGCTCGCGTTCACGGGCGGGCGGGAGCGGACCCGCGCGGAGTTCGTGGAGCTCCTCGGCCGCGCCGGGCTCGCCCTCGAGCGCGTGGTCCCGACGCCCTCTCCGGCGTCGCTCGTGCTCGCGCGGGCCGCCTGACCCCGCACCGGGCCCTCCGGCCCGAGGGGACGCGGTCGGCGGCCACGGTGCATCGTCGAACGGACGGAGGTCGTAGGAGGTCCGTGCCAAGGCGCGATAAACCCCTACCCTCGTCCCAGCGATGGTCGTGTCCGCGCCGAGCCGCATCTCCACGCTGCTCTCCTACCTGACCCTCGCCCGTTCCCGGGGTCTTCTGGCGGCCCGGGGATCCCGCGCGATGGGCGTGTTCCTCGGCGTCGCCTACGGGCTGTTTTCGATGTTGATCGGCGGCATGCTCTGGCTGGCCCCGTACCGCGGTCCGTCGGAAGTCCTCGTCCTGTGGTCCGGAAACGGCACCCAGCCGTGGAACTATCCGGGCCTGCTCGTCACCGCCCCGTGGGGCGTGCTCGCGCTCCCGTTCGTTCCGACGATCGCGATGGTCCTCGTTTCCGCGGGCGTCGGGCTCGGGATGTCGGTCTCCATCCTTCTCTTGGTGCGGCTGGTCCGCATGCGGCGGCGCGAACTCGGACGCCCCGCGGCCCTGAGCTCGGCGACCGGGCTCACACCGGTGATGGTCGCCGTGCTCACCCTGGGAGCCTGCTGCTCCACGACGGCGGCCGCGACGGCCGGCCTCGCGGTCGTCGCTCAATCGAGCGGGACCACCGTCGACACCCTGCTCGCGAACACGTGGTACGTGAGCGTGTTCCAGGTCGTCGTCCTCTATGTGGCGCTGCTCGCCCAGGAAGAGCTGCTGGCCATCTACGGGGTGCTGTTCGAACCCGATCGCGCCGGAACTCCGAGCGCGGCCCCGCCGGTCCTCGCCCCGCCCAGGCCTCGGCTCGCGTTCGGCGCTCTGCGCGTCGTTCTCGTGGCCGCGGGGCTGACGTGGTCGCTCGCGGTCCCCGCCGCTTGGACCCAGATCGGTCCGTCGGCCGCTCCCGTGGGATGGTGGATCTCCTGGTTGTTCCAGCATCTGCTGCTCGGTGGGATGGCCGTTGCCGCGGGACTGTTCCCGCGGGGATTCGTCCAGCTCCTGCTCCGCCCCTCCCCCGCCGGCTGGCTTCGACTGCTCCGCTGGGCGGTGGGGCTCTCCGCGGCGACCGTGCTGATCGGGACTCCCCCGCCGATCGCTGGCGGAGGACTCCCCGGGCTCGTCAACGAACTGCTCGGAGCCCTGGGCGCCCCGGCCACGTGGGGAGCCGTGTCGCCCGGTGGCTCGCCCGGGCTCGCGCTCTTCCTCCGGTGGGGTTTCCAGTTCGGACTGCTCGGCGGTTTCGGGGTGCTGTTCGGACTACGCCCCGAAACGCTCGCTCGAGCGTTCCGCGCTCCTGAGCGCGCCTCCTCCCCTCGCGCGTCCTCCGCGGCGGACCTCTCCGCGCCGGCCGTCGGCCGGTCCGGTCCCACGTGACGGGCGACGGGCCGTTCGCGGGGTGACGTTTCGAACCCATGCTCGCCGCGGAGGTCGTGCTGAGCGTCCTCGCCGCGGGGATGGTCGCGGCGACCGCCGGTCTGCTCAAGTGGGCGGCGGAGGCCCGCACCCGCGCCGCCGCCTCGACGGTGCTGTTCCTCTTCGCCATGATGACGGCGATGATCGGCGGAGCGTTCGTCTACGCGCTCCACCCGAGCCCCGCGACCGCCGTCGACGGGCTCTGGCTCGCCGCCGCGGCGATGTCGTTCAGCGTTCTGCCGCTGCTCTCGGTGTTCGTGGGCGAAGCCAAGGCCCGCGTCGCCGCCGGAACCGGGTACGCCCCCACGCCGCTGACCCGACTCGGGCCGTTCGCCGCGGCCGTGGTCGCCCTCGTCCTGGCGAACGAGCTCCTGATGGGCGCCACGTTCCAGTTGGCGTCCGGGGGCTCGCTCGCCCCCGCGAGCGTCGGCGCCGTCGGGTGGCTCACCTCCGTCGCCGGTTCGCCGTGGTTCCTGTTCACCATGGCGGGCGAGATGCTCCTCACGGCGGGGCTGCTGCGCGGGAGTCTCCCGCGGCCGTTCGTCGCCCTGTTGCTCGCCCAGGGGGGGCTCATGTTCCTGTCCCCCCCGGCGTTCTCGGACCCCGGCCAGGTCGGCGCCGCCGCCGTCGTAGGCAGCGGCATGATGATCGGGATCATCGTCTTCGTGATGGAGTACCTGTACCGCCACCGACAGTTGGAGGCGGTGCTCTCCCGGTACTTCCTCGGACTGCTCGCGATCTACGCCGTGATGATGGCCGGGGTCTACCTCTGGCTCGTCGACGGGAGCGGCGTCCTGTTCGCCGCCTCGGTCGTTGCGGAGATGGTCGTCGTCTTCGACGCCGTCGTCCGCCCGGAGCGGTTCCGCGCCGGGCTCTCGACCCCCTGGCTCCTCCGTCCCCACTGGACGTTCGGGGTCCTCGCCACGATCTTCGTGGGCGAGCTGTTCATGGGAGCGGTCCTGGACCTCGTGCTCCTTCCCGGGGTCTACGGCGGGGGCTTCGCCTCCCTACCCCTCTCCGGAAGCGCCGGGGTCGTCGTCTACGATGCCCTGTACAACGGCTTCTGGTTCCTTGCCGGGGTCACCGGGTCCACGTGGTTCCTCGTCATGATGGGCGCCGAGATGGGGATCCTCGTCCTCTTCAAGTTCCGCGAGACCGTTTCGCGGGAGAACCGGGTCCGCCTCGGGCTCGTGTTGGGCTCGTACGCGGCGTTCGCGACGTTCTTCCCGAGCGCCTACTACTCCGTGCTCCTTCCCCACGCTCCGTCCGGCACCGCCGTGCCGGTGCTCGGTTGGAGCATGGGGCTGGGCTCCGCCCCCGTCGCCCCGTCGCTCTTCCTCGTCATCTTCCTGACGTATGCCGTCACCGGTTCGCTCGCCGCCCTCTTCGGCCGGAGGGTCATCTGCGGCGTCTTCTGTACGCCGGCGCTGATGTACGCGGGAACGACGTTCAACGCGATGAACGCGTTCAACCGCAGCTCGCCGATCGCCCGGAAGTACCTGAGCAGCCGCTTCTCCGCGCTCTACTCCGCCTCGACGGGCGTCGCGATGGCCTCGCTCGTCGCGGTCTCGTTCCTCTCCTACTTCGACCAGACCGGCGCCGTCGCGGTCTCGATCCTGGGGGCCGACCCGAGCGTCTTCTTCTTCGCCCTCTCCTTCGGCGTTCTTTGGTTCGTCATCTTCGTCACGATCCCGTACACCGGGAACTACAACTGCGTCACGATGGGCTGGTGCTACACCGGCACGATCGCCGGGGCGTTCGGCCGGCTGGGCTTCTTCAAGCTCAAGGTGCGCGACCGCGAGGTCTGCAAACGGTGCACGACGCTCGACTGCGCGAAGTCCTGTCCGGTCGGGCTCGTCGACATGCCCGGTCACTTCCGGACCAAGGGGGAGTTCCGCAGCAGCAAGTGCTGCGGGGTGGGCAACTGCGTCGGAGCGTGTCCGTACGGGAACCTGTACATCCACGATGTCCGGCACTGGCTTCGTCGCGTCGTGTGGGACCGAAACCGGCCCGGGGATTCGACCCAACTCCCGATGGTTTCGCAGCGCCCGACCACTTCCGGCGCATTTTCTCCCGGCGTACGGGCGGCGCCGGCGCCCGTGCGGGACGGATAGCGCCACCGACGGACGACGATGAGCCCGACCGACCCGGACGCCGCAACCCCGCCCACGAACGACGGGCGGGCGCCGAGGGGGCCCCCGCCGCCCCGAGTCTTCCGCATTCTCCTGCCCGCGCGGGATCTGGCCGCCTCCACTCGGTTCTATGAGTCGCTCCTCGGCGTTCCGAGCCGACTCGTCGCCGAGGGGCGCGTCTACCTCGACTGCGGTCGGGTGATCCTGGGTCTTCTCGACTACTCCGAGGCGGACCCGAGCGAACTCCGGCTCCCGACGGAAGCGGTCTACCTCGCCACCGACGACCTCGAGGGGGTACACCGCCGCGCTCGTGAGCTGGGGAGCCTCTCGGCGGAGCTCCTGCACGGCGACCCCGGGAGTCCGATGGGGGAGATCGTCGTTCGACCGTGGGGGGAGCGTTCGTTCTACGCCGACGACCCGACGGGGAACCCGCTCTGCTTCGTGGACTCCTCGACCGTGTTCACCGGCACGCCCGAACAGGTGGACGCCCTTCGGCGAGTCGGGGGCTAGCGGCGGCCGGCGGAGTACCGGGGGCCCGGCCCAGGGGCTGTTCTCGGGAGATCGCGAAATCACCCCGAGAACGCTCGTTCACGGCGTCGCACGCCGTCCATGAATCCACGGCCCGGATTGGACACCCCTCCAAGTAGCCGCCCGCCTACCTCCCGAGCGTCCCGCTCGCCCGGACCGGGAGGCGGGACCGCCGCTCGCACGTCCCGATCGCACGTGCGAAGAACCGGGAAGGAGGTGAGTACTCTGAACTCAAAGATTTGGATGGTCGGCCTCGCGGTGGCCGTGGCCGGTGTCGCCCTCGTCGGCTCGATCGTCGCCTGGGGCGTCCTGACGCCGAGACCGTCCGACGGCCGGCTCGCGATCGCGGTCCACGACGCGCCGTGCAGCGCGTGTTCCCACGTCTGGGTCACGTTCACGTCGGTCGCCGTCCACGCCTCGAACGGTTCGGGAAGTGGATGGACCACGATCAACGTCTCCGGCGCGACCGTCGACGTCGCGACGCTCAACGGGACCGCCATGGCGAAGACGATCGGCATCGGGACCCTGGCCCCGGGCCACTACGAACAGGTCCGGCTGACGGTCTCGCGCGTCGTCGTCGAGCTCGCGAACGGGACCAACGTCACCGCATCGGTCCCGAACGCCACGAGCGCCGACGTGAACGGGCCGTTCGACATCGCGGCCGGCTCGACCACGACGATCTCGATCGACATCGACCTCGCGTCGAGCCTGCACGTGCAGTCGAACGGACCGGTCGTGAGGGCCGTCTTCACGCCGCACCTGGGGTCGGTCGTGGTCGGCTAGCTTCCAACCTCTTCCTTCACCCCCGGGCCGGGCACCCCAGCGCCGGCCTCCCCGGCCCGGAGTTCTATCCCGGATCCGACCTTCGGGCCGCGTCGATCACGCGCACCGTCGCGGCGCGGAGGCATCCCGCCCGTCTCACCGACCCTTGGTTCCGGGTCGTGTATTCGAGCGTCCGTGGATCCCGTGGCGGACCGGCGAGCCGACAGCCGTGCGATTTTCCGTGTCCGTTCATTCGGGCCCGCGGCCATGAAGGCGAAGCTCACGTACACCGGAATCCGGGTGAAGGACCTCGACGCGTCGATCCGGTTCTACTCCGAGGTTCTCGGCATGACGGTCCGCGGACGGAACACGATCGACGCTTCCGGCGGGACCGTCGTCGACATGATCAGCGAGGGGAGCGAGCATCCGCTCGAGCTGAACTACTACGCCGCCGGTAGCCCCTTCGACTCGAAGTACGCCGTCGGCGACGGCCTCGATCACCTCGCCTTCCAGGTGGACGACCTCGATCGCGCTATCGCCGAGGCGACGAGGGCCGGCCACCCGGTGGTGCAGGAGATGAAGACCGCCTCGAGCCGTTGGGTCTACATCCAAGACCCGAACGGGATCTGGGTCGAACTGTTCGCCTGACCGCGTGGAGCGGCCGATCAGCCCTTCGGCCGGCGGACCCAGGGCGGCGGCGGTTCCCGCCCTACGAGGATTCTCCGCCGGCCCCTCCGATTCGGGTGGGCGCCCGCGGCCACCGGCGACCAGTGGCAAGCTCTTGACGTGCGAACCATACCGCGGCGCGGAGCGCGGACGATGCGTCGGGGGCCCGGCGGCGGCGCCGTATCGCTCGCTCTCCTCCTCCTGATCCAATACAGCAGCACCTGGGCCGGGGCTACGGGACCGCTCGCCCCCCCGCTCCACCTTGGAAGTCCGTGGATGATCGCCCCAGCCCGATCCCACGCCCTAGGGGCCCCACCCCGGGATCTCGAACCCGGGCACGCGGCAGGACCCGGTCCGAGCGCGCCGGTATTCCCGGTCGTGTTCTCGGCGCCTCCCGTCGTCCGCGGTCATGGGTGGTCGGTTTCGGTGGGCGCCCGGACGACCTCGTCCAGCAATCGGTCCATCGAGGTCTGGCTCTCGAACGGGACGTACAACTACTCCGTCACCCCGCCGAGCGGTTGGCATCCGGCGCGAGCGAACGGCACCGTGACCGTCAACGGCGTGCCGACCAACCTGCTCGCGAACCTGTCGAGCATTCCGACGTCGTTCGGCCTGGCCGCCGTGCGGGGGTCCAGTCAGTTGTTCATCGCGAACGAGAGCAGCGGTTCGTTCGGCTACTTCCTCGACATCCGGGACCGCGCGACGGGGGCCCTCGCCGGGCGGCTCCCGGTGGGACCGTACGCGTTCGCGCCCGTCGTCTCTCCGGCGGGCGACCGGCTGTTCGTCGTGTCGAACAATAACGGAAGCGTCACCACGATCGATCCGGTGAACGATACCGTTCTCACCACCCGTACCGTCGGCTCCGCATCCTACCCGGCCGGACTCGACCCGTACGCCGGCGTGCTCTACGTCCCGAATGTGGGCGCGAACAACGTTACGGAGATCGGGGCGGAGAACGCCACGCCGTTCGGTTCGATCGCGACCGATTCGGGTCCCTCCACCGCGATCCCGGTCCCGTCGGAGTCCCGCCTGTTCGTGGCCCGGCTCATCTCGGGGGCAGGGGGCTCGATGGATGTCGTGAACCTCATCAACGGATCGATCGCCAAACGGGTCGCGCTCGCGAGCTCGACCCCGAACGGAGGGGTCTACGACCCGGCGGTCGGCGACGTGTTCATCGCCGATTCCACCGGGAGCGTGCTCGATGCGTTCAACGCCACGACCGGCTCGTTCGATTATGCGCTCCACCTTCCGGCCGGCGAGACCCCGGCCGGCCCCGTCCTCGACCCGCTCAACGGGATGCTCTACGTCGGCCTCGTGGGCAAGGCGGGCGTGGCGGTGCTCGACCCGGTCTCCAAGGCCTATGTGGGCACCGTCCGATTGACCGAAACCCCGTTCGCGCCGGATTTCGACCCCACGAACGGGGGCATCTGGGCGACCACCCAGAGCGGACACGGCGCGGTCGAGATCAACGGGACGCCGACCACGGTGAGCGTGGCGATGACCCCGCCTCCGACCACGTACCGGGTCACGTTCTTGGAATCGGGACTTCCCGCCGGGGCGGTCTGGTCGGTCCAACTCGGAAACCTGACGAACGTCACCCGGAACGTCAGCGCCGGTTTCAGCGAGCCGAACGGGAGCTATGCGTTCACCGTCGGGGCTCCGGCGGGGTACTCGGCGAACCCGACCCACGGAACCGTGCTCGTTCACGGGGCGGGGGGGCCCCGGCCGGTCGTGTTCGCTCGGATCTCCTACTCGGTCGACTTCGTCGAGAGCGGCTTGCCCGGCGGCACGGCGTGGTCGGTCAGCTTCAACGGCACTGCCTACGGCGGGTCTACGGGCGATATCTCCGTGACCGCTCCGAACGGATCGTACTCGTACTCCGTCGGCCCGGCCTCCGGATTCCGGCCCACCTCCGCTAGTGGTACGGTGAGCATCGCGGGCTCGAACCAGACCGTGGGGGTGGATTTCGTCGCCATCCCGGCGGCGCGCTACAACCTCTCGTTCGTCGAGTCCGGACTCCGCCCGGGCGCCGACTGGACGGTGGTGTGCAACGGCACCTCGGCCTCCTCGATGACCCGGTGGGTCAACTTCTCCCTGCCGAACGGGACGTACTCGATCCGGGTGGTCACCGTGACCGGGTACACTTCCGGCTCGGTGGGCTCGTCCGTGAACGTATCCGGGAGGGACGTGCACGAATCGGTCGCCTTCCATCTCGTCGCACCCTCGGTTACCCGGTACACGGTTTCGTTCCAGGAGCTCGGACTTCCTTCGGGGGCGACCTGGCGGGTGTCGCTCAACGGGACCTGGAGCTCATCGACCGCCGGGCCCGGAGCGCTGATCGAGTTCACCGAACCGAACGGAACGTACTCCTACTCCATCGACGCGGGCTCGGGGTTCACCGCCGTACCCGCGTCGGGGACCGTCTCGGTCGACGGCGCGAACATGTCGCGCACGATCTCCTTCAGCTCGGTCCCCGTCGCGGGGTCGAGCGGGGCCGGAACGGTCCTGGGCTTGAACCCCCTCGACTGGGGATTGGTCGCCCTCGCCGGGGTCGTCGTCGCCGGGGTCGGGATCGCGGCCGCGCGACGATCCCGCGCACCCCCTCCCACCGAGAACGGACCGTCGGCGGACTGATCGCCCGCCCGGATCGAGATCGGGGGCCCGCGATCGCCCCGGCCGGGTCTCTCGAACCCGTGCCGAGGTAAAGATGGGTATCCGCTCCGCCCGTGGCCGCCGACATCCCGCCGCCCGCCCGGTGGGCCCGGGCGGATTTGAACCGCCGACCGACCGGTTATGAGCCGGTCGCTCTAGGCCGCTAAGCTACGGGCCCGGGGCGTCCGGCAGCGAAGGCGCCGCCGAGCGGAGTTCCGGGGCTGAGGGCGATGGTTCGCCGGCCCGTTCGAACCGCTGACCTTTCGGTTAACAGCCGATCGCTCTACCGCTGAGCTACGGCGGCACCGAGGTCGCCGAGCGGGCGCGTCGCTAATAGCCTTTCCTCGCCCCGGCGCGCGCGCGGTACTCCTGCGCGCGTCCCTTGAGCTGCTGGATGAGCTCCGTCATCCGGTCGAGTGAGACGTCGAGCGCGTTCCAGAACTCCCGCGCGCGGTCCGTCACGACCGCCCCGTCGGCGCTCGGCTGGATGACGCCCTCGCGCTCCAGGAGATGCAGCGAGTAGCGGACCTTGTGGATCGGGAGCTTCAGCGCCTCGCTGAGCCGGATGATCCCCATCGGCGGCGCGTTCGTGAGGCGCTCGAGGATCTCGACGTTGCGCACGAGGAGGTCGAGCTCGCTCGCGATCCGGTCGACCAGGTGCGCCCCGTCGGGGGCGGGCTCGGGCGACGGCTCGGACGCCGGCATCTCGGGCCGCGGCGCAGGCTTCGGGTTCGGCATCCGGACCGTGGGGCGACGAGCCCCCGCGTTACTTGAACGTTCGTGCGTGGGTCGGGCGCGGAGCGCCGCGCTCAGCGACCGAGCGGCATGCGGCTGTCGCCGTTGCGGTCGTTCTTCGGGAACCGGCGGAGCTCGCGCGCGAGCGTCTCGCCGCGACCGGTGAGCCGGTAGACCTTCAGCCGGCGCGGCTGCCGCTGCACGTGGCGCAGCTCCTCCTGGATCACTCCGGCCGCGACCAGGCGGCGGAGGACGTTCGAGATCACGTTCTGGCGCGCGCCGAGCCGCTCGCTCATCCCGAACTGCGTCCACGCGGTCGTCGGCACGTCGTCGTCCCTCAGCGCGCCCAGCTGCGAGAGGAAGACGACCACGCGCGACGACAGTTGGCGCGGCTCCTCGACCTCATCGACGGCGTGGCCGTTCCCCGGGACGAACGTCCGCGGCGAGTCGAGGGGAACGACGGCGGTGAGCGGCGCGGCAGTGGGGCGCGATTCGAACAGCTCGACCTCAACCTCGACCTTCGGCGCGTCGACGACGGGCGCGATCGGCTCCCTCAGTCGGGCGGTCGCGGGCGCCGCTGTCGACCCCGCCGCAGAGGTGACGATCGGTGCGGTGTCGATGGCTCCGACGCTCGGCCCGAATGGCACGACGGACGATGGGTAGCCGTAGTCGGTCTCGGCGCCCTCGGGCGGGTCGCGCTGCTTGGGGCGGGCGCGGGCCCCCGGGCGGACGGCGATCGAGAGCGCGACGAGTCCGCTCGCCCCGGCGGCGGCGAGCGCCATCGGAAGCAGCGTGGTGAGCCCGACGCTGGGGCTCGGCGACGCCGAGGATGAGGCGCCGACGGCCGAGAGGTTGACCCACACCGCGGAGATCGCTGATGCGCCCGTGCTGTCGGTGACGCTCAATGAAGCGTGGTAATGTCCCGCGGCAACGAACGTGTGCTGAGCGACCAGGGTCGTCGCCGTCGCGCCGTCACCGAACGTCCATACGACGCTGCGGTACGTCCCCGATCCGCCGGCCGGGAATCCCTGGAAGGCGACGGTGACGGGCACCGTCCCCGAGTTGGGCGTCGCCGCGATGGAGATCGAGAGCGGACCCGGGCTCACGGCGATCGCGAGCGACGCCGTGTGCGCGAGGGCGCCTTCGGAGACGGTGACCCGGGTCGCGAACAGGCCCCCCGTCAGGTACTCGTGGGAGACCGTCGCGTACACCGCTCCGCTCCCGTTCGCGTAGCTGCCGTCGCCGAACGACCAGCTGTACCACGTCGGCGACCCGACCGAGACCTGGGCCTGGAAGTCGACGAGCAGCGGGGCGCTGCCGTTCTGCGGCGTGGCGGTGAGCGCGATACCGAAATCCGACGGCGTCGATGCGGCGAACGCGACGGGGACGGTCAAGGCGCCCACCCCCGCCAGCGTCGCGAGCCAGACGGCCACGCGGCCGTTCGGTAGGCGGCGCGACGACATGCCGCGATATGACACGGCGCGCTACCTCGGGCCGCGGGATTACGTTGTTCCACTTGTAGCTTCCCCTTCATTCCCACCCACCTCGTCGGAGTCCGACCCCTGTCGGCCCCCGCCCCGCGGCCGCCGGTAATGCGTCACCAGCAGCCAGATCAGGGCGGCATTCCCGGCGGCGAAGCCGATCGCGAAGGCGACGGCCGTCGACGAACCGGGGAGGAACGGGATGCGGAGGGCGGGCGAGGGCGGCGGGTTCGGGTTCGCGCTCGACGGGGCGACGTGGATCACCGCGATCGAGCGTGTGACCTGCGCGCCGACCGCGTCGACCGCGAGGACCGTCGGGGTGAAGGTGCCGCCCGAGGTGTAGGTGTGGACGACCCGGGGGCCGACCTCGAACGGGCTCCCGTCCCCGAACGACCACGTGTAGGTGACGGGCGGCTCGCCGTTCGCCGCGACGGCGGTGAAGGTGACGGCGAACGGCGCCGTGCCGTTCCGGGCGGAGGCGGTCGCCGTGACCGTGAGCGCCTGGACGCTGCGGCAACCGAGGCAGGAGCCGTTCGTCGGCGCGGCGGGGTACACCCACGTGTCGTTGGTGTAGACCCCGTTCGCATCGCCGCCGAACAGGAGGACGACGTCGTCCGCGGCGTCGAAGGCGAGCGCCGCGTCCGCCCGCGGGGACGGGGCCGGCCCGATCGCCCCCGTGAGGTTCTCCCAGCTCGCGTTCCGATAGAGCCAGGTGCCGTTGTCCCCGGCGCATCCGGGGCGGGCGACGCGCCCTCCGAACAGGAGGAGCGATTGATCGACACCGTCGAAGGTGAGCCCCGCTCCGCTCCGGGCGGACGGCCCGTACCCGAGCCCGAGCGGGACCCACCGGCCTTCGGCGTAGGCGTACGCACTCCCAGAAGCGGAGCACCCGGAGGAAGCCCCGCCGACCAGGAGTACGTAGCTATCGAACGGGTCGTACGCGACCGCCAAGTCGGAGAGGGGGGCGGGCGGCGTGCCCGTGACGGTCGCGGTGACGTTCGACCAGCTGCCGCCGCCGTACGTCCAGCTGTCGCCGGTCGGCGCGGTCGCGCCGTAGAGCGTCGGTACGCTCCCGCCGAAGAGGAGGACGTAGTCGTCCCGCGCGTCGAACGCCATCGCGGCGTTGCTGCGCGGCGACGGCGCGACCGACGTGGGGACCTCGGTCCATCCGGATCCGCCGAACCGCCAGGTGTCGTTGTAGAACGTCTGGACGTCGCGCCCGCCGAAGAGGACGACGTAGCAGTCGTGGGCGTCGTAGGTGATGGCCGCGCCCCACCGCGCCGGAGGGGCGGAGGCGAGCGTTGCGCTGAGGTCGGTCCAGAGCCCGTTCGAGAACTCCCAGGTGTCGCCGAACGCGAAGTTGTACGGAGAGTAACCGCCGAACAGGACGACCGCGTTCAGGGACGGGTCGAAGACGACCGCGGCGCCCGAGCGCGCGGGCGGTGCGTTCGGGATAGAACGGGAGATCTCGACCCATTCGTGCCCGGCCGCCCAGGCCGAAAGGACATCGATCGCGACCGAGCGGCTCGTCGACCGGAGCGCCGCGTCAAAGACGGTGACGGTGGCGACGTACACTCCGCTGCTCCGGTACGTGTGGTTCTCGAACGGCACCCCGCTCGCGAGGAGGCCGTCGCCGAAGCTCCAGTTGTACCGGTATGGGGCCGTGCCGCCCGTCGCCGTGGCGACGAGGATCACGTCCAGCGGGACGCCCCCCCGGGTCGGCGTGGCGGCGATCGACGCGGCGAGCGGCGCGACGCCGTAGCTCCACGTGTCGTTCACGTAGACGCCGTTCGCGTTGCCGCCGAACAGCACCGCGTAGCCGTCCGCCGCGTCGAACGCGAGGCTCCCGCAGCAACGGCCGGGCGGGGGCCGGGTGGCGACGCTCGAGAGGTCCGACCATGACCCGTTCGTGAACGACCACGTGCCGGCGTCGAAGCCGCACGTCCCGCCCGTCGTCGACCATCCGCCGAAGAGGATGACCGCCGAATCGAGGGAGTCGTAGACCATCGCCGCGCCGCTCCGGGCCGAAGGGGCGACCGCGCCCGCGTGGAGCGCCCACCGGCCGTGGCTGTAGGTCCAGGCGGCCGCGGTGGCGCTGCACGCGCCGGTGCCGCCAGTCGCGACCGTGCCGCCGTCGAGCAGGACGTAGCCGTCGTGCGGGTCGTCCGCGATCGCCCCCGCCCCGGTCGGCGGCGGTGCGGCCCCGATCGCGGCGCTGACGTTCGTCCAGCTACCGGAGATGTACACCCAAGTGTCGTTCAGCTCCTGGACCGCGCCGCCGGGAGCGTTGAACCGTTCGCCCCCGAACAGCAGGACGTAGCCGTCGACCCCGTCGTACGTCATCTGAACGAGCTCGCGCGCCGACGGAGCGGCGCGGGTCGGGTCGGGGTGCCACGCCTTCCCGTCGAACGTCCAGGTGTCGTTGAGGAGCGAGGTGACGTTCCGGCCGCCGAACAGGACGACGACCGCGTCGTGCGCGTCGTAGGAGATGCCCGCGCCCCAGCGCGCGGGCGGTGCGGCGGCGAGCGAGGCGCCGAGGTCCGCCCACGTCCCGTGGGCGTACTCCCAGGTGTCGCCGAAGGCGACGACGCTCGGCGAGTACCCTCCGAAGAGCAGCACCGCGGCGATCGCCGGGTCGTAGACCATGGCGGCGCTCGAACGGATCGAAGGAGCGACCGGCGTCGAGTTCTCGAGGTCGACCCACTGGTGCGCGACCTGCCAGGACGAGAGCACCGAGACCGCCTGCTGCGCGTGGACGGACGCGTTGATCGCATCCGTCACGGTCACGACGGCGAGGTACGAACCCGCGGTCGCGTACGAGTGCGTGAAGTTGGGGCCGCCCGTTTCGGGGGCGCTGCCGTCACCGAAGACGACCGAGTAGCGGTACGGGCCGATCCCCCCGGCGGCGCGCGCGGAGAACGAAACGGAGAGCGGCGCGACGCCGTAGGCGGGCGTCGCCTGGAGGAGCGCGGTCAACCGCGACGTGGAGTTGTTCGACGAGCCGTGCGCGCCGGACCAGTTGTACGGGTGGGCGGAGTAGCCCCAGGTATCGGAGAGCTCGGTGCCGAATCCGGAGAAGTTGCCCCCGAAGAGGAGGGCGTAGCCGTCGGTGCTGTCGTAGACGGCGGCGTAGGAAAGGCGGGGGGTCGGCGCGGCCGGCGAGAGGTCGCTGACGTTTGTCCAGTTGAGTCCGGCGAGCGCCCAGGTGTCGTTGAGGGCGATGCATCCCTGCCCGCTCTCCGTCCCCCCGCCGAATCGGACGACCTGGCCGTCGGCGGCGTCGTCGATCACGGACGCGCCGGCCCGAGGGGGGAGGGAGCTCCCGCCCCAGTGGCGCGAGAAGTTCGACCAGGCCCCGAGGTGGAACCCCCAGTCGACCGAAGTGGGGGCGCAGTCGGTGACGCCCGTTCCTCCCACAAGGAGCAGCCCGGCGGCCGATGGGACGGCGACGAGAGAGCCTCGGCGGACGGCCGGCGGCGCCGTCGCCTGAGAGCGGGTGACGTCGATCCAAGCCCCTCCGCGGAAGAGCCAGGTGTCGTTGAGGAGCCGCGCCGGGCCGACCGCGCCTCCCAGCGTCGCTCCACCGAACAGCACAACCTCCGACTCCGTCGGGTCGTACGCCATCGCGGCCCCGGCGCGGGCGGGCGGCGAGGACCGTTCCGTGAGCTCAGCCCAGCCGGCGGCGGTGAACGCCCACGTGTCGTTGAACGCGGTCGTGTGGTTCCGACCGCCGAAGAGGAGGAGGAAGCCGGGCGCCTGCTCGCGGTCGAAGGTGATCGAGGCGCCCCACCGGGGCGACGGGCTCGCGTTCCCCTGCGGGACGACGTAGCTCCATGTGCCGTTCGAGTACGTCCAGGTGTCGCCGAGCGGGACGGCGCCGTCGCCGAGCCCGCCGAAGAGGATCACCCGGCCGAGCGCGGGGTCATCGGCCATGGCGGCGAGCTCACGGCTGGGGGGGGTGCCGTTGAGATGGGGGGTCAGGTCGGTCCAGGTCGGCGTCGAAACGTTCTGGGTTTGGAACGACGGCGGGGATCGGGGGATGCCCCCGCACCATGCGGAGCCGGCGGTCGAGGGTTCGCAGGGCATCGGGATGCCCCCCGCCGGGCCGGCGCCGCGGAGGAGGGAGGCGGCGGCCTGCTGGAGGAGGGGGGCACCCGGAGAAGCGTCACGGACCGGCGTGGCGGCCGCCATGGGGGCGGCGAGGAGACCGAGCGAAGGGAACGCCGCGAGGACTGCGATGGCGACGGCCCACGTGGTGCGTCGGCGGGTGAGCGTACAGTGGAACCCGGATCTGATCGCAGGGGAGGATGCCCCCTCGGCAAGCCTCCGCCCCGGCGGCGCGCTCATCCGGGTCGTTCGCGTGGAGACGCCTTATAAACATCGACCCGGCGTACGACCCCTGTACGTCGTTTACGACCAGGATATTCCATCGCCGAGCAGTCCTGACGGTTTGGAAGCGACCGGGGGAGTACCGGTGGATGCTCCGTCCGATCGCCCCGGGGGGGAGGGTCCCCGGGGAGCGTACGGCGACCCTATCGACGGGTCTCGGACGGGGAGGTCGAACGGGTTGACCTTCGGAGCACCGAGCAGGGGAACTCCGCCTGGGCCGGCTCACCGAGCGACGACGCCAGTGCGCGGAACGACCTGAACCCTGACCAGTACGGCGTGGGATCGGGGTCGAGATTCGCGTCAAGCGACGACTCCGGGAGCGTCGTCGAAATGTCGGCGGTTTGGTCGTTTCCGGCGCGGTTTCGGATGCAAAGGAATAAACAGAGACCTAATCCATGGGAGGGTTTGTCAGGGCCCCACACTCGGTCACTATGAAGTCACGTCGCACACGAACGGCTGTCCAGATGTCGATCATGGCGGCGACGATCGCCTCGGTCGTCCTCGCCTTCGCGCCGAGCCATTCGGCGGCGAGCCTCTCATCCGCCCGGAGCCTCCCCGGCTACACCGTGGCGGTCTACAACTCGCCGACGGCCACCACGACCCCCTCCTCGGCGTTGGCCTCGTCGCTCTCCCTCGGAATCGGCGTCCAACCCCATGCGATCTGCGCGTACCAGGAGAACACCTGCACGTCGGGCGCGGGGGTCGGACGCGTGACGCTCACAGCGAATGCGGTCGGGAACGGGGTGGTCTTCTGGCCGAACGTCCAGGTAGCGTTCGTCATCGAGACGACCCTCTTCGACGGCGTCTACGACCCGACCGCCTACGACCCCGGCAGCGACACGTGCGCCGCAGGCAACAACCTGCCGTGCGAGGAGTCGAACGGGGTGCCGTTCTTCATCGCGAACGCGCAGTCGATCGCGAACGCGATCGCCTCGGCGAACCCGCACTCCCAGGTCTCGTTCGCGCTCGTCGACTACTTCGCCACCATCGACTCGTTCGACGACGGCGATGGCTCGGAGTACCACGTGGACATCCAGAACTTCGTCCCCTCGAACTCGTTCGGCAACGAGGTCGTCTCGACGTTCCAGGCGAAGACCCTCTACGGCCAGTGGTACTACGGCGACTCCGACTTCTCGGACAACATCCTCCACTCCTCCTCGATCACCGCGCTCTACGGGACGATCATCGGGAGCGGCCTCAACTGGGCGAACAACACCCACCACGTGATCGTCTGGATGGGGTCGACCGTCCCGCGGGACCCGTCGTACTCGCTCAACTACTGCGTGAGCGCCTCCGACTACGGCGCCTACGCCTCCAGCTGCTACTCCCCGACCTGCGAGCCGTCCTACGCGTTCTCGAACGGCGTGTCGCCCCAGTGCGAGGGATGGGTCCGCAGCCAGGACGGGAACGCGACCCACTCGATCGCGGCGCTCGCGCGGACCGCGCCCCAGTGCACGGGCTCCATCGGCGGCGTCTGCACCATCGACACGATCGACTACTACACCGGCTCGACCGATCCGTTCTCGAAGGATTGGCCGACCGGCCGCACCGGAGGTGGGCCGGGCGGGGCGGCGGTCCAGGGCGACGTCGACAAGATCCTCGAGGCCGGCTGCGACCTCGCCGCCGCCACCGGCGGCACGTGGGACGGTCCGGCGTTCTTCACCTGCCCGAGCGGGCAGCAGGGCACCCTGCAGTACGTGGCGCACGGTCCGTACAACAATCCGTCCAAGAACAACCCGACGCTCTTCCAGGCGCTGCGTCAGGTCGGCTTCGGTCCCGTCGTCGAGACGCAGACGGCGAGCGGGACGGGTAAGCCGCTCTTCCAGTTCGTCTCCTTCGGCAACATCGTC